>NZ_RJJX01000001.1 GCF_003996985.1 Ancylomarina longa
ATGGCTCGATGAACCTTTTGATCAACCAAAACCAAAGCCTATAATTGCAATCCAGGGGGTGCTATTTTAGAATATGACTTAAATACCACTGAAATGTGCGATTCTAGTTTGAGATAATGATAGTGGAAAAACGTTTAGGACAGGATTGATTTATTATCTAAATTTTAGGTGATCAATATAGATGAACTCCGGGAATATTTAGTTCTCTAATCAATTCCAGTTTTTCACATTAAAAATATTACACTTTTGTTGATATGAATATTAATAAGGGTTTAGTACCTTTGCTTCACAATAGCAGTATTAATCTGCTTCAATACGTTTCAAAAATTAAAGATATGGCAAGTATAAAGCGCTTAAAAAAGGATATCGATTACCTTAGTTTTGAAGTAATTTCAGATTGTTACAATTACAACTATTTGCATCCAGGAAAGAACGAAAAGGTTTTGGATATTGTTAGAGATACTATCATAGCCAGAAACCAATTGATTGCACGCGTGAATCATCCTGATGGAAAAGACAATCATAAATTGGTGAAGTCTTATTATAAAGCAATTTTCACGGATCTACTCAAAGGTGTTGATAATTCCTTTGAAAGGCTTAGTAATTTAGTGAAGGAAAAATGATATCGAAAAGATATTTCTAATAGCTTTGCATATCGCAAAGCTTTTTTTATGCCCATTGAAAAAATAATCATACTTGAAGATATAGGTGAAGTGAGCCTAAAAAGGAGTCGAAGATTCAAGCGCTTATCTATACGTATGGCTCCCAATAAGGGAATTTGGATTAATCTTCCTTTTGGAATATCTTATAAGGAAGGGATAGAATTTGCCAATAAGAATAAAGCTTGGATTTTAAAAAACAAAATAAAAAAAGAACAAAAGGAAAATAGTTGCACAGTCTTTTCAATCAATTGTGATTTTAAAACTAAATTTCATAGTTTGAAGTTGATGGCAAGGGAGACAAATTTTTTTTCTACTGAGCTTGATAGTGGCTTTCTGAAGGTTTTTTATCCGGAATCACTAGAAGTAGAAAATGATCAGCTCCAAAACTTTATTCGTAATTCGATAATAGAAACACTACGATGCGAGGCAAATTATTATCTCCCAAATAGAATTACATATTTAGCTAAAAAACATGGATTTTCTTATCATTCACTTAAGGTGAAAAATACCCGAAGCCGATGGGGATCTTGTTCTCATGACAATAAAATCAATTTAAGTTTACATCTAATGCGTTTGTCCGAAGAACTTTCAGATATGGTTATTCTGCATGAGCTTTGCCACACAATTGTGAAGAATCATTCTTCAGATTTTTGGAATTTACTATCCAAACATTGCAATAATTTATCAAGTAAAAGGAAACAATTAAAGGATTACTCCACTCAAATTATTTAAATGAATAAAGAATTATACATTTTAATAGGATTCTGCATATTCGCGTTTTTAATTGGACAACAAATCAAAAATAAATTAGCAATTAAAAAACCAATAAAGCCAAAATCTAAATCAAATAGGAAATCAAAAAAAAGAAGATCACCTATAGAATCCGAAAGAAAACAAAAGATAAAGCGAATTCTTACCTGGTTAATGCTAGGACTTATATTCATATTAGTCCTATTTATGATACCAGCATTAAGTAGAGATTTACTAAGTAATGGGAGTGTAAATAATCGGAATCTTATTCTTAGAATTTTAATAGTAGGTTTCGCGATATATATTCTTGTTACAGGATTTCTAAAAATAAATAGCTCAAAAAAAGATTAATAAGATTAGTTAAAACAAAAATTGTCATACAGAAACCATTTAAGAATAAAACAATCAATTTCTACATCACTAAAAAATAAACTTTAATTCTCTAATATAAAGAGAGTATAGAGCTTTTTTCACATCCTAAAGTATCTTAGAATATGGTATTTATAAATGAAGTAGCCATATGTCATCAATTTCTTCTTCAGAGTTGTTTATAGCCAAGCTTTTATGAAATTTTTGTTTACGGATATAAATTTTTGTAATGATATAGAAAACTACAACTATTTACAATCGGAAACACATTTAAAAAGAGTGTGAATTTTACATCACACAACGTTTTGTACAAATGTAATTAAGTCATACCATATAGCAATTAACAGGAATGTTTACAATCCTCATGTCTATAATTAACCTATATCTTATTTACAAAATCACAATACAGGAGTTGTTTAATAATGTCTTTATTCTAATAACCAGTATATTACATGGATCAATTGAAGTATACCTTATATTATTTGATTACGTATGTAATCAATCCTCGTGAAAACAAAGAGTTCTTGTAAATTTATATAAATTATTGATCTTGTTATCAATAGATTGCATCAATTTGGATGTATTTTACTTTAAGTATATTTTAAGCTATTCCTAATATAAGGTATTCACTTGTAAATTAATTGATTAATTACAAGTGTAATATCAATTCACACCACTCAAATCATTAATATAATGGACTTTAGTGACGGTGTTGTTTAAGGATCTATTTAAGATTCTTCTAGATTAAATACACCCAATTGTAGCAGGATAAGTATACTTGACTTACTTTCAGATAACCTGCTAATTTAATGTTTCCGAAAGTAACCTAAATAAGTAATAAGCTACTATACAAATGTAATCGTTGTAATTTCCTTTTGTAATCCACAAATGTAATTTAACCCTCTGTGCTACTTTTGACTTTTGTGAAACTTTAACTATATTTGTAACAAGGATAGAGTTAACATGTGTAAACCTTAAACATCCAATATAAATAATGAAAAATAGAATAGTCCAACTTTTAAATAGTGAAGGATTAACCTCCTCCAAATTTGCAGATACCATTGGAGTACAACGCTCTAGTATATCACATATATTATCTGGTAGAAATAATCCGAGTACAGATTTTATTCAAAAAGTGATGAAAGCCTTTCCTAAAGTGAATGGAGAATGGCTACTATTAGGAATAGGTAGTATGTATAAGACACAAAATGCAAACTCCTTATTTGAAACAGAGCCAAATGAAAAAGAAATACACCTTGAAACTCCTGTTATTCAACCACCTAAAATTAACAGAGAAAATCAACTGCATTCAGAGAACGTTAAAGAACCAATATTAGAGATGAATTCATTTGTTCCAGGTAAGCAAATTGAAAAAGTTGTTGTGTTTTATACAGATAAAACTTTTAAAGAATACAACCCATCTTAAGCGTTTTTTAAATTATCTTTGCCGCGATTTATTCTTAACAGATTAAACTATTAGGCAATATGAAAAAATTAGTACAGGACTTTGAAGTACTGCACAGAGAAGAACTTAATGATGAGCATTTTACGCTGGAAATCAGGGCTTATGAGCCACTTCCTGAAATTAAACCAGGGCAATTTGTTAATGTTTTGGTTGAAAACTCTACTCAAACATTCTTAAGAAGACCATTATCAATCCACTTTGTTGATTACGAGAAAAATTCCATTAAATTATACATCAAACGAATTGGTGAAGGCACAAAAAAACTGGGTACATTAGTTTCAGGAGATAAACTAAATCTGGTTTTCCCATTAGGAAATCAATATTCAATTCCTAGCAGCTCCAAAACTTTATTGATTGGCGGTGGTTGTGGAGTAGCTCCTCTTTTATATCTGGCAAAACACTTGAAAGAAGCAGGAAATGAGGTTACTACTATTCTTGGAGTTCGTTCTGCCATAGACGCCGTTGAAATGGATGCATATAAAGCATACGGACGTATTTTAGTTACCACAGAAGATGGATCTCTTGGAGATAAAGGATATCCAACACAACATTCGATACTTACAAACGAAAACTTTGACTACACTTTCACTTGCGGGCCTGAGCCAATGATGAAAGCTGTAGCCAGATATGCAAAAGAAAAAAATATCCCGTGTGAAGTTTCTCTGGAAAATACCATGGCATGCGGGTTTGGTGCTTGTTTATGCTGTGTTACACCAACTAAAACCGGAAATAAATGTGTTTGTACTGAAGGACCAGTATTCAATATAAATGATCTGACATGGTAAATTTAGAGGTTAATCTTAAAGGCTTGAGCCTGAAAAATCCAGTAATGACAGCATCGGGTACATTCGGTTATGGCGAAGAGTTTGATGATTTTATTGATATAGACCGATTAGGAGGGATTCTGGTGAAAGGTACAACTCGTCATCATCGGGAAGGTAATCCATATCCCAGAATGGCTGAAACTCCTTCAGGAATGCTTAATGCAGTAGGGCTTCAAAATAAAGGAGTAGAAAACTTTTGTAACGATATATATCCGAGAATTAAACATTATAATACCAATATATTGGTAAATGTTTCAGGATCGACCATAGAAGACTATATTGAAACAGCTTCTATGATTAATGAATTAGATCGTATTCCTGCAATAGAGCTTAATATTTCTTGTCCAAATGTAAAAGAAGGTGGCATGGCATTCGGAACAAGCTGCGTGTCTGCAGCCTCGGTGGTTAAAGCAGTACGTAAAGTTTATAATAAGCATTTAATGGTAAAATTGTCTCCTAATGTTACAGATATATCTGAAATTGCGAAAGCCGTTGAAGCAGAAGGAGCTGATTCTGTTTCCTTAATTAATACTTTGCTGGGAATGGCAATAGATGCAGAAAGCAGAAGACCTTTGTTATCTACTATCACAGGAGGTTTGTCTGGTCCATGTGTGAAACCAGTAGCATTGCGAATGGTTTGGCAAGTGTTTCGTGCTATAAATATTCCTATTATTGGTCTTGGAGGTATTATGAATGCTAAAGATGCTATTGAATTTATTCTTGCCGGAGCAAGTGCAATTCAAATTGGTACAGCTAATTTCATAGATCCACAAGTTACTGTAAAAGTAGTTGAAGGTATTAAGGAGTATATGATTCGCCATAAAGTACAAAATATCAGTGATTTAGTAGGTGCTCTGGAGATTCAGTAATTAGACCACTATAATTAAAGAAATAATTCTTTAATGTGGGTTTCTGTAGTTTACAGATGTAATTACATTTGTGAATTGCACCTATATTTAATATTAAATATAGAATTGGTTCAATCTATTCTACTTCTCATTATTAGCTTATTTTCAGTATGATACATGGTCATGGCGATGATGCTTATCTATTTACATCTGCTATTAAAGCAAATTTCAGTACCAATATTTGGTATGGTGCACCTTTGGTTGGATTAAAACAGCACCTGTTTAATTCTTGGGATTTAATTAAAAGCTATCCGGAAGCATCAGCTGAGAGTTTGCGGTTGGAATTATCCATAGATTTAGAAGTTGATGTAGAACAACTAATTATAACGAATGGAGCTACTGAAGCTTTTTACCTTATAGCACAGTCCTTTAAAGGTTCTAAATCTTGTATAGTAATCCCTACTTTTTCAGAATATGAAGATGCTTGTAAGTTAAATGAACATGAAATTTCTTTCATCAATTGGAATGAATTAGAAGAAATCAAGAAGTTTCCAGATGATTTGTTATGGATTTGTAATCCAAATAATCCGACAGGTTGTATACTGCATAAAACTGCTTTGGTCAATTTGTTGAAAATTAATTCAGATACCACTTTTATTTTGGATGAAGCTTATATTGATTTTACTGATGATATTTCTTCATCAATAGATTTAATCAATGATTATAAAAATTTGATAATTGTAAAATCATTAACCAAGAACTTCTCAATTCCGGGCCTGAGATTAGGATATTTGATTACAAACAAGACCTTAGTACAGAAAATTGAATTCTACAAGGCTCCCTGGACGGTAAATTCCTTTGCAATTGAAGCAGGGAAATACTTACTACATCATAAAAATGAATTATTGCCTTCCATAAAGGATTATAAATCAGAAAAAAAGAAATTTACTGAAAAACTAAGTAGAATTTCAGGATTAAAAATTCACAATTCTAAAACTCCTTATTTTTTGGTTGAACTAGAAAAAAGCAGCGCTTTTGAGCTTAAAAAATTTCTAATTTCAGAATTTGGAATTTTAATTCGGGATGCAAGTAACTTTCGAGGCCTGAATTCCTCCTTCATCAGGATTGCAACACAATCTGCTAAAAAAAATGATTTACTAATAAAGGCATTGCACAAATGGAGCAAATTAAATTAATTATTCTACCACTTGTATTTGGTTACATTTTGGATTTGCTTTTGGGTGATCCACGAAAACTCCCTCATCCTATTGTTGGCTTTGGAAATACTATCGCTTTTTTCGATGAAAAATTAAATAAAGGAAAGCATCAATTATTAAGAGGTGCAATTCTTGCAATTAGCTTAGCTGTATTTACATTCTTCCTTTTTCAAATAACCGTTAATGAATTAAGGGAATTTAATGAGATCGTGTATGTATTATTTGTATCCGTTTTCGTGTTTTACGGATTGGCAAATAAAAGTCTATTGCAAGAAGGATTTGAAGTGTTTCATCAATTAGAATTAAATGGATTAGATGCGGGAAGAAAGCGCCTATCTTGGATTGTAGGAAGGGATACTTCCGGGCTGTCTGAGAATGAAATTCGTTTGGCCGTATTTGAAACATTATCAGAAAATCTTTCAGATGGAGTTATTGCTCCTTTATTCTACTATGCCATTGCAGGGATTCCAGGAATGATGTGCTATAAAATGATTAATACTATGGATTCGATGATTGGTTATAAAAATCCAAGATATATTCTATTTGGTAGAATTGCTGCACGAATGGATGATGTGGCTAATTATATTCCATCGCGACTTACCGCAGTATTAATGGTCCTTGTAAGCTTTAGTTATAGAGCATTGCTTTTTGTATTTAAATTTGGTCGGGCACATAATAGTCCGAATGCTGGTTATCCCGAAGCAGCATTAGCAGGAATCTTAAATTGTAGATTTGGAGGCACTCATAATTATGGTGGTAAAAGTGTATATAAGCCTTACATTGGAGCTGTTGACAGGATAATAGAAAACCGTGAAATCTCCCGAGTTGCCTACATAAATCATGCTGTTTGTTTCCTCTTCATACTTATTATTATTGTTATTTTACTTCTCTTTAATGCTGCTCTTAAATAGGATATAATTATTTTATTGCGCTTCTTTAATTCGTAACTTCATCCCAAATTAATCAGAAAATTTTTTACACTTAGCATTAAAGAAATTCGTAATGATTCATTTAATTACTGGAGGTCAGCGATCTGGAAAAAGTCAATTTGCCGAAAATTTAGTTCTTTCTTTAACAAATCATCCTATTTATTTAGCAACTTCAAGAGTTTGGGATGAAGATCACCTAAGAAGAATTGAAAAACACAAACTACGTAGAGGAAATCAATGGGTCACTATTGAGGAGGAAAAATTTCTTAGTAAGCATAACTATTTAGGTAAGGTTATTTTACTAGATTGTATTACTCTGTGGCTGAACAATTTCTTTTTTGATAATGGAGAGGACGATATTAAATCGCTAAACGAAGCACAAAGTGAATTGGAAAATATTTTCAATCAAGAATGTGATTGGATTGTTGTTACCAATGAATTGGGATTAGGAGGACATCCGGAAAATAAAATAGCTATGCGATTTAATGATTTGCAAGGAACAATTAATCAATGGATTGCCCAGAGGGCAGATATAGTAACCCTTATCATTTCCGGTATTCCTGTCGAGATAAAGAACACCCTTTAACTTTACCATATAATTATCAATATGAAACTCTCAAAAAAATCTATTTTGCTCGTTATTTATCTTGTTTTTCTATTTTCGCCAGCTTGTAAACGAGTAGAACTAAAAGAAAATAGCAGACAAATAAAAGTTGGAGTATTTAATATTAATGGTGACAGTCCCTGGTGTATAACAGATGCAATGGAAGCATTAAAAATAGATCCGAATATTGATTGTGAAATTATCAGAGCAAGTCAAATTATGTCTGATGAAATTCTTCAATTTGATGCAATTGTGTTTCCTGGTGGTAGTGGCAGAGCAGAAACAGAGAGTCTTGGATCATTAGGAATAGAAAGAGTAAAATATTTGGTAAAAGAAAAGGGAATTGCTGTTGTTGGAATTTGTGCGGGAGCTTATATCATGACCAATACACCCGATTATCCATGTTTGAAATTAAATGGATTTGAAGCTATTGATATTGAGCATGATCATAGAGGATATGGTCTTACCAAATTTGCCTTAACAAAAAAAGGAATAGATATTTTTCCAGAGCTAAAAAATCGCACCGTATCGTTTTGTCAATATTATGAAGGTCCAATATTAATCCCTGTAAAGGATGATGCTCCAAAAATAGAATTGGCCAGCATGCTTTCTGATATACACACTGTAGAAGGAAGCCCTGCAAACATGACAGTTAACCGACCTTTTATTGTGACTTCATCTTTTGGCAAGGGAAAAGTTGCATCTTTTGTTGGTCATCCCGAAAGTACTCCTGGAATGAGATGGATGCTACCACGAATGATTAGATGGGCAACCAATCAAAAATTAATTTCTTATTCAAGTGAAATTATTCGTCCTGATTTTTATAAACATGAAATAATTTTTGATCAAAAAGTGGAAAAAATACAATCCACATATTACAAGAATCTTTCAGGGAACACAAAAGAAAAATTAGAAGCCATCGATAAAGTCATAGAATTAGCTTGTTGGTCAGCAAAAAAATGGATTCCAGGCATGCTTAGAGATCAAGATTCTAATGTTAGAAGTAAAGCATCAGAAGCTTTGTTATTGCTGGAAAGGACAGATGCAATTCCTGACCTACAAATTGCTATCCAAAATGAAACTAATGATAAAACAAAACAGCAACTGATTGTTAACTTAAATCATTTGAAAGCATTGCTTGGTGCAAATACAAAATCACAATAAATATGATTCAATTTAATATTACTCCTTTATCAACCGAAAAGGATCAAGACTTGTGGAATAAGATTAATAGTAAAACAAAACCAATTGGTTCGTTAGGAGTCTTAGAAGAAATAGCTTTTAAAATCGGAAAGATTCAACAAAATCTTTCGCCTCAGATACAAAATCCTACCGTGGTTGTTTTTGCTGGAGATCATGGAATTGCAGATGATGGTGTCAGTTTTTATCCGAAATCAGTAAGCTACCAAATGTTATATAATTACATGCAGGGTGGTGCAGCCATAAATGTGTTTTCCCGTCAGCATGGAATAGATTTTAAGGTTGTGGATGCAGGAATTGATCATGACTTTGCCCCTAATCTTAATATCATTAATAAGAAAATTGCATATGGCACAAAAAATTACCGGTTTGAATCTGCCATGACGAAAGAGCAGTATTTAAAGTGTATTTCGTCGGGTGCTGAAGTAGTTGAAGAAATACACAAGAATGGTTGCAATTTTATTGCATTTGGAGAAAAGGGAATTGGAAATACTTCCTCCGCATCTTTGATACTTAGTTTGCTTGGAAATATACCCTTGGAAGAATGTGTTGGTAGAGGAACTGGCTTGGATACTAATGGGGTAAAATCCAAATTTGAATTATTAAATGAAGGATTAAGTAAATATAAAGGAAGTAAAAATCCAATGGATGTTCTAAGTTATTTTGGAGGATTTGAGGTAGTCATGACCGTTGGTGCAATCTTAAAAGCAGCAGAGCTTAAAATGTGTATGTTAATTGATGGATTTATCATTACATCAGCTCTGTTGGCTGCATCTAAAATAAATAGCAAGGTGCTTGAATATTGTCTATTTGGTCATAAATCAAATGAAAAAGCACATGTCAAAATGCTTAAGCAACTTGGAGGAAAACCAATATTAGATATAGGTATGTGCTTAGGTGAAGCAACTGGCGCTATGGTTTGTTATCCTATTATAAAAAGTGCCGTTAGCTTTATCAATGATATGGCATCCTTCGAAAATGCAGGTGTAAGCGAATCTAAAGAGTCGCATACAATTTAAAGCTATTAATCGAATTCACGTTCTTAATTAATAAAATCATGAAATTCAACATAGAAAAACCAAATACAGAATTAAAAGAATCTCTAAGGCATAAAATTGATTTTAAGACAAAGCCAATTGGATCATTAGGAATTTTAGAGGATTTAGCCATTCAGATTGGCTGTATACAAAACAGTTTATCACCGGAATTGAAAAATCCAACAATCATGGTTTTTGCCGCTGATCATGGTATTGCTCTGGATGGTGTTAGCCCTTATCCACAAGAAGTTACTTGGCAAATGGTTGCTAATTTTTTAAATGGTGGAGCAGCAATAAATGTTTTTAGCCGCCAGAATGGTATTGACATTAAAATTATAGATGCTGGTGTAAATCATGATTTCGATAAAAACTCAGGAGTAATCAATGCAAAAATAGATTATGGTACAAAGAGTTATTTAAGTCAGGCAGCAATGAGTCAAGATCAGTTTGAACACGCCTTAAAACAAGGTGCTGACTTAATAGAAAAAATTCACCATAATGGTTGTAATATTATTGGTTTTGGGGAAATGGGAATTGGAAACACTTCTTCTGCTGCAATTTTACTTCACTATTTTACCAATCTTGATTTAAGAGAATGCGTTGGTCGTGGCACAGGCTGGAATGACGAAGGATTGAAAAAGAAATTTGAAATTCTATCTAAAGCAATTTCTAATTACAAAACTGAAAATACGGTGGAAAATATCTTAACTCATTTTGGCGGATTCGAGATAGTAATGATTGTTGGAGCAATGCTTAAAGCCGCTGAATTAAAAATGATTATTCTGGTAGATGGTTTCATCATAAGCTCTGCATTACTAGCTGCATCAAAAATAAATTCTACGGTTCTTGATTACTGCATTTACACACATAAATCTAACGAAAGTGGACACAAACATATGTTAGAATGTTTAAATGCTCGTGCTATTCTAGATTTAGAAATGCGTTTAGGGGAAGGAACCGGAGTGGCTGTAGCCTATCCATTAATCGAATCGGCAGTTAACTTCCTAAACCAAATGGCTAGTTTTGAAGATGCCGGAGTTAGTAATAGCGATAAAGTAACTGCAAGTTAGAATTTGTTTAAACATAGCGTATGATTATTATTAAACGGGAGATAAATATTTTCTTTACTGGATTATCTTTTTTCACCAGAATTCCATTTCCTAAATGGCTTAAATTCAAAAAAGAATATCAGTATGAAGCAATTAAATATTTCCCTTTATCTGGATTTATTATAGGAACATTTGCCGGATTAATTTTTTATTTGGCAAATATATTCCTTCCATTTCAGCTATCAGTTATTCTTAGCATGGGACTTACAGTATTATTTACCGGGGGATTACACGAAGATGGATTTATGGATGTTTGTGATGGATTTGGCGGTGGATGGACACGTGAGCGAATTCTGGAAATCATGAAAGATTCTCTAATTGGGGCTTTTGGGGTAACTGGAATTGTATTTCTTATTCTGACAAAGTACTTTTGTCAATATTCCATTTCTGCAAGCCAACTTCCTTTGATTTTAATTGCTGCTCATACATCTACAAGAATGGTGGCAGCAACACTTGTTAACACACACCAATATGCCCGAGTAGAAAATTCAAAAGCCAAGAATTACACACAGAAATTGAGTGTGGGTAATTTCCTTTTTACAATTATCACAGGAATATTTCCAATCCTATTTTTAGGACACATCAAATTTTTATTGATTTTAATTCCTGTTTATCTTAGCAAAATTTTATTGGGAAGATATTTTAACAAATGGATAGGTGGTTTCACTGGAGATTGTATTGGAGCTACTCAACAAGTTTGTGAAATTGTATTCTATCTTTCCTATATAGTAATCTTAAATCATATATATTAATTGAGATTCGACTCATTTACAAAATTTAGAATAATGGAAATTTATTTAGTAAGACATACTAAAGTTAATGTTGAAAAAGGAATTTGTTATGGACAAAAAGATGTGGAATTAATAGATACCTACCCCGAGGAACTGAAAGTATTAAAAGAGAAATTGACAGATATTGAATTTGATGCCTTTTATACAAGTCCTCTTTCCAGATGTAAAATACTAGCACAAGATTTATATCCTGATCTTGCAATTGAAGATACTCGTTTAATGGAACTCAATTTTGGAGATTGGGAAGGTAAAGCATGGGACGAAATTAAAGATCCATTATTACCAATTTGGATGGAAGATTTTGTAAATAAAAAATGTTCTAATGGAGAATCTTTTGTTATGCTGCACGACCGGGTTTTAAATTTTTGGAAAGAATTAAAATCTAAAGATTTTCAACGAGTAATTATCTTTACGCATGGAGGTGTAATTAGAACAATTCAAGCTATCGCAAATAATATCAAGCTAGAAGATTCTTTTAACGAAACGACACCAGGTTTTGGAGATATTGTAATTCTGAATTCTCAGATATAATTGAATGAAAAATTTAGAATTCTATGATTATTTATATAGTTCCAACAGGTAAAATGTTATTTTAGTAGCCGAAAACGTCAAAAATTTAGCATGCGAAGGAATTTAACTCCTCTTATATTCATTTTGATATTCATTATTGGTTGTAATAATACTACTTATAAAGAAGATCTTATTATTCCTCAATACGCTGAAATTAATACACCTCAGGATGTACATTCTTTTGATGGTAAAACTATCATACCTTATATATATACTAAAGTAATTTCATTACACGAACTTCCTGTCAAAGAAAAAAAAGAGAAGTTTATTAATATGCTCTTGCCTTCCATATTGTATGCGCAACACACTCTTAACCAGAAAATAAAACGAATAGAGCACATTGAAAAATATTTAATAAATAAACCAAAAATATATATTAAGGATAGTGTTTTTTTGAATAATTTATATGTTGCATATAAGTGTTCCGACTCGGAAGAATTAAAAAGGAGGTTAAAGCCACATCCTGCAAGTATCGTTTTAGGACAGGCAGCCTTGGAATCTGGTTGGGGATCTTCACGATTCTTCGAAAAAGCTAATAACATTTTTGGAATTTGGTCATATTACTCAGGAGAAGATAGAATTCAAGCCTTAATTGGACGGGATTCTACTAAAATTTACGTCAGAAAATACGCCAATATAGAAGAATCCGTTAATGACTATTTTATGACTATTGCTACTGTTAATGCCTATGAAAAATTTAGAAAGGAAAGATTGGAGTCAAAGAATCCTTTTCTTTTAGTACCATTGCTTAGCTCTTATTCCGAATTAAGAAGTGTTTATACTCGAAAATTAACTTATCTGATTAAAAGCAATGATCTTACAAAGTTTGACAATTATACTTTAGATGAAAAATACATTAAAATAAAGACTGTAAGTTTAACTGAAAACAAATAGAAAACAGGGTATGGATGATCATTCAAGATTATTTTTTTTCAAATTTTATTTGATAATTGGATGAAATGGCTAATTTTAGGCTTGCTTTTAAATAGGAAACAGATTTAATATTTAATCATAAAATAATAAGATATGAAAAGATTAATTTTAATTTTTGCAGTTTGTTTATGTGTAACCAATGTATTTGCTCAGTCAGCTGCACAATTAAAAAACGAAGGTAATGCTGCTTTAAAAAGCAAAGATTACAAAACAGCTTTGATGAATTTCGAAAAATTTATGTCTGCGGAAGACACATTTGAAGATCCAGCATTAATTTTTAATTCAGGTTATTGTGCTATTAAAATAAAAGATTTTGCAAAAGCTGAGGAGTATTTTGGACAAGCTATTGAGAAAGAATATAAACTCTCTAGTGCATATCGTTTTAAGGCTTTAGCTCAAAAGCATCAGAAAAAATCTGATGATATGATAGCTACTTTAGAAGCTGGAATTAAGGCTTGTCCAACCAAAAACTCTAAAATGATTACCATGCTTTCCAAGCATTATTTACTTGAAGGCCAAAAAGCTCAAAAAGCTGATAAATTTGACACTGCTGAAGGGTTATATAAAAAAGCTGGTGAGTTAAAATCAAAAATGCAAGTTGATGCATTTTTGAGCTTAGGAACTTTATACTATAATAAAGGTGCAAAAATAATGCAAGCTGCTACTCCTGTTGCAAATACTCAACCAGAAAAATATAAAGCAGAATCAGTAAAAGCACAGAGTTTTTTCAAAATGGCCTTAACTGAACTTACTAAAGCTAAAACTATTGCTCCTACACGTAAAGATATTGTTTCTACAATTTCAACCATCAAAGGTTTAGTGAAATAATTTTAGAACAGAAATAAACCAAAAGGGATACTTCAAAAGAAGTATCCCTTTTGATTTATATAGAATTCATCTCAACTTTTAAATTTTGCAAATCTTTTTTTAACCAATTCTGAATTCATGTTGTAAATGCATCCAAAGTGTGATTTGGTATAAAATACAGGAAAATGTGTACTGCAAGCCTGCAAAGTACTCTTTTTTAAAATTTAATGAATTCTGCAAGCTTACAAAGCTTGTGAAAAAATAATTCAGCGAACTCTGCAAGTCTGCAGGGATCACAAGAAAATAATCGAACGAACTTTGCAGGCTTACAAAGTTGGCTCTTCCTAAAAAAAAATGAACTCTACAGACGTGCAAAGTTGACTCGATGGAAAAAAAATGAACTTTGCAGGCTTGCAGAGTTAACTTGACAGAAATTTGGAGGTCTTTGCAAGCTTGCAGAGTTCATTAACCGGAAAATTCGGTGCAAAACGGTTGCCAAATATAAAACCAGGTAACATTTTGTATTATTTTATTACGTCAACATTAAGCAACTTCGATTAGAAAATAGGATGTTGATTTTCATATCTCCTATAATCTGGAATTTTTCCTCTATTTGCATTGATTTTTAATTGATAGTAAGTCAATTAAATAACAATTTCATTACTGATTTTCAGTCATTAAGTACAAATTCCCTTAGCTTTTATTGCCATATTTGCAGCCGACAACAAACAATTAGAATCGTAAAGATTCTGTATAACTAATTTAAACCAAAAGCTGTTATGGCAAAAATCACAAAAAAGGAAGCCTTAAAATACCACGAAGAAGGTCGTCCGGGAAAAATCGAGGTAGTTCCAACAAAACCTTATCGCACACAACGAGATTTAGCTTTAGCATATACTCCTGGAGTTGCTGATCCTTGTCTGGATATTGAGAAAAACAATAGCGATGCTTATCGTTATACTGCAAAAGGGAATTTAGTAGCTGTAATTTCTAATGGAACTGCAGTTCTAGGATTAGGTGATATTGGCCCACTTGCTGGAAAACCTGTAATGGAGGGAAAAGCTTTACTTTTTAAAATATTTTCAGACATTGATGTTTTCGATATTGAAGTTGATGCAACGAATGTTGACAAATTTGTAGAAACTGTAAAAGCGATTGCTCCAACATTTGGAGGAATTAATCTGGAAGATATTAAAGCTCCGGAGTGCTTCGAAATTGAAGAACGTTTAAAACGCGAGTTGGATATTCCAGTAATGCATGATGATCAGCATGGTACAGCTATAATATCTTCAGCAGGATTATTAAATGCCCTTGAAATTGGCGAAAAGAAAATAGAGGATGTAAAAGTTGTAGTAAATGGAGCAGGTGCAGCTGCAATTGCTTGTACAAAGCTATACATCTCGCTTGGAGTAAAACCACAAAATGTAGTAATGTGTGACAGTAGGGGAGTTATAAACGATAAAAGAACAAATTTAAATGAGCAGAAAAAGCAATTTATAACCAATCGTAAAATTAACACATTAGAAGAAGCATTAGTTGATGCTGATGTTTTTCTTGGATTGTCAGTTGGAGGTATCCTTAGTAAGGATATGGTTCGTTCTATGGCAAAAAATCCAGTGGTATTTGCATTGGCCAATCCTGTTTCTGAAATATCATATGAAGACGCAATGGATGCGCGTGAAGATATTATTGTAGCAACAGGCAGATCTGATAAACCAAATCAGATTAATAATGTATTAGGATTTCCCTATATTTTTAGAGGTGCTTTGGATGTTAGAGCTACTGCAATTAATGAAGAAATGAAAATTGCATCGGTGTACGCAATAGCAAACCTCGCTAAAGAGTCCGTTCCAGAATCGGTTCACACCGCCTATAACGAGGCAAATATTGTTTTTGGGCGACATTACATTATTCCAAAGGCTTTGGATCCAAGATTGGTTTCGAATGTAGCGGTTGCTGTTGCAAAAGCTGCTGTAGATTCAGGAGTTGCCCAATCAAAAATTGAAGATTGGGATGCTTATTCCGAAGAACTAAAACAACGCTTAGGTACAGAAAATCAACTTCTAAGAACCATTTTCAATAACGCAAAACGGGAGCCAAAGAGAGTCGTATATGCAGAAGCAAATAACTTTAATGTTCTTAAAGCTGCGCAAATAGCCTTGCATGACGGTATTGCCAAACCTATTTTATTAGGAAATCCGGATAATATCAATAAAATTATTGCTGAAAATGAATTAGATCTTGAAGGTGCTGAAATTATTGATATTCGTTGTAAGGAAGAAAAAGAAAGAAGAATTCATTATGCCAATATCTTGTGCGAAAAAAGAGGTCGAAAAGGCTTAACATGTAAAGAAGCTATCGAAAAGATGTTCGATCGTAATTATTTCGGTGCAATGATGGTTGAAAATGGCGATGCTGATGCTTTTATTTCAGGTTATGCTACCAGATATTTCCAAGCCTTAAATATTGCCAGTAAAGTAATAGGTATGGAGGAAGGAATGAAAACATTGGTCGGCATGAATATCATCATGACTAAAAAAGGACCTTTATTCTTTGCAGATACAACGGTAAATGCGGAACCTACAGCTGAATCCCTTGTGGATACTACTTTAACAACAGCAAGAGTTTTACGGAAATTTAATATTGAACCTGTAATGGCAATGGTTTCCTATTCTAATTTTGGATCTGTAAGAAAAGGTAGTCCACTCAAGGTTCGCGATGCTATTGATAAATTGCATGCTGACCATTCTGAACTGATGGTAGATGGGGAAATGCAAATGAATTTTGCCTTAGATAAAAAATTAAGAGACAGTACTTTTTCTTTTAATAAAATTAAAGGGAAAGATGTAAATGCCTTTATTTTCCCAAGCTTGAGTTCCGGTAATATTGCCTATAAACTAATGAAAGATTTAGGTGGTCATGAAAATATTGGCCCTATTCTTCTTGGTACTGCAAAATCTTTTCACATCGTTCCAATGGGATGCTCTGTGCGCGAAATCATCAATATGACGGCAATAGCTGTTGTAGATGCCCAAGGATAAAACAAAGTGATAATTAAGAAATAGAGGATGGAACATATTAAGTTTCATCCTTTATTTTTTATAAATTTAACGCACTTATTATCACACTAAATTATGACGGTACTATACTTTCTTGATCTGTTAGGAACTTTAGTTTTTACAATAAGTGGCACCTTGGCTGCAACGAATAAACAGTTAGATCTTTTTGGTGCTTATTTTACTGGTTTTATTACTGCCATTGGTGGTGGAACTCTTAGAGACGTTATACTTGGAACAACCCCAGTTGGATGGGTTAGTGACACGAATTATATTTTTGTAATTACCTTGGGAGTAATACTCACCTTTTTATTTAAATCTCTCATAATGGGACTCAGAAAAACATTATTCCTTTTTGATACAATTGGGATTGGAGTATTTACAATAATAGGTATAGAAAAATCATTGTCCTTGCATATCCATCCATTACTTGCAATAATTATGGGACTTTTCTCAGCAGTAATGGGAGGCGTGATTAGAGATACCTTATGCAATGATATTCCTCTAATTTTCAGAAAAGAAATCTATGCAACAGCATGTGTTTTTGGGGGAATATTATTTGTGAGTCTAAATCATATTGGTTTATCTCTTGCAATTAATCAATTCCTAACAATTAGTTGTATTATTATTATTCGAATACTTTGTATTCGTTACAAAATATCACTTCCTGTATTAAAACATTAAAGTCTAGATTATTCTTATTTCTTTTCACTTTTGATTTTTGTATATTTAATTGAATGCATTTTGAAAAATCAGAAATATGAATTCTTTCCGAAAAACAATCAAAATACAAAAACAATTACTTCATTTTACTCCCGATGATTCAAGAGTTGTAACCAGATTTTTCACCCCAGGAAATCCCAAACGAATTGAGAATATATTTGAACGGATATTGCTTTTAACTCAAAAACAAGCCGGTGATATTCTACAAAAAACACTTAAAAGTTTTTCGGGTCGTCATCGAAATATTAAAAGAATTTTTAAAGACAATTTCGATCTAATCATTAAGGAAATAAAATTTGAAAACGATTTCTCTTTAGAGCAAAAGCTGCTTATCGGTTCCTATTTTACGATGGAATATTCTATCGAATCAGCTGCACTTTTTAATCCATCTATTGTTGTACATCCATCACAAGCTGATTCTGATTCCAATAGATTAAAAGTGATATTAAGTTTTAGAGCTGTAGGAGAGGGACATATTTCCTCCATTGTTTTTCGTAGAGGTATCATCAAAAGTAATGGTGTTTTAGCTATACAGAAAAATAGTGCTCTAGTAGAGCGTGTTGATCGTATTCCAGATCCATCCTATCATAAAGACGATTTTATTTTAAAATTGAAGGAATTAAAATCCTATGAAAGTGTTGCCAAAATTTTAGATAATTTATTGGATGATTTTACTTTTGATGAACTTAAAGAAGGAATTCGTCATTTCAGAAAAAAGAAGAAAGGGAAACAAAAAAAAGTAAGTCGCAGCTGTGAGGATGGAATAAAAATTTTAATGTGGTTAGCAAATGCCAATTATGAAATAAAATTCTCTGCTGAATTAGATCTTAGCTCACGAGTTATTTTTCCTATTTCAGAAAATGAGATAAAAGGCTTAGAGGATGCTCGCTTTGTCCTCTTTAAAAATGGGAATGGGAATGGGAGAGATGTATATTATGCTACTTATACTGCTTATAACGGATTTACAGCTTTACCTCAATTAATTGAAACAGTAGATTTTTGTCATTTTAAAGTATCTGTTCTATTAGGAGAAGGATCTAAAGGTAAGGGGATGGCTATTTTCCCAAGAAAAATAAACGGCAAATTTGTAACAATATCAAGAAACGATAATGAGAATCTTTATATCATGTTCTCAGACAATATTAAATATTGGGAGAAACCTATATTACTGAAACCTCCTGGTTTTTACTGGGAATTTTTTCAAATCGGCAACTGTGGTTCTCCAATCGAAACGGAAAAGGGATGGTTACTTTTAATTCATGGTGTTGGACCAGTAAGAACTTATAGTATAAGTGCGATTTTATTGGATATCAAAGATCCAACAAAAGTTATAGGACTCTTAAAAGAACCATTTTTAACTCCGGATGAAAGTGATAGAAATGGATATGTTCCTAATGTTATCTATTCCTGCGGGGCTTTGATCCATCAAGGTAAATTAATTTTGCCTTATGCAATGGCTGACTCAAGATCTGGAATTGCTTCACTTGAGTTAAAGGATATATTTGACAATATGGATTATTATTAGAAAATACGTTCCTTATTAATCTGTTTTGGGTTACAATAATAAAATTCTGCATTTGAAATTGGTGGCTTAATCAATTTATTATAGAGTTTCAAATGCTGTTTCCCAATAACCGTCCAGTTTCTTTGTTTATTGCTAATTTTGATATTCTCTTTCAATTGATTTCTTAAATCATCATCTTGAAATAAATTAGTGATATGTCGTATATAGTCTTCATCCGATTCCGCAATTAAACCTCCTTGAACTTCTAAAACCCAATCTTTAAAACTCTTCAATTGTGAAGTCACAACAGGTAAATGAAATGCAGATGCTTGTGCTAATACACCACTTTGTCCACCTTTAATATAAGGTAAAGCCATTATATCTGCTGCACACAAAATATTATCCAGACTTGATTGGGGAAATTTCCCGAATAGTACTTTTATATGATCTGAATAGTATTGATCCTTAAGCTTTTGATATAACTCAAGTTTGTATGGTGAATGTTCATTAATTCTATTTCTAGCTGCCATCAATAAAACCATATTTTTATTCTTCCTAATAAGCTCTGGCAAAATATTGAATATTCTTTCGAAATTCTTAGTTGATCTGATATAACCTGCTAATAAAAGAACATCTCTGCCTTGTAAACCCAGTAGCTCTTTGGCATTTTCATTTCGGCGAACTTCCCGAACCCCGTGTGGAATCACATGTATTGGATTTGATATTTTATAGTTTTTCAACAAAATATCTTTTTGGAAGGATTCATGTACAATAATTGAAGAACTTAAATCTAGTAGATGCTGAACTATTATTTTTTCTTCAAATTTAAGATCCTCAAAAACAGTATGCATGGTTGTTACCACTGGTGTTTCTGATAAATTACAGCGGATTAAAAATTCTACAATTTGAACTCCTCTTTGATCTCCAAACAAACCAAATTCGTGTTCAATATGCACAATATCCGGAGCCAATCTTTCTACATAAAAGAACAATCTACCTGCAATGTCATTCGCTTTAGGTGAATAAACCTCATAAACATCCTTTCCTTGCGCTCCAAGTTGACTGAATATGAATACTTCTTTACCTGCACGTCTAACAGAATCGCTTAGATATTTAGTATAGGTAGCTAATCCACATTCAATAGGAGGATAAGTTGAAACATATGCAATTCTCATAATTTTATATTAATTCAAATAGTTTAACAAATCAGATATACTTGTTATAGCCAGACAGACAGATTCATCACAAGCACCATAATAAATCCATAATTCTCCATTTTCCCTTTCTATCATACCATTAGTAAATACAACATTGGGGAAAAATCCATTCTTTTCATATTCCAATTGAGGAAGGAATACCGGACAATCTGCTTTTTTGATAATTTTTTTAGGATTATTTAGATCTAGAAGTAATAGTTTAAGGGAGTAAATACTATTATCACCTTTAGCATGATAAAGTACCAACCATCCATACTCTGTTTTAATTGGTGAGGATCCAGCACCTATCTTTTGACTTTCACTAGAAGATCCATCTGGACGCAATAAACAGAAATGATCTCCCCAGTATAGTAAATCTGGAGAGCTTGCCAACCAAATTGATGGTAAACCAAATCCTTTATTATCAGGTCGGTGTAACGCAATATATTTACCGTTGATTCTCTCTGGAAAAAGTGCAACATCTTTATTTAAAGGTGGAAATATAACCCCCATCTTTTTAACATTGACAAAATCGGATGTCTTTGCCAAAACAGTTATATAACCATCACTGGAAACAGCAGTATAATTGATATAATATACATCTCCAAATTTAACAATTCTGGCATCTTCCACACCAAAACATTCACAATCAAGAGTAGGGTAGATAAATGGTGCATCTTCAACCGTGAAATGAATACCATCTTTACTTCGTGCCAGACGCAAATGGCTTATAGTTGATAGGTAATCCTTTCCTTTATAAAGATATCCTCTTGTATCCTTATAAATTAAATCTTTGTCATCCTTTTTAATTCGGATAACATCTGCACCTTTCTCATTGTAAAATGGTATTGTAATATTTTCTTTTTCAGGAAGGCAATTTTCAGCAACTCTCATCAATAATAAAACCTCGCCCTGGTAAGTTGTTACACCAGGGTTAAAAACCCCCAAAACCTTGTACGATAGATTGGAGGGATTCACTTGAGTGGGTAGAATCAATGGATTCTGGATATGTCGCTGTAACATCTTTATGACATTTGTATTAAATTGGCAAAATCAAGGTATTTAGAAGCGTGTTCTCCATAAGAATACACATTCTCATGACTTACTTGATAGGTGCATCTTTCACCATAAATACCAGAGAATAAAATTTGATACTCCTGATCTTCTTCATCATGCATTAATATTCTATAAATATTTTCATGAATCTTCTCATGTCTAAGACTTTTCTTGCAACAGGGACAAAAAAAGCTGATTTGCTCATTTTCCTCCATTTCAAAACTGGAATGTTTTAAAATTTCGTAATCTCCTAAATGGATGCTAAATAATAGTACACCATTTCTACCTTTTTCATTTTTTGCAGCAATTACAATTCGATCTGCAACATTTAAATAACTACGGCAATGAGGACAGATATAATTTGCATTCATGATTTTTCGTTTAAAAGAGTTTCTCTAAAAAATATAAGCTTTTATAAGTAAAAAGTCAATATAAATTATTTAATATTCAGGCACATATTACCTATACAATGCAAGGGAAATAGCGATTATTTTCATTTCGGTTTTTAAATAATTATTAATTCGGTTATATTTGAGAGAAGGCGAGTAATGTTCCTTGTCTCTTAATAGAAAATTTAATTTGAAATTATTAATCACAATACTTCGATGGATAGCAAGATGTTTGGGGATATTTTTATTCCTATTTTTCATTTGGTTTACTCTTGAAATTGGAGCACCCGATATAAATCTAATGAGTAATCAGGAAATAAAGCTTTTTATAGCTAACATGTTAATGCTATTAGGTTTAATTGTAGTTTGGAAATTTGAATTTATTGGCAGCATTGTTCTCATTGGATCCTACATTTTTTTCTCTATAGTTAACTATTCATTTTGGATTGGTCCAATTTTCCCAACGTTCTTATTAATTGGATTACTACACTTTATCTGTTGGCTCTCAAGCACTATTATTCTATGCAGAAAAAGGTATTTTAACTTAGAAATGTTACTTCACTAAAATGGTTCAATCAAAAATTATAAGCCATATATATGCTATAACAATTTTTACTATTTTTGATTTTATTACTACAAAATAAATCTTAATATAATCAACATGTTAAATATTGCATTATTTGGTCCCCCAGGGGCTGGTAAAGGTACTCAGTCTAAAATGCTTGTTGAAAAATATAATTTGGCATATATTTCTACTGGTGATATTCTTAGAACTGAAATTGCAGAAGGGACAGATTTAGGACTTCAAGCAATTGATATAATAAAAAAGGGAGGATTAGTTCCAGATGAAATAATTGTTCAGATAATTGAGGAACGGATACAAACCAATACCGAAGTTAATGGTTTTCTTTTTGATGGATTTCCAAGAACTACTGTACAGGCCTATATACTGGAAGGTCTTTTGCTTAAAATGAATACAAAGCTTGATTGTATGTTGAGCCTTGAGGTGCCTACAGAACAACTTCGCAATAGAATGCTGGAACGTGCTCAAAAGGAAAACCGTCCGGATGATACAAAAGAAGTAATTGAGGTTCGCTTAAAAGAATATGAAACGAAAACAGCACCAGTAGCAAACTTCTATAAGGAAAAAGATATATATCATGGAATTGACGGTCTGGGAGGTATAAACGAAATATTCGACAGGCTGACCTCTGTTGTTGATCTTACATTAGAAAAATCGTGGATTAATATCGTTTTATTAGGACCTCCGGGATCAGGAAAAGGTACGCAAGGTCGTAAATTAGCTGAGAAATTCAATTTAGTTTACATTTCCACGGGTCATTTAATGCGTCAGGAAATAAAAAAAGGAACGGAAATGGGTAAAAGTGCCCAAACTTACATAGAGAAAGGAGATATTGTTCCTGATGAAATAGCCATCAAACTAATTGAACGTCAAATTCATAAGCACTCTGATGCTAATGGATTTATTTTTAAAGGATTTCCAAGAACTATTGTTCAAGCTTATATTCTAGATGGATTATTAAGAAAATTAGAGTCAACAGTTACCGCAACTATTAACTTAAATGTTTCCACTCTTGAATCAATAAAGCGACTAACCGCCAGAGGTAAAACATATAGCCGTAGAGCTTATGATGCTGATACGGATATTATAATTCATCGACTCGAACAGCACGATAAAAGAAGTGCAAAGGTAAATGAATACTATGAGAAGCAATTTAAAATAGATTGGGTAGATGGAGTTGGAGAAGAAGATCAGGTTTTTGAACGATTATGTAATGAAGTAAATGAATCTTTCAAAAAGATTAGATAAAAAGAAAAAAATCCAGTTTAATATTAAACTGGATTTTTTTAGTTACTGTTAAAATAAGCTGCTTGACAAGCCCAATATGACCATTAATCAAAACCAAATATTAATCATCTTTTTATTTCACTAAAATTGTAAGATAATCCTTTACTTGAAGAAATAGATTATTGCTATTAATTCAAATAATAGTATTGGTTATAGAGGATTATTTTAAACCCTCAAGTTATTCTTTTAATACTACTTATAGAGTAACAGTTAATTGTTTATTCCTATTACAATTATTATGGATATAAATAATACGATAAAAGATATTTCGATTTTATATAAATTGTCCCTTTCTATAGGACAATCTTTAGACCTAGATGAAAATTGTAATAATTTTCTAAGAACCTTAATGTCACAAAAAAAAATAGATTTTAGTGGCATGTGGATCCAAAATTCATGTCTTCCTTATTGTGATATTACTACTGGATATAAGCTTGTTTATTCATATCCACAAAAAAATGTTAATGATAAATATATTCCAGAATCTTTATTTCTGGAGAACTGTTTTAATGATTCATCTTCTTTCTCTAAAAAACTAACTAGCGATGTTTCCAAGATAATTAATTTCAGTAAAGAGGATGGAGCTATAACTTTTTACCAACTGGCAGATATCGGGTTTTTAGTACTTTATTCTTCTAAAGATGCGATATGGACTCAAAAAGAGCAAACTCAACTTATTAGTGTAATTAAAAAGTTTGCAATTTCTGTTAAAGCATGTTTATTCAATCAAAAATCAATTGAGGATTTAATCATAATTTCTACAACGAAAAATGAACTAGAGAAGGCAAAAAAAGAGGCAAAACAATCTGATAAGCTAAAAAGTGCATTTCTCTCCAACATTAGTCATGAAATTAGAACACCAATAAATGCTATCGTGGGGTTCTCGAACCTATTGAATGATAAGGATATTAATGAAAAAAAACACGAAGAATTTATAAATCTAATAGGAAAGAACAGTAGAAAATTACTAAAGCAAGTAAATAATTTGATTGATGTTTCTAAGATAGATTCCAATCAAATGCCTATTAATAAAGAATGTTTTTATGTAAATTCTGCAATACACGATCTAGATCTAAAATATAGGAAATTTCAAGATTTGAATGACAATATTACTTTGAAAGCTATAATTCCTGATGGTTGTGAGCAATTAAACATTTCTACTGATAGATCTAAACTCCTGCAAATATTTGAAAATCTACTTGATAATGCCTATAAATTTACCAAATCAGGTTGTGTTGAATTTGGTTATTACTTGGAAAACAGTCAAACTCCTGTTTTTTATATAAAGGATACTGGTGTTGGAATTCCTTCCAGTATGAAAGATGAAGTTTTTAATATTTTCAGACAAGGTCAAAATAGTTCAACAAGAAATTTTGAAGGAACAGGTATTGGATTAGCACTTTGTAAAAGATTCATCGATTTATTGGATGGTGAGATTTGGTTTCATTCAAAAGAAGGAACGGGAAGCAATTTTTATTTTAGATTATCGGGATCTGGGCAGACTAGACTAAAATTTCTTGAGAATTCAAAGCCCACAGAAGTTGAAAATGAATCATATTTAAAAGCTGTAAGTTTAAATTATACCTCTAGAAAAATTCTTATTGCAGAAGATGTAAAGTCGAACTTTAATTACTTAAACGCAATAATTGAGATGACAGATGCAGATGTGATATGGGCTAAAAATGGAAGCGAAGCAATTTCGATTTGCCAAAAAGAAGAACAAATTGATTTAATTCTAATGGATATAAGAATGCCTGAAATTGGTGGTTTAGAGGCAATAAAAAGAATTAAACAAATTAATAAAAATACACCTGTAATTGTGCAAACAGCATTCAGTTTTAATAATGAAAAAGAAGAATGTCTTCTTGCAGGAGCAAATGAATTCATCACAAAGCCAATTGATCCTCAAACTCTAATAAAAATTCTTAAAAAATACTTGGATTAAAATATATAAAATTCTTTAAATTAAATCATTCAAAGTCCTATAATTCATATTAAGTTCAATTGCATATATAAAAATATAGAGAGCTTAGATGCCCTCTATATTTTATTTTTTATTCCATTCCATCCAACTTAGCTTTTATCTCGTTGTATTTCTTCAAATAGGACTCGTTCTCATTTCTCAATTTGAAATAAAGTTCTTTCAATGCAATTAACGCACTTTTTTCATCAGGCTTCATTTCCAATACCTTCTCGAAATAAGGAACAACTTTTTCATATTCAGAATATACACCCTTAATTGCTTCGTTGTACTTCTTTGCATCCATAATTTCATTAACCTCTTTATGGTGATCAATTACAGTATTTAATTTTAGCAATCCTAAATTATATTGTGAAGTAAAATCTTTAGGGTTTAATTCTAGGGCTTTTACATACATTTCTTCAGCTTTTGCAAAGTCCTCTGTTTTCTCATACAAAGTTCCCTTAGCTCTGTAAAAAGAACCATTTGTAGGATCAATCTCAATTGCCTTATCCAAGAATTCTGCTGCTTTCTGTGGCTCGCCACCTAACATATAATAGTTAATCAATTCAACCAACATCCAAGAATCATTAGGATATAGTTCAAATCCTTTATGAAGATATGTTAAAGACTCTTCTGCCTTACCAGAATTTTTCAGAACATTTGCTAAATTAGCATATGATTTCGCTCCACCATAATTGTAATCAATTGATTTCTTGTAATATTTTGCAGCTGCTTCAAGGTTATTTGCCTTTTGAGCTGTCATAGCTGCATTAAAAATAACTGCAGTATCAACAACAGGATTATCTTTAAACATATCCAATCCTTCAATTTCCAATACACGTTCAAAAGCAGCTAATGCACCAGTAAAATCTCCCTCATTATAGCGATTAACTGCTTCATTAGTAAAATCTGGAATCATGTTTGTCATTTGTGCTTTAACAGGCTTTTTCATTTTACCTTTTTGATCTAATTCAAGAGCTTTTAAATATGCCTCATAAGCAACATTAAGAGGATTCTTGGCCAAATCTTTATAGGCGGGAAGTGGACTTTCGAATATACCCTGATAAACTCTCCCTTTTACAAGATATGCTTTTGGGTAAGCCACACATTTCTCATTTTGAATTCCTTTATCAATAGCCTCCTTGGCTTTATCTAACTTACCTGAAGTTAAATAATTTTGTGCCCCAGTTACTTTACTTTTTTGTGCGAATACAGCAGAAACACACAAAAGCATAACTAGAATGAATGATAATTTTTTCATAATCAATGTTTAGTTTTTATAACAATCTCGACAAAAATATATTTTTATTTTTGATTTAGAATAAGATTGATCTTTTTATAATTAATCTAAGTTTATTTACGAACTATACCTCTCCTACTACAGGTGTCTCTGTTTCAGACTCATCTTCATCACCTGATGAGTTTACTTTAGCTACAGCAGCTATAGAATCATTTTTCTTACTAAGATTAATAAGTCGAACTCCCTGTGTAGCACGTCCCATTACTCTTAAATCTGAAACAGCCATACGAATTGTAATTCCTGATCGATTAATAATCATTAAATCATCCGCATTACTTACATTCTTAATAGCAATCAAATCACCTGTTTTCTCTGTTACACTAATGGTTTTCACACCTTTACCACCACGTTTTGTAATTCGATAATCATCAATATTAGAACGCTTCCCAAATCCATTCTCTGAAACAACCAGGATGTCCTCAGATCCATTCTCGACACATATCATGCCAATAACTTCATCATTCTCATCCTTCAAGGTAATTCCTCTTACTCCGGAAGCAGTCCTTCCCATTGGACGAACCTGAGCCTCAGCAAATCGAATTGCTTTACCGGAACGAACCGCTATTAAAATTTCATTATTCCCATTTGTTAATTTAGCCTCTAACAAATGGTCATCTTCACGTATTGTGATTGCATTTACACCATTAATTCTAGGGCGTGAATATGCTTCTAAAGGAGTTTTCTTAATTACACCTTTTTTAGTACAAAGGACAATGTAATTATTATTGATATATTCTTCTTCCTTCAAATTCAATACATTAATATACGCCTTCACTTTATCATCAGGCTCAATATTTAGCAGATTTTGAATTGCCCTACCTTTAGATTGCTTTGTTCCTTCAGGAATTTCGTAAACCTTCAACCAAAAACACTTCCCTTTTTCAGTAAAGAACAACATAGTATTATGCATAGTAGCCATAATCATATGCTCTAAGAAATCTTCCTCTCGGGTTATACTTCCTTTAGAACCTACACCTCCCCTATGTTGAGTTTTAAATTCTGCAAGTGGTGTACGTTTAATGTATCCCATATGAGAAATAGTTATTACCATTTCTTCATCTGCATAAAAATCTTCAGGATTAAATTCTTCGGAAGCATAAACAATTTCAGTTCTTCTTTCATCGCCATATTTTGCTTTCACTTCCAAAAGCTCTTCTTTTATGATATCCATTCTCATAGATTCATTTTGCAGAATAGCATTAAGATGATCAATAAGTTTCATCAATTCATTATATTCCGCATGCAATTTGTCGCGTTCCAGACCGGTAAGTTTCTGTAAACGCATATCTAGAATAGCCTTGGCTTGGATTTCATCCAAATCAAAATTACTCATTAATCCGAGTCTTGCTTCTTCCGGTGTTTTAGAGCCGCGAATCAAAGCAATTACCTGATCAATGTTGTCTAATGCAATAATTAAACCCTTAAGGATATGAGCTTTAGCCTCAGCTTGTCTTAATTCAAATTGAGTTCTTCTAACAACAACATCATGACGATGTTCTATAAAATAGTCTATCAATTCTTTTAAGTTAAGAAGCTTTGGACGCCCCTTCACAAGTGCAATATTATTAACACTAAACGAATTTTGCATTTGTGTGTACTTGAATAGTTTATTCAATACAACATTTGCAATCGCATCTCTTTTCAGGTCGAAAACAATTCTCATACCATTACGATCCGATTCATCGTTCACATTCGAAATGCCATCAATTTTTTTGTCGTTAATCAAATCGGCTGTCTTCATAATCAATTCAGCCTTATTGACCATGTATGGTATCTCTGTTACAATAATTTTTTCACGACCATTGTCAGATGTTTCGATATTTGTTTTTGCACGAACGACAACTCGCCCCTTTCCGGTTTCGAATGCTTCCTTTACCCCTTGGTAACCGTAAATAGTTCCTCCTGTTGGAAAATCCGGAGCCTTTACGATACGAATCAATTCATCTATTTCAACCTCTTTATTATTAATCGAGAGAACAATCGCATCGATAACATCAGATAGATTGTGAGGTGGCATATTCGTTGCCATTCCCACAGCAATTCCGGAAGCTCCATTTACTAAAAGGTTAGGAATCCGTGTTGGCAACACAGTTGGTTCTTTTAATGACTCGTCAAAATTGGGAACCATATCCACTGTATCTTTCTCAAGATCTGACAAAGTTTCCTCAGCAATACGATTCATTCTTGCTTCGGTGTAACGCATTGCAGCAGGACTATCACCATCAACGGACCCAAAATTTCCTTGCCCATCGATCAAAGGATAACGCAACGACCAGCTTTGAGCCATACGAACCATTGTCATGTATACAGAACTATCACCATGTGGATGATACTTTCCTAATACCTCACCAACAATTCTTGCAGATTTTTTGTACGGTTTATTAGCAGTAGTTCCCAATTCTCCCATTCCAAATAAAACTCTTCGGTGAACTGGTTTTAAGCCATCTCTAACATCTGGTAGAGCTCTGGAAACGATTACCGACATTGAATAATCAATATAAGCCGATTTCATTTCCTCTTCTATATTAATGCGTATAATTCTCTCTCCCGTGGTCATTTATATTTAATTTAAAATTCTATACTTTTCTAAGATCTACAAAAGTAACAAAATAAGTAGATTTTGCGTAAGAAATAGTGCTATATTTGAAGGGGAATTAAGATAAATATTAAGGGATTAAGCATTATTGCTTGATTACTAGATTAATTCTGTTTTCTATTGTATTCTTCATCGAAAATTGATTGCCATTTTAAGCTTCAATCTAATTTTTTTTCATTATTTTAATGTTACTTTTAACTATACGAATCATATTATTTCAAATTTGATAAATTTTAAAAACCTACCATATGGATTCAAAATTTTCACCTCGCATAAAGGATGTTCTTTCATACAGCAAAGAAGAAGCTGAAAGGCTTGGGAACACAGCCATTGGAACAGAACACCTCTTTTTAGGGATTCTTCGGGAAGGAGAAGGAATTGCGGTTGACATTCTCATTTCACTGGGAGTTGATCTTTACGATATCCGAAAAAGTATTGAGAAACAACTCAAATCTGATTCAATAAGTGAATTAGATCAAGAAAATATACCACTTCAAAGATCTGCAGAAAGAGTTCTTAAATTAATTTATTTGGAGGCAAAAGCCTTAAAGAATAATACAATTGACACCAGCCATCTTTTGCTCGCAATATTAAAAGATGAAAAAAGTATGGTAACTCAAATTCTAGATGATCAGTCAATTGATTATAATAAAGTGAAACAGAACCTTAAAACCCTATTCCCTAAAGCACAAGCAGACTACCCTTCTGACGAACCAGGTGGTAAAAGTGGAATGTCCGGAGGTGATCCTAAACGATCCGGAGTCAGAGGTAAATCGGAGACTCCGGTTCTTGATAATTTTGGTATTGACATTACGAAATCGGCAGAAGAAGGAACTTTAGACCCTATTGTTGGGCGTGAAACCGAAATTGAAAGACTCGCTCAAATACTTAGCCGTAGAAAGAAAAATAATCCTATACTAATAGGAGAACCAGGAGTTGGTAAATCTGCGATAGCAGAAGGTCTTGCCCTCCGAATTATTCAGAAAAAAGTTTCCAGAGTTTTATTCGGGAAACGAGTTGTTACACTTGATTTGGCTTCTATTGTTGCAGGAACAAAATATCGTGGCCAATTTGAAGAGAGGATGAAAGCTATTTTGAATGAATTATCCAAAACAAGCGATATTATTCTCTTCATTGATGAAATACATACGATTGTTGGTGCTGGTGGTGCTACAGGTTCTCTGGATGCTGCGAATATGTTGAAACCAGCTTTAGCCAGAGGCGAAATTCAATGCATTGGAGCCACTACATTGGACGAATACCGTCAAAATATTGAAAAAGATGGAGCATTGGAACGCAGGTTTCAGAAGGTAATGGTAGAACCTACCTCTCCTGAGGAAACTATTGTTATTCTAAACAATATCAAGGAAAGATACGAAGATCACCATAGTGTTTACTATACCGACGAAGCTATAGAGGCTTGTGTAAAACTTACCTCGAGGTACATTAGCGATAGATATCTTCCAGATAAGGCAATTGATGCTTTGGATGAAGCTGGATCAAGAGTTCATATTTCAAACATTCATGTTCCGGTTATTATTGAGGAATTAGAGAAAAAAATAGAGGAAACTCGTCAAAATAAAATTAAAGCTGTTAAGGCTCAGAAATTTGAATTAGCAGCCAGTTTTCGGGATAAAGAAAAAAACTTCACCGATGATCTTGAAAGAGAAAAAGATAAGTGGGAACAAGAGCTTAATCTTAAAAAAGAAAAAGTTTCAGGAGAAGATATCGCAGAAGTAGTGGCGATGATGACTGGCGTTCCGGTAAAAAGAATTGCACAGGCGGAAGGGTCGCGATTATTACAAATGAATACTGAACTTCAAGGCAGAGTTGTTGGACAAAAAGATGCAATTGCAAAAATCGTTAAAGCCATTCAGAGAAATCGTGCTGGTTTAAAGGATCCGAATAAACCAATCGGAACCTTTATTTTTCTTGGACCTACAGGAGTTGGCAAAACTCAATTAGCAAAAGTCTTATCTGAATATTTATTCGACAGTCATGATGCTCTAATTAGAATTGATATGAGTGAATATATGGAGAAATTTGCTGTTTCCAGATTGGTTGGAGCACCTCCGGGATATGTTGGATACGAAGAAGGCGGACAACTTACCGAGAAAGTTAGAAGAAAACCATATTCCGTTGTTTTATTGGACGAGATTGAAAAAGCTCATCCTGATGTATTTAATATTCTATTACAATTACTGGATGACGGTCAACTTACTGATAGCTTAGGTCGAAGAGTCGATTTTAAGAATTGCATTATTATCATGACCTCTAATATTGGTAGTCGGGAACTGAAAGATTTTGGCAAAGGCATAGGTTTCCAGGCAGGTAGTTCTGAATCTAACGATTATACTAGTAGCATAATTCAAAAAGCCCTTAAAAAAGCTTTCGCTCCTGAGTTTTTGAATAGAATAGACGATTTGGTAATGTTTAACTCTCTCACTCAAAAGGATATTCATAAAATAATTGATATCGAACTTGATGGTTTATACAAAAGAGTAAATGACTTAGGCTATAAAATTAAAATATCTTCAGCAGCCAAAGATTTTATTGCCGAAAAAGGTTACGATGTTCAATTTGGAGCCAGGCCACTTAAACGAGCTATTCAAAAATATCTGGAAGATGAAATGGCTGAAGTAATAATTAAAGCCAGCATATCCGAAGGAGATACTATTTCAGTTGGACTGGATAAATCAAAGATGAAAATCACGACAAAGATTTTGAAACATCACAAAGAATTAGAATAAATTTAAAGCCGAAGTTTTCTTCGGCTTTTTTTTTGCTAATACGCTTCGATTTATATTATTTTTATTTAGAATAAATAGAAAACAATTTTTATCTTTGATCATAACACAAAATATATAATTATGAATAAAAACAATAGCAAAGTAACTTTTGCAGGAAATGCAATGACTTTAGTAGGTACAGAAATTGAAATTGGTAGAACTGCAGAAAATTTTACTGCACTAGATCAAGGCCTAACTCCTATTCAACTTTCTGATTTTAATGGTAAAGTAAAGATTCTTTCAGTGTTTCCATCTATTGATACTGGTGTCTGTTCAGCACAAACTCACCGATTTAATAAAGAGGCTGCTTCTCTTAATGAAAACATCCAAATAATAACACTTTCTAATGATCTTCCATTTGCATTGGGACGTTTTTGTGGAGCGGAAGGTATTGATAATCTAATTACACTTTCAGACCATAAAGAATTAGATTTCGGTTTAAAATACGGATTCGTTGTTGAAGAACTTCGCCTTCTTGCCAGAGGTGTTGTAGTACTTGATAAAAACAATACCGTTCAACACATTGAATATGTACCTGAAATGACAAATGAGCCAAACTACGAGGCTGCTTTAAAAGTTGCCAAAAGCTTGGTATAAACCAGAATAAAATAAAAAAATAAAGCTCCTTTGGGAGCTTTTTTAAATTTCGAAATATGTATTTATTTTTTGACACAGAAACAACCGGACTACCTAAAAGATGGAATGCTCCAATTACTGATTTGAATAACTGGCCTAGAATGGTACAACTTGCCTGGTTGCTCTACGACAACAAAAATCAGGAGATTAAGCGAACAAACAGAATCATTATTCCTGAGGGATATATGATTCCTCAGGAAGCCTCTAATATTCATGGAATATCAACAAACAGAGCTATAAATGAAGGAATTGATTTGACTGAAGCCTTAGAGGAATTTGCATGTGTTTTAAATGAGTCCAGCTTTTTGATTGCTCACAATATTAGTTTTGATGAAATGATAGTGGGTGCAGAATTTTTACGAAAGAACATTACAAATCGACTAAGAGAGATACCAAAAATCTGTACCATGAAGACGACAAGCTCAATATGTAAGATTCCTGGAAGAAGTGGCTACAAATGGCCTAATTTAACAGAGTTACACCAAACACTTTTTAACAAAGGATTTGACGGTACTCATGATGCATTGGCTGATGTAGTTGCTTGTGCTGATTGTTTTTTCGAGCTTAAAAAAACCGGAATGTATCAACAGCAAGGAAGCTTATTTTAAAAAATAATGACTATCCCAAAAGTGTGTAAGTAAAGTTATCCTGATTTATTGAAAACACCTAACAGCTCCTAAAAAGATAAAATTAATATAGGAATCGATAACTTAAAGCACACTTATTATGGGATCTAAAGAATTAGAAGAAAGCAAATTTATATATTCAATATATGTGATCCGTTTAATTTTGAAGATGCTCGGCAAATAGCTTATCGAATATTTCTCCTTTTGTAAGTCGTCCATTCACCAGGCAAATGGCATACACTTTCCCCTTAGCACATAGCTTATTATCCGATAAGCGATAAATATCTTCCTTAAAAACCAGCTTCACTCCTTCTCTTTCAATGTTCATGCGTACTTCAAACTCATCACCACTGGTTAGAGAGCTTTTATAATCAATTTCGATTCGCGATACCATGGCATCAATTCCTTGCTCGTGTAAGGTTTTAAAATTATTGCCTATGGATTGTAAAAACTCATGTCGGGCGTGTTCCAGATAATTCTGATAAACGGAGTTATTCACCACTCCTTGCAAATCGCATTCGTAGTCGCGCACCTTTAGGGCTAGTGTGAAAATATAATTTTTCATATCTGTAATTCTCTTGTTATTTAGCTGTTTACTGGTGATTCTTTACTGATTTGAGAGCATAAAACTATACAATTTGTTGGAATATTTTGAATTATGACTAACTTAATATTTCTAAAATCTTAAATACTACATTACATGATTACCTATTACTTAAAAGAAAATCCATTTAAAAAGGGAGAAGATGAATTCTATGGTATCCCCTTTACGATGGGAAAGATGGATCGAAAAGAGCTTATAAAAGAATGTGCCAAAGAAGGAAGTGGTATTACTGTACCTGAAGCCGAAAGTATGCTTTCCCGATTAGAAACAGTGATTGGGGAGTCGTTACAAAAAGGTTTCACCATAAACACTCCACTCTTTAATATTCAGCCAAGTATAAAAGGTGTATTTACCGGATGGCATGATGTTTTTGATCCCCAAAAACATCAAATTCAATTTAGTATATCGGCAGGAGTTCTTTTAAAAAACTATGCTCAGGAAAGTAAACTGCACAAGATTCCTCCTCAAAAATCAGTAGTCAATATTATAAATATTAAAAACCATTCCGAAAATAGTACTGCCCAAAATATTAAGAAAGGAAGTATTCTCGAAGTAAATGGACAAAAACTTAAGTACGACATAACAGATTCGGCACAGGGTATATTTCTGGTGGGTGATGATGGCATAGAAACAAAAATTAGAATTGTGATAAAAAATACTGGTGGTTGCCAAATATTTCAGATTCCTCTTAGTTTAAAAGTGGGAAATTACATCCTGCAAATTAAAACTTTACCAGCTCGCTACAAAACTATTAAGCTAGGAGTATATGATGAAACCTTAAGGATTACTGATTAGAAACAGAGGTGTTGTATTCAAATCAAGACTGTGATTTATTACAAATCATGTACCTGATTAAATTTAAATCAGATATATGATTTAAACTAAATTAAGCATCTGATTTAATTTAAAAGAGGAGCTTGATTGCCACTAAAGATCTATACTATTTATCCAGACCAGACAGGTTTTAAAAACCTGTCTGGTCGAATATATAATTATAAGTTTACCACTCCTGTTTTTCTACGTATTCGTTGTAGCTATGGATTCCCAAGTCTGCTTCTGACTTTTTACAAAAGGAATAAATAAAGGCACTAGCCAATCGGGCATTGGTTACCAATGGTACATTAAAATCGATGGCACTACGGCGAATTTCATAATCGTTATTCAGCTCTGTTTTGCTTAGATTTTTTGGAATATTTATTACCAAATCCACCTTACGATCGCGAATTAAATTCACAGCATTTTTGGGGTCATCTTCATCGGGCCATGCTATACTTTCAATGCTTACACCATTCTCCTTTAAAAATTTTGCAGTACCTCTAGTGCCATACAATTTAAGTCCTCGCTCCTCCAGCATTTTAGCACTTTTCAACAACTCCAATTTAGAGCGAATGGGGCCACTACTAATTAATACAGCATTGTTCGGTATGCGATAACCTACTGATATCATTGATTTTAATATTGCATCGTAATAATCTGCACCAATACAGCCAACTTCCCCTGTTGAAGACATATCAACACCTAAAACAGGGTCTGCTTTTGATAGTCGGGAGAACGAAAATTGGGAAGCTTTTACGCCTATATGTTCCAATTCGAACATGGATGGCAGATTGTTTCCGATATGGATATCCAGCATTGCCTGTGTTGCGGTTTCTACAAAATTAAAGTCCATTACTTTCGATACAAACGGGAAACTACGACTTGCCCGCAGATTACATTCTATCACTTTTATATCGTTGTCTTTTGCCAAAAGCTGCATATTAAACGGACCAGTTATGTCCAGCGATTTTGCAATTTTTCGTGCAATTTTTCGAATACGACGAATGGTTTCGAAGTATAATTTTTGTGGTGGAAAAACCAAAGTAGCATCCCCTGAGTGAACTCCGGCAAACTCCACATGTTCCGAAATGGCATCGATAATAATCTCTCCATTTTTTGCCACTCCATCAAATTCGATCTCTTTGGCTTCCTGTATAAATTCACTAACTACAACGGGATATTGCTTAGAGACCTGAGCAGCCAATTCGAGGAAATGTCCCAATTCTTCCCGATTGGATACCACGTTCATCGCTGCACCCGAAAGCACATAACTAGGGCGAATCAGTACCGGGAAACCCACCACTTCAATAAACTTATGAATAGCCTCGATGCTGGTTAACTCACTCCATCGCGGCTGATCGATCTTTAAATCGTCCAACATAGCTGAAAACATCTGACGATTTTCTGCCCGGTCGATAGATTCCGGGGAAGTACCTAAAACCTTCACATTTGCCTTGTGCAATCGCATGGCCAGGTTATTGGGGATCTGTCCTCCTACTGATACAATAACGCCGCGTGGCGATTCAAAGTCGATAATATCCAGTACTCTTTCAAAAGAAAGTTCGTCGAAATATAAGCGATCGCATACATCGTAATCAGTACTCACCGTTTCCGGATTATAATTGATCATGACAGAACGCAATCCGGCTTTATTAACCGCATTTAAGGCATTTACACTACACCAGTCGAATTCTACAGAAGAACCTATGCGATAAGCTCCCGATCCTAAAACAATTACCGATTTATGATCCCCTTGGTATTCAATATCATTTTCATCTCCACTATAAGTTAGATAGATGTAATTGGTTTGTGCGGGATATTCGGCTGCCAGAGTATCTATTTGCTTCACTACCGGAACAATACCTCTTTCCTTACGGTAATTTCTTACCTCCAGCAATTCCGATTCCATATTCGTGTTTTCCGGCTTTAAAACAAAGCGTGCTATTTGAAAATCAGAAAATCCATAAACTTTAGAAGCCTTAAGTAAGTTATCATGTAAATCCTGTAACTGGTTATATTTCTGAAGATCCCACTTTATCTTGGTGATGTGTTCCAGCTTGCTTAGGAACCATTTATCAATGGCAGTTAACGAATGAACTTTATCGATGCTATATCCTTTTTCAAAAGCCTGTGCAATGGAAAATATCCTCATATCTGTAGGATGCGATAATTCCTGATCAACATTTTCGAATTTGGAATGCACATTGCCCACAAAGCCATGCATGCCCTGTCCGATCATTCGCAGACCTTTTTGAATAGCTTCCTCGAAATTACGACCAATAGCCATCACCTCGCCAACGCTCTTCATGCTCGAACCAATTTCTTTAGTAACGCCTTCGAACTTATTCAAATCCCAACGTGGAATTTTGCAAACAACGTAATCTAATGCTGGTTCAAAGCAAGCAGTTGTAGTTTGAGTTACTGCATTTTTTAATTCATGTAAAGCATAGCCTAAGCCTAATTTGGCCGCTACTGCCGCCAATGGATAACCCGTTGCCTTCGATGCTAACGCCGATGATCTGGAAAGTCTGGCGTTCACCTCAATAACCCGGTAATCCTCGGAATTTGGATCCAGAGCATACTGTACATTACATTCTCCCACCACACCCATATGGCGAATAATTTTAATGGCTAAGGCTCTTAGTTTATGATATTCGGAATTTGTAAGTGTTTGAGATGGTGCAATTACAATACTTTCGCCGGTATGGATTCCTAACGGATCAAAATTCTCCATATTACAAACTGTAATACAGTTATCGTAGGCATCACGAACTACTTCATATTCCACTTCCTTCCAGCCTTTCAGCGATTCTTCTACCAAAATCTGGTTGGAGTAAGACAAAGCATTTTCCGCCAGTTTCTTGAGCTCCTCTTTATTGGAACAAAAACCACTTCCTTGTCCGCCTAAGGTAAATGCCGCACGAATAATAATTGGAAAACCTAGTTTATCCGCTGCTATTAATGCATCATCAATCGATTCTACCGCAAAGCTCCGTGGGGTTTTTACATCAATCTTACGAAGTTCATTGGCAAATATTTCCCGATCTTCTGTTTTAATAATCGTTTCGATAGGTGTTCCCAAGACCTGAAGATTGTATTTCTCCAGAATGCCGGATCGATACAATTCTATTCCACAATTTAATGCTGTTTGTCCACCAAAAGCGAGTAGAATACCATCTGGTTTCTCTTTTAGGATTACTTGCTCCACAAAAAAAGGAGTAACCGGCAAAAAATAGATTTGATCGGCAACTCCTTTAGAGGTCTGCACTGTGGCAATATTGGGATTTATAAGTACCGTAGAGATACCTTCCTCTTTCATAGCTTTTAAAGCCTGCGAACCGGAATAGTCGAATTCTCCAGCTTCTCCAATCTTAAGTGCTCCCGAACCTAATAACAGTACTTTCTTTATATCTTCTTTCATCTTATATCTGGATTTATTTGGCTTGCTTTTGATTTTTAAACTCCTCTATCATTTGAATGAAATCATCGAACAGAAATTCTGTGTCGGTTGGACCGCTAGAAGCTTCGGGGTGAAATTGAGAGGCAAAAAATGGCTTATTCCGGTGTTTGATTCCTTCACAAGTATTATCATTTGCATTCACAAACAAAGTTTCCCATTCTTCGGGCAAGCTTTTCATATCAATTGCATATCCATGATTCTGCGAGGTGATAAAACAGCGTTTACTTCCTGATAAAACAACTGGTTGATTATGACTACGGTGACCGTATTTCAACTTATAGGTATCCGCTCCAGCCGCCAATGCCATCAACTGTGTTCCCAAACAAATTCCCATTATGGGAGTGTCCTTTTCGAAAACCTTCTTCAGATTTTCTATGGCTTTACTATTTTGTTTTGGATCTCCCGGACCATTGGAAATGAACAATCCGTCGTATTCTTCCAGCGTAAAATCGTAATCGTGAGGCACACGAATAACCGTAGTATCGTGTTTCAATAAACAGCGTATGATATTGTTCTTCACACCACAATCCAAAAGAAGTATCTTATGCTTGCCATCTCCATATATCTTTTTTTCTGGAATACTAACCTGAGCTACCAAATTCTCCAGGTTAGGATCTTTCCATTCCGTTTCCTGATCTTCAAACACAATTTTTGCAAGCATACTTCCATTCTCTCGTAATTTTTTGGTTAAGGCTCGTGTATCCAATCCGTATAAACCTGGTATTTTGTTCTGCTTCATCCAATCGCCAAGACTAAGACTTGCGTTCCAGTGGCTAAATTCCTCGGTATAATCAGAAACAATAAAAGCTGATACCTGAATTTTATCCGATTCATAGAAACGAAACAGATCATCCTCTTGAAAATTACCCGGAACCCCGTAATTACCTATTAATGGAAAAGTACTTACCAAAATTTGACCCTTATAGGATGGATCAGTAAGACTTTCGGGATAACCAGTCATTGCGGTATTAAATACCATTTCTCCAGCAATAGATTTCTGATATCCAAATGATGTGCCGACATACTCCGATCCATCTTGCAATATTAATTTAGCTTTTGTCTGTTGTGACATAAAAGTTTTATAAAATGGTTAATTATTAGATTTTATTATTAGTGGTTTTAAATGCGATTTAAAAGATTCATGTATGCTTCTTTCGTTCTGTTGAAGTTAAATTCAATGAAGGTTTCATTCATCTTTTCCACGATTTTATCATTACATAGATTTCCAAGACTACCTTCATGAACGTGTTTCAGCTTTCCGTTGTATTTAAACTCTCCAGCCTCTACAATCTGACCTACCTTTTTATAGGCATCCCGAAAAGGTACACCTTCCAAAACCATTCGATTTACTTCCTCCACTGTAAACAAATATTTGTAACGCTCCTCTTTCAAAACATCCTTATTTATTTTCACTTCGGAAAGCATAATTCTTGTCATTTCCAAGCAGGCAATCATTCGATCGAAAGCAGGCATAAAAAATTCCTTAGTAAGTTGATAATCTCTGTGGTAACCAGAAGGTAGATTCGAAGTTACTGCCTGAATTTGGGCTGGTAACATTTGCAATGCATTTGCATGAGCACGAATTAGCTCGAACACATCAGGGTTCTTTTTGTGTGGCATAATGCTGCTTCCAGTGGTTAATTCATCAGGGAAACTCAAGAAATTGAAATTCTGGCTATTGTACAAGCAAGCATCCATCGCCAATTTAGCAATGGTCATAGCCATGTTGGCTAAAGCTGAAAGAACGGTAAACTCCATTTTACCACGTCCCATTTGTGCATATACTACATTATAGCTCAGATCTCTAAATCCAAGTAATTCGGTAGTCATTTGTCTGTCCAAGGGAAATGAAGATCCATACCCAGCACCCGATCCCAATGGATTTTGATTTACCACTTTATAAGCAGATTGCAATACTAGTAAATCATCGGTTAAACTTTCGGCATAAGCTCCAAACCACAATCCAAATGATGATGGCATGGCAACCTGAAGGTGCGTATATCCTGGAATCAATACATTTTTGTACTGGTTACTTTTTGCAATCAACTCATCAAAAAGCAATCTGCTCTCGCGAACAATTTCTTCCAATTTGTTTCTGGTAAAAAGCTTTAAATCCAGTAATACCTGATCGTTTCTGGATCGGCCACTGTGTATTTTCTTTCCCACATCGCCTAACTCCTTGGTCAGCAAAAACTCAACCTGGGAGTGAACATCTTCAATTCCGTCCTCTATTACAAAAGCATCATTTTTAATAGCAGAATAGATCTTTCTCAATTCCTCCTGAATTAATTTCAGTTCTTTTTTCTCCAATAATCCAATAGATTGAAGCATTTCGGTATGAGCTAAAGATCCCAAAACATCGAATGCCGCTAATTGCAGATCCAGTTCCCGATCCTTACCAACCGTAAATCGTTCTATTTTTTTATCAATTTTTACACCTTTGTCCCAAAGTTTCATGAGTTTTGTTTTTTGTATTTAGTTAGCAGTTGGATTCCTTCCTAACTGTTAATTTTCAAATTTAATCCGTTCAACAAGTTAAAATATTTTTCTATGCCATCCTTAATTTCAGAACTATAGATGAATTCATCGGCAGTATGTGATCTGGCAGAATCTCCAGGCCCCAATTTTAGAGTTGGAAATCCTTTCATTATTGCCTGATCGGATGTGGTTGGTGATCCATAATAAGGCATTCCCAGATTTATTCCATTCTGTACCAAAGGATGTTCTAACGGAATACCTGAAGAATTCATTCTGAATGATCTTGCAACTACATTGCTCTCTAATTTCTCTTGGATGATCGCAAAAGCCTTTTCGTTGGTATAATGCTCATTGGTTCGCACATCCACTACAAATTTACAACTTGCAGGAATCACATTGTGTTGCTTTCCGGCATTTATTTGAGTTACTGTCATCTTAACTGGTCCCAGTAATTCTGACGCTAAAGCATATTGATAGGAATGTATCCATTCAATATCTTTCATGGCGATTTCAATAGCATTAATTCCCTCATTTCTGGCAGCATGGCCGGGAATGCCTTTAGCTTCGCAATCCAAAACCATCAATCCTTTCTCTGCAATGGCCATCTCCATCAAGGTTGGTTCCCCAACTATTCCAACATCGATATTCCCGATCTCCTCCTGAATTAGTTCAAATCCATTTTTACCCGAGATTTCTTCTTCTGCAGATGCCACAAAAACGATATTATAATGCTGATTTATTTCTTCCAATGCCAAAAAAGTGGCAAACAAAGAAACCAGACAGCCACCAGCATCATTACTTCCCAAACCATATAATTTGTTATCAATAATTTCTGGTTGAAAAGGATCTCTCGTCCAGTTTTCATTTGGCTTAACGGTATCCAGATGAGAATTCAAAAGCAATACTGGTTTGCCCTTTTTAAAATCCTTGTTAAATGCCCAAACGTTATTTCCTTTCCGATGTGTAGCATAAGCAAATTGCTTTAGCTTCTGCTCCATTACATCTGCCACTTTAGATTCGTCTTTACTAAAAGATGGAATAGCAATTAACTGCTTTAAGGTCTGAAGTGCTATTTCTGTATATTTTTCAAAATTCATATTGTATCAATAAAAGGTTAAAATGCAGGTTTCTAAATCGATTCCCTAGGCTTACTATACCTGACTAATGTTCGTACCTGCGGAGAATCCATTTTCCATATTCACGAAATTTCCGATTACCACTTCTTCTACACCACTATTTATAGCATGAAAAGCATTTTCTGTTTTTGGTAACATGCCTGTATTAATAGTACCCTTTTCAACAAGCAATGCGCAACCCTCTGCACTTAGTTTGCTGATTAGACTACCATCATCCTCTGCATCTAACAAAACACCAGGTTTTTCAAAACTATAAATCAACTTAACCTTATAAAAACGGCTGAGTGCTATTGCAACTTCTGTGGCAATAGTATCTGCATTGGTGTTGAGTAATTGTCCTTGACCATCGTGCGTTATTGGAGCTACTACCATAACAGCATTACATTCTATTTGTTTGCATAGTGCTAAGGTATTCACCTTGGTTATATCCCCAACATAACCATAATCAGTACTTGGGTGATTTCTTTTTTCTGCAAGTAATAAATTCTGATCAGCACCACATACACCTAAGGCATTCACCCCTCGCGCTTGCAAGGCTGCCACGATATTTTTATTTACCAATCCTGCATAAACCATGGTTACAAGCTTTAGATTTTCCGCATCGGTAATTCTCCTTCCCTTATGCATCTTTGTTTCAATTCCAAGTTTTGCCGCAAGATCAGTTGCCATCTTGCCACCACCATGCACTAATACAATTTTGCCGGGCAGATTAGAAAAAGCATCTAAAAATTCATTTAGCTTGGAGGAATCATCAATAATATTACCTCCAATTTTTACTACAGTTAGTTCAGCCATTTTTTACAGTTTGGGTTATTTGATTAAATGCGCTAATGAACTGATCCGCCTCTTTAATACCAATAGAAAGTGGTGGCAGCAAACGTAATGTTTCGTTTCCTGATGCTCCTGTAAAAATGCCGTATTCCATCAATAATTTTGTTCTGATTTCAGACATATTTTCCAGATCAATACCAATCATTAAACCTTTCCCCCTTATTGCTTTAATTGCCTTATTATCTTTTAATTCAAAAAATAGATAGTCTCCTATTATATTCGCATTATCTATTAATTTTTCTTCTTCTATGGTTTCTATAACTGCTGTGGCTGCAGCACAGGAAAGATGGTTTCCTCCAAATGTTGTTCCCAACATTCCTTTCCATGCTTTTATCTTTGGACTTATTAAAACTCCGGCAATAGGAAAACCATTTCCCATGCCTTTTGCAGTTGTAATGATATCCGGTTGAATACCTGCATACTGATGTGCAAAGAATTTTCCTGTTCTGCCATATCCTGATTGAATCTCATCCAAGATCAGCAAAGCATTATTCTCTGCACAGTATTTTTCAGCTACCTTAAGAAATTTGTTAGATGGTATTACTACTCCTTTTACTCCTTGTATACCTTCTATTATAACCGCACTCACATCACCCTTCTCCAGCTCTTTCTTTAAGGCTAACTCATCATTCATTGCTACAAAAACAACATTGTGCTTTGCATTAAATTCCGAAGATAATTTTGGATTATCGGTGATGGAAAGTGCTCCACTGGTTCTACCATGAAAAGCACCTTTTATGGCAATAACTTTTGCTTTTTGATTATGGAATGAAGCAACTTTCAACGCATTTTCGTTGGCTTCTGCTCCGGAATTACATAGAAATAGATTGTAAGTTTCATATCCACTGATTTTCCCAAGTAAACAGGCAAACTTTTCCTGTAAATCATTCTTGACAGCATTGGAATAAAAGCCTAAACAATGCAATTGGTTCTCCAGACGATACATATAATGCGGATGACTGTGTCCAATGGAAATTACACCATGACCACCATAAAAATCCAGGTATGAATTGCCCTTATCATCGGAAAGGTGAGCACCTTTTCCATTCACAAGGTTGATATTGTAACAAGTATAAACGTCAAATAAATTCATTTTCTTTTCTTTAAAATCCAATTGGCTTTAGACCTAATCCTGTTTTTTCCGGGATTCCGAATTGTAAATTCATATTCTGTACAGCCTGTCCCGATGCACCTTTTAATAGATTGTCGATTACTGATATAATCAATAACTTCCTATCATGCTTTTCCAGATATAAAAAGCATTTGTTGGTATTTACCACTTGCTTCATATCAGGCAAATCTTTGGTTATCGTCACAAATGGATGCGTTAGATAGTACTCTTGGTACTTTTGGTATGCTTCCTCTATTTCCCAATCACAATCCGTATAAATGCTAGCCATGATCCCCCGACTGAAATTTCCACGAACAGGAATAAAGTTGAGCTGTTTGCTATAATTCGGCTGTAACTGTAAAACCGTTTCGGTTATCTCTTTTAAATGCTGATGTGTGAATGCTTTATAAACCACCACATTGTTGTTTTTCCAACTAAAATGTGACGTTGTACTTGGATTTTGACCTGCTCCTGTTGAGCCGGTAATAGCATTTACATGAATATCCTCTTTTAGTTGATTTGCCGCAGCCAAAGGGAGTATCCCCAATTCAATGCAGGTAGCAAAACATCCGGGATTTGCGATATAATTCGCATCCTTAATTTGTTCTTTATTTAATTCCGGCAATCCATAAATAAATCCTTTATCATTAGCCTGTGGCCTGTAATCCATACTTAGATCTATTATTTTGATGTGTTCCGGTAATTTATTTTGCTTCAGAAAAAGCTTGGTTTTTCCATGTCCTGAACAAATGAAAACTACATCAGTACAAGTATAATCTGCTTGGCCAAAGTCTAAATCGGTATCTCCCAGCAAATCTTTATGAACCTTACTTATTGGTTGCCCTGCATGGCTGATGCTTTGAACAAATGTTATTTCCACCTCCGGATGCCAAAGCAATATCCTCAACAATTCACCGGCAGTATATCCAGCACCTCCTATTATCCCTACTTTTATCATCTTATTCTTGATTTACAGTGTGATAAATTTTTAATGAATTGGTGAGAATATTGGTAAATCCTTTTACATCATCAGCAGTCCATCCTTCATTGGTTTCTCCATACTTCCCGAATAAATCGGACATTAAGTCGTTGGGGGATTCAATTCCTTCCACTTCAAAATATTTGGGACTCATTTTAATGGTAACAGAGCCATTTACTTTTTTCTGGGAATCAACAAGAAATGTTTCCATATTTCTCATTACCGGCTCCAAATATTGAGCTTCGTGAAGTAGCATACCATAGAAATTGGAAATTTGATCTTTCCAATACATCTGCCATTTGGTAAGGGTATGTTTTTCTAAAGTCTCGTGGGCTTTAATAATCATTAATGGAGCTGCTGCCTCAAAAGCTACTCTTCCTTTTGTGCCAATTATGGTGTCGCCAATGTGCATATCTCTACCTATTCCAAAGGCAGCACCTGCTTTTTCGATTAATTTAATTGCTTCCAAAGGATGAGCAACTTTTTGCCCATTCACACCAACCAATTCACCTTTCTCAAATTCTATACTTAGCTTCTCCGGATCTGTCTTCTCTACTTGTTTTGGATATGCCTGTTCTGGCAAAGGCAGATTAGAGGATAATGTTTCTTTTCCGCCAATACTAGTTCCCCAAATACCTGCATTAATGGAATATTGCATTTTTTCAAAATTGGCTTGTATTCCATGTTCTTTTAGGTAATTAATCTCTGTTTCTCTGCTTAATTCAAGATCTCTGGTTGGTGTTATAATCTCTGCATTGGGTGCCATAATTTTAAAGATCAGATCGAATCTAATTTGATCATTTCCTGCTCCGGTACTACCATGAGCAATATAATCAGCATCAATGGAATGAGCATATTGAGCAATAGCCATAGCTTGAAAAGCTCTTTCTGAACTTACTGATAATGGATAGGTGTTATTCTTTAGCACATTTCCCATGATCATGTATTTGATACACTTTTCGTAGTATTCTTTCGTGACATCTATGGCGGTATGCTGAATGACACCTAGTTGTTTCGTCTTCTTCTTTATTTCAGCTAATTCTTCATCGCTAAAACCACCTGTATTGCCAAGAACTGTGTAAACATCCATGTTCAACTCCCTGGACAAATAAAGTGCACAATAGGTTGTGTCTAATCCTCCGCTATATGCCAATACTACTTTTTTCTTATTGCTTGTCATCTCGTTTTTAGTTTGTTTAATGATTTATGAAATTGTTTCTATTCCTTTATTCTTCGGATGAATTGGATTTGCCATTCTTACCCGGGTCATATAACATACCTGTGCAAAGGCACATTTTCTTATCTGTTCGATGTAGAATGTCGTAATTCACACAACTACTGCATCCTTTCCAAAAGGACTCATCACGAGTCAGTTCAGAGAATGTAACAGGTCTGTATCCTAATTCTGAATTGATTTTCATTACAGGAAGACTGGTGGTTAATCCGAAGATTTTAGCTGTAGGAAAACGCTTTCTAGATAATTTGAAGGCTTCGGCTTTAATCATTTTAGCCAAGCCAACGGCTCTATAATCCGGATCTACAATTAAACCTGAATTGGCAACATATTTACCGTGTTCCCAGGTTTCGATATAGCAGAATCCAATTACCTTATCATTATCGAAAGCGATAATTGCTTTTCCTTCCTGTATTTTTTGTACGATGTACAAAGGATTTCTTTTGGCAATTCCAGTACCGCGTATCTTAGCGGCACATTCAATCATTTCACAAACTTCCTGAGCATAATCTATATGCCTTAAATCCGCTACAATGACACAAATTTTTTGCTCGATTTCCATTGCTGTCTCTATCATTTTATGAACTTACTAGGTTTCCCAAAAAAGCGCTACACCGGTAAGGCATAACCATTTGTTATTAATCTCAATACAAAAACTATTTCTTAATTTTTTGATTTTCTGATTCCGCAAATAGCATCGTCGAAAGTTTAAGGAGTTGTTTGCTTCCATGGTCTTCTATTTTAAATTTTCACATACAAAAAAAGCCTACCGTTAGAACAGTAAGCTTCATTATTAAATAACCGTATCTCAAAAAGAGACACAGCAAGCTCATCTGCCCCAGGGTAACAGTTACTTCGCAAATGGCGTCGGCTTTCTGTATATATTATTTTATTCATTTTTCGTACTTAATTATCTATTCAAAAAAAAAGGCTTACCGCTAAAACGGTAAGCCTTTAAAATATTGTAATAATCATTGATTACACGACAATAGGACATCAACCGCTTTACCATTTGGTGCGTTCATTCGTCGTCGTCGGATATAATACAATAGATTCATAGGTTTTATCTAAAATTGAGTCAAAAAAAATGCTTTCCGATGTGGAAAGCCTGGAAAATAATCATGCCAAAACTTACCTTATCTTGAGGATAAAGATCTGAACATGCGTCGTCGAATCATTTGTAAATTTTCCATGCTATTTTGTTTTGTTGCTACAAAGATAAACGTAAATAATTTTCAAATCCTAACAAAACTAAAACTTTTTTAACATTCCCTTAATTTAAAACCTTTGCATTCTAAAAAAGTATTTTTCTTCATTAACTACCCCCAATAATTACCATCCCTTTTTTTTAGGTTGAATCCATTGTAACGCAAGTTCACTTTTTAATAATAGTACATGCTTATTGTTTATGTTAATTTGTATATTTAATTAATGATTTTTAACACTTTAAATAACTGTTTTTGAATAACCATTTATAAATTCGCCCGTAGAATTGCTTTGAATGTAAAATTTTAAAACTTTATATCTTATGGCGTTGAAAAGAGTTGTTGGGTTTGTGTTGTTGGGTTTAGCTGTCGTAACTTTCTTTCTTTATCTTTCCTTTCCATTTTTACTTTCCGGAACTGACAAAGTGTTTTTACTTACTGCATCGGTGTATGTACTAAATAAGATTTTTTTCTATTCTTCTATTTATTTATTGGGCAAACAGTTTATTACTAAAGTTGGAAAATATCTTCCAAGGTGGATTGAAAAGCCATTATTAAAGTTTTTAAAAGTACAACCTGTCGTAAAAAACAAATAATATCCTTTACGGGATATTTTTTTTTGCCTAATCTTTATTGTGAACATATAGAAAGAGTAACAGAATACTAAAAATTATCTGTATTTAAATTTTATTTCCCAGTAATATCCTGAATATCACGAAAACCTTTGCGTAAAAAAACATGACATTTTTCATGTTTCTCAAACGTTTCCGATCAATAACTAAACAATAATCTTTGCTATTCTGCTTTTTTTTGGTTTATATTTGTAGCAACGGATTGAACAAGCAGAAAATAAATCACTTCATTTTTTGATAGTTTCTCATCGGGATAGCGGCTTTCGGATACTATACGCCGCTTAGGAAAATATAGGGTTGGGGACTCTAGAATAATTTTCCTTGTCCTGCTTCAAAAGATTAAAATCATGTCCTGGCTTCGCACTTAATTTATGCCTATGCGATACCTTCGACCAAGCCGACAGGGTCTATACGACCCAATGAATGAACATGACAATTGTGGAATTGGCTTTGTAGCCAATATTAAAGGAAAAAAATCCTACGAAATTATTACTCGCGGGCTAGAGGTTCTATGTAATATGGATCACCGAGGCGCTCGTGGTGCTGATAATGTGAGTGGTGATGGTGCAGGTATTTTAATGCAAGTACCACACGGCTTCTATAAGAAATTGGGTATCAATCTTCCATTACCTGGAAAATATGGTACTGGTTTGATCTTTTTACCTCAAGATGAAACTGAAGAGAAATTCTGTATCGAAGTTTTAATCCAAATTCTGGAAGAAGAAGGATTAGAATTTCTGCAATTGCGAGATGTACCTACTGACACTAGTGCAATTGGAGAAATTGCAAGACATTCCGAACCAGTAATCAAACAAGTTTTTGTTGGTGGAAACTACGAGCAGGATGACTTGGAGCGTCGCCTCTACCTTGCCAGAAAACAAGCAGAAAGTTACGTTCGCGCTACCAAAATGAAAGAAAAGGATATGTTCTACATCCCCAGTCTTTCCTCTAAAGTAATTGTGTATAAAGGTATGTTTGCCAGCGATCAGCTGGGAAGATACTATGGCGATTTGCAAGATGCACGCATGGAAAGTGCAATTGCTATGGTGCACTCCCGTTTTAGCACCAATACATTTCCTTCCTGGGATTTGGCTCAGCCATTCCGAATCGTGGCGCACAATGGTGAAATCAACACCATTAAGGGGAACCGACTGTGGATGCAGGCTCGTGAGTCTCTTCTTAAATCGGAAATGTATGGGGATGATATTAGAAAACTATTCCCGGTGGTAGAACCAAATAAGAGCGACTCCGCTTCTTTTGATAACGTATTGGAATTCTTGTTCCTAACCGGTAGAAGTTTACCGCATGCATTAAGTATGATGGTTCCGGAATCCTGGAATGAAAAAAACCCTATACCGGATAGCCTTAAAGCTTTTTATGAATATCATTCTACTTTTATGGAACCTTGGGATGGCCCTGCTTCTCTCGTGTTTTCTGACGGTAGATACATTGGTGGAACATTGGATAGAAATGGGCTTCGTCCATCCCGCTATGTCATTACACAGGATGATATGATTGTGATGGGTTCTGAAGTTGGAATCCAGAAATTTAAACCGGAAGAAATCAAGGAAAAAGGAAGATTGCGACCAGGTAAATTACTACTGGTTGACACTCAATTGGGAATTATTATTCCCGATCAGGAGGTGAAGTCACAGTTAACTTATCGGAATCCTTATCAAAATTGGTTGAAAGAAAACCGATTGGATTTGAAATCAATTCCTGTAGAAAAAAGAGTTCCTTCCGACATTGGAGATCAATTTGAAATATGCAGGGATACTTTTGCCTACTCTAAGGAAGATTTTGAAAGGATAATTCAGCCAATGGCAATCGCTGGACAGGAAGCCACAGCTTCCATGGGTAATGATGCTCCTATTCCGGTATTGTCTCCCAAACCAAATCTCTTGTTCAACTATTTCCGACAGTTATTTGCGCAGGTTACCAACCCTCCTATCGATTCAATTCGAGAGAATTTAGTAATGGATTTAACGAATTACATTGGATCCGTTCAAAAGAATTTATTGGAAGAAACACCACAGCATTGCAAGCTGATTCGTTTCAAGAGTCCTCTGATCACCAATACCGATCTCGGGAAAATCAAGAAAATTCGACATGAGGAGTTTCGTCATGCTAGTCTGGATATGATATTTAAAGCCAGTGAAGTTGGAGAAGGTCTGGAAAAAGCGCTTGATTCTCTCTGTAAACTTGCAGAGAAAGCGGTGGATGAACACAAGAATTACATTATCCTTACCGATAGGAATGTAAGTGAAACAATGGCTCCTATTCCTGTTCTATTGGCTGTTGCAGCAGTGCATCACCATCTTATTAAAAAGAGAAAGAGAATGCAGATAGGGCTTGTTGTGGAAACTGGTGAAGCCCGGGAAGTAAACCATTTTGCTCTTCTAATTGCATATGGTGCCAGTGTTATCAATCCTTACATGAGTTATGCTATTATTGACAAACTGGTGAAGGAAGGCAAAATTAGTCTGGAATATAAAACTGCTCGGAAAAACTATATTAAGGCAGTTAATAAAGGGCTTTTAAAAGTAATGTCGAAGATGGGTATTTCGACTATTGGAAGTTATTTGGGTGCTCAAATTTATGAAGCATTGGGAATCAGTGAAGATGTGATTCAAAAATATTTCACTGGAACGACCTCCCGAATTGGTGGAATCGGACTAAAAGAGATTGCTGAAGAAATACTTTGTCATCATAAAAAGGCTTTTAACGCGAAAGATCCATTTGAAAATCAGGATTTATTAAATTCAAATGGAAGCATTCATTATCGGAAGAATGGAGAGCCACATAGCTGGAATCCTGAAAGTATAGGCTTATTGCAGTGGGCTACCCGAACAAATTCCTATACGAAGTTTAAAGAATATTCAAGCATTGTGAATAAGGAAACCAGAAATCCGAATTTCCTTCGTGGATTTTTTGATTTCAAAACCAATCCAATTGACATCAGCGAAGTGGAGCCGATTGAGAATATTTTAAAGCGCTTTTGTACAGGAGCTATGTCCTACGGTTCTATCTCCAAAGAAGCGCATGAAACTTTGGCGATTGCCATGAACCAGATAGGAGGAAGAAGCAACACAGGTGAAGGTGGAGAGAATTCCAAACGACTTTATTCCAGTGCCCGAAGCTCTATCAAGCAAATTGCTTCGGGAAGATTTGGGGTGAATACCGAATATCTGGTGAATGCAGATGAATTACAAATAAAGGTTGCACAAGGTGCTAAACCAGGTGAAGGTGGTCAGCTACCAGGCTTTAAAGTGGATAAGATCATAGCAAAACTAAGGAATTCCACTCCGGGTATCACACTGATATCTCCACCACCACATCATGATATCTATTCAATTGAGGACTTAGCGCAGCTAATCTACGATTTGAAAAATGTGAACCCAACCGCTTGTATCAGTGTAAAGCTTGTTTCAGAGAATGGTGTGGGAACCATAGCTGCTGGTGTGGCAAAAGCAAATGCGGATTTAATTGTAATTAGTGGTTGCGAAGGCGGCACTGGAGCAAGTCCCTTAAGTTCTATCAAAAATGCAGGATTACCAGTAGAACTAGGTTTGGCTGAGGCACAACAGACCTTAGTGTTAAACGATTTACGTGGCAGAATAAAATTACAGACCGATGGTCAGCTAAAAACCGGTAGAGATATTATTTCCATGGCCTTGTTGGGTGCAGAAGAATTTGGATTTGCAACAAGCGCTTTGGTGGTATTGGGTTGTGTGATGATGCGTAAATGTCATTTGAATACCTGCCCTGTTGGTATTGCTACTCAGAATAAGGAGCTCCGGGAAAAATTTCTTGGCAGATCCGAATGGCTTATAAATTTCTTTCAGTTCTTGGCAGAAGAATGTCGGGAGATCATGGCAGAACTGGGTATCCGAAAATTTGATGATCTCGTGGGCAGATCCGATTTATTGGTGAAGCGAAAAGATATTAAGAGATGGAAGGCCAATACGGTAAAGATTGATAAGCTGCTTCATTTACCGGCCACCAATGGTCACGAAATCTGTGGTGTTAACGCCACGATTAAATCGATAGGTAAAGTCTTAGATCATGAATTGATTCGTCAGGCAGAGAAAGCCTTACACGATGGCGAAAAGGTATGGATTGATCAGAAAATAAATAATACAGATCGAACTACCGGTGCAATGCTCTCAGGTAAGGTTGCGGCATTAAAACCAAAACATATTCTTGAGGATGATACCATTTACTGTAGATTTTTGGGATCTGCAGGACAAAGTTTTGGAGCTTTTCTTGAAAAAGGAATCACCTTTCGTTTGGTTGGCGACTCTAATGATTATTTCGCGAAAGGCCTTTCAGGTGGAAAAATTGTGGTTCATCCACCAGAGAAAAGCAAATTCAAACCCGAAAAGCAGATCATTATCGGAAATACAGCTCTCTATGGAGCTACCAATGGTGAAGTGTATATCCGAGGAATGGCAGGAGAACGTTTTGGTGTAAGAAATTCCGGAGCAAAAGCCGTTGTCGAAGGAGTTGGCGATCATGGATGTGAATATATGACAGGAGGTCGCGTAGTTATTCTCGGTCCTACCGGAAGAAATTTTGCTGCTGGTATGAGCGGTGGTATTGCCTATGTATTGAATAGGGAAGGCCGATTGGATTATTTTTGTAATCAGAGTCTGGTTGCCCTCGAGCCTGTTGATCATTTGCAGGATATTCATGAATTGCAGGAAATGATTCATCAACATTTGTTGCTTACACAAAGTAGGGTTGCTTCTAAGGTATTAACACATTGGGAAGAATATTTACCTCATTTTGTGAAAGTAATTCCTTACGAATATAAGAAGGTATTGGAGGAGAAGAAATTGAGAAGAATTCAACGCAAGTTGAAAAAGGCTCAATCTCAAACCGAGATTCATGAGTAGAATAAGGATCAGTTATCAGTAAATAATTAAGTAGAAACTGATGATTGCGAACTGCTAATTGATGAATGTTAATGAAAAAATTAGATTATGGGAAATCCGAAAGGTTTTTTAGAGATAAAAAGAAAAGAAGCCGGATATCGTCCGGTTCGAGATAGAATAGGTGATTTTGGCGAAGTAGAGCAAACTTTGAATACAGAGGATAGAATTGATCAGGCATCCCGGTGCATGGATTGTGGAATTCCCTTCTGTCATTGGGCTTGTCCTACTTCCAGTAAAATCCCCGAATGGCAAGATGCCATCTACAGGGAAAATTGGCAGGAAGCAAGTAAAATACTGCATTCCACCAATAGCTTTCCGGAATTCACCGGAAGAATATGCCCTGCTCCCTGCGAAAAATCTTGTGTGCTCTCCTTACACAATGCTCCGGTAACCATTCGTGAAAACGAAGCTGCTGTTATTGAGAGAGCATTCGAGTATGGCTACATTAAAGCACAAGTTCCAAAATGCCGAAGCGGCAAAAAGGTTGCTGTTATTGGATCTGGTCCATCTGGTCTTTCCGTTGCCGATCTTTTAAATAAAGCCGGGCATTCGGTTACCGTTTACGAAAAAGACGATGCCATTGGCGGTCTGCTTCGCTATGGAATACCTGATTTTAAGCTCGACAAGCATGTGATCGATCGTCGATTGGAAATATTCGAAGCAGAGGGTATCGAATTTAAGATCAATCAGGATGTGGGAGGAAAAGTATCTTTCAACGAACTGGAATCGAAGTATGATGTTGTCTGCCTTGCTATTGGTGCTATGTCTCCAAGAGACTTACCCATCGAAGGGCGGGATTTAGATGGAATTCATTTTGCAATGGACTTTCTAAAACAACAAAACAAAGTGATTCGTGGAGATGAATTTTCCAAAACGGAAAGAATATCTGCAAAGGAAAAAAATGTAATTGTTATTGGTGGTGGCGATACAGGATCTGATTGTGTGGGAACCTCCATCCGACAGAAAGCCAAATCGGTACTTCAAATTGAATTATTACCCAAGCCTCCCGAGCAAAGAGAACAAAATAATCCCTGGCCCTATTGGCCGACGACCTTACGGACTTCAAGTTCGCATCAGGAAGGCTGTAACAGACGATGGGCAATTAGCTCCAAAAAATTTGAAGGAACAGATGGGAAAGTGGAGAAGGTAGATATTTGCCAGATCGAATGGACCAAAGATGCCAATGGACAATTTAAAATGAACGAAATTCCCAATACGCAGGAAACTATTGAGGCAGATTTGGTCTTGCTTGCCATGGGTTTTGTTCATCCTGTCCATGAGGGATTGGTAAAATCATTGGATTTAGAACTGGATGCCAGAGGCAATATCAAAACCAGTGACACTGGTCAAACCTCAAATCCTAAAATATTCTGCGTTGGTGATGCTACCACGGGTGCTAGTTTGGTGGTTCGTGCCCTAAGTAACGGACGGGATACTGCTCAATCTATTCATCAATTTCTTGAAGTATAAAAATTTACGCAATAAGTCAACACGTAACATAGGCAGTTAAGTGTGGGAACCGATAGTTCATCTCGACAAAGTAAACTATCGGTTCTTTTTATAGCTTGATGAGTGTTCTAGTCCTGTAACACTTTCTTCCCTTGCGAAACAAGAAAATTATCTCCAACAAATCATTATTACTGCAAACCCCCGAACTGATCTATCGCTCCGCTTTGGTATAGTCCCTCCTGCTTCCTATTCCTAATAGCCAAATTGCTATCTGCGACAGCAATTTTTCTGTTTTCGACAGGAATATTGCTATTGCTAAGCTCTAAAGAGATATACTCTTATAGAAATATTGCTATCTGGAAAAGAAAATTTCCTGTCCGCCTTGTCTTTTTTGATATAAAGAACAGGAAAATTCATATTCTCTCACATCAGATTTCCTATGGCGGAATAGAAAAATTAGTATCACCGATAACATTTTGCATTATCTCGATAGCAAGTTTTCTATCAAAAATAGCAGCATCCATATCTGCAATAGCAATTGGGAATACCAGCAGATCAATAAGCTGATCATTAATACCAATTACATAGCTTTTTTGATGAAATTTCATATTCCGGAACGGGATGTTAAAATCACCTACAGCACTTCCCTTGATTGTAACAGAAAGCAACTAATAAGTAAAGAAATTTGGCTAATAGGATACTTTCTATTTCTGATTTATGGATTTCAATCCAAAGCAGAAATAAGACGAGATACCGAACGCTTGATCCTAATTCCATGAAATCAAAATTCCTTACTAACTTTACCTCCCAAATTTACAGGACAAGATGAGCAAACGAGAATTAAAAGAATACATTCATCAGCTTACGAAAACGCAGCTTCAGGAGCAAATAACCGATTTGTATTCCAGATTTAAGGAGGTGAAGGAGTTTTACGATTTCGCCTTCAATCCAAAGGAGAACAAGCTTATGGAGGAATGTAAATTTAAAATTTCGAAGGAATACTTCCCGGTGAATGGACGCAAGCCTAAAATGCGAAGATCGGTGGCTCAGAATTATATTCGTCATTTTAAAAGACTTGGTGTGGATAGTTCGCTTATTGCGGATGTGATGCTGTATCATATTGAAATTGCGCAGACCTATCGTTCGGAACAATATATCCGACAGGAGGCATTTTATAAAAGCTTACTGAAATCTTTTACCGATGCAATTGCCTTTATTCGCGATCATGGAATGGAAGTGGATTTTAGATCTCGCCTTGAACATATTGCGGATAAGGTATCGGAGCAAAACTGGATGAACGCCAGAGGATTTGAGCATGCCTTAAATTAAATCGCGAATCACCTCTTTTACCGATCGGATATTTTTTACCGATTCAATGCCAGGACCCGCACACCAAACATTATTGTAACTCGCCTGAAAGGCTGATTTTCTCACTTTCTGCATACCTTGCCATGCCAACACCATTTTAGCAAACTTTTTAAAGAAGGAACTGTGATTTACCAGCCATTCCCAAAGGTTTGCTTTGGTTCCAATTTCGCGAACATAGGCTGTGTTGATCACTGTTAATGCCGATCCGGTTAGTTTTGTGGTTTTCACAATATCATTCGCACCAAAATGGAGCATGGCTTTTTTGTAAGCATAGGAAACTTTCGATTCGTCGGTGGCTATAAAAATTGTGCCCACCGAAACACCGGCAGCACCCCACTCCATCACTTGTTTAATATCCTCGCTACTGGTGATGCCTCCTGCTGAGATAATGGGCAGATTCGTGTTTTTCTTGAGCTGAGTAATCAATTCTTTGGCCAGTAAATTCCCACAATGTCCGCCAGCCATAGCATTCACAGCAATAATTGCATCAGCACCCAGCTTTTCTACTTTTTTGGCATAGCTAAGATCCACCACATCACAAAAAACCTTAATTCCTTTTAGTTTGCAGGCTTCAATTACTTCCTTAGGATTTCCCAGAGAGGTGATGATATAATCTATATCAAGCTCCAGCAAAGTCTTCAATTGGGATTTGTATTTGGGATTCGATCGATTCACAATCAGGTTTACTCCAAAAGGCTTCGAACTACTTTTCCTGATCTCTGTAATTGCAGCCTTTAGTTCCTTTGTTGTTCGATAATTCAGCGCGGGAAAAGCCGCAGTACAACCGGATTCAAGTGCCGCTATGGTCATTTTTGTGTTGGAAATTAAAAACATCGGTGCCAATAAAATGGGATGCTCTATATTCAATATTTCTGCTAAACTGCTCCGATCTCTCATAGGTTTTAATCTTTGGAAGAAGATACAAAGATTTTTGCTAGCTGTGGAAGCAAAAAAAGTGCAATTCTTTTTATAGAACTGCACTTTTCAATGAATTTATCTCGACTTTTTGTATGATTAGAAAATTGCTGTTTGAAATAGATACATAGAACACGGATTAAACAGATCTTCACAGATTTTTAAAATCCGTGCTTATCCGCTAAAACTGTGTCATCTGCGTGCTATAAATATTGTCCCGCTGCAAACCTGAACTTGTTGTGAAAATCCCTGTAAAGAAATCCTCAGGAGTAATATTAAAATATATCTGCTCATAGCTATTTCCTATTTGTCTATTTCAATTAATAGAGCACTTCTTCCGGCAACTTTTACACTATCTTTTAATATCACCTTTGCCCCACTAAGTACATTCCTTCCTTCGCTGGCATCCCCTATTACTTCAGCACGGAATTTATCTAAAGCAATAGTTTTTGCTTCTGCATTTTTATTCATGATCAGCATTACAATTTGCTTATCCGTGTAACGAAATAATGTATAGATACTATTATTGTAGATGGGAGCAAAATGCTTGAGTTTACCTGTGTGAACAGCTTCGCAGCCCTTTCTCCAATTGAATAATTTTTTCACCAGTTGCTGCGCTTCTTTTTGCTGATTGCTAAGACCTGCTCCGGTAAAAGCATTCACCTGATCGCCTTTCCAACCTCCGGGGAAATCGGATCGGATGATACCATGATCTGTTGTTCCCGGATTTTTCATTAATATTTCTGTACCGTAATAAATCTGCGGAATTCCTCGCGTTACAGCGATATAGGTGATGCCCATTTTGTACAAATCAAAATCTTCATTTATTTGAGTAAAGAAGCGGCTCATATCGTGGTTATCCGGAAAGACAACCAAATTCATGGGATCAGCATACACAAAATCATTGGCCAATGTGCTATACAATTTCACAATTCCGTGACCATATATATTTTCATCTCCATTTAAGGATTCAACCAATGCGTTCTGTAGGGGAAAATCCATCAATCCCGGCAAGTAGGATTTATAACCATTGGGATTTTGCTTACCGCGTTGCCAAAAGGCCACGATAGATGGATTGGTTGACCATTCTTCCCCTACCATATTAAAATGTGGGTATTCGGTCATAATGGCTTTGCTCCAGTTGCTCATGAAATCCTTATCGGGATAAGGATAGGTATCTTGTCTGATACCTCCCAAATGTGCGTATTCAATCCACCAAATGGCATTTTGAATCAGATAGGTAGCCATCAAATCATTTTTCTGATTCAGGTCGGGCATGCTCTTTACAAACCATCCGTCGGAATGCAATTTCTTATCAAAATCAGAAGCATATGGATCTTGAATCGTTTCGCGGTGATGAATCGTTGGGTGATAGTCTCCCTGAAAATTAAACCAGTCATCTGTTGGCAGATCCTTCACCCACCAATGCCCGGAGCCACAGTGATTTTCGATCATATCCATAATTAGTTTGATACCTTTTTTGCTTGCTATCTCAGCCAACTCACGATATTCCTCGTTTGTTCCAAAACGTGCATCAATCTTGTAATAATTGGTAGTAGAATAACCATGGTAGGAAAATACAGGTTGATTGTTTTCCAATAAAGGATTAATCCAAATGGTAGTGAATCCCATTTCTTTAATGTAATCCAGACTATTAATGATTCCCTGTATATCGCCACCATGTCGACCATTTTTATCCATACGATTCGCTTTCTCCAACAACCCTTCTACCGTATCATTCTTTGGATTTCCATTCACAAAACGATCTGGAGTAATTAAATAAATAGCATCACTGGCATTGTATCCTTGTCTGTCTGCAGAACCCTTTTCGCGTTGCAATAGCTTATAAACGTAAGTCAAAACAGTTTTACCGTTCTTCTGGAATTTAATATCGAAGGCTCCTGACTTTGCATCTGCTGCAATTCGAAGATTCATAAACAGATAATTCGGTGATTTTACGCTAATTACGCGCTCTATGCTCACGCCCGGATAATCTACTACCGGTTGATAATCAGAAATATCTTTCCCGTAAATCATCAGTTGTAAATTTGGGTTTTTCATCCCGATCCACCAAAAAGCAGGTTCAACCCGCTCCGGAGCCTTGCTTGCAATTGCACCAAATCCTCCCATGAGGAAAATTACCAATAGACTTAAATATCTCCACTTCAACTTCATTGTTTTGATTGTTTAGTGTTTTCCATAAACTATATTTTCACAAATTATCTGCATGCAATATCGAATACGATTGACTCATCTGCAATTTTATTCCACAAAGTACTTGTTACAATGGGGATACAACGAATTTGCTACTAGGAAAATTATTGGAGGAAAGAGATTCAGTGCTTAGAAATAAAAAAAACCGAAACACTTAAGTTTCGGTTTTTTTGTGCGGATGAAGGGACTCGAACCCCCACGCCCTAAGGCACTAGATCCTAAGTCTAGCGCGGCTACCAATTACGCCACATCCGCGTTTATTTCTGATTGCGATGCAAAGATGGGCAATTTTTCTTTACACTACAAAGCTTTTTTTGAAAAAAAATAACGGAGAACTGCCTATTCATAGGCAATACAGAAATAATCGCCTGATTTATAAGATGTCAACTGAATATTTTTTTCAAATTAATTTTCAGATTTTATGCTTCGATTTTATTCAATACAAAAACGCCAAAACATTCGTGATTATCGTAGCTATGTCCTACAATCTGATTTTGAGAATTTAAGACTCCTTCCCAGGTGTCTAAATAGTAATCGAATTCCTTCTCCACATCTAACAATGCTACAGAAGTTCCGTTAATGATAAAATTAGCTCCATCGAAGCTTCCTTCTATTTCTTGCTGAACACGAAAGGGAGTCTCCCCTTCAATTCTCTCTGTATATACCATTACTCCTGTTAATTTGTCTTCTTCCTGCTTAAATTCTCCAAATCCTTCATCTGTTCCAAATCCAAAATCCTCATTAAAAGTCCATCGACCAGTCAAATTCTTCATAAACACTCCCTGTTATCCTATTTTATTTTGCTGCAAATGTAGTTAAATTGCAATTCATATGGGAACCCTGACAGCGTAGTGAATCTTTACCATATCTCTTCTAGCAATTTTCTATAACTTACCAATATCTACTACTAGTTTCTGTCATTTATTTCCATCATCCCCCCGAAATCTTATATCTTTGCAGCATATTTATAATTAAAATTCATGATCGATCAATCTACTATATGTGCAATCTCTACGGCTCCCGGTAATGGAGCAATTGCAATTGTGCGTCTATCTGGCGCTAATGCTCTGGATATCTCGAATAAAATTTTTCATTCCAGCAAAGCCAAGGATTTAAAGGAACAAAAAGCGAATACAGTTCATTTTGGCACTATTCAGGAGGAAGATACTATTATTGATGAAGTATTGCTCAGCATCTTCAAAGCTCCCCATTCCTATACCGGTGAGGATAGTGTTGAGATTGCCTGCCACGGCGCTCCTTTTATTCAGCAACGTATATTGCAGGTTTTATTAAAGAATGGTGCACGCATGGCCAGACCCGGTGAATATACGCAACGTGCCTTTTTAAATGGCAAAATGGACTTGTCGCAGGCCGAAGCAGTTGCTGATTTGATTGCATCCAGTTCCGCTGCGGCTCACCGAGTAGCGCTTCAGCAAATGCGAGGTGGTTTCTCTAACGAGCTTGCTGCTTTGCGCGAGAGGTTATTAAATTTTATTTCTCTGGTAGAATTAGAGCTTGATTTTGGAGAGGAAGACGTAGAATTTGTCGATCGATCTCAATTAACCAAACTGGTGATTGAAATCAGAAATCTAATTCAAAAACTTGTAGATTCCTTTGAACTGGGTAATGTTATCAAAAATGGCGTTCCTGTGGCTATTGTAGGAAATACCAATGTTGGTAAGTCTACCCTCTTAAATGCTCTTTTGAACGAGGATCGTGCCATTGTTTCGGACATAGCAGGCACTACCCGGGATGTTATAGAGGATACTATTAATCTGGGTGGCATTACCTTTAGGTTTATCGATACAGCGGGTATCAGAACTACGCAGGATAGAATAGAAAGTATGGGTATTGAACGCACCTACAGCAAGATGAAGCAGGCAAAGGTTGTGCTTCTATTAGTAGATACAGATCGCGATATCCTTAGCATAAATGAATCTATCACCAATGTGAATAAAACCATTGATCGCAAAGCACAACATCTGGTTGTTTGCGTGAATAAAATTGATTTGATAGCCAATCCGCAACAAATTGCTAACGAAATTAAAGGTTTAAATCCTGCAGATAAACTGTTATTTATATCTGCCAAACAAAAGCACAATATCGAATCGCTAATTAATGAATTGCTTCGATCGGTAGAGTTGGATAAAGTCAATGAACAGGATGTAATCGTTACCAATATTCGCCACTTCGAGGCGCTTAAAAATGCCTTGGGAAGCATTTCCCGGGTTCAGGATGGTATCGGAAATCAAATTCCCACCGATTTTCTGGCCCAGGATATTCGCGAATGCCTGCACTTTCTGGGTGAGATTACCGGTGACATCAGCACTGATGAGATCTTGGGTAATATCTTCAAGAATTTCTGTATCGGGAAGTAAAAATTCAATCCCCTTCAAAATTAAAACATAAAGAACGTACTGAAACAATGCCATTTGGAAGTAATATGTGGTTATTCCCAGTCTGTGGATATTAAAAATCCTTCTTACAATGAGGATTCAGGGAGGTTTTATGAAGAGAATCTGACAAATCCCATAATAGATAATTGCAAACCTGACAGATTTCAAAAATCTGTCGGGTCTTTTAGAATTCTCATATCTTACAGCTCAACCAGATCCAGTAGGTATATTTATGTCTCGGCTTCTTTTATCTACAAAAATATATTTCGAGCCATACCTCCTCGAGTTTTTCCACTGTTAAATCAACTTCATCACTTATTTCCTGCATTCCAATTTTACCTTTCTAGTTAAAAGCTAAATCTATTCTGTCGATTCATTCTACTTCAATCGAATATTGAGAATAAAATTTGAACAATTTGTAGTCTTTTTCTTTTACGATAGGAATTCCTATAATTTTAGTAGGAAGCCAGAGCCTTCTAGAACAGAAGCTTTCCGGTTATTTAGAAAGAAATTACATTTTTAATGACGTAAATATACGTCATTAAAAATATTTGACGTATATTTGCGTCAAATAAAACAACAATGGCACAAGCAAAATCAGAATTATTTAAAGAGGAACTAAGTGTAACTGCTAGATATTTTAAGGCGTTGGCACATCCAGCACGTGTACAAATCTTGCAATTTTTAGCAAAATCAAAATCGTGCATTACCGGTGATATTTCAGATGAATTGCCACTTGGAAGAACAACCGTTAATCAACATATCAAGGAATTGAAAAAAATAGGTTTGATTACCGGGCATATAGAAGGGGTGAAAACAAAATATTGTTTAGATCCTAAAGGAGTAACTGAACTAAAAAAAGTATTGCAGCTATTTATCGAGGAACTGGATGTAAAAGATTATTGCTGCGATTAAATTATTAAACAAACCATTAAATATTAGTAATGAAAATTTTAGTCTTATGTACCGGTAATAGCTGTCGTAGCCAAATGGCACACGGCTTTTTACAATCTTTTGATAAAAATCTTACAGTTCGCTCAGCTGGCACCGAAGCTTCGGGTAAATTAAATGCCAATGCAGTAAAAGCGATGAATGAAATTGGTATCGATATTAGTAAGCACACCTCCGATTCTGTCGATTTATATCTCGATCAGGAATGGGATTACGTAATTACCGTTTGTGGTGGTGCCAACGAAGCTTGTCCTGCATTTATGGGTAAAGTTAAGAACCGCATTCATATCGGATTTGACGATCCTTCGCATGCTGAAGGTAGCGAAGATTTCATTTGGAGTGAATTTATTCGCGTTCGCAACCAAATCAAAGATGCATTTTATAAATTCTATCAGGATAACATTAAAAAATAAAAGATTATGCCATCAAAAAAACGCTTAAAGTTTCTGGATCGTTATCTCACCATATGGATTTTTTTCGCTATGGCGATAGGTGTATTATCAGGATATTTTTTCCCTGCAATCGCTGACTTTTGGGAAGGCTTAAAATCCTCTCCCGAGAGCACTACCAATCTGCCCATTGCAATAGGCTTAATTCTGATGATGTATCCTCCTTTAGCAAAGGTGAAATATGAAGAATTGGGTGACGTGTTCAGAAATTACAAAGTACTTTCTTTATCCTTAGTGCAAAATTGGGTGATCGGACCAGTATTGATGTTCACTTTAGCAATTGTATTTTTTAAATTATTCCCCGGCGAGAATAATGCCAACCTACCATATATGTATGGTATCATCATGATTGGTTTGGCTCGTTGTATTGCCATGGTAATTGTATGGAATGATTTGGCGAAGGGAGATACGCAGTATGCAGCTGGTTTGGTCGCTTTCAACTCTATTTTTCAGGTTATTTTCTTTTCTATTTATGCCTATGTATTTATTGCAATACTACCTGGCTGGTTTGGTGTTCCTACCAATAATGCAGTGGAAAATATTACCATTAGTGCAATAGCTGAAAGTGTATTCATTTATTTGGGAATTCCTTTTATTGCAGGTTTCCTTACCCGATTTATTTTGATTCGAGTAAAGAGCAAGGAATGGTATCATCGGAAATTTATTCCTAAAATCAGTCCGCTTACGCTTATTGCATTACTTTTCACCATTATCGTGATGTTTTCTCTAAAAGGAGAATATATCATCAAAATCCCGATGGATGTAGTCCTAATTGCTATTCCGTTGTTGGTGTACTTTGTTATCATGTTTGTACTTTCCTTCTTTATGAGTAAGAAGATTGGAGCGAATTACGAGCAATCTACCACCCTATCGTTTACAGCTGCTAGTAATAACTTTGAACTGGCTATTGCGGTTGCTATCGCTATTTTTGGAATGAACTCCGGAGAAGCTTTTGCAGCAGTAATCGGGCCTTTGGTAGAAGTTCCGGTGATGATTGCTTTGGTGAATGTGGCCTTTAAATTCAAAGCAAAATATTTTTGTGCATAAAATTCAAGGCATTCAAAATAAAAAAGAGAATCTTTCGGGATTCTCTTTTTTTATGATTTAGCAATTAAACCAAATTTAATCTTTTAGGTTGCCTATAGATCGTCGAAAAGCATTGGCTCGGTCAAAAAACTCCTTGTCTTCGCCCAATTCAATGAAACGATTTACTTCCTTTCCGCATTTCCTGCATTTCCCCTTTACCAGAATATCATTCAGCCAGTTCAATATATTTTCAGTCACCTCTATCCCATCCTCACATACCTCCTTACAATGGGGACAATAAACGTTATCTTGCAGCAAAAACTTATATTCTTCTTTTTCTTGTTCATTTAAAAGAACATTCAATTGAAAGTCATTCAATTTTATCTCCTTTAACTTTTTCATAGTAGTTTGTCTCTAAAATAAATGTATTAAATCGGCAAAACACACCCTATTAATACACGATGGATACAATAATTAAAATACCTTAATAATTTTTTCGGATAGAAATAAATAGGGTGTAATCTCTCTTCCGAAGAGCATAACAAAATTAACAAAACAATTGAAAGCAAAAAGCTAATTCTTATCTGTAATGAATAGTGTGTTCAAAAAATAGGATTTAAAATTCACGATTCACTTCAGGCATAAATTTGCTCTGCTTATTTTCCTATACCATGAGACCAGGGAGTTACTCAAAGCTTTATGAAATCTAAAACGGGAAAATTCTCTTTTAATTGTAAGGATTTTCTTTATCGACTTGATTAATTAATGAAATTAAAGTACGTGCCATACCTTCTAAACACCACACAATTAGAGTTTTTCAGAAAACATATATATTTTTTAGGCTTTAACAGTTCCCGTATACTATTTTTTCTATCTTTGCAGCTTCAAAATGAGATATAGCACTCACATATTCAAAATAGGCTTTAGCCTAAAGCACACCGACCATGCTCCTCCTGCTATGGTTTAATTCTATTTGCTATTAATCTTCTTACCTTATAGTTATTATTTCATAATTCTTACTGAAATGGATATTCTCCTACTTAAATTTTTGCTGCTGTTTAGTTTAGCACTATTCTTTGTTGGTAAAAAGCATCAACATGCTCTGGCGTTTGGTATTCAAATTGTGCTTATCGCACTAACTAGTTATTGGGCTGTTAACACCTGGCTTTCTGATACTTCGGAACAGACTTTCTCTTTCCTTAGTATTTATGGACATCCCGTAAATCTCAGAATCGACTATTTGGCCTCTTTTTTCATTCTTATTGTGAATTTCACCATGCTTACCGGCATGTTGTACGCTAAAGGATATTTAAAAGCATATAGAGAACGAAAAAACCAAGTGGAATTTGGCTTGCATTACTTTAGTTTTCTCTGGTTACATATTTCCATGATACTAGTATGTTCCATTCACGATGGATATGGTTTTTTAATGACCTGGGAATTAATGTCATTAGCTTCCTTCTTTTTGGTGATATTTGAATCGGAAAATAAAGAAACCATCAAAGCAGGAATTAATTACCTAATACAAATGCATGTTGGTTTTGCTTTTTTATTGGTGGCTTTTTTATATGCTTCAGCAAGTTCAAATACAGGTCTTGGTTTTGATGGACTGGCAGCTTATTTTTCTAACCATGCTCCTTTTCCTTTATTCCTTCTTTTCTTTATCGGATTTGGTATTAAAGCAGGATTTATTCCTTTGCACACCTGGTTACCTCATGCTCACCCGGCAGCTCCTTCTCATGTATCGGGTGTAATGAGTGGCGTGATGATAAAAATCGGAATCTACGGTATTCTTCGGGTTTTAACATACATACATACCGATCTTCTACCTATTGGTGTTTTTATTTTATTCATTTCCCTGAGTTCCGGAATTTTAGGAGTTACAATAGCTATTGCTCAACATGATATTAAACGATTATTAGCCTATCATAGTATTGAAAACATAGGTATTATCGGTATAGGAATTGGTATAGGAACTATCGGATTAGCACTTCACATTCCTGTTTTAGCGGTCTTTGGATTTGCCGGCGGTTTATTACATATCTTAAATCACTCCTTATTTAAGTCGCTTCTTTTCTATGCGGCTGGTAATGTCTACCAACAAACTCATACCCGTAATATTGAGGAGTTAGGTGGATTGATAAAGAAAATGCCGAAGACAGCAATATTATTTCTTTTAGGATCATTAGCAATTTCGGGCTTGCCTCCTTTCAATGGATTTATTTCGGAATTTCTGATTTATTTCGGAATGTTTAAAGGATTATTGCTTGGTGATTTGCAAGCTGACATTTTGATTCTTGCCGGATTTTTAAGTCTGGTACTGATTGGCGGTTTGGCGGTTTTTTGTTTCACAAAAGTATTCAGCATCATTTTCCTGGGTACTCCCCGATCTGAAAAAGCAAAGCATGCCGAGGAAGTCAGTAATAGTATGCTCTTTCCTAAACTATTTATCGCGTTGTTGATCGTAGCAATTGGATTTGTGCCAACGCTTTTTATTCAACCATTAAATGAAGTGGTGAAGTTATTTACCGGTGATTTGGCAATTCCGATCTCGATAAATCCTTTATTCAATAAGATTGCAGTTGTTTATATTCTATTTGTGGGATTGATTATTGGATTATGGCTGCTCCGCAAGTGGCAACAAAATAAAAATAATATTCAGACCGGACCAACATGGGGATGTGCTTACGAAGGTGCAGATCCTGCAATTACTCAATATACGGCAAGTTCTTATGCTGATAATCTGAAAGAATTTTCGAATCTCGCAATGAATATTCATGCCCATAAGGTTGAATTTGAAGAAGCAGAAATATTTCCTTCTGAAAAAGAATTTGCCTCGCATTCATCTGATGTATTCGAGGATAATCTTATTAAAACACCTACCAATAAACTACTGGTGTATTTAGAGAAAGCCGCGATTTTTCAAACTGGGAAACTACAACATTACTTGTTGTATGCGCTTCTGTTTATATTTTTAATCTTTTTACTAACCGTATTTAATGTAATATGATGACCGTAATCGGAATAATCCTGACACTGATACTTAGTGTTTTATTTCCTGGTATTATTGCTATTACAAAAGCAAAAGTATCCGGACGTAAACCTCCTTTTATCTTACAACCACTGTTTGATATTTTGCGTCTTTTCAGAAAGACCACCATCTACAGTACTACAACTAGTTTTATTTTTCAGTTAGCTCCTCTGGTGTATTTTGCATCAGTGGTAATAGCTCTATTATTCATTCCTTTCTTCGGAGACACTGGAGTTTTTTCTTTCGAAGGCGATTTCGTCTTTTTTGCCTATTTATTGGCTTTTGGTAAATTCTTCATGATTATTGGCGCAATGGATACGGGTAGCAGCTTTGAAGGCATGGGTGCCAATCGGGAAGCTTTTTATTCTTTATTGGTTGAACCAGCTTATTTCCTATTAATGGGCTCTCTCGCATTGCTTTCTAATTATATCTCCTTTGCAGGTTTATTTTCAGCACTTCATTTCAATACCGATCTTGCTTACTTAGTGATTCCGGTTTCTGTATATGTTTTCCTATTTATTACAATGATAGAAAACAGTAGAATGCCAGTTGATGATCCTAAAACTCACTTGGAGCTAACAATGGTTCATGAGGTGATGGTTTTAGACAATAGTGCTTTTGATCTTGCACTAATACATATCGCAGGATGGCTAAAATTTGTGATTTACGGAACATTGATTGCTAACTTTCTAATCAATGGTCAGGAATCCACACTTATAAAAAGCCTTGAATTTGTGGGGATAAATATCCTTTTTGCAGTTCTTATAGGCGTAGTTGAATCATTCAGAGCCAGAAATAAATTAGCCAAAAACCCACAATGGATTATCATGTTATCTGCTTTGGCGATAATTGTTTTTATCACAACTCTGATTATCACATCAAAACTAATTCTAAATTAATAGGATATGGATTATTTTTTCATTCTCATTTTGGCCGCAACATTGGTTTTATTTGCACTTTTCGAAAGGGTAAAGAAGTTTATTTTCTTAATCAGCTTTCAAGGCATATTACTATTTGGAATAGCGTTAATCAATCTATTACATATTGATACCTTGGAACTGGTACTTATCCTATTGGAAACAATTGTAGTTAAATCTATCATTATACCGGTATTTTTAAGAAAATTGATGATACAAAACCAATTAAAAAGAGTTCATGAGGTTAATGTACCGGTTTTTTATTCCATCATTTTCACAAGTTTTTTTATACTCGGAAGCTTTTTATTAAGTAGCTTTTTACAGCTCCCAAATATTAATTCCCGAATATTTTCAATTGGTTTCGCTTCCATTATTTTTGGCATTTATTTTATCACCATACACAAGAATATATTTAGCCATTTGATCGGATATCTGATTATTGAAAATGGGATATTCCTCTTTTCAGTAGGTGTTGGTAGCCAAATGCCTTTACTTATCGGACTGGCCATCCTGCTTGATATTTTAATTGGTGTATTGATCATCGGAATCTTTGTAAATAAAGTAAAAGACCGATTTCAAAGTATCGATATAGCCCAACTCTCACAACTTAAAGATTAGAGTATGTTATTGTACTATTTTATATTTTCGCTTTTAATAAGTTTGAGTATTCTCTTTTTCAAAAAGAAAAAACTCAGTAATTCCTTAATCATCGTATTTCTTTTAGGACAAATTGCAATTACTCTTTTTGCATATCAACACATTGATCAAACTGATTCTGCCTTTTTTAAGTTTGATGCCTTGGGTATATTATTTACCATGGTTCTTAGTGTTTTGAGTATAGCATCCTTTTATTATAGTCGATTTTATCTGGATTATAAGGATAGCTCTATTAAAAATGAAAGTTACTATTACAGTCTGCTTACTCTTTTTATTGTTGCAATGACTGCTGCTAACTTCGCACAGAATATGGCTATTTTATGGGTATTTGTAGAAACAACCACTCTATTTGTAGCAGGATTGGTTTATTTTGATCGGTCGAAAATTGCCATTGAAGCTTCCTGGAAATATCTATTCATCGGATCAATAGGAATTGCAATTGCCTTTATCGGAATCTTATTTATTAGCGTGGTGGATATTAAGAATGGAGTAATGGCTCTGAATTTTGATGAGCTGATTCAACATACCAAGCAGCTTAATCCTTTATGGGTAAAAATCTCTTTTCTGTTTATACTTACTGGTTTTAGTGTGAAATTGAGTAGTGTTCCTTTATTTCCTGCATCCATTGATGCGAAGACAGTAGCTCCTGGCCCTGTTAATGCTTTAATGTCAACTGCATTAATCAATGTTGGATTTATTGCTGTTTTTCGATTTTTTGTTGTCTTTTCGCATACCGATTCTTTTCTATGGGTTCGAAATGTAATCTTAATTGCAGCAATATCTTCTTTGATATTCTCAGCAATTCAACTTTTTAAAGTGAAGCGCTATACTCGCTTGTATGCTTTTTCATCTATGGAGCATGTTAGCCTGGTTCTATTGGGACTATACACCGGTGGTATCGCATACTATGCAGCTATTCTGCATCTTGTTTTTCACTCCTTTATTAAAGCAGGTCTCTTTTATCAGATCACAGGAATCAAGCAAACCTATCATTCTGTGTGGTTTAAAGATTCGGGGAATTATTTTAGAATCCGCCCTATTGATGCTCTCGTAGTGCTTTTAGGTTTGATCTTGATTACAGCGATTCCGCCTTCCGGATTATTTTTTACAGAACTTACTATTTTTAAAGGTTTATTTCTCAGTAATAATATTTTCATAGCAATTCTTTCGCTTCTGCTATTAACTGTTATCATCTATATTATTGCAAAGAAGATTATGCATTTGCTTTACGGTGCGCAACCAAAAACTTATAAAGAGACTACAAACACATCAAATAGATATGCTTTCATTCCTGTTTTGATATTGTTTGCCTTAACTATTTTCATTGGAATTCATCCTCCTCATTTTATTTCTGAATTAATTAATTCATCTATTGTACTATTAAAGTAATTGAAAATGACAAGCTCAGAAACTACTTATAAAATCAGAAATAACCAATCCGTTCCATTAGATCGGATTCCCACATACGATTATTCGGAATTTAGAGTTTTGATGATCGACTTACTTAAAAATGGAGAAAATCATTGTGTCAATTATTTCGCATACCAATGTAATAATCGATTACAATTTATTGCTTGCGTCGCCTCGGATAGTAAAGCTATTATTCATTTGCTAGCCCATGAGATGGATTTATCTGCAACAGTAGCCTTACAAAGTCTAACTGCCGATATTCCTGCTTTGCATTTATTCGAAAGAGAAATTCACGAAAATTTTGGTATAGCTTTCACAGCTCATCCATGGTTAAAACCAGTACGATTCGCTCACAATCGTAAAAATAAAACAGCGATCAACGATTATCCTTTCTATTCCATTAAAAGTGAGGAATTGCACGAGGTAGGTGTTGGTCCTATTCATGCAGGGATCATTGAACCCGGACATTTCCGATTCATCTGTAATGGAGAAAATGTTTTGCATCTGGAAATTCAATTGGGTTGGCAACACAGAGGAATTGAGGAATTATTTGTGCAAAAGAAGAAAATTTTGGAACGTTCCACCTTAGCCGAAAATATTGCAGGAGATACTTGCATCGGTCATTCAACGGCTTTTGTAAATCTTTGGGAGGGCTTGTGTAATTATGTCCCCGATGAATCTTTGGAATTCGCCCGAACTATTGCTTCCGAATTAGAAAGAATTGCGATTCATACCGGAGATTTATCGGCTATTTGTGCAGATATAGCTTATCAACTGGGAAATGCTGTTTTTGGACGATTGCGAACTCCTATCGTTAATTTTTTTCAGGAATGGGGAGGAAATCGTTTAGCCAAAGGTTTGATTCGTGCCGGTAAAATAAATTATCCTTTTACCCCGGAATTAGCAACAAGACTTTTAGAGATATTAAAAGTTTATGAGATTGATTTTGATGAAATCTCGGCAAAACTATTCAATTTGCCAAGTGCTCTAAATCGTATGGAAAATATTGGTGAGATTAGCCCAAAAGAAGCATATATCATCGGAACTGTTGGTATGGTTGCTCGAACAAGTGGACTTAATAGAGATATACGCTCCTCACATCCTTACAATTTATATCAGAAAATGGATCACCAACCTATTATCAAGCAAACTGGTGATGTTCATGCAAGAGCCGAACTGAGAGTGGATGAAATCAAGCAATCTATTGCCTACCTTAGGCAATTGCTGAATAAGGTTCCTGCATCGAAGCAGCCCGAAGATCATCAATTTGTAAGTCCTGCAAATTCGTTTGCCATCTCCCTAACAGAAGGATGGCGAGGCGAAATATGCCATTGTGCTATTACGGATGACAAAGGAGAGCTTCTTGCCTATAAGATTAAAGATCCATCCCACCATAACTGGATGGCGCTGGCGCAAGTCGTAAGGAAAAACGAAATTTCCGACTTCCCTATTTGCAATAAGAGTTTTAACCTTTCCTATTGCGGACACGATCTGTAAGGGATAAACGTATCATTATTCAATTGACTATTCAAGGAGAAATACAATGAGCAATAATTTAAAAATACTTTGGCATCAAGGAAAGCAATTTATTCCAGATATTACTACAGCTCAAGTTCCTGGTATCTTCAGAGGAAGACCTGTAATATCTTCTGAAGATGTGGATTTGGCTGCTTTGGAGGATCTCTGTCCTACCCATGCTATTCGCATAAATCCTGTAGGTATTGATATGGGAAAATGTACGTTCTGCGGGGAATGCGCCATGCAATTTCCCAATAAAATCAAATTCACTAAAGATTATAAACTCTCAGCTACGGCAAGGGGAAATTTAATCATCAGGGAAGGAGATGAAAATCCTTTACTAATTAATCCTGATGAAATCCGTAAAGAAATTCATCGCGTATTTGGTAAATCGCTGAAACTTCGACAAGTATCGGCGGGTGGTGATAATAGCTGCGAGATGGAACTAAATGCTGTAAATAATGTGCAGTTCGACATGAGCCGATTTGGAATTGAATTTGTTGCTTCTCCCCGTCATGCGGATGGAATTGTAATTACTGGCCCTATCACTAAAAATATGACAAGACCATTACAGATATGTTACGATGCTATTCCTGATCCAAAACTGATTATTCTTGCTGGAACAGATGCTATCAGTGGTGGTATTTTTGCCGATAGTCCGGCTATAGACAGACGTTTTCTATCGGCGCATTCTATTGATCTGTTTGTGCCGGGAAATCCGATCCATCCTTTAACTTTCATCAATGGGATTCTTGCTTTAACCGGAAGGCTTTAAGATAGATAAAACGTGTAATTATTTTATTACACGTTTTTTTGTGCCTTACCAATAAAAAAGGACCTACTTGTCTTTATCATTCAATATTCCTTTTATCTTTGTATGAAATTTGATAAAGATGAGTTTTTACCACCTGTTTATTCGTCCGGTCTTGATTCAATTTTCACCGGAAACCATTCATAAGTTTACTTTTCGCTGTTTTAAATTTTTACAAAAATTCTCTCTGTCTAGAAACCTCATTTCTTTTCAGTTTCAGGTAAAGGACATCCGCTTGGAAAGAAAACTTTTTGGCTTAAAATTTCCTAATCCCGTTGGATTGGCCGCTGGATTAGACAAAAATGCGGAAGCATTTGATATTTTAGGTTGTATGGGTTTTGGTTTCGTTGAAATAGGAACGGTTACCCCAAAAGCTCAACCTGGAAATCCTCATCCTCGTCTTTTTCGAATTGTGAATGACAAAGCACTCATCAACAGAATGGGATTCAATAATGATGGACTGGATGCTGTGATTCAACGACTGCGTAAAAAAAAGACAAGTATTCTAATCGGTGGTAATATTGGTAAAAATAAGCTTACCTCTAATGAGAATGCCAAAAACGATTATCTTGAATGTTTTGAAGCTTTATATCCACATGTAGATTATTTTGTTGTAAATGTAAGTTCTCCCAACACTCCTAATTTGCGAAAATTGCAGGACAAAGAACCATTAAAGCAGCTATTAAACGAATTGATGCATCTTAATCGAAGTAAGGGAAAAACAAAACCTGTTTTATTAAAAATTGCTCCTGATGTAAGCGATGCACAATTGGATGATATTATCGAAATTGTGAAACAGACTGAAATTGATGGAATTGTTGCAACCAATACTACTATATCAAGGGAAGGATTGTCCTATCCCAAAAGTAAAATAAAGAGAATTGGTGCGGGAGGATTAAGTGGTCAACCATTGCGAAATAGATCAACGGAAGTGATTCGCTATATCCATGAAAAATCTAAAGGAAAAATTCCAATTATTGGGGTTGGTGGTATTCTAAGTAAGGAGGATGCACTTGAAAAACTGGAGGCAGGAGCATCTTTAATTCAAATTTACACCGGTTTTATTTATGAAGGGCCATCCCTAGTGAAAGCAATAAATAAAGAATTGACACTATCCCGCCAAGTGTGCAAATGATATTTTCAGGGTTAGACTTTATCGAAGTCTGACCCTATCTTCAAATATAGTTAAAAACTGATTGAGTAATATCCCCCAGTTTTAGATCGGTCTAGTCCATTTTGTGGTCGCTTCTCTTATAGCCTAATAGGCTGATTTCATTACCGCTTCGTTAGAAGGAAAGGACAAATTATTCTTGGTGTACTTTCTGATTTTCCCATTCAGATTTTCTATTAAATTGGTTGTGTAAATGATTTTTCGGATCTCCAGAGGAAACTCCTTTTTATCCTTCCACACCACATATCTACAGGTATTTCGGATTTGATGAACCATACAGATTTGAGTGGTGGCTTGTGGGAATACGTTGCGTATGGTATCGATAAATCCACTGAGATTATCTATCTGTGGCCGTAATCAGCAGATCTTCAACCCCACAAGCTTTCATATCTGTTAGGATACTCATCCAGTAAGCTGAGGATTCATTTTCACCCAACCATAATCCCAAGACTTACTTGAGTCCATCCCTACGAAATAGCAATGTAAATAGTTTTATTGATTACCTCGAGTTCTCCCTCACCTTAAAAACAATGCCATCCATCCAAACAATCAGATACACTAGTTCTAATAATCGATTTTGTCAGGCAACAATATCCCTTATTACTTTATCAGTAATAAGGGATATAGTGCTTGTGGAGAGTTCAAAACTTATAAACTTCCCAAATTTGCCGTTCGATTTCTCTATTGCTCATCCTTTTGACATAGAGCGATACAATAACATTTTCTATTCCTTTAAATGCTTAACAAGCTTCACAAAAAGATCTGAACTAAATTACAGTCCCAAATAAATCGTAATCTTCAAAATCAGTTATCTTCACTTGATAAAACTCCCCAATTTTTAAATCACAATTTTCTGCTAAGATCAGGACTTCCGGATCCACCTCGTAGGAATCAAATTCGGTTCTTCCATAAAAATAATCTCCCTCCTTTCGATCAATTAGAACCTTTAATTCCTGGCCTAATTTTTTTCGATTTACCTCCAAACTAATATCTTGTTGAATGAGCATAATGTCTTCTTTCCTTCTCTCCTTTTCTTCTAAAGAAATATCATCTTGATAATTATTTGCAGCATAAGTATCTTCTTCATTCGAATAAGGGAATACTCCTAATCGTTCAAATTTCATTTCCTGAATAAATTGCTTGAGATCAGATATATCTTCCTCTGTTTCTCCAGGATGACCAACCAACATAGTAGTTCGAAGTGTAATTCCCGGAACTTCTTCCCTAATCTTCCGAATTAATGCTATTGTTTTATCACGATCTATTCCTCTTCGCATCAATTTTAGCATATTATTACTGGAATGCTGAAGTGCGATATCAAGGTAACGACACACTTTTGGATTCTCTCGCATCAGTTTTAATATCCCATATGGAAACTGTGTAGGATAAGCGTAATGAAGTTTTATCCATTCCAGACCATCAATTTCAGATAGTTTCTCAATCAGTTCTGCAAGTTTGGATTCATTATATAAATCATATCCATAATAGGAAAGATCTTGCGCAATAACTAACAGTTCCTTCACACCATCACGAACAAGGTTACGTGCCTCTTCCAAAATATCTTCCATCGAACGAGATATATGCTTTCCTGTAATGATAGGAATTGCACAATAAGAACATTGCCTATTGCATCCTTCTGAAATTTTCAGATATGCAAAATGTTTTGGCGTTGTCACCATTCTCAAATTTTTATAATCAGGTTGATAATCCTTATGCAATTCCGTAATAATGGCTTTCCAATCAAATTTCCCGAAATACTTATCCACCTCTGGAATTTCATTCTGTAATTGATCCCTATATCTTTCCGAAAGACAACCCATTACAAAAAGCTGATCAATCTTTCCAGCTTTTTTGGCTTCTACATATTGCAGAATAGTATCTATCGATTCTTCTTTTGCATCTCCTATAAATCCACAAGTATTGATAATGATAGTTTTGGCATCGCTATTCTCCTCCTCGCAGGTTACCTGGAATTGATTTACACTTAATTGTTTCATCAATACCTCTGTATCCACAAGGTTTTTGGAACATCCTAAACTTATAATATTAATTTTCGTTTGACTCATTTAGCCTTCTCCTTTATCTGATTAAGTTTTGCAAAAGTAGGAGAAAAAAGATCTTTCTCCTATTTGATACAATTTTGGCAATCATAAGAAAAGGCCACCAAATCAGGTAGCCTTATTCTTTCATTTTCTTATTTATCTAATTAAAAAGAGAATCTACAAATTCATTTCTATTAAAAACTTGTAAATCTTCCATTCCTTCACCAATACCAATATATTTTACGGGAACTTTAAACTGATCTGACACTCCAATGACAACGCCACCTTTCGCAGTTCCATCTAATTTTGTTATTGCTAATGCATTAACCTCTGTAGCCAATGTAAATTGTTTTGCTTGCTCAAATGCATTCTGTCCGGTTGATCCATCCAAAATGAGCAATATTTCATTTGGAGCACCAGGGATAACACGATCCATCACTCTTTTAATTTTACTCAATTCATTCATCAGGTTTATCTTATTATGCAATCTACCAGCGGTATCGATAATAACAACATCCATCCCACTTTTCTTAGCCTGAGTCAAGGTTTCAAATGCAACAGAAGCTGGATCAGTACCCATTCCCTGATTCACCACAGGAACTCCAACTCGCTCCGACCAAATAATTAATTGATCTACTGCAGCTGCACGAAATGTATCAGCTGCACCTAACATTACTTTTTTTCCTGCATTTTTAAATTGATGAGCCAACTTACCTATAGTTGTTGTTTTGCCAACCCCATTTACGCCAACAACCATTATCACATAAGGATTATCTGATTTTGGCAATTCAAATGCTTCGTAATCTCCTTTATGGTTTTCCTCGAGAAGGCCAGCTATTTCCTCTTTTAATATGCGGTTTAATTCTGATGCTCCTAAGAATTTATCCTCAGCAACTCTTTTTTCTATTCGCTCAATAATTTTAATTGTAGTATCCACCCCCACATCAGAAGAAATCAACACCTCTTCCAACTCATCCAGCACATCATCATCCACGGCAGATTTACCAACAACAACACGAGTAAGTTTCTTAAAAACACTCTCCTTTGTTTTGGCAAGTCCTTTATTAAGATTTTCTTTTTTCGACTTCGAAAAACTTCCAAATAATCCCATCTTTAAATTTATTTTAGCCTGCTAAAGTACAAAAAAATGGTTAGCCAAACAATTAACAATAATTGATTTAGATCTAAATAATACAAGCTTTAATTTAAGCTATAAAAAAAGCTTCTCAATATATTGAGAAGCTTTAAAATTCAGTATAAATATCCTTACTTCTTAGCAAAGAAATCTTTAACATTTTCGTTCGGAACGATCTCTTCTTTAAAAGAGTATGAACCGTTTTTAGATGATTTCACCATTTTGATTACTTTAGCGTAACCACGGCCTTCACCTTTTTGTAGGGATGCTACTACTTTCTTAGCCATATCTCAATTATTTTATTTCTCTATGAACGGTTACTTTCTTCAAAATAGGATTGTACTTCTTCAACTCCATACGATCTGGAGTATTCTTCTTATTCTTAGTAGTGATGTATCTTGAAGTTCCAGGCATACCACTTTCTTTATGCTCGGTACACTCAAGAATTACTTGCACTCTATTACCTTTTTTAGCCATTTTCTATGCCTTTTTAATAATTTTTAATAAATCCTTTTTCTTGAGCTTTAGTTAGTGCACCTTTCAATCCTAATTTATTAATTAGGCGAACTCCGGCAGCTGAAATTCTCAACTCAATCCAGCGATCTTCCTCAGGAAGATAGAACTTCTTATCGAAAAGATTTGGATAAAATCTTCTCTTAGTTCTTCTTTTAGAGTGAGAAACATTATTCCCCACCATTACGCTCTTTCCAGTAATTTGACAAACTCTTGACATAGTCCAGATTATTTTTTTCCTTAAACGCTTTTCAAACAGGTCGCAAAATACGTAATAATTTTCTAAAAAATCAAATTATATTACAACTTTTTACAGATATTTTTCAGAATTATATTATTTGCTCAATCCACTACAAAACCAATGAATTTATACGTTATCTCATTGGTTTGTTGCAAACAATAAAATCGAATTTGCAAAAGAAATTAATTACTGAATCTCTTACTAATACAAAAGTAAAAAAATCCCTCCGAATATTTGGAAGGATTTACCTAAAAAAAGGAATTAAAAACTAGTCATTTAAGGATTTAAAACCTTCCCCGAGAATTTCATTACTATCCACAACATTAACAAATGCTTTGGTGTCTATTTTAGCAATAAAGTTTTTCAAAATCGCCATTTCCCTTCTGGTGACAACAGTGTAAATCATATTTTTCTCTTTTCCCTGATACATTCCAATACCTGAAAAAATAGTTCCGCCACGTTTGATATCTGAAATGATTTTCTCACGTATTTCGTCACATTTATCGGATATTATATACATCGTTTTATTAAGATTTGGACCTTCCACTACCATGTCAATTACTTTTCCTTCGATAAAAATAATAATCCATGAATACATGGGAAGTTTCCAATCATCAAAAGCAGCAACAGTTGTTAAGGTGATTATGCTATCCACAATAATCACCAATTGCCCTAGAGATATTTTAGTGTATTTATTTAAAATCATAGCAATGATATCGGATCCTCCGGATGTTGCTCTTGATTTAAAAATCATACCAATCCCTACACCATATACAATACCACCAAATACAGAAGAAAGCAATGCATCGTTTTCAACCAATGGAGCATAACCATGACAATAGTGCAATAATCTCATGAAGGCAGGAATAGCGAACGTGCAAATTACCGTTTTAATTCCAAATCTAGGTCCCAAAAAATAAATTCCGATGAACAACAAGGGAATATCCATAGACAATGCCGAATATTCCGTTTCCCAACCAAACAGGTGGTGAAAAACAATACCTAATCCATATGTTCCACCTGGAGCAAAACGATAAGGTTCTGCAAATAATACTGCCCCTAAGGCAAAAATAAAACAACCTCCAATTAGGTAAGAATAGGTTGTAAAGAACTCTTTTGAGAACAATTTTTCTCTGGTTACAAATGCCATTTTAATTCCGTTAGTTTAAGTGTTTAAAATTCGCCGACAAAAATAGAATCACTCCTTCGAATAACAATATTTTTTATAAATTTTTAATAACACCTAACCTCCCGATTTTCAGGCATAAACATTAATCCGGGATGTTTTTTTAAACATCTTTTCTAAAATCATCCGTAAAAGACGTCAATTATTCACTTATGAAAACAGAATCCCCATTTGTTTTACTGGTTTTTACCAATCTATATCGAAAAACATTCTTTGCTTTATCATTCACCTATGTAAAGAATTTTAGCAAAGATGCTATTAATTACATATCTGGCTGTAGCCAAAAACAAACGAGTAATCTTATATTAGGGAGTCTATGTTGTCAACAACATCTTCAATTTGCAGATTTTCCATTCGTACCATTTTACTTACTTCTATGCTCAAAAAACCATATTCATCGAAATGTCCACAACACTATCTCACGCATCGCGCCCGATTGACGGCGACCACTCAAAAATCAATTTCAAAAAAAAACACATACAAAGCCACCGATTTTTTTTGTGGCTTTATGGCATTTATGATCTTAAACATATTATTCCTTAAAAGATTCTGTTATATTTAGTCTGCTCAAAAAAAGAACTGGAAACACTATGAATATAACAAGTCTAAACATCCCTGCCGGCATTCTTAATGGCATTAAAGCAATTGAAACCAAAAAAATTATCGAACCTACTATCCCCATTGGGATTTATCTGCAGGAAGCAGAAAACCTGGTACTTTGGAGCACCGACGATTTAAATGAACTCGCAAAAGTCGGCATTACATTACAGCACATTAGTGAGCTGCGAACCCGAATTGATATCTGCCGCAAGGTGCAAACCCAATGGATTCATTACAAAGAGACTCAATCGGAGATCGAGAAGCGGTATAAGTCCAAATTGGAGCAGGCAAAACATGTAAGAAGAGAGATTCATCATGCTTTCACTTTTGCCTTTAGAAATGATTCTCAGTTGCAAGCATTGTTAAAAAAATCAAAACAGAGCAATTCCCTCGCACATATCGTTCAGGATCTGTCTGATTTGCATGCCATAGGGGAACACAACAAAGATCTTCTCGAAAAAATATCATTTAATTTTGATTTACTGAATAAGACAAAAAACCTATCGGGTAAATTGGGTTCATTGGCCGCAGATTACCACGGAAGCATCAACCAGCGAAAAGAAAACAAAGGCTTCCGCGATAAAACCTATACCTATCTTAAACACTTGGTAGATGAAATAAGAGATGCAGGTAAATTTGTATTCAAGAAGGATAAAAATCGCCTTCCGGGATATTTAATTGGTTATTATTCGAAGAAAAAAGCCATTCTGCACAAAATTTAAAGCTTCATAACCAATATTGTCCTAATTAAATTGGCGCTTCGCCCAAACCCGACTTCATTTTTTGGCTTGATCCAAAAAACAGAAGCAAAAAAGATCAAGGCTGCTTTTTAAATACCTTTCTTATTTGCCTCAAGCTTAAGTGCGGCCGGGGGATTTTCGAACAAAGTTCTCAACTTCCCGGTCTTACTAAAGCTTTCGTAAAACGAAAGATATTTAAAGAAGATGCCACTGTTCGAGCTGCTTAAAAACAAGCCCTTTATAGTATGTATTAGCCACAAACATCTTATTTGCAATAAAAAATACAAATAAACCGAAACGTTTAGGACGATATTGCTTCATAACCCCTTTTACCTGATTCCTGCACAAAAATTGCTTATTTATAGATTGTTTACTTTTTCCTTTCTGTATTTAATTTAGCCTTGCTGTATTTTTCAGTACCTTTTCGTTATTTTTATTGTCTTTCCTTTTTTCACATAGTCTTTCCAGTTATTTTGTCTCCTTTCCGGGAAAGACTTTAATATTTTCGGAAAGGTAACTTTATTTTGAGAAAGACTGCTTATTTATAAGAAATGCAACAGCAAATACAGAAAGGTGCTAAACTATAGCACAAGCCATAGTTAATCAACAAAGATTACCTTCGTACTTGCAACGAAGATATTTATATTAGCTAAACACCACATAATTTTACGAATGAAGAGCAAGATACTGCGTAAAACAGGCTTACTATCCCGTAAGGAAAATGAAAAACAGAAAAAGAGCCGCTATTTTCACAATAACGGCTCTTATTTTTTGTAATGAACAAGTTTATTTCAATCCGCTTCGTACCAAAAGTGGATCAATAGAAGGTTCTTTACCTCTAAACTTTAAATATAAAGTCATAGGATGTTCACTACCGCCTTTTTCAAGAATATTGATACGAAATGCATCTGCAGTTGCTTTATTATATATTCCATTTATTTTAAAGGCCTCAAAAGCGTCAGCGTCAAGAACCTCAGCCCATTTGTAGCCGTAATAACCGGCTGCGTAACCTCCGGCAAATATATGAGAGAATGCAGTGCTCATACAGCTAGTTTCAACTCTATTAAATAATTCTGTGGCATTCATAGCGCTACTCTCAAAGGACTCAACAGAATCCATAACAGGCTCTGATACACTATGCCAAGACATATCATTTAAACCAAAACTAATTTGGCGCACAAAGCCATATCCGCTAAGGAAATTGCTGCTGTCTATAATTTTCTGAACCAATTCGGCAGGAATCTTCTCTCCTGTTTTATAATGCTCAGCAACTTCATCTAACCACTCCTTCTGAAAGGCAAAATTTTCCATAAACTGAGATGGCAATTCAACAAAATCTCTATATACGTTAGTTCCTGACAAACTGCTATAAGTACATCGAGACAGCATACCATGCAGAGCATGTCCAAATTCGTGCAGAAATGTGGTAACCTCGTTAAAGGTCAACAAGGAAGGCTTACTTTCTGTTGGTCTTGTAAAATTACAAACAATGGAAATATGAGGGCGATGATCCATCCCGTTTTCACGATACTGATCTACATAAGACGTCATCCAGGCCCCACCTTGCTTAGAACTTCGAGGATGAAAATCAGCATAAAACAAGGCTAGAAATTTATTGTTAGAATCAAACACTTCAAAAGTCTCGACTTCCTCATGATACTTTGAAAGATTTGGATTTGATTTAAATTGAATACCATAAAGTTTAGAAGCCAGACTAAAAACTCCTTTTTTCACTTTTTGTAATTCGAAATATGGTCTGGTAATTTCATCATTAATATCAAACTTTTCAGTTTTTAATTTTTCTGCATAATATGCCCAATCCCATCTTTGTAAATCGAAATCAGCCCCTAATGTTTTAGCATAGTTCTGCAATTCTTTAAATTCTTCTTTTGCTTTTGGCATCGAAGCATCTAATAACTCATTCAAAAAGTTGAGAACATTTTCTGATGACTTTGCCATTCTTTCCTCTAAAACAAAATCCGCATAGGTATTATATCCAAATAAACGGACTTTTTCCAGACGTAGTTCAACGATACGTTTAAGTATGGATTGGTTATCAAATTCATCATTAAAACACCGCGAAGAGTAAGCTTTAAACATTTTCTCCCGCAATTCGCGCTTGTCGGCATACTGCATAAACGGAACATAGCTAGGGAATTGAAGTGTGAACAGCCATCCCTTCTTATCTTTTTCCTTTGCTAGTGTAGCAGCAGCCTCTAAAATGCCTTCCGGAAGACCTGCAATATCACTTTTTTCAGTCAAATGCAGTTCAAAAGCATTCGTTGCAGCCAATACATTTTCTCCAAACTGCAATGTTAGTTGTGAAAGCTCTTTTGATATTTTCCGAATCTTTTCTTTTTCCTCTTTTTCCAGATTGGCTCCTGAACGCACAAAAGCTTTATACCGATCATCCAGCAATTTTTCCTGTTCAGTATTCAGATTTAAAGTTTCCTTTTTTGCATACACTACTTTTACTCTGGCAAATAGTTTCTCATTCATGATAATGTCATTGGAGAATTCCGTTAACATTGGAGATACTTCTCTTGCCAAAGATTGCATTTCATCAGTTGTATTTGCATGATTCAGGTTGAAAAATACGGAAGCAACACGATCTAATCTATAACCCGAATATTCAAGTGCTTCGATTGTATTTTCGAAATCAGGTTCGCTGGTATTTTCAGTAATCTGATCAATTTCTTTTCTTGCTACTTCTATACTTTTCTCGAATGCTGGCATATAATGTTCCAATTTAATTTTCTCAAACGGAACAGATTCATATAGAGTATTAAAATCTTCTAATAAAGGATTTGTATTCATTTCTTTAATAATTTAATATTCAGATTAGAGCAATATGCAAAAGACACATGAATAACACTCTAACCACTTTATAATAATTTGAATTTTCAAACAAAGATATAAATAGACATCTCAAATTCGTTTAAAAAAATTCATCTTATTTGGAAAATTTCTTAATAAGAATCCAGAATGCTACTATCCCTACACAATTATACTATTCATTTACTGTGTTTTAAGATCAATTACAAGACCAGCTCATTAAAAACATTATATTTCCGCAAACCTTTTCAATGTGTCTGCAAAGCACAATGTATCAACACCTAAGAAATGTTAATACGAAAAGATTCTCTATATTTGATAAAGTTTTAGATAAGGGGGAATTGTAATCATCAAGTGTAACCAACATGAGAGAAAAGAACAATCTTATCGAAAAAATAACTAGCAGTAGTTCTATCCCATCTACAAGTAAACAAATTATTGTATCTGGAATATCATCTTACTTCCAATACCTTCATCCCGCTTGGGTACTGTCATTTCTATACACCTAAAGTTGACCTTTAAGGAAACCACTTAATCTGCAATAGCAGAGCCACTACCATCAAAAGAATCGTATAATATGGATTTAATACCCTTTTGAAATCCGTATGAATAACCCCCTTGAATTAAACCAATGAAAAGAATTTGTATTAAAATAGGCTCCAACGTACTCACCAAAGAAAATGGATCACTAAACAAGATCAGAATTAAAAATCTGGTTTATCAGATATTCCAATTAAAACAAATGGGAATCCAATGTTTATTGGTATCCTCCGGAGCAGTTGCGGCAGGAAAAAGCCATATAAAAAATCCTTTGAAGACTGATACAATAACATCCAGACAGATTTGGTCGGCAATGGGGCAAGTTGAGCTTTTGAATATCTACTCTTCTTTTTTAAAGGAATTTGATATTGAATGTGCTCAGGTACTTGTCACCAAACAAGATTTCAGAACCAGAGAACATTACTTAAATATGAAAAATTGCCTGACTTCTTTACTTGACAATGGTATATTACCTATTATCAATGAAAATGATGCGATTTCAGTAACCGCCTTAATGTTTACCGATAATGATGAGTTATCAGGATTAATTGCCTCGATGATGAATGTTACAGGCTTGTACCTGCTTAGTAATATCAATGGAATTTATAATGGAAACCCTACTGATAGGAACACTACTCTATTACAAACCATTAATGGTGATATAAACAGGCTAAAACAATATATAACAACACAAAAATCAAACTTTGGAAGAGGAGGAATGCTTACGAAGTGCACCATTGCTGGCAGAGTAGCCAAATTAGGGATTCCTGTTCATATAGCCAATGGTTCGTTGGATAACATCCTGCTTAAATTGCTACAAACACCTGAGAAGATTGAACATACAGAGTTTATTGCAAACAAAAAAAGTTCTCCTGTAAAACAATGGCTTTCCGGATCGGAAGGATTTGAAAAAGCAATGGTGGTGATTAATCAAGGTGCAGAAGATGCTTTATGCTCTGACAATGCAACCAGCCTTCTACCCATTGGTATCAGTGAAATACGAGGAAGTTTCGAAAAAGGCGATATCATTAAAATAGTAAATACCAAAGGAAAAGTAATTGGTCTGGGAAAAACCCAATACAACAGATCAAAAGCCGATGCTTGTTTGGGAAAAACAGGAGCAAAACCGTTAGTGCATTACGATTACCTGTTTTTACATTAATACAATGTAAAAGACAGAAACAAAAACAGATACGGATATTATCTAAATAACTACATCAAATGAAAAAGCAATATAAAGACCAATTAAATAAGGTAAAAGAAGCAGCCAGAAACCTGTCTTCAATCCATCAGGATACTATTAATAATACATTGATGGCTCTCGCAGGAGTAGTGAGATCTTCAAGCAGGGAAATACTAACAGCCAATAAAAAAGATTTGGATAAGATGTCGATCTATGATCCAAAATATGATCGATTGTTATTGAGTGAGGAAAGAATTGAAGGAATTGCCTCAGATATTGAAAATGTGGTACAATTACCATCCCCACTGGGTAAAATACTAAGCGAAAAATCGCTTGATAATGGTTTAGGGATTAAAAAATTAAGTGTGCCTCTGGGAACCATTGGTATTATTTACGAAGCTCGTCCGAATGTTACGCTGGATGTATTTGCGCTATGTTTCAAATCGGGAAATGCCTGTGTTTTAAAAGGAGGAAGTGATGCTGATAATTCCAATCGATTTTTAGTTTCTATCATTCAAGAAACTTTAAAACAAAATGCTATTAATCCTGACATTATACAACTATTACCTGCCGAACGGGAAGCCGCTACAGCATTAATGAATGCGCAAGGATTTGTTGATGTTCTAATTCCGAGAGGTTCACAAAATCTCATCAAAACAGTTCGCGAAAATTCCAGTATTCCTGTAATCGAAACTGGTGCTGGCATTGTTCATACCTACTTCGATAAATATGCAGATTTAGAGAAAGGAAAAAGGATTGTATACAACGCAAAAACGCGTAGGGTAAGTGTATGTAATGCCTTGGATTGCCTGATCATTCATCAGGACAGAATAAATGATTTAGCAGAAATTGTGCGTCGATTACAGGATAAAAAAGTGGAAATATATGCCGACCAGCCAGCTTTCGATGCTATTCAGGGCAAATATCCACAGCCCTTGCTTCATCGAGCCACGGAAGAATCATATGGCACAGAATTTTTAAGTCACAAACTTGCAATTAAAACAGCAGATCATTTTCAGGATGCTTTGAATCATATCTACCAATACAGCTCGAAGCATAGCGAAGCAATTATCAGTGAAAACAAGAACAGAGTAAACCGTTTTTGCACCCAAGTTGATGCTGCAGCCGTTTATGCCAATACCTCTACTGCTTTTACAGATGGTGCTCAATTTGGCTTAGGTGCAGAAATTGGAATAAGCACTCAAAAACTGCATGCACGAGGACCGATGGCTCTGGAAGCCCTCACTTCCTATAAATGGGTTATCCGCAGCGAGGGCAAAATTCGGGATTAACTTCTCTGGACATACTACTTTTGTTGTTTTTGCCTTGATGTAATTAATTTCTTACTAGTCCTCAAGCCGGACTGGCTTTTCCTTTTTTATTCATCAAATTATTTTCACGGGCATTCATGAGCTCACTCCGTTCGGTTCTTAGATAAAAAAGGAAACAAAAAATCAAGCCAATCGAATGCTGTTTGGCATTTCATAGCAGCGGTATCTTCCGCATCGCGCCCGCATTTAGAGAGTAGCTTAATTCCGTTTTTTAAGACATGTAGTTGTTTTGAGCAAGAATTTTCCCTGAGGAGGGAGAAATGCTGGTGTTAGGTTGGCATTCGGTGAGCCTGAAAGGCTCTAATTCCCCAACTAGGGGCATCGCCCCTGGTATTTATGTGTCACGGTTAATTCAGGCTGAAGGCCTGATATATTTCAGACTTTCAGACTGATGATTTACAGCTTATACTAGGGGGCAGCTGCCCTTGGTTCTGGTATATAAGCCCTTCAGGCTTTAGGACGATATTGATTGGGTATAATAATATTATCAATATTCCTCTACCAGTAGAGTCTTGCCATGCTATTTTTCCATATTTTTACTTTCTAAATCGAAGCGAAATATGAATAAAAAAATATCTTTCTACACCGAGTGTGTTGAACAATTTAAAAGTCAAGTTGCACTATTAAATAAAACCAATAGAAAGTTGTCTGTATTAAGACTTTTTAGTGCCATTGGAGCATTTGTTTTATTCTATGTAATCCTTTCCTACTCCATTATAATTGCCAGTTCTGTATTTACTCTATTAATAGGAGCTCTCCTCTACTTTGTATATACTTACAACCGAAACGATAAGAATATCAAAAGACTAAATACACTTGTCAAGATCAATGAAAATGAAGTTGATTGCCTGAAAACCAGACACAGTAATTTATTTTACGACGGCAAAGAATATTATCAAGCCAATCATGCTTATGCATCCGATTTGGATATTTACGGAACTCACTCTTTATTCCAGCTAATCAACCGAAGTGTAAGTAAAATAGGAAACAACACACTGTCAAGATGGCTCTCTGCTCCTTCTTCAAATAAGGAGATTAAAAAAAGACAAGCATCAGTTAAAGAATTAGCAGAACAGATTGATTGGAGGCAAAATATCATTCAATATGGATTACAACATCAACTCAAGAGTGATGATCCAAATTTTGTGGCGGATTGGGGCAAAACACCCTCCACTTTTCACGGCAGAAAAATGCTGTATGCAGCCATATTTATCCTGCCAATTTTATCATTGATAGCACTTATTTATTCGTTCATCGGATCGCAAGCTCCTTTGGTTATTCTGGTATTAATTAGCCTTCCCATCCACTATTTCAATTTCAAAAAAATAAATATAGCTCACGACGAAACTGCTAAACGAAGTAGCATGCTTAAAACTTATTCCTATATCATTCAGCAATTTGAAGAACAAGATTGGGAATCGGAAAAATTACAAACATTAAAAACTCAATTGGCAGGTAAAGATCTGCCAACTTCAAAAAAAATACGAAGGCTTTCACAATTAATGGAATTACTTGATCAACGATTTAATCCAGTAGTGCAATTCTTATTCAATCTTTTGTTTTTTTATGAGCTACACATCCTTTTCAGGATAGACAAGTGGAAAATGAAATATGGTAGTGATATAGAGAAGTGGTTCAATATTATTGGAGAAATTGAAGCCCTTTCAAGTTTTGCAAATCTTAGTTTTAATCATGAAGATTGGTCGTTCCCGAATCTATCATCAAATCATTTCGAATTGGAAATGGAAGAAGCAGGACATCCAATGATTAATAAAACCGATAGAATTTGTAATGATTATCAACTTATCGGACCTGGAACGATACACATTATAACAGGATCGAATATGGCTGGAAAAAGTACGTTCTTGAGAACCATTGGGGTAAATGTAGTATTAGCCTTGTCTGGTGCTCCGGTTTGTGCCAAAAGGATGAACGTTTCCAATGTAGAAGTAAATACCTCAATGCGAATTAAAGATTCCATCGAAGAAAATGAATCTTCCTTTTATGCAGAACTGAAAAGAATTCAGCAGGTATTGGAAAAGGTAAATCAAAAAGAAAACACGCTCCTGCTTTTGGATGAGATTTTAAGAGGAACCAACTCAAAAGACAAGCATATCGGTTCTAAAGCACTAATCAAACAACTGGTAAAATACAATGCGGTTGGTTTGGTTGCTACACATGATTTGGAATTATCTATTCTGGAAGAAGAATTACCGGGACAAGTTGAAAATCGTTTTTTTGATATCACGATTGATGGCGATCAGCTCTATTTTGATTATAAAATACAAAAGGGCGTGTGCAAAACCTTTAACGCTCCAATTCTGATGCAAAAAATGGGAATTGATCTGGAGATATTAAAGGAGGGCGTAGAAGTTAAGGATGAATTATCTTAGAGAGATGAAATCATAAAAAAATCCGAGTCAACAGACTCGGATTTTTTATATCGTAGTAAAAGCGATTAAGCTTTCTTCGATTTTAAATTTTTTATAACGAAATAAGCTCCTAACAGAACAAAAGGAATGCTTAGCAATTGTCCCATATTTAAAGCCATGCCTTGTTCAAAAGCTTCCTGATTCTCCTTGATAAATTCAATAAAGAATCTGGCAGTAAAAATCATTACCATAAAAGCTCCGAATATCATTCCCGGACGAGTTTTCGCATCGGTTTTCCAATACATATACATTAACACTCCGAACGAAATGAGATAGCAAACAGATTCGTATAATTGTGCCGGATGCCGAGGTGCTAATGGTTCATAAATAGAGGCTCTAACAAACTGAAAACCCCATGATGAATGAGTTTCCACACCAATAATTTCAGAATTCATCAAATTACCCAAACGAATAAAACTACCTGCTAAAGCAACCGGAATAACCGCATAATCCATTATCCAAAGAATAGATTTCTTACTCACTTTCTTAGAATAAATCCACAAGGCAAAAATAATTCCAATTGCAGCACCATGTGATGCCAAACCACCATGCCACACTTTAATAATTTCAGATGGATGTTGAGAATAAAATTCCCATCCGTAAAAGAAAACATGCCCCAGGCGAGCGCCTACAACGGTAGCAATCATGGTGTACATGAATAATTTATCGAGCCATTCAAGACTAACACCATCTCGTTTAAACATGCGCTCTACAATATAATAACCCAAAAGAAATCCAAGAGCGAACAGTAGTCCATACCAACGAACAGCAATAGGGCCTAATCTAAAAATTTCAGGATCAACATCCCAAAGAATTGATAATAACATATTGGTAGTTTTTATCTTAATAATAAATCAGGTGACGATACATTTTAATAATTTCGTCACCTGAAAATAACAGGAATATTTTAATTTCAAAAATTAAGCCTTAATGGTTTTGCCATGACATTGCTTATATTTTTTACCACTTCCACAAGGACATGGTTCATTTCTCCCCACTTTTTGAGCTACACGAACTGGTTCTAATTTCTTAGGAGCTTGTCTTTCTCTTCCATCACTTCCTAATTCTTCTTTTGATGTTCTTAGCTTACTCATATCCATACGTTTTCGCTCTTCTGCTTGTCGAACTTCATCCGGATCGGATAAAGGAATATGACCTTTCATTAAACTGGAAACAACATTTTTATTCACATTCTCCACCATCGATTTAAATAAGTTGAATGACTCAAACTTATAAATCAATAGAGGATCTTTCTGTTCGTAAGAAGCATTCTGAACAGACTGCTTCAAATCATCCATCTCCCGCAAATGTTCTTTCCAGGCTTCATCAATGGTAGCCAGAATAGAAACCTTCTCGAATGATCTTACCAAATCTTCCGCCTGTGTATCGTATGCCTTCTTTAAATTCGTAACTACCTGATACATTTTATTACCATCGGAAAAAGGAACTACAATATTCTCATAAAGATCAGCTTTCGACTCATAAACATTCTTGATTACTGGATAAGCTTGTTTTCCAATTGATTCAGTTTTTCTATGATATGCGTCCAATACTACATCGTAAAGTCTTGGCATAATTTCTTCCGGATTTTCTTTCTTGAATTCCTCATCGCTTACAGGCGATTGAATAGAAAATGCACGAATCAATTCCATTTTAAATTCTTCATAATCAATTCCATGATTTTCATTCACGATAGCTTCCGCAACATCATACATCATATTCGCGATATCTACCTGAATACGCTCTCCAAATAAGGCATGACGACGACGTTTGTATATAACCTCACGTTGCGAGTTCATCACATCGTCATATTCCAATAATCTTTTACGAATACCAAAGTTGTTCTCTTCCACTTTTCTCTGAGCTCTCTCAATAGACTTAGTAATCATACTATGCTGAATTACCTCACCGTCTTTCACTCCCATTCTGTCCATCAACTTCACAATTCTATCGGAACTGAACAAACGCATCAAATTATCTTCTAAGGATACAAAGAATTGAGAAGAACCAACGTCTCCCTGACGACCTGCACGACCTCTAAGCTGACGGTCAACACGACGGGAATCGTGACGTTCCGTACCAACAATAGCTAAACCACCAGCGGCTTTTACTTCATCAGAAAGTTTAATATCAGTACCACGACCAGCCATATTTGTTGCAATCGTAACGGTACCCTTCTGTCCTGCTTCAGCAACAATATCTGCTTCACGCTGATGCAATTTAGCATTCAGCACATTGTGTTTGATACCACGAATCTTCAACATTCGACTTAACAACTCCGATATCTCTACAGAAGTTGTTCCCACCAAAACAGCACGTCCGTTATTTACCAAATCAACAATTTCTTCGATTACGGCATTATACTTTTCTCTTTTGGTTTTATAAACCAAGTCATCACGGTCAGCGCGAGCAATTGGGCGATTGGTTGGAATTACCACCACTTCAAGTTTATAAATATCCCATAACTCACCAGCCTCTGTTTCAGCTGTACCAGTCATCCCCGAAAGTTTATGATACATCCTAAAATAATTCTGCAAAGTAATGGTAGCAAAAGTCTGTGTTGCCGCTTCAATCTTCACGCTTTCCTTAGCTTCAATTGCCTGGTGTAAACCATCGGAATAACGACGACCTTCCATGATACGTCCGGTTTGCTCATCAACGATTTTCACTTTACCATCGATTAAGACATATTCTATATCTTTTTCGAATAAGGTGTAAGCTTTCAAAAGCTGGTTAATGGTATGTACACGTTCTGATTTCACCGAGTAACTTTGAATCAGTTCATCCTTTTTAGCCAATTTATCTTCATCCGAAGAATCTGATTTTTCAATGGCGGCTATTTCCGATCCAATATCTGGTAAGATGAAGAAGTTGGTATCACCACTATCCTCACTTAACAAATCGATTCCCATATCACTCAACTCAATAGAGTTGTTTTTTTCATCAATAACAAAATACAATTCATCGGTAATGATGTGCATATTCTTGTTATTTTCCTGCATATAGAAATTCTCTGTCTTCAAGAGTGTAGTCTTATTTCCCTGCTCACTCAGATACTTAATCAAAGGTTTCATCTTAGGTAAACCCTTAAATGTTCTAAGTAATAACTTAGCTCCTTCCTCCTTCTCCTTTTTATTTTCACTATTCAAAAGCCTTTTTGCATCGGTAAATATTTTCATTACCAATTCATTCTGGGCTTTCACCAATTTCTCAACCTTTGGCTTTAATTCATCAAACTGCTGATGTTCCCCTCTTGGAATCGGACCTGAAATAATTAAAGGAGTACGTGCATCATCAATTAACACAGAGTCAACCTCGTCGACAATGGAATAGTTGTGACGACGCTGTACCAAATCTTTAGGATTGGTGGCCATATTATCACGAAGATAATCGAAACCAAATTCGTTATTGGTACCAAAAGTAATATCGCAAGCATAAGCTGCTCTACGCTCATCAGAGTTCGGAGAATGTTTATCGATACAATCAACAGACAAACCATGGAATTGATAAAGTGGTCCCATCCATTCCGAGTCACGTTTGGCAAGATAATCGTTCACGGTAACCAAATGAACACCACGTCCGGTAAGCGCATTCAAAAACACAGGTAATGTTGCTACCAGGGTTTTACCCTCACCAGTTGCCATCTCTGCAATCTGTCCGTGGTGTAACACAGTACCACCAATCAACTGCACATCGTAATGAATCATGTTCCAGGTAATTTCGGTACCACCCGCCAACCAGGAATTAAAATAGACAGCTTTATCACCATCAATTTGAACATTATCCATTCGTGCCGCCAAATCGCGATCAAATTGAGTAGCAGTAACTTCAATTTCCTCATTTTCGGTAAATCGACGAGCTGTATCCTTAACGATTGAAAAAGCAATAGGAAGAATTTCATCTAAAACTTCTTCGATTTTATCATCAATTTTAGTCTCTATTTTGTCAATCTCGTCATAGATTTCCTCTTTCTCATTCACAGAGAGACTACCTTCCTCAATTTTCGCTTTCAGGCTTTTTACTTCATCCTTTTCCGCTTGAATAAAATCCTGAATTCTCTGTCTTAACTTATCCGATTCATTACGAAGCTCGTCATTACTTAAAACCGTAATTCTGTCGTACTCTGCCTTTATCTTTCCCAAGTAAGGACTTAACTCTTTCAAGTCTCTGTCTGATTTATTACCAAACAACTTGCTTAATGTATTATCTATAAAACCCATTTTGATTTTTTGATTTCAATATAAAACGAAGCATCAAATCCAAACTTAATCGGAAACATGCTAATATCTTTAAATTAATTGTGGAAAATGATTTCTTTAACAGATTATTTTTGCAATGTTGATAGGATGTTATTATTAATTTATAGCAACACGAATCTTTACATTAAGTAGAACAAGAAAGTCATTTTGGAATTAACAGAAAAAGCCTGGTGCTCTTATCTGACAGTCGCTATCCGGAATCTGTTTATAGCTATGACAAGCATAATCTGGCACAGTAGCTAAACATCGTGCTAATGGAGTATAACAGATAGAATTATTAGAAATATTTGCAGGAAATTCTGGTAATTTCTTTAAAACAGAAAAACCTTTTAGCTTGTAGATACAATCACTAGTGATTTGCTCCTTTTCTACCGGCACTAATATTGGAGAGGAATAATTCTCCTCCAAATTTTGAACATGACCCGCAAACCATTCGGCAAGTAGCAGTTGATCTACAGAAATAGCTTCGGCATTTGCAACAGGAACCGCAGCAGCGCAGCCTGTTAGCACACAAAAAACTACTATGAGGTATCTATTCATATCCATCGAGACCAAAAGTAAAAAATTTTATTTGTTTCCGAATACGATTTATGAAAAATCTGACGAATACTTCTCAAAAGAAAAGCAAGCTATATCACTATATCTCCTGCTTTTAATTTCCGATAGTAAATACAAAAAGCCCCACAAAAGTGAGGCTTATAATTTAATTCATTTTTTTGTGCTATGCTTGAGTGGCATCTACAAAAACACGCGTTTTAAACTCCTTATCCATCATATATAGTCCGTGTCCTTCACCTTTAAACATTTTAAGCTGATCGATTATCTCAGAAACAGTAGCTTCTTCTTCTACCTGCTCGTCAACGAACCATTGTAAAAAATTAACAGTTGCATGATCTCTCGCTTCTAAAGCTACTTCAGTACACTCGTTAATCATGTTAGTTACTTTTTCCTCATGCTTTAAAGTATCTTCAAAAATATCTAAAACACCATTCCATTCGGTAGCCACTTCGGCAATAGGCTCTAATAAAACACGTCCGTTTCTGTCATTCAAATAATTAACCATTTTAAGTCCATGGGTTGTTTCTTCCTGAAACTGAACTTTCATCCAATTGGCAAAACCAGGCATTCCATTTGCTGTTAAATAATTAGACATAGACAAGTAGAAATAAGCAGACCAAAACTCTGCATTAATTTGCTTATTCAATATCTCTTCAACTTTCTTACTGATAGCCATAATATATAATCTTTTTAAGTGTTTCTATTTTATCCCAAAAATAGGAAGAATTACACGAACCATGCAAAAATGCTAATGTAGATTGATTCTATTTTGCATATTTCCCCTCCCCTGACTAAAGTCAAGGGCAATTCAAGTCAGGGGCAATCCTCTAATTGTGATTTGTGTGCAGTAACATGTTTCATGATACCTTAATTGTTAGAATTATAAATCATGCATGAACTACATGCTTAGCATATCCAGTATTCAAAGCCTGTTTGGATTAAATGCTTAACATCTCCAGGATGCTTAGCATATCCAGCATATTGAGATTCTGTTTAAATTACATGCTTAGCATCTTCGAGATGCCTAGCATATCCACTATTCAAAGCCTGTTTGAATTACATGCTTAGCATCTTTGAGATGCTTAGCATATCCAGTATCGAAATCCTGTCTGAATTAAATGCTTAGCATCTTCGAGATGCTTAGCATATCCAGTATCCAAAGCCGGTTTGGGCTAAATGCTTAGCATCTTTGAGATGCTTAGCATATCCAATATCGAAAGCCTGTTTGGATTACATGCTTAGCATCTTTAAGATGCTTAGTATATCCATTTTCAAATCCTGTTTGAATTACATGCTTAGCATCTTTGAGATGCTTAGTATATCCAATATCGAAAGCCTGTTTGAATTAAATGCTTATCATCTTCGGGATGCTTAGCATATCCAGTATCCAAAGCCGGTTTGGGCTAAATGCTTAGCATCTTTGAGATGCTTAGCATATCCAGTATTCAAAGCCTGTCGGAATTACATGCTTAGCATCTTTGAGATGCTTAGCATATCCAGTAATTAAAAAACCACTAGCCTTTCTATATTAAGGAATTAGCTAGTGGTTTTAATATTAACTTATCTTACTGGCTTTTGAAGAGATTTGATTTGATCATTCTTACTTATATATGTCAATGTGCCATCAGCATGTGTTGTATAGGACAGAATTCTTCTAAGTCCCATATAGCTAATTATTCCAGAATCTGTGTCTTCATAATATTTATCATATTTTTCTATTTTAATTGTTATATCTGCTTTCATAAATAAGGAGCCTGGGGTCACTACCTGCATTGTCGCACCGTCTATAAAATGAAGGCTTTTTTCGGGGTTGTGTTCTAAATCATCTCCAACAACAAATCCAATAATTGAATGAGGACCTCCATATTCCCCTGCCACATATGTTACAACAATAAACACAGGTAGATTGAACAATCCATTGTGCTTGTCTGTGAATTGAGGATCTAAATTTTGAGTAAGTGCAAGAATCAAGTGATCATAATATTCAGAGCCTGCAATATTAATTAGGTGTTGATAGGAATACTCATTACAAGACCAACCTGGCATTTCTTTTCTTAAGAATAAAGATCCACTTAAGGCTACTGTTCTATTTATGAAATCGCGCCTTTGCTCGACTGTTAGTTCTGGGCTTTGAAAATCGTGTGCTAGTTTATACCACACACTGTTTTTTCCTTTGGCGATTTCGGCGTCATCTTCTGAGTTATATACCCCGTCTCTATTTACATCTCTATAAATTTCTATTGGATCTAGCGATAAATCCCCTGAGCCGTAAAAATCATTTCTTGATTTTCCTAAGTTCTCGTGGACATACCACTGAGTGAACAATCCGTATGGGTCGTTTGATGTAGGAGTTACTCGCTCATCAATTACAACTTCCATTGATTGTGTGTTCAAGTTACCATCTGAATCTAAAACATCAACAACAACATCATAAGTTCCGTAAGTCTCAAACGAATAATCAAAGATTGCTTCTTTTTCTGAAGCTAAACCTTCTTTCTCTATTTTTACTTCTCCGTTTATTTTTATTGTTGCTTTGAAAATTTTGTCCTCAAATGTTTTTGAGTTTAATTTAAATTTGTAATTGTAGGCTGTTGCGATATCGTTTTTAATCGTTACACCTGTAGCCTCACTTTCCCAAGTTTGTATTGATGGAGTTCTGTCTTCAACTGCTAAAGTTAGAGCTCTTGTTCCGACATTTCCCTTGTCATCCGTTGCTGTTAGTGTCAATGATTTTTGGCCTGGAGTTGAATAAGTTATAAATTCTGAATATTCTACTCCTGATTCAAAATTGTAGCTGGGTTCTTTTACTTCCCCCTCACCGTTGTCAATTTTTAATGTGGACACACCATTCTTTGAATTCACTGTTATTTTCAGTGAAATTGTTTGGGTGTTTATGACTATTCCAGCATCTATTGACGCTTGAGTTGAGGCATATTGTAATGAAGCACTTATCCCCGGAGTTTTATCATCAACCACCACTGACTGTATTGTGGATATGGTTCCACCTTTCAAGTCAGTTAATTTCATTACTAATTCAAATTCACCTAATTCTGAATAGGTGATTTCTTTTTTGTAATTGATGTTTGGTTGCAGTGATTTGAAAGTAAATGTTTGCCCTGCTCCGTTTTCTATAATCATTGTATAGGCTGCGTTTGCAGTTGCTGACCATTCCACTTCGTAATTAAAAACTTCGCCTTCTGTCTTAGTATAAGTTACACCTTTTAATGTTATTTTTGGTGTAATTATTGGGTCCGGTTTTGGGTCTATTACTGGAGTATCCTTTGAACAGGATACAAAAGATAATGCTACTAAAAGCATTGCGAATAATAATGTTGATTTTTTCATTTTGGGACTTTTAATGATTTTATTTAGTGGTTCTATCATTGGTATTTTTGCTTTTATTCTTTGGAGTTCTTTTTGTTAAAAAAAATTCGGTAATTGATGAAAAGCCATAAATAAATAAGCTATCACAAAGAGGATTTGGAATATGGATGGTACATTTAACTTTAGAGTAATCATAATAGCTAGCTGTTATTGTGGGGACAATTACTATAAACAATATGTAAATATAAGTAAAAATTTAAAGTGTTAAAATATTATTTTCAGAAAGCTAAAAAGATAAAGTACAACACAATTAGTATTTTAACACCAATGATAATAAATAATTTAGCTATCTTCATCTCATGCTTTTCGAAGAAGAAAAAACATATCATATTTACAATAGGAGCAACGAAGTCGTATTTTACAATAGAAGCAACTATATCTATTTTCTTAAAAAAGTAAATCGTCTTATTCGACCTTACGCAGATATACTGGCATGGTGTTTAATGCCCAATCATTTTCACTTTCTAATTGTAGTTAATGCTAAAGGTAGCCAACGAATATCTGAATTGCACAGACCGCAGGTTCAGCAATTATCCAAAAATCTGGGATCACTTCTAAGTTCATATACCCGTGCCATTAACAAAGAACAGCAACGTAGAGGTAAACTTTTTGCTCACAACACTAAGGCAAAGTGTTTAAATGATATTACACAAAATGATAATATCCTTGATAATTGCTTTCATTATATCCATCAAAATCCTGTAAGATCAGGATTATGTGAAAATCTGCTTGATTGGGAATTTTGTTCTGTTCTTGATTATGCGGATAAAAGAAACGGGAAATTAGTGAATAAACAATTAGCCTACGAAACCATTCATATTGATACAGATAATTTCCTTACCCAATCTAATATCCTATTGGACGAGAGACTTTTAAAAGATATATTTTAACAATTAATTGTTAGGAATACATGCTTTGCATTTCCAATATCCAAAGCCTAGCTGAGCGAAATGCTTAGCATCTTCAGGATGCTTAGCATATTCAGCATATCCAAATCCTGTTTGGGGTAGCCTAATACCGCGGACCAGGGTATTACAATACCGCAGACTGCCGCAGCCTAATACCTCGGTGCGCGGTATGGTAATACCGCAATACTATTTTAAACAAAAACAAAGCCTTTCTGCATAGAAAGGCTTTGTTTATAATCAATTAGAAGTAATTAGGCATCTACTACTAACAGATATTCAAAGATGTAGGTTCGTGGTTTCTTTAAAAATACTTTGGAAGAACTGTGCTGGGTACTAATTACCAATCGGTAATCACCAGCAACTAATCCTGTAGGAACAATAAAACTTAGTTTAGAAGGAGAGTTAGTGAGCATTGAGGTAGTTGGTACCAATATTTCTTCTTTTGTGGTTTCGTTCACCAATTTGATACCTATACCAGCCTGGTCTCCTTCTATTTTTATTCTAGTACCGATAATATTAACACCACCACCAGGAGTCAACTTACTGTTCACCTCACCTGATGTTACGTCGGTAACTGAATTAACAGCCATTGGTGAGGCAGCCATTCCGCGAACATCAACCTTGCACGATTTTACAGCATTACGCAATTCTACTGTGGGAGTAACATGAACCGAAAGGCTGTGTTTTGCATTATCCCATTTTTCATTGTCGCCAATAAATACACCATTTACATTCAAATGAAAATATCCCAAGCCGAAATGAACCGATGCCCCATTGGCAAGTTGTTCTAAGGCAATATTTTTAAGTATTTCGTGAGCCGATTTCAATGTTGTAGCACTCAAATCGGTTCTCCGCGATACCGCAATATTTACCAAATCGTCTACAGACAGACTTTTTGTTGTTACTACTCTACCAAATCGATCATCTTTTTGTTCGGTGATGGTTAAATCATGTAATTCTACAATCACACTGTTCTTTTCTTTAACTTCCATAATACAATAAATTTATTTATTCAGAAATAAGATGCTGTCTAAAACAATAAAAATGTAAAATACTTTTCCTGTTTTTCAGTATCTTTGATAATAAAATAACAAGTATGAAGTTAGATTAGTCTGACAAATAACTGTTTAATAATCCGGACTATTAATTTAACATTCCGAACCTATGCAAAATCTCGCACTACACACCAATATAAATGAGTACTCCACCAAAGAAGAATGGCAAGATCTTATTGGTGAGTTTTACAACAACAAGGAAATTACTCATACAAATCGAAAATATACAGATGCTATATTAAAATTGCGGCGAAACAAGTTGCCTGGTTTATCGCTAATAAGTCTGGAAAGTTTTGCGCCTTTCGATATTCCCTGCTTTAGGCAAAACAAGGAAACTTTATTTGCCATGCATTTTATGCTATGTGGCTCGATGCATTATTCTGTAAGACAGCACAGTTCGAAATTTGAAAACGGACAGAATAATATTTTGATAATCCCCGAAAAATCACTGAGTTCCTTATTTTTTAACCGAAATACATTTTATTCCTACCGCAGCATTATTTTTCAAGATGATTATCTGGAACAGTTGATGATGCGATATCCGGAAGCACTAGAGAGCCTGTTTCAAAAATACACTAAAGGAGAAACTTATTGTTTTGAACATCCCAATTTGATCAACACTCGTGAGATGAATACTATTCTTTCACAAATAGATCACGCATCGGATTTGGGTAATATGGCACCACTATACGCCGAAGGCAAGATATTAGAACTATTATGCTTGCAAATTAAAGCCACAGATTGCACACAAAATACTCCACAAATTCGATTAAAAGCCGTGGATATTAAAAAAATAAAAGAAGTAAGTTATTTACTGACAAAGAATATAAGTTCTCCTCTTACAATTCAGCGACTTTCGCGTATGGTTGGATTAAACGAAAAAAAGTTGAAATATGGATTTAAACAAGTTTTTCATCAAACGATATTTCAATTTCACTTTAATCACAGAATGGCTCTGGCTCTTAAATTGCTTTGCGACAGCGATCTTACCATTCTTGAAATCGGCATTAAATGCGGATATGAATACCCTTCGCATTTTAGCACAGCCTTTAAAAACAAATATGGCGTGTCTCCCCTGCAATTCAGATCGAAACAATAAGCTTGTTTTACTTACTAATTCAAAACTTATGGCAAAAAAAAAGACCTCCCGTTAGGAGGCCTTTCAAATATTTATTCAATTGGTATATTCAATTAAATTGCGTCGATAATTGCATTTAATGTTGCACTCGGACGCATTGCTTTAGCTGCTAATTCTTCGTTAGGAAGATAATATCCACCAATATTAACAGGCTCGCCTTGAGCGTCATTTAACTCCTGAATAATAGTGGTTTCTTTTGCTTCCATTTCCTTTGCAACATTAGCAAAAGTAGCTTGTAATTCGGCATCAATATTTTGAGCGGCCAATGCTTGTGCCCAATACATAGCCAAATAAAAATGACTACCTCTGTTATCCAGTTCCTTCACCTTACGGGATGGAGATTTTTTATTCTCCAGAAACTTGCTAACCGCATGATCTAATGTATTTGCAAACAAAGCTGCTTTCTCATTTTTATATGCATTGGCAAGATGTTCCAAGGAAACACCTAATGCCAGGTATTCTCCTAAAGAATCCCATCTAAGATGACCTTCTGCCAGAAATTGTTGCACATGCTTTGGAGCAGAACCACCAGCACCAGTTTCGAACAATCCACCACCACACATCAATGGTACAATAGAAAGCATCTTAGCACTAGTACCTAATTCGATGATAGGAAACAAGTCGGTTAGGAAATCACGCAATACGTTTCCTGTTACCGAAATGGTATCTTCTCCATTACGGATTCTTTCCAAAGAAACTCGCATTGCCTCTACTGGGGTAAGAATTCTAATATCTAATCCTTCTTTATTAAATTCAGGCAGATAAACTTTCACTTTTTTAATGATCTGAGCATCGTGAGCTCTGTTTTCATCCAACCAGAAAATGGCAGGTGCTCCTGTTGCTCTTGCCCTGTTAACTGCAAGTTTCACCCAATCCTTAATTGGAGCATCTTTTGCCTGGCAAGCTCTATAAATATCTCCGGTTTCTACTTTTTGATCTAACAAGCAATTTCCAGCTTCATCAACGATTTTAATTGTTCCGTTAGCAGGAGCAATAAAAGTTTTATCATGAGAACCGTACTCTTCTGCCTTTTGAGCCATTAATCCAACATTAGGAACACATCCTAAGGTTGCAGGATTGAAAGCACCATGTTTTTTACAATCCTCAATCACCTCCTGATAGATGGTTGCATAGGCTCTGTCTGGAATTAATGCCTTTGTATCCTGAAGTTTTCCAGCGGGATTCCACATTTTACCTGAGTCGCGAATAACAACCGGCATCGAAGCATCAATAATCACACTATTTGGCACATGCAAATTAGTGATTCCCTTATCAGAATCTACCATTGCCAAATCAGCTTGCTTCTCATATACTACTTTAATATCAGCTTCAATCTCTGCTTTCTTATCAGCAGGAAGGTTTTGGATCTTAGCATAAAGATCACCCAGACCATTATTAACATTTACACCCAATTCTTTTATCAAAGCCGCATGCTTTTCGAAAACATCCCGATAAAAGACTTCAACTGCATGACCAAACATTACTGGATCTGATACCTTCATCATCGTTGCTTTCAAGTGCAAAGAAAGTAGGATATCTTTGGCCTTTGCATCTTCAATTTGTTCTGCATAGAACTTTCGAAGTGCTTTTACATTCATAACCGAAGCATCAATAACTTCTCCCTTTAAAAGAGCAGTTTTTTCTTTTAAAACTTTAGTTTGACCTGCTTCATCAGCAAATTCAATGGTGACATTGGTAGCATTATCCAGGCATATGGATTTTTCGCTACCATAAAAATCTCCACCTTGCATGTAGGCAACATGGGATTTTGAATCGCTGGTCCATGCACCCATTCGATGTGGATTATTTTTAGCATACTGCTTTACAGAAGCTGCTGACCTACGGTCTGAATTTCCTTCTCTTAACACAGGATTAACAGCACTACCCAGCACTTTTGCAAATCGTTTTTGCAATTCTTTTTCAGTATCTGTATTAGCTTCTTCCGGATAATTTGGTATGTCGTAACCTTTTTCCTGCAATTCTTTGATCGCAGCTTCTAACTGAGGAATTGAGGCACTAATGTTCGGCAACTTGATAATATTTGCCTCTGGTTGTTGAGTTAATGCTCCCAACTCAGCCAAGTTATCCGGAATTTTCTGATCAGCCTTCAAGTTATCCGGAAAATTTGCAATAATTCTTGCAGGTAATGAAATATCTTTTGTTTCGATATTAATACCAGATGTTTTTGTGAAAGCCTTAATTATTGGCAACAAAGAATAGGATGCCAAAGCCGGAGCTTCATCAATCTTGGTATAAACAATTTTTGGTGTCTTTGTCATGTTGGTTACACTTTTGGGTGGTTAAATAATCTTTTAAAATTTGTTTTAAATTATATTCTTGTTTGAATTTATCCCCCATCAAACTGGGCATAAACATATGTAATTTTTTTATTTTACAATTTAAAAATGATCACTTTTTAACGATTTTTTTCTTTAATTACAACTACCTAAAAATAAGGCTTCTGTATTAATACAGAAGCCTTATTTTAGCCAATTCTAATATGCTATACATCATGTTTTTTGTTTTTATTCAAAGTCAAGGGAAAATTTTTGTTTCAGGACTCCTAAAGCAGGGTTTTTTTCACACAAATAATTAAATCTATCGGTATCGGTGAATACTCTTTTTTTGCTTGTTGTCTTCAACATTTCGGTCGTCAACTCTATCTTAACATTATTCAATTCTCTTCTTAAATAATTTTGAACCTCCCCTTTCACCGAATTCACATCATCTTCTTGCAATGGGTTGCTCACTTGAATCACTACTTTAAAATCCTCCAATACTTTTGGTGAATTAACTGTTAGTGCAAGACGAATTCTTTCACTCTTATTCTTTGCTTTCACAAAATCCTTTAGCTTGAAAAGTACTTGTTTCGAGTTAAAAGACTCCTTCCCGATAACTTCCGTGTTATAGGATGATTCTTTCTGCGATTCCTTATTCTCAGCTACCTGTTTCTTTATCCCACTTTGCATTGCTTGCTTGATAGAAACAGTAGTTGTATATCCAATCTTTGATTTAGGTGAAGTAGTTTCCTTCGAAACAACTTGTTTATCGCCATAAATCTTCTTGCTATCTGACATAACCGTTTCGCTATTTGCCTGATACGAAACGTTACCCGAAGATTTTTGAGAATTATCATCGACAGAAACATTTATCTTCTGTAGTTTCTTAGAATTCTCAATTTCCGCTATTCCTTTTTTTTTTAACTCAATTATTTGAGATAATTGAATCAGGCTAAGCTCTATTAATAAGCGTGGATTCTGACTTGTCTTATAGTTGATACCACACTGATTTAATATTTTGAGTGCTTCGTAAAGGAAATCAAGCGGGCATTTTTTTGCCTGGTCTACATATTTTTGCTTCACGCTATCACTAACCTCAAGTAATTGTATCGTTGCAGCATCCTTACCAACCAATACATCGCGAATATGAGCACTTAAACCAGAAATAAAATGCTGTCCTTCGAATCCCTTCTCTAAGATTTCATTTAGAAGAATTAGCACTTCCGCAACTTTCCCTTCCAAAAAGGCATCAACCATTTTAAAATAATAATCATAGTCCAAAACATTTAAATTCTGAATTACATGATCAAATGAAATTTCCTTTCCGGAAAAACTCACAATCTGGTCGAAGATAGACAAGGCATCGCGCATAGCTCCATCCGCTTTTTGAGCAATCACATTTAATGCTTCCTCTTCAACATGCACCGCTTCTTTTTCGGCAATATACTTTAAATGCAATACGGCATCAGCAACCTTAATTCGACTAAAATCGAATATCTGACAACGGGATAGAATCGTTGGTAATATTTTGTGTTTCTCGGTAGTTGCTAAAACAAAAATAGCGTGTGCAGGAGGTTCTTCTAAGGTTTTAAGAAATGCATTAAAAGCATTTGCCGATAACATATGAACCTCGTCAATAATATAGATGCTATAATTTCCAATTTGAGGCGGAATACGAACCTGATCGATAAGCGTACGGATATCATCCACCGAATTATTCGAGGCTGCATCCAACTCATGAATATTATAGGAACGATTTTCATTAAAAGCCTTACAGGATTCACATTCATTACATGCCTCAAACTCTGAGGTGATTTGAGAGCAATTTATTGTTTTAGCAAATATTCTTGCACAAGATGTTTTGCCAACACCACGCGGACCACAAAAAAGGTACGCATGTGCCAAATGACTATTTTTAATAGCATTTTTAAGGGTAAGCGTTATTGATTCTTGTCCAACTACACTTGAAAAGGCAGAAGGACGATATTTTCGAGCTGAAACTATAAAATTCTCCATATAATAGTAAGAACAAAAGCGGATCTACTTTCTTTTGTAAGAAGATCAAATATACTGAAACGATAATAATAATAAGTCAATTAATGACTAAGATTTTTTCACACTTAATTAAAACAATAAGCTACAATAGCTTACAAGGATATTTCTAATGTCGAATTATCTCTTTATACTAAAAAAGGAAATCCATAAAAATAAAAAATCTTTTTATTCAAGTAAATTATATCTGGATACACGAACAACTCCTTTGATTCTTTTTAATTTCACGATTAAAGTATCCAGATGTTCTGTATTAGAAACCACCACAGTTAATTTCCCATCAAAACTACCGTCATTAGTATCTACAGAAATAGATCTCATTTGTACCCGAAGATCTTTAGAGATAACATCTGAAATATTACTAACAATTCCTAACTCATCATTACCGGTGACATGGATTACTGCCTGATAGGATGCAGAGCCTTTCTCCGACCAATTCGCTTTTACCACACGATAAGGATATCGGGTTTGCATTTCTTTCGCATTTGAGCATCCAACCCGATGAATACGAATTCCCTTACCTATCGTAAGAAAACCAAAAATATCATCTCCAAATATAGGATTACAGCATTTTGCCAGTGAGTAATCCACATTGGATATATTTTGATCTACAATTAGTACATCGTCCCCTTCCTTTACAATTTTCCGTGGAGAATAAGCTGGGACTTCTGTTGCTACAAGTTTTTCCTCTTCCTCTTGTTTCGTCAGAATATCTTTAATTTCAGACAAATCATGTAAGTCTGTAGCAATACCAAAATACAGATCCATTGCCAACTTGTATTTGTAATGGCTCATCAGCTTTCGGACATTCTCATCACAAAATTCAATCTTCCAATTCTTCATTCTGCGTTTCAGCGTTTCTTTTCCAAGATCTGCCTCCTTCATCATATTCTCCTTCATGGAGAGTCGAATTTTGTTCTTAGCCTTTGTAGTTTTAACAAAACTCAACCAATCGGATTTTGGTTTTTGGGAATTAGAAGTGGTGATAGCAACCTGGTCTCCGTTTTTTAGTTCCTGACGAATGGAAACATTGCGTTGGTTTATTGTACCACCAATACATTTATCTCCTAAATCGGAGTGTATAGAATAAGCAAAATCAAGTAAAGTAGCTCCTGCCGGCAATTGTTTTAAATCCCCTTTAGGCGTAAAAACATAGATTTCCTTATTATATAAATCAGCTTTAAATTCATCAATTAAATCAATAGAATTTCCTTGTTGACTCTCTAAAACTTCACGAATATCCTGCAACCAATTATCCAGTCCTCCTTCCTCTTTTTGTCCCTTATATTTCCAGTGAGCAGCGAATCCCTGTTCTGCAATTTTATTCATCCTTTTGGTACGGATTTGCACTTCTACCCATCTGTTTTGCGGACCTAATACAGTGGTATGTAAAGATTCATAACCATTCGATTTCGGAATAGTAATCCAATCTCTTAGTCTTTCCGGATTTGGTCTGTACAAATCACTTACAGCAGAATATACTTTCCAGCAATCTGATTTTTCTTTTCGGGGTGACGATTTTAAGATAATACGAATGGCAAAAATATCATATACTTCCTCAAATTCCACCTGTTTTTTTTCCATCTTATTCAGGATGGAAGCAATTGTCTTGGTACGCGCTTTAATCTTGTATTTTAGATGATGCTGATCTAATTCCTTTTTTATGGGAGTAACGAAATCTTCGATAAAACTCAATCGCTGTTCTTCCGTGTCCTTCAGTTTTTGAAGAATTTCAAAATAAATATCAGGTTTAAGGTAACGCAAAGCCAAATCTTCCATATCCGATTTGACATTATACATGCCCAATCGGTGTGCAAGAGGAATATACAGAAACTCAATTTCTGTTGCCAGTGCTTTTTGTTCCTGTACTGACTTATTACCAACATTTCTCAGATGAAACAAACGATCTGCGAGTATGATCAATACCACCCGAACATCATCAGCAAAACTTAGTAATAGTTTTCTGAAATTATCGGAATGTTGGCTTGTATTTTGTTTGTAAATGTCCGTTACCTTAACCAAACCACTAATAATCTGGGCTACTTTGGAGCCAAATAAACGTTTAATCTCCGAGATGCTTATACGATCTTTTTGAACAATATCGTAAAGCAAGGAACAGATAACTGAAGTTCTCCCCAATCCCAGTTCTTCCACCACAATTTGAGATATTGAAAGTGTTCTGTAAATCGCCGGCTCCCCATTACTACGCCGCTTCCCATCCTGGTCTTGTAAAGATAAATCGAATGCTCTTCTTACCAGTTTAATATCGGCTCTGGTAACAATATTCTTGCAGGTTTCCAGTAAATGTTTATATCTAAATAAGATCTGCCTTCTTTCTTCTGCTGCTTGCAATAGTTCTGTCATAATTACTTACTTAGCTAATATTCACTTGTACTCAAGTTGTTTATTACCTGATAATTCAGGCACCTTCCTATTTATAGAATCAACCCTTTGTTTTGAGCACAATAAAAGTATAAAAGCAATTAAAGACTGGCAAGCGGATTCCGACTTTTTAACGATTCATCTAAAAATAAAACAGGAATCATTTTGTGCAGAAGAACATAGAGATTCTAAATTTCCACAGCATTTTATTTTATTGTATTTCACCTGCCAATAAATCGTCGGATTTACTAAATTTGTTAGCTCAGCAATTAAATGATGAAAATCCGAGCATGGCAGATATTAATTTCAAAAATATTCTTTTTACAAGATCCATTTCGGAGGAACAACGTCAATTTGGTAAAAATATGGGGCTTTTAATTAGCGATTTTCCTTTTATCGAAATTGAATTACAAAGTATTTCCCAAACACAAATCGAATGGATTAATTCTCATAAGGAAGCTGCGTGGATATTTACTAGTCAGAATGCAGTAAGAAGTATTTCCAGAATTCTTCCACAACTCAACGAAAGCTCAAAAAAGCAATCTTATGCAGTTGGGAAGAAGACCGCTCTGGAATTGGAAAAATTGGGGATTCAACCTTTGATTCCCGATCAGCACAATGCGATTGCTTTAGTAGAAATCTTAAAACAAAGTCCAACAAAATCATACATTTATTTTACAGGGAATTTAAGACGAAACACGATTATCAACTACTTTACGGATAATGAAATTGCATATCAGGAAATCCCCTGCTATCAAACCAAATTGATTCAGCCGGAAATAGAAATTAAATCCTACGATGCCATCTGTTTTTGCAGTCCGAGTGCAGTAATCAGCTTTTTTAAAAAGTACCGTCCTGATAATAATATTCCCTGTATTGCCATTGGAAATACTACAGCAATAAAGTTGTTAGAATATACCGAATCTGTTGTGCTTGCCGGGCAAACAAACATACCTGCCATGTTAGAAATATGTCACAACTATTTAAAATTATAAAATCAACACTATGTATCAATACAAAAGAAGCTCTGAATTATTTGATGAAGCCAAAAAATACATTCCCGGAGGAGTAAACTCGCCTGTTCGTGCTTATAAATCGGTTGGTGGAACTCCTATTTTTATCGAGAAAGCAAAAGGAAGTATCCTTACTGATGTAGATGGAAATGAATATATCGATTATATTTCCTCCTGGGGGCCAATGATTCTGGGACATGCCTACCCGAAAGTAATTAAAGCTATTAAGGAAAAAGTAGAAGATTCCACCTCTTTTGGCGCACCCACCGAATTGGAAGTTGATATTGCCAAATTAATTGTGAATATGGTTCCTAATATCGACATGGTGAGAATGGTAAACTCAGGTACCGAAGCATGTATGAGTGCCATACGTGTTGCGCGAGGGTATACCGGCAAAAACAAATTCATCAAATTTGAAGGATGCTATCACGGACATGCCGATTCATTCCTTATTAAAGCTGGAAGTGGTGCAAGTACCTTCGGAGAACCTAATTCTCCGGGAGTAACTCCAGGAACAGCAAACGACACACTTACTGCAAAATACAATGATATTGAAAGCGTAAAAGAAGTAGTTGCCGAAAATAAAGGCGAAATCGCAGCAATTATAGTGGAAGCTATTGCCGGTAATATGGGTTGTGTTCTTCCTAAAAAAGGATTCCTCGAAGACTTAAGAGAACTTTGTACTAAGGAAGGTATTTTACTGATATTTGACGAGGTAATGTCAGGTTTTAGATTAGCAAAAGGTGGTGCTCAGGAATATTTTGGTATTAAAGCTGATTTGGTAACTTTTGGTAAGGTGATAGGTGGCGGAATGCCAGTTGGTGCATATGCCGGTTCGAGTGAGATCATGAATATCGTATCGCCCGTAGGTCCCGTGTATCAGGCAGGAACCTTGTCGGGTAATCCCATAGCTATGATTGCAGGATACACCCTTTTAAAAGAACTGAATGCCAACCCACAGCTATTTACCGAATTGGCAGACAAAACCGAATACCTTCACAAGGGATTGGATAAAGTATTACAAGCTTCCGGATTCGATTACCGAATCAACCGTTGTGGTTCTATGCTTAGCATTTTCTTTACGGATACGGATGTGGTGGATTTCGATAGCGCAGCTACTGCCAATAACGCGAAATTCCCAAAATTCTTTCATGAAATGTTGAAACGGGGAATTTACTTGCCTCCCTCCTCTTTCGAAAGTTATTTCCTATCCAATTCATTGACTTACGAGATGCTGGATAAAACCATTCAGGCAGCAAAAGAATCGCTGGAAGCAATGAAATAGTAATAAACCCGGCAGGATTTAAATTCCTGCCGGGACACAACCCCAAAATCCCAAAATATGATGATCTCCAAAGAAAATTTACTGGAAACACAACAAAGAATACAGGCCTTCATTCATCGAACTCCTGTCCTTAGCTCCCAACTCATTAATGAAATGATTGGTGCTGACATCTATTTTAAATGTGAGAATTTTCAGAAGATGGGAGCATTTAAAATGCGAGGTGCTACCAATGCAATCCTTCAGTTATCGGAAATAGAAAAAGGCTTTGGTGTGGCAACCCACTCCTCGGGAAATTTTGCTCAGGCTCTGGCTCTGGCTGCCAAACTGCAAGGAATGAAAGCCTATATTGTAATGCCGTCGAATGCGCCACAAGTAAAAAAGAATGCTGTAAAAGGCTATGGCGGTGAAATAATCGAGTGCACTCCTACTCTGGAAGCCCGCGAAACCACGCTTACTGAAGTAGTTAACAAAACAGGAGCAGTATTCTTACATCCGTACAACGATTATCATGTAATAGAAGGACAAGCAACTGCGGCTATGGAATTAATCGAGGATCATAACGATCTGGAAGTTATTTTTGCACCAGTTGGTGGCGGAGGATTACTTTCCGGAACTGCTTTGGCTGCTCATTATTTTTCTCCAGATACAAAAGTTATTGCAGGAGAACCTATGGGAGCTGATGATGCCTGGCAATCTTTTCAAAAGGGTGAAATTGTTCTACAAACTAATCCTCAAACCATTGCAGACGGTCTGCTTACCTCCTTGGGCGATAAAACTTTTCCAATAATTAAAGATCACGTAAGTGATATTATTCGCGTAGAGGAAGAGGAGATTATTGCTGCGATGCGTTTAATTTGGGAGCGAATGAAAATTGTTGTCGAACCATCGAGTGCTGTGGCCTTAGCGGCCTTAATCAAAGAAAAATCCAAATATAAAGGCAAAAAAATTGGAATTATTCTTTCTGGCGGGAATGTAGAATTGACAAAACTTCCTTTTTAATTATTCGCCTACAATTCTGTAGCTAAATGGATTTTGAGAAATTATTAGAACCCTTTCCGGTAAAAAAAGAGGCCGAATTAATTGCACAGAGCATTGCCAATGATCCCAAAAACATGAACAAGCTTTGGGAATTTGCCATTGGCAATGCTAAAAATTCCTGGCGGGCATCCTGGCTAATGGATAAAGTGTATGACATTGCACCTGAATTGATACGCCCCTACCTGAATGACATGATTGCTTTACTACCTGATTTAACAAACGAAAGCAAAAAGCGACAGTTTTTAAAGATTATCAGTTTAGAGCCACTTCCCGAAAATATATCAGGAAAATTCATCAATCATTGCTTCGACTTATTAATGACTGGCACAACAGCAGTTGCTGTCCAGGTATATGCCATGCAAATTCTATATAATTTTTCTATCCGTGAACCGGATATCCAAAACGAATTGGCATTAATCCTCACCGAACAAATGGAAAATGGAACAGCTGGATTTTGTTCCCGTGCCAGAAAGATATTAAAGGCAATCTCCAATAGCTGACGTGTTTAAAAAAACAATTGAGCATTCTATTACCATTTCAATAAAAAATTACCCTTGGCTGTATTATTTATCAGTAAAAACTAGTAATTTGCATACTGTACAATTTAATTACAAACCTTATGCAAAAAGAAAACATTGAATTAAAGACAATAGAAGAAAAGCTGCAATCGCTTACAGAAAATTTTCCCAACTCCTCTCTAATAAATAGTAATGTATCTCCTCAGCATATTACTGATATTCTTGAAAGTATTCCTACCAAAAAAATTATCAAAACATGTATTCCCATTGGCATTTATCTACAAGAAGCAGAAAATCTGGCACAATGGTGTCTTACAGATATTGTTCCGCTTAGCAAACTTGGAGTTGACAGGGAGAAATTGGAAGACCTGCAATTACGAACCAAGATATTAAGGCAAACTCAAACCCAATGGGTTCAGGATAAGAATTCCATCCCTGAGGATAAAAAGCCATGGGAGACAATCGAGAAACAGCTATGGACTTTACAAGATGAACTGCTGTTTGCCTTTCGATTTGCTTTTCGCGATCATCCCGAACTAAGAGATAAAGTAAAATGGAATCCCAAAAGAAAAAATCAAAGATTTATCATACAAGACCTGCGTGATCTGGCTGAAATAGGCAATGAAAATTTGGGACTTCTAAGCGCAATCAACTTTAAGCCAGAGCTATTAGAAGAAGCCATCCTATTGTCTCAAAAATCAGCCGTAATGCTGGCAAACTACCATATGTCTCATAAGAAAAGTACCGATTCAAAACTTTTGCGTGATAAGGCCTATACTTATTTAAAAAATTTAGTAGACGAAATTCGGAATGCAGGTAAATATCTGTTTCGTGATAATCCGGAACGCCTTAAGGGATATAAAAGCGAGTTCTGGCAAGGCCAAAATAGGAATCGCAGAAATAAAAAGATTTAAATTCTGGTTCTGATCTTATACTTGCAGTCCTTACAGCTAAAAATTCTGTTCTTCATTAAAGTCAGAATCTTGTAATACCTTAAAACACTACAAACTAGCAGTCTTTTCACTCTAAACATTAATATTTTCATCAAATTATTATCCTTTTCATTCTTTTGATCCCTCTTTTCATTCTAAACACCCTTCTTGTCACACTTTTTATCTGTCTTTTCAGAAAAGCTGTGCTTTTAGACTAACAAGAACTCAATTTAGCTAACAAGAGAATCATTTAGCGTGACAATTAATTGATATAGTATAACAAGACTAATTTTTTGATGACAAGAATAGCTTTTAGAAAATAATTTATGCTACTGGATAGAATCAAAAAAAAGAGATACCAAATCTGGCATCTCTTTATAAATTATATCCCGAAAGGGAAATGCTATCTTCCCCAATCTGCTTCTTTTACTTTATTCACGAGGTATTTCACATTCTCAACCGGAATTGAAGGCAATAAACCATGTCCTAAATTGAAAATCCATTTAGGATCTTTTCTACCATAGTTTAGATAGTATTCGAATTCCTGATCGATTACTTTCGGACTTGCATTTAATATCCGTGGATCGAAATTTCCCTGAATAATCATCTCTTCGCCAACCATGCCACGTACTTCGTGCAATGGAGTTTGCCAATCTACACTCACACAATCGCATAAATCATAGTTCACCATATTTAAGCCTGTGCCAATACCCTTAGGTAGGTAAATGGTTTTTACACCTTTTGCCCGAACAGCACCTAAAATAGCTTTAACTGCCGGAAGAAATACCTCCTTATACAGTTCAACAGGAATTAATCCTGCATGCGTTTCGAATAGTTGAAAAGCTTTAATGCCGTGTTCTACTTGCTTTAATGCGTAATGAATACTCATTTCGGTGATTTTCGCAACCACTTTCTTCATCATTGCTTTATCGCGATAAATTGCAGGAACAAAATCAGGAAAATTCAAATTCTGACTAAAGCCTTGGTACATGTAACAAAGCGTAGTTAACGGTCCACCACAAAAACCAATCAAAGGAATCTCCTGTGGTTTGGTTTCCAATATCCTGTCAATAGCCTTATATATATGCTCCAATTTTTCTGGTTTATCCTGAAGGAAAGTCAATGGATTCTCCACATCCTTTAATGCGGTAGCAAAGCTTGGGCCTTTTCCTTCGAAGCTCAACTCCATCCCTAATGCCTCGGGAATCACCAGAATATCAGAAAATAAAATAGCTGCATCAACACCCAAATCATAAACCGGCATAAGGGTTACCTGCGAAGCAAGTTCTGGAATTTCCATCATTTCTTTAAAACCGTGCTTTTCGCGCAATTTCATATACGAAGGAAGCACTCTCCCCGCCTGACGCATAAACCACACTGGCGGTCTCTCCCTTCTAAGTCCGTTAATGGTATCTAAAAAAATGGATTCGCTCATATTATTTCAAATATTTTGTAAGCAATGCTTATAATTTCTGCAAATGTTATAAAAAAAGGGGATTCTCACTTGACGAGAGAATCCCGGTATATAATGCTACTTTTTACCATTTAAAATTTCGGCTACATCTTTGGCATGATAGGTGATAATAATATCAGCACCAGCTCTTTTAATCGAAGTCATTACTTCCATCATCACACGATTGCCATCAATCCAGTCGTTGGCAGCCGCAGCTTTTATCATCGAAAATTCACCGCTTACATTATAGGCAGCCACAGGCACATTAAATTCATGTTTTACTCTGTAAATCACATCCAGGTAGCTCAATGCAGGTTTCACCATCACAATATCAGCACCTTCGGCAATGTCCATTTCCACTTCGCGTAAAGCTTCATCGCTATTGCGAATATCCATTTGATAAGTAGATCTGTCCCCAAACTGTGGAGCACTCTCGGCAGCATCACGGAATGGACCGTAAAAACCGGAAGCATATTTTGCAGAATAAGCCATCAATGGAATTTTCTCATAACCATTTTCATCTAAAGCTTTTCTCATATGTCCCACACGACCATCCATCATATCACTTGGGGCAACCATATCAACACCTGCCTTAGCTAAGGATACCGCTTGCGCTGATAAAGTAACCAATGTTTGATCATTATCAACATCTCCGTCAACGATAGTTCCACAATGACCGTGAGTTGTATATTCACAATTACAAATATCAGCAATGATAAACATCTTTGGATATTTGGCTTTAATAGCGCGAACTGCTACCTGCACAATACTATGATCGTGAGTTGCAACACTTCCGTCTTCATCCTTCGATTCCGGAATTCCGAATAATAAAACGGAACGAACACCTGCCTCCAGTAACTCACCACACTTCTCTACCAAAAGATCAACAGATAACTGATCGTTACCAGGCATACTTTTAATAGGATTCTGAACTTTTTCACCAGGACAAACAAAAAGAGGCATGATTAAATCATCAGCAGAAAGCGATGTTTCTGCAACCATATCGCGAACAACTTTACTGTAACGCAATCTTCTCATTCTGGTTTCCGGAAATAATGGTCGTAAACTCATAGTGTATGTTTTTTTGTGTATAATTAGATATAAGTAAGGTAAGTTCCAGTCTGCTATGCATTAGCAAAAGAACCTCTCCTTCCTGTTTTCAAAATAGATCTTGTTCTGATTATTAAGGTGAAATAGTATAAAGTATCTACTAAATTTCATATTTCACCTATGGGACACTAAATATAGAAATTAATTCCCTTTTGCTTACAAGTATCCTTCATTTGATCTGCCAATTCCTTAGCCTTTTCAACAGATTCGGCTACAGCAACCTCCATATTCTCAATTATAAATTCTCCGGTCTTTAGATCTCCAACGATAGCAATCATCGTTAGAATATCATCAGTTACCACGGCATGAGCCGCTAAAGGAAACTTACAGCCACCTTCTATTTGAGACATAAAAGCTCTTTCCGACAAAACAGCTTCCTGAGTAGCTTGATGATTAATCTTTTTAATGATTTTCGCAGTTCTGCTATCCTCCTCACGACATTCTATTGCAATGGCTCCTTGTCCAATAGCAGGAATACATTGATCTACATCTAAAAGAAGATTTTCGTCATATTCTTTTCCAAGACGATTCATTCCTGCGGCTGCCAGAATAATTGCATCGTACTCACCATCCATTAATTTTTGTATGCGGGTATCAATATTCCCTCTGATCTCTTTAAATTTAATATCGGGTCTTACGTGAGCCAATTGAACTCTTCTTCTTGGGCTACCTGTTCCCAATACAAAGCCTTCAGGCATATCATCAATTCCCTTTCCGCTTCTACTCAAAAAAACATCTCTGGTGTCTTGTCTTTCGGGAAATGATTGCAAGCTTAATCCTTTTGGGTGAAAGCTGGGCACGTCCTTCAAGCTATGAATTGCAATATCCGCTTCCTTTTCGAGCAATGCATGTTCCAGTTCTTTCACAAAAAGACCAGTACCACCAAATTCCGTCAAGGAGCGATTTAAAACCCTATCTCCTTTGGTACTATACTTTATGACTTCGAATTCCACATCAGGATTTGCTTCTTGTAAAAGAGCAACCGTTTGCATGGTTTGCGTATAGGCAAGCAAACTTGGACGAGTGGCGACAACAACTTTATTTTTATCAGTCATTATATTTTATTTTCGGAATGTTAATACTAAGAAATATACATTTCAGCGAGCTAATAAATGTACAAGATATTCTTATTCGGAGATCAGGAAGGACTTAAAGAATAAAAAAGCCATATAAAACAAGGTTTATACAGCTTTTTTATCGAAAGCTTTTCAGCTTTACGAATCCATATCTTTAAAGATCATATCTAATGTTTCCATTGGGCTGGATTGTTGCTTGTGATGATCTTTCAAGTGATTGATACAAGCCCGGGCAATCTTATTCACAATATTATTCGTGATGTGTTCCACCTTTTTCAATTCATCTTCAGATAATTTCTTTTTGTGGTATTCTAATTCTTTTTGCTGCACCTTGTGAAGATTCTCTTTTAAAGCAACGATCACGGGTGATAGATATTTAATCTCTAACCAGCCATAGAACTCTTTAATTGAATCTTCAATTATTTGCTCGGCATGAGGAATGCAAGCTTTCCGGTGCTCTATTGCTTCGGAAATATGCTTGGAAAGTTCATCAACGGTAATCACCAATACATTTTCCAATTCATCAATTGCAGGATCTACATTTCGAGGAACCGATAAATCTAATATCAACTTACAATCCTTTACATCCTTAAAATGATCTAGAAGTAAAGTCGGTTTAGAAGCACCTGTAGCTACAATAATTACTTCGGCCTCTTTCACTTCAGCTTCAAGTTTCGCTTCAGGTTGATAAGTCACATTATACTTATTCGCAAGAGATTCAGCTTTCTCGATTGTTCTGTTTATTAAAGTTAGAGAACGATTGTTCATGTGCTTTAATAAATTACCGCAAGTATCTTTACCTATATCACCAGTACCATAAAGTACAAACTTACAGGTTTCAAGAGTACTAACTTTATCTTTTATATATTGAACAGCAGCATGAGAAACAGAAGCAGCTCCCTTACTTATTTCAGTATCATTTTTTATCTTTTTACTCGCCTGAAAAACAAACGAGAACAGGCGATTTAGAAAGGAATTCATCATTCCATACTTTTCAGATAGCTGACAAGCATTTTTAACTTGTCCTACAATCTGAAAATCACCTATAATTTGAGAATCTAATCCAGCAGTTACCTTATATAAATGATTGATACAATCTTTCCCATAAAGTTTATATCCATTATTGTTGAAATCGTCCCGATCTCCCTTGCAATATTTCAAGAGAAGACTGGTAATTACATCAATATTTGTAGAATGCCCGTAAATTTCAGTTCTATTACAGGTCGATAACACAACCATTCCTGGAATTTCATTCTCTTTAGCCTCTCTTAATAAACTTTCCTGATCGTCTGAAGTAATGGAAAACTTCCCCCTCACATCGAGTGCTGATTTTCTATAACTAATTCCTAAAACGAAGAATTTTTGTAAATTTTCTCGAATTTGTAATGTCATAAAAACGATTTTTTTTTATTGATTTATCGCAAATGATATTAACATCATTAACGTTAACCGGTTTCAAATATAAAGGTAATAATTCAAAAAACCTTGAATTTGCAACATCTATAAAGAATATTACTAAGCACTTTAATTATTATGCTAAGACACAATACCCTAAAAGGATTTTAATATCTTTATTACCTAATTAATTAAAGGCTAATTCATAATTTTAACGAGTTCAATATATTTATTCATTTAAAATTAAGATAGAATTGAATACCGACATTTTTAGATGTAAACACATGAATAAAACGTATTTTAAACGAGAAAACAGCATAAGTATTCTAGGATGCGGTTGGTTGGGACTCCCATTGGCAAGATATTTACTAAAAAAATCGATGGCAATAAAAGGTTCCACTACCAATAGTAAAAAATTAAATGAATTGAAACGGTTTGGAATTGAGCCTTATCAAATATCTTTTGACCCCAATATTAATAAGAACTTCAATCAGGAATTTTTTCATTCTGATATTCTAATTGTAAATTTTCCACCGCAACGTAGACAAGATATTGAAAGTTTTCACCCTTTGCAGTTTAAGTCTCTCCTATCACAGATTAGGAAGAGTACTATCCGTAAAGTGATTTTTATAAGCTCTACTTCTGTCTATGCTAATACAAATGGATTAGTTTATGAAAGCAATAAAATAAATCCAGAAAAAGGTAGTGGCAAAGCTTTACGATTGGTTGAAAGCATGCTTCTTCAGGAGAAAGGGTTTAAAACGAGCATTATTCGATTTGGCGGTTTGATTGGTTATGACAGAAAACCAGGGAGATTCTTTACAGGAAAAAAAGATTTAAAAAACGGAGAAGCTCCGGTAAACCTAATCCATTTAGACGATTGCATTGGAGTAATTAGTCATATTATAGAGAATGAATTATGGGGAGAGATTTATAATGCTTGTTGTCCGGAGCACCCTAACCGTAAAGATTTTTATGAGGCAGCGGCAAAAATTCATCATTTTCAAATCCCTGAATTTAATTCGGGTAAAAGCAATTATAAAATAATTAGTTCAAAGAAATTAATAGAAGAAACACATTATAATTTCCAATTTGAATCTCCGATTGATGCCTTAAAATTTTAATTGTGTAACACTACTTTAGATAACAATCACTTAACTGCTATACAACAACCTTTTACCCTTCTGACAAAACACTAATATTAGCAACAAAAATGACATGCGAACAACATGACTTCATTCAGTTTTCCATCCTATTCGCATCTGGATTTGTTAATAAATCGAGGAAGTAATCATTTTTAAAAAATGTAGGTAGGCTACAATACCCAGGCTGTAAGTTTTTTTCAAATATTTTAGAACAGTAAATATTTGTTTATATTAAAAAAAAACAAAATCATCCTCTATTTTCAGCCCATAATCAATTAATTATAAACTTTTTAAGATTTTTAAGTATTTTGGTAACTAAAATTGCTGAAATATGGTTTATCTACTCGTAAAGCAAACAATTCGAGACTATTATTCCTGGAAGAATGCATTTGATAAGTTTCATGTATATCGAAGAATTGGAGGAGAATTGTCCTGTGAAATTTATCAGACACAAGAAGAAGAAAATCAACTAATCATTCTTTCCGAATGGAGCTGTATTGAAGATGCTAAAGAATTTTTAGAATCTCAAGCTTTTGAAATGATCAAAAAGTTGGAAGAGGAAGAACCTGCTATTATTCAATTCATGCCAGCAAGGGCTGTAAGCTAGATCATAGCAGATTATCAACCCATACCGTTAATTCTGCATTGATATTAGATATTAATTGAGATATAGTTAACCAAAATTGTGACTGGAAGCTATCTTCAAAAACCAATTCTGCTAATTCTTCCAGATTTCCTTTTATTTGCCAAATATCTCTATCCCCTTTATTTAATCCTTGCAATATTTCTATTATCTGAATCTCATTTAAATTAAAATCTTTATTTTCAATTGGTTCTAATCTAATAGGAAAGTCTGGAAATATTTTTTCTATCTCTACTCCAACAAGATTAATGTATGAGTTTAATATATCTATGATAACATTTAAATTATCAGTGGATTGATCATCTTTCAAATCATCTAATTCACCTATAGTATCCTGATAAAATGAGGACATTAATATTAGATATTCCTCAATTTTTTCCAGCTGAAGTTCTTTTACTCCTGGTTGAATTTTATAGAATTCAATAATATTCTGGTTTATGCCAGCTCTATCTTCAATTAATCCACTCAAAATGTATCCTATTCTATTTCGTTCAATAATAAATGACTCGTTTCAAAAAACTGCATTCCCAATTGGGTCAAAATGTTATGAGCCAGAGAAGCATTTCCTTCAATTCCCAAAATAGCATATCCTTTTTGTCCGCGATGTCCTAACCTTAAATCCAGGATATTTATATTTTGTGATGCTAAGGCAGAAAGTAATATAAGCAAGACTCCAGAAGAATTATTGTGCACCGACAAAATCATATGTTGACTTACGGCAATTGGTAAATTCACTCCGTCCACTTCCAGTACATATTTTTTTCCTTTTCTCAATTCAGGTATATCCAGATTATCACCTACCCGGATCTCGATAAAACTATCTCCTCCAGTACCTTTCACAAATTCTACAGCCTCTTTAATTGCATGAATATCACCTGTAAGAGTTAGGAAGGCAGTTGCTGTTCCATCCCTATTTGAGTTTAGGTAAGCTGTTTCCACATTTATTTCTTCAGAAGCCAGCGCATTAAAAATCATAGATAAAACACCAGGTTCATCCTTATGATGTGAAAATAGTCCTTTCACTTTATTGCGAGAGGAGCTTGGTAAAGTATCGCTAATTGTAACAGATTTATTCCCCTTTCTTATGCGAATGGCTTCAAAATCCCCTAAAGTAGTAGAATTTTTGTGATGCTCCAGAAAGGTTCGATAAGATCCACCAAACGAAAATTTAGGAATTCGTCTTTGTTTACGGTCTTCAAATCGTAAATTAAGCAATTCAATTCCCAAATTAAGAACTTTGTATTTCTCCTCCTTAAAACCATTATTGCGCAATGGTCTTTTTTCCGGAATACACTTCGAATAACTCAAATAATGCTGGTATCCTGCTTCATGAGCATATTTAATTCCCCTTTCGTGATGATTACCCAAATTTTGAATAGTGTGGGTATCAGTACCTAGAGAAATAGGAATATCTAATTGTTTTGCTCGCATCAATATCGATATATCTGGATAGATTCCACAGCCTTTATTAATTCCCGCAAGATTTACATCTAAAGTGAGATTAAATTCACTAATCATTTCCAATAAAAAACGCATCCGTCTGGCAAGAAAATGATCAGAATTGTCCAGATCTAATAATGGTTGAGGAATAGGAACAAATAATTTTGGCAAATCTAAATGTCCTACAACCTGAATAATTTCCCACGAAGAATCGACCATTTCTATCAATTCCTCTATGTAACCAGCCCAGTAATTTTCTGCACCACCTCTAATTTTCATCAATTGTTCTGCCTCTTCCAACGAACCATCATAAGGGATTCCTTCTCTGGAAAAATGTAAGGAACCTATGACGAAATCGGCATTTTGGGCCTGGAAAATTTTAGAGCGATTCCATTGCATCCCTAAGTCCGGACCGAGCCATTCTAACTCAATACCATATCGAATACTAATTTGATTTCCATACTTCGATTTTAAACTAGCCATTTGTTTGGGATAGTTAAAATAAGCATGATTTCCACGAATAAACTTCACTCCCAGTCTCCTTTCCGCAGCATATCTGTATCGGGTTAATCTTGGAGTATGAATAATGAATGAAATATTTGGATAGCCTCTTTCAATGGCTAATTCTGTAATTTTTTCCAGTTCGTCAACACCGTGTTTTACATGATCACTACCCGTTCCTGCGTGAATTCCGTGAGTTTCCCAAATAAAATAATCTGGGTTTAGAGTTTTGTTCTGTGGCATTTTTGGTTAATAAGTTTATTAAGACCGTAAATTTAAGGATTTATCAGAATCTGAAAGGATTATCATTAAAAAACCCGCCTTACGATATACGAAAGACGGGCAACCAAAGCACCCACTACAATAACTCTGGTTTCCAAACAAAATTTATGATACTAATTATTAAATGGCTCTAGGAGGCTACCACTCAATTTGAGCATTTTAATTTCTGATAATTTAGCATTATATCTGGCAGCAGCCTTATTATTTTTAGCTTCCATCCAATTTAATTGAGCATCCCGAAAAGTAGTAGCAGAAACTTGCCCCAACTGATAATACGCTTTAGTCTGATCGAAATTAAGGCGTGCTGCGTCCAATGCATCTTCCTCTAAATGAAGTGTTCTAAGATTATATTGATAATCCGTATATGCATTCAGCAGATCCTTTTCCAATTCCAGTAGTTTGTTTTCATATTCAAATGCGGCATTTTGCTTTTCAATTTTGGCATTGACAATATTTCGTTTCTTTTGTTTACCATCAAAAATGGTAAAACTCATATTCAAACCTCCAGTTAATTGCGTGTGCGAATTTGTCCCCATTACTTTCTGATCGGCATAAGAATATGCCGAATTAAAACTAAGTGATGGCAATTGTGCTGATTTGGATTGCCGTAAAACAAACTCATTCTCCTTTAATTCACTTTCCTTTATTAGATATTCAGCATTTTCTTTTAAAGCTTGGCTCTTTAATTTCTCTAAATCCAACAATCTAAAATCGCTTTTATCCGGAATAACTTGAATTTCTGTATCAGCCTTTCTACCCAGTAGAATATTCATTTCCCTGACGGTTTCCTGATAAATTTGTTCGGTCTGTAGATAGTTACTACTGTCTCGATTAAAATCCACCTTGGCATTTAAAACCTCTAATTTATTGATATTACCAAATTCATATTTAGACTGATTTCTATTCAATCGATCTCTTGAAATCTCCATATTTTCTATGGCTACAGATAAATCATCATAGGATTTACTCAATTGATAAAATTCAGATACTACATTTGTTATTATATTTTCAATGCTAAAACGAGCATTTAGTTCTCCTTGTTCTTTTCTAAGATTCAATATTTTGTAATTATATCTTGCCTTTAATCCATTAAATAAGTTGTAGGACACATTTACCGAAGCCGAAGAAGATACCTCGTTGGTACTATGTTCCGAATAATTAGAAGCCCCATTGGCAGATAAAATTGGCAATAAGCCTGCATTTCCTTTTGTTGCATTATTATCAGCAATCTCGGCCTGGTTTTTTGCAATCTTTACATTTAAATTATTCTCTAAAGCAATCGCTATTGACGACTCCAATGTCAGCCCTTGTTGAGCTCTCAATTGAGAAGTTCCACAAAGCAAAATCATTGCAATTATAATTCTATATTTCATTGTACTACCTTCTAATTGTTAATTGTCTGATTTAATTCTCGGATTGCAGGTTCCACTACCTCTCTGCCAGGCATAACACCACTTGTTATCCATTTCATTTTTCTTCGTGCAGAATTCACAACAATGATTAAGACTGGCAATACAATCAGGTTTAGAAAAGTAGCGACCGCTAGTCCGTAAGCCATAGATATTGCTAATGGGATAACCATTCTTGCTTCGGTTTGATTCGAAACAATAATAGGTGCAATTCCTACAATTGTTGTTAATGATGTTAGCACAATTGGTCGAAAACGAGAGGTTGCCGTTTCGTATAAAGCAGACATAAACTCCATTCCCTTGTGCAAATTTTCATTAAAAGTGCTTATTAATAGAATAGAATCATTCACCATTACTCCCATTAAAGCAACCATACCCAAATAGGATGGCATATCTAATGCAACACCATGTATCCAGTGCCCCCAACCAACACCAATAAACCCGAATGGAATTAAAATAAAAATCAGGAAGGTTTGCAGGAAAGATCGAAACGTAAATATTACGATGGAAAACAAAAGAATCAGAATTACTGGTGCGATAACAACTGCTGACTTTTTTGCCTTAGCAAATTCTTCTGCATGTCCACCATATCGAAATCTCAACCCAGGATACTTTGCTTCTAAATCAGGAAGAATATGATTGTCTATTTCATCATTAATTTCAGTCATATTTACCGATTCGCTGGCAGCATCTGCCTCTACAGTTATTTCACGTTGTCCGGCGAGGTGATTGATCTGAACCAGATTACGCTCATAACTAATTTCTGCAATATCCTTTAAAAAGTATTCCCCTCCATCACTTGTTCGAATTCTCATTTTCTCTAGATTCCCAATAGAAGATCGCTCCTCCTTATCATAGCGAACCCAGACTCTCACTTCATCAATTCCTCGCTGAAGTCTTTGAACTTCTTTTCCATAAAATGCAGAACGCACCTGACTACTTACCTCATTTAATGTCAATCCCAACTTATAAGCCTGATCTTTCAAACGTAATCTAATCTCTCGCATGCCTAATCTATCATTATCCAAAACATTGATTAAACCTTCCATTTTAGATAATTTGCTTTTAAATTCTTTCTTTGCTGCATACAAATCGTCCAGATTACTGCTTTGCAGAGAAACTGACACTGACTTTCCAAATCTACTTTGCTGCACATAGTTGAGCCTTTCCGCTTGTGGAATATCCCCTACTTTATCCTTTAATAGCTTTCCAAATTCAGCTGAAACAAAATCCCTATTCCTGCTATTTGTAAAATAAATAGTTAAAGATCCTACGTTTGTTGCAGTTAAATTGAGTGCCGTATTGGTAATGACAGGTTTTCCATTTAAACTCCTTTTCTGAAGTTCCTTTCCTAGATCTTCAGCTGCATCTTCTATTTTATTCAGATAAAACATCGTTGCATTTTCCGGAGTACCAGCGGGCATTTCTAAACTAACATCTATGTAATCGTTGTTATCAACCGAGCTATCTCCTGTTCTGATAATTCCGCCAATTAGCGCCCCTATTGTGATAAAAAGCAGGCCTAAGGTAAAACCGATAGTAACTAACTTATTATTCAAGCAAAATCGTAATAAGGGCTCATAGGTCCATTTTCTTAATTTTAAAATTGCTGTGGTAGATAATTTTTCAAATTTTGATTCCTTTTTATCTCTTATTAAAGCCTTAGAATGAACCACATGAGCCGGCAAAATAAGGAAGGCTTCGATTAAGGAAAATAGAAGTGCAAAAATCACTACAAATGCGAGTTCTCTGAAAAATTCTCCTATTATACCATCAATAAAAAAGAAAGCTACAAAAGCAATCATGGTGGTTAAAACTGCTGAAAATACAGCTGGCATTACTTCTAAAGTTCCATCAATACCTGATTGCAATGCTGACTTTCCATTTTCAAAATGTTGGTAAATATTTTCGCAAATCACAATTCCATCATCAACGAGAATCCCAATCACTAATATCATCCCAAAAAGTGAAATTTTATTTAAAGTTATACCGTACATTCCTGCTACCATAAACATTCCCAAAAAAGAAACTGGGATTCCTAGTGCTACCCAAAACGATAGTCGATGATTTAGAAAAAGGGAAAGAAATAATAAGACTAAAAGAAACCCGATAATACCATTGTTTGCCAATATATCCTGCATAACACTAATCTGAACCGAATTATCGAATAATAAATCCAATTTTACAGTTTGGTGGCTGGCATTAAAAGTCTTTAAATAAGCTTTAATCGTTTCTGATATTTGTAAGATATCTTCTCTCGACGTTTGGGTAATGGCTATCTTTATAGCTGGGTTTCCGTTAATATAGGTGCGATTTGGATCTTCCGACCATTTATCTTTGATGCTAGCCAAATCCGATAGGAGTACTGTCCCTCCATTTTTAGAAGAACGAACTACAATATCTTTAAATCCATCAGCATTATATTGTTTCTCTTTTACCCGAATCCGAAGTTCTTCATCTTCTCCTTTTATCGATCCTCCTGTTTGCTCTATATTTGCTGACTTTACTGCTGCATATATCTCATCAATACTAATTTTATAAGCTTTTAGAGCATCTTCATTAACACCAATTTCAATTTCTTCATCCGGGAAACCGCTTAGGTCGACTTTAGAAATACCACCAATAGCCCGAAGATCATTTTCAATCTCTCTACCATAATTTTTCAGATCTTTCAGATCAACATCACCACTCAATGCCATGGATACTGCTAAAACAGTGAATTCTCTCTTTTTCACGCTAATATTTTCCACACCAACAGGAAAGGAACTAATTCCATCTACAGCATTTTTCACATCTTGCAAAGCCATATTGGAATCATACCCGGTCTCCAGATCCACTGTTACCGTACAAAAATTTTCATCCGAAGTGGAAGTTACTTTTTCAATACCACTTATTCCTTTCAGGTTATCCTCTATTTTAAGCACAACCCCCTTTTCCACTTCTTCCGGTGAAGCACCTGGATAAGCTACCGTTACGATGAGTTTACCAGGATCAATTTGAGGCATCACCGATGAATTAAGGGAATACAAACCAAATAACCCCAGTATTACAAATACTCCTGCCAGTAAATTACCTGCAAATGGATATTTTAAAAAATAACTTATAATTGATTTCATATGCTAATATTTGAATATCGTTGCCACATGAAAGTCGTCGTAATAAGCATCTATTTATAATTAGATAAGCTTAGTGATGGCTTTCATATGATGTTACTTCTTTGCTGTTAATTCAGGAAAATGATTGGCAAACCAGCTTCTGTTAGAGGCTCGTTTATTTTCTCCTATTATCATCTCCCTTTTAAAATAACAACCTGTTTTAATTGATTCCGAAATATTTAACTACTTGTCAAAGACAGCAGAAACATTAATACCCTGATGAATACCAGATGCTTTTAAAGCAAGTAAATCGCCATCCTTCAATCCTTCAACAACCACTGTATTTTCCTTTCGCTGAATCACCTTAACTTTTTGTATTTGAACAACATCTTTTACAACGAGGTAAACACAATCAGATTTCACTAATAATTTTCGGGGGATCTCAACGCCATAAGCCTGACTGTTTAAATGAATATTTGCATTTAAGTACATCCCATCCTTAAGACCTTGCCCGGAAACAGTAATATATACATTAACCATCTGTGTCTTTTCATCAATTTTACTGCTAATGCGTCGCACTACTCCGTTCCATTTTCCACTTATATTCTGAGAAACAACATCTACTTTATTGCCAACAGCGACACCATTCAAATCATTCAAATCCACTCCCACTAACAAATCGTAAAGCTTCGTGCTTACAAATTCACCTAATTTTTGACCGGAACGAACCAGGGTTCCAGGTTTGATATCCGATTCTATCACTTCACCGGTAAAAGGAGCTATTAGCCTGTATTTTTCTAATTCTTTCTCCTGACTTTTTATATTGTAATAGTTGGTATAAATATTTTTACCTGCCAAAAAATATTTTTCTTTTTCATTTTTAGGTTGTGGTAAGGGAGCAAGCTCTTTTTCTATGTCGAAATTGCTCAAGTATTTTTCCCAGGCAGTATAACTTTCAGGATAGTCGAATTTCAGATCAGGCAGTACGCTTGCAATGGCATTCATAAAACTGCTGCGATTGGAATATACTTCTGCTTTATATTTGTCGTTTTTCACCAATAATAGTGTACTTCCTTTCTCAAATCTTACTCCTTCTAAAAATGACTTATTAGCTGCTTTTAAAATACCAGTCACTTCGCTATATACATCCACTTTTTTCTGCGCTTCGAGATTACCAACTGCTGTTAGTTGAAGATTTATTGTCTTGTTTTTTAAAATCTGCACGGGGACTTTAATGATCCTTGATATGCTTTCTTTTTCCTTTGGTGGCTCCTTCATGCTAATCAAAACAGATGTAATAATTACACTTAGCAGGATTACCAATAGACCAAGGAGGATACTTTTTCTTTTCATCATGACAACAATAATTTTTAAAATCTCCACAATAATAGGCTGTCCAGAAACGAAAAGTAAATTATATCGATATATGCCAGTTGACTATCTGTAAAGCATAGCATTTAGTAGCTGTATCCTATTAAATTGAAATAGAGACTTGTTTACAGACGGTTTTCCCTTGTTCATCGATAAATGATGGATCGGATTACTTATTTTTGTTCTTTAGCCAAATAAAATATGCAGATATGAATTTCAAAGAAAAACTCTACAATTTTTTTACGATTAGATGGGTGCAACACCTCTCCTTTTGGTCGGTATTCCTTTTACTGGAACTAGGTCGGTTTATTGATATGGACCCAAAGAGATTTGCCAACGAATTGTTCTTTGAAGGAATTCAAATCGGTGCTGTTATACTATTGGTTTATTTTAACTTGCGGGTATTGATACCGAAATATTGGAATACAGGTAACTATCTCAAATACATATTTCAAATTATTAAATGGGAAGCAATTACCATCAGCATCTTAAGTATTATTCTTTACAATTTTCCTGAGATAGAATTCAGAAAATTCGCCATGCAAAGTCCATGGAAGATGGTTATAATGAATTCTTTTAGAACGAACATATTTATCTTATCCAGTTCCTTATTCCACTTTGTAAAAGAATGGATAAAACTAAAAGATGAGAATCTGAAATTTACCGAAAAGGCTCAAGAACAGCTGGAAGCTGAATTAAACGTACTCAAAGCACAGGTTAATCCACACTTTCTTTTTAACACCCTCAATAACATTTATTCCATGAGCTTGTACGATTCGGCAAAAACCCCGGATATGATTCTTAAATTGAGCCAGCTAATTAGTTATATGCTGTATGAATGTAAAGATGAAGAAGTAAGCCTGGAAAAAGAAATACAATTCATCAAAAATTATATTGAACTGGAATCGGTACGAGTAGAAGATGTGGCGCAAATAAACTTGCAGATTGATGGTGAAAATCAGGAATATCAAATTCCTCCCTTGCTTTTTATTCCCTTAATTGAAAACGCCTTTAAACACGGCATTAATTCCGTGCACGATTCATCTGAAATAAACATTCAAATCAGTATTTCTGATTCCTCCATTAATTTGGATATTGAAAATCCTTACGAACAAATGAAGGAAGTAGAAGCAGCAACAAATCATAAGGGATTGGGTATTCAGAATGTTAAGAAACGATTGGAATTGCTTTATCCCAAACGGCATATTTTCACTACATCCATAGACAATAATTTGTATAAAACACATTTAAGCTTATCACTATGACCATCAGATGTATTATTGTAGATGACGAAATACATGCCCGGAAGGTCTTGGAAAAATACATTCAGGATATTCCACATTTAGAATTGGTTCACTCCTGTAAAAATGCACTGGAAGCGATGGATGTTTTAAGAAATAAGCAAGTAGATGCTATGTTCTTAGATATTAACATGCCTAAACTTACCGGACTAAGCTTTCTGGAAAGTCTGTCACATCCTCCTTTGGTAGTTATCACCACAGCCTATCGCGAATATGCATTAGATGCTTTTGAGTTAGATGTGATTGATTATTTGCATAAACCCATTCCCTTCCCCCGGTTTGTTAAAGCTATTGCAAAAGTGATAGAAAAACTGAGTTTCCAGGATAGATCTACAAATAAAATAGTGGAAAGTACAGTCTCAAAAACAGAGAATTTTATTTTTGTAAAAGCGGATAAAAAAACTATCAAACTAAATTTTGAAGACATTATATATATCGAAGGACTGGGCGATTACATTAAAATACATACCAAAACAAAGACTATCGTAAGTAAACTAACCATTAAAAAACTGGAAGATTTACTACCTACAAATCAATTTCCACGGGTGCATAAATCCTACATCGTTTCACTACAACTTATCGAATCTATTGAGGGGAATCAAATTGAAATTGATCAACAAAAAATCCCCATCGGGCAAAGCTACCGACAAGGTTTTATGGAGATTATTAACTCCCATCTTAAAAAATAATTTCACTATCAGACTTTGAACACACAATAAGCAGACTTTTCATAACTCACTTGAGTTTAATTTTGAGTTAATTCAATTTAATTGCTATAAATTCGTTCCATAAAACTTATAAAACCAAAAAGACTTCTTCTTGCTGACCTGTAAATTGGTTTCACCAAATCAATGACAGGAGTAAGAGTAATCATCTTCTTTTTAATCTTGATTGTATTAACACGTTTTGATAAGCTAATTAAATCTTGCGCAAGTTTTTTGTAACATTGCCGTTTATATCTATTAATGCCATATGTAACATGATCCTTTGAGTTAACATACTTTCGAATATCAACTAGGTAACAATTAGGAGTTTGCTCTATAAATTGATCCAAGGCCACATTCATTTCTTTACTTCTTTTCACTTCATAACTTTCCCAATCCGCAGTGAATTCAACTTCTGATCCATTCATAAAAATAATTGGAATATGTGATGGAATCCCACTTCGAATTTGGGAAAGATTTTTTTTAAAATCCTCACTCGAGATTTTGCCTTTGTGTATAAATTCCTCAGAAAAGAATCGTAGAAATTCCGAATTCATACCTTCACAATTCCTCTCTTCGTATTTTTTTTTGATTTTAGACCATTCTTTTTGATTTGTGAGATTATCGTTGTTTCCTCCAAAAGGAATTTTTATACCAAGTTTTTTGTGTTCATAAACTTCCTGCGTAAAATCCATTACGAGACTGTAAACAAAAACGTCATATGCTTCTGAAAAAGCTCTAGAACGATAAGTTTTCTTATCTATAAATGGTAGATTTTCAATCAAATAATCAATATGGTTTTTTGGCATTTTAATGCTATCAATTAGCATTTGGGTATGCTCTTTATTTATAACAAAATTATTCTTCCCATTATAGTTAGATTCTTTAATTACTGTGCATTTATAGTCACTCAAATAATAAAGCATTTGGAATAGATCACACTCCCCTTTAAACAAAATTTTACAATCTGATTTTTCATGCTTATCTTCCGATAGATCTGATTTTAAATTGGATTTATCAAAAACAGAAATCCAATCCGGTTTTGTCGAATTTAATGTAATAGCTATATCCGGTACAATGTCAATTTCGGGGAAATTCAATCTGGCATAAATAAATTGCTCAATCCCCAGATTAATGATTCTACAAGAAAAAACAAAATGTTCTAACCGATTCTTCGATAGATCCACGGCATAGAATCCTACAATTCCATAATCGCCATATTTATCGGCAACCTTTATTAATTTTTTATCCAAGTTAGGATTTTCAATTAAGCCTACAATCTGAGTTTTATCCAGTCGTTTCTTAGTATAATTCAGCTGATTGGTTCTGTTTATGATTTCGTGAAGCCTTTCAATATGAGGTTTCAAATCTTGAATGTATTGAATTTTAATATTGGATGCTTTAAGAAATTCTGCATTATCGTGCATCTCAACTTTGTCAACAAACTTTTTTTCCAAAATTTTATAATGCTTCAATCTGTTATGAGAAAAATCATCTTTACCCTTAAAAGCTGAATGATTTTTTATCCTATCTATAAATGAAGGCAATTCTGAATGCAATCCATTATTATAAAATTTAGCCTCTTCCAAATTCATATGATTATCATCCAAAAATAGGACATTAACCGGTCTTAGCTGACACTTTTCAATTACGCTTTGAACCAATTTCCCCTTACTCTCCCATGCAATTGTGGGGAATACAAAATAATCCCATACCCCTATTTCCTGAAGTTTAATTTTAGCCTCTTCATAATTGTTTTTGGATACGATACTATTCATTATCCCCCTGTCTGTCAACCACTTCACCAACTCAACATTCTCAGGTACACCACAGACTCCTTCTTCGGAAAGAGTTCCTTTCCAAAAAGTTTCATCAAGATCCCATATTACCAATTTAATACTTTCCATTATAAATGATTTGAAAAGCGAAATACCTTCTATAAAGACAAAGGAGAATATATACTTTCGATTATCCGAGTATAACATTCGTCACACACAACGTTACATATTGTTATCTAATAATTTACAAAAAAAATCTGTATCAATCAAACCCACCCCCCTACACCTTTCATTCATAATACATACACAGACAATCACTTAACTTTCCTATCGATCTAACATTCAATTCCCACACTATATCTATAATTATTTTTGTATAATTTAATAAAATCAATTTGAAAGAAATTTCAGCCTGCTAATTCAATGATGAATTGTATTTTATTCCTGATAAAAGAATAGTTTTAGAAAACAAGAATCAAAATTCAATTAGAATTAGACTTTTGTGCTTATAAGGAATCTGTCCTCAACTTAATATTTAATCAGACAAAAAGGTCTTTTTATGTACATCCAAGGATATAGTATAAACCAAAAACTCCTATTTTACTATCCTTTGGAAAAATCAATTTTTTTCAAAAAAAAAATCGAATGAAAATTCATATTTTTTCATGTATTATACGGCAACACCAATTTGTTCAGTATTTGCGGTCTCAACGAACAAATATTTCATCAATATCAATTTATCTATCTTTTAAAGCATTCTCCTTTTCAATCAGTATTGCCATTCCAGAAGCAGTATATTTTCAACAAATCTTCGGACAAAAAAAATCCCAATCGGACAAATCTTCCGACAAGGATTTATAGTTAATACACATTAAAGGAATAGAAGTAAATAGCCGAATGCATCAATTAATGACTTACACAATTGCAATTATTTTATATTCCTGTCCATTAAAATTTACCAATTCATCTACTCTTTTCCCAATAAATTTCCGGATTATTGGCGATGATAGTGAAAGTAAATAATAGTCTTGTCCGGAAAAGGAGATTTTACCCAATGCAATTGAAACAAAAATCCGAAGTTTATCTGTAATCACCAAGGCTCCCAATTCCACCTTATCATGCAAAACACTTGGATCTATATAAGATACTAATTGCTGTAATTTTATATTCACTCCCAATTGTTTTGCCGTCTTCTCCTGCTCCAGATGTATCATTGCACGACCAGTTTCGTGTTTATCTCCGGCACTACTTTTTGCTTCACTTCCAGCAGAGTCTCTTAATTCATTCAAATTATTTTGGCTACACTCTATCTTGTTACCAACAAGTTTGAGTACTTCATGATAAAGTTTTGCTTTCATATTGAGATACAATTCCATATTGTTGGATAAATTTGGGCTAATTTAATTAATAAACCGTTTTGCTCTCAAATATATCTCAATAAAATTTATTCGAATTTTGGTTTACTAAAGATAAAAATAGCAATCGGGATTCCTACTCAAGTAGAAGTCCCGATTCTATACTAAATAACACAAATAATCTTACACCTGTAATACTAGTCAATACTTATTTTATCATTACTCCATTGGCTATATAATCATCTTGATAATATCCTTTCCGGTATCCTATTCTTTCAAAGTCAAACTCGTTAAATTTGAAATCATTCAATACTAAGGAAACATTTTTCAATGTTCCCTTATCTGCCAATTTATTAATATAGCTAACCTGCCCTTTTCTGCTAAACCGATGCCTCAAGACAATTAAATTTATATCAGCATATTTCCCTGTCAATAATCCATCCGTCACCACCGAAATTGGCGCACTATCCATAATTACAAAATTATAGCGTCGCTTCAGGGTATCAATGAATTTATTGAACTTACCGTTTGATAATAACTCGGCAGGATTTACAGATATGGGACCAGCAGGAATAAAACTCAAATTATCAATTTGAGTTGGACAAACAATATCATTAAAATTCTCTTCTTCATTCAAATAATTACTTAGTCCGCTATTACCGTCGCATCCAAACATTTTACTCAACTTGGGTTTTCTCATGTCTGTTTCGACCAAAAGTACTTTTCTGTGGTTAAGCGCCAAAATTGCCGCAAGATTTGCACTTATGAATGATTTACCCTCTCCCGGCATAACAGATTGTACAGATATGATCATCTGTTGATTCTCTACTGACAAATTTTCCAAATCGGTCCTAAGACTCCGAAATGATTCTGTTATTGCTGAACGAGGCCGATTACAAACCAAAACCTCTTTACGATTCTTATTGTGGGCAATCACGCCTAAAACAGGAAGAGAAGTCTCTTTTTCCAGCTCATAAATGCTACCAATTGTATTGTTGAAATAATCTCTTGTTTTTATAAAAATAAAAGGCAAAGAAATTCCAATAAGGAATCCAATTATAAGATTTATAATGATTTTTGGTCCTACTTGTCTGGTTGATATTAAGCTTGCCCTATCTAAAATTTGTGAATTAGACACATTTGAAGCAATGGTGATTTCAGCCTCAGCCCTCTTTTTAAGAAGAAAAGTATATAAATCATTATTCAGATCGTATCTTCTTTTGAAATTAATAAATTTTTGCTCCATTCCGGGCAATTTAACCAATTGACTTTTTACATCACTCATACGTCTTGTGATGCTATTTAAATCTTTTTCTGTATTAACTAATAAATTTTTAAGGTTTTCTTCTAAACTATGTTTTGTATGTCTGATTTCCTTTTCTAATACTAACATATTCGGATCATTTTGCTTTACACTATATGATAAAATCTCCTTCTTATTGTAAAGTTCTCCCAATTTCAAGACCAGGTTGTTCAAAACCGGATCGGTAATATCTACGACAGATGGTGATAAAGTAGATTTATTTCCAAAATCTTTCCCAAAGTCTTGCTGAAGATTACTTTCCACTTTAGAGAAATGAGAATTATTATTTAGATATGAAAATAAATTCCTTATGTGATTTAACTTCCTTTCGGACAAAGAATATTCCTCTTCGAGCCTTTTTAAATCCGCTATTGCCAAATCGGCTTCCCTTGCAAGATTTAAACTTTGATTTTTAGATTGAAAATCACTGAAAAGATGGCCTGACTGCTTAAGTGAGTCGACAACACCTTCCAGCTGCATATCGATAAAACGGACAGTATTTTCAGAAATTCTGTTCTTCTCAGACAAACAGAACTCGATGTATTGCCTACTCAATTCATTTAAAAAATCTATAACTCTTTGTGCATTTGCTCCTTTAAGTGTTAGAGCTATTAAATTGCCTTTTAAATCTTCATGGGTAACCTCTAGTTTATTTACATATTGTAAACCAATACTTTCGAAGTCATGAAAAACAAAAAAATACTCCTCTCCAATGGGGACTATTACGTTCGGATTTTTCTCTAGCACAAAACTAAAGAATTCATTTTCGAAAGGAACTCCCAACTTTCCCTTTGATTCAAAATCAGACACTTCTTGATTCTCAAAAGATAAATTATCTATTCTCACCACATATTCTTCATCTGATATCATTCTTATATAAAGAGGTATCTCTTTAGGATTTACGTACATACCAGTTTCGTAAACCAAGAAAGGTTCCTGATCATACATATCCATATCAAAGAACAGCATCTTCTGAAACCACGATGTTTCCCACTTTAATTTACCAATTACCTGTTTTGCTAATGAAGAAGATTTTAAAACACCTATATGATCCTGAATGTTAATTCCTCTACCACCTTCATCCTCAAAAAACTCCTTACCCCGTAAAGATTTGGACTCATTTTGAACCAATATAGTACTCTTTGCTTGGTATGTGGGTGGTGAATAATAACTGTAAGCAAAACCAACAGCCAACCCAAGAATTCCAAATAGTAAGAACCAATACCAATTAGACACTAACTTATATTGAAAGGCTTTGATTTGCTTTTTTTCTTCTCTCACCAAATTTTCGAGAAATTCATTTGAACTTGTCATACGATAAAATTCTTTAAAGTAATGAATTCACTGCATGTTGCATATCAAAAGAGAAATAGACAAACTGTCATTCAAAAATGATAAAACAGTGTTTATAACTATGTGCTACAGATTCTTTTAAATAGAATATTTTTAAAAGCGGTAATAAAATATTTAATATCAGTACGTAATGGATTTTTAAGATAGGATTCAATATATTTTTTTTCTGATTTTTGAATTTCTTCCAGAGTCTCAGGCAGATCTACATAAAAAGGAGGTATTATTCCTGGTTTTACCTCCATTCTTAACTTCTGCAAATCAGACTCATATAAGCTAAGATATTGACGACTAATAGGACGAACACCAACTAATTTCATTTCTCCTCTAAGAAGATTTACAAAATTTGGAATTTCATCAATCCAAAATTTTCTTAGAATTCTACCTATTGGTGTAATTCTGCTATCATTACAGATTTTTCCACCTTTTGTTAAATGATTTTTTTTAATGAATTCTTCTTGCAAATATTCTGAAAAAGGAACCATGGTTCTAAGTTTGTAAACCAATATCTCCTTACCTCCTTTTCCGATTCTTTTCATTTTGAAAAGGAAGCCATAGGAAGAATATTTATCGAAAAAAGGAGCTTTTTGTTTTTTTGCTACCAAATAGATATACTTACCTGATTCATACTCATTCACGACACCATAACCACAAGCATATAATCGCCCAATCATTTCTAATTTCCGAATAGATCTATCTTTTCCTTTAGTAAGTAGAAAATAAAGATTACGAGTCAAGCTTAATTTCGGAAATACCCGATGAAAGATAAAGTGTGTAAAGTAAACGAAGTGATTAACAGGAAAAGGATTAGTTTTAAGTATCTTTTCTTCTATTTTATACTGTGGAGTAAAGCGACAAATAAGGATTCCATTATTAGTCAACTTGTTGCTGACAGCTTCAAAAAATTCATTGATACTGATCAAGTTATTGATTGGCTCAAGACTTATCACTAATTGATATTCCTTGCCTGATAATCGTTTTATATCCTCTGCACTCTTCGAACTGACAAATACATGTCTTGAGTTATAACGGCTAAAATACCTACTAATGAACTCGAATCCATTCTTTCCCAGTCGATTAGTAAGATCTGAAAAATCATTAAGAAAAATGACAAAACCAGGCAGTCTCTTAAATGGAATTTCGCTCCCCCTTGCCTTTTTCAACCTCTCAATTACTTCATGTTCTTTCTTCATCACAAGACATTTTATTCACCATAAGAACAATGCAACACAATATTTAACATAACAACTTTAACGATACTGTTGATTCTTTGAAAATCTACCTCTTCACCATTGATTTCCTTTTCTTGCCATAAATATCAATGAATATTAGTCGAATAAGCACAAGCTTATGAAGTATTTTCAATAGTAAGTTATTCAGTCTATTATGTGAAAAATTAATATTGAACCAAGTTTAATAATATTTAATAAAGCTAAGCAATAAGCCAATTTAGGTCTCTGAAATGAATCAATAACTTCTTAACAGGATTTTTAATATTTTGCAAAATTAATTCCTTACACCAAATTGAATTTAATTGATTCCAACGTTGCGGATGAAAAGTCATCATAATTTTGGATGGTAACAAATCATTATCTATAGCATTAATAATATCAAATGAAGTTTTAAAAACCATGCCATTTTTTTCCCAAATCATTTGCTGTCCATTAATCTTGTCTCTTACACTCACATTAAAACCATCCCATCGTCTACCGGTATCCGTTAAATATAAAACCTCATTAAAATCAATATCGATATAGGACTCCCCTATAATTCCAAAATCTGTGTAATCAAATTTCTTCCACAAATCCTTGTTATTGAATTTAGAAATTGGACTCCCGTGCATACAAATGGTTTCTATTGGTGCTAGTTCACGGAGCCGTTTCAGTTGAGTTTGAAAATCCAAGATACCCATGTCTAGAAGATGATTTTTATTCTTTACAGATCTAAAACCTTTGGCTACAGTATCTAAATTTTCATAATGATAACCAATTTCGTGCCCCATACCGGCGATTTCTTTGATAATATCTTCATTCATACTGGTTTCAACTGTCCTAAAATAGTAGCTTCCCATAATTTCAAATGATTTCTGAATGGAAGCTAGAATTAAGGCATTTTCAGGCATTCTGTCAACATCATTACGCAATAAAATTACTTTCTCTTTTGGTTTGGTAAGATATTCTGAGAATGTCTGAAATTCGTATCCTTTCGTCTTAAAACAGAGAAGTATTTTTTTGTATATATCTAACGTAAAATCAAACTGCAAAACAAAATTTTAAATTTGTGATAACTTGAATCAGAGACTTTAAGAAAAATAATTCCTAAGCTTTAAACCTCTGCCATAAATAGAAAGCTCTCTTTGCAATATGAAATAGAATAGGGTGATGAACTTTTTCAAATCGACCGGGATTAGTCACCTCGCCGCCAAATTTCATCTTGTAGCTTCTAACACTATAAGGAATATTAGGATTCCCAGCACCTGCAAAATCAAAAACAGTATAGCCGTTATTTTTTCCCCAAAGAATTAATTCCCAATTAATCAAATCATTGGCACATCTATTGTTATACTTCTGATAAGAACCAGCATAAAATACATACAATGTTTTTTTAAAAGTCAAAACAAATCTGGTGGCTATTATTCTCCCTTCTGCGATGACTGAAAAAGTTAATAGATTGACCTGATCAGACAATTTTTCACGTAAATTCTCAAAGAATTCTATTTTAGGATACGGAAGTTTAATTCTATGATAAACTTCTTTTAAAATATTATATGCTTCTGCTAAATCAGATTTTTGACTGTCCTGTCTAAACTCAAGATATTCTCTATATGCCTTTCTAATTCGATTCCTCTTTTTTTTGTTTATATTTTGCCAGAGATTTTTCTCAGGTTTCGTGAGGTCAATTAATACATTCAAATGATCGATAAATCGGAAACCGTATTTTTGAAATACCATCCTATTAATAGATGAATCAGTCCAATTTCTAATCTGTGAATACAAAATCCTATTCTTTACAATGCTATTATATTTCTGTAATATTAAATTTAAAACACCCTCATCATCTTCAGCTATCAGCGGTCCTCCTCTTATAATAGACCTTTTAGCAAAATTTCCGACAACTCCTTTTGCTTCCTTTTGAATAACTGCAAGCATTATTCCTTTAATTCTATGATCTTGTAGCACGGCAATAAGAATAGGTTTAAACCCTTCCGTTCCATTGAACACTTCATACATTTCAGGGGTTTGGAAAATATTTCCTTGTGGATGATGGTAAACAAAATTACTCCAAAGTTTTCTTTCTAAACAGGAAGAATTGAGCACAATCTCAAGATCCGTACTCCTGCCAACGTGTTTTGTATGTATAGCAGTATTATTTGCCATTTATAAATTTTTCGAATACGCATTTATATTCTTCTGCAATTTTCGACCATAGATAACTAGTTTGTAATCGCTGATAAGCATTCATCGCAAAAACTTTCATTTTTCCAGGATGTTCAGAAGCATATCTAATCTTTTCAGAAAGATCCTTCACATTATTCACCTTGAAAAATAGCACCTCTTCATCTCCGAAAACATCCCTGTTCTCAGGAATATCAGAACAAATTATCGGAACCTTTAAAGCTGCCACTTCTAATAACATCATAGACATGGATTCATTTACGGAAGGAAAGACAAAGAATTTACTACTAAAAATGATTTCGAAAAGTTTTCTCTTGTCTTTAATTAAACCAATAAAACGTACACCTCCCACTTTCTCTTTCAATCGTAACAGCTCTTTTTTATAAATTAAATTTTGTTTTAAATCTCCCATTATAACCGCATTTTCTCTTCTCTCTAGTAAATCCAAAGCTTCTAAAAATGTATGACAACCTTTATCCGGTAACATTCTACCTGCTGCAAAAGAGATATAATCCTTCTTTTCTGTTTCTATTTTGATATTTGTATTAACTCCGTTGGGAATGTATTTTAATTTCTCTTTCGGTAACAATTTACCGACAATCCGTTGATCTTTAAGAGAAACTGTTGTTATAAAATTAGCATGCTTAAGAAAATAACGATCTTCAAACTCAAATAAGAATTTATATCGTACCCATTTCGACGTAAGTACCATTCCGTGAGTTGTTACTATTATAGGATAGCGCAATTTGAGAAGAGGAATTACAAAGCTGGCATCGCGATGGTGTAAGTGAATCAGATCATATTTACGAAATAAAAGGGCATCTAAAGCTGATCGTAAATAATAAAAAATAGCATTGATCTTTTCAAAAGGTAATTTTCTAAACACTATTTGAAAACTATTTCTAAAATAGCCAGATTTTAAATTGGTGTGAGAACTAACGGCATAAATCGTAAAATCAAACTCATTTGCGAGATTGGCAATAATGTTTTCTCCTACTGCAGCAGCACCTCCATAAGCCGGAAGTCCCTTTAAGCCAATCACACCGATTTTGGATTTATCAACCTCCTTCATATGATAACAACTTTTAATAAAAAAAATTAATTTTTGAGTATTTCTTTGTAAAATTCTATAGTTTGAGCAGCCACATTACGCGGATGGAACTTTTTCAGGGCCTCTTCTCTAGCATTCGTCGCAAAATCCGAATAAGAAACATCACCTTTACAAAATCTCAATAAGTAGTTTCCCAACTCAATTGAGTTATTTGTCCGAAATACAAAACCTGATTCTTCATGAGTAATCATTTCTGTAACACCTCCAACATCTGTTGCAATTACAGGACGACCGGCAGCCATTGCTTCTGCTATACTAACCGGTAATGATTCTTGTAGCGAAGGCAAAACAAAAAGATCGGCCTCCCCATATAATTCAAGTACTTCAGATTGACTTTTCCACCCTAAAATCCTTATATCATCCTGTAAGTTATTGTCCGTGATAAATTGTAATATCTTATTTTTATAGGCTTCGTCTTTAAAACCACCTATCACATCAAGTTTTAATCCGTTTATCTGTCCTTTAATTCTTTGCATTTCTTTTAAAAGACATAGGAGGTTTTTTCGTGGATTAATAACTCCAACATAAACTATTCTCTTACCAAAAGTGCGATGGATTTTCAAGTCAAAGAATACTGGATTAACAGGATTGTAAATTAGTTTACCTTTATACTGGTCATTCCCTTTTAATTCTTCTAAAAATCTTCGATTGTAATTTGAGATGAATGTGTAATTTCTAAACTTTGGAAAATAATAGCGTTCAACCAATTTTTTAAATCCAAATTTCAACTTGTCAAATTTGGTATTTTGATAATTGATTTCCTCAGCCATTATGCCATGTTGAGTAATCACCAAATTTCTCTTGCAGAGTCCTCTTAAACAAAACAAAATAGGAGATGCCCCCTGCACATGCACAATATCGGCTTTAAACTCTAATATAATTTTCTGAATTGCTTTTCTAGCATCAAAAAGATAATAAAACAGAATTCCTCCTACTGGTCTTTTCTTTCGCAAATATTGAATCTTAATATTATGGGCATATTTCACAGTACTTTCATGATCTGATTTTCCAAGAGAAAGAATAAGAAAACTTATCTCCGGGAATAATTCAAAACCTTTCATTAGATTTATTATAACAGCATCTACACCACTTTTCACAAAATCAAGATTCTGAGGAAGAGAACTTATTATTAAAACTTTCATCCTAATATAATTTTCTTTTAGATTTTCCTGGAATTTTAAAAATGGACAAGTTTTGAGAAATAGTTCGTATTGTATTTTTGATCAAGTAAGATAAGGCCTAGTAAGACAAAATAAAGTCCTTTAAGGTATTCATATCTTAAGAAAACATTCGAATAAATTATGGTGTCGATAAAAAATACAATGGTGAGAACCAAAAATGATAAATAGACCGGATTACTTTTGTATTTTTTTAAAACAAGGGAGAACAACCTAATGTAAAAGAACATATAGATAAGTGTTCCTAATACTCCAACTTGCAGAAGCAACCAGATCAAAGCCATTCTACCACCATACCTCACTCCATATTCATTTTTCATTGTTCCCTCTCGGGCATTATATTTTGACTCTATTAACTTGCCTGCCCCATCGCCAAATAGCATTTCTTCCTTGTTTTCTTTCAAAGTATAATTGATGAAATATATCAAACCGTCTTTTCTTCTCATTTGATACTTATCATTTGAACCTGAATTAGTGTAATTGTCTACATAGCTTACGATATAATTCAAATCAAAACTTCCCCAAATACGATGTTCCGGATTAAGCGTTTTATTTGTTCTTGCCGTTAAATAAAATACACCAACCCCCATTACGCAAACCAATGCTATTTTATTTATCAGACCTTGGAAATATCTTCTTCTTTCCAACTTTACAAATAAGAGACCGCAAATGAAAAGAACTATTGGTATAAATATCAAAATTGCTCTTTTATTACCAACTATTCCGAAAAGACTAAAACAAAGTATATAAAACAGGTATTTACTTTTATTTTCAAACAGATACAAACAAAATAAAATTGTGATTAGGAAGAGTGGGAAAATTGTAGATACACTACCTGCATTGATAGATAAAGTTCCGATCCCACCATGTTCTGTTTGACCAATCAGTAAGAATTTGATAAATATTGCCGGAATTTGAATAAGGATGAGAATTTTGATGAAGGAAACAATTCTTGAAATCAATAATGGACTTGTTTCATTCACCAATACAATAAAGTAAGAATAAGATAATACCGTATAGATAAGAAAATAAAGCAATGAAAAAGTATCAATTTGATTTAAAAATGAACTAATTACTGCCACTCCTACAAATCCAATAATCCACCATACAAAAGGATATTTTAATTGATTTCCTTTTGCAATAAAGGTGTATGTAAATAAGATTCCGCTAACTAATGGAATTCCTATTTTGTAAATAGCGGAATTTAAGTCTAACAATTGAAAAATTCCAGTGCAGAAAATCAACCCCCAATACAAATAATGAAGAACCAACCTAAGCATCAGAAATTAGCATATTTAAATACGGTTTCAAGTTTGTGTTAATAATTCTGTCCCATGTGTAATTTGCTAATGAATTTACAACGGAAGAATATGTGTAATTATTTCTGTTGTGATAGTATTTTACTAATGCATTGCAAAAAGAACTGGATGAGTCGTTACATAAGATTCCATTCTCCTCAGTTAGTAAGTTTGAATTCTCAAAAGTTGCAGTTCCAATACAAACCATACCGGCAAGAATGTATTCAAAAGTTTTGGTTGGTGGTTGAAAATCAAAATAAGGTGTAATTGGTATATAACAAATTCCAATATTAGATTCTCTGTAATAGTCATGAATTTCATGTAAATTTTTTCGTCCGTGAAATTTCACTATTGCATTCAAGTTTAAATCATTAATAGTTTCTCTAAGCAAGTTTTCTTCAATTTCAGATCCAAAGCCGAATATATTGTAAGTACATGCAATATCGACACCGTATTTCTTATGAAACATTGAAAATCCCAGTACTGTTTCATGCAGTTTTCTATGATTTAAGGTGCCAACATATAATAATTTCATACTGTTATAACCGCAATTACTATTATTTAATTTTTCGGCACCTAAAGGTAACCAATGGCATTTTTTAGGATTTAGATTTAAATGCTTAATTAAGCCCCTAGAAATAATGGTGATATGATCAAAAAAATAACTTTCGAAACGAAGTTGCCAATTCTGAAACCAATTAATTAAAGGATTCTCCTTAACAGAACCAGTTCGAACATCTAAAACTATTTGCTTTTTGGCAGATAATAATTTGAGTAGAAAACAAAACTTAAAACTGTATGAGAAGACAATATCATAATTAGATTGGGATATTTCCAGATACACATATTTCAACCATCTGAGATATCTTGTAATCCTGTTTCCTGCTAAAGGCACATATTTAATTTGAACATCGCAAAGGCTCACTTTTTTTAATCCCTCATCGAAACAAAGAACCGTTATTAAATATTCTTCCTTTAGATATTTACAGTAATAGTAATAATCGGTTAGATAGCCAAATTGGCTGGGAGAAATGAGAAGTAGCTTCTTTTTCTGCATTTGGTACAGATTTTGCGAAATTATAATCTAATAAATCTTGTGAAATTTAAAATACTTTCAAAACAATGTGACTTAACATTTCAACTTGTACAATTCTCAAGATATGGTTCAAGCTTATTCACAATTATATTTTCCCAAGAATACTTTTCTACAGTTTTCTTAATATCTTCAGAATTAAAGTTTTTTATTGATTTAATTAGAGTTGTTAATCCATTTGCAAAAGCTTCCGATGTATCATCAATCAAAATTCCATTTTTTTCATTGACTATTTGTTTCATTTCAAAAGTTTTTGTAGCAATAACTGGCATGCCGTTAATTAGATACTCGAGAGTTTTTAAAGCAGGCTGACATTCGTAACATTTAATTATGGGAATATAAGCAACACCAATATTGGCTTTATAAAAAAATTCCGACAATTCTTCAATTGTTTTTCTACCATGAAAAAAAACAATATCTCTTAGTTGAAGTTCTTCAATCTTCTTTTTTATCTTTTCAACAATTTCCCGACTTCCAAAACCGACAATATCGTACCTCAAACTATCAACGAATGTATTTTGGTCTATAAATAATTTTAGTCCTTCCAGAGTTTCCTCTATTCTTCTTTTATCCAATGTTCCTATATAAAGAAGATTAATTTTATCAAATACTTTAGGAGATTTAATCCTATTTACAGCTCCAATTGGAAGACAATCATAATTTCTGATATTAAGTTCTTTGGCTAAACTATGAGTATTAATTAACCGATTTTTAAAGAATAAAGATTCGAGTCGAAGTATAGAGTTCGATTTAGTAACCTTTTTCCCTGTAAGCCCAATAGAACCAGTTCTTATATCCAAAACTAACTTCTTAAATGGCAATATCAATCTCAACAAAAAACAAAATCGAAAATAACTTATTAACATTATATTAATCTTGTTTGACATGCACATATGAATTACTCTAAAATAAAAAAGGAACAAAGTCAAATAGCGATTCTTATAAGGCTTATAATAAATAACCTTCACCCCATTCATTTTAATTTTATCCAAACCCAAATCATAGCACAGCACCTTTACATTGTTATTCGTTTTTAAGTATCGACTATAATAATAATGTTCGGTTATATATCCAAACTGGCTTCCCATAGTAACAATAAGAATATCCATCATTCTAATTTTTCCACTAGTTAATTACTACACTATTCATTATATATTCGCATTACAGAGTAGTCAATAACGAATTGCTTAATGTTTTAATACGCTTGTTTAAACTATCATTTCTAAACAAATAAAACATCCCAAGAAGGCCAATCAAGAACAAGAATAATAAGATCTTGGAAAAGAGATCAATATTAAAGCTTAATATGCCATTATTTAAAATAAAACTTGCAGGTACTAAAACACACAAGGCTATAGAAGTTCTGCTAAATTTGAAATAATCAACAAATATATTCTTAACTAAGAATGCAGTAATGCTATATTTCACAAACTCTCCTATCAACTCACCGATAACAATCCCTAACAATCCTAATTTCATAGAAAGATAGTACATAAAAAAACAGCCTAAGCTCGTTCCAATAACTGATGAATAGGTTAAAACAATATTTCTTTTCTTTATTAAAATGCCTGTTGATATAAGATCAGACATACCGGAAAACATATAAGTAATCGCCAAAATACCAATTAAATAGCCACTATCAGCAAATTTTTCGGATGCAAAAAGGATTAACAGTTCCTTACCGAACAAAATCAAAACAATCACAATTAGAGAAGCTACAAAGGAAAAAATATTATAAAAATCATTAAACAATTCCTTGCTTCCTTCTTTTTCGAAGTTGTCAAAAGTATAAGGATGCCAGGCCATTTTCAGGCTCTGAGTTAACAAAAGAAGTGGTAGTACAACTTTTGCTGCAATAGCATAAACTCCAATTTGTCCAAGAGAAAAGAGAACAATTATAAATACCCTTGAGATATATTTTTGCCCCCATTGAACAATTACAACAGGTAGTAATGGGATACTATAACCAAGCATTTCTTTTAATACAGATCCCGATAACTTAAAGGAGAGATACTTTTTTACTTTTAAAAGGGCAATGAAAGAAAATACTATACTTATAAAGCATCTGCTAATCAATAATCCTAAGAGACCAAATTGTAGAATAGCTACAAACAAAATACCAGAAAAGGCATTAAAAAATACATAGATCAAATTAAAGGAGGTGTATCCTTTTCTATTGAATTCAACTCTAAAAACAATAACAGAGTACTCTAAAACATTTTTAAACAGTAATTCACATATTGCAATTACAAATAATAATTGATATTCAACTGATTTCAGCATCAACACCGATAATGATCTGTTAAATGCAATAAGTATGGATGATAATAAAATACTTCCGAGAATAATGATCCATAATCCAGTTGAAAAGAGCTTTTTTTTGCTCTCCAACGATTTCTTCTCAAAAAACAACCTTAAAAAACTACTCTCAAGTTGAAATGTAGACAGAAAGGCCAACAGAACCATGAGGACTGAAATAATTTCCAATATTCCAAAATCTGCTTTTGACAAAAATCGCGTATAAATCGGAATCGTAAATAATCCAACGAATTTTGCCAAAACACCAACAGTTCCATAGGAGAAAAAATCTTTTAATAAATCACTTTTCATTCATCTGCTTATTGTTTTCACAAAACTACCATCACGAATTTTATAGTTAATATTTTCGGAATTAAGCTACAATCGACCATCGACTAATTCGCGTGGATAAATGGCCTTTACATCGTAAATTACCGTATCATGTCCATTCTTTAATGTTTTGATATCAACTTTTTTTATCTCATCATGTGCAACTGCAGCTACAACGGCATCATAACGGTTACCGTTCAGGTAAGGAATAATTTTCAAATTGTATTTGTCTCTAACCTCTAATGGATCAGCCCAGGGATCGTAAACATCCACATGACAACCGAAATCTTCCAGTTCTCTAATCAATCCAAATACTTTTGAATTTCGGATATCAGGACAATTTTCCTTAAAAGTGATCCCCATAACCAAGACTTCGGATCCGGGTATTCTGAAACCCTTTTTCACCATTTCCTTGATTACATTATAAGCTATAAAAGAACCCATATTATCATTTAAACGACGACCGGCAAGAATAATTTGCGGATTATAACCCACCTCAAGAGCCTTATGTACAAGATAGTACGGATCAACGCCAATGCAATGACCTCCCACCAATCCAGGTTTAAACGGCAAGAAATTCCATTTGGTTGATGCTGCTTCCAATACCTCATTCGTATCGATTCCCAACTTGTTAAAGATTACCGCCAATTCATTTACAAAAGCAATGTTAATATCACGTTGCGCATTTTCGATAACTTTTGCTGCCTCTCCAACTCTAATTGAAGAGACTTTAAATGTTCCTGCAGGAATAATAGATTTATATAAATCATCAATAAAATCGCTTATTTGGGGTGTTGAACCCGAAGTAATTTTCTTTATTGTAGTAAGTGTGTGCACTTTGTCTCCAGGATTTATTCGTTCCGGAGAATATCCACAATAAAAATCTTTATTAAAAATCAATCCACTGTATCGTTCCAATATTGGAACACACTCCTCCTCAGTTGCCCCGGGATAAACTGTAGATTCATAAATAACAACATCTCCTTTATTAAGAACCTTTGCGATACTTATTGAAGCATTCAACAAAGGAGATAAATCAGGATGTTTGTTTTTATTTAAGGGTGTAGGAACAGCTACTATAAACACATTATAATCTTCTAAATCATTTGGATTATCCGACAATTTAAGTTTTTTGGAGGTTTTTAGTTTTTCTATACCTAAATCTTTCCGCCAGTCTTTCCCTGATTTTAATTCAAGAATTCTTTTTGAATTGATATCAAAACCCAATGTAGAATATTTCTTCCCGAACTCAACGGCCAAAGGCAAACCAACATATCCTAAACCAACAATAGCAATCTTAATCGGTTTCATTTCATCAACAAGTTTCTAATTTAAAAATTCACAGGTAATATATTAATCACATAAAGTAACCTTAGGACTTTAAGTTTTCTTTTTGCCCTCCAATATGCACATGATTCAAGTAATATTGTAAAGTGTCAGGTTTGGGATGTTTTATTTCCATTAAATCTCGTAATTGATATATTTTTTCTATAATATCTACAACCTTTAAACCCTCCAGTGCATTGGTGGCAATCGATCCGTTATTCTGCAACTTATCAACCACATTTGCAATCACATAATGATGATTTTGAGCTGATCCTTTATATGCACCATAATCAATCGGAGGATTAGATGGTTTTAATACCGGCATTTTGTAATTTTCTATATCACAATAAACAACCTCATTCATATATTGACCGGCTACTTTTATAGTCCCCTTTTCTCCAATAATAATTACTGAACTTTCCAAATTCTTATTATGAACTGCAGTCGAATAATTTAAGCAACCAATTCCTCCATTCACAAATTCAAAACTAACAAGACCAGAATCTTCAAAATCAGTTAGGTCGGAATGATTAAAGTCCTTAAATATTCCTTTAACATTCTTTATATCTCCAAATAACCAATACATGATATCAATAAAATGTGAAAATTGAGTAAATAAGGTTCCTCCGTCTTCAATCTGACTCCCTCTCCATGAATTGGGCTGATAGTATCGTTTATCACGATTCCAAAAACAATTCATTTGAACCATATAAATCTCACCTAATAATTTTTTATTTATTACTTCCTTTAGCCATAAAGAGGGCGGAGAATATCTATTTTGCTTAACAACAAATATATGACGAGACACTTCCAATGATTTATACAACATTTGTTCTGCTTCGGATTTACTTAATGCCATTGGCTTTTCGCACACAACATGAAATCCTTTATCCAGTGCACTCAGTGTAAATTCAGCATGAAGACCATTGGGCACACAAATATTCATAACATCAATTTCAGGATGGTTTGCTAATAATTCCTCATAATCCTGATAAAAAGAGATTCCCGGAATGTACAAACCCAAATCTCCAGGGGGTAGTAAATCACAACAAGCAACAACTTCAGTATCCTGGTTGCACCGGATCATTTCCAAATGTCGTTTGCCTATGTGCCCTAACCCGACAATCCCAAAACGAATTTTTCTATTTATATTCATTACCAAAAAACAATTAAATCAAAGCTTTAATCTATACACTTTATCATTCTTCAAGAGATATTGTTGCCCACTTTCCGGACAAATTGCTTCATCAGTTCCGTTGAAATTCAACTTATGACCATATTCACTCACCCAACCTACCTGTTTAGATGGATTTCCGATAACTAATGCATAATCCTTTACCGGTTTAGTAACCACTGCCCCTGCACCGACTAAAGCATATTTTCCAATTTCATTTCCACAAATAATAGTCGCATTAGCACCAATACTAGCACCTTTGCGTACAACAGTTTTTTGATATTTCCCTTTTCTTATTATTGCTGATCGGGGATTAATCACATTAGTAAATACCATAGAAGGTCCAAGAAATACATCATCCTCACAAATCACTCCTGTATAAATTGATACATTATTTTGCACTTTTACATTCTCTCCAAGTACAACACCAGAAGCAATCATTACATTTTGTCCAATATTACACATCTTGCCAATTGTGCAACTGCTCATGATATGACTAAAATGCCAAATTTTAGTATCTGAGCCAATATAACTCCCGCAGTCTATTACAGCAGATTCGTGTGCAAAATATTTCATTGAGAATAATGTAATTTCTTTTGAAAGGCAGACAAACTTGTTTCAAAAGCCACATAAAATGCTTTTGTTATTGTAATCATCGACTCACGACTCATCTCGGTGTGAATTGGAATTGATAATACTGATTTTGAAAGGTACTCTGATACTGGCAAACTATTTTTAGGAAAATCAGATGAAAAATAAGCCTCTTGCAGATGAAGTGGTCTTGGATAATATACCATACTTGGAACACCGAGTTTTCTTAATTCCCTCCTCAGATGATCTCTAAAAGATTCTTTATTTACACCAACCATATCATCAATAGTAATTGTATATTGATTAAATACGTGGGATGAATAGGAAGCACGTATAGGCAACCTAACTCCTGAAAGATTATTCAGGAGCTCATCATAGAATCCAGCCCCCCACTGTCTTGCCTTAGTATAATCATTCAAATATTTCAATTTAACACTTAAAATTGCTGCCTGAATGCTGTCTAGCCTTGAATTACATCCTACGATTTCGTGATGGTATTTTTGTTTCTGTCCATGATTAGCAATCATTTTGGCCCTCTCAGCCAAAGTATCATCATTAGTGAACAATGCACCGCCATCACCAAAACATGCAAGATTTTTTGAGGGAAAAAAAGATGTTGTTCCAAAATCACCTATTGTTCCTGCTTTTGAATGACTATCATTCGAAAAATAATATTCTGCTCCAATTGCTTGAGCAGTATCCTCAATTATTTTGAAACCAAATTCTTGTGCAATTGATCGTATTTTTTCCATATCTGCACATTGTCCAAAAAGATGTACAGGAATAACCAATTTTGTTTTGGGAGTTATTTTCTTCTTTAGATCCTCTATATCCAGAGTGAATGTATGTTCATCAACGTCGACAAAAACAGGTTTTAATCCAAGTAAAGAAATGACTTCAACGGTTGCAACATAGGTATAAGCGGGTACAATTACTTCATCTCCGGGAAATAATTGAAGTGCCATAATGGCTATCTGTAATGCATCGGTTCCGTTTCCACAAGGAATTACATGTTTTACTTTTAGAAAATCTGCCAATCCTTTTGAAAATTTATCAACATGCGAACCATTCACAAATTCAAAGGATTGAATTACATTTTCGATAGCGGAATCAATTTCTAATTTAATCCGCATATACTGAGTTTTTAGATCTAGCATAACAATAGGATCTCTCACAAGAAAAGTATAAGGCACAACATAACGCATCATTTAATTAATAATGTTCGGTAAAGATTATAAATTTCAGAGTAAATTAAGGAAGAAATATTTCAGCAGGAATATCTCTTAAAGGAAGCAATAATTGGGCACAACTTCGTCTCCTTAGTCCCATTTTTTATTAAACAGAACAATGCGATTTTAACAAGAAGAAGGTTACGGAATAATTAAGAACAAATAATGAATCGCACTTAATAAACTTAAAAATAATTTGTTTCAAAATTTGATCTAATATTAATACTATAACCATTGAATCAACATTTAAATAAATTCACTTACTTTTAAAGAAAGTATTATAAGTTCCTACCATTTTAGTTAATAATCAAGCCTAAAAATGTTAAATTTATTAGTTGGACAGAATTCTTTTACAAACCATCGTTTTTTCTATATAAAATCACACATAGAATCCATAAGAAAACTTAAACAGAACATATTATATAGCCTTAAATACTAGTAATTGAGTTGCAAAATCTCCTAATAATTTTTGATCTCTAATACACATATGTCTAATCTCTTTGTTAAACATCAACATTATAAGTGAAATCTCATTAGAATTCATTTGAGATCTTTGATAAAACAGTCGCATCATTAGTTTTAAAATTATCAATGGAGTATCAAATCAATTAAATTTTTAAATAATTAAAATTTCTCATAAATTCAATGAATAGTTAAACAGATCTTCTTTAAATATTTTTACAATGAATCATGGTTTTTTGATAACAGCTTACAAAGATACACCGCAATTATATAAGCTTGTTCAACATTTAGACAGTAAGAATTCATATTTTTATATTCATATTGACAAGAAAAGTAATATTTCTGATCAAGCCTTAATCCAACAATTAAAAATTAAGCCAAATGTGAATATACTTGAGAATGCTATACCTGTAAATTGGGGAGGATTTTCACATTTAAAAGCAATATTATTACTTATTAAAATAGCTTTAAATAATGGAGAAATATCTTATTTTCACACATTAAGCGGACAATGTTTCCCTATAAAACCAATAAATGAAATAATGAATTTCTTTGAAAAGAATAAAAATCTTGAATTTATTGATTTCTTCAAAATGCCAACCACCAAATTATTTGAGGGAGGACTAAATAGACTTCAGTTATTTCGTCCGAATGATATTTTCAATGAGAAGGGAAATTTTTTTGAAAGAAAAACATATTCATTGATTATCAAACTGCAAAAATTAGTCCACATAAAACGCTCATATCCTAAAAATTTCCCACAACTTTATTGGGGAAGTACTTGGTGGTCGTTAAGCCGTGATTGTCTAGAATATGTAATTCAATATATCAAACACAATCCTGATTTTATACAACGATTTAAACATACTTTTTGTGCCGAAGAGATGCTTTTTCAAACTATAATCGTGAACTCAATATTCAAACGTAATATTATCAATGAAAATCTCCGTTATATTGATTGGACAGAAAAAAATGGCAATAGTCCGTCTATTTTAGACGAAACAGATTATAACTTAATTTTGAATAGTAAAAAGCTTTTTGCTCGAAAATTTGACTCCCAAATTAGTTCAGATCTTCTTCAAAAGATAATCTCTAATCATCAATTACAAAACACTCCTTAAATTATAATTCACAACTTTAGTACAAGTTATTATAATTCTAAGCAAAAAGTAAAAGGCCTCCCCATATAAACTACGGAAGAGGTCTTTGCTATTCACTACTATTATTTATAGTAGTGATATTTTTAATTGGTATTATATTTCATCAGCACCGGCATCTTGAGATACCTGTTCTCTTAAATCACTTCCATCAAAATCATATTCTGGATAATCAGTTGCACCATCCACATAGTTAACAGCATCTGAAGTAGAAGTAATATGCAAATTGCGCCCTTCAAAATCAACAAATCCCATATCTTTAGTTCCTGTAAGATTATATCCTTCAAAATCTAAAGCGTGTTGAGGAGAAACAAATAGATAGTTTTCTGCTCCACTTGTGTTTATTAAGATATTACCATACACTTCAAAGGTGGCATCCATATAATAACCGGAATCAACCCAAACTGCCATTTCATCATTGTTACTTAAAACAGTATTAAATCTAATTATTGCTGAACCAATTTTCGAATCTGCAGGCCCTCCCATTAGATGAATTCCTTTTCTGTCATTATCATATATGATATTATTCTCTATTAAAAGTTTTCCTCCATAACCGGGATGATCGCTAGAGTAATCAATTCCAGAACCTGTAACATTGTATATCTTATTCCTTGATATCTTACCATAAGTTCTTGTTGTTATACCAGCTGCAGGCCCACTACCAACATCATGAATTGTATTTCCTTCTACAAGAAAATCTTTTCCGATAAGGTATATGCCATGAGGTCCTTTTTCGGCATTCAAGGCAACTCTATAAATTCGATTATTTAAAATATTCACATGAACATGGCCTTCTTGAGTTAGAATACCACAATTGTCAATATCGTAGATTTCATTATTTTCAATCCTTATATTATTAGAGGTTCTGGTGGTCGCAAAACGTACCGCATTTCCTGTAATATTCCTAAAGGTACAATCCTCAACAATTACCTCATCAACATCACCAAGTATCAGACCTTCACCATTAATATTTTCAAAAGTACAATTACGAATCACTAAACTATCATTCTCATGACCGTAAAAGGTAGCCGTTTCTGTAAACACCTGGTTTTCTATAATAGGTCTATTCTCATTCTTCGTATTACCATCGTTACCACTATTACCTACACTATCTACAGGTGTAACAACCTCAGGTGAAGCTGTATCTTCCGTTAACTCGCTATCACAACTAGCGAAGGAAAACCACATTGTCAATATCATCATTACCGCAATCACTTTTCTCTCTGTTCTCATTGATATTATTATTAAATATAGTTTATTTCTTTTTAAAATTTTTACAAAAAAAACCCATTTCCAAACCATTAGTTCAGATTAACAATCTATTATTGCACACAATAACTGATTAATTACAGCGCAAAATTTGGGATTTATTACAATGGGGTTTACTCGGGGATAAAAAAAGAGGTATTTTCATCAAATTAAAACCATTCTTTTTACTGCTTGGTTCGATTGGAATAGTTTTCTTTTGAAAACTATTAATAGGGAATCCATTATATGAATATCCTCTCTGCTTTAATTTTGTCATTCTTGTTCTATTAGACATTTTTCAACTTCACAACTCATATAGGGAATTCCATGCCAAAAATATCTTGCACGGGGAACCTTCTTTAATGTCTCTTTTAACGTGCGCTAAACCTGAATGTTACAAAATTTTAAGAATTCTTAATCGGATTTATTAAAAATAGCAAGCTTTTTTGATTGTAGAAATCATCCACAAAGTGTTGAGGTATTCCTCCTCAATCAAGTGATAGATTTTCAAAATGTTAGTGATGCACTTAATCTTTTTAAAATCTCTAGCAGTCGTCTGCCTTTTGTCGGATATTCAATTTATAATTACAACTTGATGTGTATCCAAAATAAGCTATCTTTAAATCCATTAAAAAACTATTTGTTTTAACGTTCCTATTGTAATACACTACGAGAATACGAGCAAACTTACACCTGTGAATATCAATGAATATAACAGAAATCATATTTCTATGCGCCATTCAAACCGTTGGATTGATGGTTATTTTATCTCAAAAGAAATTTAGAACTCCGGCTAACATCTTTCTAAATTTCATTCTTTTCACCTTATTGATACATTATGCCTTCTATTATTTCACCTACAGTAATAAGGCATATCAGATCTATACCCCCTATTTTCTTAGTTTCACTTTTATATCACCACCAGCTATTTATTTTTATTGCCAAACTGTAATAATTGGTAAATTACCTTCAACCAGGAAACTTGTCCCTCACCTATTATTACCAATTGGAATGGCTGCTTTGGTATATATCACAAAGGGCACTGAGAACGAAGAAGTCCAACGTTACACAATAAATAGCATTCAATTTTTATTAGCTTCCATGCTTATCTTATATCCCCTTTTGGTGATTCATAAACTTGCAAAAATTTATCAATTAGAACGCTTTCAGATATTTCAAGTTTTCAAATATAATAAGGAGAAAACAGTTATGATCAGACTATTAGTTAGTATGATGCTTTTTCATTCCTTGTTATTAATGACCCGGGCAATATTCTTCTGCTTTAAAGAACAGTATTTAGATTTTATAGAACTATTGAATATTATTTTCTTACTGGTTTTGAGCTATGTAATAGCTTACCATGTAATTACTCGCCCGAATATAATACATCACAAAAAAAAGCAACAATCGCTTATCAGTTTCAAGCAATATTCAAAATCCGGTTTAAGTGAGGAAAAGGCAAGAATAATAGCTGCTCGTATCAATTCCTATTATCAGGAGGAGAAAGTATATTTGGATCCAAATATTTCCTTAAAAATAGTCAGCAAGAGATTGAATATTCCAGCCCATCACATCACCGAAACGCTAAATAGATTACTGGGGCAAAGCTTTAATGACTTCACCAACAATTACCGGGTTGAAGCCTTCAAAACATTATTACAAGAGAAGAAATATCAAAATTACTCCATCCTGGCTTTAGCTTTTGAGGTTGGTTTTAAATCTAAAGCAACCTTCAACCTTGCTTTTAAAAAATTCACAAAGCAGACACCCTCGGAATATCGAAAGACCCTTCTACAAAATGATTAAAAGCCTATCTTGCAACTATGTGATTAGCCTTCTTTCTAGTTGAATGATTTACCAGAAAAAAATAGTTGGCTGATTTTCCACCATCTATTTAAACTTATTACTCCTGCTCCTACCGAATCGAAGCACTCCGTAAAATTTCTAATACTTAGGAATCCAAAACGAAGGTGCTATTAATGACATTATCTGTTACAGATAGGTCGTATTTGTAATTTCTCTCACTATATATCTCTTTTCTCACCATAAGACAGGTGCAAAAAAATCTATCTCTACTAAAACGATACAAATGTCTCCATATTTGCTACTTACAAGTATTTGCCAGAGTAATAAGACGTCTTAATTTCTTAGGCTTGTCGATTTTAAAACCTTTGCGGGTTAGGTTTGTTTCCAAAATCAACAAAACGTAGCTACGAAACCTTTCCTATCCATTCTAACTTGAAACGAGATTAATAAAAAAGGTATGACAAACAAGAAAACAGACAATTCCAATGCCATCAACAGAAGAAATTTCCTCAAGCTTGGTGCGGCCGGAGCTGCAATTGGAGCGGTAACACTTCCGGCAAAAGCTAAAGAAAGTGTTGTAAAAAAAATAGATGAAAAAACAGCCGGTAATTTTATTAAGACACATGATGACTTTCCCCATGAGGTTCGCGATGATTATAAACCTCACAGCAATAAAGATATCATGTTTACCGCAGGATGGTGGGGCACTCACCCTGAAGCAACGGATGTTCATGAATCTGCAAAAAAATTCGCAGAAAAAACATTCATGCATTTCGAAGAAAAGAAAGGTTTTGATCAACTTTCAAAATCTTTAAATGCAGGAGCTTGGGCTCTACATAATAAAGTATCTCCAATGTCATCACAAGCCATATCCGGTGAAGGGATTTTAAAATGGGATCAATACAAAAAGAAAGAGGGAGAATTCTTACCTCACCACGACTGGGTAAATAGCCACCAATATAAATTTAGTAGTAAAAAGACAGCTTCAGATACCATAAAAAGAGCTGCAAGACTATATGGTGCCAGTTTGGTAGGAATTACCAAGCGAGACAAACGCTGGGATTATGCCGATTTTGTTGATCCGCATGCCATAATGGAAGGTCGGCCGGAAGATGCAATATATGGATGGGAACGATTTCCTTTTGAACCCAAATCGGTTATTGTAATGGCTTTTGAAATGGACTATGAAGCTATTGCAACTGCTCCAAGCGATGTGGAGGGTGCAGGTGCTGGAACCAAGTATTCTGAAATGACCAAAGTTGCTTACCAGTTAGCCATATTTTTAAAACAATTAGGCTATCAGGCAGTACCTTGTGGTAATGATACCGGACTCAGCATTCCATATGCTATTGCAGCCGGACTCGGCGAAGGATCGAGAATGGGAAATTTGATTACCTATAAATATGGCCCTCGTGTTCGATTGGCAAAAGTATATACCGATTTTGATTTTGTGGAGTACGACAAGCCGATTGAATTTGGAGCAATGGATTTCTGTAAAAATTGCATGCGCTGTGCAGATGCCTGTCCGGGAAAAGCAATCTCCTTTGAAAAAGAACCGACTTTTGAACCAGCTTACGATGGAGCATGGTATAATGCCAAAGGCGTAAAAAAATACTATATGGATGCAAAGAAATGTTTCCATACCTGGAGTGAATTCGGTACAGATTGCGGTTCCTGCATGGCTTCCTGCCCTTATAACAAACCCGATTTCTGGCATCACCGTTTGGTGGATAAAATAACTGCTGCCATGCCAGGCCCTGTTCATAACTTCATGCGTGAGATGGATATTCTATTTGGATATGGAGACGTTGGTAATCCGGAAAAGATAGATGTTTTCTATAATCCGGAAGGAAGAAGTTATAATGGTCATTAATCTTTTAAACTAAAAATCATGGTTTTTTCAGGAACAGAAACATTATTCTACCTATTGGGGATATTAACTACCCTAATTATTATGGTGCTGATAAAATATAATAAGCAATTTAAATTTTCGGCTCTAAGCTGGTCATTACTAGGATTAGGTAGTTTCTTACTACTCTTTTGTATTGCATGGTCGGTAAGTTCAGTATTGGAAGGCGTGCCACGAGCTTCGAGTATGGGCTTGGTGGTATTCGGAATACCATCCATTCTATTGCTCCTATTCGGACGTAAAATAGCTTTAAAAAAGAAATAAATAATGCCACTCAATAAGTTTAAAAAATCACTAATCAACGGGTTTGCACTTGCAAGCCTGTTGGTTGCATTTTATATTGGTCAATCCAGCCAGAAAGAAACAGATGAATTCTCGAAATCGCAGGTATTCCGGGAAAGACAAATTGATAAGGTTTGTAAAAAAAACGGCAATATTGCTGCTTATAGTCAAAACCATTTGATTGGCTATGTTTCCATAGGTAATTCACAAGGCTATGGTGGACCGATGAAGGTATTATTATTATCCGATACCATAGGCAATACGATGGATATCGAATTAATACAGAATTCGGAAACACATGCCTATATCGAAAAATTAAAGAACAAACGATACTTTGAGCAATATCCTAACAAAAAGGTAAACGACAAATATTTGATTCGATCTGATATTTCGGTAGTTTCCGGTGCAACAGTAAGTTCCAATGCTATAGCACTTGCCAGTAGAGAAGCAGCGTGGAATATTGCCAAAAATAAATTTTCATTACCGCTTCCGGATGTTGGGATAAGATGGGAAATTGGCAAATATGAATTAATAGTGGTGCTAATCTTTATTCTTGCTTTAATTGCCACTCAATTGAAGTACAAAAAACTAAGGTATATAGTCCTTTTCAGTTCCTGCCTGGTGATTGGTTTTTTGCTTAATGCTTCCATTTCCCTTTCGCACATCGGACGGTTATGTTTGGCTTATATCCCGGATATCAGGCATCATTTTGTGTGGTGGATACTGGTATTTGGTAATCTTCTTGCCATAGCTGTTATGGGTAAAAATGTGTATTGTAATTCCATCTGCCCTTTTCATGCCGGGCAAATTTTCCTGAATAAAATATCAGGAGTTAATTTTAAGATACACCCCGGATTAAGCAAGCATTTGATTCAGACTCCCAAGTATTTGTTATGGTTGTCCTTAATATTGATCTTGATTTCAAAGAATCCCACCATTTCATCCTACGAACCATTTGCTATGTTTTTCTCTTTAGAAGGAATGGGGATTCAATGGTACATTCTGCCGGCAGCATTAATTGGCTCCCTTTTTATCTCCGACTTTTTCTGTCACTATTTTTGCCCTGTTGGAGCAAGCTTTAGATTTTTGATAGAGAAACGAAACAAATTAAAGCACCTTATAAGGAAACATCATGAATAAAAAGAAACAAACACAAATAGCAGCTCTGTTTTTTTATGGAATTATGCTGCTTTCCGTACTGGCTTTTTTGGCCACAAATTTAGACTTGTAGTTGGCGCTAGAGTTGAATGTTCGGTTTTAATGGCACTTTAGAAGTGCTATTAAAACCGTTTTTTTTATCCGTAAAGCAGTGTTTTAATTTTCGTGCGGTAATAAATCAATAGATTTAATTCACTTTGGTGAAGCAACAATGCTTGTATTTTTTACCTGATCCGCAAGGACAGGAATCGTTCCTGTTTATTTTTTCTCCTTGCTCAACTGGAGAATTGCTGGAGGCAAATATATATTCCAAATGCTGATAATGGTTTTTCCATTCGGGATCTCGCATTTCGCAGAAAGCTACTCCTTTTTTAAAATCAGTAATTTTGCCATCCATCGCATCGATATAGTATTGCAGTTCGATAGCCGTGTGTTTGCCCTCGAATTTTGGCAAGATTTCTTTGAATTTTTGCAAAGTATCTTCGCGCATCAAATCGCCAAGCACGCGAATGTAATGATCCAACCAATGAAAATTCTCTTTGTCCAGGATGGAGTGAATTCGGCCAAATTGTTCGTTGTTGGCGTAATACAAGGCTTCGAAGCAATAGATGTACGGCTTTTTATTGTCTTCTTTTATATTCTCCTCGATAAAATCCAACACCTTATTCACAAACTGATTTGGAAATTTCCGGGCAAGCAAACCCACCAAATAAACGGCTTGTTCATTCATTAAGTCCCAATCTTCTTCCACCGTAAACATATCCAGTAATGGCTGAAACAGCTCTTCGCTGAGATGTTTTTCGGCTACGATGGCATACCATAAAGGTGCAGGCAGCATTATTCGAAGTTCATCAGAATAGTATGCTTTACCACTGTATGCGTTTTTTAAAGCATAAACCAATTTCTGATTAATGGCCTCGTTGGCATCCTGATTTCTAAGAAAATCAATAGCCTCGTAAGGAATTCCTTTTGCCTGGGTATCTAATACGTCGAAAGCTTGTTGTATTGTACGGATCATATCTCAAAATTTTGAGGCAAAGATATAGAAAAAAGGTAGTGTTAACGGATATTCTTACCTGCTTTAGAATCTCCTTCCTAAAAAAGCACAAAACAAGCTAGTCGGCATCTTAGTTATGGTTTTTTGTACAAAAAGGGACAACTTTTCATCCTAGTAGCTATTTTTTGCACAAAAAGTCATCACTTTTCATCCTAGCAGCTATTTTTTGTACAAAAAATCATCACTTTTCATCCTAGTAGTCATTTTTTGCGCAAAAAGGGACAACTTTTCATCCTAGTAGCCATTTTTTGTACAAAAAATCATCAGTTTTCATCCTAGTAGTCGTTTTTTGTACAAAAAGAGGTTAGTCGTCATGCAAGTTGTCATTTTTGCACTGTATCGCTTCTGATTTTTTATTTTCTAAATGTGCGGCCCAATATATAGAAGGCTAAATAATAAAAATCCCGGAGTAAAAACTCCGGGAGTACAAATCAATAAACTAAAACTAAGTGGATTTAATTATCCACTTTAAAAACTTTTCTCAATATATCCTCCATCAGACACCACTTGGTAATGGAGGATTGTAATAAATTCAATCCAACAAATGCAGTTAAAAACAACCAATTGATGTTTACATAGAATGCCAGCAAAACACTTACTAAAATTAGGCAACCTGCGATGGCTCTTATTAATCTTTCTCTCATATTACTGTTTTTTTTACAGATTGTGAATAAACTTTTCAACATCAATTCTGTAGGCATGTATTGGACTACAGCAATCCATATTTTCATTAAATTCATTAATATGCTCGAACAAAGTATCACAAAGATCTTCCTTCATAAATGCAAATGTTGCGATAGAATCGTAATAATCCTTACTGGATGCAAACCAATTTAAGGATTCAGAATTATCAGTTTTCATTTTGTTAAAACCTTTCACATCAAATTCATTAAAAGTTTCAACCCCTGTATTGTTGTAGATCTTTAATAAATCGTCGTAGAATGCTCTCACACAAAAAATAATTACTCCTTTCATAGATATTGTTTTATTTGTTTTCAGGATATTTCTTTTTCTCAGTCATAAAATAAATAAGAGGAACCATAACCAATGTTAGGAATGTGGAGGCAATAGAACCACCCATCAACGAAATCGCCAGTCCCTGAAAGATAGGATCAAACAATATAATGACAGCTCCAATCACCACAGTACCTGCAGTCAGCAAAATAGGAGTTGTACGAACCGCACCAGCTTCAATTACTGCTCTTTTTAATGGAATTCCTTCGGCCAACCGTAAATTAATAAAGTCGATGAGCAGTATGGAATTCCGGACCATTATTCCGGCAAGAGCGATTAAACCAATCATGGATGTAGCTGTAAAGAAGGCACCCATTATCCAGTGTCCAACAAGGATACCAACTAAGGAAAGCGGAATCGAAAGCATCATTACAAATGGTACTTTAAAATTCTGAAACCATCCGATAATCAGCAAATAAATCACTAAAATCGCTACAGCAAAAGCAGTTCCCAAGTCTCTGAAAACCTCATAAGTAATCTGCCATTCCCCGTCCCATTTCAAGCTATAATCATCCTCTAAAAATGGTTGGTGTGTATATTCCTCTTTCAATTGATAACCTTTAGGCATCTTGATCTTATTCAAATTATCGGATAAATTCATGATCGCATAAACCGGACTTTCCAAATCTCCTGCAACATCAGCAGTAACATAAACTACTCTTTTCTGATTTTTGCGATAGATGCTCTTATCCTTAATTTTCTCTTTGATTTGAACCAAATCACCAAGAGCGACAAGCTTACCGGAACGACTAAGAATATTAATTTGCTTCAAATCGTTGATGCTACTTCTATCCTTTTCTTTAAGTCGTAAATTTATTCCAACCTGGTCGTGATCGTGTTCCTGATACAATTCACTAACATCCCGACCGCTAAGAGCCATATTCAATGTTTGAACCACTTGTTGTGTAGAAACGCCAGCTAACATCGCCTTCTCCTTATCCACATTAAACTGGAACTCGGTTTGATCATCTTCCACCAACCAGTCCACGTCAACAACGTCCTCTGTCTTATGAAATAAACCTTTCAATTGTTTGGCAATATTAGTTTGCTCCTTTAAATCAGGACCGTAAACCTCACCTACAATGGTTGACATTACTGGTGGTCCGGGTGGAACTTCCACTACCTTAACATTGGCATTAAATTTTTCACCAATTTCCTGCAGTTTTGCTCTCATGACTTTAGCAATAGCATGACTTTGAATACTTCGTTTATCCTTATGAGTAAGGTTCACCTGAATATCCGCCACATTAGAACCTCTTCTTAAATCGTAATGACGTACCAAACCGTTAAAGTTGATGGGAGCAGATATTCCAACATAGGTCTCGTAATCCACTACATTATCCTGTTGAGATATATAAGCGGCCAATTCCTTAGTAACTGCATTTGTCCGCTCTAAAGTGGTGCCTTCCGGCATATCAACCACTACCTGAAATTCATTTTTATTATCAAAAGGAAGCATTTTTACTGCTACCAGTTTAAAATACACCAAACTCATCGATGCAAATAATAGCAGCGTCACAAAACCGATAAAGCTCCATCTTTTCCATGACGATTCCAACATCGGACTAATAGTCGCAGCATAAAACTTATATACTTTTGATTCCTCTAAAACAAATGCTTTCTCTTTGGATTGATCTTTCTTCTTCTCAATTAATAAACGAAAAGCCAAATAAGGTGTTATTGTTAATGCCACCAATAAGGAAATGATCATGGCAATAGCAGCACCAATAGGCATTGGGCTCATATAAGGTCCCATTAATCCGGACACGAAAGCCATAGGAAGCACCGCAGCAATCACAGTAAATGTTGCCAGAATGGTAGGATTCCCTACTTCGTCGATAGAACGAATTGCTGCCTGTAAAAATGGCAATTGATTCAGTTTAAAATGCCGGTGCATGTTTTCGGCTATAATGATAGAATCATCCACCACGATCCCCGTGACAAAAACCAGAGCGAACAAGGTGATTCTATTCAAGGTATAATCCAGGAAGTAATAGCTAAACAGAGTCAATGCGAAGGTTATTGGTACAGATAGCAACACAACCAGTCCACCTCGCCATCCCATGGCAATCATCACCACAAAGGTTACTGCAATAATGGCAAGCAGTAGGTGTAATATCAATTCAGCCACCTTATCCGAAGCTGTTTCACCATAGTTTCTGGTAACATCAACATGAACATCTTCAGGTATTAATTCCTTATCCAAATGTTTGATTTTACCCAAAATATGCTGTGCTACCTTCATCGCATCAGCGCCTCTGCGTTTAGCAATAGAGATGGTAACTGCAGGATAATCACCTTTAAAATTTTCTTTTTGGGGATTTATCTTACCATATCCAAAGCTCACATATTGAGATGGAATTTCCGGTCCGTCAACCACATTGGCTACTTGCTTTAAGTAAATCGGACTGTTATTATAAACGCCCACCACAAGATTTTCAACATCTTCGGCATTCTCTAAAAAACGACCCGTTTCCACCAAATATTCCTGATCGTGTTTGTTAAAGCTTCCCGATCCCACTTGCTGGTTGGCAATTTGAATTTGCTGTGCAATACTAAGGGCATCCAAATGATATCCTGCCATTTGTTCTGGATTTAAGATTACTCTCACTTTACGGGAACGGCCTCCAATCACCTTCGTTTCTGAAACATCAGCAACCTTTTCAATTTCATTATTGACTTCCTCGGCAATCCTTCGAAGCTGAAAATCGCTGTAATTCTTACTCCAAAAAGTAAGTCCTAATACTGGTACATCATCTATCGCTCGTGTTTTAATTAATGGCAATGAAGTTCCCTTTGGCATTTCATCCATGTGCTTCATTATCTCATTGTACATCTTCACCAGAGATCTTTCAATATCTTCTCCAACATAAAACTGTACTATAAGCATTGCCTGTCCGGGCATAGAGGTAGAGTAAACATACTCTACTCCCGATATATTTGCTACGACCTTCTCCAGGGGTTGCATTACATGCGATTCGACCTCTGTTGGACTTGCACCGGGAAATCTTAAAAATATATCGGCAATAGGAACATCGATTTGCGGTTCCTCCTCCCTTGGTGTTAGATAAGCACTATACAAACCAATCACCATAAAGGCAACCATTAACAAAGGAGTTAATTTAGAATTTATAAATAAATTGGCCAGTCTGCCTGAAAATCCTGTCTTCATAACTCTACGATTATTGTATGTTTAGTTGAACACCATCCCAGATTTTACCTTCATAGGATAGAATATATTTTTCCCCATCATTTAAACCCGATAGGATCTCTACCTTATCACCCATCGTTTTTCCGGTTCTTACCCATCGTAGAATGGCTGTATTCATCTGGCTAACCGTATATACACCGGTTAATTGTCCCTTTTGAAACAAAGCCTTTTTAGGAAGTAAGATTCTAGGGCTTCCTCCTTTTTCCAATAATATTTTTGCGTACATACCACTGTAAAGGTTCTCCTTCTGAATCGCATCAGCATTCAGCATCACTTTAGCTTCAAACTGATTACCGGTATATAAAGCAGATGGATTCACTTCGGTAACCACACCATCCAAATCTTTGTTTCCTATAGCGCGTATCTGAACTTTTACTAAATCGTTCTTCTTAATTTTTGCGATATCAGTTTCCGGAATACGGGCAATTACTTTGAACTGCTTGGCTTGTTCAATTGCAAGCAAAGGCATACCTGGTGATGCCAGATCCCCTTCATTCATATATTTACGGGTAATTGTACCACTATAGGGAGCTCTGATACTTGCATATCGAAGCATTTCATCTACCCCAAGTACCATTTGTTTTACGGCCGCCACTCTCGCTTTTGCCATATTATAATGCGTGGTGATATCATCCAACTCTTTTTGAGAAGCACTTTTCTGTTCAAATAAAGTCGTATAACGATGAAAATCCTTTTCTGCACTTTTGAATGCAGCTTCTGCCTCCAGCAAGTTTGCCTTTATCTGAGCTTTCTTTGCTAATATGTCTTTATCGTGAATCTGTAGTAAAAGCTGATCTTTATTCACTTTCTGTCCAATTTCCACATAATACTTAGCAATCTGTCCCATTAAGCGGGTACTCAAATTAGAATGTGTTGCAGCTTCTAATTTTCCAGAGAAACTCAATATTTCGGGTTGGTTTTCGATTTTCACAGTACCAAGTTTAACATTCAACTTAGTAGCTTGTGACTTATTTGTTGCAGTATCTTTACCACATGATTGTAATCCAATAAAACTCACAATCATAAGTCCTATCATCAATAATTTTTTCGATTGCATATTATCTATGTTGATTTTAGTTATTGTAAGTCTTTTTCCAGTAATAATTCCAACTGGAAAACTGCGACATGATATTTGTATAAAGCATTAATATAATCCAAACTACGAGCTAATGATACTGATTCAGAATAGAGCAGATCGGTTGTTTTCTCCAGACCTTGTTTGTATCTGTTTTCTCTTATTCTAAGGGCTTCTAGCGATTGTTCCTTCGCTAATTTTGTCAACTCAATTCTGTCAAAGGCCAATTTCAAATTCCTTTTAGCACCTTGAATCTCCATATTATTTCTGGATTCATATTCGGATAAATTTAATTCGGCAATTTTCAGTTCTGCTTTTGCCTTTTGAACCTTTCCAACGTTCTTGTAACCGCTGAATAAGTTCCAGGATAAGCTAGCTCCTATCATATAATTATTTGCTGATGTTCCAAATAAATGATCATCGTTCCATTCATAAGCACCAAATGCATTTAAACGTGGCAGGAATTGCATTTTTTGAGATTTTAGCATGTTTTTTCTAGCCTCAATACCTTTCTTATAGGCCATCAAATCCGATCGAAAACCAGTATCTTCCACCTGAACCAATCCGCTAAGAAGACTCGGTTGTTTCTCCAAATGATCACTGGTGCTTATCTGCGTATTAATATCCATTCCAAGCAGATAAGCTAAATATTCATTGGCTTGTTTTTTATTGTTTTTAGCATCCAATAACTGAGTATTTAGTTCCAGAACCCTAACTTTTGCAGCTAATAAATCTGCATCTTTCACATATCCTTGCTTTAAATTATTCGCTGTTAGTTCCTCTGCCGACTTTGCTACCTCAATCGATTTATCTAAAACTACAACTGCTTGTTTCGCTAATTCGAGCTGATAATAGGCTTTCTTTACTTCAAACTTAGTATAGTTAATTGTTCTCTCAGTAGTATAATCCACCGCTTGAAGTTTTGCACTTGCCGCCTTTCTGCCATATAAACCATCTAAATTGATAATCGGTTGTTGTACCTCAATTTTGCTTGCAAAATTTTCAATATGCTTAGGATCATTCAACAATATTGGATTAAAATCCTCTTGCTTCGTTATCTCCTGTTTTAATTTAAAACCGAAAGCGGAAAGAGGATCATTTGTGGTAACTACAGTATGGGATACATTTAAATTTGGAAGAAAAATGGAATTAGTTTCCCTAAATTCAGCTTTTGCAGCCTTTCCCTGTTCCTTGGCTTTATTTATTTGCCAATTATTTTCCGCCGCTTTTGCCAAGGCATCCTGCAAACTTAATACCACCTCTGAATTTTGTGCACTTACAGGAAAAGGATTCCAAAGACACAAAGTACAGATAACTAAGTAGATGAAATTTCGCATGTTTTATTTATTGATTTAGTTAAATTTCAGGTCAAAACTATGCAGTATTATATATATATCCAAATATCTACATGTGTGTGATGTAATTAAAAATCTATAAGCACTTTGATTTTCTTTATATAAACTGAAATTTAAGACTTTAAATCACATTAGGCAATAGTGAAATCTAACGTAGATAAAAAAAGCCTTCTAATAAATAGAAGGCTTTTGGGGTTATATTTTTAGATAATAACTCACTTCAGAAGTTGAATTCGCAAAAGGTTTAGTGCCTTTAAGCTAGCCGCCCGAATATTTCGCTCTCGGATTTTATAAAGTTGAAGTTTTTCTGAAACTATTCCTTTTTCACTAGCTACTGCAATCCAAATAGTACCAACTGGCTTTTCATCACTCCCACCATCCGGACCGGCAATTCCTGATGTAGCAATTGCATAATCCACATTTAGAATCTGTCTTGCCCCTTCTGCCATTTGCTCTACAACTGCCTTGCTTACCGCACCATGCTTTAATAAATCAGATTCTTTAACATGCAATATGTTTTGCTTGGCCTCATTGGAATAGGAAACTACACCCCCCATAAAATAATCAGAACTTCCGGCGTGAGAAGTGAATAAATGAGCAATATATCCTCCAGTGCAACTTTCAGCAGCACCAACTGAACAGTTTTTTTTCATTAGGAGATCTGCCACTACCAATTCCATTGGCAAATCTTCCAGACTAAATATGTTATTCGGAATAATTTCTTGTAGTGCCGCAACCTGCTTTTCAATTTCTAATTCCAAAATTTGTTTATTCTCCCCTCGTGTACTTAAACGCAAACGAACCAGTCCCGGAGAAGGTAGATATGCAAGTTTTATACTTTGTGGCAAATTAGCCTCCCATTCACTCAGCATTTCCGCAAGCACTGATTCTCCAATTCCCTGAACCATTATGGTTTTGTGAAATATAGATAAAGAATTATATTTTGCTTTAATTGCAGGAATCACTTCATTTATCATTATTCCCTTCATTTCGAAAGGCACACCGGGCATGGAGATAGCTACTTTTCCATCTTTCTCGAACCACATACATGGTGCCGTTCCAAAATTATTGAGCAATATTCTAGCTTTATCTGGTATTAATGCTTGCTCCCTGTTAAATCGATTCATCGGGATACCATACTTTTCTAATCGTAATTTAATTTTCTCATAAAGTGCATCATCCTGAATCAAAGACATGCCATAGTAATCCGATAAGGTTTTTTTGGTAATATCATCATTTGTGGGACCCAAACCTCCCGTAATAAATACCAAAGGAACTCTCTCCAGTGAATCCTGAAGTGCGGCCACAATTTCTGATTGCTGATCTGAAATACTAGCGATTTTTGCAATACTAATACCATTTTTATTCAATTCCTTAGCCATCCATGCTGAATTGGAATCCACAATTTGACCAATAAGGATTTCATCTCCTATGGTTATAATTTCTGCTTGCATAAAATTTCGTATATAATTTGATCTAAATGATTTTTTGAGGATCTGTTCAGAAAATAGAATTACTGAGTATACTTCTTTTAATTACTTAGCATCAGACCTTATGGCTTTCAATCTTTGTAGAAGAGTTGGATGCGAATAATAAAAGAAAACGTAGGCTTTATGGGGCGTTAAATTACTTAAAGAACTTACAGAAAGTTTAATCAAAGCATCGCCTAAAGCTTTTCCATTATAATTATTGTTGGCAAATTCATCTGCCTGATATTCGTTTTTCCTTGACCATACATTCATGATCAAACCAATAAGCGTAGAAATTGGTGAATAGAGAATTCCAAATACTATTAAACCAAGATGAAATCCATGATGCTGTGCTCCTAGTGCTTCCGATAATGCAGGATTATCAATAATAAGAGAAAAAATATAAAGCATTAAACCAGTTTGTAATAAGGAGATAATTATTCCGCTTAAAGTATGCTTCTTTTTATAATGTCCTATCTCATGAGCCAGTACTGCCACAATTTCGGAAGTGCTTAATTCGCTTATTAATGTATCGAATAAAACGATTCTCTTCTTACTTCCCAATCCGCTAAAATAGGCATTCCCTTTTGATGATCTTTTAGAACCATCCATCACATATACATTATCTAGTTTAAACCCTACTTTATTTGAAAGCTGCTCTATTTCTTCTTTTAATTCACCATCTTCCAATGGTTTTTGTTTATTGAAGAGAGGAACAATTAAGCTGGAATAGAACATGGTCATGAAGATCATAAATCCAGAAATCACAGCCCAGGCCATCCACCAAAAGTTATCTGTTGTTTGCAAATAGATCCATATTAGCAATGCCAGAAATCCTCCTCCAATGATCACTCCCAATACGCCACCTTTTAATTTATCCAAAATGAATGTTTTTAGGCTGGTTCGATTAAAACCATACTTCTCCTCTATCACAAATGTAGAATAATATTGAAATGGCAATCCGATAAGACTAGATGCCAGCATAATGACTCCAAAGAAAAGAAGAGCCAAGCCAATAGGATTTTCGGTATAATTTCTCAACATCTCATCCAACCAGGCAAATCCACCGAAAATAATCATCGAAAGTGTAAGTAAAAAGCTAATGGTAGATGATAGAAGGGAAATTGAAAATTTATCTTTCTGATAATTTTGCGACTGGAGATATTTATCTTCCTCATATATTCCCAATAGTTCTTTTGGAACATTTGGGGTCCAATTTCTCAGATTTAATATATCCAAAACTCGCTCAAGGATGAAATCGACAAGAAGGATTCCTATAATAATATAAAACAGATTCGTTGAAGTCATTATACATATTTTTTAAAAACAGATCAAAATTAATAATCTAAACTGATTTGAAGCTTACAGTCCTAGTTTTTCTGTTCTTTGCCAAAAAATAAATCTAACTTCTCATTGTTTTCGGTTCTTTTACTTAATGAAATTGCATAGGCTTTCACCAATTCAAATTCACCAGGCAGGGAGGATAATTTTTTATAATTTGAAATAGATTTTGCCAACCATTCTTCAGCCACTTTGTAATCATCTTTCTGTTCATAGGCTATTGCTAAATTATAGCAAGCCCGGGCAGCTATTTTAGGATCAGATTCATTAGTAACTTGCTTGTAAACATCAATAGATTTATCCCAATCTCCTACTTCCATATAATACTCTGCCACTGCAAATCGCTTGTCTCCCGCCACAAAATATTCACGGCTCATATTAATCCATTCCGGCGACAAAAGTTTCGCATAATTATTCCCAATATCATAGGATACATCCCGCATGATATCATTTCTTTTAGGGAGTAATTCCTCCACAATAGTTCGGTAGGAATAGGACTCCACATCGGTATAAAGACTATCTACAATCGCTCGTTCATCAATATATTTCTCGTATAGAGGATCATAAATACGCCAAACAGCAAAATAATTTATATCTGTTATTCCATAGGAAGTCTCCCCGCTAACAACCGAATACCTATTGAATATTTGTAAATCTTCCAAACTAATTAAAATATCCGAACCTGTTTTTTCACAAATGCTATCAACCACTTCCCATTTTAAAGGATCGTAAGTTCGTTCTCCTGTAAATTGTCTTTTAGGTAATCGCACTTTATTAACCGAATCGATAGCAATCAATTCCGACAAATTTTCTTCTAAACCTAAATAACAATTATCAGCCATTATAGTATCGTAATCGCTGGTATCCCTTAATACCAAATCATTTAAACGATAGTACCCAGAGATGGTATCGATATTAAAATTCATATTTCGATCAACAAAACCGATCGTTTTAACATCTGAAGGTAGAAGGATGGATGGAGCTTCAAGTCCTTGAAAATTGAAGGAGGAAGTTGTTTTACAACTAGAAAGGATAATCACTATAACCACACAATAACATACATGCTGAATTATTTTTCCAAATGGAATACAAGATTTGTTCATTTTAATTAAAGGTTAATTTAGAATCCCAACCAATACTTTTTCAAAAACCATTCCAATATCATCAATATGATAATAAAAATCAATATAAATAATAAATCTATTATTTTCCCTAACGAGATTTTCTCCGAAAGAATAGGTTTTGGATTTTCAATTTTCATAAAAAAATCAAAAACTTTATCCAATTCATTCCCTTCGAAATACTTTCCATTAGTGCCTTTTGAAATTTGTTGAAGCAAAGCTTTATCCACCTGAAGATTCTTTGATTCGGTGTTATTGTTTCTTACAATAAACTCTCCTTGTTGCTTCAAATTGCTCTCATCATCCGCTAAAACCTGATATTTATATCTTCCGGCATCAAGAAATGGTATGGATAATTTATAAGCTAAATGACTCTTTTGAAATTGATATTGAAAAGTTTTATCATCCTTATTTTTTAAAACAAGCACAAGATTGCTTTTGTTGTTGAGTTGATAACTTTTGTTATAAAGTTCAGCTTCTATATTAATATCTTCTCCTTCAAAATAATCATTTGAATGCCTTATTATCAGTCTATCTCTATTTGAGTCAATTGCCAGATATTGAACTATTTTATTTATTAAACTATTAAAATAGTCATGTGAATAATTTAAACGATAGGAATAAAGTTTCCATCGCCAAAATCCTTCTCCAAAAATCCAAGCTATTTTTTCATTTCCAGAATTGGTAAAAGCAATTAAAGGAATTTTAGTTTGAATATTTTTGATTTTTTGATAGGCAAGAATATGGTATTCTGATTGAAATTGATAATCAGCCATCGGTGATAATAAAGGCGGCAAACTCTCAAAGCTTTTCACCTGAGCATCCCCCAATTCAAATAAGGAAAATTTTTCATTTTGCAGATATAAGGATTGCTGAAAATTTCTCTTATAATCAATCAGATGAACGCCTAATTTAGCTTGATTCAAATAACTAATATCTGATTTAACACCGATAATAAAGAGACAAGGAATGTTTTTAAGCAACAGTTTTTGTATTAAATTTTTGTCTGAATTATTCAATGATGGAATCTGATAGAATACCAATAGATTTACATCCTTCAATACAGGTGTTTCTTTAGAAACATCAACCAATTGGGTAGAAAAATTTTTATTTTCTTCTATCGCAGATCGCAGAGCAGCTAAATCAGGGTGATATTGGTCATAGCAAATGGCGATATTTCGTTTTGTGTCCAGGACATCAACCACAAAATCAGCTTTATTATTTTTTAATGAATACTCCTTTACCTTGGATTGAATAAGAACATTAAATTGTTGTAAGCCTTTTTTATCAGACTTAACTAAATATTCTTTTTCTAAATAGAATGTATTCTGATCTGTCCTTACTTCATCTCGTATTAAAACTTTACCCCTATTCTTGATCGTAATGGAAAATTTTTCACCTTTAAGATTCAATGCTTTGATACCAACTCTAACCGCTTGGTTCGTATTTACAAATCCAATCTGGTTGCTCTTAATCGAAGAGATCAAAACATCAACCATTCTGGAAGTATCACCAAGTTGAATCGTATGTATAGGAAAATCTAGGTCTGCTAATTGATATCTGGGATTTCCTCCTGAATTATAAATTCCATCACTTGCCAACAAAACCTGAACATCAGGTAAACTAGAATAATTATCCTTTAAAAACTCAATTAGTTGAGAATAATTCGTGGTTGTTGCATTATAATTCAACTTCGACCACGGCTGCACACGACTTCCAAATTCAATTTTATGAATCTCATATCTAGAATTCATTTCCTGCAATAAGGAATCAATCCTGTGTGGATAAACATTCTTATAAAAGGAAGTATCGCGATGATATAATATCGATTTTGAATTATCCTGAGCAAATATTAAAATTGGCTTATGGGAAATATAGCTCTTGTGCTTTATTACTGGTTGTAGTAGAAGCAGAAACATTAATAAAATTGCTAAGAATCGCAGTCCTGCCAACACTAATAGTTGCAGTTTTGACAATTCATTTTTTAATCTGTTTTTAAAGAAATATTGCCAATACACTATTCCAAAAGCTATTAGAATAAAAAGCAATATCCACCAGTAAGAGTGTCCGGAAACAAAGGAAATATTCAATTCTTAGTAATTTTTAATACATACAAATTTAGAAAAACAAAAAAGCTTATTCCATTATAACAAATAGTATTTTGAAAAGAAAAAATCGCAAAACACCTAAATAATTGAAATTACAAGGTGATATCCCCTTTGGAAATACTTTCATGAAGATCGCTCAATTGTTTTAAAGCGGCAGAACCATACCATGAATGAAGTTCCACTACCAATCTACCTGCTTTTACTACAGGATCGCTTTCTGTCAAAGTTTTTGCCTCTTCTATGGTTTCTACATTAAAAATGTAAACGCCTCGAATTTCATCATCATCGAGAAATGGTACGGCCAATACAAACTTACTTTTCTTTAAAAGGCGACCAATATTCTCCAAATGAGCTTTTTGAAGTTTTTCAGCACTTTGCGAATCATGGTTTCTTTTGGAACTTTTTTTCAAAAGAGCTATTATATATTTACTCATCCCATATTGATCTGCTTGAAGTTCTTTTGCAAGCTTCGCATTAAATTTTGTAATATTCTTCATTAATTGGATTTTCATTTCACAAACTGGTATCAAACCAACATCCTATTAAATTGTTGAAATATAGCATAAGCAACAGCATATAATTCAAATTTAGACGACCTATATTATTAACATATAAACAGTTTTAATTTACAATTTCAATTCGATAAAGGGATATAGCTAAAAATAGAAAAAACAAGATATAAAACTTTTAATCTTCTTTAACACTTATTTGCACCAATTAACCTGAATGCTTCTTATTTTTGTAACATACAAAGGAGAAAAGTAGTTTTTTCATTTAGTAGTAAATAGGGTTAAAAAAGTGAATAGTAAAAAAGTCGGGGTGGTTCCCGACTTTTTTGTTTTTATATATTTTACTCTTTTCAAATTTTACTGCTGTATTTTAAACCGGGAGAGCTCATCATCTTTCCCAAAACAACCCCCTCTTCCAGACATAAAATTTCTGCGATTCTTTTAAATTCTTTAGAAGACTTACTCACGATTAATGAATTAAATATCAAATCCAGGACGAATAAAATCACGCGCCTCTGGAAAAATTTTCTCGACTAATGTTTTTAGGCCTGACAATAAAAGTAATATAGGCAACATACTATCTTCTGATTCAGGGAATCTTTGTAGAAAGCAACTCCATGCATCAATTGATCTGTCAATGGAAACCAGAGCAACTTTTGCGGATGCAACACTATCATGTTGATAAAATTCATTTCCTGATTCCTCTGTATTCACCTTACTCCGTAGAGATCTAAAAAGTTTACTTGGAATAATAAATTGATACCAACGAATTATCTCATAAACATCAAAGATTTTTTGCTCCTCCTCTAACATATCTTCTTCATTGGTGAAATCAAAAATTTCTTTGAGGGTATTCACGCCAACATACAATAAGGATTCAAAATCTAAAAACCAGGCATCCACAAGTTCAGAATATTTATCCGCCTGCAACATTATCTGGCTCTTAAAAATTAATTCATCTTTTCTTTCTTCAACATCAGAATCAAAATCTATTGTTTCTTTTGGAAGTTCCATTCCCAAATCCTTTGCTGCCTGATGTAATAGTTCCATGCTTAATTGAAACATTTCATCTAAATTTTCCATTGCAGATGAAGCTTCTGATTCAGCATCTTCTAAATCTGGAACACCCTCCTCCATCATTTTGAAGTTAAGGCAATTACGAGTGAACTCACAACGCTCACACCAACCGTCGCAGTAGTTGTAAATTCCAGGTATTAAATTTGGATTTTGAATTAATGCGAAGAGTAAATCTTTATTCATTTATCGTAGTGGTCTTAATTTTATTCTTTACTAAAAAGATTTGCAATTAAATTCACAAAGTTTTTCATTACAAAACCTTTCTCTTTCCTTTTAACATCTAACAATTACATATACTGTTAGAGCTAGACTATTGTACTAGATATTGTTCATTTAGTTTCATTTATTCGGCATGATTTTTTAATTTAAATTAATTGATGAAAAGATATCCTGCAATGCAATATATAGAATTATATGTGAAAATAATTATCGATAAAAAAAGTAATAGGTAATTCAGATCAATTACAAAATGCTAATCTATTATTTAAGTAATACAATTTTTTGAACTTAAGTGAAAGCCAATGAATAAGCCATAAATATGAATAAAAGCATTGAATTGTGTTGTTTTTTTAACATCTTTGTAATGATTCTAAACATACATCCTGTAACATGATAACAATTCCACAAGTTGTAGAAAAAATAATAAGCGCACAGCCTTTTTTAACAGAAGCCTTGGTTGAAGGTTTAATAAACATTTCTTCCCTTGCACGCAAAATTCAAAGCCAGGTAGAACAAAGTGTACAAAAACCTGTTAAAATCGGTGCAATAATAATGGCACTCAACAGATTAGCCCCTAGTCTGGAAGTAAAAATAAATCCAGGATTAAAAGATGTTATCACCAATGTTGGAGATATTATTGTAAGATCTCAATTAGCCGATTTCACTTATAAAAATTCGAATACTTTAATTGAAAAACACACAGAATTGTTAAAATCTATTGGCCCGAACCAAGAGTTTTTTTACACCATGGTACAAGGGGTATTTGAATCAAATCTTGTGGTTTCAAAATCTCTAAAGGAAAAAGTGGAAGATACTTTTGCTGGGGAATATTTAATTAGCAAGAGTGATAAATTATCCTCTGTAACTTTAAAATTACCGTCTTCCAACAGCCAACAACTTGGCTTTTACTACTATATCCTAAAAAGCATTGCTTGGGCAGGTATTAATATTCAAGAAGTTGTATCCACTACCAATGAATTTACATTGGTGGTAAATGATGTTGATATAGATAAAACTTTTTCAGTTTTAAAAAACATGGGAAATCATTAAGACTTCCCGATTTTTATTTTATTTGTTCCTAAAACAACATTTCTTATATTTCTTTCCACTCCCACAGTAACAGGGTTTATTTCTACCATGCAATTTTTCAGGTTTTTCATCCATGGAATACTCTCCGGAAACGTACCTCCAACAACCATTCTCCTTTTGGAAAAATGATTTTTCATATAATTTTTGCCTTTTTCCTTCCTCGAGATATGTAGCCTGAAATTCAACATAACCTTCTACATCTAATATGTTGCCTTTTTCAGTATTTAACACTTCTAAACCCAGCCAATCCACCGATTTTGTCCAGTCCAAAATATTTTGTCTTTCTCCAATTGGGCGAGTTGTATCTGCATAGGTTAAGAGAATATAATCAACGTTTGCCATTACAAAGGCAGAATATCTACTTCGCATCAGTTCTTCTGCAGTCTTTGCTTTTCTCATTCCTGTATGCAAAGCCCCACAGCAATCTAAATATTTATCAGATTTACCACAATAACAATTAGTTTCCATGCTATTTTAATGTTAAAATTCACTAAAAAGGACATCCAACTTGTCAAAATCTTGCTCCCCAATTAGTCCTAAAAATAACGCAAAATTTGGTAGTACATTTTGTAAAGTATCTTTAATTTTAAACAAGGCGTTAAATTCTGTAATAAACTCAGCTCTCATATCAAAAGCGCTTACTAGTGTTTCATAGAATACACGAAATAGATTTTCCTGTAAGTACAACACCTGATCATCAATGGAAATTACCTTTAACAAATTCATCAACAACTGAAAATCTTTCAACTCGATAGCAACTGCTAGTCCCTTGGTGTAATTTGCAAAAAGCATTTGCAAAGACTCTTTATCATTATATTCAGGAATAGGAACCGGCATAAATTTACAATCAGAAAAAGCCTGTAATGCCTCGTCTTTTTTGCCTGTTGTTAAAAGCATAAAAGCCTTTACATTAATTAAACACAGGTGATAAAATGCCGTGTACTTATTTTCAGGTAAATCATGAAGAGCTTGATTCAATACAGCAATTCCATTTTCCATGGCGGTAATTATCTTCTCCTCTCCTCGTTTGAATGAATATTCAGCCATGAATTGCAAGGCCCAGTTCAACCCATATACCCATTTCCCTTCCTTGGAACAAAAGGAATATCCTTTGCTGTATTCTTCGCCTACCTTAATTAACTCCCCAAACAAAGAAAAAGCAGATGCTCTTAACTGAAGGATTTCCAAATAATATCCTGCATTCTCTTTTAACAATTCTACTGAATCATTATTTAAGAAAACTCGAATTAATCCAGCATCTTTCTTTTGAATTCCATTATTATATTCCTCAACAAGAGACTTATAAATCTGTTCCTTATTTTGTGTCATTTTATTATTTAATCAGATTTTTAATCCTTACTTCTTTTAAACTATTTATTTTTTCACCTTTATTAATTGCACAAATCCCAAAGAAATTATACTAACGATGGAACCTGCAATAAATGGTATTTGCCTATCAATCATCCATAACAAACCACCTAAAACAGGAATTACCACAGCAGAGATATGGTTAATAGTAAAACCAACTGCCATTGATGGAGCTATATCTTTTGCATCACCAGTTTTCTGAAAATAGGTATTAATTCCCATCGAAAATCCAAAGAAAATATGATCAATAATATATAAACCAGCAATAAACCAGGCATTCTCCACCCAAGCATAACCTAAAAACACAAAAATAAGACTAAAGTATTCCATACTAAGCATTATCCTTTCGCCCAATCGATTAATTCCCTTAGCAATAAAAGGAGAAATAAAATAGGTAATGATATTATTGATAACAAATAGAATAGCAATATCCTTAACAGAGTAGTGAAATTTTTCAACCATCATAAAAACGGCAAAAACCACGAATACCTGACGACGTGCACCACTTAGAAAATTAAGTACATAAAATAACCAATATTTCTTCCGCAGCACCATTCCTTTATTCTGAGGAGGTAAAGATTTATCTACAGGATTTAGGAAAAAGGCATAAATTCCAACGCAAAATACGGCAGCTCCAATCAATACAAAACTTGCCTGAACCGATATGAATTGTGAAACAATCAGTATGAAAGCTCCCATCCCTATATTTGCCATGGCAGTCCAGCTTTTCTGTTTTGCAAAAACAATTGGAGATTGATTTATAGAGAAGTATTGCAAGGTTAATGATTTATTTGTGGTTTCGAAGTAATGAAAACCAACTGACATCAGAAATGTTGTAAATATTAATCCCAAAAAACTTGGAAAAAATCCTGTTAATGCAACACCAAGTCCAACCAATAATACCGCAATTGCTGACAATTTATGTTCCTTAATTATCAACAACAGGTACACAACGAGAAGTGCTAAAAACCCGGGGATTTCCCTTACAGATTGAATAACTCCAACCTGGAATCCATTAATACCAATATCATCTACTGCAAAATTATTAAATAAGGTTCTCCATCCCTGATGTCCCGCCGTAGCCGCAATTACCAATAACATTAGATATTGGAACATTAGATTTCTTTTCAGTTCTTTTGTCATTTATAGCTTCATTTCCGAGTGAGTTTGCAAAGGTAGCAATTTGTTCTATTCTGTTTCTAATCTTTAGATTTTCAAAGATGAAATCAGTTGTCATTTCTTATCTTGTGTGCAATAAGTCGAAATACCATTTAAAAATAAAAAACGTTTTAGCTATGCAATTTTCACAATTAATTCTTCAAAGATATTCTGTACGTTCTTATCAGCAAATGCCAGTGGAGAAAACTGAATTATTGAAGATTTTACAAGCTGGTCAATATGCTCCATCAGCTGCAAATAAACAGCCATGGCATTTTATAGTTGTCCAAGAACAGAAAAATCATGAACAATTCTCTGAAATTTATCATCGAAATTGGTTTAAAAATGCGCCAGTCTATATTGTAATTTGTGCAGATCATGATCAGACCTGGAGAAGGCAGGAAGATGGCAAAAGTCATGGCGATATAGATGTTGCTATTGCCATTGATCATATGACTCTGCAAGCTACCGAACTTGGTTTAGGAACCTGTTGGATTTGTAACTTTTTTGTAGAAAAATGTCGTGATTTTTTTCAACTTCCTCAACATATTGAGCCTATAGCAATTCTTTCTTTAGGATATCCTGCAGACGAAAAAAGACCTGATAAGCAGAGAAAATCATTAGAAGAAATTGTGCATTGGGAGAAATTTAGTTTATAAAGGAAAACCACAACTATTCATTCGCCTACGATTTAGTTACAAAATAACATGCACATCAAAATTAATAAGGTTAAAAGTAGTGTTAAACCTTGGAATATAGTTAAAAAGAAAAAGAGAGGAAAAATCTCTCTTTTTTATATCATCCAGTTTCACTTATTCGTTCCAGATGCCCAAAATCTAAAATCTTAACATTTCTTCCATCTAAAATTATGATTTTTTCATTATGCAATTCTTTAAGAATTCGAATAGCACTATCCTTCGACATTCCTGTCAAATCCGCAATATCCTGTCTGGAAAGATGAATGTAAAAATCAAGACTTTCATATATTCTATTGGATAAATATATTAATCCATCCGCTATTCTTCCATGCATTTGTTTCTGAGATAGGCTCACCATTTTATCAAACGAAAAGATCCCTCTTTGGGTACTCATTTTAATAAACTCCTCTGCAAAATCAGAATTACTTCTAATAGCTTTTTTAAAGGATTCTATTTCTAAAAAACAAGCAGTAACCTCATCTAAAGCAGCTATTGAGTAATGATGTCGATTATCAAAATACAAAGAAGCCTGACCAATAACTTCCCACGGTCGTATTATTCTAATAATTAATTGTTTATCCTGAACACCTTCCACATACAACTTCGCAAGACCAGAAGTTAAAATAATAAGATGTGTTGCAGATGTTCCTTGTTTAAAAATAGTTTCACCAGATTTAAATTTTACTTCAAATCGATTAGCATTTAACTCGTCCAATTCACTTTGGGATAGTAAGCTTAATAAGGGAATTCGCATATTGCAATCAGTACAGTTTTTGCAATGATCCGATTTTGTAAATTTAGCCATATATCTAGGTAGAGATTAAAATTTCTCAATTATTGAATTCAAAGCTATTCGAAAAAAGAAGAAAAAAAAACCGTATTCCTTATAAATATAAGGGATACATCACGTTTCTTAATTTATTTTTTTTCTTATACAATATTTAAATATAGAAATTTATATGGGATAAAACTAGGGTAATGCTGTTAAATATCGATCTGAAATAGACAAATTCCTTTTTTCCATAAAAGAAATCTCGGCAATCTTGGTACATAAGGCAAATTGCAAATCTTTACCTTTAAACTTTCGGGCAACATTTATTAAAAGCCCAATTATTAGTACTTAATTCTAAATCTTAATACTATGCAAAAGAGAAAGTTCGTACGTCTTTCAATGATTTTATTGGCTGTTCTTTGTTTTTCTTCCTGCGAATACGACGTGATTGAAGAAGATCCGATCGTTATACCACCTACTCAGGAAATCAGCTTTGCCAATGACATTCTACCAATCTTCACATCAAATTGTGTGGCTTGCCATAATGGTAGCAATAATCCGGACTTTAGACCTGATAATGCTTACAACTCCTTAATTGACGGTGATTATATTAATATTGATAGTCCGGAAAACAGTGAAATTTATCAAAAACTACAAAGTGATCCTCACAGTACCAGAGCTTCATCCGCTCAAAAACAATTAATTTTGGAATGGATAACCAGAGGTGCTAAAAATGATTAAATCTAACCACTATGGAAACAAGAAAAAATATGAATAAAATTTCAATAAAATCAATGTGCTCCCAATTCCTGCTAATTATCTCCTTATTGATAATTTGTTTGTTTTCCAGCACGACCTCTTTTGCCCAAGAGAACGAATTTGCTAACGATCCTGTTTCAGGAACATTCGAGTCAGGTTTGTTGGGAGAAACACAAACTATTGAAACACCATTTGCCGGCGAATTTGAACTTCATATTCAACACCGATTTGGACTTGTTGAAAATGGTTTGGAAGATGTATTTGGTATCTATTCCACTTCCAATATCAGAATGGGCTTAAATTATGGTATAACCAAAGATTTTATGATTGGTTATGGCTATACCAAAGAATTTAAATTGCAGGAATTCCAAGGTAAATACAGAATATTTAATCAGACAGAATCCAATTCAATGCCTGTATCTGTTGCTTTATACGGCAATTTATCTGTGAATTCGTTAGATAAAGCATATTTTGGTAATAACTATAAATTCTCGGATCGCCTGGGTTATTTCTCTCAAATCATTGTTGCTCATAAATTTAACGACGCAATTTCTTTGCAATTTGCTCCAAGTTTTACACACTTTAATAAAACTCAGAACTTGGCAGAGCACGATAAATTTGCATTGGATTTGTCTGGTAGAGCAAAAGTTACTTCATCCATGTCAATATTCTTTAATTACACACAACCTTTAAATATTGACAGTATGAGAGAATATTTAAAGTCTGAAGAACTCGATCCTGAAGCAAATTTAACTTTTGGCGTGGAAATTGGTACAAGTACTCATGTATTTCAAGTATTTCTAACAAATTATAGCGGTATTACACCACAAAGAAATATATTGTATAACCAAAATAATATTGGAGACGGAGATTTCTTATTTGGATTTAATATTCTAGTAAGATTCTAATAATTTTTAATTAGAAAAAATAGTTAATATGAAGACAATTAAAATTTTTGCAATAATTGCGATCGCAATTATTGGTTTTGCATTTACAGGAATTCAAAAGAAGCAACCTGCACCTTGGAAAATTCCTGCGGAATATAAAACCATGAAAAACCCATTGGCTAATGATAAAGCAAGTGTTAATAAAGGGAAAATGATTTTTATGAAACACTGTCGTTCATGTCATGGAAATACAGGTATTGGCAATGGCCCAAAAGCTGCTAGATTGAAAACTTTCCCTGGTGATTTTTCAAGTACTAAATTTACCTTTACTGATGGTGAATTACTTTTTATCACTTTAAATGGACGTGATGAAATGCCAAATTATAAAACAAAAATTCCAGGTAAAAAGGATCAATGGTCACTTGTTAACTACTTGAAATCATTGAAAAAATAAATTAATGCATATTTTTAAAAATGGGTATAATTATATTTAATTACACCCATTTTTTTTTGTAATTTTAGTTAACCAAAACAATCCAATCCCTAAAACTTAAATATCATTTCAACTCTTATCAAGTTAGAAATTAATTTTTAAGTTAGACGATATATGAAATATCGTAATTCATCTCTTTCTAAATAGTAGCATCACACTATTTCCGACTAAATAATTCACAGATTAATTGAGCCTATCCTACCACAATGATCCGACCCAAAATCAAACATTTAATCCAATTTATCAGTTTCTTTTTTTTACTAACCGTCTTTCCGATACCCAAAGTAAATGCTGATTCTGTACCCGATCAGAATTATTCTTGCCTTAAGTGCCATGGACATCATACTTATAAATACCAAAATTCGGACTTGGGTATTGAAATTAAAGAAGCAATGTGTACTAAGAGAGTAATTGATACCTTAGCATTTATCCAATCAAATCATGGGAAGTTCAAATGCACCGATTGTCACGATCCGGAATATAATACTTTTCCTCATCCCGGTAATCTCAGAATGGAACTAATGTATGTATGCACAGATTGTCACGGTGGCGATCCGGAATATGCAAAATTTCATTTTGAGGATATTGAAGCAGCATTTTACGAAAGCATGCATTATCAGCGTGCCCCCGATGCATTTACATGCTGGAGTTGCCACAATCCTCACTCCTACAAAACACATGCTCGCTTTGGAGCTGACATTTCAAAAACAGTTTTGTATGATAATAACATTTGTTTAAGTTGCCATGCACACGTTAGTAAATACGAATTACTTACAGAAAGAGATAGCATCAACATACTTAAAACACACTCTTGGCTACCAAATCAAGAATTACACTTTAGAAATGTTAGATGTATAGAATGTCATACCCAACCTAATGATAGCTTGTTAATCAGTCATGTAGTAATGCCTAGAGCTAATGCAGTACGAAATTGCACTTCTTGTCACTCTAAGGATTCGCGTCTTATGGCAAGTTTGTACAAATACCAAAGCTTGGAATCTAGAAAAGAGAGAGGTTTTCTGAATGCTGTGATACTGAATAACTCCTATGTTATTGGAGCAAATCGAAATCAATACCTCAACAAATTGAGTCTAATACTATTCGGATTACTCCTTTTAGGAATTGCCATACATACTCTTTTTAGAATCTTTAAACATTAATATGATGACAACAGAAAAACTCTATTTATATCCACTTTGGGTTCGATTATGGCATTGGCTTAATGCTATATTTTTCCTTACGCTACTAGTTACCGGTATTAGTATGCAGTATTCCTCTCCTAACAGTTCCTTTTTAATTTCTTTTGAAAAATCTGTTCAATTGCACAACATTTGTGGAATATTAATAAGTATAAACTACCTACTATTTATTATTGGCAACATATTTACCACCAACGGGAAATTTTACAAAATTCAATTAAAAGGATTATTCAATCGCCTCACCAAGCAGATTCAGTTTTATTTATTTGGTATGTTTCAGCATCAAAATCCACCATTCCCTGTTTCTGAAAAGAGTAAATTTAACCCCTTGCAAAAAGTATCCTACGTAGCAGCAATGTATATTGGTTTCCCAATAATAATAATTAGTGGATGGGCAATGCTCTTTCCTGAATTAGTTCCGGCAGTAGTTTTAAATACTAGTGGATTACTTTTTACTGCTTTATTTCATGTTATTTTCGGATTTATATTATCTGTATTTCTGATAATTCACTTATATGTATGCACTTTTGCAAGTCCAATTGTTAGCAACTTTAAAAGCATGATTACAGGTTGGCATTACTAAATCTAAAATACTAGTTTGAATTCCATATCATAGAAAAAAGCTGCGATAAAATATCGCAGTTTTTTTTATGTCCTCCCATAGTATTGCATTTAATGAGTCGATCTAATCCTATTTTGTCAATTTATTCTTTTGGGATTTTGATCTAAATCCTGAATAATTAGTTAGTAAAAAAACTTCTTCCTTTATTTTCGAAACAAAGTCCTAAAATAATAATCTGCAACTGCAAGCTTTACATTCCCCGTATTGTTCATATTGTCTTTTATGTAATTTCCAACAATTTTACCATTCGTAAATCCTATTTTATATGCCCGATAACAAGCTCAAATGCTATCCTTATCCTACGTTTCTTTCTCCTTGTAGTTTTGCCATATGAGTGATTTGAATTTAACTATTTAGAGATGTCAATTATGATTCCATAAATCAGTTTTTTAAACGAAGACTTTTTTTAGTTTAATAATTTCCAGATTTACTATTCTTTGAGTCATCTACAAAAAGGCATAAAAAAAGGGCTATTGCAATCAACAGCCCTAATATTTAAATTTGTATTTTTTCTAATTGAATGAAGCGATTGATTCATTCAAAAGAGCTTCAGTATAATCAGCATTGTGAACTCCCATGCTCTTATCATCATGAATCATTTCATAGTTGAATAAGGCACCGGCTTGATCAACAGTGTAAGTACCTGTTACAATGCCACCGTTAGCATCTAATAAACCTGCTGTTATTAATTTAGCTTTTAAAGTCTCCATTAAAGCCTCTACATCAGTTTGAACGTTATTCACATCAAAATCTGTAGCATCAGTATGACATTGCTGACAAGCAGTAATTTGAGGTTCCCAATCATGAGTAGGAACACCATCTTTATCATTCATATGACATGTAACACAAGCTTCTGTATTCTTAAAGTGACCTGAATCATATGCAGTAGGATAAGCTCCACCGGTTTTTTCATAACCACCAATACCTGCAAACATAGTTGCTTGTGGACCGTGGTGAGGACCATAATGCGTACTTGTAACAGCAAAGTTACCATCAACATCACCTGTAGGAGGTGCAGTTCTTGGTTGGTGACAGTTAATACACAAGTTGCTTTCAGATTTTAGATCAATAGAAATAGTAGGATCTATCAATAATTTTACTGGAGCTTTTGTTCTTAATGGTAAGATTTCGTCAGCTTCATCACTATCAAGACTTGAATGTGATCCATGACAAGTTTTACAAGTTATATTTGTTGGATTTGCTATATCTGTAGCAGTTGTATCCAATCCTGTTGTTTGAGTTAAAATAAAACCTTCATTGGAGTGACATTTTGCACAACCATTTCTTCCTCCTGCATAATCCTTAACAAAAGGACTTCCCGGGTAAAAATTTTGACTTCCACCATGTACTGAAGATTCATATTGTGCTGTAATGGTAGACTGTACTGTTTCGTTATGACACTCCAAACAAACAGTTGTTCCATTGGTTCCATTGGTTCCATCAACCCCATTGGTTCCATCAGCCCCTGCTGGACCCATTGCACCCTCTTTGGTACAGCTGACCATAAATAAAGAAATGGCAAAAACACCAATCCCTAATAGTTGAAAAAACAAGCGATTCTTTTTCATAATCATTAATATAGGTTAAAATTTGATAGTTGCATAATTGGTAAAAGAACATGCGCTCTTCACACTTCTAAATATATAGTAATGAAAAAAGCATATCAATATTAGTACAACGAGATATACAAAAGAGAAAAAAGAGTTTTGTGATGATTAAAAAACGAGTATTTTATTTTTCTTATCGATATTTTCCAGTGTTCTTTCGTTATTAATCGACTCTGAATTAGATAGCTTAAGAAGAAAGCATTCCAGCCCTCTTGTAATTCCACTAAAACACCAATAAATATCATACAAAAAGGACAAACCAACATTTGCTGATTTGTCCTTTTCAATGAAACAATAATTCTATCTATAATTACTTATATTCTAAGATTTCTGTTTCCCTTCTTAGGATCATACGTCCATAATAGCTGAGAGCTCCTAAGACCTCAGCACCCGGATATACCGCTATTGGAGCTATTTTTTCGACGCGTCTTTTAATTTCACCAACGAATCTTTCATCCTTTGCCATACCCCCCGTAAGCAGAATTGCATCCACTTGTTCCCCTTCAAATACAGGATACATGCCTCCTATTGATTTAGCTACCTGGTATGCCATAGCAGCAAGCACTTCCCCTGCTCTCTGATCACCAGCATCTCTTCTTTTGCAAATCTCATATCCACTAAAAGTATTAAAGTGAGCATACAGTCCGCCTTCCCCTGTTTGTCTCTTTAGCATTTCTTCCTGTGTGAATTTGCCTGAAAAGCATAAACGAATAGTGTCGCCCATTGGTAAACTTCCACTTCTAATTGGAGAGAAGGGTCCATCGCCATCATAGGCTTGGTTAGAATCTACCACTTTGCCTTTGCGATGTGCTCCAACACTAATTCCACCACCTAAATGAGCCACAATTAGATTTAAATCCTCATATTTTTTATAGATACTCTTCGCATATTTTCTGGCTGTTATCTTATGATTTAAGGCATGAAAAACAGATTTCCGTTCCATATCAGGATGACCTGTTATTCTAGCCACATCTTCCAATTCATCCACCACAACAGGATCTGCAATATAAGCCTTTGCATTACTTATTTGACTAGCGATTCTATAAGCAAGTAATCCTCCCAAATTCACCACATCATTTCCAACTTCACAATCTGACAAATCATGAATCATAGCTTCATTTACTAAATAAACCCCAGATTTAACAGGTTTCAACAATCCCCCGCGACCTATTACGATAGCAATATCCTCCACTGAAATATCATTGGATGCAAGTTCCTCCAAAATAACTTTAGATCGTAATTTTACCTGATCACAAAAACAAGCATGCGCTTCCAGCTCCTCTTCGTTATGATTGATCTTTTTTAAAAAAACAGGTGAATTCATACGATAAACAGCTATTCTTGTAAAATGCATGCGTGGATTTAAAGCAAGTATCAGTTCTTTACTCATAATGTTCGTATTTAGTGTGTTTATGAATTTTTTATTAAAGCGAACCTCTGTGATCCTTCTTGAATACAGAATTTACACAAATCAACAACCAATATGCCTGGAAATTACCAAGCGCTGTATTTCGGATGTTCCTTCTCCAATTTGCAACAAGCGTTGATCTCTATAAAATCTTTCTATTGGATATTCCTTCATCAAGCCATAGCCACCGTGTATTTGCACTGCCTCATCAGCAACCTCCTTGGCTATTTCGGAGCAATATAATTTCGACATGGCAGCTTCCTTCGCAAATTCTTTTCCGTTATCCTTCAACCAACAAGCTTTGTACAATAAATTACGAGCCAATTCAATCTTCAAAGCCATATCAGCTAGTTTAAATGATATAGCTTGAAATTTAGAGATAGGCTTTCCAAATTGCTTGCGTTCCTTGGAATAGCTTAGTGCCATTTCGTAGGCTCCCTGTGCCAATCCCAATCCCATTGCAGCAATAGACAATCTACCGGAATCGAGCGTTTGCAGCATTATTTTAGATCCTGCCCCTCTGTTTCCCAGCATATTCTCTTTGGGGATACAACAGGTATCAAAAAACATTTCGGCAGTATCGGAGGAACGCCACATCATTTTACCGTGCATTGCCCGGGAAACCCAACCAGGAGTATCCTTCTCCACAATAAAAGTAGTAAACTCCTTATCTTCTCCATTCATAGCAGTAACTGCTTGCACAGTAACACCGGCACATAAAGGATTGGAACCATTGGTTATAAATATTTTTGAACCATTGATCTCCCAGTTGATGCCATTATCCTTAGCAAAGGTTTTGGAGCCACGCGAATCGGAGCCAGCCTCGGCTTCGGTTAAGCCAAAGGCCCAAAGTTGATTCCCAGTGCATAAACCTGGCAAGTACTTCATTTTTTGAGCCTCCGTTCCGAATCGGTATAAAGGTCCAATACCCAAAGAATTATGTGCCGCCAAGGTTGCAGCATGCGAACCATCCACACGGGCGATTTCTTCCACTGCGATGATATAGGATAGATAACCGGTATTTTGTCCGCCGTATTTTTCGGGCAGAAACATTCCGAAGAGTCCCATCTCTCCCATTTTCCTGGTTAAATCCAACGAGAACTCAGCCTTTTCGTCCAGTTCTTGTGCCAGGGGTTTAATTTCGCGTTCCGCAAAGTCGCGAACTGCCTTTCTTATAATATCATGTTCTTCGTTTAAATATGGAAACATATATTTTAGTTAGATTTAAATTTGTATGTAATTGATTTCGGAGAGTGCGAACTCTCCAATTCACCATTTATAGTGCAATTAAGGTAGCATTAATCAGGGATTATCCCAATCTATACTCCCGTTTTCATGCCTTTATTTTGCGATTCGGCTTCCAACACAGAGGAAAGAATTTTCTCCGGAATCTTTATTTCCTGATTGAGCAATGCCGAAGCATCTGTTTTGCCTTGCGCATCAATCATGAGAGATTTGGTTCCACCGCCATCTAAAGCTTCCTCCAGCAAAAAGTTAAGTGCCATAAGATTATCAATCTCGAAACGAGTCACCTTTCCTTTGCTGATTCCTGCAAACATGGTACTTACATACTCGGCAGTAAGCGCTGTTTTCATAAAGGCGTAAACCTCTTTTGAGCGAGCCAAAACGCCAATATTTACCGTATCGCCTTTATCTCCTGATCGTGCCAAACATATTTTGCGTAGGGGTACTGTAATCCTTTTGTCATCGGCGTAAGCTTGTTTTGTTTCCGCCACCTTACGAACAGGTGTCACCATCTCCCTTTCGTTGCCTAAAACAGATGCAATATCGTATTGTTCCTGCACCTCCCCATTATCATCTAAAATATGAACTTTAGAAATGATACTGGATTTGGGAACTAAGGTAGGCCAGTAGGTGATTACCTGCTGCATTCGGGCTCTTCCGCCGGTTACGGCTACTCCCGGAGGTCCGCTTAAAATAAGTGGAGCAATGCTCATCGAAAACTTCTTTATTTTCTCGGTATCGGTATCGTAAACCGACAATCGCAATAGTATTTCGTTGGGATCGATATGCTCTGCCAGATGTTGGTGACAAGCATTATATCCGACAAACTCGGTATTCTTTTTCAGATAATCAGTATTTAAACGCTGCCAGAATATTTTCTCAAATTCCTGTGCCTTATTTAGCACGCGACCACCACTAATTACGATGGAGCTGGTAGCTTTATATCCATCTTCGAAAGCCATAGACACCTTTAAGTAGGGAGTAGAAGGATACCCCTTGGCATTTTTCACCGACACTTTATTCTCGGCGACTTGTTCCAATTGCAGATGGCTAAAATCGGCCACCACATCCGGACTGATATACTGAGCAGGATTTCCCATTTCGTACACCAATTGCTCTCGGATGGTATCCACACTGATGAGTCCGCCCGTATTCTCGTGCTTGTAAACCGTAAATTCTCCATTTTTATTCATTTCCACAATAGGATATCCCATATTATCCCAGCGCTCCACCTTTTGCCAATCGGTAAAGTTACCTCCGGTAGATTGAGCACCACATTCAATAATATGACCAGCAATCAGTCCGGCAGCCAGTTTGTCCCAATCATCGAGTTGCCATCCCAACTCATGAATCATGGGAGCCATAGTAACCGAAGTATCGGTAACCCGGCCTGCCAAAATTAGGTCGGCACCACTTTCCAGAGCTTTCAAGAGCGGAGGAACGCCCAGATAGATATTGGCACTTTGCAAGTTTTGAGAGATAAGCTCAAAGCTTTCGCCGGTATCCATATTTTTAAAATCGGCTGCAGCCGGATAAAATTCATCAATCCTATCGATGATGTTATCGCCGTCCACCACAGCAATTTTAAGGCTAATGCCTTTCTTACTTAATTCGGATAAAATTTTGCGTGCGCAGCCAATAGGATTAATACCACCAGCATTGGTAATCATTCGTACGCCTTTCTGTTTCATCAGATCGGCAACATCCACAATTTGATCCACAAAATCGGTTACATATCCCAGCGACTCGTTCTTGAGCTGTTGTTTGCGAAGAATACTCATGGTTACTTCGGCAAGAAAATCGGAAGAAATATAATCGACCGCTCCACCTTCGAGTTGCCTGCGTAATACATCGAGATCATCACCCCAAAAACCGCCTGCATTTGCAATTCTGATTTTGTTTCTCATATCTGTTGATTTAATATTTAGTTGCAATATTGTCCTAATTAAATTGGTGCTTCGCGAAAACCAGCTGCGCTCGTGGGGAAGCTTTCGCAGATCCGCGGAAGCTCGCTGCCCTCAGCGGGAAACTTTCGCGAGTCCGCGGAAGCTTGCTGCCCTCAGCGGGAGACTTTCGCAAGCCCGCGGAAGTCTGCTGCCGCCAGCGGGAGACTTTCGCGCCTTATCGCTTTCCTAAAACCATAAGCTCCATCTCATTTTTCACTTGTTCGCCCTCATCAACCAACACATTCTCAATTTCCCCATCGAAAGGTGCTAGTATATTATTTTCCATTTTCATTGCTTCCACGATGATTAACACATCGCCTTTGTTTACCTTCTGTCCTACCTGAGTCTCAATCTTCACCACCTTACCGGGCATAGGAGATAGAATCCGTCCATCGCTCGCATCGGTAGTGGTATTTGCCTTGCTTTTTGATTGAATTTCGGACCAGCGTTCCATCTCATGCACCAAGCCCTGGCAGCTCACAAAACTCTTTCCCGCCTGATTTTTCGATCGGTAAAAGCGATATCTCACGCCTTCATATTCCAAGGTTATTTTGTTATCCTGAATCTGTACATTTTCGAGTTGATAAAGCTGCTGATTGATGCTGATTTGGCAAGGATGCTCACTTAAAATATCCACATCAAACAATTCTCCATCCAGTATTCTGATTCGTTTTCCTTGCTGTCGCCAATATCCTATTTCTTCCCAAATAGATTCCACCTTTTGTCGATGCAATTCAAATAGGGTGAAGCTAATCTGAAAAAGCGCTTCCGGAATTTCTTCTCGTTCGGCTTGCATTTTTTCCCTTAACACCTCTGCATGATCCTGACAGAAATGAGTAGAGATGCGATTCTCCTTAAAAGCATTAGTGCTTAAAAGTGCTTGCAGATAAAGGATATTATTCTTGATTCCGTGAATTTCGTACTCGTGCAAAGCACAATGCAATTGTTCCATAGCCAAAACCCGGTTCTCATCCCAAACCACCAATTTAGCAATCATGGGATCGTAATCAGGATAAATGGTACAGGGACCAACTATAGACGAATCCACACGCAAGCGATGGGGAAAAGTTTTTGGTGCCTTATAAAAGCTGATGTCACCGGGGGAAGGAATAAAATCCTTTTCGGGATCTTCGGCATATATTCTGGCCTCAATGGCATGTCCCTTCATCGGGATATCCGCTTGCACCAAATTCAAGGATCTTCCCGAAGCAATTGCCAGTTGTTGTGCTACCAAATCTATTCCGGTTATCATTTCCGTTACCGGATGTTCCACCTGTATTCGGGTATTCATCTCTAAAAAGTAGAAATTCAAATCCCCGTCAACCAGAAATTCCACCGTGCCGGCACTCCTGTAGTTCATTTTTTTGGCAATAAGAACAGCCGTCTGCCCCATTTTTTCCCGTAAGGCAGCGTTTAGCGTAGGCGATGGAGCTTCCTCAATCACTTTCTGAAACCTGCGCTGAATAGAGCATTCCCGTTCGTATAAATGCACCACATTTCCTTGCTGATCAGCCAAAATCTGCACCTCGATATGTCGGGGATTTTCGATATAGCGTTCGACCAAAAGCGCACCATCGCCAAAATAGGTTGCTGCCTCACGAGAAGTAGATTCCAGAGCCTGTTGCAATTCCTCCGTCCGATATACGATACGCATTCCCTTACCACCACCACCGGCCGCTGCTTTAATCAACAGCGGAAATTGTAATTGCTTGCTTGCCTCAGCCAGACTATCTATGGTGCCAGTGACCCCCTCCAATACCGGAACGCCAATTGATTTGGCAAATTCGCGGGCATTCACTTTGTTTCCCATAAGGGTGATTGCTGTTGCATCCGGACCAATAAAATCGATGTTCGCTTGCTGGCACAATAGTGCGAAAGCTGCATTCTCGGCCAAAAAACCGTAACCGGGATGAATGGCATCTGCATTGGCTCGTTTTGCAATCTCCACAATCTGATGAGCATTTAAATAGGTTTGCTGCAAATCGTTTCCCTTTAAAGGGAAAGCCTCATCGGCTTGCTTTACATGCTCCGCCTGCCTATCGAGTTCGGTGTACAAAGCTATGGTTTGAATGCCCAGATTTTTTGCTGTACGCATAATTCTGAGGGCAATTTCGCCACGATTCGCTATCAATATTCGTTTGTAGTACATGTAATTGTTTTCATTTGCGATGCCTATCCCGCACCTCTTAAATTAATCCATTTTATCCACCCAATTCGGTTTGCGTTTTTCGAGGAAGGAGTTCATGCCTTCCTGTCCTTCCGCTGATTGTCGGAGTTCGGCAATCATTCGGGCAGTATTTTCCATCGCCTGCTCATGATTCCATACATTTTTCACATCGTACAGCAGCTGCTTGCAGGTAGAAACAGCTATCGGACCGCTTGTCTTTAATTTAGATATCAGATCCACTAATTTAGCATCCAATTTTTTCTCTCCTCCCGACCAGTTCACCAATCCTGCTTTTTGAGCTTCCTTTCCTCTAAATCGCATGCCGGTAAGCATCAATTCCTTCGATTTATATTCCCCCACGCGCTTCACAACGTATGGCGAAATACAGGCAGGTACAATTCCTATTTTCACTTCGCTGAGCGAGAATACCGTTTGTTTATGAGCCAGCACAAAATCGCAGGCAGCAAGCAGTCCGTTCGCACCTCCAATAGCAGCTCCATGCACCAAGGCTACAGTAGGAAACTTACATGCATAAATGGCATTAAAACATTGCGACAGATTAAAACTCTCCTGATAATTTTCCTGATAGGAATAATTGGCAACTCCTTTCATCCAATTCAGATCGGCTCCGGCACAAAAGGATTTCCCTTTTCCTTTAAGCAATACCACGCGCAAAGTTTGATAATCCATCTGCTCTATTTCACCAAAACAATGCAGTATGTCGGCTATCATCACCTCGTTAAAGGCATTATGAATTTCCGGTCGATTCAAACAAATGGTACCGATCTTATTTTCTATACTAAAGGTTATCGTTTGATATTCTTTCATTTTCTTGCTCGGATAGATTATTAAAATTACATGCGGAAGATGCCAAATTCCGGCTCACCGTATTCTTTATTGAGAGAAGCTGCAATTCCCATAGCCAGCACCTTTCGGGTATCTGCCGGATCGATAATACCATCGTCCCATAAACGAGAAGTACTGAAATAAGCAGAACCCTCCCGTTCATATTTTTCCAGAATATCGGCTTTCAATTTATTCTGTTCCTTCTCCGGAAACTCCAAACCTCTTTTCTTCAATTGCTGTTCTTTTACCTGAACCAACACTCCGGCAGCTTGCTCCCCGCCCATTACCGAAATCTTGGCATTGGGCCACATAAACAACAAGCGAGGTTCATAAGCCCGACCAGCCATGGCATAGTTACCAGCACCAAACGATCCCCCTACAATTACAGTAAACTTAGGAACCTGAGCGTTAGCAACCGCATGTACCATTTTAGCACCATCGCGGGCAATTCCCTTGTGTTCGTATTCTTTTCCTACCATAAAACCGGTAATATTCTGCAAGAAGATCAATGGTATCTTCCGAAAACTGCACAACTCGATAAAATGAGCTGCTTTCAGCGATGTTTCGGAAAAGATGATGCCATTATTAGCAATAATTCCAACTGGAAATCCCATGATCTTTGCAAAACCAGTTACGATAGTCGGAGCATATCTCTCCTTAAATTCCTGAAAAGAGCTGCCATCCACAATCCGCATGATGATTTCCCTCGCATCCACAGGTTTTTTGAAATCCAAAGGAGCCAAACCGTATAATTCTTCAGCTGGATACAAAGGTTCCTGAACCTCGGTGCGTTCTAGTCCATACCTTTTCACCTTAGGCATGGATTCGAATATATCACGACAAATCTGTATCGCATGTCGATCGTCCTGAGCAAGATGATCAGCCACTCCCGAAATACTGGTATGTACATCGGCACCACCCAGTTCCTCTGCCGTTACCTCTTCGCCTGTTGCGGCTTTCACCAATGGAGGTCCGCCAATAAAAATGGTTCCCTGTCCTTTCACGATGATGGTTTCATCACTCATGGCAGGCACATAAGCACCACCAGCGGTACACGAACCCATTACCAGTGAGATTTGCGGAATTCCTCTGGCGGACATCTTCGATTGATTGAAGAAAAACCTGCCAAAATCGTATTTGTCAGGGAATACTTTCGATTGCTCCGGCAGAAATACACCTCCCGAATCGACCATGTAAATACATGACAGATGATTTTCCATGGCAATTTCCTGTGCACGGATATGTTTTTTAATCGTTTCCTTGATGTAAGTACCACCTTTTACAGTAGCATCATTGGCTATTATTACGCATTCCCTTCCATGAATAACCCCAATACCGGTAACAATACCCGCTGAAGGGAATTGATTTTTGTATTGATCGCAAGCAGCCATCGCTGATAGCTCCAGGAAGGGAGTATTCTTATCCAAGAGTAGTTCTATTCTATCGCGTACCAGCAATTTTCCACGCTTCAGATGCCTATCCTTAGCCTTTTCGTCGACTCCATTCATGATAGCTTGTAATCGCTGCCGATAGTCCGTCAACAATTGTTTATAGGCTTCTCTGTTCTCCAGAAAATCCGCTGATTTCACGTTTATTTTAGTTTGTAGGGCTTTCAATTTTATTGTCTTTTTGGTTTCTAAGTTTCAGAGTAACTATTACATATTCCTTCTATATTGTCCGCCAACCTCATATAAAGCATTGGTAATTTGTCCTAGCGTACAGTATTTACAGACTTCCATAAGCGATGCGAATATGTTCTCGTTATGTAGCGCAGTTTCTTTTAAATTTTGTAGCGCCAAACCAGCTTTTTCTTTCTGATTCTCCTGAACAAGCTCTTTAAATTTAACCTGGTGTTCCTTTTCCGATTCGTCTGATCGGATCACCTCTTTGGGTTGCACAGTTGGAGAACCTTGAGAATTTAAAAAGGTATTTACTCCAATAATTGGTAATTCGCCACTATGCTTTAAACCTTCGTAATACATCGATTCTGATTGTATTTTACCACGCTGATACATGGTTTCCATAGCTCCCAATACTCCACCTCTCTCGGTCAACCTGTCGAATTCTAGCATTACGGCCTCTTCAACCAAATTGGTAAGCTCATCCAAAATAAAAGAACCCTGCAATGGGTTTTCATTCTTCACCAAGCCAAATTCCTTATTAATAATAAGCTGAATTGCCATTGCCCTGCGAACCGATTCTTCTGTTGGCGTTGTAATTGCCTCATCGTAAGCATTGGTGTGTAAAGAATTACAATTGTCATAAATGCCTGTTAGCGCCTGAAGTGTGGTTCTAATATCATTAAACTCAATTTCTTGAGCGTGTAAGGATCTTCCGGATGTTTGTATATGATATTTCAATTTTTGAGAGCGACTGTTCGCCTTGTATAAGAATTTCATGGCCTTCGCCCAAATTATTCTGGCTACTCTGCCTATAACGGTATATTCCGGATCCATCCCATTGGAAAAGAAAAAGGATAAGTTCGGGGCAAATTCATCTACATGCATTCCTCGGGAGATGTAATATTCAACTAAGGTAAATCCATTAGACAAGGTAAAGGCCAATTGAGTAATAGGATTTGCTCCCGCTTCCGCGATATGATAGCCGGAAATAGAAACTGAGTAGAAATTTCTTACTTGCTTATCTATGAAATATTGCTGGATATCCCCCATCATCTTAAGGGCAAAATCGATAGAAAAGATACAGGTGTTCTGCGCCTGATCTTCCTTTAGCATATCCGCCTGAACTGTTCCGCGGATCTTGCAAATGGTTTCTGATTTAATCTTGTCATATACTTCTTTTGGCAATACCTGATCTCCGGTAAGCCCAAGTAATAACAGTCCTAATCCGTTATTTTCCTTTGGTAGATTGCCTTGATAAGTAATTCTTTGTTTGCCGGCATATATTTGCACAATCTTTTGATTCACCTCATCCAAGAGTCCATTTTCCCGAATATACTTTTCGCATTGCTGATCGATTGCCACATTCATAAAGTAAGCAACCATCATTGGTGCTGGTCCGTTGATTGTCATGGAAACCGATGTTTTGGGATCACATAAATCGAATCCACTATATAATTTCTTGGCATCATCCAAACTGGCGACTGAAACACCGGAATTTCCAACCTTTCCGTATATATCCGGACGATAATCTGGATCGGCACCATAAAGTGTGACCGAATCAAAAGCTGTGGACAAACGAACAGCTGGTTGTCCTGCAGCTAAATAATGAAAACGCTTATTGGTTCTTTCGGGAGAGCCTTCCCCGGCAAACATTCTGGTAGGATCTTCACCTTCCCGTTTGAAAGGAAAAACACCTGCAGCATATGGAAATTCGCCTGGAACATTTTCCATTAAATTCCATTTCACAATATCACCCCAACTTCTGTATTTTGGTAATGCAATCTTAGATATCCGACTATGCGACATCGTTTCGATGAAAGTCTTTACGCAAACTTCCTTATTTCTTACTTTATAACAGTACAGATCATTTTTATACTTCAACTGCTTCTCTTTCCAACCATCGATAATAGCCTGATATTTGAAGTCTTTCTTTAAGGATTTTATCTTTTCTTTCAAACTGATTTGAACCACATCTTCCACAAATAAAACAAGTGATTTGTTCAATGCATAAAGTTGATCTGCTATTTCAGCTTGTTCTTCTGCTTTTCTGTTATATTTTCGGACCGTTGCGGCTATTTCAGACAAATAACGAACTCTCGAAGGTGGCACAATTTCTATTTTTTCCACCGCATCCAATAATGGCTTCTCGCCATCCTTAAAAATATCTGCTTTTGTTGATTCTTTGATAAATTGAACCAGCTTATGATACAGAACATTCACCCCATGATCATTAAATTGGGAAGCCACTGTACCGTAAACTGGCATATCCTCTACTTCGGTATCCCACAATAAATGATTTCGCTGATATTGCTTTTTCACATCGCGTAAAGCATCCTGCGCACCATACTTATCAGATTTATTAATCGCAACAAGATCAGCAAAATCAAGCATATCAATTTTTTCTAATTGTGTCGCTGCTCCAAAATCAGGAGTCATTACATACAATTTCACATCGCTATGATCTACAATTTCCGTATCGGATTGTCCAATGCCAGAACTCTCCAAAAAGATGCAATCAAAACCTGCCGATTTAAAAAGAATTAAAGCATCTCCAACATGTTTTGACAATGCCAGGTTCGCACGGCGTGTAGCCAATGATCTCAAATAAATATTAGGATTATGGATGGAGTTCATTCGGATACGATCACCCAGCAATGCACCGCCACTCTTTTTCCGGGATGGATCCACGGAGAGAATTGCAATCTTTAAATCCGGATAGTCAAATTGAAACCTTCTAATCAGCTCATCGCTAAGGGAAGATTTTCCTGCTCCGCCAGTTCCCGTAATTCCAATCACAGGAGTTATACTAATCTTTGCTTGGTTTCTTAGTTTTAGAAACAAGTCTGATTCCTGAAGTAGATCTTGTTCTGCCAAACTTATTAAGCGGGATAATAGTTTTACCTGATCTGTTGTAATTTCAGATGCTTTAGGAAGCTCAATTTGATCCAGTGAATAATCAGATTTTTCCAATACCTCATTAATCATTCCCTGTAATCCCAGATTACGCCCATCATCCGGAGAATACAATCCTGCAATTCCATATTGCTCCAATTCCTTAATCTCTGATGGCAATATCACACCACCTCCACCACCAAAAATCTTAATATGATCAGCCTTTTTCTCTTTCAGCAAATCATACATATACTTAAAAAACTCCATGTGCCCACCCTGATAAGAACTAATTGCAATAGCCTGAGCATCTTCCTGAATAGCACAATTCACGATTTCTTCTACAGAACGATTGTGTCCCAAATGAATGACTTCAGCTCCCGAAGCCTGAATAATTCGGCGCATAATATTAATGGAAGCATCATGCCCATCAAAAAGTGAAGTGGCAGTTACTATTCGTACTGAATTCTTAAGCTGATAAGCAGTATTTGTATTCATATCAAAATATTACAATTCTAAAGCTCTTTCAATTATTTCGGCTACATCCAAATTCTGTAATTCGTTCTCTTTATTCTTTAATTTTATTCCATCGGTAAGCATGGTCATGCAGAACGGGCATGCTGAAGCGACTTTATCAACCTTTCGCTCGATTATTTCTTCGGTACGCTCAATATTTACTTCCTTCTCCCCCTTTTCGGCTTCCTTAAACATTTGAGCTCCACCGGCTCCACAGCAAAGACCAAAGCTTCTCGATCTTTTCATTTCCTTCACCTCACCAAAAACTGCTTTCACAACATTGCGTGGTGCCTCATATATTTTGTTTCCTCTCCCCAAATAACAGGGATCATGATAGGTTATGGTCTCCCCTTTAAATGGGTTATTCTCCAATTTTAGCTTTCCGGATTGAATCATTTCATTCAAAAAGACAGTGTAATTAATAACCTCGTAATTACCTCCAAGATCTGGGTATTCATTTTTTAGAGTATTATAGCAATGCGGGCAGGTACAAATTATCTTTTTCACTTCATAAGCATTCAATGTCTCAATGTTTTGCATTGCCTGCATCTGAAATAACATTTCATTACCAGCTCGCTTTGCAGCATCACCAGTGCAGCTCTCTTCTTTTCCTAAAACAGCATAACTAACCCCCAGGTGATTTAAAATTTTGGAAAAAGCTCTCGCTACCTTTTGGTATCTATCATCGAAAGCACCCGCACAACCAACCCAATAGAGGTATTCCGGATTTTCACCTTTTGCAGCTAAATCTGCCATTATCGGAACATTAATTTTAGTATCCTTTGTCATTATTTAATGTAGTTAGATTCTTATCAATAACTTCTTAACATAGTCCTTTAATTCAATTTCTATAGATGATAAAGCCAATGCGGAATATTTAATTAACAACTTCACCACAAATCGCTAACACTTTAATTACCAACACCTATCAGCCAAGAATTTATTCCGTCCATTTTAATCTATCCTCAGGAGAAAATTGCCAAGGTGCACCGTTATTTTCTATATTAGCGAACATTGCATTAAGACCTGCAGGAGCAACTGCCTCCTCCATCACTAAATACCTTCTCATATCCATGATTAGGTTTGGATGGCTAATATCTATCGGACATTCCTGTGCGCACGCATTACAAGTAGTACAGGCCCACAATTCCTCCTCACTTATATAATCTCTCAAAAGAGATTTCTCATCTCCTTTGCCGTTCACAGCCAATGGACCTATTTCATTCATACGATGACGCAGATCCACAAAGATTTTTCTTGGAGATAATAATTTCCCGGTAATATTTGCAGGGCAAACATCTGTACATCTGCCACATTGCGTACAAGACAAGGAATCCATATAATTCTTCCAACTCACATCTTGTACATCTTTCACACCAAAGCGAGCCACTTCTATAGTATCATCATATGCAGCATTAGGATCTAACATTAAATTTACCTCTCTAGTGATACTTGCCAAATTAGGATACTTGGTTAAAGGGGCGAGATTTGCAAGAAATACATTTGGTATCGATAAAAAGACATGAAAATGCTTGGAATATGGCAGATAATTGGCAAAACAAAAAATTAATAAGATATGAATCCACCAACCAGGCTCCTGAAGCCAGCCGAAGTTTATTCCTATTAAATGAACTAATGTTGCAGAAATTGGATATACACCATCATATCCATTAGGATGATTACTTACGTAACCCATATTATATGCAAGCAAAGAAACCATCAAAAAGCCTATGAAATAAAGAGAGATTTGTGCATCCCAATTCGCTTTTGGAGTCATTTCCACTCCAGAAAAACGTTTAATTTTCATAAACATTCTGCGAAGTAAAAAAATCTTAATAAATGCAATTATCAATAATGCAAATACATCTCCCGAGGCAATTACAAAATCATAAAACCAACCTATTATAACGAAAGATCTTTCCGAACCTGTAAGACCATCCACAACAATTTCTATGCTACCCAAAGTAATTACAAGGAATCCCCAAAAAACAATGGCATGCATGAAACCAATCACTGGTTTCCGAAAAATCTTACTCTGCCCAAAGGCTACATTCATTGTATGTGAAATTCTTGCAGCTATATTTTTAATTGGATATGCAGGCTTGGTCAGCCTAAAAAAGGACCATAAACGTCTCACAGACCAAGCAAATACAGCTAAAGTAATTAGAAGGGATAAACTAAATACAAATTGTTTTATCATGACTCATGATTTTAAAATTCAATTAAGATTTGGATTTTCGAAAAGCTTCCGTTAATCGTGGTAAAACATCCATAACATCCCCGATAATTCCATAATCAGCAACGCTAAATATCGGAGCTTCAGGATCTGTATTAATGGCAACAATACATTTGCTTCGGCTAATGCCTGCTACATGTTGTATAGCTCCGGATATACCTGCAGCAATATATAAGTTTGGTGCGATCACTTTTCCTGTTTGTCCCACATGTTCTTCATGACTGCGCCATCCTTCATCCGATACAGGCCTTGAGCAGGCTGTCGCTGCTCCCAGAACTTCTGCCAGCTCTTCTACAGGTCTCCAATTATCCGGACTTCTCATGCCACGACCTGCGGAAACAACACAATCTGCATCTGTAAGGATAACTTTATTTTTTTGCTCCTCTTCACTTATAATCTGGATCTTAAACAGCCCGGTGTTCACCTCTGGATGAGATATGTCAATATTACATTCCACAGGATTCTCAACTAATCCAAAGCAGTTCTTTGCAAGAGTCAAAACTCTTATTGCTGAATTGATCTGAACATACCCAAAAGTTTTTCCCGAAAACATTTGCTTCTTCACAACAAATGGCTTTATCGAAACGGGTAATTCCTGAACCGCTGCAACCATACCTGCTTTCAGTTTTACAGCTACTCTAGGAGCAATAGCTTTGCCACTATTATTATCTGTCATTACAACAAGCTCCGCACTCTCCTTTTTAGCAATCTGAGCAATAACTTCTGCATAAACGCGACTTGTAAGCACATTCATTCGGGCATCATTAACGGAAATGATTCTATCCGCACCATATTGTGAAAGTTTATTTAATTCTTCTTCAGTTATTTTTCCAATAGAAACAATAACTAAATTTGTTTGCATCTGATTGGCTAACTCTTTTGTATAGGATACCAATTCGTAGCTGGAATTCTTAAATTTTCCATTCCAGTTTTTGGCAAATGCGACTACTGACATAGGCTTTCAATTAAAATTCGTTAAAGTTTAATGATCAAAAGGAAATTCAATTACAACACCTTAGCTTCATTTTTTAATAATTCAACTAACTGTTCCACATGCTCTGGATCAATCATTTTACAGGTCCCTTTTGCTTGTGGTAATTCAAATTTTACAGTTTGTGTTAAAACTGGTAATTCAGCGGCGGGAATTACTTCCAATGGTTTTTTACGAGCCATCATAATCCCTCTCATCGAAGGAATCCGTGGTTCTTTTGCTATTCCTTTCTGAACAATAGCTACAAAAGGAGTTTCTGTTTTAATCATTTGTTTTCCTCCGGGAATAGCACGTGAAACCACAATATCATCATCTAAATTAACATTAGTCACGGATGAAATACCTGAATAATTCATAAATTCGGCTAACATCGCACCCACAGATGAACCATTATAATCACTGGATTCAATACCACTAAATATCAAATCATATACATTTTCTTTAAGATATTCAGCAATTTGTCCTGCTACATGATAAGCATCCGATGGACATGCGTCGATACGAATTGCTTTATCTGCACCAATTGCCAAAGCCTTTCTTAGGGTTGCTTCAGTTAATGAGCCACCAACATTAATAACACAAACCTCATTCACCGAATTTCCAGCATCTTCCTTAAGCTCAAGCGCTCTTGTCAAGGCCAATTCATCCCATGGATTAATTATCCATTGAATTCCTGAATCATCCAGCAATGTATTGTCTTCCTTAAACTTAACTTTTGTAGTAGTATCCGGAACATTACTAATACAGACTAGTATTTTCATATATCATATTTTTAAATTTATTAAACAAGCGACTGAAACTTTAGAAGTCCTTAATGATCTAATCGACATTAATCTTCAAATTTATTTGAGTGATTTTCAATCCATCAAACCACGGGAAATAACAATTTTTTGTATTTCAGAAGTCCCTTCATAGATTTGCGTGAGTTTAGCTTCTCGCATCAGTCTCTCCACATGATATTCCTTCACGTAACCATATCCTCCATGAATTTGAACTGCTTCAGTAGTTACCTTCATTGCCGTTTCAGCAGCATAGAGCTTTGCCATAGCACTTGCGTGTCCATAAGGTTTTCCCTGATCTTTCAACCATGCAGCTTTCAAACAGAAATAACGAGCGGCTTCAATTTCAACCGCCATATCAGCCAATTTAAATGCAATTACCTGATGATTTATAATTTCTTTACCAAAAGCTTTTCTTTCCTGAGCATATTTTAATGCCAACTCATACGCTCCGGAAGCAATTCCCAGAGCCTGAGAGGCGATACCAATTCTTCCACCTTCCAGAGATTTCATAGCCAATTTAAAGCCAAATCCCTCTTCCCCTAATCTATTTTCTTTTGGAACCTTAACATTATTAAACATCACAGAATGAGTATCAGAGGCTCTCATTCCCATTTTATTTTCATGCGGACCAACAGAGATTCCTTCTGTATCTGCCTCCACAATAAGTGCATTGATACCACGATGTTTTAACTCTTTATGAGTTTGCGCAAACACAATATAAGTAGATGCTGATTTTCCATTAGTTATCCAATTTTTTGTTCCATTCACCAGATAATGATCTCCCATATCTATTGCAGTAGTTCTTTGAGATGTGGCATCAGAACCTGCTTCCGGTTCGGATAGGAGAAATGCGCCTATTTTCTCACCTCGAGCCATAGGCTTTAAATATTTTTCTTTCTGTTCTTCCGTACCATATTTTTCCACTCCCCAACAAACCAATGAATTATTTACCGACATAATAACCGCGACAGAAGAATCAACCTTCGAGATTTCTTCCATTGCTAACACATAAGATATAGTGTCCATTCCCCCACCATCATACTTCGAACCGACAAGCATTCCTAAAAACCCCAATTCAGCTAATTTCTTAACTTGTTCAGTCGGATAGATTGCCTTATCATCTCTTTCAATTACCCCAGGTAACAATTCGCGTTGTGCAAAATCACGAGCCGCATCACGTATCATCAAATGTTCTTCGGTAAATTCAAAATTCATAGTTTAATTTTTTAGGTATGATTAATGTTAAAACATAAAGTATGATCAGAGATTTTAGATGATAAAATCTCCGATCAACTATTAATTAAAACGAAATGAATTTTCTTATTTTCATTGATTTATCTTACTTCATTCGTCTCCTATCTTAAATTCCTCTACGATAAACAATAGCAACAAGAGTTTTATCATCTCCTCCCATATTCACTGACATAGCAAATGGTTTTCCCTTTGAAATTTCAATCTGTGCAGCACCAGCTTTACCTGTTAATTGTTCCCATACGGTTACTGCCTGATGCACACCAGTAGCTCCTGTTGGGTGTCCCCAACCAATTAAGCCCCCGGTAGTATTAAAAGGCACCTTACCATTTCTGGATGTATTCCCGTTCAAAACAAATTCACATCCCTTTCCCTTTTCTGCAAAGCCAAGAGCTTCTGTTGCCATAATCCCTGCTATGGAAAAACAATCATGAACTTCAACTGTCGCTATTTGATCCAGGCTAATTCCTGCCATCTCAATCGCCTTCTCAGCGGCTTTTTTCATGGTAGATAAACTAGTTAAATCCTCTGGCTTTTGAGTTATATCAGCAGCTACCTGTGCAAAGCCAACCACCTCAATCGCCTCACTTGCCGGCACACCAATTCGCTTCAACCCATCGTCAGAGACAATAGCAATTGCAGAGGCTCCATCAGATACTTTAGAACAATCAAAAACATTCAGATTCTCCACAAAACGTCTTGGATTTAATGGTGTATTTGCAGTTGCTTCTAAATTTGGATTTGTATTCTGATATTCCTGTGCTGTTTTGCACAATCGTGCATTTTCAATCGCATTACAATACCATTTAGCCATAGCTTTTCGGGTCAGTTCCTTCCCATACTTTTCGTAATAAGCTCCCGCACGATCACTAAAAGCACCAGGAAAAAAATAAGCATGACCATTTTTTCGTTCCTTTTGCCAACCCGCGCCAGCAAGAATATCAGCACCATACATAGCTTTAACAGTATTCTGCACCTCAAATCCTACAGCTAAAACAACATCTGCAGTCTCAGCAAGTACTGATTTTATTCCCGAAGCTAATGCCAATCCCCCCGAAGCACAAGCTCCTTCCACACTAATAGAAGGTTTATACTTCAAATCAGGATCAATCATTGGCAGGAAGGCAGGTAAATTCGCCTGCTTATTAAATCGAGCTGCCATAAAATTTCCTATTACACCTTCATCTACATTTTTTGCTCCACCAATTCCCTTTAGCGTGGCTTGTCCTGCTTCTTTTATATAATGCTCCAATCCTGGTCTTTCTTTTCTTGGATTGAACTCCTTTCTTCCGGTTCCCATAGAAATGGTGTTGTAACCGGCTAGCATATATACTTTTTTGCGTAATTTTTTCATTTTACTCAGATTTACTATTCAAAATACTCATTGATTGGTCCATAAGCATGAAAAAAACCCGTTTCCAAAACCGTATTCACATCAGCTGCAGATTCAGCAACATCTGTATCAACCAACATTTGTGCAATTGCTTTGGAATTTTTGCCATAGTTCATCGCCAGCTTAGCTGCAAAACCATCAATTTGGCCAAGCTCATTAAAGAATTGCTCCAACAGCTTTGCTTTCAATTTATCACGCACTACAGTTTTCCATGCTAGTAGCGAAGTTGGCAAAACACCCATCTTAGTTTTACACTCCGATTCAAGCGCAGCAACAGGAATATATTTCTTTTCATTTAGATCATAAACCTCTTTAATTCTACCCCTTTCATATTTAAAAATCCCGTCCTTCTGTGAACCATCGGCAAACTGACCACCTTTCACATCATTGTCAAGCAATTGATTTAGGACCCCATGAGACAAATTTTCATTCGGAAATGATGGTTGCATACTATCTAAAATAAATCGAGTCACATCTACTCCAACATAATCAAGTAATTGAAAGATACCCATCGGACGAACCAGAAGATCACGACTAATAGTATCAATCAAAAAGAAAGCCTTTGACCAGGAAGATTCCTTTGCAATTTCCTGAGCTTGATCCAGAGCATAAAGTGCATCACGCATAAAATGACCATTACCAATAAAACCAGCTACATCTTTAGATTGAACCACAATTTTTCGCATCGATTTCGCTAAATCAACAGCAAATGCAAGTAATTCTTTATTCGTTTTTTCTGATTTAATAATTTCTAATAGCTTTTGGATTACCGGAGGATTGTAAAAATGATAACCAATGATATCTCCATTTAAACCAGCTTCCTGATCAATTTCACCTATTGGAATAGAGGAAGTATTGGTTAAGAACCAAGCTTTGGCGTTATTCTGTTTTATTTGAGAAAATAATTTTACTTTCAACGACTTATCTTCTTTTATGGCTTCAAAAACCATATCTGATTCATAAGCTGTCTCCAAACGGGTGGTTGTTTGGATAATAGCCATAACATCAGCAACATACTGACGAATTATCTCTTCATTATCAATTAAGTCTTTGCGATTTTGATACCACCCCCTTAATTCAACTATATTTTTTTCCGCATGTTTTAACAATTGAGACTCCACATATTTTATTAAGTTGGATAAGGCGACCGGAGATACATCTATAGCATTTAGCACAAAATTACCTTCCTCTTTCTTTCCAATTTTTAATTTTCCCATTTCAAGAGAAAGAAGCACCAATATTCCACTTCCCATTTTGCCTGCTGCTCCAAGCACACTTACATTTTCCATTTTTCGGATTGAATCCATTTTCAGTGATTGTTTTTGTTGATTATTTTTTAAACTAAACGGATGCACCTCTTCCATTTGAGCTACTTCATAAACCCATCAGCACATCCTACATCATCATCATGATCAAGCATGATTTGTTTCCCTACAAAATTTGATTATTCCCAATTGGGTTGGCGCTTCTCTAAAAAGGCTGTAACACCTTCAATTCGCTCTTTTTGATCTTCCTTGAATAAATTGCCGAAAGCCCGAGATTCCATTTCACCGGCATCTTTCAAACTCATTTCCATCCCTTTACCAACCATTTCCTTTATTAAACTGAGTGAACGGGGACTTTTAGAAGCGATCTTTTCCGCCAATTGTATTGCTGATGAAAGAACTTCGCCTGGCGGTACAAGTTTCTGAACAACACCAAGTTGATAAGCTTCTAGTGCAGAAATACCTTCTCCTTGCATCATTATATACATGGCATTTCCTGCTCCAATCTGACGCGAAAGTCTCTGTGTTCCATTAAACCCTGGTATCAAACCCAGATTTACTTCTGGCAATCCCAATTTAGTTCTTTCACTTGCAATTCGAATATCACAAGCCAATGCTAATTCCAGCCCTCCCCCAAGGGCAAAACCATTAATAGCAGCAATAACAGGAATATCCAGGTTTGCAATTCGATCGAACAAAAGCTTGCCTAATTCGGCAAACTCATATGCATTCTGTGAAGAATAGGTTTGAAATGCTTTGATATCTGCTCCAGCAACAAAGGCCTTTCCTGCTCCAGTAAGAACCAGGACACGAATACTTTGAGTAAAATCAGCATCAAGAAAATCTGACAATTCCTTAAACACATTTTCATTTAGGGCATTCAAAGCATCAGGACGAGTAAAAGTTAGAATTCCGATTCTTTCTTTCTTCTCGAATTTTAAATAGTTAAATTTCATACGCAAATAATTGTCTTTTTTTGCCGTATAAAACTTACCATATTAATTTTCATTCTGCCGAATAATTTTTCGGAGAAAAAAAATTAAAAGGACGTTTCATAGGTGTGAGTAAAACTTTTTTTTGAATCTATATATCTAAATATAACAAAAACTCTCAAGATACAAAACACGAGATCTTCCGTGTATTCCAAAGTCTCTCCCACCATCAACGTTTACAGGGGTTTAGAAAATATTAAAAATCATTATAAGACCTGTTTTTCTTTTTCTAAAGTAAAGAAAAATAAAAAAGCCTAATCCAAGTAAAAGGATCAGGCTTTATATATTTGCGAATATTTTAAAATAATGATTTCTTAGACCATATTGTGGTAAACATTTTGAACATCATCGTCCTCTTCCAATTTCTCCAACAATTTATCAACATCTGCAGCTGCTTCTTCAGAGAGTTCCTTGGTATCCATTGGAATTCTTTCGAATCCTGAAGAAATAACGGCAACATTGTTTTCCTCTAAATAAGATTGTATTCTACCAAAATCAGAAAATGCACCGTATAACATGATACCATCCTCATCTTCAAACACCTCATCAACTCCCAGGTCGATTACCTCCAACTCTAATTCCTCTAAATCCTGACCTGTATTTTCAATTTTAAAATGGCATTTGTGTTCGAACATAAATTCCACACTACCTGCAGTTCCTAAACTACCATTGGTTTTATTGAAATAACTACGCACATTTGCAACCGTTCTGTTATGGTTGTCCGTTGCAGTTTCTACCAATACAGCAATTCCGTGGGGTGCATACCCTTCATATACAAGTTCTTTATAATCTTTTTGATCTTTTGATGTAGCACGCTTTATGGCTCTTTCAACATTATCCTTAGGCATGTTGGCGGCTTTTGCATTTTGGATTACCGCACGCAACCGAGAATTCGATGTCGGGTCAGGACCGCCTTCTTTTATTGCTATTACAATATCCTTACCTATTCGGGTAAAGGCTTTGGCCATCTTATCCCAACGCTTAAATTTACGCGCTTTTCTAAATTCAAATGCTCTTCCCATAATTGTTAATAAATTTTTTGCAAAAATAGTACTTGTGATTCAATCTTTGAAGTGAAAGTAGAATTATTTTAGGAGAATGCTGTTTATTATGGGAAAATGAAACTTGCAATTACAATTTATCTACAGTAAATTATTTCACTATGACTTAATTATCAATTAAAAACAGTCGTTAGTTAATACCATGGCAAGTGAGCTAAAATATTTTATTATTTCTCCATAAAACGATTGAAGTTAAAATATTTGTGGAGCATGAAATTGCTCATTGTTTTCGGGTTAAGGAATATATACTTTAGGCACACCATTATAATTTAAACAAAACCTATACATATGAAGAAATTTATTATTCTGTTTTCTACAGTGCTCCTATTTGCTTCCTGCGAAAAAATAACAGAAAAAACATCTAAACCAGATGCTTCTAATATTACTGAAAACTCCATGAATCAAACCATTACCAAATTATCTGAAGCAAATGCAGATAAAGCCTTATTGGAAAAAGGTGTAAAACATGTGGCAAAACTTTGGAGAGCCAGTGATGGCACAATAGCTGAATTCGAAAATTTTTGTGAGAAAAACTACATTACCTCTTCAGAAGAAAGGGAACTTGTTTTTCACAAGATCTCCAGAAATATTGAGATTATTACCGGACATTTTAATAAAATAAATCTGGATTTATTGGCTCCCGTACAGCTTAATACTTTTAAACAGCATCCTATTGATAATTATTTTGGTGCTTATAGTGTAGATGCTCACTGGTTGGATGATTTTTACAAGAATAAAATAGCCTTCATTATTGCACTCAACTTCCCTCCTTTTAGTTTGGAAGAAAAGGAAATGCATGCGAAAACATGGTCGCGCCTGCAATGGGCTTATGCTCGATTAGGGGACATGTTCACCGCCAGAGTTCCTGCAGAATTATTACAGAATGCGAATAAAGTAGCTGCTGACAACGATCTTTATATTGCGGATTACAATATTTATATGGGACATTTGACCGATGCAAATGGCAATACATTTTTTCCAAAGGATAAAGTTTTACTATCCCACTGGAATCTTAGGGATGAGCTAAAGGCGAATTATGTCAATAAAAAAGATGGTCTGCAAAAACAAAAGATGATTTATCAGGTAATGCAAAGGATCATCTCACAAGAAATCCCTGAAAAGGTTATTAACAGTGGAGCATATGAATGGAATCCTTACAGCAATTTGGTATATCAGAATGGCAAACAAATAGACGCTAGTCCGGAACCAAATGAAAGATACCAACAAATATTAAATACCTTTCACGCCAATAAAGCCATTGACGCTTATTATCCTGATCAAAACACCTTCATCAAACGACAGTACGACGGCGCAAAAGAAATCTCTGCAGAAAATACAGAGAAGATTTTTACAGCATTCCTAAAGTCTGAAGAAACCAAGAAAGTTGGAGAATTGATCAAAAAGAGATTGGGTCGTGATTTAGAGCCTTTCGACATTTGGTATGATGGTTTTAAGGCACGAAGTGGTATGGATGAATCGAAGCTGGATGCCATGACCAGAAAGTTATATCCAAATGCAAAAGCCTTAGAAGCAAATTTGCCTAATCTGTTGATGAAATTAGGATTCAAAAAGGAAAGAGCTCAATTTATAGCCAATCATGTTTCTGTGGATCCAGCCAGAGGATCGGGTCATGCCTGGGGAGGTGCAATGAAAGGTCTCAAATCACACTTGAGAACCAGAATTGGTAAAAAAGGAATGGATTATAAAGGATACAATATTGCCATTCATGAATTTGGACACAATGTAGAACAAACCATCTCGATGTACAATGTGGATGATTTCATGATGAATGGAGTTCCCAATACTGCTTTTACCGAAGCACTTGCCTTTATATTTCAGAAAAGAGATATGTTATTATTGGGTATAAATGACAATTCTCCTCAGAAAGATGCCTTTAAGAAGTTAGATCTGTTTTGGAGCGCCTATGAAATTATGGGAGTTTCCTTATTGGATATAAGAATGTGGAAATGGATGTATGCCAATCCTGATGCAAATGCTGCTCAGCTTCGCGATGCTACCATGCAAATTGCCAAAGAGGTTTGGAATGAGTTTTATGCTCCGGTGTATGGAATCAAAGACCAAACTATTTTAGCTATTTATTCCCACATGCTAAATAGTCCGTTATACCTCTCTAATTATGCATTTGGAAATATTATTGAATTTCAATTGGAGCAACAATTGAAAGGACGGAATTTTGCTACGGAAGTCGATCGGATTTTCAGACAAGGTCGTTTAACTCCAAACCAATGGATGGTTGAAGCTACAGGAAATGATTTATCGGCTCAACCTTTATTGAATGCAGCCAAAGAAGCACTGGAAGAATTAAACTAAAATATCCTTTCTCCTTACAAAAGCAGCCAATAAACCGGCTGCTTTTTTTATGCACTTCGGAGATGTTTTTTCGCAGCATAATTTTTTTATATTTGTTGTTCATCTGCATTTTAATACGAAGCCACTATGACAAGCGATCCTATTCCGGAACTAGCCAAACATCAATTTGCAATTCTTTCTATCGAAACAACAGGAATATCCCCGCAACACGGAGATCAATTGGTAGAAATTGCCATACATACCGTTAACTGGAACGGTGAAATACTGGATTGTTACGAAACACTTGTACATCCCGGGAAGGATATATCAGGATTTCAAATTCATGGCATTACAGATGATATGGTGAAGAATGCACCCAGCATTGAGGAAGTCATTCCCGACATCTTATCGCGGATCAATGGAAAGACATTAGTGGCGCACGATTTAGATTTTGTATTGAGCTTTTTAAAGCCTGCCATAGAGGCACAAGCTTCGGTCTTGATCGGTATCTGCACTCTGAAATTAATGAATAAGGTTGCGCCGGAATCCGGATTACGCAGACTGGAACAAATCTGCACCTATTTCGATATTGATATTTCAATACATCATAGTGCCAAAGCAGACTCTCTGGCGACTGCGAAACTATTCTCCATTTTAAAGAATCTCTACCTGCAGCAATTTGATTTGGATGTGTTTTTAAAAGATTTACTGACGATTATCCAGGTGAATAATTGTCCGGTTCAGCGAAATCTTTATATGAAGCGTAGTGAAGCGAAGAACATTGCAAATATTCAAAAAACCAAATTATATAACGTTCTAAACCGACTGACTTCCAGTTCCGGAGACACAATTCCCATCAAACAATATTTGAATGTATTGGATCGGGCTTTGGCCGATCGCATTCTCACCGAAAGAGAAATTATCTCTCTGGTAGATTTAGCAGAGAATTATAGATTATCCAAAAAGCAGGTGATTGAAATTCATCAAGAATATCTGCGCAAGCTCATTCGTATCTATCTTTTAGATGAAATTCTTACCAGTTCTGAAATGGATGATTTGTATTTGGTAGCCGAATTACTTTGCATTTTGCCGAAGGAGTTGAAATTACTAATTGAATATGAAAAAACGAAAATACCAATTACAACGCCAGGCTACCAAAAACAGTTGAAATCATTAGCAGGCAAAAGCGTTTGTTTTTCGGGTCATCTTAGTAGTAAAATCAATGGAGAAAAAATAGATAGAGAACTAGCGCAACAATTGGTGAAAGAAAGAGGATTACTTGTAAAACGAGTAGTTTCTAAAAATGTAGATTACTTAGTAGTTGCTCTCGCCGAAAAATTTTCTGCAAAAGGTCGCAAAAACAGGAAAGCCATAGAATATCATGTCAATGTAATAGAGGAAAAGATATTCTGGGAAATGATAGGAGTACAAGTAGATGATTAGCATAACTATATCAACACCTAACACTTTGTTATTTCTTGCTAAATTCATCCTTGCGAATAAGCCTACTACTCACCCGGAATTGAACTTTCATTAAAAATATCACCGGTATTAATTGTCGGGCAAATTGAAACAGACTGTTTTGTAATTCTATGGATAAATCTACTATCTTGTGATGAATCTTAAATATTAAAATAGAATCTGATGAAAAAATCTTACTTATTACTGATTGCACTGTTTACAGGACTTTTATTTTCCTGCCAATCCAAACAAAACACCTCAAAAGAACAAGCTCTTCCTGCTGGCTACAACAAGCTGCTTGTATCCAAAGTAATTGAGGGAGGAACCTACAGCTATCTAAAAGGAAACAATGGAACAGCTGATATTTGGGTTGCCATTCAAAAGCAAGCAATTACCGTTGGAAATACCTACTATTATAAGGGAGCTTTGGAAATGAAAGATTTTCACAGCAAAGAATTAGATCGTGATTTTCCTGTAATTTATTTCTTAAACGAAATATCCGATAAAATTGCAACAAGCAATCCTGCCATACCAGCTTCCCATATGAAAAAAAGCACAGCCAAAAAATTAGAGGTTACTATCGAAGCAGAAGAAGGAGTTACCAATCTATCGGCTCTATTTGCAAAAAAAGCAGAGCTTAGTGGCAAAAAAATTACAGTAAAAGGTAAAGTTGCCAAGTTCAACAAAAACATTATGGGTAAAAATTGGATTCACATTCAGGATGGAAGTGAATTTGAAGGTAATTTTGATCTTGCCATCACTAGTGCCGATATGGTAAGTATTGGACAAATCGTGAAATTTAAAGGAGTTATTACTTTGAATAAAGATTTTGGTGCTGGTTATTCTTACGATGTGATTATGGAAAATGCTATTTTAGAAAAATAAAACATTCCATTTGACAAAATAAATTGTAGTTATTATCTGAAGTAAAGTTATTTTCTTCTAAATTTGCTTATCAAATCTCAATTACTACATACAATTTTTATTTAACTCAATTAAAAAGCGATTCCGGTCGCTTTTTATATTATATGCCAATAGTATTCAGTTTGCGCATCTCCCCAATAAAATCATTCTTGTAATTTCTTCCGATAGGTATTTCGTGCCCGGAAATCTCTATTACCGATGCCGAATAGCTATCGATATGCTTGGTAGCCACCAAAAAGGAACGATGCACTCTGTAAAAGCCATAAGATTTTAACTTCTCCTCAAATTCGCTGATACGCTTGTAACAAACATGCTTTTTATCTGCTGTAATTACTTTTACATAGGAGCCCATACTTTCGACAAACAAAATATCTCTCAATAAAATCTTAACCATTTTCTTATCCACTTTCAGATACAAAAATTCCTCTTCGGAATTATTCTGCACTGAAGGAGCCGAATCAAAGGAAGGTACTACCCTGCCTATAGATTTTAGGAAACGTTCGAAAGAAATTGGTTTCAAAAGATAATCCGACACATTCAGTTCGAAACCATCCAAAGCATATTCGCGGTAGGCAGTGGTGAGGATGATTTTTGGAGGATGACTCAGATTACGAATCAATTCTAAACCGTTTAAATGCGGCATTTGAATATCAACAAAAAGCAAATCCACCTCGCAGCTTTGTAAGATTTCAAAGGCCTGCACCGGATTCTCACAACGCTCCACCAATTCCAGATGATCTAAGCGGCTAATATATTCTTCCAGCACATCCAAAGCCAAGGCCTCATCATCAACAATCAAACATTTTAATTTCATGTATCTAAAATTTGTCTTGCAGACCCGATTGGTTTTTGCAACCTGTGCGGTCTCACTGGTGATAATTCGATTTATAAAGATATACTTAATTTCACTTGAAAGAAATTGGAGTGATGCTCTATTCGTAAATCATGCTTTTCGGGATATATCAATTCCAGACGTCGGCGAAGATTTCGGAGGCCAAATCCTTCCTCTACACTCTTCGGTTTAGAATCTCCCACTTCCTGCAGACTATTCTTTAATTCGAAGAAGATTTGATGATCAGAAATCTCTAATTTAAAATCAATTTGACTGGTTTGAAAGTTGCTATTCACCCCATGCTTAAAACAATTCTCGACAAAAGGAAGTAAGATTAAAGGAGCAATTTGTGTGTGATTCACATCTCCTTTTACCTTAATATTAACGTGAAAGCGTTCCCCAAAACGCACTTTCTCCAGAGCTATATAATTTCTGATAAACTGCAATTCCTGACTCACATATACTTTGGGTTGTTTGCACTCATACAGCATATAATGCATTAATTCCGACAACTTCATCACCACCTCTGATGTTTTATCGGATTGTTTTAAACTTAAAGCATACAGACTATTTAGCGTATTAAATAAAAAATGCGGGTTGATTTGAGATTTCAATAATTTTAATTCCACCTGCAAATTTTCATGCTCTAAGGATTGTTTGTCTTGTTGCCCACGATACCAATACTGAAACAATTTACCCATAGAAGGAATAATCATAGGTGTAGTAATCCCAATAATGGAGGTTAGAATAAAAGTAATTTTAAAAAAACCAAGCGGAAGCCTTTCTGGCCAATAAATAGGTTCGATAAAGTAAAAAGTTACGGTTCGCTGCAACAATCCTCCAATTACTAAGGCCAGACAAACATATACGATATAGCGTATGTATTTTCGTTGAAACAATAAATACGGCATAAACCAGTAGATATTCACATAAACCAATAAAATCTTTACAGGCAGCTCAATAATCTCGATCAGAAAAGTCTTTGTAAAATCGTGATCATAGGTTCCCCACATAAAACCAAAAAAGCACACCCATAAAATCCAATACGCAAGATGAATGAATATCCTATTTCGAGAGAAATAATCGAACATATTGGTGTTTTGCAAAAAATCCTCTTTCATGTAGCTAAAGTTAAACCGAATAGAAATATCCGTTAAGATGATATTTTTTTTTCGAATGCCTGCAAAGCTTCCTATAAATTCAACCAACAGCAGTTCCTGACCTGCTTTCGCCAAGAATAACCTCGCCTTATCGCTTTAGAGATCGTCCTGTCAAGATCTGTTCTTCGCAATAAATTGTTAATTTTAAGGATCTAATTAATAGCTGATCTATGATTAAAATCAAACCCTCTGCCACGATAATACTACTTCTGTTTTTGCTTAGCTACACACTACAGAGCTGTGATCAAAACGATACTCCCTTATACAGTTCAGCCGAATACAGTATCTATCCAAATAGAGTGATACAAGGAAAGTATACCGCTCTGGCGAAAGATTCCATCCACATCACCACAAATTATCCCATTGGAAGTTCGAAAAAAAAGAAGAGCTGGACTTTGCAAACCGATCTGTCTCCTCTTCCAAGCTATCACTCCAATCAGGTATTGTTGAATGCGATATACAACTTATCGTTGGAAGAGCTGGAAAAAAATATAGCCCCAGACACTACTTTTAATACCGGAGAAAAGTGGCAAGGAGTGTGGACCAGAGATATTAGCTATAGTACGATTTTGGCATTAGCCATTACCCACCCCGAAATTGCGATGAATAGTCTTTTACGGAAAGTGAAACACGGAAAGATTATTCAGGACACCGGAACAGGAGGATCGTGGCCCATCAGCTCCGATAGGATGATTTGGTCGACAGCAGCATGGGAGATCTACAAGACAACAGGAGATCCGGACTGGCTACGCAGGGTTTATTTCCTGATAAAAAATTCAACTGAAGATGATTTAAACGTAGTGTGGGATTACCAGCAGCATTTGTTCAAAGGAGAATCCTCCTTTTTAGATTGGCGCGAACAATCCTACCCCAAATGGATGGAGCCCAAGGACATTTACAACTCCTTCGATCTGAGTACCCAGGCAGTGCATTATCAAAGCTTGCAGGTTTTAATAAGAATGGGTTACATCTTAGGCAAAGATGTACAGAAGTATGAACATATATCCAAGGCCTTAAAATCGAGTATCAACGAAAAGTTCTGGATGCCTGAAAAACAATACTACGGGCAATTTTTATACGGCGAAAAACACCATGTCTTATCCCGCAAATCGGAAAGTCTGGGAGAAGCCTTAATGATATTATGGGGTATTGCAGATAAGGATAAAAGTACTAAGATTATCAGAAATTGTCCGGTAACGGCTTTCGGAATACCTTGTTTTTATCCTCAGATTCCGGATATTCCTGCCTATCACAATCAGGCAATATGGCCTTTTGTGCAAGCTTATTGGAATTGGGCGGCTGCAAAAACCAAAAATATGGAGAGTCTGGAATGGGGACTGGCATCTATCTTTAGGAGTAGTGCTCTCTTTCTCACCAACAAAGAAAATTTTCGCATTACGGATGGCGATTTTAATGGCACTGCTATCAATTCGAACCGACAATTGTGGAGTGTTGCAGGTACTTTATCAGCCTATTATCACTGTCTGTTGGGACTAAACTTTACAGCAGGTCGCCTGGAATTCCGTCCCTTTATTCCGCGGGCATACAAAGGCATTCAACACCTAAAAGGATTGCATTATCGCTCTACAATTCTGGATATTGATATTTACGGATTTGGCGATAAGATACTCTCCTATTCGGTAGATGGAGTTCCTTATAAAAACCCGATAATACCCAAGGATCTGGAAGGATATCATCAGGTTAAAATAATGATGAACAACCAGATGCCAGCAGAATCGAAAATCAATATCGTGGCCAATGCAGTAGCACCACGAACACCGGATCTATCCTATTCCGAAAATCAACTGAGATGGAATAAAATTAAGGATGCCGATCATTACAATATCTATCAGAATGGCAATTTGTTATTGGAAACATCAGACAATTATATGGCTGATGTGCAGATTAACGAAACGGTTGAATTCGCGGTTCAGGCTGTGGATACTTTAGGATACCAGTCGTTCACCAACAAACCTATATTGCTGAATCAGTCGCGCTTTCATCGATTTTTGGAAGCCGAGTCTTTTTTGCCAAAAACAAAATCGAAAACAGCTAATAGCTATGCAGAATTATCAAAAAAACAGAATCAGGAATACCTTTTTAAGATTAAAGCACCTCGCGATGGAGATTATTGGATAGACTTTTTATATGCGAATGGTAATGGTCCAATCAACACCGATAACAAATGCGGATTGCGAAGCTTTTGGGTAAACGACAGCTATGTGGGAAGCATCGTGTTTCCGCAACGGGGAAAAGATAATTGGACCGATTATGGCTATACCAATACCTTTGAAATAAGCATACCAAAAGGAAATAATTACTTTCGCATCAGCTTCGAAGACTTTAATGAAAATATGAATGGAGAAGTTAATTCGGTACGAATAGATAAAATTAGATTGATTCGTAAACGCTAAGATTAAACCAATACCCATTATTCTTCAAGTTAAAAATCCATCTATCGCAAGTCTGTGAATTGTGACACTTCCTGTGACACTACCGGCAAAATGCTCTCGATGTTCAGAATATGGAAAAAACCGTTGGCAAAATGCTCTCGTTAACCTGAGTTGGCAAAATCCACATGGCAAAATGCTCTCGTTGATCTGAGTTTGCAAAATCCACATGGCAAAATGCTCTCGTTGACTTGAGTTGACAAAATCCATGTGGCAAAATGCTCTCGTTGGCCTGAGTTTATAACCGCCAAAACGATTTGTACACAAATTTAAATCAAATTGTGCAAGAAAACACACACCGACACCATTAAACAAAAATAGTTACCTTCACTTAGTATAAACCTAAACACATTATACTAATGGAATGGACAGAGTTACGCATTGAAATGGCTGATTGTGAACTTAAAAGATTTCACAAGGAAAAAGGTAACCCAATAACGCTTAATCCTGGAAGAGGCGTTCAAAAAGAAAAATATAGTTTGATATCGACTGAGGATATTAAATTTGTGGGTGAAAAATTAATAAAACTAAATCTAATCGAAAACTCGCCCTTAATCACCAACAAAAATATATACATCATTACAGACTTTGGAAAAGAAATAGTCAGAGACTATGATCACTTTTCTAAGTTCCTTGCAAAACAGGAGCGTAAAAAAAAGAAAGCAAATAGACAGAGGTTATGGGAGGTATTCATTAAATATGTACGTGATTTCAATGAAATTGGAAAAGCAATAATATTAATTGCTCCAGCCGTTCTGTTTGTTCTTTCAATATTCTTTAGCGAAGAGATAACAAGTGCTAAGAACCAAATACAGGAGTTTATAAAACCTGACACACCAACTCAACAAACCACCACAACCGATACAATACAGAACCCAATAATAAAGGGGCACTAAGCCCCCCACCTGCCGCAAGTCTGTGCCTAAAATCCGCAAGTAAAAGTGGAAAAAAGATGTAAAACTTGCTATTTCAAAGCTTTACATCTTTGATTTTTTCACCTAAATTGGTGATAAAACCTCGCACTATGAAAATACAACAAAGTTCTCATTTATCCCCATTTGGTGGTTTAAATTTTGTACTTGAAGAATTTGAAAATCTACAAATAAATGAAATCTTAGATGCTAACTTGCCTAAGTTGGCAACCAATAGCTATTACACATGGAAAGATCTGATCTATTCTTTCTGGTCCATTTATTTTTGTGGAGGGAGTTGCATTGAAGATCTTAATGACAATTTCAAAAACTTTCTTAAAGACACTCCGTTTATGCATGTTCCAAGCCCGGACAGGATACTCAGCAGATTCAAAGATCTATCAAAACCAAAATATACATGTAAAACCAAACGCGGAAAAGCCATTAATGAATTCAGTGAAAATACAAATTTGAATTTACTTAATATCAGACTATTGAAGAGGATTAATCCAGAGAAATATTTAAGACATGATTTGGTTCTAGATTATGACAACACAATTATTTTTACAGAGAAAGCTGATGCGAAAAATACATATCTAAAAGCATATGGTTATCAGCCTGGAGTTGCAATTATCGGTAGTGACATTGTTGGAATTCAAAATAGAAACGGCAACAGCGTAGCCTATGCCCTGCAAGAGAAAACTTTGGAAATGATGTTTGAAAATCTCAGGTCAGAGGGAATAGCGGTAGATTCATTCAGGGCGGATAGCGCTTCCTACAAATTCGATATTTTAAATGTTGTGAATCGCTATGCCAATAAAGTGTACGTTCGTGTGAAAATGAGGCAAAGTATTTATCAGGTAATTAACCAAATAAGCAACTGGGAAGAGATTAAGACCACAGATGGAAGAACCTTATTTCGGGGCTCCTCGAAATTCACACCTTTCAGGAAGACTGCAAGGGAAGATAACAAAAAAGACTTGCTAAGAGAATATAAGATTGTTGTCACCAAAGAAAACAACCTGGATGGTCAATTAAATGTTTTCACCAATGAAGCATGTGTTTACAGTTGTATTATGACCAATGATTTTGAAAAGTCAGATGATGACATTGTTTTCTTTTATAATCAAAGAGGCGCTATAGAAAGAGAATTTGATGTATTGAAGAATGATTTTGGTTGGAAACACATGCCTTTTTCTAAACTTGAACAAAACACAGTGTTTTTGTTGCTTACAGCAATGTGCCGGAACTTATATGGTTATATTATTCATAAATTCTCAAAGATTTATAAGTATTTGAAAACAAACTTTAGAATCAAGAAATTCATTTTTCGATTCGTGTGTATTCCTGCAAAGTGGATAAAGCACGCAAGGTGTAAACAATTAAGGATATATGGCAAAATTGCTTTTAAAACGTAGAATTTGCCTACCAATCGAATAGCCACTACAATTCTACTTCTCAATACCGGTAATCCAATTGTATTACCGAGTATGCCTGTAATACCTCATAATGAGCACCCAACAGGATGCAAACTGTGTTTTTCAATTACGATGAATTCTCCGAAGTGATTTTTAATACTTTTAAGCCTTATTTATGAAATAATCAATGTAAAATGGTATTTAGTGAGTTACTTGCGGATTTTAGGCTGTGACTTGTGGCTTCTATACCAACACTACATCAATCAATCCTTTTCCTCCAGTACTTTCATGCGTTGTAATGCTTATATTTTCCGCCATACCGTCATTTGCGCTATGGTATGCTGAAATTTTCGGGAGGTCTCGCGAATTACAAAAGGAATGTCTTGAGGTTCGTGTATTAGCACCATCTGGTCCTTTAAGATTTCTTTCAGACCTTCCAAGGTACTATAAGGCTCACCATCTTTTCTATAGCCTCCTACCCAATATGCTGTATCGGTAAATTCCTCTAACCAAGTGTAAGGCGAAGTAAGCACCAACAAACCGCCACTATTAATTCTGGAAGGAATATCCTGCAAAAACTTAATTGGATTGTACAAACGATCGATTAAATTTCCGGCAAACACCAAGTCATAACCCGTATAAAGTGCTTTCAAGTTACAGGCATCGGCCTGAAAAAATGCTACCTTATCGCTGTATGCATCTAAACCAAAAGTAGCTAATTTTTTCTCCTGATAAGAAGTCAGTTTGCCTTCTTCCTGTCTTAGGTAATTTAGTTTACCGCTTTCCTTTAATTGGGTACCTATACGTATAAAACGTGCCGAAAAATCCAAGCCAGTAACTTTATCGAAATAGCGTGCCAGTTCAAAAGTCATTCGTCCGGTGGCGCAGCCCAAATCCAGCGCTGTATTTTTCTTACCAGCATCCAAATCTTCTTTTATCAATGCCAAACATGCTTGGGCAAAATTAGGAATATCAAAATACTCCTCTCCATACTGGAACTCGCAATATTGAGCAACCAATTCATCTGTTTCATAGTAGTCTGCCTGAATTTCCACCTCCTCTTCCGATTCTATATAGCGGAATCCGGCATGCTGGAAAAAGTGTCTGCGAAAAGCATATCGCGAATCCCGTATGGCAAGATTCCCTGTAGAAACCCACGAGCCACCCTTAATCAAGTTGTGTTTGGCATCGAAAGTTGGGGTGGAAAAATCATCGTAGTAGGGATGAATCTCAAAACCATCAAGACCCGAAATTGGCATCTCGGTCCACTGCCACACATTACCAATTACATCATAAAAGCCATTAAATGCGAACTGATCTACCGGACAAGAAGACGCGTAATGCTCCAGATTAATATTACCCGGAGCCTTCTCCCAATCAGGCTGATCGGGAATATTTAAGGAATCGTGTAAACGATAATATTCGGCTTCGGTAGGCATGCGAACTTGCTTTCCGGTTTTGGCCGCTTTCCAATTGCAAAAAGCTTTTGCCTCCAAATAATTCACTTCGGCTGGCCAATTCCAGGGCATATCAATCTCCTCCAGCATGCATCTTAACTTCCAGCGCTCTCCCTCCTTCTTCCAAAATACAGGATATTCGCATTGCTTATAGCATACCCAGCTCCATCCTTCGGCAGTCCACCATTTTTCTGTTTTGTATCCTTCCTCCTCCACAAATTCAAGGTACTCTTGATTCGACACCAGATATTTGGCTGCCTTAAAAGCAGAAATCTGATCAGAATAAGATCCAAATTCGTTATCCCAGCCATATAAAGGATTCTCCTTTGTTTTTCCGATAGATACACATCCGGAAGCTACCGGAAGCAATTCATTTTTAGGAGCATTTCCTGCAAACTGGCAAATCGGAAATAATGAATTTTTCCTCACTGAAGAGAGAGGAAGTTCCCGAATAAGAACCGAGGAGGTTTCGATATGAATCCGTTGATGCTCTATTCCCATCAATAGAACCCAAAATTGGGAATCCCATGTGATAGGCATATTTAATGGAAGCGATTCAATAAGTAATTCTACCAGGCTTTTAGCTTTATCGCGATAATTGTGCACAGCTTGTACATCTGGCCAGTCGTAGTGTTTTTCGTTCAAATCGTCCCACGACATTTCATCCACGCCAACAGCAAACATCGATTCCAATTTAGGATCAATTCTTTCGCTAATAATTCCGGCAAGAATAAGCTTATTGATATAAAAAGTAGCAGTGTGCCCGAAATAAAATATCAAAGGATGGCGCAAAGGATCGGCTCTCTGATAAAAAGCATCTTTACTGCTTAAGGAATCGTATAACCGCTCATCTAGTTCCCAGGTGGCTTGAAAATAGCTCAATATTTCTGCTCTCTTCTCTTCCAGTAAACCTTCGTTTAAAATTGGTGTCTTGGTATTTAATATATCCTGATCGTTCTTACTTTTAATTAGTTTGCTCATAAGAATAACATTAAGGTATGGCGATAATTCTACAGCATGGAAGTTAATCATTTTTCAGACTCTATCTGAGTGTTTAGGAGCGGTTTTTACTTTAAAAATAAAAACGGATATGCATATTATTTTGTTTTTTAGTATCTTAATTGCTCATTCTTAATAGAACACACTATGCATTATCTTATTTTTTTACTCATTGGTTTAGTTGCTGGTTGGTTGGCAAGCATCTTAATTAAAGGACGTGGATTTGGTATTTTTATCAATATGATTTTAGGCGTTATTGGGTCTTTTATTGGCGGCACTGCCTTTGGATTGATGGGAATTCAGCTCACCGGTTTTTTTGGATTACTAGTCTCCGCCACTGTTGGAGCCATTTTTATTATTTGGGTAGTCGGTCTCTTTTCTCGGGAGAAAAGCTAAAACAGACTTAATCTGCAGATGGCAATCACCAATCCATTCCTGATAACAGTTCCCAATAGCGAACATTGGGAGCTTTTACTTTTCAAAAAAGTAATCCGTTTCTACCTTGCAAATACGAACAGCATACTTGCTATACCATTTCGATTTGCCAGATTTTTGAGCCATTTGGTGTTCTGTATTATGCTTCCAGCTGTTGATTGCCTCCAAACTCTCCCAATACGAAACCGTAATTCCCAATTCACTTCTGGCTGATTCCACACCTGAAAATCCTTGCTGCTCTTTCGCCAATTCTATCATCCGGTCGGCAGTCTCCTCGTATCCCTGATCTCCTTCCGTTCGCACCGAAGTAAATATAACTGCATAGTAAGGGGTTTTCATAGTTTTCGCAATCATGATTCCATAAAATTAGTTTTGACAATATCCTTATGCTCCCCGCTAAGCATCTGTTTGGGAATACACTCTTTTATAACCTTGCCAATCGCCTCCAGCAAATTTAGTCTTACCTCACTCTTCAAGCTCACCATGCTAATCTCCCGAACCCGTATTTTACCACTAATATCCTTAATCATCTCCTCCTGATCTGCGGGAATCATGAGTGTAGAAAGCTCCGGTAAAAAAGTAATGCCACCTTTATATTCTACAATCCTTCGCAAGGCATCAATATTATTACTTTCGTAGATAAAGGGACCTTCCTTTTTTATATCAGTGGCACAGATATTCGTCACCTGATCCATAAAGCAATTCCCCTCCTGAAGCATCCATATATCTTTAAAATCGAGCTCTTCAATTGCAATCTCTTCCCGATTAAACAAAGCATGCTTTTCCGATACATACAAATAGAATCGCTCATAAAACAGGGGATGAAATTTCAGATTACTCTTCGATGCTATCGGTGTAGAAATAATTCCACCATGAAAACGACCATCCTTTAAACCTCGTAGAATCTCTTCGGTAATAGCCTCCTTAATAGTAAGTCTTATATTAGGATATTTTTGGTTCAATTCATTCAGGAACAAGGGAACCAAAAAAGGCGAAAGTGTTGGTATAATACCCAAACATATATCTCCCTGAATCTCTTCGGATAGTTGTAAAGCAAAATCCTGCAAATGTTTCGATTCTGTAACAAGACTTTGTGCCTTCTCCAAAAACAAAAGGCCATTGAGCGTTGGTTCTACCTTCTTGCCCGATCTGTCGAACAGCAAAATTCCCATTTCGTTCTCCAGGGCCTGTATTTGCAAACTAACAGCAGGCTGCGATACTCCCATTGATTTGGCAACCCTGCCATAACTTCCCAAGCTACCCAATGCCAAGGCATATTCCAGTTGTTTTAAAGTCATGTTATTATATTTTCTTATTCAATCACCAAAGTTAATTAAATGTTCTTATACCGATAAGTTCTTTTACCAGATATTCATTTCGCCTACTCCTTCTTCTCTGGTTTGGAAAGCGGATAACAATTCCCATCATTATTTTTTTATCAGCTTAAGGCAAAAGCAGCATTCTTTTATAACTTTGGCATTTCAAAACAGCAGATCGGGAATATTCCGAATATGCTGCACAGATCATTTGACATTTATAGACATGAGAATAGGAATAATAGGAGCAATGGAAATCGAAGTAGTACGACTTCGCGAACTATTGTCCAATAGAGCAGAACAGCAAAAAGGAGGATTTGTATTCTATACCGGAAATCTAAAGGGAGTGGATGTTGTTCTACTTCAATCAGGAATAGGAAAGGTAAATGCAGCAATAGGAGCTGCAATACTCATCGATACTTTTCAGCCTGATTTTGTGATTAATACCGGGGCCGCCGGAGGATTTCCATCCGATTTAAAAGTTGGCGACATCGTGATTTCACAGAAGGTCTTGCATCATGATATGGATTGTACCGTTTTTGGTTACAAAGCTGGTCAGGTTCCGGGAATGCCCGAGCATTTTGATGCCAACGCCCAATTAATTGAGCTGGCAGACAAAAGTATTCATAGACTTACCAATTTGCAGACCAAGATCGGAACTATTCTCACTGGCGATCAGTTTATGAACGATCCGAAAGCAACCCAACGCATTAAGAAGATGTTTCCTGATGCCGATGCTGTAGAAATGGAAGGTGCTGCCATCGCCCAGACCTGTTATCAATTTCATATTCCTTTTGTGATTATCCGATCTATTTCAGATATTGCAGGTCAGGAGAATGCGGTAGAATATGAAGAATTTGTAGAGACTGCGGCCATTAATTCTGCCGATATGGTTATGGAAATGGTTCGTGAGTTGGGAAATAAGAAATAAAATCAGATATGGAAAAAATAGCAAGTTTTACAGTCGATCACAATAAACTAAAGCGTGGAATTTATGTATCCCGCAAGGATAAAGTGGGAGCTGAAACCTTAACCAGTTTCGACATCAGAACCAAATTGCCTAATCAGGAACCAGCAATGGATATTCCTGCCATGCACACTATGGAACATTTGGGAGCTACCTTCTTACGCAACCATAAAACCTGGGCCGAGCGCACCATCTATTTCGGACCAATGGGATGTCGTACCGGTTTCTATTTGATCTTTCAGGGGGATTTAAATTCTACCGATATTGTAGATGTTACCAAAGAGATGTTTGATTTTATGGCTTCCTACGAGGGGGAAGTCCCGGGAACCAATAAAATAGAATGTGGTAACTATATGAGTCACGATTTGCCAATGGCAAGATGGGAAGCAGAAAGATACAGAAGAGAAATTCTGGAAAATATAAGCGAAGAAAATCTAAACTATCCTGAATAATAGTAATTCAGAAAAAAATTGAAGGCTGCTCCATTCGAACTTAGCAGCCTTTTTTTTATGAAAAATTCATTACTTTTATCGGGAAGTCAATCTCAAAACTATGAAAGATTCCGGATGGAAGTTTTTTTTAATCACGATTCTTATCGTTCTGATACCTGTTTACGGGAATTGGAAATTACTTCTCCATGGAGAGAAAACCCAGGGCACGGTAGTGAAAATGGCTCAGGACAATCTGGGACCACTCCTCTCCTTTTATGCAATCATAGAGTTTCAGACAGACGGAAATAGCTACACTTTAATGGGACCGGAGAATGTGAAATATCCTATTGGGAAAAAATTCACGATCCTCTTTCGCCCGGCACAACCCGATGATGCCATCATTTTCTCGGCACGTGGAGTGTATTTCAATAAATATACTCCTGTTGCAGTAGTGCTTTTCATTTTATGGATTGCTTTCTATCTTAGTTTTTGTCCCAAAAGCAAAAGAAGAAAATCGGTGAAAGATAGATTTATCAGAGAAGATATTTCTCACAAAAAGAAGCTTCTTTAAGAAAATACATCATCGTACTCAGGCTTTTTATACATTCTGCACCCAATCCTCCTCCTTTTATTTGGTTATTATTATTCCTGCTTGTTTCTAAACAGGTCGATTTACACCTATTTTTCAGCGCCAAAATAAAAATTCCACGTTTTTCAATTCTATCTTTGCAATTAGAACAAATCCTTGAATTATGAATAAACCCGAATTGCTTTTACCGGTTGGAAATCCGGAAATGTTTCACGCTGCAATCAAAGGTGGTGCAGATGCTGTTTATCTCGGCTTGCGACAATTTAATGCGCGCGGACGAGCCAGCAATTTCACCACTGCGCAGCTGCAAGCACTCCTGAAATTAGCCAAAAAGAATCATATCAAGGTATATCTTACCTTGAATACGGTAATTAAAAATGCGGAACTTTCTGATATGCTCGACATGTTGAACCTGATTCAGAAGACAAGTATTAGTGCTATCATTATTCAGGATTGGGGCGTGTATCATTTGGTAAAAAAACATTTTCCGGATATCACCATCCATGCGAGCACTCAAATGGCTCATCACAACTCATTGGGAGCAATCTATTGTAAACAGAAGGATTTTGAGCGTGTGGTAATGGCAAGAGAATTAACGCTTGCCGAGGTTCGGGAAATTAAAGAAAAAAGTACGATCGAGTTGGAGATTTTCATGCATGGCGCACTTTGTTATTCTTTTTCGGGAATGTGCTTATTCAGCAGTTTCATTGGTGGATGTGGAGCTAATCGTGGCTTGTGTACACAACCCTGTCGCAGACTTTATGAAACCGGAAACGAAAATCGATATGTATTCAGTTTAAAAGACAATCAGGCAGTGGAAGTCCTTCCTCAACTCATGAAAATGGGAGTGGAATCTATTAAAATCGAAGGACGATTAAAACCTGCAGAATTTGTTTATAATGTGGCGAAAGCCTATCGCGAAGTAATTGACAATAACGACCTAAAAACAGCAAAGGAAATTCTTGCCTATGATATGGGCAGAGAGAAGACAGGTTATTTTCTCGCTGGAAACGTTGATAAGGCAATTACAGAGAATACCAACACAGGTATTTTAATCGGGATTGTGGAGAAACGAAACAGAGAAAGCATATTGTTTTCCTCCAGCTATGAGATACAAACCGGAAACCGTATTCGTTTTAAACAACAAAACGGAGAAGCACAGAAGGCGGTTAAGGTAAAGGCATTCCAAACTCTTGGGAAGGGAATGTATCAAATCGAAGCAGGAAATATTATTGCTCAAAAAGGCGATCAAGTCTATTTGGCCGGACGCATGCAGGAAAAATTCCCCAATAAATTCAGGGAGGAAGGCAGAGCCTTTCAAGCGAATATGCACAAAGCCGAAAAAGCAAAAATCTTAAATAATATCGGATCAAAAAATATCCCCCGAAAGGAACAAATATATGTTCGCATTGATTCACTGGCCTGGCTTCGCAAAGTACAATTGAATGAAATTGACTGTCTGATTCTGAATCTCAAAAAATCGGAGTGGAAAGAATTAAAATGGGAAGTTCCTTTTCTTCAGAAGAATGCACACAAAATACACATCGAATTGCCCAAATTTATATCCGAGAAGGAGATTCCTTTTTACAAAGACTTATGCAAATTGTCCATGCAAAAGGGATACTCCAACTTCATGATTAGTCACCTTTCCCAAAAGCTTTTACTGCCTCCCAAGGCAAGAATATCCTGTAACGAGAATGTATACCTTTTCAACGATGCTGCAATAGCCCATCTTCGAACAGATAAAATAAATCTATACACCTATCCACAGGAAAATGATTTGGAAAATCTTCTACTGGGAAAAGATCGTTTTGGCATTGTCCCCCTATATTTCTACCCTCAACTATTCTACTCCAGAATGCCGATTAAGACAGGTAATGATAACGAACTTATCGACGATATGCAAGGCGAGTATGAGAAAGAACTACGCGACGGCATCACCATTATTTACCCAAAACATCCGGTAAGCTGGGTGCAACAAAAAAACAATTTGTATAAGGAAGGATTCCGAAGGTTTCTGATGGACTTAAGTCATGAAAAGCCATCTTCCAATGCTTTTAAACGCCTGATGAAATACTACCAACAATCGAAGCAGGTACAACCATCCACCAGCTTTAACTTAAAGAAAGGTTTGAAATAACAGTAATCTGTTCACAGTAACCAGATAACAATAAGCACTTCATAAAGTCCGCTACAAATCTAAATAATAAAGATTAACACTATGAGTATGTTTCAAAACTTGCTTATACACAAAGCCAGTCTTCTTGTTTTTTACTAAATTGGCGGGCAATATTAAAATATTACTAACACTAAAACAAATAACGTGAAAAAAACATTCCTTTACGTTCTTATTGCAGGCATTGGATTCACTGCTTGTAACTCGAACAAAAGCGAGCAAAAGACGGACAATCCATTTTTTGCTACTTACAACACTCCTTACCAAACTCCCCCTTTTGATTTGATTAAATTCAAACATTACGAGCCTGCATTTACAGCAGGAATGAAAGAAGGCAGAGAAGAAATTGAGGCTATTGCCAACAATACAGAAGCTCCTACTTTCGAGAACACGATCGAAGCAATGGATAAATCAGGACAATTACTTTCCAAAGTAAGCGATGTCTTCTTTAATCTTACCGGATCGGATACCAATGATTCCTTACAGGCATTATCCAAAAGATTGGCTCCTGAGTTGACAAAATATGAGTCGGATATTAAATTAAACAAAAAGCTATTTGTAAGAATCAAGGCTGTTTATGACCAAAAAGACAGTTTAAAGCTTAGTGTAGAAGGAAACACTTTATTGGAAAAAACTTACAAGTCATTTATTCGCGGTGGTGCCGGTTTAAATGCAGAGCAAAAAACCAAGCTTCGTGAAATTGACGGGAAACTAGCATTACTTACCCTTCAATTCGGTGAGAATTTATTAGCAGATAACAATGCCTTTGAAATGGTAATCGATAATGAGGCTGATTTAGCAGGACTTCCTGAATCGGTGAAAGCAGCAGCAGCAGAAACAGCAAAAGAAAAAGGCAAAGAAGGAAAATGGGTTTTTACTTTGAATAAACCAAGTATGATTCCTTTTCTACAGTATGCCAGCAATCGTGAGCTTCGTAAAAAGATTTACATGGGTTATGTAAGCCGTGGCGATCACAACGATAAAAACGATAATAAAAAGGTATTAAACCAAATCGTAAACCTTAGAGCAGAACGCGCTCATTTGTTCGGATTTAAAAACCATGCAGCATATATTCTGGATACAAACATGGCAAAGAATCCTGAAAACGTAATGAATCTGCTGAATAAACTTTGGGTTGCTGCACTTCCAAATGCGAAAAAAGAAGTGAAGGAAATGCAGAAAATCATCGACAAAGAAGGTGGCAAATTTAAATTGGCTTCTTACGACTGGTGGTATTATTCAGAAAAAGTAAAGAAAGCAAAATACGATTTAGATGAGTCGGAATTGCGTCCTTATTTTGAGTTGAACAATGTTAGAAACGGTGCTTTTACTTTAGCCAATAAATTGTATGGTATTAAATTCGTAGAAAGACACGACATCAGTAAATACAATAAAAATGTACAAACCTGGGAAGTTCAGGAAGCAGACGGCACTCATATTGGTATTTTCTATTTAGACTATTTTCCAAGAGCTTCAAAAAGAGGTGGCGCCTGGATGAACAGCTTCCGCAAGCAATCTGGCTGGGGCGAAAAAGATGCGGTTACACCAATCATTTGTAACGTATGTAATTTCACCAAGCCTGTAGGCGATCAACCAGCTTTATTAAGCGTTGACGAGGTAGAGACTTTATTCCACGAATTCGGTCACGCCCTTCACGGATTTTTCTCAAGATGTAAATACAATACCTTATCAGGAACTGCTGTTTCCCGCGATTTTGTGGAATTCCCTTCACAGGTAATGGAAAACTGGTGTATGGAACCTGAAATGCTTGCTTTATATGCAAAACATTACAAAACAGGCGAAACTATTCCTTTGGAATTGGTAAAGAAAGTGCAGAATGCCGGTAAATTCAATCAGGGATTTGCAACCGTAGAATATCTTGCGGCTTCTTTGTTAGATATGAAATACCATACTTTAACTGAACCTAAGGATCTTGATGTAGATAAATTTGAAGCAGACTATTTGAATTCTATTGGTTTGATTCCGGAAATCTATCCTAGATATCGTTCTACTTATTTTGCTCACATTTTCAGCGGTGGATATTCTGCTGGATATTACGCTTATATCTGGGCAGCAGTTTTAGATTCAGATACATTTCAGGCATTTAAGGAAACAGGTTTATTCAATAAAGAAACTGCAAAATCCTTTCGTGATAACGTGCTATCTAAAGGAGGTACTGAAGATCCAATGACATTGTACAAGCGATTCAGAGGAGCAGAACCAAGTATCGATCCTCTTTTGATTAAACGAGGTTTGAAATAAGTAATACAATTAATAAATAAAAAATCCGGTTCATCAAATGAACCGGATTTTTTATTGCTTGTAACATTTAAACAGAACTATAATTCATTTTTGTGTCATCCTGAATTTATTTCAGGATCTCAATATCAAATAAGAACAGATTCTGAAACAAGTTCAGAATGACGACTGATTCTTTTTCGGATATCCTCATCCTATTCCTTTCAATTTTAAAAACTAAGCCTTATTGCACCGCGAACTGTTTACTCTTCATATTCTGCAGCCCGAATATACATATTCAGAACCTTATGCTCCATATCATGCAATGGATATCCTTCGGGTTCCAGCACGTAATTCATAGCAATACCATCTAACATCGAAGCCAAAAAACGAGTCTCCATTTTCGGGTTCTCGGCTCCACTATCAGCAAAATAATTAATTAGCAGTTCCAGTAGCGGACTCACAATTCTCACCAATTCATTTTTATAAAGTGGCACAACACCTGGTTGCAATCTTAGGGAGTAAAATTGTCTTAAAAAGTCAAGATTTTTCTCTAGAGATTCAAAGTAGTCTTCAATAAAAAAAAGCAATTCCACCTCCATAATCACCCCATCCTGATTGGGATCAATACTATCAAAAAACAAATGGAAAGCCTCGCCCACGATGGTGTGGAGCAGATCTTCTTTGGTTTCAAAATAACGGAAAAGAGTATCCTCTGGAATTCCTATCTCCTGAGCAATGACAGCTCCTGTTGTAGTAAAGTAGCCATCTCTCACAAAAATTTCCAAAGCCTTTCTTAAAATCTCTTTTCTCTCCTCCTCGATTGGTATTTTATTTCTAACAGCCATAACAGTAGATTGTAAGTTTATCGACCTTGTTTCGATCTAAGTTACAATACAAAAGTAATTGACTCCAAAAAATATTTTTAGTCAGCAAATAACAACCAAGCGATAAGTGAGAAAATATACGTGATTTTTACGGGGTAGAAATTAATAGATAGGGAAAGAAAAATTGGAAGTTTTTTACTTGTTTACAGGGGCTGCTGCATCCATTTCATTGCAGCTTACTAAAAAGTAAAGAAACAAAGTTAAAACTCCTTTAATTTATTTTGAACAGTTTCAATATATCCATAATATATAGACACAAAAATAAAAGGATGCCCATTTTTAGACATCCTTCTCGTTTTAAAATACGAATAGAATAAATACTTTTATCCTACTTCACTTTATTCGTTGCAATGCTTTGCCATTCCAAATATGCTCCATCATAAACCCTAACTTTTGGATAATTCAATACAGAAGTTAATGCAAGATAAACGATACCGGCTCTAATACTTGTTTCACAAAAAAGAATGACCTCTTTATCAGGAGTAATACCTTTAGCCTTGAACAACTTTGCCAGTTCATCTTTACTTTTAAGCATTTTTTTTGTGTTAAGCATATGTTTATATTCCAAATTTATCGAGCCAGGAATCTTCCCCTTTCTTATTTTACTCTCTTTTGTTCCATTAAATTCCTCAGGAGAACGAGCATCCACTAATACAAAATGGGGATTATTTATTACTTTTTTCACATATGCCATATCGGCTATTAAATTAGGATTTGGTTTCGCATGAAAAATAGTTGCTTTTACTTTGGTTGGAATTCGCGTTACCGGTTTTCTAAGCGCTTTCCATGCACTAATATGTCCATCTAAGATTTTCACATCAGGAGCCCCCAAGTATTTTAAGATCCAATATAAGCGTCCGGAATATTTACCTGTACCTCCATCATAAAGAACAATTTTATTCGTTTCGCTAATTCCTTTAGAACCTAATATTTTTGCGATTTCATTTACTGGCTTCAAAACAGTTTTAACCGGAATATTATTATACAAATCCTTGTGATTTATATTAATAGCTCCTACGATATGCACTTTTTTGTAATCTGCAGGTTTCCTTGCCGAAACCAGAACCACATTCTTGTCTTTCATTATCTTCAAGTAATCCTTTACGGAGATTACATCAGCTTGAGCCAAACCCATTTGAATGCCCAAAAAACAGATAAGGGCAAGAAATAAAAGTCTTTTCATAATTTTTTATATTTAATTATTTCAGTATCATTTAAATTAAAACCTAAAATATTCTACATCTTAATTAGTATTAAAATTTCACAGTAACCTGAAGCATGAAAATATCATTATCAATTTCATGAGCTCTTTCAGCACGATATATATAGTTTGCCTGAATTTTTGTCCAATCATTTATAAAGTAATTTAAACCATAAGTCGTGCAATATTCCGTATTGTCATCAAGATCTTTATCTGAATCGAAATATTCAAACTTCACAACAGGCTGAAGGTTAGATTGCGTTCTGTACATTGCCATTAAAAACATACCATCACGCTTCACATCTCCTGTATGCAATTCAAGCTCTTCTCCGCAACCTCCTCCAGTTGTATAAGAACCAACATCCTTACCGTACAAATACTCACCTTGTAACATAAATGCACCTTTTTTATACTGAAAATCTGCGCCATAACGAGTTCTTTCATCATCCGAAGCCCCTTCTACCTTTGATGCTGATTTGCCATACTTATAACTAACACCAATCTTTAAATTTTTATGAGGATTCATTACAATGCGAGCCGCATAATCTTTGTATTTATTATTATCGTTTTCAAATAATCCGGTTCCATTAGTTATTGCAACACGATATTGAAATAATGTTGTATCCGCACCACCCAAAATCATAATTCCACGATCACGATCTGGTGTAGCTAATTGCATTACCACTTTTGAACGATTAATGGTATGCAGTTTATGGCATGGAGTATTCAATTCCAATGAAATAGGAGACTTAAATGATCCCACTGATATTTTAGCAAAATCATATCTCGAGTAGGTAACAAAAGCATCCAATAAGTATGGAGTTCCATCATTTTTAGATGGACTTGTTTCCAAAACCATATAATAACTAATATCATAAGGAATAATACCCATTACACCAATTCTAGCTCTGTTAAAATCGAACGTATTCGTATCATCGTTTGTATCCATTTGATTGTATTCAAATCTCGGTTGAAAAAAACCAAACACATTAACACCCTCAGTTGAAGGTTCATCGCATCCCTGAGCATTTACTATGTTGGGAATCAATAATGCCATTGAAAGCATAAAAACATATATATTTTTCATGTGATCTAATTTTTATGTTGAAGAAACTGCATAACTTCTACTGAAGAAATACAATTCCGATAACTCAGTTAATTTATATAGAGAAATACTCTATTATTAGTAATAATGTCTAATCTGTACTTAAGGGCAAATCTGTTGTTGGAGTAACAAACTTATGAACCTCTAAGTTTGGATAAATCATACTATTAGCACCGAATTTCAAGGATAAAGCATTATACCCAAGGACATTTAAATATGCAGTAACCATAGATGATGTCTGACCAGTCCAACAGTAGGTTACAACTGTAGCATCCGGATCAATATTTGCAATTTCTCCATTTTCTATACTTAACGGATTAATTCGATGAGCACCGACAATATGCCCATAATGATCCACATCAGCTTGTGCCCAAAAGTTATTAATAAAATAGTTGGTGGGATTTGTCAAAACATCTGTTGCTGAAACGCCTTTAAACCCACCTGATATCATTGACTCAACTCTTTCTTCAAGAATAGCTGGTCCTGTAGTAGAAGTAACTATTAAAGCAGGATATTCGAATGATTGAATGCCTGCAATAGGATCTGTTGTCCAACTAACATTACCAATTGCAGCAGCACCATTTACATCTCCCGAATTAGCTTCCCATTTACCTGAAAGGGTTGAATTCCAACCACTCATTCCCCACTTTAATACTTTAGCTGTAAGATATCCGCTTAAACGAAGAGCCACAACTGCATGAGCTGCAGTTTGACCAGTATAACATACCACCAAAAGAGGTTTCGTTGTATTTTGAGCATCGACAAGAATATTTCCTAATGTCGAATTTACTGCACCTTCAATATGTCCATTTGCATAATCCGCAGCAGAGCGAATATCAAGAATATCATAAGTATCAATAAAAGTGGCTACATCAGCAGCAGCAGGTGCTGCTACAATCCAACCAGTTAATACATCAGGTAAGTCCATATCATTATCCACTAAATAAGTAGTTAAGATTTCAAAACTATTATCCCCACCTACAACAACACTATCATCTTTTTTGCACGAAGAAAGAAACAACGTCGGCACGAGAGCCAAAATCAATAAATATTTCAATAATTTTTTCATAACTATTAGGTTTTGAATTAGTATTTAGGTTCTGATTTTAAATTTTCAACATAGGATAAATCCTATTTCTTATTTTGGAATTAACAACCACCAACTTCTTCTACTTGCTGATGAGATTCTTCTTCCAAATTCTTCTCCTGCATCAAAGGATAGCTTAGTTCCCATTTTTTAAATCCCCCTTTGATATATTTTACATTTTTATATCCCAGCTTTTTAAGTGATTCAGCAGCTAATGCACTTCTGCTGCCCTTTTTACAGCACAAAATAAATTCTTCATCTTTCGCTGGCAAATACAGTCCTTCATTTTCCCAATACTTATTGTTAGCTATCTTAAATTCTAGTGAACCTCTCGGAATATTGATAGCACTCGGAATATATCCGTAATTAAATTCAGTTCGCTCCCTCACATCAATCAGGTTAAACATTTCCATAGAATCAATTTTTTGTTTCACCTCTTCCACGCTAATAGCAGCAATATTTGATTGAGCAGCTTCAACCATTTCTTCAACATTAGCATAATCAGCTTTATTATTACAACTCAGGAACACTTGAGATGTCAGTAAAAACATCAATACGAAAAGTAATTTTATATTTTTCATAATATACATTTTTAATCTTCTTTAGATTTACGTTTTTTAAATTCTTCATCAATACGAATTTGTTTTTTTAACAACTCTCTTTCTGCTAATAACTGCCCCGTTGTATCAATTATGAATCCTTCAATACCTACAATTTTATCTTCCTTATAAACTGGTGATATAGTTAAGGTGTGATAACCAATAGAACCATCCTTACAAATTCGTTTTACTTCGCCGTGATTAATAATTTGCCCCGTTTTAAGTACTATTCCGACATGAGCCTCCAATTCAGCAAAATCCTCTTCTGTTCTACTTAAGCGATAATGCTTACCAATAATTTCATCCTTAGAATCATATTTATAAAGTTTGTACCATGTCTCATTCACGTCGTTGTATATTCCGTCTTTACCAATAAAGAAATAACCAGCACCGCTATTCTCAATCGCATCTTTAAATCGAGGATCGGCAAGCGATGTAATCCCTGCCTTTTTACCAACGCTACTTATCGCCGCATCAAACAGCTCGTTATAATCTTCAGTTGATTTTAATTGGGCTCGGCTCTTCAAAATTGATGTTTCAATATCACTAACCAAACGTTCTTTTATTTCTTCTTCACTCATCTCTTCCCAACCCGTAATCATCGCTTTTATAGCAGACATCGGTTTATATCCGGTTGTTGTTAAATATACATGAGCAATCATGAAAGCAAGAAGCAAAAACGCTCCGAAAGTATGTATAACTGCCACTAAATCCAGACTTTGAAGCTCCAGCCCTTTAATAGGATAATGGAAGTAGAGATAAAGAAACCCTGAAATCACCTGTATAGGAATCACCAGGACTTTTAATCCCAAATAGATCAATCGTTGCAGAGGATTAAACTTGTTATAAACCAATTTTTTTGTTGGATGCGGAGCTCCTCTAAAAATTCCCACGACATAATAGTCAAATTGTGCTTTAAGGTATTTTGTTGTTGGAATATACTGCTTCCATTCACCAGTAGTAAAATGCCAAAATATCGCAAAGATGATCAAGACCAGAAATGCCCAAGCAGCAAAGTCATGAATTTTAACAGCAGTACCGTAGCCCAACAAATTAAAAGAACTATGAATTTCAAAACCGGAAATCATCAGGATTAGGATTAACAAAGCCTGAGCCCAATGCCAAAACCGTTCAAATATTTTATATATATATACTTTCTTCATTACTTACTCTCCTATATTTTAGATGATGATTTTTTCCTAAAAAGAACACGTAAGGAGCCATGAAGTATCGCCCCAAGAGCAGCCAAAACAACCAATCCGATACCGATAAAATCAAAGAATCTGTTTTTATCTCTACCCGGAAGATAAAAGTCATTCAGCTGAGCTAATCGTCCTTCATTTCTACTATGGCACTCCTTACAACTCAAAGCTTTTTCTTTGGGCGAAACCATATGATTTAATGGCCAATACATTTCTGTTTTAACAAAATCATATTTACCACTAAAAGGGAGTCCCAAATAATTCATTCCCGCCTGAGATGCTTTATTCCAATCAAAATCTTTCCAATAAGCACTGTCCCCTTTCATTTCGGCATATAACTTTGGTTGTATCAGTTTGTTTAAAACAGGATCGAAGATTTGTTTGCCGCGATGAACCTTAACAGGCCATATTTTAGAAGGTTTATTTGTTTTTTTATGTTCCCCTTTATCCATGTAAGAACCACTCAGGGAATTCATTTGAACAGGAATCGTACCTATTGTATCGGTAATCAGCTGATGATTAGCAATTCCATTAAACCAATAATATTCAGGAATCACATCTGTGTCATAAACAAATGTTCCTTTAATAGACAAATAGTTGTGGTTACCGTCTGCATCATTTTCATGAATCGGATTCCCATCCTCATCCAAACGTCCTGCGGTTGACCAATCCCAATACAATTTGGTGCCATTCACCTTGGCATATGTAGGTATATGACAAGTCTGACAAGCCACTCTTATAAAGTGTTCATTTAATAATTTATCCGTATGAGGTGCATTGGAATGACAGTGGGTACAAGTTGCCCTATTTTTATTTTCGGATGACAAAGCATATAGTTTGCCTTCAATATTGTGCTTATCGGTAATATGACATTCAATACAACTCATATTTTCGCCTTCAACAGCCATGTGTACATCAACCTCTCTGTTGCAATCAAGCAATGCTTTTTCCAAATCACCGTGTTTGACATTATTTCCGCCACCACCCCAAAAATGACAGACTCCACAGTTTATTTTAGATGGTTTTCCTACACTTTGAGCAACATAGTTTAAATCAACTGATTCATCTGGATATCCGGCTCCTCCTCGTTTCTTTTTGTAAGTATCGGAATTATCATGACAAATCAAACAATCAACATTTAGTTTATTGGAAAAATCAAAAGACTTATCCTTCCATCCATATCCAATATGACAACGTGTACAGGATTTTTCGTTTCCTGATATTCCAATACAAAAATTATTCAGAATATTTTTCTTGCCCAAAGGAAGCTCCCCTTTTCCTTCTAATTTTTCGGTTCGTTCCCACAACCAGTGGTTGGTTTTCATGATCTCGTCAGCGCGACCCGTATGACATGAGATACAGGCTGCCGTTACATCATGGGCTGTTTTAAATTCCTGTTTCAGTTGAGGAAAAGTAGAATGATCAACCGAAGGGGTTAAATTTCGATTTTCCATTCTAATGTAATTTTGAACTTTCAAGACCGAAGTAGAGTCAGTCTCCCTATTTTCTGTTTCTATTTGCGCATTACTCCATAAAGGAAACAGAAAAGCAACAAAAAAGAATAGTCGTATTTTTTTCATAAGCCTTAAAGATTAGGTATAGGATAAATTTAAGTGCTTATCAGATTAAATAAATAAAAATAGCAGTAAGAAGGATCTTGTTCTGAATACAATTACATCAAATAGAAAATGATCTGGATCAGAATAAAAAATGATTCTCATCAGAATAGTATTTTTCTAGAACTAAAAATAAAACCAGACTTAAGTAATAATTGTAAAGAATATTAGAAATATTTGATATTTTTATGAAGAGTAAAAACTATAAATATGACTTGTAAATTCAATAATACCTGTACTATTTTCAATAAAAACCTCACTCTTTTTGATGAATTATCGTTAGAACAACAAAAACTAATTGAGGCAAATAAAGTGACAGTTACTTATAAAAAAGGAGAAACAATTTGCAAGCAAGGAGCCTTTGCTTCTCATATAATGCATATCAAAAAAGGTTTAGCTAAAGTTTATTTAGAAGGAGATGCCAGTAATCTTATTTTAAAAATTGCACCCAGTAACAGTTTAATCGGCATGCCCGCCATTTACGAAGGAAACAATACTTTTATATATTCTGTTACTACTTATACCGAATCAACTGTTGATTTAATTGATATGAAGGTATTTAAAGATCTTCTACAGGAAAATGCAAAATTTGCCTTTCGTACGCTTAATATTATGAATGAAAATATTATTCAAATCTACGGACGATTTTTTTGTTTGTCGAACAAACAGCTTCACGGTCGCATTGCAGATATCTTAATGTGTTTAAAAGATCGGGTTTACAAAAAAAATAAATTTGAATTTTCCTTTTCGAGAAGCGAATTGGCTGAACTGACAAATATGTCAACCGAAAGTGTAATTCGTGTCATGAAGAATTTTAAGGATGACGGATTAATTCATCAGGAAAACAAAACGCTCCAAATTTTAAATCCTGATATGCTGAACAAAATTAGCAGTCTGGGATAATCGGATTGCCCAAGAGTTATAGATCTAATTTTAGCCTGATACTGCAGAAATAAGCAATTTCCACATTGAAATATTAGTTATAAGAAGTTAAAGCCCTTTGGTCTAAATCTTATCTTTTCCCAAGAATTACACCATCTTATCTACAAATTAAAACAGTGGTTATTCATATTAAATCACTTCACAATTCCTTGCTGCACATTTCCATTAAAACCTGTTAAACCTCATCATACTCCCTATCGATAAGATGCTGCAAGAAACAGGTACTGCATTCCTGTACATCAAAATCACGCACATCAATTCAAAAAAATCAAGGCTCTTGATTTTTCTTGCACACTTCTTTCTATAATCAAAACAAAAAAAAACATTTCAGTAGTGGGGGTATCTCCCGATTAAATTGTCTTCATGGTAATTGAAACATTTTTACAAATAACTATGCAAAAAAGAAACTGTATCATCTCCCTAATTCTAATTTTAGTATTGGGAATTCAAACCAATCTATCGGCGAACACTACCCAATTCTATCAAACCATACGTGGAAAAATAATTGACACAGAAAGCAAACAATCGCTAATTGGAGCAAATGTTGTGATATTAAATTCAAACCCGTTTATCGGAACGGCAAGTGATATTAATGGAAACTTCAGATTGGACAAAGTTCCTGTTGGACGTATCAACCTCCAAATAACCTGTTTGGGCTATGAACCCAAAATAATTACAAATATCGAAGTAGGATCTGCCAAAGAAGTAATTCTTAATATCGAACTTATCGAATCTGTTACAAAAATTGGAGAAATAAAAGTATATCCTAAAACTGCAAAACACGAAACACTAAACAAGATGGCTGTTGTAAGCGGGCAAGCCTTTACTGTTGAAGAAACCAGTAGGTACGCAGGTGCAATTAACGATCCGGCAAGAATGGTATCGGGCTATGCAGGGGTAACCGGAGATGCCGAAGGAACCAATGAAATTATTGTGCGTGGTAATTCACCCAAAGGAATTCAATGGAGATTGGAAGGAATAGAAATACCCAATCCTAACCACTTTGCAGACGAAGGAACTACCGGAGGTGCAATAAGCGCACTGAACAGTTTTATGCTGTGCAAGTCCGATTTTTACTCCGGAGCATTTACCGCAGAATATGGAAATGCTTATTCTGGTATCTTTGACATCAAGCTCAGATCAGGAAATAATGCAAAGCATGAAAATTCATTCGCTCTTAGTTCAGTAGGAGTTGATTTTTCACTTGAAGGTCCGATTCACAAAAACTATTCAGGTTCCTATTTAATTAACTATCGATACTCCTCTTTAGGATTATTGGATAAATTGGGTATTATGAGTTTTGATGGAGTCCCAAAATATCAGGATGGATCTTTCAAGATTGTTCTCCCTTCTCAAAAAACCGGAACATTTACGTTTTGGGGACTATTGGGCAAGAGTAGTATTGATGCTGTTGAAAAAACAGATGATGAAAGCTTAAAATTAGGTGAATATCAACTGAATTCTAATTTGGGTATTATAGGATTATCAAATCTTTTGCCTGTAGGAAAAAAATCTTATCTAAAGAACACTATTGCTTGGTCAGCCAACAAAATCCAAAATAAATCAAAGCTACTTGGTGATAATAACTCCATGTTTGTAGCAGTAAATGAAAACTACCAAAAATCGTATCTCAAATATGTCTCAACATTTAACACTAAATTGAATGCGAAACACAGTCTTAAAATCGGTTTGGTTTATACAAATCTTAGTTACAATGTCAAAAACATAAATGATCTTAAGAACTCAGGTATATCAACTGTATCATTAAATTCGGATGGCAGCTCACAACTATTTCAATCCTTCGTCAGTTGGAAATATCGGATTACATCCAATCTATCTGTAATATCCGGAGTACATAGCACCTATTTCCAATTAAATAAAGACTACAGCATAGAACCTAGATTGGGGATGAAGTTTCAATTCTTGCCAAACCAATCCATCTCCTTAGGAATTGGAATGCACAGCAAAATAGAAAGTATTTCAACCTATTTTGTACAATTAACCGATGCGAAAAATAATATTTATACGCCTAATTCAGACCTGAAGATGAGTAAAGCAAGACATTATGTACTCGGTTATAACAACCAGCTTGGGCGTAATCTACATTTAAAGATAGAGGCTTACTACCAGGATTTGTATAATCTGGCAGTTGAAAATAATCCAAACAGCAGAATTGTACTACAAGATTTAAATTCAGGTCTTGCAAAATATGATTTTGTAAATAAAGGCCGCGGAAAAAATTATGGACTGGAACTAACACTAGAACGTTTCTTTCACAACAATTTTTATTATCTGCTCACAGGCTCCTTATACGAAGCTAAATTCACCGCACTTGATGGAGTTGAGCGCAATTCACGATACAATGGTAAATTTGCTGCAAATATATTAATTGGCAAAGAGTTTAAAACAAGCTCGAAAGGACAAAATACACTAGGATTAAATGGAAAAATATCGTTCCGGGGAGGACAATATTACACTCCAGTTGATTTAAAGAAAAGTCAGGACGCAGGAGAAACTATTTATACAGATAATAGCTCATTTAGCAAAAGAGGTGATAATATTTTTATTCTGAACGCTTCAGTAAACTATAAAATTAATCACAAAAAGACACAACATGAATTTAAGCTTGAGATACAGAATGCAAGCAATCACAAAGCAAAAATAATGGAACGATATAACGAAGCCACTCATTTAATTGAAGATGCAGATCAATTATCTTTACTACCGGTTTTAAGTTATACCCTGCATTTTTAGCTTATAGAAATTACTAAAAAGTATCGCGCAAATTAATCGATATAGCAACTTGTACATCATAGCTTCGCTTTTAAGCGGGGCTTTACTCATGTAAAATTGCACATATCCCTTATGTTCGTTACTTTATCACAAAAAAAAACATTTACCTTTGTTTCTCTTAACAAGCTTAACATTGATCACACAACAAAGCATACAGTCTGATTGCATCAGCAGATCAGATTTCGAAACCCTATTTAACGACCACTATAGCCGGTTGTGTGCCTATGCCTACAATTTTATAAAGGAACAGGAAGGCTCGGAAGAAATTGTTCAAGAGGTGTTTTTTAAGCTTTGGATTAATCGATCAGATATCAAGATTGAGAGTTCAATAATATCCTATCTCTACAGAGCCGTCCGAAATGCTAGTCTGAATTTAATTAAACACATTAATATCAGAGAGAATTATAAGCAACACAATAAAGAACAGATAGAACAATCCGAACAATTAGATTCTGACCCCTTAAATGTTTCTGAATTAGAAAAAAAGATAAGAGCAAGTATTGATTTACTACCCGAGCAACGTAAAAAAATTTTTATCCTGAGTAGATATGAGCAATTAAAATATAAGGAGATTGCTGAAAAACTTGGAATATCGATAAAAACTGTAGAAAACCAAATGGGAAAAGCACTTCAATTTCTACGTAAGGAATTAGTCGAATATCTGCCACTACTCATTATTTTTTTCAACCACCTGATAAACGGGGAATAGGGTTAAATCAGTTTTTAATTGTCATACTAATGCAGATAAAGAATAAATATAGTAAACTAAAGAGCCTAAAGCCAAATACTAATTAAATGAGCATGAGAAATGAGAATAGACATATTAGCGATACTCTGCTTGCAAAATTTCTTTTGGGTGAAACCAGTCAGAAAGAACAACAGATTATTATAGGCTGGTTAGAGGAAAATATAGCTCATCGTAAACGCCTGGATCAACTGGAAGAAATGTGGCTGGAGACAGGAAAAATAAATCCACGCCCAATCCCTGTGAATAAACACTTAGCATGGAAAGTTTTAAATAAGCGTTTGGATCATCATGAAAAGCTCTCCTCTACTGTCCTTACAAAATTTTCAAAATTCAAGCTCGTTTTATACAGTGCGGTGGCTGCATCTGTTCTTATACTATTAGGCCTGTTTAATTGGTATTTGATTGACTCCTCTCAAAAACAGGAATTTTTGCTAACGAATAACACAAAAACAACTTTGACAGATACCTTACCGGATGGTTCGAAAGTACATCTAAATCAGCTTGCTCAAATTAATTACAAACCATCAGCTGATGGGCATAAAAGAGTAGTTCAACTAAAAGGAGAAGCTTTTTTTAAGGTTAAAAGAGATACACTAAAACCTTTTATAATTCATGCAGGTATTGGTAGTGTTAAAGTATTAGGCACCAGCTTTAATGTAAAAATAAAAAAGAATAGAGATATTGATGTGAGCGTAAAAACAGGACGGGTAGAACTCTTTTATCCCAACAAAGCATTGACTGATACGCTTCACATGGTTTTAAGAGCAGGAGAAAGTGGATTGATATCACTGCAAAAAGATAGTATTATTAAGATGAAAAATCCTTCTGCCTTTTTCTGGATGGACAAAAAGCTGGTATTCCGTAACAAGCCACTGAAAGATGTTTTTGAGGTACTTGAAGATTGTTATGCAGTAAAAATCAATTCGAACAATCCATCCATAAATAATTTAAACTACACATCTACTTTTATTAATAAAGATATAAATGAGGTTATTAAAGTTGTCTCTACCAGCTTTAACTTCACTTATACAAGTGAAGGAAATACATATACCATATTAGAGCTGAAAAAAGATGAATAAATTACTACCAGGAATATTATTTTTCTTCAATTGTTGGCTACTGTCGCCTCAGATCTGTGCACAGAATTATCTGGAAAATAAGTTAAGTATTGAAATCACCAACCAAAGAACAGAAGTAATCATGCTAACTCTGGAACAATTGGGTGGTTTTAACTTCTCATACAATTCACAACTGGTTGATCCGGCAAAAATTATCTCTCTTAAAGAAAGACAAGAAAGCTTACACAAAATACTCGACCAACTTTTTAATAATGAACTCACCTACAAGGTAATTGGATCACATATTATATTACAATCCGTAAATCCGGAAAAGGACAAAAGCAATACAATATGGATTCTTTCCGGAATCATTACTGATTCGAAAGGACATCCTCTGGAAAATGCAATTGTATATGAAATTAACCGGCAGACTTCTTTCATCACTGCATATGATGGAAAATACGCTTTAAAATTAAAGGGCAATCAATCTATCGGAGTAAATTTTAGCTGTAAGGGCTATCAGGATACTATTGCTTACATCCATCCTATGAATAAGCAACTGTTAAATGTAAGCCTTCAGAAACAAATTAGCACTACACAAATACAACGATCGAATGTAGTGCCGATAAATAGTAAATCTATCAACTGGACATATACCAATAAAGAATTGAAAGACATTGGCGTAGTCCATCTCATAGTGCCTAACGAAGCTCTTTATGTCTCCAATAACCTTAATGTAAGTGAAACAAAATTTGCACAAATCTCCTTTGTTCCTTTTTGGGGCACCAATTACCTCACCAGCGGCTTGGTTACAAATAAACTCTCTTTAAATATCCTTGCAGGATACGCTGCTAATGTAAAAGGATTGGAATTAGGAGGACTTGCAAATATCATCAGACAAAACATGAATGGGGTTCAAGTATCTGGTTTAATTAATATGGTTGGACAAGATGTTAATGGCCTGCAAATAGCAGGAGTAATTAATACGAATTTGGGGAATATGCATGGGATTCAAATCAGTGGTACTATCAATAAAGTAAAAGGAAAAATTGATGGTATGCAGGTAAGTGGATTAATGAATATTGCAGCAGCCAAATCTCTTGATAGTCTCAAAACTTCAGGTTGGAACGGACAGTTTAGCGGTGGATTCAATTTACATGGCGGAGACCAAACCAACCTCCAAATCAGTGGACTTTACAATCAGGCCAACAGCTGTTCCGGTCTTCAGGTTGCCGGTGGAATAAACATCGTAAAAGGCACAACCAATGGTTTACAACTGTCTTCCATTTTCAATCATACCGATAAATTACGAGGAGTACAGATTGCTTTGATCAACCATGCCGATACGATCGAAAATGGTTTTCCCATTGGTTTGGTAAATATTATCAAGAACGGATATCAAAAGCTTGAATTTTCGACAGACGAAAGCTTTTATTTCAATGCAGCCTATAAAACGGGAGGAAAAGCACTGTACAGTTTCTTAAGACTAGGAGTAGGCAAATATCTTAATGCTGCTTACGGAATAGGAATTACCAGCAATACCAAGCGTCGCCTTTCTGCCAACCTCGATCTATCCGGATCTGCCCTATTCAATACCGATTCCGAATATGATGTATTTGCGGGAGATCTGTACAGAGCACAATTGGGCTTAAACTACAAAGTATCCAAACACATTACACTTACAACAGGACCATCCTATAATTTTTGTAGTCCAAACAAAGAACAAAACAATGTTAACAATCCATCTATATCAGCTAAAAATTCCATCTATTTTGGAAATTATTACCTCGATAAGGCTATTAATACCAGAAAATCCCAATTCTGGTTTGGCTGGCAAATGGGATTAAGGTTTTAACCAGAATAATTTAAGCACGAATAATATCGAAATTCACCTGACTTTTTTAATCGGGAACAGAGCATTTATTTTCTGATGACATTTTCTACATATTCCACCAATATTGTCCAACTAAATTGGTGCTTCGCCCAAACCCGACTTCATTTTTTTTAAGCTATACAAAAAGTATAGATAAGTACATCACAACAAACAATCACATTCAAGTTTTTTCAAAAAATATTTTTATTTTTTTTAATCCGATAGGGGTATCCTCCTGTTCAATTGTCATCCTCCTATAATATCACAACACAATTATTTAGAAATTACAGAAAATGACAAAAACAAAATTTATCTCATTCGTTATCCTAATGGCATTGGGAACAACATTAACAGCACAACAGAAAACGCCATCAAATCGTAAATTTCAAACTACTTTTTTTCATCCAATCGGAACAAATGGTATTAAATCAACAGACTACACTAATGATTTTTCCTTTAACATGTTATTAGGAGTAAATGGTGGGGTTAATAAGATGGAAATTGGTGGATTAGTGAACTACAATAAAGGAGATGTGAATGGATTTCAGTTGTCGGGTATCGCCAATCTTAATCATGGGAATTCAACCGGTGCCCTTATTTCCGGAGTTTGTAATATTTTAAATGAAGATTCCAGAGGATTTCAGTTAGCAGGTGTAAGCAATATTAATTGCAAAAGCTCAAAAGGTGTAATGATTTCAGGTGTTACCAATATCTCAAAACAAAATGCAACAGGATTTCAATTGGCAGTATCCAATATCACCAATGGTAATTTTAAAGGAACACAGCTGGGAGTTCTCAACTTTGCAAAGACATTAAACGGTACTCAATTAGGGGTTTTCAATATTGTAGACAGTATTGGGAAAGGCACACCTATTGGCTTATTCAGCATCGTGAAAAATGGTTATTATGCAATTGAAATATCCACCTCCGAAGTTATGAATGCCAACTTAACTTACAAAATGGGAGTAGAACATTTCTATACCATATTTACAACCGGTTATACAAAGTACAAAAACAAAGATGTTCTTAAATATGGATTAGGAATAGGAAGTTTATTTTCGCTTGGTAAAAAACATCAAATTGCTCTTGAAGCAGAAAGTAGCCAATTGGTTTATAATAACGATTGGAATAAATTAAACCTGTTGAATACTATAAAAACCAATTACCATTTTCGTTTGAATCAGAAACTATCATTAGTTGCAGGACCTACATTTAATACCTATATAACGGAGAAAAAAACAGGGAATAAATACGGTACAATCAATGTTCCTTATACAATCTACGATCATGAAAGCAGTAAGAACAAATTATTTATGTGGATTGGCTTTAATGCAGGTATTTCATTAAGACTATAACACAAGCTGCATATAATCGAAAACCGCCCTGTCAGTATATTTTGGCAAGGCGGCTTTGTATTTTAGAACATTCCGATTTTCCTTGATTTTCCAGTACACGAAAATCATTAGCTTTGCAAAAGCAAAAGCCCCATTCTCCTCTCCTTTATTTTGCCTAACCTAAACTTACAGGGACAGGTTTGCAAAACATTAGAATATGGAAAACAGGGCCGGAATGCTGATAATACCAGCGAATCATCGGGCAATAAGTACCGGTGGTTCGCTTCTGGCATTTACCAACAAAAAACGATAACGATTTACTGGTTATCAGAACTACCAGACACTACAAGTTCCTCGTCCTGAGGTTCATTTTTCAGATAGCGATACTCAAAACCATAGGTGCGCATAAACCTTCGTTGCTTCGATGCCTCTTGCTTTCTCAGCGAGAATTGGATATAATCTGCAATTTCATGAATCATGTCATCTACCTCATCACGCATATCGGTTAAGGCTTGTTGCACCTGGTTAAATTCCCGATCGGCAGGGGCAACATCACCAATTTCGCGCTTTGCATTATCCAAATGCCGCTGAATTTCTGCAGCCGAAGGATTTTGCATGGCTTTGTAACCAGCCTTCACTGCTTCCCCATCCCCCAGGATGATATTTTCGGCAGCCTTAATCAAATCTGCATCTTTGCGGATATCAGGCAAATCGCCCGACAGGGTAATATTAAAAAAACGCAATACTTCTGCTGGTTGACTCATACGGTAAGTTCGCCGTTTTAATACCTCAAAGAAATCACGTACAAAAGTCCGAAGCACATCGATGCTTTCATTCTTTTCCCTCACCTCTTTCTGTCGAGCAGAAAGTTTAGAATTCACGAGCTCATAACTAGCCTGAAACCGATTCTTTATCTCCTCGGCATTTGTCAATAACTCCTCCGGAATAAAGTGCTTTTCTTGGGTTGCATCTTTTTTACCGGTTTCAATACTTTTCCCCAAAACTTCCAGACGCTTAGTGTCCGATTTTGGTAAAATTAAATTAGGCATATCTTTCTTATTTAATAATTATACATACAGGTTCCTTTTTTTAGCCAAAAAGGAATCCCATTAACTACATTTTTTTATTTAACCCTTACTTATAGTAAGTTTCCCCATTTCACAAGGCTTTCCTGTATTTATAAGGGGGTGCGGACTGAGTTCCGCGGGGTCTTCGTGTCGCACAAAGGGGGCACGGAGTGAAATCCGAGGCCATTTTCTACCTCACAAATAGGCGCGGAGCCAAATCCGAAAGCATTTTTCACCTTGCTAATGGGCGCGGAGCCAAATCCGAGGGCATTATCCACATCGAAAATGGGCGCGGAGTCAAATCCGAAGGCATTATCGACATCGAAAATGGGTGCGGAGTCAAATCCGAGGCCATTTTCCACATTACAAATAGATGCGATCCGAATTCCGAACCAATAAGAAAATCACAAAGTAATTGTGGGAAATATCATTTATCGGTAGAAATAGTCAGGATTTGCAATGCATGGATAGGCATAGATGATGCCCTCTCTTTTTATCCCGACAGGACAACACTATTATTTAAAATTTGGAATATAAATTGGTAAGCTACACTCACAATGCAACTTTTATTGATGAACTCGACTCCCCTATTCGAAACCATGAAAATATATTTAAAAAGTAAAATTGAAATTAATCATATCTTATAAATAAACAAAACAATATGTAAATATTTTGTGTGATATTTCGATAAACAAGCCATATACCCTGTTTAACAGGCATCAGACACTATGAACGAATACTTATTAACTTTCTATCAGTAGGAATGGTATTAGGGAAAATCAATATTTAAGCTAGTGTACCGGAATGGAGTATCATTGGAAATAGAGTGCTACAACACCAATAGCTTACTTTCCGCTCTCGAAAATTAAGCAAAAACTTCATCGCGAATTAAAATAAGCCTTAGAGATAAATTGTATCTTTACCAGTAATCACACCAACTGCTATAATCCACGAACAAAACATTAGATATTGCTTATGAACCAAGTACTACCAATTGTACAGTCAGACTTCTATTTGGAGCCCTATCAGTTTGTTATCGAGCAGCGAATGAAGACAGTGCTCCAAAAAGAAAAAGCCCTGACAAGCACTACCCTATCCGAATTTGCCAACGGACATCATTATTACGGTCTTCACAAGAGCGAACATTCCTGGATTATTCGAGAATGGGCACCCAATGCTACTCAAATCTATTTAATCGGTCCTTTTTCGGATTGGAAAGAACATGCCGACTTTCAATTTAAAAAAACAGATCGCGGTAATTTTGAATTACAAATTGCATCTTATTTATTAAAGCATCAGGATTTATATAAGCTATCGGTACACTGGCCTGGCGGACAAGGAGAACGAATTCCTGTTTGGGTCAATCGGGTGGTTCAGGACGAAACCACCAAACTATTCTCTGCGCAGTTATGGTATCCGGAAAATACGTATATCTGGAAAAATGATAAGAAACGATACCAACCGGAAGTACCTCTTATCTACGAAGCACATATCGGTATGGCTACCGAAAAAGAAGGCGTAGGCAGCTATGCCGAATTTCGGAAATTGGTACTGCCCCGCATCCACAAAGCCGGATACAATACCATTCAACTTATGGCAATTCAGGAGCATCCTTACTATGGCTCCTTTGGATACCATGTTTCCAGTCTGTTTGCCCCCTCCTCGCGCTTTGGCACACCCGAAGAACTGAAGGAATTGATTGATGAAGCGCATGGTATGGGTATTATGGTGATTATGGATATGATTCATTCTCATGCCGTAAAAAATGATTTGGAAGGCATCGGAAATTTCGATGGTTCTCCCTATCAGTTTTTTCATGAAGGAATACGTAGGGAACATGTTGCCTGGGATTCCCTTTGCTACAATTATGGCAAGAATGAAGTTCTGCACCTATTGCTTTCCAACATCAAATATTGGCTGGAGGAGTTCCATTTCGATGGCTATCGGTTCGATGGGGTAACCAGCATGTTATATTACGATCATGGTTTATCCCGCGACTTCACCGGCTACGATATGTATTTTGATGGCAACCAGGATGAAGATGCCATCTGTTATTTAGCTCTTGCCAATAAACTGATGAAGGATTACAATCCCAATTCCTTTAGTATTGCCGAGGAAATGAGTGGCTATCCCGGTTTGGCTGCACCGCTTGAAGCTGGAGGATTGGGTTTTGATTATCGCCTGTCGATGGGTACACCCGATTACTGGATTAAGCTCATCAAAGAACAACAGGATGAAGCCTGGGATGTTGGAAGCATATTCTACGAACTTTCGAATAAACGCAAAGAAGAAAAAACCATTAGCTATGCCGAATCTCACGATCAGGCATTGGTAGGTGATAAAACCATTATATTCCGATTGATAGATAAGGAGATGTATTGGAATATGGCTAAGGATAGTGTAAGTCTGGTAGTGGATCGGGGAATTGCCCTTCACAAGATCATTCGTCTCCTCACCTTTTGCTGCGCCGGTAATGGATATCTTAACTTTATGGGAAATGAATTCGGACATCCCGAATGGATAGATTTTCCACGCGAAGGGAATGACTGGTCGTACAAACATGCACGCCGACAATGGAGTTTGGTGGACAATTCGGATCTGCGCTTTGGTCAGCTGAATGCTTTCGATCGGGCCATGATTCAATTGCAAAACGAACAGCACTTTATGGAAGATAGCTTTATTCATTGCCTTATGGCGGATAAGGGAGATCAGGTTTTGGCAATTCAAAGAAAGGATTTGATTTTTGTATTCAACTTAAATCCCAGCGAATCCTTTACCTTCTATGGCATTCCTGTAACAGCTGGTAAGTACCAGGTATTGCTCGATTCCGATGCAGAATCATATGGCGGTTTCCATCGAGTGGATGATCAGCAAATATACTATTCTCGTGCAGAGGCAAATTTATCCGACAAGCACAGAGTCCATTTATACCTGCCAAGTAGAACGGTTTTGGTATTGAAACACACCCCGCCAAAAAGTATTTTTTAAGCTATGGAGAAAACGAAGATTGTTATCTATCAGCTATTCGTTCGATTATTTGGGAATCGAAATACCAATCCTATTGTAAATGGAAACAAAGAAGAAAATGGAAGTGGTAAGTTTAGTGATATCAGCCATTTGGCCTTAAAAGAGATAAAGCAACTGGGAATCAATCATATTTGGTACACCGGAATTATAGAGCATGCCATCACAGAGGGCTATCCCGACTTAGCTATCCCTAATGGTAACCCTTTGGTGATAAAAGGAAAAGCCGGATCGCCCTATGCTATCAAGGATTATTACGATGTGAATCCTGACTTAGCCAATAATGTGGAGGAAAGAATGCAGGAATTTGAAGCTTTAATTCAGCGTACCCATGAAAATGATCTGAAGGTGATAATTGATTTCGTACCCAACCATTTGTCCCGAGAATATCATTCGGATAAAAAGCCGGAAGGCGTTGAAGACTTTGGTGCAACAGATGATACCGATATTACTTTCACTCCATCCAATAACTTTTATTACCTACCCAATCAGGAATTACAATTGGCAGCAGCAATTCAAAATAGATTTCCCGATACGCATTATCACGAATATCCTGCCAAAGCAACAGGTAATGATCTGTTCACGGCTTATCCCAAGCTTAACGATTGGTATGAAACCATCAAACTCAATTACGGAGTAGATTACCAAAATGAAAATGCTTCTCACTTTCATCCAACTCCCAATACCTGGATAAAGATGAAGGATATTTTATTGTATTGGGCTCGCAAAGGAGTAGATGGCTTTCGTTGTGATATGGCCGAAATGGTTCCTGTTGAATTTTGGGAATGGGTGATTCCGGAAGTAAAGCAGGAATTCCCCGAAATCCTGTTTATTGCAGAGGTTTATAATCCGTCTTTATACGATTCCTATATCCACAAAGGAAAATTTGATTATCTCTACGATAAAGTTGGATTGTATGACACCCTTCGGGGTATTATTCAGGGAGAGCAGTCTGCCAAAGAAATTACGAATTGCTGGCAAAGTCTGAATGGCTTAGATCCCTATATGCTACGTTTTCTGGAAAACCACGACGAGCAGCGCATCACATCCCGATTTTTTGCTGGCGATGCATGGAAAGCCCTTCCGGGAATGACGGTATCTGTATGTTTGCATCAGGGACCTGCCATGCTCTATTTTGGACAGGAAGTGGGAGAAGCGGCTCTGGGAGCTTCTGGTTTTAGCGGTGATAATGGCAGAACAACAATCTTCGATTATTGGAATGTACCCGAGCATCAGAAGTGGATGAACAATGGAAAGTTTGATGGGGACTCACTTTCCCAAGATCAAAAAGAATTGCGAAAGGCCTACGCTGACATTCTACACCTGGCAAAACAACCCGCAATAGCAAAGGGTGCTTTTTACGATGTGATGTGGGTGAATTCGGATAAGAAGCTGTTCAATTTTGATAAAGCATATGCCTTTTTGCGCCATTGTGAGGTACAAAAATTACTTATCGTCTGTAATTTCGATTCTCAATCACAAGAAGTACATCTCAAAATCCCCTCTCATGCTTTGGAAATAATGAATATCCCACGACCTATTTCTATCACCTTACAAAATCTTCAAAATTCCTTAGCAGTAAATACGGATAGTGAGCAGTTGACTGAGGAAGGAGTTAAACTAAAGCTTAAGACTTATGAATCGCTTGTTTTGGAAATAATAATCTAAAAGCTTCGTATTTATAAATCTTCATTAAAATAAAAAAATAGGTTGTCGATTCTATATCAACAACCTATTTCTATTTATTTAAATCCACTTCACATAGTTGAAATCCTGTCTGTGCGGTAGATTAGGATTGCAGGCATACATCCGCAAACCAAAATCGAATATTCCCGGATCTTCCAAATCCAAATCTAATTGATAGAATGCTAAACTGTCCACTTTACGTTTCTGCTCTAGTTTTACAGATCGAATTGGACCAGCAGCCACCCCGTTCATGGCAGTACGAATCACTAATTCTACACAAATTTCCTCTTCAATCAAACCTTTTAAATCCAAAGCTACCTCTACATGGTATGCCTCTCCCGATAAATATTTGTGCTTCGGAGTACTTGGAGCATCTACAGATACCACTTCTATCTGCTCCCAACCTGATAATATCTTCCGCTTCCAGGCAGCTGTACTTTTAGCCAATTCATAATTACTACTTCTGATATCCTTCACTCTTTCGAATAAGGGAGCATAATACCTTTCCTTGTAATCGTCAATCATTCGTTTGGTGGTATAATCAGGAGCAATCTCCGCAATACAATTTTTAATATATTTCACCCAATCCACCGGTATATTATTCTCATCTCTTTTATAATAAAGAGGAATAATCTCATTCTCGAACATGGAATAAATAGTCTGTGCATCCAACTCATCCTGGAAAGCCTGATTTTCATAGGTTCGCTTATCCGTTAGGGACCAGCCAGCTCCTTCGCGGTATCCTTCCAACCACCAGCCGTCTAGCACACTATAATTCAGGACTCCATTCATTACCGCTTTTTCCCCCGATGTTCCGGAGGCTTCCAATGGCCTGGTTGGCGTATTCATCCATATATCCACACCTTTCACCAATCGTTTTCCCAGTTCCATGTCGTAATTTTCCAGGAAAATAATTTTACCTACAAATTCTGGTCGGCGAGAAACATCAACTATCAATTTAATCAAATCCTGTCCGGCCTTATCTGCCGGATGAGCTTTTCCTGCGAAAATAAACTGTACTGGTTTTTCAGGGTTATTTAATAATTTTGATAATCGATTCAAATCGCTAAACAGCAAGTGCGCCCGCTTATAGGTAGCGAATCGTCGTGCGAAACCAATGGTTAAAGCATTCTCATCAATAGAGTCCAATATCTCCACCAAACTACGGGGATCCTCATAACGGCGAATCCAATTATCCTGGAAACGAACTTTCGCATAATCAATTAATTTCTTACGAAGCACATTTTTAATATTCCAGATTTTTTCATCAGCTACTTCATGAATCTTTCTCCAGTAATCTTTGTTGGAAAGATCATTTAAGAAACCATCATTAAATTCGCTTTCATAAAGGGTCCTCCATTCTTTCGCGGTCCAGGTAGGATAATGCACTCCATTGGTAACGTAACCGATATGCAGTTCTTCGGGAAAGTATCCCTCATACAGACTATTAAACATCTTCTGGGAGATTTTACCATGTAACCAACTCACACCATTCATTCCAACAGAGGTGTTCGCAGCCAAATTACTCATAGAAAATCTCTCATTTGCATCTTTAGGATTCACGCGACCTAATGCCAGAAAATGCTCCCAACTTATTTTCAATTGTGCTGGAACATAGGAAAGATAATGCCGAATCATTTCTGGGGTAAAAGTATCGTGTCCGGCTGGTACAGGTGTGTGCGTAGTAAATAAGGAAGATGCTCTTACGATTTCCAAAGCCTCATCAAATTGATACCCTTCTGCTACAAGTTTAACCAATCGCTCCACATTAATTAAGGCAGCATGTCCTTCATTGCAATGGTATAAATCCGGCTTAATTCCCATGCAATCCAAGGTCTTAATACCACCCAAACCTAAAAGTATCTCCTGTTTGATTCTATTATCCCAATCTCCACCATAAAGCTGATGAGTAATAGAACGATCCTGTTCTGCATTTCTTTCTGTATCTGTATCTAACAAATACAAAGAGATTCGACCAACTTCTACTTTCCATATTTTTGCAGTAAGTGTTCTATCCTCCAAAGGCAGGTTGATGGTTTTCTGAATTCCATATTCATCACGTACCTGAGTAATAGGAAGCTGCGAGAATTTCTGAGCATTTAACTCCACTAACTGCTCTCCGCTTAAGGATAAGCGTTGTGTGAAATATCCAAACCGATACATGAATCCGACTGCCACCATGTCCACAAGAGAATCACTTGCTTCTTTTAGATAATCGCCAGCTAATATTCCCAGACCACCCGAATATATTTTAAGATTATCACTTAAACCATATTCCATGCTGAAATACGCAATTTTAGGTTGTGATTTATCTGGTGATTTAGACATATACTCTTTGAAATCCTGATAGACAGCAGTATATTTTTTAATAAATTCTTTATCCTTAGCCAATTCATTTATTCTGGTACTGGATATTTGTTTTAACAAAATAATTGGATTCTTTTTACAGCTCTTCCATAATTTTGGATCGATGGACTCAAATAAGTCAATGGCAGTAAAATTCCAGCACCACCAAATATTCTTTGACAGTTCTTCCAATCCTAACAAATTACTCGGTAAATTGGATTCCACAATTAGCTTACGCCAATGAACGTGATTGCTTTTGGATATTGCAAGTTGCTTTTCAGCCTCAACACTTACATCCACTTCCTTTCCCTTTTTCATTCTTTTTCTAATTGCTAATTCATATGCCTTATAATAATATCCTATAAAATTCTTCCACAAAGCTTTTTCTGCAATTTGTCTTGCATTTTCCCTGCAGGCCTCTATTTCCTTTTTCTTCTTCCCTGCAAAAGATTGAATGTAGTTTGTTATTTGCTGAGTCAATTCTGCGGTATTGGAGTCGCTACGCTCCAAAACCTCTACTCCTCCTTTTCCCGATAGCTTAATTCTTTTAACCCATTGACCAAAACCAGCTAATGAAGTAGTTAGACTAGGAACGCTATACGCAACACTTTCCATGGGTGTATATCCCCAAGGTTCATAGTACGATGGAAAAACAGAAAGATCTAATCCCATGAGCAATTCGTAATAGCTTTTATTAAAAATACCATCGGAACCATCCAGATAAGTAGGTGCAAAAATTACCTTTACCTTTTCTCCAACCTGATTTGTAAATCCCAGTTGTTTGATTTTATTCAAAATATCATCGTGATCAACATTTCCCAAATAGTGAGTAAGGAATGGAGTTACCAAAGGCAGATTCTTTGTTTGATTTTCCAAATTTTCCTGCAAATCTTTACGTGCCCCACGATTATCACCCGGAATTAAAAAGAAGGCAACAATTTCCCGCTGCTGATTTTTATTCTTATTAATCTGGGCTAAGGCTTCCAGAAATACATCAATACCCTTGTTTTTAAACTCGTATCTTCCACCTGTTCCCAGAAATAAAGTATTCTCAGATAGCTGCTGACCCAATAGTGCTTCTGCAACATCTTTCAAAAGGTATCGTGAAGCAATAGATTTAGAATTTAGGATCTGCTGATCAGGAACGAAATCATCCTCAAAACCATTTGGCATGATAACATCTACCTCTCTGCCATAGAATTGTTTACATTCTCTGGCCGTAATTTCACTCACAGTAGTTAAACAATCAGCCGATAGAGCAGCTAATTTCTCTAAGGAACACTTGGCCGTAACATTATATTGCCTGGTTTTTTCGACAGCATTAAACTGATAGAGATCATCGTAAAGGCGTTCATTATTACTGGCCAAAACACGCCCAAGCATTGTTGCATGAGTAGTAAATATAGTAGCAATACTTGCTGCCTGATCTTTAAGATACAGACAACCCATTCCAGTCATCCATTCATGAAATTGAGCCAATACCTTATCTCTAGCATCCAAATTGAATTTAACGAAACTCTCAATCGCCTTTCCTGCAGCATATCCAAACATGGCTGGTTCATGATAATCATCTCCTCCATAAAGAGATTCCAGACCATAAATCTCCCAAAACTTCGCATAAATGGCATCCTTTTTAGGCAAAAAATATTTGAAATCTATTAAGAAAACAATAGGATTTCCAGGAATCTTCCAACGCCCAATCCGAACAGATAGTCCTAAAACTAAAGCAGCTTCTCTCCATTTCGCAAACAAAGAATTGTCTTCCTGAAATTCTTTTGCTCGTTGCTCTTCAGAATCAAAATCAGGACCAACATATACAATGTTGTCCTTAAATTTTTGTTGTAGCGATAAGGCTTTTGTAGAAACTACTGTATGAATTCCTCCTACCTTGTTACAAACCTCCCAACTAACTTCAAAAATAAAATCCGGAGTTAATATCACCTCATTCATACACAATATATTACTTGTAATTCTTTAATACTTAATTTACATACCTCTTAAAACAGCAAATCTTTCATTAAGTTCTGGCATATGAGAAATAAAAACCTATCGTGTTCACGTCAAACATCAAAGGAAATCATTTTTTGTTGACCTTAATTTAAATTCTTGCGTTCTCAGATTTATACATTCAAGAGAATAACCTTCATCATGAACTGGATTCATTAGGAATATTCTTAATCACATTCAAAATTTATTTAATCCAGCATGGCAAAACTTATTCTGTCTTAGAGTACTCATCTTTCAGTTTTCTGATCTCAGATTTATATTCTAAAATTATGGCATCTCTTTTTGTTATTTCAGCTCTCAATGCCTCCGCATCATCCGATGCTAATCCTTTCTTCTCTTTGATTCTTAATTGAAAATCACTTAACACATTCATATAATTAATGAATGCATCATATGGCGAAGAATATGGATTGAAATAGGAGTGAACATCTCCATCAGAGAAAAATTTAGTACACATATAATAAAAATGATCACTGGCCTGCAAATATTTCCAATCCTTAAGCAGAAGATTGTCATTCAAAGCCAATACATCATCACGAAGCGCATATAATTTCTCGAAAGCTTCATTCTGTAATTTATTACCTAACCATGCCGACACGTCTCTTTCTTCATCCGCCCACGAAATAGGATAAGGTACATGTGCTTGAGCTATAGGTTGAAAATTTGTTGCCAGATTAGAAGGTGTCTCAAATTTTAATTTTGATTTCAGAAAAATTTCTGCTGGTAAATACTGCAGAAATTCAAAAATTCCTGATTCTTTTTTCTGGTGTTCCCCAAATGTTTCGTAATCCATAAAGATATTCACAAGCTCCTCTTTCGCATCAATTTCATTGATCCAATCCACAAACTTACCTGCTGTTAATGGCCAATCTTTCCAACCTTCTGCCGAGAATCTAAAAGCAATATCATCGCTCAACTTATAATTTCTCATCAAGATTTTCAATTTGGGATTAATGGCATTGCAGTATAAGTAATTCGGACTCTTCCAACCAAGAATATGTTTTGCACCTTCGGTTAGAATTGCCTTATACCCCATCTCTGAAACCATTTCACCAATACCATCAGAATATATCATTTCTGTATTTCGAAAGGCTGTTGGCCTTACACCAAACAAATTTTCGATTCTATCGCTATGCTCTTTTACCTGAGATACAAATTCATCTTTATTCTTTAGCGATGCCAAAGAATGCGCATAAGTCTCCGCCAAGAACTCTATATTTCCGGTTGCTGCCAACTCCTTAAAACTGTCAATAACCTCTGGGGCATAGGATTCAAATTGATCCAAAGCAACCCCTGTAATGGAAAAACTAAGTTTAAATTTCCCTTTGTATTTTTTCAGGATATCAAGTAATATTTTATTTGCAGGCAAATAACATTCATCTGCAATCTTCCGCATAATCGATTCATTGGTGTAATCATCGTAATAGTAATGGCTATTCCCGATATCGAAAAAACGGTATCTTTTTAATCTTAACGGTTGATGAATCTGAAAATATAAACAAATTGCTTTCATAATTTTGAGTTTTGTGGTTAGACTAAAGAATTAATTGCTGCGGTATAAACCTCGTGAACATGAATTGCTGCATTGGCCCATTTTAAGTTATCAACCTCTTCTTTTCCTTCTTTCTTAAATACTTCAGAAAGAGAATTATAACTAATAATTCCATAGATAGCATCTGCCATGGCATCAATATCCCAATAATCTACTTTCACAGCATGAGTTAAGATTTCTGAGACTCCGGATTGTTTAGAAATAATAACAGGAACATTAGATTGCATTGCTTCTAAAGGAGAAATTCCAAATGGCTCCGAAACGGATGGCATCACATAAACATCACTCAATAGAAACATTTTAAAGACATCGTCGCCTTTTAAAAATCCAGTAAAATGAAATTTGTCAGCAATTCCTAATTGCGCTGCACGTTCCACCATTTTCTCCAACATATCGCCGCTTCCGGCCATAACGAACCTCACATTAGGTGTTCGCTTTAAAACCTGATAAGCAGCCTCCACGAAATATTCTGGACCTTTTTGCATGGTAATTCTACCTAAAAAAGTCACTATTTTATCTTTCACTCCTTTTTTGATAGCCAATTTTTCTTCTACAGAAACTGGTTCTACAGCATTGTACACGGTAATAACCTTAGAAGGATCCTGACCGTATTTCTCAATTACAATATTACGAGTAAGGTTACTAACAGTGATAATTCTATCCGCAGCATCCATTCCCATTTTTTCGATTTCAAAGACTTTAGGATTCACATTTCCACCACTTCTGTCAAAGTCTGTAGCATGAACATGAATCACAAGCGGTTTCCCCGACACTTCCTTAGCAGCAATACCTGCAGGATAGCAAAGCCAATCGTGAGCATGAATCACATCGTGTTCATAATCCGAACTAATGGCAGAAGCAACGTAGGCATATTTGTAAATCTCTTCAATAAGATTGGCTCCGTACTTTCCGCTAAACTCCAATTTACCTTCCTTGTCCACTTTGAAAAATTTATTCTTTCCGTACAAATCCTGACTGGAAAAAGTATAATATTCATCAGGATCATTATAAGGAACCAGATGTGAGTCAACTTCCAGGTAAGTATGTTGTGATTTAAATTTTTCGATATGAGACTGAACCTGCTTTATATTTACACCATTTGCTCCTACTAATTGCATTTTACTTTGATCTTCATCCCCATGTGCTTTGGGAACAACAAATACAATCTCTAAATCTTTAACTTTAGACAATCCTTGTGTCAAACCATAACAAGCAGTACCCAATCCTCCGGAAATATGAGGTGGAAATTCCCACCCAAACATTAGAACTTTCATATTCAATCTATTTTAGATGGTTGTTGTAACATTTTATTCACTCTAATAATTTCGGCAACACTCAGAGCGTAGGAAGTTGCTTCATTGGGACGATGCGGAGGATTTCCGTCGTAAATTTCAGATATCGATCCCAATCCATGTTCATTCAAACAATCTTCAAAATTATTCAATAATCGCTGTATTCTGGATTCTCCTCCAGACTTATAAAGAGCTAAGTAAGCATTGGCAAAATGCCCAAACAACCAAGGAAAAACAGATCCATAATGAAAGGCATTATTCCTTTGTGTCTCATTCCCCTGAAAGACACCAACATACTCGTGATTTTTAGGAGAAAGCGATCTCAATCCTCGTGATGTAACAAGTTCCTTTTCAATTAAATCTAAAATTGACTTTTTTTGTTCTTTTGACAAGCAAGAATAGGGAAGTGAGGCCGCAAATAATTGATTAGGACGAACTGCCCAACTTTTGTGAGAATCATCTATATAGTCTGCCAAATACTTTTTATCCTTATCCCAAAAAACCTCTAAAAAGGATTCTTTAACCATAACGGGAACATCTTCCCAATCAGAAACAAATAGATGATCTTTTGCTTCAGCTGCTAAATCTAAGGCAAAACAAATAGCATTGTACCATAAAGCATTTATCTCAACAACATAACCCATTCGCCGATTCAGAAAAGTTCCATTATTTTGAATATTCATCCAGGTAACACCTTGTTTGATGGTCCAGAGCAAGCCATTCTCATTCATCTTAATGGCTAGATTGGATCCAAATTTATAGTGTTGAAAGATTTCCTTTATTTTCTTTCCATACTTCTTCCATAAATTCTTCTTATCTGCACCATACTCCACATATTTTTGCAAAGCCCAAATAAACCAAAGCGGTACATCAACCGAAGCTTTGCCCTTACTAAGCACACGATCACTGGAGAAACGATCGCACAAATGCTTATAGGAAGTATTCAGTACTGCTAAAAAAGTTTTTTCATCTCCTCTTGCTAGCGTCAGGCCAGGAAGTGAAAGATAAGTATTTCGTTCACTAGTACTAAACCATGGGAAACCATTAATAATTGTAGTTTCTCTTCCTTTTCGGGAAATAAATTGATCCGCTGAATTCTCCAAGCAATTCTCAAAACTATCCCGTTTCACCCTTTTTTTTAATTCTGAATTGAATTGCCGATTAATAACATTTGGAGCAATTTCCTTAGTTCCGGCACAGAAAACAATAGACTCCCCTTTCTGAATCTCCATCTCAAAATAACCAGGAACAAAAAGATCCTCATGACAATCATATCCTCTTTTCTTTTCCTCTTTATATTCCACATTGTAATACCAATCAGGAACATGTATAAATTCAGATTTTTTTGAAGTTTGCATATGCAGGTATGGGAAACCTTCATATAATTTACTTCTTATACCATTATTAATAACCTCTGCTCTTGTATTTGCATCCAGGTTAGCTTTGGTTAATTCATGAATATTTCGAAACGCCAGAAATGGCTGCAAACGTATAACTGTTGGGGAATGTGCATCCAATAAAGAATAACGAATTAATAAACGTTGTTCCTTCTCCACTAGTAAAAATTCCTTCTTTAAGACCACACCACCTACTCTATAAGTAATAGCAGGCATAGGATCCATCTCATATTTCCGAATATACTTATGTCCTTTAGGACTATATTCACCTGGAAATTTGTGAATACCTAAATGAAAATCAGTATCATGTTGAATGATGGTTTCATCCAATGCGGATAAGAGCACATAGTTTTCACCAGAGAAATTTTCAATAGGGCATATTAACATCCCGTGATATTTTCTAGTATTGCAATTAATAATGGTTGAACTGGCAAAAGAACCAGCGCGGTTGGTTCTAATAAACTCCTTCTTTAATGAATACTCCGTATTCACCAATTGAGATTTATCAAATTTTAAGTAATCCATTCGCAAATAATTAGGGTTAGAATTTAAGACACAACATCGTTATTTTATCATAACTTTCAAATCGTACTATTAAAGGTATTATAAATTTTCAAAAAAAATTGAACTATCACCTCTTTTTATTATTAATTTTTCTATAAGTATTAAGGTAATTATCAACTCCTTAACATAGCACTTTCTTGAAAGTGCGAACTGCAAACGTTCCCAAAAAAAAATACCTACATTTACATCGTTTTAAATTTCCTATTCTGAATTATATTTGTTCAATTAAACACACAAAACAACCCAATTTATGATTAGTATTATTTTTCACAGCAATAAGGAAATAATTCTATATTAAAACCTTAATTCAATTAATTTTATAAAGTCAGATTCCTAAATGAATTCTTTACAATACCTATCCCTTACTTTACTCGTATTATATTTTGTTGGTATTATGATTATTGTTCTTCGTTCGAAGGCAAGCGAAAATACAGAAGATTATTTTTTAGCAGGAAGACAATTGCCTTTCTGGGCCCTATCTATTACATTTATTGCCTCTTGGTGGGGAGGTGGTTCTGCCATTGACCTGGTTGATCATGGGTTTAATCAAGGAATTAGTTCCTTTTGGATTTACGGAATGCCTGTTCTCTTCTCTACATTCCTAATGTATCTGTTTTCTAAAGCAATTCGAAAAATAGGAACCATCACTCAACCACAACTTATGGAGGAACGTTATAATAAAAGTGTGGCATTACTCCTTTCTATTCTTATTTTGATATTCATGACCTTAGGTGTTGCCACGCAGGCAGTTGTGATTGGAAATTTCTTTCAATCCTTTTTTGATGTAGATTACAAAATAGCAGCCCTGATAGGAACTGGAATTGTACTCACTTATTCCTTCTTTGGAGGCTTTAAAGGGGTTGTGCTTACCGATATTATTCAGTTTGTATTCCTACTGATCGCAGCAATTGTACTATTTATTTTTGCATATAATCATTCAGGTGGGTTTGAAAAAGTTCGGCAAATTGCAGTGAGCACAGACAAGAAGTCCTTCTTTTCATTTTTTCATAACATCTCCAACAATTTTGTCTTCATCATCACATTCGGATGTTCTTGGATGATACAAGCTAACATTTGGCAAAGAATCTCAGCCACTAAAACTCCTACTGATGCAAAGAGAATGATGTTACTTGCCTTTATTGTTTTTATTCCTTTATACTTGATCGTGACACTTACTGGTATGCTTAGCATTGCTCTATTCGATACTGTTCCCGAGGGAGGGATTGTTCCTGCCATAATCTTAAACTATATGCCAACAGGTTTGGCTGCTCTCCTTTTTGTAGGATTATGCTCGGCTATTATGTCCACTATGGATTCTATGATTAATACCGGAGCTTTGGTCTTAAGTGTTGATATTTATAAACACCGACTGAGACCCAATGCAAATGCAAAGCAGATGGTCTGGACGGGGAAAATAGCGACACTAATCATCTCATTTTTAGGTTTATTAATTGCATTGGAAATCCGATCCATATTAAAAATATCGTGGATTGGCTCCGATTTTCTGGCAACCGGTGCTTTTGTTCCATTGATTTTAGGCTTTATCTGGAAAAAAGGAAACTCGAAAGCGGCAGCTACTTCCTTAATTTTTGGACTTTTATTTTCTGGCTACAATCTTGCCATTGCTCTTGGTGCCAATCTACCAAGCGCATGGGAGATAGCTTCTGTACAACAAGCTTCCATTGGAATGTCTGCTTCATCTATTCTATTCATCGCGGTTAGTCTGCTCACCAAACCCGAGGAGAAAAAAGCAACGGATTTTATAAAGAAAGCTGGTATGATAAAATAGGTAAGAACGTAATTGTGTACATCCTCACCAAATATCAGCAAATTGAATTTATCTTAATCCGTTCAAAAACTTCTCACTATTACCTGCTTGTAGGGCTTTAATAAAAGCAGTTCCAATAATTGCTCCATTTGCAAAACGACTAGCATGTTGAAAACTTTCCTTATTGTGTATTCCAAATCCAATTAAGCTTGGAATATCTAATTGAGATACTTTCTTAAAATATTCTTCTCTTTTAGAATCATAATGCAAAATACCTCCGGTAGTAGCCAAAGAGGAGACCATATATAAAAATCCTTTTGCTGATTTCTCGATTTGCATTAATCGCTCCCTTGTGGTTTGAGGTGTAACTAATAGAATGTTATAAATTCCTGCAAGCTCAAACTTAGCTTTATAATCTTCTTCATATTCCTCCACAGGTAAATCGGGTAAAATCACTCCGTCTACACCACTTTTTCTACAATCAGCCAAAAAATGATCGACACCATACTTATAAACAGTATTCCAATATCCCATTAATATCAATGGCATTGCAATATTTCCCCTTGCATTTTCCAATTGCTGAAAGAGCAGCTTCAAACTCATTCCATTATCCAATGCTCGCTTAGCTGCGGTTTGAATCACAGGACCATCAGCCAATGGATCCGAAAAAGGAATTCCAATTTCTACCAAATCCACACCTTTCTTCTGCAAGAGCTCCAAAGTGGAATTAGTATCGTTCAGATGAGGATATCCGGCAGGAAAATAAATGGATAAAATATTTTTCTTTTTAGTTTGAAATAATTGATCTATTCTGTTCATTTTTTTTGATTTGTTATGCAAATGCTTTCATATAGGTTTCCATATCCTTATCACCTCTACCTGATAAATTTACAACCACTACATCCTCTTTTTTAAATTTAATTTTATCCAATGCAGCCAAAGCATGAGCCGATTCCAAAGCCGGTATAATTCCTTCGGATTGCGCCAGTAGTTTCGCAGCATCTAAAGCTTCCTGATCCGTAGCCGAAATATAGGAGACTCGTCCGCTAACTGCCAAATGAGCATGCAAGGGACCAACTCCCGGATAATCCAGACCAGCAGAAATAGAGTACGGTTCGGTAATTTGTCCATCCTCATCCTGCATCAACATGGTTTTACTTCCGTGGATAAAACCAACATCTCCGATGGTAATGGTTGCTGCTGTTTCGCCACTGTTTACTCCCAATCCGGAAGCCTCTACGGCGATCAATTGCACCTTCTCCTCGTTTAAATAATGATAGAAAGCCCCGGCAGCATTCGATCCGCCACCAACACAAGCAATCACGTAATCGGGATTCAGATTACCCGTCTCTTCTTGCAATTGCTTCCGAATCTCTTTCGAGATAATAGACTGTAGACGAGTTACCAAATCTGGATAAGGATGAGGACCAACCACAGAACCGATCAGATAAAAGGATTCAGGATTTGCTATCCAATCGCGAATTGCCTCGTTGGTAGCATCCTTTAAAGTCTGATTCCCGGATACTGCCGGAATCACCTTGGCTCCCAGCATTTTCATGCGAGCCACATTGGGTGCTTGTCGCTGCACATCAAGCGCACCCATGTAAACTACACATTCCAATCCGAACAAAGCACAAACTGTAGCGGTTGCAACGCCGTGTTGTCCCGCTCCTGTTTCAGCAATAATCCGCTTCTTCCCCATATATTTTGCAATCAGAATCTGGCCAATTGTATTGTTAATTTTATGAGCACCAGTATGTGTTAGATCTTCCCGTTTCAAATAAATATTAGTACCATATTGTTTCGAAAGATTTTCCACTTTGGTGAGAGGCGTTGGTCTGCCCACATAATTATTCAATAATCGATGATAATCGGTTTGAAACTGCTTCGAATTAATAATTTTCAGATAATTTTCGCGTAGTTCATCCACATTAGCACGAAGTAATTCCGGGATAAAAGCACCACCAAATTGCCCGTAATAGCCCCGTTCATCAACGGCATATTTATTCTTTGTAGTCATTTTAATCTCCTTTAAAAATCTTGCCAGTTTGTTTTTGTTCTTTTGTGCCGGAACATCCTCAAAAGCGGAATTTAAATCCAACGCATATAATTGTTCATGCTTAAATTCTTTTATATCCTTAACGTCATCAGCACCAATGCCACCACTTAAAAAGAAAGGTGTTTTACCTTTATATTGCTTCAAAATTCCCCAATTGAATTTCTTTCCACTTCCACCATACTGTTTCGATTTGGTATCGAAAAGGAAATAATCAGCAGAAGAGCGATAGGCAGCAAGTTTTTCGAAATCAAACTCCTCATCTATTTGAAATGCCTTAATCACTTCTAAACCATTCCTTTTTATACTTTCACAGATTTGCAGAGATTCCTCTCCGTGTAGCTGAATGCCATTCAAGCCATATTTTTTCGCCTTAAACATAATTATATCAAGGTCTTCATTCACAAAAACACCAATCTTTTTTATTCCTTTCGGGATGTTTTTCAAACAAAAAACATCAAGTTCCTCTCCTACATATCGTGATGATTTAGGGTAGAATATGAATCCCATATAATCAATGGGAAGCTTAGCCAATGCCTCTATGTTTGAGGTGAATTTTAATCCGCAGACTTTTGTTTTCATTTGTAATTTTCTTTTTGTTCCCATGGGCTGAAGCCTAGGGCAATTGATGTCTAATTAATCTCATTAATGAAATTTCGACATGCATCTCCAGGTGAATCTTGTTTCATGAAATGTTCTCCCATTAGGAAAGCCTGAAAGCCATTTTCTCTCATTTCTTTCACTATTTCAGGATTATCCAATCCACTCTCCGCCACGCGGATTACATCATCGGGTAATTGTTTCGACAAGCGAATGGAATGATCTGTGTCAACCGAGAAATCTTTCAGGTTTCTATTATTGATTCCAACCAAATCTACAAATCTATTCACATGGTCGAGTTCTGATTCATCATGCAATTCCAAAAGGACTTCCATACCCAATTCTTTGGCTAGGAAGGCAAAATCTTTACATCTTTCCGGACTTAATATTGCAGCAATCAATAAAATAACATCAGCTCCCATTGCTTTAGACTGATAAATCTGATAGGGATCCACAATGAACTCTTTTCTCAATAATGGAACACTCAAACATTGTCGAGCTTCCTTAAAATCAGAATTCTTTGCTCCAAAAAAAGTTTCATCAGTTAGAACAGATACCATGGAAACACCACCTTCCTGATAAGCAAGAACCACTTCCTTAAGATGGGAAGTCTCATTTATAACTCCTTTTGATGGAGATTGCCGTTTAAACTCTGCGATAATACCAGATGCCGTATTCTTACTGATCGATTCTTTAGCCGAATAGCAAGTACATTTAAAATTCTCTTCTGCCATTAGAAGAAAAATAGGATGTTGAATCTTTTGTACTGCTACCTCAGCAATTTTCCTTTGCACAATCCGGTCTAATATATTTGGTTTCCCACTCATCTTTAATCTAATTTGCAAGTTTTTTCAACACCTCATATGCTTTACCAGATAATAAAGCTTCCTCTGCTTTACTTATGGCTTCTTCTCTGCTAATTTCCGGATGCAAACAATGAATTGCCAAACCGGCATTTCGGATAACTACAGCATTTTGAGCTTCAGTTCCTTGTTTATTCAAAATTTCAACAAATATCTTGGCAGCTTCCTTTACTGTTTCCCCTCCATATAACTCCTCTGGTTTCAACTTTCTAAAGCCCAAATCTTCCGGTTCCAACAATTCCTCCTTGCCATTTCCAATTAATTTCACTTTATCTGTAAGCGAAACCTCATCATATCCATCAATTCCATGAATTATGGTATATCGTGAATCGGTTTGCTGTAATAAATATTGATACAAACGAGCCAGCTCCAAATCAAAAACACCTACGATCTGATGTCCCGGTCTGGATGGATTTACCAGGGGTCCCAGCATATTAAAGAAGGTTCGCACACCTAAATCGCGGCGAATAGGAGCAATATTTTTCATGGCAGGATTAAAGAGCGGCGCGTGCAGAAAGCAAATTCCGGCTTTATCCAGATCTCGTTTTAAATCTTCTTCCGAATTCTTAAACTGATAACCCAAATATTCAATCACATTAGACGAACCACAAAAAGACGAAACACCGTAGTTACCGTGTTTGGTAACCATCTCTCCAGCTCCGGCTACCACAAAAGAAGCAAGCGTAGAGATATTAAATGTGTTTTTACCATCACCACCAGTTCCACACAAATCAACTCCCTTATATTCCGATAAATCAACAGGAATACAAAGTTCCAATAATGCCTCTCTAAATCCTGTTAGTTCCTCTACCGTAATACTTCTCATCATAAAAACAGTTAGAAAAGAAGTAATCTGAAACTCGTTAAATTCTCCTTTTGTAATTTGAATCAAAACCTCCTTCGCTTCCTCTCTTTTTAAGGTTTTGTGCTCAAATAAATGATGTAATATATTTTTCATTCTATTTCGTTTTAGATTTAATAATTAGGATTCCATAATCCTTACGATGGCTTATCTCCTTAGCTATTCAACCAATTTCGTATCATATCAATACCTTTCGGAGTAAGTACCGATTCGGGGTGGAATTGAACACCTTCCACATCGTATTCTTTATGACGAATTCCCATGATTTTTCCATCTGCATCTTCGCATGTTATCGTCAGACATGAAGGCAAATCCTTTTTCACCACATTCCACGAATGATAGCGACCAGCCTTAAATTCCTTATTTATATCTTTCAATATTCCATGATCGTTATTTGTTCTGAAAACAGAGCTTGCAACCCCATGAAACACTTTATCTAAATTCTCAATGCTCCCGCCAAAGACCTCGGCAATAGCCTGTTCTCCCAAACAAATTCCCAGAATAGATTTTATGGGAGCATATTCCCGAATCAATTCTTTTAAAATTCCAGCTTCCTCTGGAATTCCCGGTCCCGGCGACAATAAAATTTTATCATATTTAGCTACATCCTCCAATGCTATTTCTCTATTTCTGTACACATCAATATTAGCTGCCCCAAGCTTTCGCAGATATTCCACCAAATTATAGGTGAACGAATCGTAATTATCCAATACCAGAATCTTCATAACCTAAATGTTTTGTGCCAAATCCATTGCCTTACGCAATGCAGCCAATTTATTACTCACCTCTTGTAATTCACTCTCCTCATTCGATTTATCCACAACTCCGGCTCCTGCCTGATAATACAACTGATTATCCTTACTTAAAAAAGTCCGAATCATTATGGCTTGGTTTACCTCACCATTAAATCCTAAAGCACCAATACAGCCGCCATAGAAACCTCTCGCTGTAGGCTCATATTGATCGATTAATTCCATCGCGCGGTATTTTGGTGCTCCTGATAGGGTTCCGGCAGGAAAAGTATCTCCCATCAATTGAAAAGGATTATAGTTTGCAGGCAATTCCCCGGAAACCTTCGAAACCAGATGAATTACATGAGAGAAATATTGCACCTCGCGGAATGTTTCTACCTTGATATTTTGAGCATCACGACTTAAATCATTTCTTGCCAAATCAACCAACATTACATGTTCGCTTTGTTCCTTTTCATCACTTAAAAGCGCTTCTGCCAATTCAGCATCCTTTAGTGAATCCCCAGTACGTTTAAAGGTTCCGGCGATAGGATGAATGTATGCTTTCCCATTTTTAATTTCGAGCTGAGCTTCCGGTGAAGATCCCATAATTCGGTAGGATCCGTAATCAAAATAGAAAAGATAAGGCGACGGATTTATGGATCGTAACGCACGATACAGATTAAAATCATCTCCTTTATAAGCATGAGAAAACTGACGCGACAAGACAATTTGAAATACGTCCCCACGCTTGCAATGTTGCTTTCCCTTAGTAACAAATTCCTTATAAGTCACATCATCCATATTCGACTGTTCTTCTCCCTCCAAAGAGAAAATAAAAGCAGGCAGATTTCTATTTCTCAACAAATCAGCAACCTCACGAATACGAGCCTCGTCTCCATTTTTCACCAACTCAATTATCTTCAAAGTATTATTGAAATGATTCACCTCAATAATAAAGCGATAAAGCGAATAGCACATTTGTGGAATCCCTGATTGTTTCTTAGAGGTATTAAATTCAAGATCTTCGAAATAGGGAACCGCATCATAAGCGGTATATCCAAAAAGAGCATTCGCTTTTGTTACTTTTTCTTTACCCTCCAAATCAAATTGATTGACAAATTTTTGCAAGCGATCAGAAATAAACCTTTTTCCTTTTCCCTTAGCCTCGTAAATATCTTTCTTGCCTTCAATCTCTTCTGTTAAAAAGCCATCTTTCAGCGTAATACTTGCTATGGGTTCGAGTGCTATAAAGGAACTAGCATTTTCAGGACTATGATAATCCGAACTTTCCAAAAGAATTGCTCCGGGAAAACGATCTCGAAGTTTCAAATACATGCTTACCGGAGTAATTACGTCGGCAAGCAATTCTTTTTTTAGGTACTTAAATTTAATCATGGTTTATAGCTATTTTCACATTTGGTAAAAAAAAGAAGCGGCCTACTGAGTATCAGTAGGCCGCTTGCATTGTTCTTGTATATTTTCAGAACAAAATTTTGCATATACGGAGTCACATCTGCTCATATTTATTTGAGAGAATCCAGCTGTGCCACCACCAAAATTTACAATTCATTCCGTTCATAATTCTTTGTATTATCTCTACAAATCTAAACAATTATTTTTTCAATATCCAAATTGATTTTCTATAAAAGTTGAAATAAACACTTCTCCTTTTTCACTCAACCCACTAATTTCACAGCCGTTTCAGAGGAATATAAATTTTTAATATTTTTTCATCTGTTGTTCCAGTTTCAAACTCTTTCATCCAAATATTTAACTAAACTGGGGACTAATTGATAATATCTATGGAATTCTTTCTATCACCCATATTCATTAGACTGTCAAAAGTTGATTTTTTTCAAAAAAACTAGAATAATCCCTATATGTATTGATTTTACTAGGATAAGCAGACCTTTAACTATATATTTCAAACGTTATCGTTTTATTGAGTCTAAAAAATAGATTTGCTGGTTATAAAATAATTCATACATTTGAATCAAATAACACACGTAACAATGATGAATACGGTTTCAACATACAATTCTAACTTTTATTATTTTTGGTTTTACTTTTATTCTAAACAATAAGGGCAAGAGTTGATATGTAAGGAAACGAACAAATAAATCAAAAGGTCTTGCCATCAGGTAAGACCTTTTTTTATTTAATAGATTATCATGAAAAATACAGAATTTACATACCGCTTTTATTTTTATTATTTCTGGTTTAGCACATTAAATCGGGCGGGATGCCTTATACCTAAATTCAAGTAAAAAGTATAAAGAGTCCTGCCATATAGAAGCAGGACTTTTTTTTGGATAAAATTAAAAAACCACAATCAAAATTTTTAATACGCAATAAGAAATGATTCAACCAGCAAACAGAACCCAAAGTATTCAAGAGTACTATTTCTCCGTGAAGCTGAAAGAGATAGCTCAGATGAATATGGGGGAAGTAAAAGTGCTCAATCTTGGTATCGGTGATCCGGACATGAGTCCATCAGAAGAAACATGGAACTCACTTAGGGAAGCTTGCTTTCATCCCAAAAGTCATGGATACCAAAGCTATCAAGGAATTCCGGCCTTAAGAGAAGGATTTTCAAAATGGTACAAAACCTACTTTAATGTAGATTTAAATCCGGCTAATGAAATATTACCATTAATGGGATCCAAAGAAGGAATCATGATTACGTCCCTAGCCTATTTAAATGAAGGAGATGAAGTTTTAATTCCAGATCCGTCCTATCCAACCTATAAGTCAGTAACTAACTTACTGGGTGGAAAAATTGTAAGTTATCCTTTATCTGAAAGCAAAAATTGGCAACCCGATTTTGTATCTCTTGAAAAGCGAGATTTGAGTAAGGTTAAGATAATGTGGATCAACTATCCACATATGCCAACTGGTGCCAGAGCCACTAAAGAATTATTAGAGAATATCGTTGCCTTTGGAAAAAAGCACAAAATTCTTATTGTAAACGATAATCCTTACAGTTTTATTCTCAACAATGAACCACTAAGTATATTAAGTATTGATGGTGCTAAGGATTGCTGTTTAGAATTAAATTCATTGAGCAAATCGCATAATATGCCAGGTTGGAGAGTGGGAATGATTGGTGGAAACCCGAAAATGCTGGAGCCTATTTTAAAAGTAAAAACCAATATGGATTCCGGTATGTTTTATCCGGTACAACAAGCAGCAATCAAAGCTCTTAGTCAGGATCAGACATGGTATGATTCCATTAATAAGGTTTACCAAAAAAGAAGAGAGCTTGTTTTTCAATTATTGGATTTAATAAAATGTAAGCCAAGCGCAGACCAAAGTGGAATGTTTGTGTGGGCTTCCATTCCGGATAAATACGAGGACTGCTATAAATTAAGTGATGAAATTCTGCAAAAAACAAAAGTTTTTATTACTCCCGGAGGTATATTTGGGGATCAAGGAAAAAAATACATTCGAATCTCATTATGTAGCAGCGAATCTGTTTTTAAAGAAGCCATCGAAAGAATAAAAAGAAATTAGATTAATAGATAAAGAAGATGATAGTATCAGTAATTGGATTGGGATTAATCGGAGGTTCTCTTGCAGTGGATTTAAAGCAAAGAGGATTTGCAAGCAAGCTTATTGGAGTAGACAATAATCCTATGCATGCACATACAGCAAAGAAACTAGGTTTAGTGGATGAGATTCAGGATTTACAATCAGCAATCCAAAATTCTCATTTAATAGTACTTGCCATTCCTGTAGATGCTTGTGTGAAGATTTTACCAACATTAATGGATCAAATAGATCTGCAGATTGTAACAGATCTAGGATCCACAAAGGAAAAATTAATCACTAGTATCTCCAATCATCCTAAGCGTAAACAATATGTTCCTGCCCACCCAATGGCAGGAACCGAATTTTCTGGTCCGCAAGCAGCGCAAAGAGGACTATTCGATGGTAAATGTTCTATCATTTGTAATCCAGAAGATTCCACAAAAGAAGCTGTTGCTATTGTAGCCGATATGTTTCACTCTTTAAAAATGAGATGTGTTTATATGGATTCAGAAGTACATGATCGACAAACAGCTTATGTTTCGCACTTATCACACATCAGTGCATTTGCCTTATCGCTAACGGTTCTTCATAAAGAAAAGGCAGATAAGCATATCTTTGAATTGGCTAGTGGAGGTTTTGATTCCACAGTAAGATTAGCAAAAAGTTCGGCTGAAATGTGGACACCAATCTTTCAACAGAACAAAAAAAATGTTGGAAAAGTACTTCAAAAATATATTGATACCCTTCAACAATTCAAAGACTTAATTGAAATGGATGATCTGGATGGCATGGACAATTTAATAAATGAAGCCAATGACATAAGAAGGGTTTTGGATCAGAAAGAAAAGAATGAACAAGAGACAATAAAAAAATCAGTAAAAGCAAAAAGAGCTTAGTACTAGTTAAAGAAATAAACCAAATTTTTAATCACTCTAAAAAGAGTTTAAGACATTATACCATGAGTAAAGAAATGAAAATTAAAGATCTCAGCAGCTGGCCAATAAAAAACACGACACGTCCACTAATTATAAGTGGTCCGTGCAGTGCTGAAACAGAAGAACAGGTTTTAACCACAGCCAAAGGAATTAAAGCAGCGGGAATTCCAATTTTCCGTGCCGGCATTTGGAAACCACGTACTCGTCCAAATAGCTTCGAAGGAATTGGTGCCCAGGGTTTAATATGGCTGCAAAAAGTAAAAGCAGAGACTGGATTACTAACAGCTACGGAGGTTGCCAACGCAAGACATGTTGAATTAGCTGTAGGCGCAGGCGTTGATATACTTTGGATAGGAGCACGTACCACGGTAAATCCATTTGCTGTTCAGGAAATTGCGGATGCTTTGCGAGGAAAAGATATTCCTATCCTGGTAAAAAACCCAATCAATCCAGATTTAGAGCTTTGGATTGGAGCAATTGAAAGACTATACGCTGCGGGCTTAACCAGAATTGCAGCAATTCACCGTGGTTTTTCTACCTACCAAAAACAAAAATACCGTAATGATCCGCAATGGCAAATTCCTATTGAATTAAAACGCAGATTGCCACAAGTACCATTATTTTGCGATCCTAGCCATATAACAGGTGACCGTAATTTACTGGATGAAATTGCACAGAAATCAATGGATTTGAACTACGAAGGATTAATTATTGAATCGCACTGTAAACCAGAAGAAGCCTGGAGTGATGCAAAACAACAATTAACACCGCAATCACTTCAGGAACTTTTAGCTAACTTAGTCCTTCGAGATCCGGAAGCTAATAATGAGGTAATCAATAATACCTTAGGGGAACTTAGACACCTAATAGATGATTTTGATGAGAAGCTATTAGAATTGCTGGAAAACAGGATGCAGATAGCCAAGACTATAGGACATTACAAGAAAGAAAATAACATCACGGTATTGCAAAATAAACGCTGGAGTGAAATTTTGGAAAAAAGTCTGGTTCAAGGAATAAAAAAGGGATTCAGCGAACAATTTGTCAGTAATTTATTCAAGGCCATTCACCAGGAATCAATCAACCAGCAAGAAGATATTATGAATTCTTAATTCATTGCTAAATTAGCAGTAGTTAGTATTACACAATTAGTAATACTAGCTACTTAAAACGAAACAACACATCTCTAAACAACATGAAAACCATACATATTGAAAATCAGAATAGCACAATTTATATTGGTGAATCTTATAAAAACATAGGCAAATACTTACCAAAAAAGAAATGCTTTCTGATTTGTGATGAGAACATCTATCAGTACTATTCTGATTTCATTAATAAATTCGAACATGTTGTTATTGGCTGTGGCGAAATCAATAAAACTTGGTCGTCAGCACAATTAATTATAGAAAAATTATTGGAAATGGGTGCCGATCGAAATAGCTTTCTGCTTGGAATGGGCGGAGGATTGGTATGTGATATTAGTGGCTTTGTTGCTTCTATTTACATGAGAGGATTGGAATTTGGTTTTATATCCACCTCCTTACTTTCTCAAGTTGATGCCAGCGTAGGTGGCAAAAACGGAATCAATTTCGGGAAACTTAAAAATATGATAGGTGTTTTTAATTCACCAAAATTTGTTATTTGTGACCCTGTTTTGTTACAAACTCTGCCAAAACGAGAGCTTCGTAGCGGATTTGGAGAAATTATTAAACATGCTTTTATAAAAGATGAAAGTCTATTCCATTTCCTGAAAGAAAACAAAAATGTTTTACTGAATTTGGACTCGGATTGTATAGAGGATTTAATCTATCGGGCAGTATTCATTAAAACAGAGGTAGTGAGACAGGATCCTTTAGAGAAAGGCGAGCGAAAAAAATTAAACTTTGGACATACCATAGGACATGCCATTGAGAATAATTCTGATTTAACCCACGGAGAAGCAGTTGCGGTTGGTATGATAATAGCCTCTAAATTATCTCATGAAATATGCGGATTATCTGAATTGGATGCTTTCAAAATTCAAAGCCTTCTAAAAGCGTATGAATTACCAGTAACTCACCAGGTATCAGCAAAAGTGATCAACGAATTTTTAATCAAGGATAAAAAGAAAAATAGAGATACCATTGATTTTATATTGCTCCGAAAAATTGGAGAAGCATGCATTCAATCTATTCCAATTGAAGATTTAAAAAATAGAATAGAAAACCTTTTTACAGATCCTAAACAAGAATCAAAATGATAATAGTTAGTGCATGCCTGGCCGGAATTAAATGCAAATATGATGGCAAAGACAATTTGATGCCAGAGATTCAACAAATGGTTTTAAAAGGAGAAGCAATTCCCCTTTGTCCTGAACAGATAGGAGGATTATCAACACCCCGAATTCCTTGTGAAATAATTAAGAAGGGGAATTCTATAAAAGTTATAGGGGAAAATCAAAAGGACTATACCAAGCAATTTAAGATTGGCTCTATTAAAGTAGCAGACATTGCCAAAATTCTTGAATGTGAAATTGCTATTCTCAAAGCAAATAGTCCATCCTGTGGATATGGGAAAATATATGATGGCACCTTTTCGGGACGAAAAATAATGGGAAATGGTTTAACTGCCGAACTTCTTGCCAGCAAAGGAATAAAAATTCTGAATGAAAATAATTATCATTCCACTTTACATACGCAAGAATAAACTATTGGCTATTTTTATCTTTACAAAAGAGAATAATTTTAAACTATTCTAATTACTAGTTTCTAAAGACTAACAACAGTATTTATAAATGAACAACTTCGGAAGAATATTCAGAATCAGCATATTTGGAGAATCTCACGGAAAGGGAGTAGGTGTCACTATCGATGGCTGCCCTGCCGGGATCTCGCTAACAGAAGAAGATTTAATGCCTGACTTAGGTCGGCGAAAGTCAGGAGCCAGAGGAACTACTCCCAGAATAGAGAAAGATCTCCCGGCTATTTTAAGCGGAACCTTTGAGGGGAAAACTACAGGTGCTCCTCTAATTATCCTTTTTCGCAATAAAAATACAAAATCGAAGGATTATAGTAATTTATTAGACAGTCCCCGCCCCGGACATGCCGACTTTGTCGCACAGCATAAATTCGGCAAGCATAATGATTATACAGGTGGCGGACATTTTTCGGGTAGAATTACCTTGGGAATTGTGGCAGCCGGAGTTGTGGCAAAAAAAATATTAGGCGATATAAATATCGATGCCAAATTAACAGAAATAGGCGGTAAAACAGATTTTGATGCTGCCATTGAGGAAGCATTATTAGAGCAGGATTCAATAGGTGGAATTGTAGAGTGTAAGGCAAGTAATATGCCAATAGGTTATGGCGAGCCATTTTTCGATTCAGTAGAATCATTGATTTCACACTTAATTTTTGCCATTCCTGCAACAAAAGGAATTGAATTCGGTTCCGGTTTTGCAGCTGCAAAAATGAAAGGTTCGCAACACAACGACAACTTTATTGATGAATCGGGAAAGACAGAAACCAATAATGCAGGTGGTATAAATGGAGGAATCTCCAATGGAAATGATTTGGTATTCCGGGTTGCTATTAAACCAACCTCATCTATTGGAAAGGCACAAAACACCATGAATTTTGCAAAAGGGAAGGTGGAAAGTCTGTTAATAGAAGGCAGACACGATGCCTGTATAGCGCTTCGGATTCCGGTAATTATTGAAGCTGCGGCTGCAATTGCTCTCGCTGATTTAAAATTATTAGACAACACAAGACATTAATTAGATAAAACACAAAAATAAAGCCCTGCAAAGATTCCTTCTTTGCAGGGCTTTTGTTTGCAAATTACCTTCTTTCATTAAGAAAGACCTCTGTAACCTCCTCTTTTCTATAAGCATTTTTTTCCGTAACTTATTCATTATAAATTCACTTGACAACTTTAATTAAACTTAAACCAGCCATGAAAACTTACATTAAACTTATCCGAATAACTACCCTACTTCTTATTTCTTGTGCCTTCACTTTTAAAATTGCAGCACAACAGCCACAAATTAAAAAGAGAATTGCTGTTTTTGTTTTCGAAGACAAAACGGATAGGAGTTGGAGATGGTGGAATAACAAAGGTGTAGGAAACGGAGTGAGTGATATGCTTACTACAGCTCTCGTAAAATCTGGCAACTACAGGGTAATTGAACGACAAGAACTCGATCGCATTTTAAATGAGCAGGATTTTGGACAAAGTGGAAGAATTACACCACAAAGTGCTGCAAAAGTTGGTCAGGTTTTAGGTGTAGAATTGGCTGTAATGGGTTCTGTTTCAGAATTTGGTTATAAGAAAGGCGAAACAGGTGGTGCAATTAAAGGCTTAGGAATTGGTGTTTCCAATCAAGCAGCAACAGTAGGTATTGATGTGCGCATGGTAAACACCTCAACAGGTGAAATAGTAACGGCAGAAAATGTTCGCAAAAAGAAATCAGCAAAAGGAATTAAACTTCGTACCAATAAGTTAAACTTTAAGGATAGGAAAGACTTTGATGAATCCTTGGTTGGGAAAGCCGCCCGAGAAGCAATAGAAGATATTGTTTCGCTAATCGATAATAGCGCCAACGAAATTCCCTGGCAAGCCAAAGTAATCATCGAAAAATCTGGAGTAGTCTTTATTAATTCAGGGGAAGCAGATGGACTAAAAGCTGGTGACAGCTTCGCAGTTTATAGCAAAGGTGATGATTTAATCGATCCTGATACAGGTATTTCATTGGGTAGTGTAGATACAAAAATCGGTGAAATAAAAATTACAGATGCTAGCATAGGAAATGGAAAAGCTTCTAAATGTTCCATAGTGCAGGGATCTGGATTTACCAAAGGCAATTTTGTACGATTAAAATAATCTAAACTTCAATTGATTTGTAGAGATGTTGCATTCCAATGTCTCTACACAATTCCATTAGCCGCAACAGCAGCTCCAATGATTCCTGCTCTATTTTGATATTCAGCGAGCAAAACAGGAACAACTATATCAATCTCCGATTCAAATTTATGTAGTTTCTTACTCACCCCCCCTCCAATAATAAAATAATCAGGAGCACATATTGAATTCACATGATCTAGAAATTTATTAAATCTCTTGCCCCATTGCGAAAAACTTAGATCTTCTTTCTTGCGAACAGAATCTGCTGCATATTTTTCAATGATTTTACCATTCTTATAAAATAATCGTCCTAGTTCAAAGTTGGGAAGTAGCATTCCATTAAAAAAAACACCTGATCCCAAACCTGTGCCAATGGTTACCATTATAACCAACCCCTTTTTCCCTTTTCCTACTCCATATTTCATTTCAGCTAATCCTGCAGCATCAGCATCATTTATTACTGTAAAAGGTAATCCTGTTTTTTGAGCAAATAAATCATCCACCTGCACTCCGGTCCAATCCTTATCTAAATTACCATTAGCCAGAGCCTTCCCTTTTGAAATAATAGTTGGAAATCCACAGCCCACAGCTCCTTTCCAATTAAAATGATCCACAATTTGTTTTACTACTTCAGCCACCTCATTAGGTTTAGATGGCTGCGGTGTCGGAATACGAAAACGCTCGCCAACTAATTCGCCTGTCAACATATTTACGGGTGCACCTTTTATACCCGATCCACCTATATCTATACCTAGTATTTCCATTTTACAAACATTCTAAGGTTAACACTTTAGATAAAAACTAAAAATACAAAAACAATTACTTTTATCTGATATTAGGGCGTTATTTCAAATTAACTACTTTAGTAATCCTTTTTAAAAAGATAAAACTATAGAACAAACATGAATAATAATCATATGAAAGCACTTACATTCTCTGAATTTGGTTCAGCAGATGTAATGAAATATATAAATATTCCCCTACCGGAAGCTCATGATGGAGAAGTATTGGTAGAAATGAAGGCTATTGGGTTAAATTATGCAGATATATATCGCAGGAAGGGAAATTATCATTTAAAAGGAACTCCCCCCTACATTGCAGGTTACGAAGGTGCTGGAATCATTTCCTTATCTAAATCAGAGAAATATAGTATCGGAGATCGAATAGCTTTTGCGGATGTTCCCTTTGCCAATGCACAATATGTTGTTGTGCCCGAATCGCATATCATTCCCATTCCTGATAATATTAAAATGGAATTACCTGCTTCGGTTCTTTTGCAAGGATTAACAGCACAATATCTTGCAGAAGATAGTCATGCAGTCAAGGAGAATGAAATCGTATTGATACATGCAGCCTCTGGAGGTGTAGGTCAAATTCTCACACAAATCTGTAAAATGAAAGGAGCGATCGTTATTGGACTCACCAGAAGCGATGCCAAGAAGGAAATCATCCTTAGGAACAAAGGTGACTTTGCTTTAAATATAAAAGAAGATTGGAAAGAAGAAGTAATGCAAATCACCAATAATAAAGGTGTAGATGTAGTTTTTGATAGTGTTGGTTCCAGCCTTGCAGATAGCTTCGATGTTACCAGGGAATGTGGTCATGTGGTATTTTATGGTATGAGTGGTGGAGATCCGGCACTTGTAGATCCTCGTATGCTAATGGATACTAGTAAAACACTTACCGGTGGTGATTTATGGAGTTATTTGAATTCAGAATCAGAACGACAAAAGCGTGCTGCCAAACTATTCCAATGGATTTCAGAAGGTTTCATCCAGGTTGCACCTGCAAGCACCTTTCCTTTATCCGAAGGAAAAGCTGCCCACGAGTATCTGGAAAGTGGTAAAAGTGTTGGGAAAGTATTGCTGATACCATAAAAACGCCTAATCTTGAGAAAGACCTTTCCTCTTTAAAAGGTCTTTCCTATTTCATAAACCTTCGGATATCAATTTCAGGAGATAAGGGATAATCATGTACCGATAAAAAACGAACCATTTCTCGAGCGAAATACGGAGCCAGCATCACTCCTTTTGTGCCCAATCCGTTAAAAATGGCAATATGTTCGTGCAATGGATGAATTCCTAAAATAGGGCGGCGATCTTTCACTGTTGGACGAATACCAGCCCAATGGTTCACTACCTTGTAAGGAAGAGAAATTATTTCCTCCAAACGAGATTGCAAATCGGATTTGGCCTCCTCGGTTGTTATCTCATCCAGGTTATGCCAATCATAAGTGGCTCCAACCCGAAACCGATGATTGCCCATAGGCATTACAAAGAGATTCTTGTTTAAAATATATTGCTCCTGTAATCCTTCGCAGTAAATTTCTAACAACTCCCCTTTGGTAGGACGAAAATCAATCTTCTTGAAAAAAGGATTTGTCTGTGCGTGATATCCTTCACAAAACACAATGGTTTCAGCAGAAACACCATGCCAGGTAATTTGATTATCAATAAATCCTAAATCTTTATAATCGAAATAAGCATCAATTAATAGTCCTTGCTTTTTGAAAAACCTATTCATATGCTTTAATAACTTGGATAAATGAACATATCCGGAATTTGTTACCCTTCCAAAATTGTAAAAGTCTCTTATCCCTTCCCCAAAATTGTTTTTACCAATGTCAGTGATATAATCTGAAAAATTATCCTCCTTTATTCTCTCCTCCCACATTTGGCATTCGTGCTCCGACAATGGTTTGATAATGTCCATAGGATACAAAAACTGCTCCTGCAATTCACGTTCGAGCTCCCGATAAGTATCAAACATTACAGGCAAACAATCCTCTAGCATCCAACTTTTAGTAAGTCGTTTAAAAACCAAAGGATTGTACATACCTGCAGCCACATCAGAAGCCTTACGAAGTTCAAGACTGGAAATGATTTTAAAATTCAGTCCTGCCTTATACATTTCATAGGCAAGCAAGGAACCAGCAATCCCCTGTCCTATAATCAGAAACTTTTTCTCCATTAGATGTTTGTTGATAGTATTCTGTAAAAGTAGCAATTTAAGACAAATTTATCTTTTTTACAGTCAAAGCCTTTCTCATTTAGGGAAATGCATTATTTTTGCAAAGTTTATTTATTCTAAATAAAGAGATCAGAAAGAATGCAATTATACAATAAACTTAGCAAAGAAGAACTAAAGGAACAATTGGAAGCAGAAACCTTTAAGCGAAAAACCATTTCCTTTTATCGCTATGTGCAGATTGGAGAACCACAGGAATTTCGGGATAATTTGTTCCAAACATGGAATCATCTGAATTGTAAAGGAAGAATCTACATCGCAAAGGAAGGAATTAATGCGCAAATGAGTATCCCGGAGCAAAATCTGGATGCTTTTTTCTTGCAGCTTAATAATATAGCGGAATTAAAAGATATGCCTATAAAATGGGCAGTAGAGGATAATGGAAAATCATTTTACAAACTAATTATAAAGGTGCGTCCTAAAATAGTTGCTGATGGTTTGGATGATAGTGCTTTTGATGTTACCAATGTAGGTAAGCATCTTAATGCCCTTGAATTTCACAATCAGATTGGTAAGGAAGATACTATTGTTATCGATATGCGAAATCACTACGAAAGTGAAGTTGGACATTTCGAGCATGCCATTTGCCCTGATGTTGATACCTTTAGAGAAGAAATTGAGATGGTTGTAAAGGCTTTCGATCAGGAGAAAGACAAAAAGTTCCTGCTTTATTGCACCGGAGGAATTCGATGCGAAAAAGCCAGCGCATACCTTCGGCATCATGGATTTGAAGATGTAAACCAATTGCATGGTGGTATTATTGCCTATGCGCAGGAGATAAAGCAGGTTGGAATAGAATCTAAATTCAGAGGTAAGAATTTTGTGTTCGACGAACGATTGGGAGAAAGCATCAATAAGGAAGTTATTGCCAAATGCCACCAATGTGGTAAACCTTGCGACACGCATACCAATTGTGCTAACGACGATTGTCATTTGCTATTTATACAGTGTGACGAATGCAGAGAACATTATAATGCTTGTTGCACTGATGAATGCAAAGAAATTATTGCTTTACCAATTAAGGAACGTATACAGCTTCGTTCAAAATTTCATGACAAATACAGTAAAAGTCAGATTTACCGACAAAGAATCAGACCAAAATTGCAGGAAATAAGGATAAAGGCAAAAGGATAAAATCACTATTAAATTGCGCCGTGCATCCACCCGGCAATTAAAGAATAAAGATAAAAAATGAGCTTCTGGCAAGATATAAAAAACCCTAATTTCTCCCTGGCACCTATGGAGGATGTAAGTGATACGGCCTTTCGTGAGGTAGTGCTACAAACTGCCCAAACAGGAAAATTAAACCTCCTGTATTCCGAATTTACTTCGGTAGAAGGCATGTGTCACCCTATCGGGCACGATAAGGTAAAGCATCGTTTGCAGATTAACGAATCGGAAAAAGCCTTGTTGAAGAAAAAGAATGTAAAGCTAATTGCTCAAATCTGGGGAAAAGATCCGGAGAAATATTACAAAACTGCACAATACATTGCAACGGAAACCGATTTTGATGGCATCGATATTAATATGGGATGTCCGGTTAAAAATGTAGTTAAAAACGGATGTTGTTCCGCTTTAATATCTCAACCAGAACTTGCCAAAGAAATTATTTTGGCAACCCGGGAGGCAAGCAATTTACCTTTAAGCGTGAAAACTCGCATTGGTTACAAACAAATAGTGACCGAATCGTGGGTAAGTCATCTGTTAGGAATGCCCCTTGATGCCCTTACCATTCATGGACGTATTCAAAAACAAATGTCGGAAGGCATGGCAGACTGGAATGAAATTGCAAAAGCAGTACGACTAAGAAATGAAATTGCTCCAAGCATTAAGATTATTGGCAATGGAGATGTGGAAAGTTACGAAGATGGATTGGAAAAATGCCAAAGCTATGGCGTAGATGGCGTGATGGTAGGCAGGGGTATTTTTAAGAATCCCTGGTTCTTTCATCCTGATAAAGGTGCCGTGAGCCCGGAAGAAAAACTGGATTTGCTTCAAGAACACACCCGATTGTTCGAAGCTACTTGGGGAAGAACCAAAAACTTTGCCATACTTCGCCGATTCTTTAAGATTTATACCAGTGGTATCCGCGAAGCATCTTCTCTGCGCAATACTTTAATGACTACCTGCAATGCTGCTGAAGTCTATAAGGCTATTGCGGAATATTATAACATGCTAAAAAAGAATGAAATTGCCTGACATGACAATATTTACTTCCCAACCTTTGATTTCACCCATTTGTAAAGGTGCTTGGTATTCGTTTTGGCGAGTACTTTATTAACAAATCAAAAAAGCTAGTACTAGCAAATCGAATTAGCTAGTACTAGTAAATCAAAAATGGTAGTACTAGTAAATCAAACTTGCTAGTACTGGTAAATCGAAATTGCTTATACCTTAAATATAAATTCTCCCCTTAAGGTTTCCGACTGCTTAATCCTATACCCATTTAATTGCATATTAATTTCCTTTAAGAACCCAATTCAAGTCATTACCAATTAGGGAACAAGTCCGGCATATTTCACTCCGCTTAATCGATACATATCGTGATTGAAGGTCGTGAGATCGTCCTTATTGAACTGAGAAAATGAATTGTATCCGCATGCACGTGCAATAACCTTCATTAATTCATTGGTTGATAACAAAAAGCGTTTCAATTGAAGAGCTGATGTTTGCACCTTTAGCCGAGCTCTCAAATTTTCCTTTTGAGTAGCAACACCTACCGGACAATTATTGGTATGGCAAGCACGCATACCTATACATCCAACTGCCTGAATTGCCGAATTTGCAATAGCTACTGCATCCGCACCTAAAGCCAAAGCCTTGGCAAAATCAGAGGCTACACGCAGACCACCAGTAATAATAAGACTCACATCATTTGCATTTCTTCTATTTAGATGTGCCTTAGCACGAGCCAGAGCAGGAATAGTTGGAACACAAATATGATCGCGTAAAATGGTTGGAGCTGCACCCGTTCCACCTCCTCTACCATCCAATATGATATAATCAACCCCTACAGCCAATGCAAAATCTATATCTGCCTCGATATGGCTGGCGGAAAGCTTGAATCCGATGGGGATACCGCCTGTTTTCTCCCGAACCTTATTTGCAAAATCTCTAAAATCTTCCACTGATTTTAAATCGGGAAATGATGCAGGACTTATTGCTGCCTCCCCTTCTTTTAATCCTCTCACCTTTGCTATTTCACCTACTACTTTTTGTCCGGGAAGATGACCACCTGTCCCGGTTTTAGCAGCCTGACCAGCCTTAAAATGAAAAGCCTGTACTTTTGCCAGTTTATCCCACGAAAATCCGAATTTGGCAGATGCTAACTCATAAAAATATTTGGAATTCTCTTTTTGCTCATCGGGAAGCATGCCTCCTTCACCAGAGCATATTCCTGTTCCCGCAAGTTCAGCACCACGTGCAAGTGCAATTTTAGCCTCCCTGGATAGGGAACCAAACGACATATCCGAAACGAATAATGGCAAGTCTAATTTCAAAGGTTTCTTAGCCTTTTTTCCGATCACAACCTGAGAATCAACCTCCACCCCATCCAGCAATGGTGTTTTGGAAAGCTGAGCAGGTAGAAACAACAAGTCATTCCATTGAGGAAGCGTGGTACGATCTACTCCCATTGCCGCAGTTGGTCCATGATGACCATATTTCTCCAGTCCATATTTAGCCAAAGCCTGAATTTCTTTGGTATAAGGTTCGGTAGGTTCGGGGTGCGTATCAGCAAAATCCCCCAAATAAGTATCCGATTGAAAAGGAGAAGGTATCTCATGAACCTCAAAATTTCTTACCTCCTCTTCATCAATATACACCAGATTGTCTTTGACTGCCGCAGAGAATTTATGCAATCTTTCCTTTGGATTGTACTCACTCACACCAGTATCTTTCCTAAAATCCCATCCATGAACACCACAAATCAGATTGTTCCCCTGCACATGTCCATCGGCCAGTAAAGCTCCCCGATGCAAACACCTGCCATATAATACGGTAACCCCGTCTTGATAACGGATTACTACCAAGTCGGTTTTCAATACTTTAGCATGTACAGGAATATTTTCTTGAAGATGATCGTACTCGAAAAGGATAATTGGTTTTTTAAATTGTTCGAAAGAAATCTGGCAGCTCATATATACAATATTTAAAGATGAATACTTCCTAATTACCGATGGATTAACCAAACGAGACAAGAAGTTAATTCATTTCAATCTGCATATCAAATAAATAAGGTTTATATACAAAGCGATTCAGAACATAAAGTAAAAACCCAGCAAAGCAATTAAAAAGTTAAAACTTCGCTTAAACGCTCCTTTCGAAATTCATCCAATTGTTTTGTTTCAGATAAAAAACGAGGCCATTGTTTCGAAAGATCCTCGGCCATCATGTAGGATTCGCATTCTTTAAACTGATCGATAATCGATTGAGGTATTTGTTTCTTCTCTGCCCAATTGTAGAATCCCTGGAATTCATCTACCACCTTTTGTTTGTGATCTTCGGGCAATGCCTTTACATTATAATGCAAAGGGCGATCGAGAAGATTGATATAAAGTCCGTCGGATTCTATAATTTGTTCCATCAGGCAAGTGCGGTACAATTCCGGCAGATTTAGTATCGAGAATACCGATATAGTTGGAGCAATCACAAACCGAATGTGTGGTAGCTTTCTAATTGCATCTCTGTTTGCCTGAAATTGCTTCCAATCGAATCCCTTACGGATATACTCCCCCAATTTATCATGTGCATCGATACTCGCCATTATCTCTACGCTCCCAAACTGTTTCCAATACTCCAAAGCATTGAAATTGCCCAGTTGTAATTGCGAGAAATTAGTGTTGTATCTCAATCGGATTTTTGTTGCCTTATGCTTCACCAGCCAATCGAGCAACAGATAATGCTCTTTTGTAACCAATGGTTCCCCGCCAGCAAAGTAGATTTCCTGTGCCTGCAAAAGAGCCTCCCCGGTTTCACTAATAAAGCGATCAAAATCTTCGATATTTTGCAGCAAAGCAACATCCCCCAGGTTTCGTCTTAGCTTTTTTGCCTCTGGAAACCAGCCAGAACTGGCTCCATGCCAACAAGTACGACAGGCAAAATTGCAAGCGTTGGAAAATCGAATATCGAAATACACCGGTAGTTTGGGTGTATCCTGCTCAAAATAATCTCCAAATTTCTCGTGAGTTTCCTGTCGGATACTCTTGCCTCCTGCCTCTTCTACCCGCCTGCAAACGCCACATCGATTATCCGATTCCCCCTTGGTGAATCGCTCCCGCAAATCCTTAATGGCTTTCCCATTCCAAATTTCTCCAAAGGCTTGGGTATTGCAATCCCCGTAAGGGATATTGGCAACACAACAGGCTTTCACGCGACCTGCGTTGCTCACGTGGTAATGAATCCACGGCATCAGACAATATGGTTTTGGTTTTGGCATTTTTTTATAGAAACCTTGCATGATCATGTAGAGACCTTGCATGATTTTTCTGTAGAGACCTTGCATGGTTTTTCTGTAGAGACCTTGCATGGTTTTTCTGTAGAGACCTTGCATGCAAGGTCTGTACAAACAAATAAAATTAATCCGCCATCAATACGGATAATGCGATACAATAGAATTTCGATTTTTCGGATTCACTACGCGACATCACCACCACAGGTTTTGTGGTTCCCTGAATTAAACCACCCAACTCACCACCGGCAAATAGCATCAATCCTTTGTAAAAGGAATTACACGCTTCCAGCGATGGAAAAATCAGGCAATCGGCTTCTCCCTTAATTGGTGTTGGTATACCTTTAATCTCTACCGATGCCGGATCGCAAGCCAGGAACACATCCAAAGGACCATCCACAATGCAATCCTTTATCTGACCACGATCGGCCATTTTACAAATGATGGCATCATCCACACTTCCCTGAAATACGGGATTTGGTTTCTCAGTAGCAGAAATCAAAGCCACCTTCGGTCTCTCGATCCCAAATTTCTGAGCCATCTTTACCGAATAGTTTAGCATGGCTATTTTCTGTTTCAGATCAGGATAAGGCAATACCGCAGTATCCGAGACAAAAAGCAATTTGTTGTATTTTGGTAAATCCAATGCACAAACATAACTCATCACTGCTTTGGGAGGCAAAAGTCCGTGTTCCTTATTTAATACTGCTTTCAGGAATTTATCCGTACCAACCAAACCTTTCATCACCACATCTACTTCGTCCATGCGAGCCATGCGAACAGCTTCAGCAGTAGCAGCCACATCATTAGGAATATGTACTATCGTAAATATATCGGGATTAATATTTTCTTCCTGCGCCTTCTTGCTAATTTCCTCCTCATCACCAATCATCACAGCTTCCACAAACCCCTCTTCAATAGCTTTGGCTATCGCGCCAATAGTATTGGGATCCTGAGCATAGGCAACTGCAATTTTCTTTTTCTTTCCGCTTTCGCGAAGATGATCAACCATTTGATCTAATGAACGAATTGGTTCCATATGTAGTTTTTTAATCCTGCGTAAAAAAAAGGAGTAAACAGGTGTAGCAAACACACCACTTTTTACTCCCTATTCAAATATTATTTAGATGCTACCAAAGCAGCAAGTGCAATAGAGTACAATTTGGTTCTTACACTATCACCACGAGAGGAAAGAATAGCAGGACATTTAGCTCCAACTACCATAGCTCCCAGTTCAGCATTCGCCAATTTAGTATTGGTTTTATAGAATACATTACCTGCCTCTATATTTGGGAATACCATACAATCGGCATCGCCGGCAACAATAGAATCCATCTTTTTAATTTCAGCCGATTCCTTATCAATAGCTACATCTAAAGCCAAAGGTCCATCAACATATGCATTTTTAATCTGTCCTCTATCCGCCATCTTTGAAATAATAGCAGCGTCCACACAAGCCTGCATTTTAGGAAGTACCTGCTCCGATGCAGCAATTAAAGCAACCTTTGGTTTATCGATACCTAATGCTCGGGCAACACGAACTACATAGTTGGTTAATGCAATTTTTTGGTTCAAATCGGGCTGAGGAATTACAGCAACATCACTCACCACCAACAATTTGTGGTAATTAGGATTTTCCATTACAGTGATATGACTAAGAACTGCTTTTGGAGGCATCAAACCACACTCCTTATTAAGGATAGCCTTCATGTACTTGTCGGTACTAACCAATCCTTTCATGATCATATCGCCTTCGCCATTGTTAATCAATTCCACTGCCTTCTGAGCTGCTTTCAATTCGTTAGGCTCATGAACGATGGTAAATTTATTGATATCGAAGTTATGCTCTTTACATGTTTTGGCAATAACGTCTTTGTCTCCTACCAAAGTAGCTTCAATAATTCCATGTAAAATGGCATCATTCACAGCTCCAATTGTATGGGAATCATTTGCATAAGCTGCAACTAATCTTTTTTTCTCGCTGGCTTTCAGCACTTCAAGGATTTGATCCAATCTAGTAATCATCTTCTGTATATATTTTAGTGAATGTGTTGTTTATTGATATTACGCTATTAATAACTTGTAAGGCAAAAATAGAAAATAATTACGAATAGAAGTGAAAACAAGCAGGAAAACGACTAATTGATTACTTACAGACCATTTTTGTAACAATATGAAATTGTCCGTGAATTAACTACTATGAAATGCTTAATGGATTTTAGAACTAAACTGCGATAGAATGAGGAATGGAAAAGAAGAATCTGCTTCCTTTATCCTTGACGCTCTCTACCCATATTTTGCCTCCATTTAATTCCACAAATTCCTTACAAAGCATCAGTCCAAAACCCGTTCCGGTTTCGTTAGCCGTTCCTTCGCTGGTAAATACAGTATCAATTTTAAATAGCTTATCCATCTGTTCCGCTGTCATACCAACTCCCTGGTCTTTCACCTGAATTACCACAAAACCATCTTCCTGCTTAGCGCGAAGATCAATTTCCTTACCGGCAAAAGAAAACTTAATGGCATTGGACATTAAATTTCGGATTACCGTATCGACCATTGCCTTATCTGCATTTACTTTTACAGATTCAAAATGCCCAACCACGTTCACCTCCTTCAGGGAAGCTAAACTCTTGTGTAAATCCAAATTATTAGCCATCACCTCTTCCAAATCAAATTCTTCCCGATTCAATTTAAAATTACCCTTTTGTACATTCGCCCATTCCAAGAGATTCTCCAGTAATTTAAAGGTATCATCAGAACTCTTGTATATGGTTTCTATCATTTCTTTTTTCTCCTCCTCGGTAAGGAAATCCTCATCCTGAACGAGAAGTTTAGAAAATCCGCGAATCGCATTAAATGGGTTTTTCAAATCATGGGCAATAATAGAAAGAAATCTATCTTTTGCCTTATTCGCCGAAAATAGATTTACATTGGCATCCTGCAATTGAATGGTTCTTTCCGAAACCAATTTTTCCAGTTCCATCAGGTACTTTTGCGCTCTTTTCTTACTATATCTGCTGGTTGCATAAACTAATAATAGAACTAAAAAAACTTCAAAAAGGAAAGTGTACCATTGCAAATACCATACTTGATTCACATGTAAAGGCACAATTCGATGATCACTCCAAGCGTAATTTCCCTCATGTTTGCAGCGAATACATATCTTATAACTTCCCGGATCTAAGTCTGAAACCAGAATTTGATTTTTGGAGGACAAGCCTTTCCATTCCGTAATTCTATCCTTATCCTTTTGAATACAGAACTGGAATTGATTTTGTTTTTGCGGATAAATGGTTGCGGTTACATCCATCAAAAGCATTGAATTTGCTGTTATCACCAAACTAGTATCGGGTTTGATGTATTGCGTAACCTCCTTAGCCAAATGTACTATGGGTTTTGGCGTACTGGGAATAGAATCAGAAACATGAGCATAAGCCAGTCCGTTGGAGGTGCCAACCCATAAATATCCATTTTTATCAATTAATAAATTCTTTGTAGTAAATGTTTTGGAAGGCAATCCCTGATCCGGAGTAAACAGGGAAACATCATTCTTTCTTTTGCGGATTACTCCCCTGCTGCTTGTCAACCAAAGAGCATCAAACTGATCGATGGCTATTCCATTAATCTCATTATCGCTCATATCATCTAAATTGACTCGGGTAATGGTTGAATCTTCTAATTGGAATAGACCTACAGAACTACCAAGATATAGAATATCATCATCCAATTTCATATCCCTAATCCAAACATCTCCAGTAAGTTCAAATTTAAAATTCCGGCTTAAATTTGTGATTTTATCATCCTTCCTATTATAGAAAAATAAATAAGCACTTTTACCTTCACCACCGATATATAAATTCTTATTCCCAGTGAGGCAGATATCTTGCACCAATCTTTTACCCCTGAATTGATTCAGGTAGGATTTAAAAGTGCCATCAATCAAATTCACACGAAACAGTTCTTTATTGGCAACCACCCATGCCTCCTCCTCTGAAATTACTTCAATTGCAGTAATTGCAAGATCTGAGATTTTAACAGAAGTCAACAGTACATTATTTTCATATACCTCCAGATTGCCAGACTCGGTTCCAATAAGCATTATATCGCCATAAAACTTTAAAACATTTGCCGATCCCTCAAATGAAATTGCTTCAGTCTCTATATTGTTGTGATTCGAAATTTTATAGATTCTATTTCTCCCTGCAAAATACACCTGACCCGATTTATCATCAGCTATGGAGGCCACATAATCGGAATTGGCAGTTAAAAACTGGGAAGAAAAAAACTTCTCCTCCATAACAACAGCCCCCGAATTGGTAGCAACCCAATACTTACCAAATTCATCCCTAAAGATGGCATTCACAGTAAAATAAGGAAAACCACTAACAGGATAAATCTTGTAATCCTGATCCATATCAATTTCTAACAAGCCCTGAAACCAGGTACCAGCCAAAATGCTATTGTCAGCTAATTGTTCAAAACTCGAAACAATAATATCTTTAAGGATTAAATCTGATTTTATAAGATTAGCATCCTCATCAAAACTGACTTTCAGGACACCTTTTGATGTTCCAATCAGAAAATCATTACCTCCCAATTTAAATGAAGAATGAACTAAAAAATCCTGACGACTAGTTATCGGTGAAAATGAATTTTTTGCTGAATTGTAATAATAAAACAATCCTTTTTGAGAAACCACGATCAAATTACCATTGTCGCATTCCATAAATTGAAAAGATCGCGCGTAGGAACTGGTGAGGTTCTTTTTCCCCATCTCGTATTTCTCAATGGTATTACCATTGTACCTGAAAATATTATTGTAATCGGCAATCCAGATCATCCCCTTACTATCCTGATAAATATGCTTGGGGTATTTGGGTGCAGCAGGATCTAAATTGCATTCTATCAGAAGCTCCATTTTACTCTTTTCAAAAGAAGGAGTAATCTGATAAATTGCATCATCAGAAACTGCTAAGATTTTATTATTCTTGAGTTTCAGCAGTTCCTTAAAATAATGGGATTTTCCCTCGGGTAGTCGAAAAGGAATGAAGTTATCATTAATCAAAGAAAAAACTCCCCCATCCGTGGCTAGATAATAGATTCCCATAGAATCCTGACAGATAGATTTTACCAGCTCCTGATTTAATTTATTTTGCTTATTGTATTCGTGAAATCGGAAGTTGGTTTGCAGACTAAAAGCTGGGAGGGAAATAAATAGGAGTAGCAGAACGCTATAAATTGATAAAAGGTTTTTATAAGTCCTCATAAAGTAGGTATAGATATAGAATAAAGTTGTAATGGTTTTGAATGCTAGTATTCTATGCTGCTAAACGCCATTAACACTAAATTGTTACAAAAAATAATCAAAATATAAATCTTTACCAATTTAATTGCCAAGTGACAATAGTAAATCTCTGGGGTTATGAATTTTTAACCTTTAAAATAGCTTCCTGAAAAATAAAAAAGAACATACAACAAAGCCCGATCAAACGACCGGGCTCTGAAATATAAATAGATATTCTTATTCCTTGCCTTAAGACAAGATTCTTTGTGTATCCGAAGCAATTACCAATTCCTCATTGGTAGTCACAATCATAGCAGTAACCTTCGATCCTTCTTTAGAAATAACAGCATCTTTACCGCGTAAACCTGCGTTCTTCTCCGCATCGAAATCCAGTCCAAGATATCCGAAATCTTTAATAATTTTCTCGCGAGAAATAACATCGTTTTCACCAATACCGCCAGTGAAGATCACTAAATCAACTCCTCCCAAAGTAGCAGTATAAGACCCAATAAAACGTTTCACACGATAGGCGAACATATCCAATGCCAATTGAGCTCTTTTATTTCCATCTTCAGCAGCAATTTCCAAGTCTCTCATATCCGAAGAAATACCTGAAACTCCAGCCAAACCACTTTGCTTGTTAATCATGTTGTTGGTTTCCTCGATAGAAAGATTTTTCTTTTCTGCGATAAATAGTAAAGCACCCAAGTCAAGATTACCAGTACGAGTACCCATCAACAATCCTTCGTTAGGAGTAAATCCCATAGAAGTCTCGATAGACTTACCACCATCAATAGCACAAACAGAAGCACCATTTCCTAAGTGACAGCTTACTATTTTTTTATCTTTAATATCCCAACCTAAGATTTCGCAAGCCTTATTGGCTACAAATTTATGACTTGTACCGTGGAAACCATATTTACGCACATGAAGTTCTTCGTAACAGCTATATGGCAATCCATACATAAACGCTTCAGGAGGCAAAGTCTGGTGGAATGAAGTATCGAACACAGCTACCTGAGGTAAACCTGGAAGTAACTTTTCCATGGATAGAATTCCCTCAAGGTTTGCAGGGTTGTGTAAAGGAGCTAATTCGCAACAAGCAGCGATATTTTTTTTAGCTTCCTCATCAATTCTTGCACTATCCTGAAAATATTCTCCCCCATGAGCAACGCGGTGTCCGGCAGCATCAATATCTTTCAAATCAGAAATTACACCATGTACCGGATCAACAAGAGCCTTTAATACCAAGTCAATTCCAACACTGTGATTGGGAATATTCTGGGTAATTTCATATTTAGCTTTTCCCTCTGGCTTGTGAGTAAGAATTCCTTCTTTTAGGCCAATACGCTCCACAAGACCTTTTGCCAACAAAGTAGCTTCTTCACCCATACTTAAAAGTTGATACTTTAAAGAAGAACTACCACAATTTAATACTAAAACGTTCATCAGAATTATTGTTTACTATTTTGTTTGATATATAATTTTCTTGTTTGATCGAATCCAAAGAACTTATTCAACTATAAAGACAAAGTTTCAGAATCGATCTTTGTATTACATGCCGGCAGCTTGGTTAGCAGTAATCGCAACCAAATTTACGATATCGCTTACCGAGCAACCTCTGGATAAATCATTAATAGGAGCGGCCATTCCTTGTAAAACAGGACCAACAGCTTCGGCACCAGCCAAACGTTGTACCAATTTATAAGAAATATTACCTACCTCAAGTGTAGGGAATACCAATACATTAGCTTTTCCTGCCACCTCGCTACCCGGAGCTTTTTTAGCGCCAATAGCTTCTACGATTGCAGCATCGGCTTGCATTTCCCCATCAATTTGAAATTCAGGAGCCATTTCTTTTGCCAAACGAGTTGCCTCCACCACTTTATCAACCATCTCGTGTTTTGCAGATCCTTTGGTAGAAAAGCTCAACATGGCAACTCTTGGTTCCATTTGAGCAATTGCTTTTGTAGTTTTGGCAGTTGCAACAGCGATCTCTGCCAACTCGCTAGCAGTAGGATTAGGATGAACAGCACAATCGGCAAATACCAACATACCATTATCGCCAAATGTTTTGTCTTTTAAGATCATGATAAAAGCACCGGATACAACCGAAATACCAGGCATGGTCTTCACAATTTGGAATGCAGGACGCAACACATCACCAGTAGCATTCCTGGCACCAGCTACTTCCCCGTCGGCATCACCGGCTTTAATCATCAGAGTAGCTAAATACAATGGATCTTTGGTTAATTCCATGGCTTGTTCCATGGTCATTCCTTTTTTCTTTCTTAGCTCACACAAAATTTCGGCATAAGCTTCCATTTTATCATGATTTTTAGGATCAACAATAATGGCTTTATCCATATTTTTCAATCCCAAACGATTTGCTTCCGCCATAATTTCTTTAGGATCTCCAATCAGGATGATTTGAGCAATCCCTTCCTCTAAAAGGATTTCGGTAGCTTGTAGGGTTCTTTCCTCTGTTCCTTCAGGAAGAACAATTTTTTTGTTGTGCAATTTGGCACTTTCCTTAATCTTCTGCAATAAGTCCATTGTGAATCAATATATTAATCTGTTTTGTAATCTCGACATTGCAAATCTAGGAATAAAACGTAAACTTTAGATTCCTAATTCGATTAATTTACGTGCATTTTATCCAAAAAAAATAATAAATAATGATTCTTGATAAGCCTGCTTTACGAAATAAAAATGTAAATTCAATACCGCAAATCGCGTATCATTAGACCAACAGTAAAGACATCATCAGAGACCTATGCAACAAAATACATCAGCACCAAAATTTCAACTACTTCAGGAAAGATTAGAAGGTGAAGTACATCAGGATATTACTACAAAAATATTGTATGCCACCGATGCGTCGGCCTATAAAGTTATTCCACTGGCAGTGATATATCCCAAGACAGAAAAGGATATTGTGGAACTGATACATTTTGCCCGACAAGAAAAGCTTTCGCTCATTCCGCGTGCCGCAGGTACTTCGCTGGCCGGACAAGTAGTTGGCAATGGCATTGTAGTAGATATCTCAAAATACTTCACAAAGATCATCGAATTAAATACTGAAGAGAAATGGGTGAAAGTACAGCCAGGAGTGATATTAGATGAGCTAAATCTGTATTTAAAGGAGTATGGCTTATTCTTCGGACCCGAAACTTCCACGGCAAGCCGTTGTATGATGGGCGGCATGTTAGGAAACAATTCCTGCGGATCGCATTCCATTATATATGGTAGTACCCGCGACCACACACTAGAGGCCACTTGTATATTAAGCGACGGATCGAAAGCAGTATTTGGGAATATCAGTAAACAAGCTTTTGAGGAAAAATGCGAAGCCAATAATGGCATGGAATCTCAAGTGTATCGTCAGATAAAAGAGATCCTTAGCAAACCCGAAAATCAGGAATCTATCCGCAAGGAATATCCCGATCCGCAAATAAAAAGAAGAAACACCGGATATGCCATTGATTTGTTACTGGAAACGGCACCTTTTACCGAAGAAGGAACAGATTTTAACTTTTGCAAATTGCTGGCAGGTTCGGAAGGAACATTGGCTTTTACTACCGAAATAAAATTGAATCTGGTTGCCACACCACCAAAGGAAAAAGCGCTGGTTTGTGCTCATTTTGCAAATTTGGAAGAAGCCATATCGGGCAACCTTATCGCTTTAAAATATAAGCCCGGAGCAGTAGAATTAATGGATGAAGAAATTCTAAAACTGAGTGAAGGCAATCATTTGCAGATTCAGAATCGATTTTTCCTGCAAGGCAATCCGGGAGCACTTCTCATCATCGAATTTGCCCGGGAATCGATGTCCGAAATTGAAAAGCTCGTCAGCGAGATGGAAGCCGATTTTAAAAAGAACAAGCTAGGATACCATTTTCCCATGGTTACCAGAGCAGAAAAGATCGCCAGGGTTTGGGAATTGCGCAAATCGGCACTAGGAGTGCTTTCCAATATGCCTGGAGATGCCAAACCTGTTTCGCTCATCGAAGATACTTCGGTTCGCCCCGAAGTTATGCAGGACTATATTGCAACATTTAAAGAATTGATGAAAAAGCATCAGATCAATTGCGTATTTCATGCACATATTGGTAGTGGAGAAATTCACATGCGCCCCATATTGAATTTAAAATCTGAAGCCGATCAGCAAAAATTCTATGCCATTGGTGCCGATTCTGCCAGACTGGTGAAGAAATATAAAGGCTCCTTAAGTGGAGAACATGGCGATGGCCGTCTTCGCGGAGAATTTATTTCCATCATGATTGGGGAACACAATTATAATTTATTGCGGGAGATTAAGCATTACTGGGATCCGGAGAACATCTTCAATCCCGGAAAAATTGTGGATACTCCCAAAATGAATACTCACCTCAGGTATCAAGCCAACCAAATTACGAAAGAGATACCTACCTATTTTGATTTTTCGGGAGATTTGGGAATTCTGCGCGCCACCGAACGATGCAATGGATCGGGAGATTGCCGCAACACCCATCTTACCGGCAAGGCAATGTGTCCTAGTTATCAGGCTGGCTTAGATGAAAAAATGAGTACGCGGGCACGAGCCAATCTCTTTCGGGAATTCCTCACCAATTCGGAGGAGAAAAACCCTTTTAATCATCCCGAATTGTATGATATTTTAGATTTGTGTTTATCGTGTAAAGCGTGTAAAGCAGAATGTCCATCGAATGTGGATATGGCAAAACTGAAAGCGGAATTTTTACAGCAGTATTACAATACGCATGGCATACCGCTGCGAAGCAGGCTGATTGCCAATATCACAAAAATAAACCAATTAGGAAGTCTGTTTCCCCGATTATTCAATGCCATTAATCAACATCCCTTTATTGGCAAAGTGGTGAAGAAAAATCTTGGTTTTGCCCCAGAGAGAAGCATACCGAAACTGTACTCCTCTACCCTTCGGAAATGGTATCGTGGCAACACAAATGAGCAGCAAACATTGGAGCGAAAAGTTTATTTATTTGCCGACGAATTCACCAATTACAACGACACCCCTATTGGGATAAAAACAGTGAAGCTGTTACAAGCTTTGGGTTACGAAGTATGTATTCCCGATCATCAGGAAAGCGGCAGAACCTATCTATCGAAAGGATTGGTGAAAAAAGCAAAAGCTCTGGCCATAAAGAATGTAAATTTATTAAAAGATTTAATCACTAAAGAAACTCCCCTGGTAGGAATAGAGCCTTCGGCAATCCTCACCTTTCGGGATGAATATCCGGAATTAGTCCCCACAGAAATGCAGGCTGTGGCAAAAAATCTGGCGAAGCATACCTTCACCATAGAAGAATTCTTACATCAGGAAATGCAACGCGGAAATATTAAAAAAGCGCAATTCACCCATGAGCAAAAAGAAATTAAATTCCACGCCCATTGTTACCAAAAAGCATTAAGCACGAGTAGCCACACGCAGTTTATACTTAGTTTTCCCGAAAACTATACTGCCACCGAAATACCATCGGGATGTTGTGGTATGGCTGGTTCCTTTGGATATGAAAAGGAACATTACGATTTGAGTAAGCAGGTGGGAGAATTGGTTTTATTGCCGGAAATACGCCGAACTGCCCCATCGGTATTGATTGCTGCTTCGGGAACTTCGTGCCGCCATCAGATTAAAGATGAAAGCGAACGAGAAGCCGTACATCCTGTCGAGATTTTATGGGAAGCATTGGTACCAAATTGATACCAAGACCTAATCTTATAAAATACTTTTTTCAGCTATATCTTCGATAAAAAAGATACAAGCTAAGCCAGCAATGTTTTATTTTTTTTGCCTCAAGAACATTTTATTCGTGGATTCTTCTGAAATCAATATTTCTCAATTCACAATTCGTATCAACTTGCTTAGCATCTCCAAGATGCTTAGCAAGTCAATGCTGCCTTTCTATGACTAAAATGTGTGATTTTACAGATAAATTAGAAAGACCTCGCTATTGGAGGTCTTTTGTTGTTTACGAAAGTATTAGTCGTTCCTACTCTCTTTTTATTCGCGCTGCGGCTTTTCAATCCCCGCTGCGGTAAAATCATAGTGCGCTGCGCTTATTTTTGCCACGCTGCGGCAGTTTGGAGTGCGCTGCGGCAATTTTTTGCAATTCTGCGGACTTTTTTGGTGCGCTGCGGTAAAATCATAGCGTACTTCGCGATTTTTTATCGTTCTGCGGCTATTTGAGGTCTCCTGCGGCAGTATCTTGCAATTCTGCGGCTATTTCGGGTCTCCTGCGGCAGTTTTTCACAATTCTGCGGACTTTTAAGGCTTCCTGCGCCTAAATATAGCGTCCTGCGGCAAAATTACCCTTCCTGCGGGTTTTTGCCTAGCCTGCGCGGGGGTTACAGAGCGTTTTCAGGTAGCTCGCTCCCCTGATTAGCCACATCAGTTTTACTTTTCGATACTGCTTTCCATTCCGATTGGGTGGACTGCAAAGCTCTAATTCTTGCAGGTAAAAGATAACTGTATGCTACCGGTACACCCTTTGTTTCCAAAAGACCATTGTCTTTTTTCCTTGCCGAACAATTGCATTATGTGATTTATAAAAAATGTACTAGTGAAATTAAAAAAGCAGTTGCATGTTAAGGCTAATGCATCAAGTTAATGGAGTAAGTTTCTATTTTTCCGGACAAAAGAAATAGACGAAGTATTACAGCAAGCTAAAGGCTTTACAGCAGCTTGCTCTCCCCCATTCAACTTATGAAAAGCTTATTTATATTGATTCCAGCTCAATTGTTTTAAATTTTGCACAGACAAATTAAATAAAATATATATTTTTATCGGACTCAAATAAAATCAACAGATTTTGTATTGTTTAAAGAGCACAACAAACAGGCATGAATAACTATGGAACTGCTTCGGAATTACTATAAAAAAGAAAAACCCAAGCAGTGGGTATTTGAAGGAGTAAATAGTTCTAAATACAGTGCCGAAAGTATTTTAAATGTGGTGAAACAAGCTGCAAAAAGAGCAAAAATTAAAAAACGAGTTGACCCACATATTTTACGTCATAGTTTTGCAACACATCATTTAGAGCAGGGAACAGATTTAAGATATATACAGGAAGGCTTAGGACATGGTAGTTCGAAAACGACTGAAATTTACACTCATGTATCCAAAACAGATTTCTGTAAGTTTAAAAATCCTATTGATGATTTAATCAACACATCTTAAAAAACATACGCATACACAGCCAAATTGGCTGTGTATGCGTATAAATTCAACCGATAAAAGAAGTACAAGTCGGAAGATTGTGCTGACAGTTGGGAATCAAAGCCATTTAATTATTTGTAAATTTCATTATTAACCTTTTAATTTCTAATCTAATGGGATACGTATTATTATTCATTTTCTTCATTTGTATTTGTTTTATTGCCGGATGGAACACTCTCGGGACAATCCTTGTTGTAGCTACAGTTGTGATTATTATTGTCGCTATTATTTTTTCTGAAAAAGACAAAGAAGAAAGGAATGAACGAGAAAAAAAAATCAAAGAAGCTAAAGCTAAAAGGAAACAAGAATTGCAAAATGTAATTATACCAGCATATAATGAATCTCGAACTGAACTCATTAATAAATACGGTGATCCTACAAAAGTATTTGTATTGAAACAATATAGCTTAGACAAAGAAATTATTGCGTTTGAAGAATCAAAAAGAATTTGGATTTGTGGTAAAAACTTTCAGATGAAAAGTATATTAAGTTGTACGTTTACAGATGATAAAAAGGTTGTTAAGGGACAAATTACTTCTACTACTAAGGCAAATAGTGGAAATATGGTTAAACGAGCTGTTGTAGGTGATGTATTATTAGGAGGTGCTGGCGCAGTTATTGGTGGTTCTACAGCCAAAAAATCCACTATTACTACGCAAGACGATGATAAAGTTTATCACGACTATACTGTTATTATTAATGTTGACAGTTTATCTGAGCCAATTATTCGAGTTCATATTGGTTCTGATAGAAAGACATTGAATGAAATTGTAGGACTTATGAATGTTATAATCAACAGGAAATAAAACTCATCCCAACAGGCTGTAAAAATCATAACAGGTGACGGATTCTTACAGCTATTCGTTAGGCACAAGCAGGAGAAATGAACAGAATGGGAATATCAAGTAAGACAAGAAAAAATATTTGGTCTAAATCAGCAAATAGATGCTCAATATGTAAGATAGAACTATTCTCAAAAAAAACTGATAGAGATGAATTCAATATTGGTGAAGAATGTCATATAATCAGCAGTAAATTAGATGGACCAAGACATAAACCGAATATTGATAATTATGACATATCCGACAACTTAATTTTATTGTGTAGAAATCATCACAAAGAAATTGATGAATTGACAGATACTTATTCTGAGGAACTACTCAGATACATCAAATTAAGTCACGAAAATTGGGTGAAAAATACTTTAGACAAATCAATTAACAAAGGAAAATCAAATAAACCAAGATTTTTAGCAAGAATAACTTCTGGAAAAGAACTCTTAAATATTGTTTCTGATTCCTATGGATACAGAACTGATTATGATGAAGTGGAAAATGAAGAAGATGCTAAATATATTGGCGGAGTTTTGCAAGATTTAACTGATTACGGAGATTTAAGTGGAATGGTTGAAGTTTATGATAAAGTACAAATGGGATTGCAATTAAATGAACTTTTAAAAGACCTTGAACAAAAAGGATATTATCTGTTTGGTGAAAAAAATATAGAAAAAATGAAATTTAAAAATGGAGAAACAGATAATTGGTCTATTGCAACTTTGGTAATTAAAAAAAAGGATAATGAAGAAGTAATAAAAATTAACCTTGACAAGAAAAAATAGTTGATTGCATTGAAAAAGACTACTGAAATATATGATAGAGATTTAGAATTGAAGGAGAGATTAAATGCTTTTCTCAAGAACTTAACAAAATCTGAAAAGGACTATTATAACACCTTAAATCAGAGCCAACTTCTTGACCTTAAAATGGCTTTATCTGATATAAATAATGTTTTAACATTAAAGACAACTTTAGCATTTAGTAACTGGATTGCTAACTATTTTAACTTATCAAATGAAGAGCACAATCAATTAGTTCAAAAAGTAAATAGAACTAAACCAAATACTAATGGATTTGATATTCAAGTACCGAACAAAAAAATAATAGCTGAAATAAAATGTGTTATTCCAATCAACGAAGGATTTTACTATGGAGCGGCACAACGAAATTCAATTCTTGATGATGCTATCAAATTAACAAACGGGAAAAGAGAACTTCCTGATACGACAAAATATATCAAATTAATTGGTCTTATTGACCTTAACGAAAAGACTGATAAAGCAATAGAAAAATTAATTAAGCCTGCTAAAAACATTAGAACAGAAACACAATTAAGACTGGATAGACACGATATTGTACATAAGTTAAAGTTAATTGATAACTCAACCGAATTAAGTGAATTAACAACAGACTATGTGTACTTGAAAAAAATAAAAATAGCCAGTGCCTAACAATGTATATAAAAAATAAGCGAGATTGTAGTAACATCAACATTCGTAGCCCGTTTAACCTTTCTTGCACACAGAAAGATTTTTGCTTCGCAACCGCTTTCTTTTCATATACGCAACGTTGAAATGAATATTGCTGTGAATTTGAGCGTTTGAGATAAAATTTCAGGGATTGGGTTAAGGAAGGATTCTTGGGAACGAAGTTCTTCAAAGTCAACGCTTGAAGCGTGCGAGTGTTACACACTTGGAACGTAAAAACGTTTTTGACTTTGAGAAGTTACAGGACTTTTCCCAGAAAGTCAAGTAAGGAAAGAATCCTGGGGTGTGGCAATCCCTTCTTCCCTTATTGAACAGATTCATACATGGATGTATAAACAATACAAAAGGGAATGAAATTTTAAAAGTAAAATTATAAATCAGAATAGCTTAAAATTTACGTCAGTGGTATTCACAGCAAAACTCATCCCAACAGGCTGTAAAAATCATAACAGGTGACGGATTCTTACAGCTATTCGTTAGCACTTATTTAAGAAAAAAATGAAACGATTACCTAAATTTATAGAAAAGAATATTTCAGGAAAAAAGGTTTTAGGACTTTTTATTTTGACCAATGTTGTTTACATCTTTATGCTGACTGTTACAATTCCTAAAACAATGGAATTCTCTAACGGAATGAAATTATTGGATATGATGCCCTCTGGATATGATTTGAATTATGTAAGTGAATTATTCAGTTCTCTTGGAGAAAATGGACGAGAGACTTATCTAACCAGCCAAATACCTGTGGATATGATTTACCCACTACTTTTCGGACTTTCTTACTGTTTGCTTTTGGGATATTTCTTAAAAAAACTAAACAAACTTAATAGCCCATTTTTATATTTATGCCTACTTCCTGTAATTGCAGGAATTTCAGATTATTTGGAAAATATAGGAATAATTACAATGTTGAACAATTATCCAGACTTGACAGAGACTATGGTTAATGCAACCAATACTTTTACAGTTCTAAAAAGTATTTCAACAAGCGTATTTTTTATTGCCTTGATAGTAATCTTAATAATACTTGGAATTAAATTCGTAAAAAGAAATAAAACAAGTGCTAATAAATAGAACTATGAGTGGTCTGCAAGACCCAGCGATGAGTACATGTTGAACTACATCCCGTGTTGCTTTGGATTTTCTATGCTTTTACCGACGATTTTTCTTGTATTCTGAAGTCTTCAGAGGGGGAGTTAGTATTAATCTGGTGCATTAATCTTCCTAATTTATGGATTTTCAACAGGCTGTACTGTTTGTAAAGCGATGAAAACCGAGAGATTAGGGCGTACAAATCCAGTCTTCATAGGAATGAAGATTTGAAACGAAGTCATTCATATTATTGTAAAAAGGCGTTCATCAATTGGTAAATAGGGCGACTGGGGGAACGTATTCGAGGGAGTTCGCCAACAATATGCATTCGTCCATGTTTGCATTTTGGGCATTTCCCAATATCAAAGCCTGTGAGCCGTTTGATATGCTCAAGCTTTGTTTCCTTTTTATTTTTGCCCGATAACTCCTTCTCTACAGCAGATTCTTCAGGAATAAATTGAAGTTCCAGGTTTCGTTTTGTGGTTGCATTATAAATGCCATATCGTCGTATTTTAACGAAGCCTTTGGGTAGAATGTGCTGACAAAAACGATTCAAAAATTCTACACCTGATAATCGGACTGGTTTTTTCTGAGCCTTATTGCGATAATCTTTGGCAATGAAACATACATGTGTATCGCTTATTTCAAGAAGACGATCATTGCTGATAGCCACTCGGTGTGTGTACTGTCCCAAGTATTTAATTACATGTTCGGCATCAGCCATTGACGGTTCACAATGTACCACCCACGGTTTATTATACGCTGTTTGAATAGCAGAATCGAAACCGCTGAGATGCCCTATTTTTCGCAATGCACGCTTGATGCTATCCAGGAATTTACCTTTGAATGTATCGCTCAGTTAATGTATCGGATACAAGTATTTTTTATTTTTCCCGATCTATTTCCATTCTCCTTGAGTTCCTTTCTGTTCAAAATGACAGGAAGTTTTGTTTCTCGTTTTAGGGATGGCAAAGCGATGGCTTTTTTATTCATTCCCAATAAGCGATAATAATACCGAAGTCCATAAACCATGTGCTTAAAACTACTGCGCGATGGTGATTTGGGATCTCTGGCAAGAGCCACAAGATATTCGTTGATTTCATCCTCGCTGATCTGTTCAGGCAGGCGATTAAAGTGAAGAACAAACAAGGCAATCCGCCTGATGTAGTTGTTTAAAGTACTTTGACTTTTTCCAGAAAGCTCGATAGAGCGTTTCATTCTACAAAAGAGTTCATTAAATTTAGGAATGATAAGACAAGCGCGTTCAATCAGATTCTTACTTTTCTTTCATCACAATAATTTTTAATTAAACATTTACTAAAAGTAGCCAGAGTTTTGTGCTTTAGCTACCTTTAGGTTTCGTTCAACAATAAATCATATTTCAGTTACCCATTTGTTGAACAGCACTCATGGCTGCTAATACAATAGGATAATTACCGGGACCAGCTGTAAGCATAGGTTGTGTACCATATTGCATAATAGCTAACTCAGGAGCAGTCATATTTTTCTGAATTGCTAATCCCAATATATTAATCATTTCCCCTGTCGTTGAGCCGCCAATTATTTGTGCTCCTAAAAGAACTCCTGCACCTTTTGAGAAAATTAATTTAATAATTTGAGGAGAAGTATTTGGCAATAAGGCAGGGTGATGATCAACACCTGTATTTCTACCAATAATAAACCTAAAGCCTTCAGCCTTAGCTTGCTTTTCAGTTAGTCCTGCTGCACCTAAAGATATCTCATTAAGAGTTGTTGAAAAAATCGCTATACTACCTTTAGTTTGCCTAATAACCCTCAAGTCATACAAATTCATTCCGGCAATACGAGCTTCAGAAGCACCTGTAGATGCAAGCATTAACTTCGACTGTTTTCGGGTAAAAAAATCTCTGTGTTCGACACAATCACCTACGGCATAAATATCATCTATACTAGTTCTAAGATATTCATCTGTAACTATTCCCCCATAAATACCAATTTCAAGTCCGCATTTTTTTGCCAAACTAATATTTGGTCTATAACCAATGGATAAAATAATCCGATCGGCCTTAATTACCTCTCCAGTTTTAAGTTTCACACCTGAAACTTTGCCATTTTCTCCGATTATCTTGTCCACCATAGTATTTGTACGAACATCAACGCCATGTTTTAATAGTACTTCCAGAGCAGGAGTTATCATATCCTTATCAAAAGCCAATGGTAAAATCGAATCCATTGATTCTATCAAGCTTACATTATCACATATCTTAGACAATTCATCGCTCATCTCAACACCTATAAATCCAGCACCTACAACAACAATATTTTGCCCACTTCTCAGTATAGGATTAATAGATTTAATATATTCTAAGTCTTTTCTTATTGCTACAACTCCTTCCAAATCATTTCCTTCGATTGGGGGAATAAAAGGCTGTGAGCCAGTAGCTATTATTAATTTCTCATAAGTTATATCTTCACTGTTTTTTAAGGTTAATAATTTCTCATCACTTTTAATAGATATTACCTCATCGATAAGGAAATCAACACCCATTTTCTTTGCAGGTTCTATACTTTTAATATTATCCTCAATATTATTAAGAGTACCAAATGTATAAGGTATTCCACATGGGATAAGAGATTCAGCCTCTTTTCTTATCACCAATACCGATTTATCTTCATGGATCTTTTTAGCTGCTATAGCAGCAGTACCACCTGCTGGATTACCCCCTATTATTACTATTTCGTAATTCATTATTAAAATTTTATTATTAATTATTACTATTTATGATTTAAATACGATTTATAGCATGATATCAGAATTTTAACACATTTATGATTTCTACCTACTACACTTTATTTTTAAAATAAAGTAAAGTGAAAAAGAAATAATGAGCATAAAAAAAATGAAAAATGCAGCATACCCAAGTTTACTAATAATACCTCCGGCTATCAGAGGAAAAATTGATGGAATTATATTTCCAGCACCAGCAAATCCTGCATAAAGAGCACGATTTTCGTTCCCTGAAATTTCAAGCAACAAACCATTCATGGTAATGGTAAATAGAGAAATTACAATACCTCCTAAAATAAATATATATTTTAATGTATCTACATTATTAATCAGCAGGATTAACAATGCCAACAGTATCGATAAAAATACATTACTATATAATATTGTATTATACTTAACTTTTTTATTGACTAGCCATATCATAAAGCTAACTATAACCACTCCAATTACTTTAAACAATAAAAATTCACCAGTATCTGAACCCTGTGTATTGAATGTTTCTTTTGCATAAAGCATTACAAATGGAATAAAAGATATAACAATACCTTGTGTGTTTATAAAGCCCAAAAAATAAACAAGTTTTTTATTCACCTTTATTTCATTCAGCATACTGCCTATAAAATTATTAAAACCTGAAATTTTTATCCCTGAAGGTTCTGTTTCTTTTATTTTCCAAAATCCCAATGAAGCAATAAATAATGCAGTTGCTCCAATTAAAAACATAATTGAATAATTTGTAGGATAATCAAATGATGACAACATTTTTTTTGCTAGAAACGCTGTAGACAGTACAATTACTCCTCCTATTATTTGCTTTAAAGCAAAGAAAGATTTTCTTTTATTTTGATTAATGGTTTTTCCAAATATATCAACATAACTTATGTTAGCAAATGCTCCACTCAGAGAAAATAGAGAAATAAAAACGAATACGAACCAAAAAATATAAATTGAATGACGTGAGGAAAACCAATATAGGACAATGGTTAAAGCAATCAATGACAACACTCTTAAGTTGATTCCATACAATAAATAATTCTTCTTATATTTGCTATTATTTACAAGAGGAGCAAAAAACAATTGTGTAAAACTAGATCCTCCCATCATAATTGCTGTTATTATTCCTATGTGCATGGCACTACCACCACTTTCAACAACCATTGCTGGAATAACTGTATCTACGTCCATGAAGTTTTGAGCGAAAGCCAAAAAACCAGCATGCCATAAAAAAGCTTTAAAATTATGTCTGGATATATTGTCAAATAATGTCATTCTGTAATTTCCTATATAAATCTTAACATTTATTCATAAAATATTCAAATATGATTAAAGTTCCTAAACCCTATTCCAAGTTTTTCCTATTTTTTGATAATAGTTTTAAGTATACCTTTTTTCATAAGAAATAATTTATAGTCTGAAGACTTGTTTATCAGTTCATCCTCAATCCAATTAATATGTCTTTTTAAGATTTCAATTGCCTCTATTGGCTCTTCCACACTCACAATTACAGGAATAAAATGACTATTAATCACTTTAATATTCTGTCCAAATTGTCTTGACACAAACACCTTAACCCCTTCATCTTTTAACAAATGAATAATTGCTTTTCCTTTTTGTTGTGAGCCATGCTTTTTTTCTTCTTTAAAGATTCTATATGGATTTTCAACCTCATCAACAAAGCTAATTTCCTTACCATTCAATGCATAAATAATAAATTTGTCGGCGTCACCAAAATGCTTTTGTTCAAACAAGTTTGAATGATTTACCGCAAATGCAAATTTTAAAATTTCATTCATTTTCTATTAATTAAGTACTCTGAAATACGTCTCAGAATTATTATCTTAGTGTATCAGGAATTTAATTAGAATAGATTCTACATTAAACCTGTATATTTTATTAATTACCTAAATTATCTGTTTTCAATGTTTACTCTATTATCATTTCGATCAAAAAGGTGTTCTATTTCTAGTTGCTTTTTCTAAACACGAGCTATTAAGCTTCCCCAAGCCTTATGCTCTGCTTAACAAAAATCCACAAATATAAAGTTTGAAAAACATCATCCCTTCCAAGCCTTAGACTCCATTTGCAAAAACAACTCACGTTCCAAATCATCCATAACTCTCGTTTCATACTCAAATTCTAAATCTAATTTTCTAACTACAATAGAAATTGAAGCAATCAATTGATCAGCGATTGGAATATTAGGGAATGGAAAAGCAAATACAACATTCACCTTTTTTCCTTCTAATTCAATATCCTTAACAATCCCAAGTTTTATCAAAGAATAGCAAATAGCCGGGTGTTCTATTTCATTCAATATCTGTACAATTTCCTGGTGATTCATAATTATATATATTCGTTTTTAAATTTTCGAATTCGCATAAGTCCTCTAATTAATCAAACCTCTTTTCATCTAAGATATTCCTGCCGGTATACCATTAATATTGCCTAAGACAAAACCAGATCTTGGGATCATATTTCCTGAGAGCACTGAAAATATTTCATAGACATTATCAATGTTTGTAATCTTAGGAACTGACAGCTAATTATTCTCTTTCACTTGTTATCTCTGAAATGATTGATTCATCAGAAATTAAAGTGCCTTCTAAGTATTTTTTAATTATTTCGTTTGAAGTAATCTTTCGAATACCTATAAACAAGTTAATTTTATGATTTCCGAATAGATTTACAATCCGTTTATCTATCTTAAATGTAACAACATCAGTTATTCCAATGCTTGCTATCCATTCCGGTAGTTGAATAATATCCTTCAATTGTGGAAAATCAATCCTACTGCTTTTTACATATGCTTTATCAATTTCGAATATCTCGAAGTAGCTACATTGTCCAAAAAACTCACTAAGTTTACCTTCTGCAATTGGGATAGCTAATCTTTTCATTATTTTTTTTACAAAATTATTTAAGATAAATTTTGTAACAACAAAAAATAATTTAAGTAATCGGTAGAATAAATTAATATATTATAGGAAATTACTTATCAAATATTAATTTTCGACTCTTAATGATTTGCAAACAAATGAAATAGAATATTTCTATTAGTTGCTGCAAAATCATTAATATTAACTTGACAAGTATATTCATAGCATTAACTTTTAACTAACAATTTAAATTCGAATAGTTTTGGCACTAAATGAAAATATTGAACACATTTCAGGATGCTTTCAAAATTTGAATAATGAGGATCTTAAATTCTTGAATGAAAAGAAAACTCAAATAAATTATTTAAAAGGAGAGACAATATTTAAACAGGGAGCATTCGCCCCTCATGTATTATTTGTGAATAGTGGTTTAGTTCGAGTTTATCTTCAAACAGGGAAAGAAAAACAAATTAATATTCGCCTAGCCAAAAAAGGAGACTTCATGGCTTTTTCATCAATTTTCAATAAAAACACTTATCAATATTCGGCAATTTCACTTACTGATTCATCCATTTGTATGTTAGAAAAGGAAGCATTAAAAGAAATCATTCTAAAAAATCCTGATTTTTCCATGCAAATCACTTCAAAGAATTCCAAAAATGAAAATAGGTATTTGGAAATAATTAAAAATGTTTCTTTTAAGCAAATGAGAGGCAAGCTTGCATCCTCTTTATTATACCTAACTTCTGATGAATTTAAAGCAGATAAGGTTTTTCAGTATTTAACACGTCAGGATATAGCAGACTTTGCATCTATAACTGTTGAAAGTGCAGTTAAATTCCTAAAAGAATTTGAAAAAGAAAGCATCATAAGCTTAAAAGGGAAAGAAATATTTATTGAAAACAAACAAGCTTTAAATGATATCAATATGAAAGGATAATATTTTTGGACATTTCGAATTTAGTGTTTCCTTTAAATAATTGCAATTTTACACCCACCATTCTACAAACTAAATTGCAACAATCTAATTATATACCACTTAATTACCACAGCTAAGATTAAAAAATAAATATGCAATCAAATATTTCTTTAAAATTTAAAGAATTCAGCGATTCAAATCAAAAAAATATCAAAACTTTAAAAAAATTCGTTGTATAGGATAATATGCCAGCTTGATTAAAAAGTAAGGTTCCATCAAATTACTATTGGCAATTATCTGTTACGGTAATCAGCAGATCTTCAACCCTACGAGCTTTCAGATCTGTTAAGACACTCATCCAGTAGGCTGAAGATTCTTTTTACACAATCATAATCCCTGCGAAGCCTTATGGCAATGTAAATGGTTTTGTTGATTACCTTCGAGTTCTCCCTCAGCTTAAAAACAATACCATCCATCCTAACAATCAGACAAACTGGTTCTAGTAGGCGATTTTGACAGGCAACAATATCACCAATTACTTTATCGGTAATACGGGATATTGTGCTTGTGGAGAATTCAAACTTATAGACTACCCGAATTTGCCGTTCGATGTCTCCATTGCTCATCCCTTTGACATAGAGTGATACAATAACATTTTCTATCCCTTCCACCATATTGCCACACTTGGGAACAATCATAGGGTTGAAAATAGCATCTCTATCGCGAGGTACAATGATTTCAGATTCTCCCAGACTTGTACGTACTTCCTTTGTACCATAGCCATTTCTGGAGTTATTTGTTATTGATTTTTCGTGCTTTTCGTAGCCCAAATGACCATCCAATTCTCCTTCTAGCATTTTCTCGATACCTCGTTTTTGCACCTGCTTTAAAAAGTCATCGGTCAATAAATCTTATTACCCGATGAAAAAAGACTGCCAATATTAAAATCAGCAGCCTTATCCTACATGGGTTAAATATCTTATTTCACCGCAATGGTTTCAATTTCAATCAGTGCTCCTAAAGGCAAATCTTTCACAGCAAAAGCAGCTCGTGCCGGACAATCTTCCCTATAATACTCACCATATACCTCGTTCATTATAGCAAAATTTGAAATATCGCTAAGTAAACAAGTTGATTTTACTACATCTTTATAGCTGTAACCAGCCTCTTCCAATATAAAGCCAATATTTTTCATGGCTTGCTGTGTTTGCTCCTTAATTCCACCTTCCACAAACTTACCAGTTGCAACATCAACAGGAAGTTGTCCTGATATGTATAATGTTCCGTTTGCTTCCACTGCCTGACTATATGGTCCAATTGCTTTTGGAGCTTTTTCTGAATTAATAATTCTTTTCATTTGTTAATAATTAGTATTTGTTGAAAATTGATTTATTTTGCGCTCTAAGTTAAAAGAAAAAAGCCTGAATGAGAATAGCAATAATTGATAATTACGACTCCTTTACCTACAATTTGGTTCATATCGTTGAGCAATACTGTGAGAAAGTATTTGTGATGCGAAATGATGAAATTGACTGGGAAAAAATTAATAAATCTGATAAAATTATATTCTCCCCCGGACCAGGATTACCTGATGAGGTATTTGCTATGAAGAAAATTATGGATCGCTATGCCAAACAAAAACCAATTTTGGGAGTTTGCCTGGGAATGCAATTTATTGGCGAATATTTTGGAGCTCAACTCATCAACTTGAAAGATATTATTCATGGAATTCCTAAAAACACCAGAATACTTGCAATAGATGATCCCTTATTTAAAACAATTCCTCAAACTTTTTTATCCGGAAGGTATCATTCCTGGGCACTTTCGGCAATACATTTTCCCGATTGTCTTCAAATCACTGCTGTGGATGAGACGGAAATTATTATGGCCATACGCCACAAACATTTGGATTTATGTGGTGTACAATTTCATCCTGAATCTATTATGACTCCATACGGTAATAAAATACTGCAAAACTGGATTCTGGAATAAGAACTCTAACCGGCCAAAATAGGGAGGATAATCCTACAATTAAATTTATCTAGAACTGAACATCCTGCCATGCTTGTTTCTTCTCGTATTTTAAATCCTGAAGAATAGATGATTTCACATTGATTCTGAAATTATAGGATTGATACGTCCCAAAAGGGATGGAATTAAAGGACATTTGCCAACAGTGAAGATCTCTGGTAATAGTAAACTGGGTTGCGGTAACTTCTTTATCAGCAAAATCATATCCTGTTGAAAAACTCATTTTCCATTTGGGTGTTAAGCTAAAATTACCGGTAACTCCCAGCGTTTGATTTACATTGCTCGTTCTTTGTGGCTTGGAATAAGTCCATCCATATTTTATGGAGAAAGACCAGGGAATATCAAAATCTACATAACGAGGATCTTTCCATTCTTTTGCAACTTCTTTATCACCTTCATTACCACCTTTTCCATCTGTCTGACCCGTTAAATCCCGTGACGAAAGACTAAATCCGACATCAATGGATGCATTTGTTAATCGGGGACCAAATTCGTTAATCTTTTGATTATTGGCATTCAATTTATAGGGATCAACCGTAGAGTTAAATTTCAGATCCAATTTCTTATTAAAGATTTTAGTTCTTCCGGTCATTCGTATAGCGGACCAGTTCAAAGAATCTGCAAACATGTTGTAACTAGTGGAAAATTTAAGACTCTCTAGAATTTTCACTTTCTTCATGTCTTCCACGCCGGTAGTATCGTTTGCCGTACGTACTTTCGCTTCAATATTATTATCCAGACTTAATCCAATACTTCCCGATTCCATTGCTCCTGAAGGAGTTCCATACAAACTACCTGCAAAGATGGAATACTCCACATCCGATTGCGTTTCTTCATTAAAATAGGTCTTATAATATTTACTCCTTGAAACCCCAATACCCGGCGTATAGCTTACACTCACGCTGGGAGTCATGACATGCCTAATCGCAGCAATTTTAGAACTCTCCTTAAAAGTGTACATCCCATAAATTTTAGGACTTAAGGACAAGGAAGCACTTGTTGAATAATTGTGCGCATATCGAAAGCCCTGAACCGTATCTATACGAACATCTCCAGCCCCTTCATTCAAACTATTGTCCCAAGACTTACGAATCGATTTGGTATATAATACCCCAGTATAATTTAAGGTTGGCGAAAGGGTTAAATCCTTAGCCAATTTAAAATTAGTGCTTATCGGAATGCTATGCTTATATCCATTTTGCCATTCTTTCGATAAAGAAGAGGACATTAATTTACTTTCCTTGGTATTAATTCGATTCTCCATTTTAGAAGAATAGCTTACTCCAACTTTATCATACCACCGTAAATTAGTACTCTTCCCTTTTGCTCTAAACGGATAGATTTGAGTCATGTTCAAGGACACACTTGGCAAGGTAAGCGAGATAGTAGTATCTCTACTATTCTGCGAATGTCTTAAACTGGCATTTAAACTAAACGGACTATCGGGCCATTTTTTACTATAGGAAATACTAGACTGTTTCTGATTATTTACAATATTCTGTATAGACTGTGAATTGTTTCTATCGTTATTTGTAGTGGAAACATTTACCGATGCCGAAAAGGTTCGATATGGGTTAGCTTTTGCATCCTGTGTATGCGTCCAACGAATTGCAAAGTCTGTTGATTCAGAATAATCCTCTAAACCCTTATCTCCATATTTATTAAAATGGTATTCTGTAGCAAGTGTACCACTATACCTATATCTTTTCTTATATTTTGATTCCAAATAGGTTCCCCAGGAGCCGTTGGCAAAAATATCTCCTTTAATTGCCAAATCTAAATAATCGTTGATAGCCCAATAATATCCACCACCACGTAAATTAAAACCTCTTCTTTGCTCTTCACCATAGCTAGGAATAATAATTCCGGAAGAATATTTGGAACTAAATGGGAACATAGCAAATGGTAGGCCAATAGGAAGAGGTACGTCTTCAATAACCAGGTTCAACGGACCGGAAATAATTTTATCTCCTTTAATCATCTTCGCCTTGCTCATATTCACGTAAAAATGAGGGTGAGGATGATCACAGGTGGTATATTTTCCATTACGGAGATAAAAAGTCTTGTCATCAATTCTTTTGGTTATCTCGCTATGAACAAACCCGCCTTCCTGCTCAGTAATAACTTCATTAACCAAGCCCTTACCGGTTTTAAAATTATATTTTAACTCCTTACAAGTAAACTCTTCGGAGCCATCTTTAAATTCGGGGGTATGTATAAAAGTTCCTATACTATCTTGAATTCCATAAGCAAAAGCTTCCTGCTTATCCAAATCAAGTTCAATATAGTAAGCCTTTAATTCGGTTTGTCCATATTTCACAAAAGCATTATTAGTTAGGAATACTTTCTGACCGGTAAGCGAAAAAATAATAGAATCATCAGCATTATACTCCACAACCGTTTCAAATAGAGCCTTTTTTTCAGTTTTTGTTGAATCTGAAGTAAGACTATCTGAGACTACCGTATTCAAAGTATCCTTTTGTGTGATTTTTTGCAATTCTGAGATTCCCTCCCCATTCCATTCATTATCAGACAAAATGATTGCAGATCTGTTCGGAATAGAAGAAAATGAAATATTGGCAAATATATTCAGAGGAAGAATAACTCCAATGAATAGAATAAAAACCCTTTGTTGTAATTTCAATTGCAATTTTATCTATTAATTTTGTGAAAGAGACGATTTCATGAATCTAAGTAGATGTCCCAACTTCCTTAGCTCATTCTTGAGTCGCCAAAAATACAAATAAATGTACTATATTCCCTAATCGAAACGAACTTCGAAAACATTTTTTAAGTTCTTTTATGAAGATTTTTCTAATGAACATTATCACATTCAATATTCTATCAAAGCTAATAAAAAGATCATCAATAGGTTTAATACTATTTTCGTCCTGTTTATTGGTAAGTAATAACTGCTATTCCCAAAAGCACAACTACCGTATCAAAACTATTGTTATTGATGCTGGCCATGGAGGAAAAGATCCCGGAGCTTTGGGAAAAAAAGTTAGAGAAAAAGATATTGTTCTGAAGATTGCATTAAAATTAGGCTCCTATATAGAGCAAACATATCCCAATTTAAAAGTTATTTATACTCGTAAAACAGATGTTTTTATTCCTTTAAATGAAAGATCTAATATTGCGAATCATAGTAATGCTGATCTTTTTATTTCAATTCATGCCAATTCCAACCCAAATCCCAAAATCCGCGGCACGGAAACTTATACATTAGGATTACACAAAACTCAAGAAAATCTGCGAGTCGCAATGAAGGAAAACTCTGTAATGCTCTACGAAGAGGATTATAGTACAAAATATGAAGGCTTCGATCCAAATAATCCAGCCTCCTATATCATCTTTAATTTAATGCAAGGTGTAAATCGTGATAAAAGTATTGATCTGGCAGAATTAACCGAGGCTCAATTTAAGAATAGAGCTGGTAGACATTCCCGCGGGGTTCGAGAAGCGGGATTCTGGGTTCTAAAGCAAGTAAGCACGCCATCCATATTAGTTGAAGTTGGATTTGTTTCGAATCCTACAGAAGAGAAATATTTGAATACAATAAATGGTCAGGATTATCTGGCTAGCGCTATATATAGAGCATTTAAACAATACAAAAACAAAATTGAAGATTCAAGTGTAGTATTGAATAGAAAGAAGATTGAAAAATCTGATTCTGTTACCTCTTACCCCAATGTAGCTGTTGCAAAAAAAAATGATTCTGAATTAATTTATTGTGTACAGATAAAATCATCATCTAAAAAAATCCCTTTAAACTCAAGAGAATTTAAAAGTCTCACCAATATAGAGGAAAGAATTTCTTCCGGAACTTATAAATATACCATTGGCGCAACAGATAATTATCGTGAAATAATACTTCTTCAAAGGAAGATAAGAGAAAAAATAAAAGACTGTTTTGTAGTTGCTTATTATAAAGGAAAGCGAATTTCTCTATCAAAAGCCAAAAAACTTCAAAAATCATGATTAACTTTACTTTAAATAAGTAAATCAAATCAACAAATTAAGTTGTTCCTAATCAGAACTTAAATAATCTTATAGGAATTAAATTCGAAATCAATAATATTCCATTTATTTCCTCAAAGATTCAAGTATTTAAGAAAATAGTCCATATATGAAGATCTCAAAAGATGCCATTATAGGTTTAGTAGTTGTAGGTACAGTTGTTATCCTAATTTGGGGGGTAAATTTTTTAAAAGGATTTAATATGCTTTCCTCTGAGCAAATATTTTATGCCCGATATGAGCGAGTAGACGGACTAAAAAATTCCAGTCCCGTAACTTTAAGAGGGTTTAAAATAGGACAAATCAGATCCATCAAATTTAATACCGCTTTAGCAAATCAATTAATTGTTGAATTTTCTATTTCAGATGAATATAAACTACCATCCAATACTATCGCCAGAATTGTTAGTTCTGATATAATGGGAACGAAAGAAATTAAACTTATTGCAGGTTCTTCAAAACAGATGCTTCAATCCGGTGATACCATAAAAGGAAATATCGAAGGAGATTTAAAAGAGCAAGTTAGCATGCAGATGCTACCACTTAAAAGAAAAGCAGAGAAATTAATGGCAAGTGTAGATTCTGCGCTTTCCGTTATTCAATATGTATTTAATGAGAAAACAAGAGAAAATTTATCCCAAAGCTTTAGTAGCATTAATACAACTATCAAAAGTTTGGAACATACTTCTGGAACACTGGATACTATTGTAACAGGTCAGAAATCTCATATGGAAAATATAATTGCTAATGTTGATTCCATAACTGGTAATTTGAAAGACAACAATAAAAATATCACTAAAATTCTAACTAATTTCTCTACAATCAGTGATTCTCTCTCCGGCGCTGAAATTGCACAAACTATTATTCAGGCTAAACAGACATTACAGAATGCCAACCAAATATTGGATAAGATTAATGCCGGAGAAGGATCTATAGGAATGCTGATAAACAACGATACATTATATATGAATTTGGAAGCAGCTTCGAATAATCTAACCAATCTTTTAATCGACTTAAAGAACAATCCAAAAAAATACATGCACTTCTCTCTTTTTGATACTGGAAAAACGGTTTACCTAAAAGCTGAAAAAAATAAAAAGAAACAAAATAAAGACAAAAAAGTATTCTATCGCATTCAAATCATGTCTTCCTTATCACAAGTCTCCGTAGATGACCCTGCATTTAAACAATACAGAAATATTGAAGAGATCTATTTTAATGGAAGATATAAATACACAATTGATGAAACTCAAAACTATAAGGAGATTATACGGAAACTTAAAAAAGCAAAGGCCGATTTCCCCGATGCCTTTATTATTAAAATAACACCTGAAGAATTGTGAAATATTTAACAGCTAAATTTATAGTAAAACAAAAACACTCAAATTACTGACTCTTATTTGGATAGAAGCACATTTCAAGCATTACTTAACCCGACTCACATTATGTATTTATCTAGCTGGTTTTAAAGATGATAAATCAGACAAAAGAGTACTAATATCAGAAAACTCTATTAACCAGAAGTTTAGATCTTTTTAAGCCGTTACGTACTGTACTTCAGCTACTTACATTTTTTTTGTTTTTTTTACATTTCTCAATCCCTTTAGTTTTGTAGGATAAAAAATGTTTTTAAAAAGTCAAGAGTAAAATAATTTTTTTTTCTTTTTTTTTTTCACAATCTTGCATAAGCAAATTTGAGCTACCCTATATCTTTTAAAACTCTGAAATAGAAATGAATAATAATCACTTCCAGGTTTGGAATAATTGCTTGGCTGTAATAAAGGACAATGTTCCTCCAATTAGTTTCAAAACATGGTTCGAGCCCATCGTACCTTTGAATTTGGAGAATCAAATCCTAACATTACAAGTTCCAAGTCACTTTTTTTATGAGTATCTGGAAGAGCAGTATATTGATATTCTGAGAAAAACACTTCGGAAAGAAATCGGTAATAGTGCTAAATTGGAATACAATGTGGTAATGGAAAATAACCATATTGCAGATTCAAAGCCTGTTTCAGTTGTTGTACCTGGATCGAACGGAGCTAAGACAAAAAATCGTCCTATTAGTATGCCTTCGGATAAAGAAGAACAAACCATTCGAAATCCATTTGTAATTCCAGGAATTAAAAAATTACATATTGACTCCCAATTAAATCCTGATTATTCATTTATGAATTTTATTGAGGGAGATTGCAACAGACTTGCAAGGTCAGCGGGTCTGGCTGTTGCTGAAAATCCTGGAGGAACAGCATTTAATCCTTTGGTTTTATTTGGTGATTCCGGATTGGGAAAAACTCATCTTGCACAAGCAATTGGTTTAAAAACGAAAGAATTATATCAGGATAAAACTGTATTGTACGTTAGTTCGAATAAATTCCAAACCCAATTTACGGAAGCTATCAGAAATAATAACAAGAATGATTTTCTTCATTTTTATCAAATGATCGATGTTCTTATTATTGATGATATTCAGGAATTAGCTGGAAAAGAGAAAACACAAAATACGTTCTTCCATATATTCAACCATTTACATCAATCGGGCAAACAATTAATTCTTACTTCGGATAAAGCTCCTATTGAGTTAAAAGGAATGGAAAACAGATTATTATCCCGATTTAAATGGGGACTTTCTGCTGATCTTCAAAATCCGGATTATGAAACAAGAGTACGTATCCTACAGCAAAAAGCATATAAAGATGGTATTGTATTAGACAACGAAGTCATCGAATATATTGCTAGTCAGGTTACGAATAATGTAAGAGAACTGGAAGGAGCCTTAATATCATTACTTGCTCAATCTACTTTAAATAAAAAAGAATTAAACCTTGAATTAGCCATTGGTATCATCGATAAATTGGTAAAAAATACCAAACGTGAACTTTCTATAGATTATATTCAGAAAGTCGTTTGTGATCATTTTTCACTACCTATTGATGTTCTTCAGGCAAAAACCAGAAAAAGAGAAATTGTTCAGGCTCGTCAGATTGCTATGTATTTCTCTAAAACTCTAACAAAAGCCTCTTTAGCTTCTATTGGTTCTCAAATTGGAAAAAAAGATCATGCAACTGTTCTGCACGCATGTAAAACAGTGAACAATCTGATGGATACAGACCGAGGATTTAAGACACAAATAGATGAAATTGACAAAAAATTAAAGATGTAGTTCTATCACTAACTACTATTGCTAACCGAGAAGCAGATTCAATTTGAATCTGCTTTTTTATTTTCTTTTGATTTACTTTACGCCAAATCAAACAACATGCTCAACTTACTATTTGCAATTCTCACCTCGTCCGGAATTTTTCTTTGCTTCAAATATCTTGAGAAATTCAATATTGATATTCTATATGCCATTATTATCAATTATATAACCGCTTCATTCTGTGGATTTGTTTTATCCACAAAATTCCATTTCGGGAAAATAATTCAGCAGGATTGGTTTATCTTATCCATATTAATTGGCATCTTATTTATAGGAGTTTTCTTTATTATAGGCAGATCTACACAAAAAGCAGGCATATCAGTTACAACTTTAGCAAGTAAAATGTCCTTCGTTCTTCCCATGATTTTCTCGATTCTTTACTACCAGGAATCCATTTCAGCAAAAAAATCAATTGGTATTGGGATCGCTGTATGCTCGGTGATTTTAGCCATCTACAAAGATCAAAAAGACAAAATAAATCGAAAATACATTTGGCTACCTATCCTACTCTTTTTTGGAGCCGGAACTGTTGACTCTATGGTAAAATATGCACAAGAAGAACATCTTAGTAAGGGTGGTACTGAACAATTTTCCACCTTGCTATTTGCAATTGCCGCAATAGCGGGATTAGTAATTTTGATGATACGAAAAGAAGATTTAAAGCGCCTGTTACAACCCAAAATATTAATTGGAGGAATAGTATTGGGACTTACAAATTTTGGCTCTCTCTACTTTCTAATTGCATCCTTAAACACATCCAGATTGGATAGTTCCATTGTATTTAGTATCGTTAATATTGGAATCGTTACACTCTCTGTTTTTTTTAGTTTGAGTATATTCCATGAAAAACTAAACAAACTAAATCTATTAGGGATTCTGATGGCATTTATTGCTATTTTTATCCTTACAAATTAAAACACCTGTATTTCTATAGCTAAATGAGTACTGATACCTATAAAACCATCGCCGAAATATCTGAAGGAGCCTATAAAGAAAAAGGAAGTAAATTTATTGCTTATGCCTATCCTGTAAATTCTGAAGAGGAGTGTAAGAAGATTATCACTAAGTTAAAGAAAGAATACTACGATGCCCGTCACCATTGCTATGCTTATATGCTTGGTGCTGATAAACAGAATTTCCGGGCAAATGATGATGGCGAGCCTTCCTCCACTGCTGGCAAACCTATTTTGGGTCAAATACTTTCAAATAATTTAACCAACTTATTGATTGTTGTTATTCGTTATTTCGGAGGAACAAAGCTAGGTGTTAGTGGTCTAATTCATGCCTATAAAACTGCCGCTGCCGATACTATTGGCAATGCCGAAATTCTGGATAAAACGGTAAATGATATTTACGAAATAAAATACGATTACCTGGTAATGAATGATGTCATGAAAATCATTAAAGAAGATCAGCCAGAGCAATTAACTCAGGATTTCAACTTAAATTGTACGATTACCTTAAGCATCCGCCAAAGTGAAGTGGAAAGAATTATTTCAAAATTCAATAAAATTGATAGTATAAAAACCAAATACCTTAGAACTGTATAGTAAATTTTCTAATTGAGTAGAAACAAAATCCCTACATTTTTTTTTGAATTGTTGATAATTAAATCGTATCAAACCCGAATTCCAGAAAATATTATTTCTATATTTGTGATCTAGAATGAAGCCTGTAAATATTCAATCTAGAACCGCAAATATCATTAAATGGAGTAAAAATCTTTACTTTCATTATCCTATTTTCCAATATTTATTTCGTTGTAAACATGATATGAGCAGGAATTTCTATTTCTCTGATTTGGATATTTCCCCTCGTAAAAAATATTTCTACAAAAAACCAACATTGCTCCTAATAACGGCAATTGTTGGTTTTTTTTTGCATAAAATAAACAATCATTTTATATACACTTTTAATTTTTAAACCATGGATAACAAAAGTTTAGTATCAATTGATGACTACACAAAAGAAGAAATCCTGGAAGTGTTGGACAGAGCTGCCAAATTCGAAGAAAACCCCAACTGCAATCTACTGGAAGGTAAAGTAGTTGCTTCTCTGTTTTTTGAACCTTCTACCCGCACCCGTCTAAGTTTCGAGACTGCAATAAGCCGCATGGGAGGCAAAATTGTTGGATTTACCGATTCTTCTTCGTCGAGTGTTACTAAAGGAGAAACGTTAAAAGATACCACTAAAATGGTAAGCAACTACTGCGATTTAATTGTAATGCGTCATCCTATCGAAGGATCTGCCCGCTATGCTTCAGAAGTATCTGATGTACCAGTTATCAACGCTGGAGATGGAGCCAACCAACATCCTACACAAACAATGCTCGATTTGTATTCGATTTACAAAACGCAAGGCACGCTCGAGAATTTGAATATCTTCATGGTTGGCGATCTCAAATACGGTAGAACGGTTCACTCGCTGTTAATGGCGATGTCACATTTCAATCCCACTTTCCATTTTATTGCACCGCCAGAATTGGAAATTCCTCGAGGATACAAAATTTTAATGGATAAGAATAAAATCTCCTATCATGAGCACACCGATTTTGATGATATCATTAATCAGGCAGATATTTTGTACATGACTCGTGTACAAAGAGAAAGATTTGCTGATCCATTAGAATATGAAAAAGTGAAAAATGTTTATATTCTAAAAAATGATATGCTGAAGAATACGAAAGATAATCTTAGAATTTTACATCCGCTGCCAAGGGTAAATGAAATTGCTGTTGATGTAGATACCAATCCGAAAGCCTATTATTTTGAACAGGCCCTTAACGGAGTTTATGCACGTCAGGCAATTATTGCCAAAGCTTTAGATCTTTAATTTTCTTTCACAAAAAGCACAACATCAGATGAATATTAAAAAAGAATTACAAGTAAGCGCCATTGAAAACGGAACGGTAATAGATCATATTCCTGCCGAATATTTATTTCAGGTAATTAATATTCTGGGACTGGATAAAAGTAAAAACTCCGTTACTTTCGGGAACAATCTGGAAAGTGATAAACTTGGCAAAAAAGCAATTATTAAAATATCAGAAAAGTTTTTTGAGGATGAAGAAATTAATAAAATTTCATTGATTGCCCCTCATGCAAAACTCAATATCATTAAAAACTATAAAGTAGTTGAGAAAAAGATTGTGGAATCACCTAAAAAAGTTGTGGGCATTGCCAAATGTATGAATCCAAAATGCATTACCAACGTAGAGCCTGTAACTACTCGTTTTAAAGTGATTAACGATTCACCAATTACCTTGAAATGTCATTATTGTGAAAAGATAACCGACCATAAGCATATCGAAATTATTTAGCACAAGTAAATAATTAAAAAAAGAAGTCTCAAAAAGACTTCTTTTTTTATATCCGTTTTATCAATCGCATCACTTTCCCGATCGCCTTGTTTTATACTACCTTTGCAGTGCATTAAAAAATATACATTCAACACAAAGATTATATGCTTACAAGTGTAGAACAGATGAAACAATTGGTTACCGAAGCCATTGATTTAGGGCAAAATGGAAAAATTCGCGATAGTAAAATTGCCTTAAGAAAAATATATCAAATCCTCAAAAAAGACCCCTTTATTTTATGGGAAGATATAATGGTTTCTCAACTGGGAAAATCTATCATCATGATGATTCATTGGGATTTGCTAGAGGAGGAAGAGGAAAATATAGGTTTGGCGCTTCTATCCTACCTTTATATCTCGAAGGGAATAAAACGGGAAGAAAATTTAAATAGCGAAGTCGATCTTTGTGAATTATTTCGATTGAGAAAAGATAGAATTATCCTTTTAAAAAGTTGCGATGATTCTTTTGTAGACAGTTTAATCTCCTTTTATTTCGCAGATAAAAAGGCCACTAATCTGGATACTTATAATGAACAACGAAAAGCAGTTTTAAGCAGGCTGCCATATCTGCAATTATCAGACATTTATTTGATTGAACAGGATTATCCCAATCTAAGAAATGATGAATTCCTATTAGAATTAGCGAATTATATTGAGAGCGATCATCAGGATTTTTCCAACGAAAATTTAAAGGAAGCATTCCTGCTTCATAAAGTTTTGTATCAACAAATTTATGCAAATCTAAAAGATGGAAAATTAATTTATTAGAACGATCAGCAATCTACTTTCATTAGTAAGGATTCCTAAAAAAGCATGATTAAAAAAAAGAATGATATACGGATACACAGATCAGAATTGGTTGAAATTATAGATCAAACTCAACTTATTATTTCTATTTTTATGCTACAAACGTAATTTCTCAACAATTAATGTACACCAAGTAAATACTATTCAACATACTATCCAGGAACAAATACTACATTTTTATGAGTATAGAAAAATACGATCTAGTTATTTTAGGAAGTGGTCCGGCAGGATTCTCAGCGGCAATGCGAGCAATAGATTTTAATAAATCTGTTTGCCTGATTGAAGCAAAACATTTAGGCGGTACCGGTATTATTAATGGTGCACTTACCTCCAAAACTATGTGGGAACTTTCCCGCGATTTTTCTATTGCTTCTTCTGTAAAGCGTGGGTATCGCGCATCAGGGCTAAATGTAAATTATAAACAAGTACAGAAAACCATTATACAGGCAGCTAAGCAAAAGCAACTACAAATGCTTTCGCAGATAGAAACCTATTCTCAACCTAATAAAGAATCTGGTAATATTACCCTCAAGAATGGATGGGGAAAATTCATCGATTCGCATACCGTTGAAATTACTTCTGGTTCAAAAACAGAGCAAGTACATGGCGAAAATTTTATTATAGCAACAGGATCTCGCCCCAGACAAATACCCGAAGTTGTTATTGATCAGGAGAGAATCATTGATTCGGAGGGAATCATGGGATTGAAAGAATTTCCGGAGCGTATGATTATTTTGGGATCGGGGATTATTGGTTGTGAATTTGCAACTATCTTTTCCAATTACAATCAGACCGAAGTACACCTACTCGATCGGCAGCACAAAGTGATTCCTTATGAAGATGATGATTTAAGTAGCTTTGTTTCCAAAAACCTGGAAAATAATGGTGTAAACATTCACCATACAGCCAATCTTAGAACCATACGAAAACGTCCCGATTGTCTGGAAGTTGTTCTGGATTATCAGGATGGACATTCAAAAGTCTTAGAAGTAGATGTGGCCTTGGTAGCCATCGGTAGAATTCCGAATTTAGATAATATTGGACTTGAAAATGTAGGAATCAAAACAACCGATCGTGGATATTTAGATATTAATGAGGTATGTGCCACCGATAATTTTAAATCCTGTAATATTTTCGCTGCCGGCGATATTTCGGGGCATGCTCAATTGTACTCGGTTGGAGAATTACAAGGCAGATATATTGTTGAAACACTGTATGGCAATTTAGAATATCCTCTCGACTACTCCAATATGTCGACATTAATGTTCTTTAAGCCCGAAGTAGCTGCGGTTGGATTGAACGAAAAAGCTTGTCGTAAAAATAAAATTCCCTACAGAGTTGCTACCTATTCTAATTCCCTGGTAAATCGTGCTGTTGCTATGCGTGCTGTTGACGGATTTATTAAAATTATTGTGAGTGACGATGGTGAAGATAGGATTCTGGGGATGCGTGCCGCAGGTCCACAGGCATCTACTCTAATCACCTCTATTGCCTATCAAATCACCCAAAAAGGAACTTTGAAAGATATTCGGCAAAATGTGCATCCTCACCCTAGTATTAGTGAAGGAGTACAGGAATGTTTGAGGGTTTTTGAAGAGAAATCGATATACAAACCAAAGGCTTTTCCCGATTTAATTAAACTGAAGAGTTGGAAACCTGAGGTATAAAAACAAAAAAGGCGTGATATAATTCACGTCTTTTTTGTTTATGGATTTTCGCATCCTTCACGTTCCTTTCAACAAATACCATAATCAGCAAGAGAAGCATCGCCAAATCTGCAAGAATCATATGTTGTTCTGACTTAAGTTTTGTAACTTTTACTAACACCCCTCTAAACTCAAGTCTTATGAATTCCGATGAAATGATGCTTATTATCACGCATGGCGAATGGTTTAATCCCGAAACCAATAATGTCTGTACCTTTAGCTGGTCAGATTCCGATCAGTCCATAAACATAGAATACCTTTCCGGGGATAAAGCGGGACGAAAGAAATCTCACCAGCTCGTTAAAATATACCAATCCCAAGAGGCATTACAAAACTGCACCGTTTTAAGATATCAAAGCAATTTATTTACAACAGAATTTAAACTTTGCTCAGAAGAAGGACCATTGTCTGTCGTCTCCAATGTATTTGGAAAAATGGAATTGATAAGAAGATGAAAACGCTATCCTACTCCCCTTTATTTCCGGCTCTTTTCCATGCCAAAAAGACTCACGCCTATATTTTCCCTGTGAACCTGTGAATTTCTTTCCTCGTAGAAAATCAATAAATGAATCTACATTTTATTTCCTTTCACCAATAATTTCCTTTTTTTAAAAATCCTCTGTAAGTCCCGCGATGATCGGATTCTTAAGCCGACAGGAGGGGTGATTTGCCCGATAGTCGACCCCAGAAGCCGATAGAAGGGGTGATTTATCCGATAGTCGACTCCAGAAGCCGATAGAAAGGGTAATTTATCCGATAATAGACTCCGGAAGCCGATAGAAAGGGTGATTTACCCAATTGATTACTTCTGGTAAAAGAGTTATTACAATTTAAGAGAATCCAAACTAATAGGATAAAGTAAAAACAGAAACCCAACTTTTAGAGTCGGGCTTTCAATTATTTCACAAGTATTCTATAGCTATCAGGGATTAATCAAATCCTTATTATAATAACTCATAATAGAGCGTATCATTTCAATTTTTACCTGAGCCTTTTTATTCTCCGGATCTAAATCAACAACACGTAAATAAGTACTTAAGGCATTTGTTAGTTCGCCCAACTGATGTTGCATCTCCCCCAGCTGAAATTGAGCATCTAAATCCTTAGCATCAATTTCCACTATTTCCTGATATTTTTTAAGGGAAGCAGCAAAATCTTCAGCTTTTTTAAGCTGCTCAGCTTCCTTTCTTAATTGTTCTATGTCCTTATTCATTGCATTTAAGTATTCACGAAGGAATTATACCCTTCTCGTTAGTGTTGTGCAAATGTAAATAAAATTGCTGCTCAAAATTAATTTTCCTTCATGGGATACGTAAAACAAAATCGATATTTGTAATTTTGATGTTCTAAATTGAAAATATTATGGCAAAACAACATTGGAAACCGGGAACCATGCTTTATCCATTGCCTGCAGTAATGGTGAGCTGTGGTGCAAATCCCGAAGAATATAATATCATCACAGTTGCCTGGACAGGCACCATTTGTTCCGATCCAGCTATGTGCTATATCTCTGTTCGCCCGAACCGACACTCACACGATATCATTAAAAAAACCGGCGAATTTGTTATTAACATCACTACCAAAGATCTTGCGTTTGCAACGGATTGGTGTGGCGTAAAATCCGGTAAGGATGTGAACAAATTCGAAGAAATGCATCTTACTCCCGGAGAGTCGAAAGAAATTTCAGCTCCCATTATCATGGAATCTCCTTTAAGCATAGAATGCAAAGTGAAAAATATTGTGGAACTAGGTAGCCATGATATGTTTATTGCTGAAGTGGTAAACGTGCAAGCCGATGAAAGATTCATTGATTTTAAGACAGGGAAATTTTTGCTTAGCAAAGCCCGTCCATTGGCCTACTCGCATGGATTTTACTACGAATTAGGTAAGATGGTTGGTAGCTTCGGTTATTCAGTAATGAAAAAGAAAACCAAAGAGAAACGATCTAAATAAAATTTTGTCAGAAGCAATATTCTGAGAAAAGGATAAAAAAAACCGACGATGATCGTCGGTTTTTTTTATAAGTTCTACTTTTTTATCTAATTCTATCCATCGAGCGGATTAAAGTTTCATCTTTTCCAATGCTTCGAATAGCCAGAAAAGTTAACACCATAGCAACCAAAGGAAATGCATTTATCAAGCTGTAATCAACGATAGCATTTAAATCGTTCACTTGACTATTAATGCTATAATATATCAAACCCATTGCTCCCAACATACAAATCAAATTGAAAATACTCAAACGAATTTGAAGCATTCTTTTCTTGAATAAGAAGATGGTAATGAGCGTGATTAAAGCAATAATACTCAATAATATTGCAACCGGATAAGCATTGAAAATTGCCGGATCGCCTTCTTTTACCGCTGGTATCCCCCTATAAAGAAAGGTAAATGTATTACCCGCAGCATCTATCAGTTCTGCCAGTGGCAAAAAAAACATTACTACTATTAGCACGAAACTTCCTAACAAATATAAACTCTGAATTCTTTGTATCATTTTATTTTTATTTTGATACAAATTTAAATTTAAATACAAAAGCAGCAAATTTTCATCTGCTGCTTTTTACCATCATTACTTAACTCTAACTAATCACACTCTTCAAAATATTGCTCGGGTGAACCCCTAATTTACTCTAAGCTAGTTCTGAAAGCTTTTGCAGTAAGTAAAGCTGCAAAATTTAAGCAGGCTAATTAACCTTTGCGTTTTAACGACATATAGTCGATATAATAAAGTATTTTAATCGAAAAACTATTAAATTGAGTGGCATCAAAAGTATTTTTCAGATTATTTATAAACCGATGTGCCACCTTATCATCATCGGTAAAAATGGAATTCTTCCAAACTACCGCCAATTCACTTCCGGGTGCAAATCGCCACGAATACACCATATCGATATTGAAACTGTTAAAATTAATATCCTTATTTTCGTTATAGTCCGATGGTTTTACATCTCCATTATCCTTCAAGGTGAAAAAGTGTTTATATTCTGCCTTAGCCCAATAGTGTCGCGCCCTAAAACTTAGTGAACTTTTATTATTGAAAATATAATTTGCACTGATGCGATTCTCTAGATAGGAAGTATTTCGTTCACCAATATACACCGTTGTTAATCCATTCTCTTCTATATCATCTGCATGCCCCAATTCACCTAATTGTCTTTCCCATTCTATCTTATAATCCATTCCAAATTTATCGTTGAAGCGGTAACGAGGTTGTATCTTCATAGAAAAAACTTTTAGATGATCATGATTCACACTCTTGCCATAATCTCCTTTCAAATCGATGGCAAAAGCTTTTCTATAATCTGAAGAAAGCCAAAGCCCTGAAAATACAGAAGCTCCTTTCTTCAATTTCATTCCATCCACGCGAGGTTCATTGAAATCATAATGAGCAATTGGTTTGATATTACCATATATTCCAACTGCGGTATGGTCTTTAAAAACAACTCTGGAATTATACCTTATCGTGAAACTGGAAAATCTTCTTGGCTGATATCTGGCCTCATGCTGAATGCCAATCCAGTTGCGCCGTTGTAATATTATTCCTTTGGGTTGATATACATTATAAAAAAAGTTGAGATTATTATTAATCTGATTATTGCGATGCAAAAATCCCATATCATTTGGGTTGTATTGATCGGATATCATTCGGTGATAAAAACTCCATGTGAATTGACCTTTTATTTTCTCAAAGATTAATTCATGATAATGTCCAAATTCATCATTTTCAGCTTGCTGGTAACGTTGCGAAACAATACCTTTTCCTTCTATTTTATAACTTCGAGCTGCATTCTTAAATGCAAATTCAGTACCGCTGACATTCGCAATATAATGGGTTTGCGGAGTATACAAATTTGTATTAAAAAGACTCACATACGATTCGTTTTTCAAACTCTGATCGAACACAAACATATTGTAATTTGTGAATGGCTGCGTTTTATATTTCCTGGTTTGTCCAGTAATAGTATCCTGTATGGTAGCAAAAGTTTTCTTTGTCATCGCATTTAAAACTCCAATACCAAGACCTTTGGTGTTACGTCCGGAAATTTTAGTAGCATTTATTATTTTCGATTCAATGGGATTTTCTGTGATGCTTTCGTTCTCCTTTAAATTATCCTCCACATCATACATATTTGCAGGTCGTCCTCCTATTCTTCGGGAATAAAACACTCCTCCTCTATCAAATAATTCTGTTGCTTCTGTGAAAAACTGTCTTTTTTCATCAAACTTTACCTCAAATGGAGATAGGTTCAACACCTCATCATCCGATTGAATTTGTCCAAAATCGGGAATCAACATCATATCCAGTGTATAGCTTTCATTGATCCCATATTTGAGATCCATTCCTCCCCTATAATTAATATCCCACGAAGAATTATCCGAGGCATTATCAAAATAAGTCGAAAAATAAGGTGAAAAGGATAGACGAACCGGTGGCTTAACATTTTCTATGCCTTTCAATACGCCACCCTGATTAATAAAGCCATCTTCCCCTTTATCGATAAAGTTCCAAGAGCATTTTTCTCTGTCCCGCTGAATGTTTCGCATAATATTAACGCCCCATTCCTGAATATCTTTAGAAGGAAATCGTAAGGCTGAATAAGGAATTTCTATTTCGGCACTCCAACCATTTTCATTTATATTAGCAGCACTATTCCAAACTCCATCCCAACTCGAATCTTCTCCATTATTTCCTACTTTAGCATCCCATTGGACTCCTGCAGGTGTGAGAATAAACTCGAAAGCATCCAAACCATTATTAAAAGGATCAATAATAATTGATAAAAAATCGGAGTTGTTAATTTCATCACGTCTGCTAAGCTCTTTAAGAATTTGATCTGGCTTAGGATCAAACATCATCACTCCTATTATTACCGCACGATCGGTATATATAAACTTCGCTTCTGTTTTGTACTTAGAAGATGATCCATTTTCTGGCTCAAATTGAATAAAATCGGTTGCAACAGGAACATTATTCCAAACTACATCATTCAGTTTCCCATCAATTATTGGCTTTTCACTTACTCGTACGGCAACAACTTCTTTCTTGATAGCAGTTGCCGACGCAGGTAATTTGCAAATTAAGACAAGAAATAAGATTAAAATAATAACTCTACTCATGATTAATTTAGTGGTATTATAACAGTGTTAAATTGGTTGACTCCGGACAAAAAGCACTTTTCATGCCACTTCTTCTTTCCATCTATCAAACAGACTCTTATTAAAATTTCACAAAATAAAAACTGAACGCATACGGAACGGTCGTGTCCGTAAACGAACACAATAAAAAAGAGCCGTTTGAATCAATCAAACGGCTCTGAAATTAATATATTAATGCAATTTTTAATTATTCCCTAAAATAAGAGGCATTCCCGACTTACCACTTCCAATTACTATGACTTTGGAATTAGGCGATTTTGAAAGCTCTATTGTTGCCTCAATACCACGCATTTTCAGCAATTCATTGGTTAAACTACTATTGATAATTTTATTTGCTTTTGCCTCTCCTTCAGCTGCAATTCTTTTTCTCTCTGCCTCACTTCTCTCCTTTTCCAACTTAAATCGATAAGCCAAAGCTTCCTGTTCCTGAGTCAATTTGTTTTCAATAGCTTGTTTAATCTGATCAGGAAGGTTGATGGCCCGTATTAATAGTTGAGACATCTCAATATTATTCTTTTTTAAGGCCTCTTTAGTCTCCTGCTTAATAGCTTCTTCAACTTCACTACGTTTTGTAGAATAAATCTCTTCGGCGGTATAACGTCCTGCTACCTGGCGAACAACTGATCGCAAAGGAGGAACAACAACTCTGGATACATAGTCCTTTCCCACTGATTCATGTAAATATCCAATGCGATCAGGAGTAGGATAAAACAATAGAGTTACATCCATATTCACCGAAAGTCCGCTTTTATCAAGTACATTCATAGTTTCTTCCCGAGTTTGACGTCTCACATCATATACATTCATTATATTCCATGGTGCAATTACCTGAAGACCTGCGGTATAAACATGATCCTTATCCAAACCGGCAAATCTGTTGAAAACAACTCCTCGTTCTCCTGGTTCAAGTGTTACAAACATACTTGACCCTGATAGTATTAGAATAAAGGCAAATACACCTAATACAATTAAAAAATATGGTTTCTGTTTCATAATATTGTTTTTTTACGATTCGAAATAAAATTTAGTTAAATATAGTACATTATTATTAGAATCGTATTTTCAAATGTTCTTGTATTGATAAGATTTTAAAAAATACATCATTTTACACCTATTTTGCTAAAAAATGTGAATATTGAAAAAGAAAACAAAGGCTTGGTTTGAAGATTCAAAAATTTTAAATAGCTTCGACTCCTTGTTTTTCAAAATTTTTTGAATATGGAAAAAATAAAATCATCAGAATTAATTATTAATCCAGACGGCAGTGTTTTTCACTTACATCTGAAACCAGAACATCTCGCTGATACAGTAATATTAGTTGGTGATCCGGGAAGAGTTGAATTAGTAGCTAGCTATTTCGACGAGATTGAATGTACTATTTCCAATAGAGAGTTTGTAACTACAACAGGTGTTTATAATGGAAAGCGTATTTCTGTTCTTTCTACTGGAATTGGTACCGACAATATTGACATTGTTGTAAATGAATTAGATGCTTTAGTGAATATCGATCTGGAAAATCGTACTCCTAAAAAAGAGCATACTAGTTTGAATTTGGTTCGAATTGGAACTTCCGGAGCCTTACAAGGAAATATTCCTGTAGATTCCTTCTTATTATCCCGTCGTTCGATTGGATTTGATGGAATGCTGAACTTTTATGCAAATAGAGATCAAGTTTCCGATTTGGATTTCGAAGCAGCTTTTAAAAAATCTGTTCAATGGAATGAAAAGCTGGCATCACCATATGTTGTACCTGCATCTTCCATGTTAATCGAAAAATTAGATGGACCTGATATGATTCAGGGAGTAACTATTTCCGCAAATGGATTTTACGGTCCACAAGGAAGAGTATTGCGCTTACAGACTCTGGATCCAAAACTCAACGACAAGATAGAAGCATTTGATTATCAGGGCGAAAAGATCACCAATTATGAGATGGAAAGTTCTGCAATCTTTGGTCTTTCTGCCATGTTAGGTCATGATGCAGCTGCCGTATGCGCAATTATTGCCAATAGAATTACAAAAGATGCAAGTAAAGATTATAAACCTACCATAAGAAGATTAATTCAGACTGTACTTGACCGTTTAAGTTAATTAGCTTTAAGGCTTATTATCAAAGTTTTAACCCGCAAGATTGCTTTTCCTTGCGGGTTTTACTATATTTAGAAAGGTCAAAACGTAAAGTTATGAATAAGAACAAACTAAATGCGCTTCTATCTCTTGTTGATGATCCTAATCTGGAAATATTACAAGAAGTTGAAAAAGAGCTAATTGAGTTTCCCATCTCAATTATACCACAACTTGAAGATGCGTGGTTGGAATCTAAAAATTCTTTATTTCAAGAAAGAATTGAACTAATAATTAACAAAATTCAATTTACACACGTTAAAAAAGAGATTATTGCCTGGGGAAAAACGAATGCCCCAAAGTTAATTGATGGTGCTATTCTAGTGAATAAAAGCTATAATCCAAACTTGCTTATCGATCCTATTTTAAAGGTAATCCAGAAAATAAAGCAAGATGTTAGGTTGGAAATAAACGATCAGTTAACTGCATTAGAAAAAGTAAAAGTCTTAAATCATTTCTTTTACAACATTCATAACTACCAACCTTTATCCCCTACAAAACCAACAAATTGGGATGGCGATATTAGCACTGTATTAGCTCAAAAACAAGGGAACTATATTATTTTAGCAATTATATATGCGGGAATCGCACAAGAATTGGATATTCCAATTTATGGTATTCATTTACCAGATAGTGTTCTACTTTGCTATATTGATAAAAAAAATAATGAGGACAACAATTCTCCAGATATTCTTTTTTATATCAACCCAATTGACAAAGGAAATATTTTTGGCCGTAAAGAACTAGAATCGATAATGCTTAATAAAAATATAGAAAATCGTCCCAGATACTTTGAGCCAACTTCCAATCCAAGTCTTATTAAAAGATTAGTTAAGCATGAAATTAGTGTCTACAAAAAGCTTAAACTCAACAGTTATCTTCCTAATTTTAAAGAATTATACAAATCGATCTAAAGTAAAAGCCCAACTCTAACAAGAATTGGGCTTCTTTTATTAATTCGATTAAAATTTATTTTGCGTAATTAATAGCACGAGTTTCGCGAATCACTGTAATTTTAACTTGACCAGGATAAGTCATTTCATCCTGAATTTTCTGTGCTATTTCCAATGAAATTGTTTCAGCTTCTTTATCAGATACTTTATCACTACCTACAATTACCCTAAGTTCTCTACCAGCTTGTATGGCATAAGTTTTAAGAACTCCAGGATGTGACAAGGCTAAATTTTCAAGATCTTTTAAGCGCTTAATATAAGATTCAACGATTTCACGTCGTGCTCCAGGCCGTGCTCCAGAAATCGCATCACAAGCCTGAATAATTGGAGAAATCATGGATGTCATCTCAATTTCGTCATGATGAGCTCCAATTGCATTACAAATATCCGGTTTTTCCTTAAACTTCTCTGCTAGCTTCATTCCTAATATTGCATGTGGCAATTCTGGCTCATCATCAGGTACTTTACCTATATCATGCAACAATCCAGCTCTTTTGGCTCTTTTCGCATTCAATCCGAGTTCCGTAGCCATTATAGCACATAAATTGGCAGTCTCCCGAGAATGTTGTAATAAATTCTGTCCATAAGAAGAACGATACTTCATTTTACCAATTAAACGAATTAGCTCTGGATGCAAACCATGAATCCCCAAGTCTATAGTAGTACGTTTACCAGTTTCAATAATCTCTTCTTCAATTTGTTTGCGAACTTTATTTACAACCTCTTCAATACGAGCAGGGTGAATTCTACCATCTGTTACTAATTGATGAAGTGCTAATCGAGCGATCTCTCTGCGTACCGGATCAAACCCCGAAAGAACGATAGCTTCTGGCGTATCGTCTACAATAATTTCAATTCCTGTTGCGGCTTCCAGAGCCCGAATATTTCTACCTTCCCTACCAATAATTCTTCCTTTAATTTCATCCGACTCGATATGGAAAATGGTTACCGAATTTTCAATTGCCGTTTCGGTAGCTACTCGCTGGATAGTTTTTACTACCACTTTTTTAGCTTCCATATTGGCACTCATCTTAGCCTCTTCCATTATTTCATTCACATAAGACATGGCTTCAGTTTTTGCCTCTTCTTTCAATGAATCTATTAATTGACTTTTTGCATCTTCAGCAGATAAGCCAGAAATTTTCTCCAATTGTTCAATCTGTTGCTTCTTAGATTTCTCCAATTCCAATGATTTCTTATCCACTAAATCAATTTGAATGCTCAAATTTTCACGAATTGCATCTACTTCCTTTTTCTTACGCTGGAAATCGTCAATACGCTGTGCTAAGGTATTCTCCTTTTGTTTAAATTTATTCTCAGAAGCTAATAATTTATTATTTCTGGAATTGATTTGTTTTTCATGTTCCGTCTTTAATTGTAAAAATTTCTCCTTTGCCTGAAGAATTTTATCTTTTCTAATCACCTCAGCTTCAATTTGAGCTTCCTTTATCATTGCCTCCCTCTTTGTTTTAAGAGCTTTTTGGATAACAAAGTACGATATAATACCGCCGCCAATAAAAGCAATGGATCCTATTATTATTTCAATCATATTTTAGAATATTAAGTCAATACTAGTTATATATAAGATAACCCGCATCACCACTCTTCCTCATAAAAATTATCACAGGTTTATTAATTGATATTGAAACAATTCAATTAAAACCTTTGTAATAATTACAAGTTCAAGAAATAATGCGGGTTACTTTTTAAAAATTTAAATAAAGATTAGTTCTCCTTCTCAAGAAATTCATTCAGCTCCTTCTCTATCGTTGCCAGTTCCTCAATAATAGGTGAAACATCAGCTTTGCTCTCCGATTCAATAACTTTAATGACAAATTGTAAAGAAGCCATTGCTAAAAAATCCTGAGTGTCTTTATCTTTATATCTTTGTTTGTATTGCAATACTTTCTCGTTAATCATCTTGGCAGCCTTACGAATTACCTCCTCTTGATCACGATCAATATTTAGCGGATAATAACGATCTGCAACATTAACTTTTATTGAAAGTTTATTATCCATAAACAAATATTATCTGTTTAAAAGTGCAATACATTTATCAATCTCCCGCACAATTCGGTTAATCTTGAGCTTTGCCTGGTGCGAATCATCACTGTTCGCAGCTAATGTTTTGGCAAGCTTTAACGTATTGTATTGATGATTCAGCTCCTCATTTATCCTATTCAAAGATTCAATCTGTTCCATGAGCTCAATTTTTTCATGAATTAAAGATTCCTTCTCCTCCTTAGATTTTTGATATAACGAAATAAGTTCGGTTATCCTATTTTTTAAACTGATTATTATTTCGCTTGATTCCTGAACCATCACTAAAAATTTCTTTTACAAAATTAACATTGCTGAGAAGATAATCAAATATATTAGTTTGTATTTTGCAGACTTTCTCCGAAAAAAATTATTTTTTTTGTAATTTAAACTCCTAATCTAATAAATAACAGGCACAAAGCATGAAGTATTCTAATTCAAACATAATAATTCTCTCTTTAATTCTATTTATTTTAAATCCATTTGTTCTATTTGCCGAAAAAAAGGAAATTCCCATTAATTATTTTCGAGCTCCAGTTGACTTCACAATGACTCTCGCTGGTAATTTTGGAGAACTTCGAAATAATCACTTTCATTCTGGTATTGATATTAGAACATTTACTACTGGGAAAAAAGTTTACGCAGCAGCAGATGGTTATGTTAGTAGAATAAAAGTTTCTGCAACTGGTTATGGGAAGGCTCTTTATATTGATCACCCTAATGGCTATACAACCGTTTATGCTCATCTAAGTAGATTTAACCCTGAAATTGAAGCCTTTATAAAAACATATCAATCTCACAAAAAATCTTTTGCAGTAGATCTTAATTTAGCCAAAAATCAATTCGTAGTAGAAAAAGGAAATATTATTGCCTATTCAGGAAATTCTGGTACCTCTGGTGGTCCACATCTCCACTTCGAAATTAGAGAAACAAAATCCGAACATCCTTTAAATCCATTGCTTTTTGGATTCAAAATAAAAGATACTACTCCACCCAAAATATTCAATTTATATATTTACCCTAAAGATTCGTTAAGTAGTGTAAACGGGAATAATTCCCGACTTAAATTCCCTGTCACTTTTTACAATAATGCATTTCATCTAAAAGGAGATCCAGCCATTAAATTATCAGGGAAAATAGGTTTTGCCATTCAGTGCTATGATTATTTGGATAATACATGGGGGAAGTGTGGCATCTATAAACTGCAATTAAAAATTAACGATTCTTTAATCACTAAATATCAATTTGATGAATTCTCCTTTGATGAAACCAGATATATCAACAGCTTAATAGATTATGGTTTGAATATTTCTGAGAATAGGAGAATCTATAAAACTTTTAGAGAACCAAATAATAAATTAGACATCTATCAGACAGTTAAAAACAATGGTATTTTTCAATTTAAAAAAGAGGTAAAATATAAAATAACATTAATTGCCTCTGACAATAAAAACAATCAATCCAAACTTAGTTTTCATGCAGAAGGATTTTCGATACATAAAGCTTTCCCCAAAGCAGAGTTCACAAAGATAATGAACTACGAAAATCCCAATTCATTTTCAAATTCACAGATCAAGGCCAGCTTTCCAATAAATAGCTTCTATTCTAATATTAATTTTGATTATTCTACAAGAAAAGATATAAGTTTTTTATCTCCTATTCATTCTATTCATAATGAACTCACTGCAGTTCATCGCTACTATACACTATCCATAAAAACCCCATTCAGCAGAAAATCACTATTTAATAAACTACTGATCGTCAGAATTAATAAAAAAGATGAATTAGTTAATGAAGGAGGTGTTTATATTGATGGTTGGGTTAAAACAAAAACCAGATACTTTGGTGATTTTGCAGTTACAATAGATACGATTGCTCCATCTATAAAATTATCGAATGGGTTGAAGAAAAAGAATTACTCAAAAAATAAGCATATAGATTTCATTATAAAAGATGAGCTTGCCGGAATAAAGTCCTATAATGGTTTTATAGATGGGAAATGGGTTTTATTTGAGTATGATAAAAAAAATAATCGTTTGCAGTATTATTTTGACATTAGAAGATTAAAGAGAGGCAATCATCAAATTAAACTTACAATTATCGATTTTGTGGGTAATAAAAGTGACTTTACAAGTAATTTTTATTGGTAATCAAAAGCATCTATACATACTACTACATTTCCTTATTTTATATAGTAACACTTCTATAAATAAGGACATTTATCATCTTTAGCTATGGTATTTTTTCCTATTTTTGCCCGTAATGATTACAAAACCTGCTTGAATTAGCTGGTTCGTATATATATTAAACAAGAAACACGCCATCAAATATAACTCAAGTTTAGTAATATTCATATGGCAATTCCAACCGACCTTAATCGGGATGGTATTAACATTTAAATTGTAATAACATGAAAAAAAATTATTTCGCTGCTGCTGTTCTTATGGTAGTATCGGTATTTTCAGCTCTGAATTCGGATGCGTGTACAAATTATTTAATTACTCGTGGTGCTTCAACTGATGGTTCGAATATGATTAGCTATGCTGCAGATTCGCATGTGTTATATGGAGAGCTTTATTTTCGTCCAGCAGCTGATTGGGCTGAAGGTACCATGGTTGACGTCTATGAATGGGATACCGGTAAATATTTAGGTAAAATCCATCAGGTTGCTCATACTTACTCTGTTATCGGAAATATGAATGAGAATCAAGTGGCCATAGGAGAAACCACCTATGGAGGAAGACATGAGTTAGGATCCCAAGAAGGTGCCATTATTGATTATGGTAGCTTGATTTATTTAGCGCTCGAACGTTCTAAGTCTGCTCGTGAAGCTATTAAGGTAATGACAGATCTTGTTGAAACCTACGGATATTATAGTTCTGGTGAATCATTTTCAATCTCAGATGCTAATGAAGTTTGGATTTTAGAAATGATCGGTAAAGGTAATGGTGAAAAAGGTGCAGTTTGGGTTGCAAGAATGATACCTGATGGTTATGTAAGCGGACATGCGAACCAAGCAAGAATTACCAACTTCCCTTTAGAAGGTAAAAATTCTATCTCTTCTGATAAAATGGATAAAATCTTCAATCCTGAAGTGACGAATGTGTATGCTAAAGATGTTATTTCATTCGCAAAAGAAAAAGGATATTACCCAAAAGAAGGTAAAAATAAAGATTTTAGTTTTTCTGATTCCTACGCTCCTGTTGATTTTGGTGGTGCCAGATTTTGTGAAATCAGAGTATGGTCCTTTTTCAATAGTGTAAAAGAGGGAATGGATAAATATTTTGACTATTGCAAAGGTAATATTGAGCACGACAGTAAAGGTTATGCTACTAATAGGATGCCTTTATGGGTTAAACCAGACAAGAAAATCAATGTCTTGGATGTGATGGACTTTATGAGAAATCACCTTGAAGGAACGGAACTTGATATGTCTAAAGATATGGGAGCAGGACCTTATGGTAATCCATATAGATGGAGACCTTTAACATGGAAGGTTGATGGAGTAGCATATTGTAATGAACGAGCAACAGCTACACAACAAACAGGATTTTCTTTTGTTGCCCAAAGTCGGAATTGGTTACCAAATGCAGTTGGCGGAATCAATTGGTTTGGAGTAGATGATGCTGCTTCATCGGTTTATTTTCCGATGTACTGCGGAAGCAATCGCGTACCAGAATCATTTGCAGTAGGAAATGGAAAAATAATGGATTTCACTAACAAATCGGCATTCTGGATATTCAATCAAGTAAGTAATTTTGCTTACACAAGATATAATCTTATACATCCGGTAATAGCTAAAAAACAAAAAGCACTGGAGAAAAAATATTATTCTTTCACTAAAATAATTGATCTTGCTGCTGAAGGTATGTTTAAGGAAAATCCTGATGCTGCAGTTGAATTTTTAACTGATTTTTCTTGCAATCAAGGAAATAATCTAGTTCGCGAATGGAGAGGATTTTACGGAGATTTGTTCGCTGAATTTATGGATGGAAATGTTAAGGCAAAGGATGGTAACAAACAAAATCCTAAATTGGATCAACCTGGTTATAGCAAAGAATTTTACAAAACCATCGTGAAAACAACTGGTGATAAATTAAAGGTAAAAGGTGAAATGAGTCATTAAGAAAATGAAATAAATAACCAATAAAATATTAGGGAGCTTTGGAGCTCCCTTTTTTTTCAATTATTTCTCTCTTCTTTAAATTCTTTTATTTCAAAAAATCAAATAAAAAAGTTCACTACTTAGATTTTTTTGCTAATTTTGCGGCGAATTCGTGCGTAATCTCTGACATGGAAATAGCTAAATATGTTTACATTGCGCTCGTAAACCTTAATAAATAATACAATGAATTTAATTAAAATTGCGGAAGAAGCTTTTGCTACCGGAGTAGATGTTCCTGAATTTAATTCAGGTGATACAGTTAGTGTTTCCTATAAGATTAAAGAGGGAAATAAAGAAAGAATTCAGATTTTTAGAGGTGTTGTGATTCAGATTAAAGGTTCTGGATTAACTAAAACTTTCACAATTAGAAAAATGTCTGGTAATGTTGGTGTGGAAAGAATTATCCCATTATTTTCTCCATTCATTGAAAAAATTGAAGTAAACAAAAGAGGCCGTGTTAGAAGAGCAAGAATATTCTATCTTAGAGGTCTTACTGGTAAAAAAGCTAGAATTAAAGAAAGAAGATTCTAAGCCATTATCGATTAAAAAAGGGTGTCTCAAAAGGACACCTTTTTTTATGCTTTTAAGTATCAAGAATAAAAATTCACGATATAATTATTTGGGATTAATCCATTCTGGCATTTCTGCATTTTTAATAATTTCCTCGCGATTCTGTCCATCAGTATCCATCGTCCAAATATTTTTTGTTCCATCCCCATCATTAGCAACATTCATAAAAATAATTTTACCACCTGTCTGTGAGAATACAGCCTGTAAATCATTTGTACCAGCTTCCTTATTGTCTTCTGATAGATCCGTTAAATTTGACCCGTCAACATCAATACTATATATTTTAGCATTAAATTGTTGACCTTGATCATCTTCATACAAAGAATCCAAGGAGAAAATAACCTTATCTCCAGTAATGGTAAAGTGAGGATTTGATAAAGTTCCAGGTAGATTATCCACTAAAAGAGTCATATTAGAACTATCCGGGTCCATCAAATATATCTCATTATCGTATGGTAATTCTCCTTGCGTTAGCGCTACAATTTTCTCCTGACTTCTATTTTTAAAATGCCCACTCCATTCACAAGATTTAAATTGACGATTAACTGGTGCTTTTGCAATAGACTGTAATCCTGTACCATTATAATTAATTTTATAAAGATTACTATAGTTTGCATAAGCAATTTGACTTCCATCTGGCGACCAGGAAAAACCAGAACCATTATTCTGATATCCTGCAATAGGAAGATCTGTAACCTTAGTCACATTATTGCCTTTCAGATCCATCGTATATATTTGATACTTTCCAGTTACATTTGATGAAAAAGCCAAGAGCTCTTCATTCGGAGAAATCCTAGGGGAAACTTCACTACCACCATCATCCGTTAATCTAATAAGATGATTCTCTGCTAAATCCCATGAATAAATATCTTTACTACCAAGTGTATCCTTAACGAAAAAGAAAGGGTTACTCGGGTATTTTTCTGTTTTAAATTTCCATAATCGCCCTTCAGTTTCATCCAAACTTCGGTTACGCGCCACAATCTTCCATTGATATGGTGTCTCAAATTTAAGACCAGAAACAGTATAAGTCGTATCAAGAATATTAGATGCCACTTTAGTTCCCTCAAAATCATCACCTCCTTCAAATATGATTACATCATAACGCAAAGTATCACCGGTTTCTGTCTCTCCGGCATTCCATACCAATTCTGTACTTGTAGCTAGATCAACAGTCGCATTTAAAGGTGTTATATAAACAGGCTCTTCAGGTGCTGCAAATTCAGGTGGTGCTACCTGCATCACAATATCCATAACCAGTGCTTGTCCTACAAGAACTTTAATACTAACATTTTCCGAAGTATAATCTTCCTTTTTAGCTGTAACAGAATAATCCCCAACCAGTACTTCGCCAAGATTAAAATGCCCATCAACATCCGTAGTAACAGACTTGGAACCAGGACTTGTGGAAATCGCAACTCCTTCCATAGGAAGATTTCCATCGGAAGTTTTGACCGTTCCGCTAATAGAGCCAAATTGATCTGGATCGATGGTGTTCTCATTACACGAAAAAACCAAAGAAAATATAGTCATCAAGAATAAAAATCTGAAGAGTAAGTAGAATTTTCTCATAAACTAGCTGCAATTTTAATTTTTCTTAATTTAATGATTATCTCCATGTAAAACAACCGAATCTTGAGCAATCAACAAGTTATTGTGATAAACCTTCAAGCTGACAATGAGATTATCATTACGCAAAAGATTTACTCTAGATTCAGATAATGATAAAATCGTTAATTTCTCTGATATTACCTTCCCTTTTTGTATTGTTGACGAATGCCCGGATCGACCATTCTTTTCAGTTTTCAGAATATAATCAAGGTTTATAAGCTTACTCCCTAAATTTTGTAATTTTGCCGTAAGTGTTAAATTACTCACTTCGCCTTCCATTTCAATCCAGGCTTTTATTTGCTTACCATCCAAAAGGTTTGTTTGACTAACTCCTATAAGTAGGAAGGAATACAAAATGATCAGGTGTTTAATAATCATTTACATGTGATTTTGATTTCCTTATAAATGTATTTAATATTTAACTTAAAATCAATCACTATTACGTTAAAATATTATAAATACATTAAAAAAAAATGTAATTACTATAAAATACCTTAAAAACAAAAGGGATGCCCTAAAGGACATCCCTAACAATTTAAACCTGCTCCGTATTCACAAACCACTCTTTATTATATCGTGATTTTCAATTTATTTAAAATATAGCATATCTTCTACGATAAGCAGTATTCATTGTAATCTTTTTGCTCCAACTTTAATTTTCAAAGCTCTTATTATTCCCAATAATTTTTTGTTGCAATGAATTAACATCACCAATATAATGGCGAATATTTGAAGAATTGTTGAATGCAAAGTTAATTCTCAAAAAAATAAAACATCAATTAAAATTAAAAGACTATATAATCTTGAATACTCTGCGATTTTATCAACATCCATAAGTCAGAACTAATCAACAAATGCAAATCGATTTCTATTAAAAATTTAATTGCTTATTAATAATAAAATTACGATGTAAACAAATGTCCTGATACAAATCTAAAATGAGATCAAAATACAATAAAGAAATTCTTTTATAAACTTAAAAACAATTGCACAGAGCATATCAATTGAAGAATTCATAAAAGAATCATTTTAAAATCTTTATCAGGAAAAAAATTCCCGCCATTGGCGGGAATTAATTCTTAATTTACTTATGGAGTTACGACAAATGAAGTACCTACATTACCTTGCTGAACGAAGGAGAAATTGTCATTACCATCTTGAATAACTAAACCGAAATGGTCATTACCAATTTGCTCTAGATGAGATGAATTGTCGTCACCAAACTGATAAGTTAAACCAGTATTGTTATCACCTGTTTGTGAAATGAATGCCATATTTCTTGCGCCATCCATTTGTGCAATTACAGCTACGTTACCGTCACCTTTTTGCATGATATCAGCAGAACTTCCATCTTGATCATACTGAAATACCCAACCTCTGTTGAAATCACCTCGTTGAACAACACTAGCAGAAGACATTGAACCACCAAATTGACCTACGAATGAGAAATTATGTTCTCCATTCTGTCTTATTTTAGCGTTATTTTTAACACCTCCAATTTGATCAATAATTGCAGTATTTCCATGATCTAACTGTACTATTCTTGCACGATTTCTAGTTCCATTAATTTGAGAAATATAAGCAGTTTGATGATCACCATATTGCTTAACAGTAGCTTTGTCTTTATAACCCCACTTTTGAGATACATCAGCAAAATTACGATAGCCATCTTGCAAAACATCAACAGTACCACCTACTTCAGCAATTTGATCAACATATGCAGCATTACGTGCACCTATTTGAGTTGTAGTTGCTGTATTATAACCACCACCAATTTGAATTGTTCTTGCTACGTTTCCGCTGCCATTTTGATCAATCGTTGCCATATTCATTTCTCCCCAACGTTGTAAGGTATAAGCACGATTAAAGAATCCATTTTGAAGGATATAAGATTTATTAGCATATCCTCTAAACTGCATCGCTTCAGCAGAATTAAATCCTAAGAACTGAGTGATTGTTGCATTATTGAACTGACCTCCTAATTGAGTGGTTCTTGCTCTATTTAAAAAGCCATCCTGATTCACAAGTGCAGAATTCATATAACCGCCTAGCTGAGAAACATTAGCCATATTGCGATAACCAAACTGTAATACAGTTGCAGTATTTCCGATACCGAATCTTTGACTAATATTGGAACGATTTCTAACACCAACTTGTAATACATTTGCCATTGTTCCCCAAGTAAGGAATTGTGAAACTGTAGAAGAGTTTGCTATACCAAGCTGTCCAACATATGCACCACTTAATGCACCCATTTGCCATACATTACTTTGATTAAAAGCACCTAATTGGCCAACAAGAGCAGTATTTCCAAATAACCCCTGAGTGATTGAAGAACCGTTTCCTAAACCAGCTTGCCATGCATTAGCAGAATTAAAGAAACCAGACTGACTAATAGTAGAGTAGTTAAATAATCCAATTTGAGTTACACCAGCATTATTAAATGCTCCTAATTGACTAATCATGGACATATTAAGAAGTCCCCATTGGTCAACAGTTGCAGAATTCAACAAACCAAATTGATTAATTAATGATCCGTTAAAAATACCTTTCTGTGTAACGTCAGCAGAATTAGCTATAAAAAATTGATTAATGTCTGAATAGTTTGCAAAACCATCCTGATCTACATTAGCCATATTAAAGAGTCCAAGCTGGTTAATATCACTATTATTATATAATCCGACCTGCATTACAAAATCGGTATTCATATAACCAGTTTGGCTAACATTGGATGTGTTTACCTGCGCAAAAGCAGAACTTGCTGCAAATACGACGGCCACAAATAAAAATAATAATTTTTTCATGGTTGAAAATTTTTTAAGGTTTTAAAGTGAATTTTAAAGTAAAATCTAAATAAAAGGTTTAAGAGCTCTGATCTATCACGAAAATGCTTTTCCAACATGTTTCGATCCTTTATCTAAATTAAGAAAAAGCAGTCCCAAAAGCCTTGATTTTTACATGAATGGACTTCATGTGTTGATTAATCCTATCGTCAGCTCAGCTAATTTTTATGAGGTCTAAAAAAAAATAAGAAATATTAAACAATTATTGAGCTTCAATGAATTACTGTGATATAAAGAAACCGCCAAATCGCATAAAATTCGCGAATTTGACGGTTTGGTTTATTCAAAATCAATCAAATCGAAGAAAAAATTTTGTTGCAAACAAATTAATTTGATTGAATAACTACTGCCGAATTTCCATTACCGTATTGAGTCACAACAGAACTATGTCCTAAACCATACTGATATACATCTACGCTGTTATTACTTCCAAATTGCTCTGTATAGGAAGAATTAAGTACACCTTCCTGATACGTATTAGCTACATTATTCTCGCCATAAGCTTGTACAGACACAGCTAAATTCAAATCACCATTCTGAATAATTAAAGCAGAACTATTGTCTACCTCATACTGAACTATAGCAGCCATATTACCATTTCCAAACTGGCCAATACCAGCATAACTAGCTTCGGTATTAGTTTGTTCAATGTATGCGTAATTATAAGTTCCAACTTGTAAAGCTTCCGCAACACTACCGTAATTACTTACCTGCATAATTTCAGCATCATTATCCATTCCAACTTGTCCGATATAAGCGTCATTCCACGCTCCATCAACCTGTGTAATAAGAGCTTCATTTCCTGCACCAAACTGATCCACTTGAGCAGTATTAAATTCTCCACCTAGTTGAACTACTTCTGCATCATTATAATATCCGAATTGATTCACAACAGCTGTATTATAAAATCCGTTCTCCTGATCAACAAATGCAGTATTTCCACGACCTTGTTGAGATACTAACGCCCAATTTAAAGAACCATAAATCTGATCAACTTCTGCTGCATTATCTCTGCCATGCTGATTAATTGAGGCTAGATTTCCGATACCGCCATATTGATATGTGAAAGCAAAATTATCTTTGCCATGCTGAGCGATACTTGCGGTATTAAACCAACCGCCATACTGTAATGCATAAGCATCATTTGACTTGCCATGCTGATTAATGTTAATATTATTCATCCAGCCACCTTCTTGTAAACTATAAGCAAAATTAAATTTCCCCTTCTGCATAATGGTAGAACTATTAGAATCTCCCCAATTTTGATCTATCATAGCTGTATTAAACATACCTCTTTGATCAACTGTTGCATAATTATAAACGCCGTATCGTTGAGATATTGAACTGCTATTAGCAAAGCCAAATTGATTTACCCATGCACCATTAGCATAAGTAAACATTTGCTCAACGTTGGAAGAATTAAATAATCCAATTTGGCTTACTTCTACCATATCATACATCCCTTCAAATTGGAATACATTTGACTGATTAAACCAACCATACTGGTAAACATCAGCTACTTCGCCATAACTAAACCACTGATTAATGCTAGAATAATTAATACCAAACTGATTTACAAAAGCACTGTTTTCTGAACCCCAAAATTGACTAATAAAAGAAGTATTTGCTCCCTCCTGATAAACAACTGCAAGGTTATTTAAACCAAATTGAAAAGCTTTAGAAAAATTACTTCCTGCCTGAGTAGCGTAATATTCATTACCTTCTCCTAATTGTTCTGATAAGGAAACATTAAAAATGCCATTTTGATCTACATTTGCAACATTAAGTGTTCCATTCTGATAGATATCGTTAATGTTAAAAAATCCAACTTGCGATACTATAACCTGATTTCCAAGTCCAAGTTGGTTGACATTAGATTGATTAATCTGTGCAAACGAAGCGGCACCAGATAAAATTAAAACTAAAAGAAAAAATAAATTCTTTTTCATGGTTTGATTTTTTAGGTTTAAAGTGAATAAATCAGGTTTCCCTGAGTAAAATTTAATTACTAGATTCAACTATAAATAAATTTCGATTTATTGATTTATGTTTTGAATACAGATTAAATTTAAAAAGATCATATGGAAATATAATGTTAGATTACATTAGTTTTACATTTTAAATGATGAAACATCCGAAGATATTGACTAACATTATTGAAATATACAAACCACTGATTATTTATTAATTATAATTAAACAAACACAAAACCACATGTAAATACAATAGATGTAATAGATTTTTTTCAACTTTTAATACTTCATAAAAAATGCCGGAATAAATCCCGGCATTGTTAATAACTTGTTAATATTTTATTTAGTAGAAATCAAGCTTATTTCTCTTTTTTCCTTATCTTTTTGTTCTTCTTATTCTTATTTCTATCCCAAATTTTATCAAAGTAAAAATTCAATCCAATTTTACCTTCCCAGAAATAATCATTATACTTTCCCTTATTTAATCCATCAACTCCATCATCAAATATATAATGATTTAAAATAGAAAAATTTAATCCAAACCTTTCATTAAGTAAAAACTCCACACCAACTCCATAAATACCTTGTGCATTAATTGAATTTGACAAATCAAAAGTGTAAGCTGATTTATTCTGCTCTGAAACTACACCAAAACCACCTAAAATATATGGTGTCCAATCTTTATATGGGGACAATCGATACTTCATGGTAAAATCCAAGGAATTAAACGTTTTCTGAAGATATTGAGTCGTAGCAAAATCACCTCGACTCAAATTTATCCCAAGTTGTAAAAAAGATTGAGTATCGTAAAGCATTGAAACTCCACCCATAAATTTCATTTCTGGATTACTATAATCACCCATAAATAGCCAAGAACCTGCATTAAACCCTAGTCCAAATTTATGCCGGCGTGGAGTTAGTAAATGATCGAAAAAATCAGCTCCCTGATTATCTTCTTTTTCGGCTACATAATTCTTGATTACATCAGAATTTACATCCTCTGGATTTTTTAAATCCCATAAACCTTCAATAACTCCTTCGATTATTAAAGACTCCACAGCCTTTTCAATAGCCTCTTTTACAGCCATTTCTGACGGCTCATTGTATGTGAAACCTGTTTCTGCCTCCAAAAGTCTTTTGAATTTCACATATCGAAAAATACTTGCATCAATCTTTTGGGAAAGAATCATTTTTGAAGTATACACAGTTTTAAGAATCCGACCATTACTGGTAGAAATAGCTCTTAAATATACCGTAACCCGATCTTGTCTATATTGTCCTGAAGCCCCTGCTCCAAAATATTTTAATCCAGCTCCTCCAGTAAGAACATTTGCATCATAACTAATAACTCCACCTTCTAAAACTAATCCGGCAAACAAAAGTGGTGGTAATAATTGAGATCCATCTTTTTGACCAGCATAATTCGCTCTGCTTGATCGAATTATTTTTCTTTCGTTAAGAAGATTTGATAAACCCTCCCTTTCAATAGGAATAAACCAACCAGACTCTTCAATTGCTTTTAATAAAATTGAGGTTGTCCCTTGCGTTACAGCAGTAGACCAATTCGCTCCTGTAGTAGATGGTTTATATTGACCTGTTTGGTCTCTAAATTTATATACAGCAGCTACAATCTTTTCTTTAGGTTCAGGAAGACCAACTAAAGTTTTTCGTCCTGGTGTTTCTGCACCTATTTCTGCCCTCTGTTCTGTTAGAGGTTGATTAAAGAATGGTACACAAGAAGTAAAGAGTAGAATAAATAATAGAATAAAGGAACTATAGCGTATAAGTTTGAACATATAGAGAGATTTAATAGATGACAATTATTTTTTAATAACTCGGTATAACTACATTGGTGAAATTCCCAGTCGTTATATCCTGCACATTAACCGTCACACCTCCTCCATCTTGAAAAACATCAACCTTATAATTTCCAAGATTATAAGATCCTGTCTCAAGATTTCCTCCATCACCAAAAATAGAATTTACCAATCGGCTCGACAATTGATTTAAAATTTGACGATTTAAATTATCCTGAAAATCATCTAATGGATCAGTTTTGAGTTGATCGTCTGCGTTAGGGTCCTTAAGTCTATTCTGTTGTGTCGCAGAGTTTAAAAGCCAGTTCATATTATACTGATTTCCACCAAACGATGAATTAATTGGCTGGTAAACGAAATCTTGTGCAGTAGCATTTAATTGTCCTAACAAGATTAAAACTGATAATATAAAGATTACTTTAAAAAATCTCATATGTTGATATTTAAGATTAAAATATTCCTGTTCCTTGTTGATCGTCTCCATCTAATTGAGCCTTCATTTTTTCATAGTTATTCAAATATCTTTTTGTTCGCTGACTTGCGTAATTCGACATTTGCTCTAAAATTTCATAGCGAGGTTGAACTCTTTGTTTAAAAACCTCATTATCATTAACCAAAACAGTAATTTGGGTTGCTAACCCAGGCAATACCATCTCCTTAATTGTGATAGTATAGTTTTTCGAGTTCTTGGGAGCATCCCAATTCGAAAAAAACAAATCGTAAAAGTCCCGGCCTACTTTTGTTATTGTTTGATCTACCACAAGACCATCGATTTCCATATCAAGTTCATTTGATTTAGCTTGATTATTCTCCTCAATTACAGCATCAAATGTCTTTTTAAGAAGCTTTAGTGTTCTCAAAGAATCTCTTTTTAACTTTGAACTTTGCGCATGTACCTGAGTTAAATTGATCAAAAACAAATTAACAAACAAAACGAGTGCGATTTTTTTCAAAAACCCTATCATTTACATTACTATAAATTACGTATTCAATACTATATAAATATAAACTTTCTATTTATAATTTCATAAACTTTTACACTACAATAGACTTCTATTAAGAAGTCTTAACTTTATTTAACTGCTTAAATAAAGTTAAACAGACAAAACTAATTCTTTGACTACTACTCTTTTTTTATCCATTAAAATTTTGGACACCTTATAGCATGAATCCTTCGTCTTCGTTTAAAGTAACGAGTTCCAGTACGAGAGTGACTTATTTTTCCCAACAAAAAACTAACACTAATTTCATGAGCTCCTGAATTAGTCTTCACCAATTTAGACACCACATAATCATAGGAATACCCAATACGAAAATTGTCTGTTTGATAACCCAATAGTATAATAAATGCATCAAAATCGAAAGATAAATTTTGTCGAAACCATCCTCCAATCACCCAATAATTTCTAGATAAATATAATCCATAGTTTATTTGCTCAAAATTATCTTGTTTCTGATAAAGAATATTAGGAGACATTATATAGGAACTTTTCAATAATCCTCGAGAAAAGCCAACAGGTATTGATGCTCCAGCATGAATTGTATACTTTCTAGGCAAAAGTGTGGGGTTATTATTAGGATTGAATCTTTGATCAGGTTCAGATATATGGTCTATTACTGCACCGAAATAGTAATTTTTATAATTAGCAACTAGTCCTCCTGAAAAATCAAGATAGGACTGAGTTAGGTTGTTTGGCTGAATTTCTCGGCTGGGGTAAATTACACCATAGAGAGGATCGATCATATCAGAAAAAACCAGAGCTTGCCAATCTAATGTTCTTTGCACATAACTAACTTTTAAACCCGTCTTTATTGAAAAATCTCTGTTTATATCAATTGAATAAGAATATATACCAGAAGCCATCGTAGTTTTAATGGCTCCTAATCCCTGATTATCCTGAAGAATCAGTACTCCAATCCCTCCATTAATAACATCTACAAATTGATCGTATGATGCGCTGTATGTAACAAAAGGACGTTCGTTTGTTGGCCATTGATTACGATAAGAGAAGGAAACAACAGGAACAATATCAGCCCCTGCAAGAGCAGGATTCAAATATAACCGATTTGCATAAAATTGAGAAAATTCAATATCCTGTGCCTGCATCGTAAAAGCGGACATCAAAAAGATGATTATATGAGTGAATTTCCATTTTAGCATTTTATCTGATTAAAGAAACAGTACCATCCTGTCGGGCTTTTCCGTTGATTAATAAAATCCATACATAAACACCAGTATTTGCATTTTTACCTTTGTAAGTTCCATTCCACCCCTCCCCTAAGTCTGTAAATTTATAAATCATCTCCCCCCATCGATTATAGATGTACATCTCAATATCTTCTCCTGCCAGATCACCAGTAATCACCGGTGCAAATGTATCATTTACCCCATCTCCATCAGGAGTAAAAGCATTGGGAACAAAAATCCGATAACGATCCACATAAACCATTATTGAATCCCTGCCAATACATGAATTTAGATCGGTAAATTGCAATTTATACACCCCTTCCTCAGTTACCGTATATGTTGAAGAAGTATTACCATCTTGCCAAAGATAACTTCCAGGCAAAAATTTAATATCAATAGCGGGATCAAGCACTTTACTCTCCGAATAAAAGATGGTAATATCCTTTCCTAAATCGAATATTGGTTTAGGATGAATGATGAAATTTATTACTGATAAATTGGAGCAATTACCATTATTAACCTTGGCATAAACCGTTAAATTATCAGTAAGAACATAGGAATTAGAATTAAATATTTCATCCAATAGGTCAAGATCTTCGTACCAGGATAAAATCGCTGCACTTGTATTTGTTATTTGAGAAGCTAAATCTCCCAGATTATAATTTTCAATCTCTCCACTCCCATGTATATTTTCACATAATTCAAGACTCAGATCATTTGCTTCAGGCAAAGAATTCACATAAAAGTTTAAACGAGCTGAATTCTCACATAAATTGCTATTTATAATTAAAGCATAATAAGAACTTTGATTACTAATACTTATATTCGCAGGATTTAATACCGGAATAGTATGTTGATCGTCTTCAAACCACTGAATAGTGGCATCAGGATCTATACTTACCTGAGTATCGTATTGTGTTAAATCTACATTTCCGGTTTGAGCTAAACCAAAACTGTCTTCACAAAACATTTCTGTTCCCGAATTTGTAGGAGGTAATCCAATAATCTTATAAGATAAAATTGCAAAATTTTCGCACGATCCATTCCATACTCTGGCATAAAATCGATCACCATCTACTACTCGGGTATTTTGAGGATTCCCAACAGGAATTGAGTAAGAGGCATCAGAATACCAAAGAATATTACTATTCGGAGCATTACTAATATCTGACTCATGTGATCGTAAGCTCTCTCCACTAACTTTACCAGTATTGTAAATATCTTCGCAAAGAACAACTTGGTAATCATTTGCAATAGGAAGTGAATTAACCGTAAAATCAATTTTACCAACATTATTTTCTCCCCCGAAACTAACTCTTACAAAGAAGCTGTCCCCATCACTAATACTTGTATTTGCAGGGGTAGAAACAGGGAGACCTAAGGCAGCATCAAAAAACCATTCCTTAACCGTTCCCGGATCATTATTTACTGCAGTTTCCAACTGTGATAAATCATAGCTGGAAACAGTTGCGCTTCCCTGAATATCCTCGCATAGCTCAATTTGTAAATCATTTGCTTCGGGTAATGGTCTGACATTAAAAGTTAAGCTCGCACTATTATTACATTTAGAATCGTTAACCAACGCATAAAAAACTATTCCCGATGAAACACTTACATTATTTGGAGTAACGACTAGTGTAATCAAGGTAATATCCTGATACCATATTACACCTGCCCCACTATTCTGTGTAATAGTATTATTATAATTTGAAAGATTAATCCCAGAAGCAATACCTGTTCCAAAACTATCCTCCCAGACATCCTGTATTTGATTTACAGCAACAGGTAAAGGGTTAATTGTGTAAGTCACAATAGACACATTTGTATTGGAACCGTCACTAACAGCTGCAAAAAATCGAATTCCATTAGTCGCCAACACATTAGTAGGATCTACGATTGCATTATTAGGCAATCCATTAGGTTCGGTTGCCCAATCAGAATACCAAGCGAAGGAGTCACCGTTTCCCTCATTAATTTGATTTTCCAATAAAGTTAAATCAACAAAAGCACTACCTGAGCCTGTAGCATCTTCGCAAATATCAGGAAAAACATCCCTAGCAACAGGAGTATTTACTACTGTAAAAGTTAATGTTGCTGTGTTGTCGCAAGTTCCATCTGAAATAAATGCATAAAATATGTCTCCATCAGTTACATCCTGACTTGTCGGATCAGGAACCACGGTAGTTAATCCAACATCAGAATACCAGACAATGGAATTTGACAAACCTCCTAGTATAGAATTGTTATAATTTGTCAAGTCGACACCCTGAGCAATTAAAGAACCAATAACATCTTCAAATTCAACCACAAACTGACTGTTTGCTGTTGGTAAGGATCCCACAGAATAGGTAACCGTAGAAGAATTAGATTCTCCATTGCTCTGTACCAAAACATAGTATATTTGGTTATTGTTAACCGTTACATTTGTTGGATTTCCTACAGGATTGGTAAATGCTGCATCAGTAAACCAATTAACCGATGCTGTAGTCCCCCCATTAACAGCGCCATCCAATAAAGTTAAATCAATATTAGATGCATTTCCACTACCACTGATATCTTCACAAACTTCTATATTCAAATCATTTGCTATGGGCGAAGATCTTACATCAAACTGAATGCTTCCTCTATTACTACAAGTACCATTATCAATCCATGCATAAAACACATCCTTATCGTTTACGGTCAAATTAGTAGGATCAGGAATCGCAATTGTAAGTGCAGCATCCTGATACCAAACTATACCGGCGGTACTACTCACCATTGCATCATATGATGTCAGATTTACACCTGAAGCAAAACCACTTCCAAATGTATCCTCCCAAATTTGGATAACAACATCATTGCCTTCTGGTAAACTTTCAACCGTATAAGTTATAGTAGCAACACTAGTTTGAGTACCTGTTGATACTTCGGCATAAAATATTTCACCATCAGATACTATCCTGTTGTTAGGAGTTGCAACTGGCTGAGTTAAATTAACATCATGATACCAAACCACTAAAAATCCATTATTATTTGTTATCGCTGGTTCTAACAAAGTAAGATCAATATTTGAAACGATGCCAGAATTATAATTGTCCTCACATACAATAGGATTCTGATCTACCGCCATTGGCAAGGTATTCACCGTATAGGTAACTATGGCTACATTTGAACAATTTCCATCATCTATTTCTACCCAAAATTGATCTCCATTAGAAACTGTTACATTAGTAGGAGTAGGAATAGTGGTACTTCGTGCTGCATCAGAATACCAGGTGTAAGTAATCCCTGAACTTCCATTTATTGCAGATTCCAGAGAGCTAAGATCAATACCTGTAGCCTGACCAGACCCTGGATTATCTTCCCAGACTGATAGTGTCTGATCATTTGCAATGGGCAATGATTGTATAATAACATCCTGAATAACATTATCTGTTCCTCCAGAAATTAAATTAACTGTTAGATTTACACTATATGTTCCTGATGAAGCAAAAACATGATTTACAGTAAAGGGACTAACATTACTGGTTAGAGTAGTACCATCGCCAAAATCCCACAATACATCAGCAATATCGGTAAGATCTGATGTAATTGTAAATTCTGTATTATCCCCCTCACAATCGAATTGATATGCAAATTTTACCGTAAATAAACTCGTGACAAAATTCGGAAGTCCTAATTGACATGCCCTTCCTGCTAAACTCTTTGAATCAGGTACAAAATTGCAGCCTAATCCGGTAACATCAGGGCTATTAATAACATCTAGATTAGGACTTCCTGCGCTTAGAGTCAAATTCATTTTTGCCAGATATATTTTTCCATCTGGAGCTAATTGTAGGGCTCCATATAACCAAGACACACTATTGCCAACTATCTGGGCAGAGGAATTAATTGTATTTTGAACATTTGAGGTAAGGTCAAATTGGAGCACTTCTCCTGTACTGAACAAACTAATATAAAGCAAATTACCTGAAGGGGAGAATTCAACGCCATAAGGAGTTGAATGATTATTTAGTTGAATTGGATTTGAAACAGAACCATTAGAAGTATTAAAATCAAAAAGCTCAACCCTATTTTGGTCATATATAGCTACTGCAAGTTTGCTACCGCTAGTTGAAGTTTTCATGTAACCCACGGCATCTAAATTTGTATTGTGGCTTACACCAACAGTAGATACAACAGGTGCTGATACTCCACTAGAACTTAATAGATAAGCATAAAAATCACGACTCTTCCAACGATGCATAAGTATCCAAAAATCAATGCCATTTGCATGTTTAACAGCCGTAATTTTCTCACAAACCTTATTTGCGTTTAAAACCGTATTTTTAATCGTCACTGCACCCAAACCTCCATTTTGTGATAAATCAACAATGGAATATTTTAAACCATTATTCAAATTATTTTGCCATGCATCTACGGTAAAAATGTAGTAGAGAACAGTGCTTCCTGGTTGTTGAACAATAATAGAAGACTGTGTCGCAGAAGAATTACCATCCAATCCGTTTCCATTAGCCATCACAACATGGTTTTTATTATACACGGTGACTCCATCTGAATAAAATAACAAATCCCCTTGAACATTTCCGACAGTAGAACATCCTTCCTGTGTATCCATCGCCCCATCGGTTAGAGCTACAGAAGGATTGACATTAAAATCAAGACCGGCTTTTTTCCCAAAATACCAAATTCCTGCCTGACCCTGCCCCAGGGTAATTAGAGAAGAGAACAAACACGTTAATAATATAATGAATCTTGATTTCACCTAATTCTGTTTTAAAAATCTCACAATTTGATGCTATTCATTGAGTTGAAATGCCAACCTGTTTATTAATGATTAAACATTGATTTTACTCACTTTACATACAATTTACAAAATACTTTCCCAATGAAATATTAATAAAATTAAAAAACCAGGTAATTATTTCAAAAATCTTGAATCATCACCTGGCATTTAATATAAGTTAAACCGTAATTGAATAAAAAAAATCAACTTAATCCTAGATAATCGAACAATTTAGATTTCACATTAGCGGTTAAAGGTCTCTTTCCATTAAGAATATACGACAAGTAAACATCAGTAATTCCAATAATCTTGGCTACCTTTTTTTTCTTGTCATCAAGAATTCTCAATCTCTCTTTGATTCTTACTAAATCATTTTGAACTTCTTGTTTCATAGGTACTGTTTTATATATGATTGAAATTAAGGTTTCTTTTTTCTTAACTTGGGTGAAAGTAAATGGTAATTCCATTTACCTCCACAATTCCAAGTTAATTTTCTGCAAATTTTAACCAATTTACATGGTCTGGTTTTAAAGTGAATAGAGCCAAAATTAGTTCGGACTATAACTCAATCCTGAACCAATAGCCTTTTTTAATTCGAACAATCTCAATTGCTTTTGCAATAAATCATAGTTCCGATATAAGGTTTTGTGACTTTCAAATTTTGAATTCTTCCCCTCCCGATCTACTGTAATAACCACCTTGGTTTCTTTAAAATGATCATTAATATATTTTAGCATTTCTAAATTAGATAATGCTTTAAGAGGTATAATAACTAAATCTATTGATGTTTTATTTAGAATTATCTGAGTTTGAAAAGGATCATCAGCGAAGTAGGCCATTGCATCCAAACTATGAATATATTCTTTCAATTCATCAATTAGAGATCTATTTTCATTTATAAATAAAATGTTCATTGTTTTTCCTGATGAGGGAAGGATTTTAAAACTATTCCCTTCCAATATTAAAACATCCATATGAGATATAATTACAACACAAACTCACTATTCAATACATATGCCGAAAACCACTAAAGCCTGAATATGTACCACTTACACCCAGCTCCTATAATGGAGAGATATAATGTTCGTATCCGTTTTTGGATAGATTTATTTAAGATCCCTGAAACTAAATATGCAATCTCTTGTTAATCTAGGACATATAAGATATTGTCCATTTTTATCCAATTTCGTATATATCAAAAATGGAATATTCCATCATTTTATGAACAAGCTAAATACACAGGGATAGATGTGATTTTAACAAATATAAAAGCGTATATATCCGAATCTGGATGAAAAAAAAATCTGGAAAAATCCAGATTTTTAATTTTCAATTTTATACTTTTTTATCCTCCTATTCAGAGACTGCCATGTGATATTTAATAGATCTGCAGCCTTTGATTTATTATTATTACAACGTTCCAAGGCCTTTTTAATACAATTTCTTTCAATAAGCTCTAAATCAAAGATTTCCTCCGATAAATTGTAATTAGTATGATTTTTTCCTTTCAGCTCTTGCAATTGAAAATGAGACAAGCGAAGTTTATTTCTATCACAAACGATTATTGCTCTTTCTACCATATTTTTAAGTTCTCTAACATTGCCTGGAAAATCATAGTCCAATAGTCTTCTAATTACGGCTTCATCAATTTCATTGATATTTTTCCCCATTATTCGATTAAAATACTTCACAAAGTAATCCAATAACAAAGGGATATCTTCCCGTCTATTTCTCAAAGGCTCCAAATGAATTATGAATGAGCTAATTCTATGGTAAAGATCCAATCGAAAACCTTTGGTAATATTAAGCTCTTTTAAATTTTGATTGGTTGCAGCAATTATTCTCGTGTCAAAAGGAATTTCAATATTAGATCCAACTTTTCTAATCTTCCTATCCTCCAAAACTCTTAAAAATTTAGATTGAAGATTCAACTGCATATCTCCAATTTCATCTAAAAATAAGGTTCCTTTATTAGCAGCCTCAAACCAACCGGTTTTAGTGTCAACAGCTCCGGTAAAAGCACCTTTAGTATGCCCAAAGAATTCACTTTCGAATAAAGATTCAGGAATGGCACTACAGTTTACCGCATAAAAGCACTTCTCCTTCCGATTACTTAAATAATGAATCGCCCGTGCCACCAGTTCCTTGCCTGTTCCACTCTCTCCTGTGATTAAAACAGAAGTATTCTCAGCTTTTGCAACCTTACCTATTAAATTAATAAGTTCCTTCATATGGCGGCTATCACCAATTATTTCATAGCCTAATGCCTTATTAAATTCTTCAGAAATAATAGAGTAATTTCTTTTTACTTCCTGCAAACTTTTATTTAAATGCACAAATTTTTTTGTTCTTTCAATAGCATTTTCAACATCCCGAAGACGAAATGGTTTGGTGAAAAAATCTGATGCGCCAAGTCGCATGGAATGAATAACAGAATCCATCTCACTATAACCACTTATCATGATAACCTCGATCTCCGAATAATCCTGCTTCATTTTCTCTAACACATCCAAACCACTCATTTGTGGTAAATTAACATCTACAATGGCAATGTCAATTTCACTTCTATCCATTATTTGAAATGCTTCCGACGGAGATCCTGCTTTAAAAATCTGAAAATTAGGATCTGATAAAAAATCACAGAGCTCATCTCTGACAAGTTTTTCGTCATCAAGTATTAATATTCTTAGGTTATTAACTAAAGTCATTTAGTGGTTTTTTGAGGTTATTTTGAAATAATACTCAGATTCTTTTTTCTCTCCTTTTTCTCAAATGGCAATATTAGTTTCATCTCGGTAAATTCATTTTTCGTACTGTGAACAGCAATTTCACCATTCATCTTTTGAATAATATCCTTACTTACGTACAATCCTAAACCCGAAGCAATTCCGGTTTGTTTAGTAGTAAAAAAAGGTTCAAAAATATAATTCAAATTTTCAGGATCAATACCTCTCCCATTGTCTTTAATAGCGATTACAAGCCGATCATGGTCAATTTCTGTTGAAATATGTATATTTTCATCAAATTCTTTATGTCCTTCTTGTCTTAATCTCTGGCCAATTGATTCAAATGAGTTATTAAGAATATCTACAATTACCTTCTGTAATTTATATTTATTTCCACATACATATAGGCTTTCCGGATTTACCTCAAGTTTAATATCAATATCGCTGTTCTTATATTGCTTTTTAACCATTTCAACAGCGTCCATAATGGTGTTATTCACATCAATAGAACCACTTTCTTTTATGTTTTGTGATGAATTAAATATTCCTATTTGAGATAAATATTTTTTAATCCGATCAATATCTTGAAATACTCTTGAGCATTTATCACGAAGATACTCCTCATCAATCTTATTCATGGATAAACGTAACAAGATATTATCCATTATCATCGATATTCCAGTAAGTGGTTGATTAATTTCATGAACAACAGAACCTGCCATTTTCCCCAATGATTCTAACTCGGACTTATTTGATAGTAACTGCCGTTGAAATTCGTTGACCTCTAATTCTTTTTCAATTTTTTCTTTAAGTTTAAGATTACTTTCCTCAAATTGTTTTTCTTTTTCTTTCAAATTCGTGATTATTTTCTGGTATTCCATTGAATTTTTGTTATCTGATATTTCAATCAAAATACCACGAATTCCTTTTTTAAATTCTTTTGATGTTACATGAGCAGCAAGAACAACCTTTTTTAGATTTCCTTTATTTGTTGCAACAGTAAATTGTTCAAAAATAAATTCCCGGTTTTGAGTAGAGTGCTCCAGTACCTTCAATATCCTTTCCTGATCATCTGATTCAAAAAACTTAATAAATTCACATCCCACGGATTTATTTGCTGCTTCACACTCAAAAAAATCACATGCAAAACCATTCAAATAATAAATACAATAATTTGTATCCAATTCAAAATACACTTTATCATGATATGATTCTTTATCCAAATTAAAACTACTTATAAAAGTTGCTTCCATCATCTTATGAAGAGAAATATCACATGTTAATCCATACAAATTTATAATATCATTAATGTCATCGTATTCGCAATAAACAACCTCTTTGAAGTGTTTTATGCTTTTATTTGCACATATTATTCTATGTTGAATTTCCAATTTCCTATTCTTTTTAGGAATATTAGATAAAATACGATTTATCACCTGTTGATCCTCAGGATGTGTTTTCATCCGAATCAATTCTAAATCGTGCTCCGAGTCACCTTTCTCCAACTCATACAAACGATAAAATTCATCAGATCCTCTTAATATCTTAGAATAGGAATCCCACTCCCAACTACCAATTTTCGCAGAACGTTCTGTTTTTTCAAGCAGTTTTTCCTTCCTAATCATTGATTCTTTAAGTATCCTTTTATCAGAAATATCTCTACCTACAACTAAATAATGCAATCCATCAAATTCCATATCCTTAAATACAGACCATTCCAACCACTTTAGATCTGATCTGTAATTCCTAATTGAAAACTCGAATTCAGATGTTCTCTCATTCCCGTTCATCTCTTTTACTTTATCAAGCAACTGGGAATTTAACTCTTCACTTATTTCAGCCAGCGAATTCAGAGACACCCCATCCATAGTAAAGTTGAAAAAATTTGAAAATGCCTTATTTGAAAATTCAATTTTGAGATTCTCATCAAGTTTGAATATTAATTCACGCTGACCTTCAAGAATTGTCCTGTAGTTGGATGCTAAATTACGGAGCCTGTCTTCCAAGACATTTTTTTCATTTAAGGCAGTACTCAGTTTTTCGTTTTTAATTTCTTTAATTCTACGATTTTTATACAAATCAAGAAAAACATTAACCTTACTAATTAGGATAGTTGAATCAAAAGGTTTTATTATAAAGTCAGAACAACCACATTTGTATCCTCTTAACTCACTTTGCCTATCTAAATAAAAAGCTGTAAGAAATATTATAGGAGTAGACGGATTCAGTTTACCTTTTCTGATTTTTTCAGCAAGCAGAAAACCATCCATTTGTGGCATCTGGATATCGAGAATAATAAGAGCATATTCCTTACTTTCAACTCTTTGCAGTGCTTTAACTGGTGATTGAATTAGCTCCAAATTAACATCCATATTTCCCAACAAGGCACGAAGTAGTTCCAGGTTTTCCTCTCTATCATCCACAATCAGTAATTCGGGAGTAAAATCTAATCCCATAAGCGGTTTTTTTAATTTTAATTAATTGATAAGAGAAAATTTCAAGAATTCTTGTATTTCTCTATTTTTCACTTTGTTTAATCAAAATTAAAACTAATGCGTGTAAATGTCAATGAATTTATGATTAATGACTATTAAAACTACTTGAGGTGATCTAAAAACTAGGTTAACTATCCGAAAATGGTTATTTCAGAATATGACAATTTCAGCTTACAATTAACCATAAATGCTATTTATTGTTACATTTCTAAACTTATATCCTTCTGATTTAAGGCGTTTAGAGACAACTTTTTGACCATTTAACAGAGCATCAGCGCCACCTAAAAATATCAAGTGCAATAAATAGGATGGAACCGTAAAAATGGCTGGCATTTTAAAATGTAATTTTAATATTTGAGTGAAATCAATATTGGAAATTATTTCAGGAGCAACTAAATTGTAAATACCTACAGATCGATCATTTTGAATAACATGCAGATAAGCGCATAGTAAGTCATTAATATGAATAAATGGAAATGCTTGCTGTCCATTGCCTATTTTTCCTCCCATCCCAAATTTGAAAACTGGTGAAATTCTTCTTAATATTCCTCCATCAGGACTTAATACCAACCCAAGTCTGAATATTACTGTACGTACACCTATTGCTTGAATTGGATTGGTTGCATTTTCCCACTCCTGACAGAGTTGACTTAAAAAATCATTGCCATAGTTTTTACTAAAATCATCATGCAACTGTAGAGAATTATAAATGCCAACGGCAGATGTTGAAATAAACAATTTTGGTTTTTTATGCATTAAGATTATTGCCTTTGCCAAGGTTTGAGTAGTCAGAACTCTACTATCACGTAGTACTTTCATTCGCTTTTTGGTCCAACGCGAGACAATTGGAGCTCCAGAAAGATGAATAATGACCTCACAATCTTCTAGGAATAGGGCTAAATCCTTTGGATCACTATAAAGTAATTTCCTTGTTATTGCAATAATTTCAGCCTGTAGTATTTTGTCTAAATAGGATCTCAAATGAGAACCGACAAAACCGTTGCTACCTGAAATACCAATTTTCATTTTTCAAGGCTTAATGAATAAATCCCGCAAAATCCCCTTCTAAAAAGCTCCTGAGTTCCGGAATAGAGATTCTAACTTTAATCTTACCACCCATTACATAGGATATATTTCCTGTCTCTTCAGAAACAGTAATAACGTGAGAATCTGTCGCCTGACTCATTCCTATGGCAGCTCGATGTCGTAAACCAAGACTTCCCGGAATATTAGTATTATCAGAAACAGGAAGAATACATCGTGCGGCTAATAAACGATTATTTGCTAAAATAACAGCACCATCATGCAAAGGAGCATTTTTAAAGAAAATAGATTCCAGAAGACTTGTAGATACTCTTGCTTTCACGATTTGTCCCGTTTCTGCATAGCTTTGCAAATCCGAGTTTTTTGCAATAACGATTAATGCACCGGTTTTTGATTTTGCCATGTGTTCACAAGCACCTAAAATGGCAACAATCTCTTTCTCTCTAATTCCTCTATCTTCAAAAGCAAACCAATTCTCCAAGGTAAACTTTTGATTAATATTATATTTAGACCCAAGTAACAGCAAAAATTTTCTTATTTCCTGCTGAAATACAATAATTAATGCAATTACACCAACACCAATAAACTGACCCAAAATACTAGATAATAGCTCCATATTTAAAGCTCTTACTAATAGCCACATCAAATAAAACAGGAATAATCCAACAAAAATATTAATCGCCACAGTCCCTCTTATCAGCATATAAACCTGATAAAGTAATAATGCAACCAATAAAATATCGATAATATCAAAAAGCCCCAGAGTGATAAATGCAAGAATCATTTTTTCTTTAAATTCAGTATGTTAACAAAATTACAATTTTATCGGATATTTCCGTCTCAAAAAGATTTGATCTTTGTATAGAGCCTAACGCAATCAACAGCTTCCCTTACATCATGAACTCTCAAAAGGCTAGCACCGCTATCCAAAGCAAACATGTTTAAAGCAGTAGTACCATTTAAACTGGTTGTTGGATCTCCTCCCAGAAATTTATATATCATTGATTTTCTGGAAACACCAACAAGCAAGGGACATTTCAACTTAGTAAAAATCTTTAATTTGCTTATAATTTCATAATTGTGATCTAAGGTTTTTCCAAAACCAAAGCCTGGGTCAATGATTACATCTTTCGCCCCAAACTCCTTCAAAAGTTTAATGCGTTGCTGAAAGAAATCCAATATTTCCTTTATTATATCATGGTAAATTGGGTTATCCTGCATGTCTTGAGGCATTCCTTGAATATGCATCAAGATATAAGGAACCTGTAATTTTCCAATTACTTGAAACATCTCTTTATCCATTGTACCACCAGAAATATCATTAATAACACAAGCACCAAATTCCTCAACAATTCTCTTGGCAATTTCAGCCCGAAAAGTATCTATGGATAATATGGTGTTGGGAAACTCCCTTCGAATACTTTTCACTGCCGGTTGCATCCTTTTATATTCCTCCTCGGTGCTAACCTGCTTGGCTCCTGGTCTTGTAGAATAAGCTCCCAGATCAATAATTGATGCTCCTTCTGTTATTATTTGCTCAGCTCGTTTTAAAATACTTTTTTCATTCCGATAATTTCCTCCATCAAAAAAAGAATCAGGAGTAAGATTCAAAATCCCCATTACAACAGGATTCTGGAAATTTATGCAGTGATTTCCACACTTAATGAAAAGATCATCGCGCTTAAAACAATTAGTTTTATAATTTTGCATAAAGGTTATTTTTAATCAAACAACGTAGCAAAAGTAAAATAAAATACTGTGGCTGCGGCTAATTTTGTACTTTTACGGGGAAAATTTCAAGAATGAATAAATTCTTACAAATGTGATGGGGTTTGCTTTTGAATATTACTATCAGAAACAGACTCTTTCGATTTGATTAAAGCATTTATTTAAACAATTAGCAAACCAACAGCATCTATCCATCAAGCTAATATTACATAATAATATGAATAAAACAGACCAACAATACAACTCAATTATTAAGATCTGCACAAATATCTTCACAAAAAAAATGCACGATTATGGAACAGCATGGCGGATTCTACGCCCAAGTTCAATAACCGATCAGATTTATATCAAAGCTCAACGAATCAGAAGTATCCAGACAAAAGGAATCAGCAAAATTGAAGATGACATTCGTTCTGAATTTATTGGTATCGTAAATTATGCAATCATGGGAATAGTGCAACTCGAATTAGGCACTTCGGAGCAAGAATTAGCTAGCGAGAAAGCGCTTGAATTGTATCAAAAATATTTTCTTCAGGCTAAATCATTGATGGAAGCGAAAAATCATGATTACGATGAAGCATGGCGAAGCATGAGGATTAGTTCGTACACCGATTTAATTTTAATGAAGATTAATCGTACCAAACAAATAGAAGACTTGCAAGGAAAAACCTTGATATCAGAGGGTATTGATGCCAACTATTTTGATATGATCAACTATGCAGTATTCGGCTTAATCAAAATAGAATTCGAGAACGCTAAATAAAAAATCTAATGAAAATAGTAAGGTTCGTATGTCGAATACTGGTAGGATTGGTTTTTACTTTCAGTGGTTTTGTGAAAGCTGTAGATCCTTTGGGATCTACTTATAAATTCTCCGATTATTTTTATGCTTTCGGTATGGATGCATTCGTGAGTGTGGCTTTTCCACTTGCTATATTCTTATCAACTCTGGAATTTGTATTAGGATTAAGCTTACTTTTTAATGCTCGTAAGCAAATTGCCTATAGCTTAGCCTTACTTTTCATGCTTTTCTTTACACCTCTGACTCTAATTCTGGCTATTTCGAATCCTGTTACCGACTGTGGATGTTTTGGTGATGCCCTCGTAATTACAAATTGGCAAACCTTCGGTAAAAACATTGTTATTCTCGTTTTCAGCTTAATTTTATTTTTGGGTAGAAAAAAAGAAGATACCACTTATCCAATCTGGCAGCAAAACCTATTGGTGCTTTTCTCCATCTTATCTGTTCTTTGGATTTCCATATTTTCCTATCGTCATCTGCCTATTATAGACTTCAGACCCTATCATATTGGTGCAAATATTAGTGAAAGCATGGTAATCCCCGAAGGTGCTCCAGCAGATCAATATCGCAGCATCTTTAAGTATCAGAAAAATGGAAAAGTGAAGGAATTTGACGAAACCAACTATCCTTGGCAGGACAGTACCTGGACTTTTGTTGATGCCACTCAAATTAAAATTAAAGACGGTTATACTCCTCTAATTCATGATTTTTCAATTTCTAATGAGCAACAGGGAGACATTACTGACCAAATACTACATGACAATTCATACACTTTTATTCTTATTGCAAAAGATCTTTCCAAAATCAAGAAAGATGTCCTTCCAAAGATTGAGGCCCTATCCTTATTTGCAATGGAAAAAAATATCCCCTTCCTGGCATTAACTGCCTCTGGAAGTGCCGAAATAGAATCTTTTAAAGAAAAAAATAATATATCCTTTGAATTTTATAACACAGATGAGATTCAGCTAAAAACAATTATCCGTTCCAATCCGGGATTGATTTTAATAAAGCAAGGAACTATTTTAAACAAGTGGCATTATAATGATTTACCTAAGCCTAAAAACTTAAATGGGGATCTTTTAGCCTATTCCATCACACAACATCAAAAATTAAATATCAAACTAATTATTATTAGTATTACATCGACTCTGCTTCTTATAATCAGCTTATTTATTTTGCTGATGAATAGGAAAGCAGTAGCGAAAAACAGATTACAATTATGAGAAGAAAAATTGTTGCAGGAAACTGGAAGATGAACAATACCTTAGAGGAAGGTGTTGTACTAGCAAAAGAAATCAATGAGTTAGTTGAGAAAACTGATATCAAAGATGTTAATGTAATTATTGGAACTCCCTTTATCCATTTAACTGAAGTTAATAAAGTAGTTGGAGATAAAGTTGCTGTTGCAGCCCAAAACTGTGCAGATCAAACAAGTGGTGCTTACACTGGTGAAATTTCAGCTCCAATGATTCAATCAACCGGAAGCAAATATGTAATTCTTGGTCACTCTGAGAGAAGATCGTACTATGGTGAAACCAATGAGATATTGGTTAAAAAAGTGAATCTTACTTTAGAGAATAATTTATTACCTATTTTCTGTATTGGAGAGGTTTTAGAAGAGCGACAAGCTGAAAAGCATTTTGACGTTGTAAAAAGTCAAATTGCAGAAGGATTATTTCACTTATCTGCAGATGATTTTGGCAAAATAGTTTTGGCTTATGAACCAGTTTGGGCTATTGGTACCGGAGTAACTGCTTCCTCTGCTCAAGCTCAGGAAATGCATGCTTTTATTCGTAAAACTTTAGTAGAGCAATATGGCGAAGAAGTTGCGAACAACACTTCCATTCTTTATGGTGGTAGCTGCAAACCTTCCAATGCCAAAGAATTGTTTGCAAATGCAGATGTAGATGGTGGACTAATTGGTGGTGCATCACTAAAAGCTGAAGACTTCATGGGAATTATTACTGCTTTTTAATAACCCTTGAAATATAAAACAAAAGCCGATGCCTGAGTATCGGCTTTTGTTTTCGTTTACTTCGAACCAAGCTTGGTTTTACCAATGAGTTGGTAGCAAATGAATGTAGATTTAGATTATTAAGACTTATCAGTTATTTTTTTGTGCCTCCTAAGCAAATATCCAATAACTTACGCATTATAATAAAACAAATAACACCATGGATTACATCGAGCTAAAATGCAATATACAACCATCTTCGGATGAAATTGCAGAAATCTTAATTGCAGAGCTAAGCGAACTAGAATTCGAAAGTTTCACACAAAACGAGAATGTCGTTGATGCCTATATACAAGCTCCATTGTTCGACATGGAAAAGGTCAATCAAATTACTGTCAATTCAATCCCCAACTATTCCATTGAGTATTCTTCTCAAATTATTGAATCTCAAGATTGGAATGCCTTATGGGAATCGAATTTTCAAGCTGTAATTATTTCCGATCAGGTTGTGATCAGGGCTTCTTTTCATACCGACGTTCCTAAGGTTCCCTATGATATAGTGATAGATCCCAAGATGTCGTTCGGTACCGGACACCATTCTACAACCTCACTAATGGTTCAAAGTATCCTGGAAACAGAATTGACTGATAAAACCGTTTTGGATATGGGCTGTGGAACCAGTGTACTGGCAATATTGGCTTCCAAACGAAATGCAGCTAAGATTGATGCCATTGACATCGACGAATGGCCTTACAATAATTCTCTGGAGAATATCAAAAACAATCATGCCAATAATGTTTCCGTGTTTCTGGGTGATGCATCTTTATTACAAGGAAAGAACTATGATGTGATATTCGCCAATATCAATCGGAATATTTTACTCAATGATATGAAACACTATGTAGCATGTCTAAACCAGAAGGGACAATTAATCATGAGTGGATTCTATACCGAAGATTTGCCTTTTATACAGAAGGAAGCTGAAAGAAATAATTTGAGGTATATCTCTCACAAGACAGATCAGAACTGGGTTGCTGTGAGATTCGAAAAAAAGTAAGATCAGAACATTGCCGGTTATCATTTTACAAGAACCATGTGAACGAACCGGCACTTTACTTCCCCTATATCGATCAAAATGGTTAAATTGCCTTAACTAATTTTTTCGCGACCCGAAATTTTAATACCATGAAGCACTCCTCTCTCCTTTTTTTTGGGATTTTTCTATTCACAATTTCCCTTTATGCGCAGACTCCAAAAACTTTTTCTCACGATTCATTGAAGTTTCAGGAAGAATTGCTCCAATTCATGGATCATCCTACGAAAAAAAAAGAAAGTAAATCCTTTGCTCAACAATTCCCGGAATTTTGGTTTTCTGCTAGTATTTCTCCAGAAGAACGTCAAAAAATCTATAAAATTTGTGATCTCTTTCTTTCGAAAAAAGCAAGATCCTTTCCCGATTTCTATAATTATTTTAGAACGCTGTTTTTATTTCAGAAACAGAACCTTCCTCAGACAGATTTCGAGAACTGGGAAAAAGGATTACTCCAGCAAATGGGAAATAAAAAAAATAAATTAAGCAGTATCACTGATTTTTTGGTTCAAACACAACACTTGTTTCGAGATAGTATCCTCAATGCATCCTATTCCAATAGATGGTCCATAAAAAATGCTGATTTCTCCTATCAATTCGAGAATAAACTGAGTATTGTATTCAATAATGCAGACCTATCCTGTATTTCGCAACGCGATACTTCCCGTATTTATAAAACCAGTGGAACATATTATCCATTCGAAAAACTTTGGATTGGGAAAAAAGGAAAAATAACCTGGGAACGTGCGGGAAAAGATCCTGCCACAGAATATGCCACATTCAATTCCTACCATATTAATATCAAGCAATCAAGTTACAAAATAGATACCGTTCAGTATCTTAATAAAGACTTATTCCCCGGTGTAATTCTTGGGAGTCTATCCGAAAAAATCAATCCTGTAAGAAATCCTCGAAAAGCCATCTATCCTAAGTTTGAATCTTTTGATAAAGCGATTCAAATAGATAGTTTATTTAAACATGTAAATTACAAAGGAGGAATTGCAATAAACGGAGCCAAATTTATTGGAAAAGGGAGTTCTGACTCTCCAGCTGAAATTCATATTTCAAGAAATGACACCCTGTTTCTTATAGCCAAATCTCAATATTTTGCGTTTCAGCCAGAAAGAATTGTAGGACAAAACACACAAATAAAAATTCTAATAGATACTTGCCTTATTTATCATCCCGGTTTGTTATTTAAGTATTTTCCTCAGAGAGAAGAACTCAATCTTATTCGTGATGGAGAAGGAATTTCTGCAAGTCCTTACTTCGACAACTATCACAATATCATTATGGATTTTGGAATGTTGATCTGGAAATTAGGCGAAAATATGATGCACTTTGGAAGCATGAAAGGGGCAACCAAACGACAGGCCAGATTCGAATCCATGAATTTCTTCAGTATGCGAAGATACATGCGTATTCAGGGCATGGATCAACAAAACCCTTTGGTTTTACTCCGCAAATTCGCAGACTATATGTATGTAGATACTTTCACCGCCAGCGAATATGCCAATTACATTAAAAAGCCTATCAACCAAATCCGCCAACAGCTTCTCTCCCTCTCCTTTCAGGGTTTTGTGAGCTACAACACAAATACCGATGAGGTGACCTTACAGAAAAGACTTACCGACTATATTCAATCGGGAATGGGAAGACAGGATTACGATGTGATTCGATTCACCACACAAACAAAGGACAAAGAATCGGATGCCATTTATTTTATTGGAAGTTCCAACCTTCAGATTAATGGAGTTCGGAGAATCGCAGTAAGTGATTCTCAAAATGTGGTAATCTATCCCAAATACAGGAAAATATTACTTAAGAAAAACCTGGATTTTCAGTTCGACGGTAAAATTACAGCCGGATTGCTGGATATGTATGGCAAGGATTTTAGTTTCTCCTATCAAAACTTTAAAATTGACTTGAACCGAATTGATTCTCTTCAAATTAATTTTGTGATCGATTCGCTTAGCAATTACGGCAAACGTTACACAACTCAATTAGGTAGTGTATTGGAAAAAATTACCGGTGATCTATTAATTGATGACCCGAATAACAAATCAGGACACCAAAAATTTCCGGAATATCCCATCTTTAATAGCACAGACTCCAGCTATGTCTTTTACGATGATCGAAGTATCCAAAATGGAGTTTATAAGGCCGATAAATTCTATTTTAAAGTAGATCCATACACCATTAAAAACATCAACAAGTTTGATAAGGAAGACATAGAGCTAAGTGGAACCTTTGTCTCCGATAGTATATTCCCGATTTTCGACGAAGTATTGAAAATACAAAAAGACAATTCTCTCGGCTTTGCCCATCTCACACCGCAAAATGGATTCCCGACTTATCGTAAAGGCGTATTCACCGATACTATTCATTTGTCTAATCAAGGGTTGCGAGGCAATGGAACCTTAAACTACCTTAGCTCTGTAACGCAATCAAAAGATTTTATTTTCAGACCGAATGATATGCGAACCAATGCACAAAGCTTTGTGCTTAAGGAACAGGAAACGCTCATGAATAATCCGGAAGTAAACGGAGAACACATCTATATTGAATGGTTTCCCTACCACGACGAGATGTATGTGAAGAGTTCGGCTCTGCCACTTGACATGTACCGTAAACTTGCTACTTTGGCCGGAACACTAAAAATTACTCCGGAAGGAATTACAGGTGAAGGTAATATGGAGTTGGTAAATGCTGAGTTAAACTCTAAATATTTCACCTACAACAAAAAAAATATACTAGCAGATTCCGCAAACTTTAAATTAAAAAATACAGAAGCCGAAGGATATACATTCGAATCCGAATCAGTAAATACCAATATCGATTTTGTTTCCCGTAGTGGTAAATTTGAAAGTACTACACCTAAAAACCTTAGTATTTTTCCCGCAGACCAATATCTTGCCAGGATCCAAAATTTTAAATGGTATATGGATCAGCAAAGTATTGATTTTGGAAATCGTGATGAAAGTATACTCGCACAACTGTGGGAACAAAATCAAATCGAAAGTCTGGATTCCTCTTCTTTGAATCAATTTATCTCTATCGATCCAAAACAAGATTCCCTCGCCTTTGCTACTCCAATCGGTCACTTTAATGCTCTGGATCAAACCATACAGGCAAAATTTGTGAAGCGAATGAATATTGCCGATGCAGAAATCTATCCGGATAAAGGGGATTTAAGCATAGAAAAAGGTGGATCGCTACAAACCTTGAGAAATGCCAAATTGATTGCCGATACCATTCATCATTATCATACAATTACCGATGCAACACTAAATGTTCATGGTAAAAACTCCTATTCGGGTTCGGGTAATTACACCTACATAGATAATAGCAAAACGGAGCAGAATATATTATTTGATGTGATTGATGTGGATTCCTTAGGACAGACCATTGCACTAGGTGATTTACCGGAAGAAAGATCCTTTAGTTTGAGTCCCGATTTCGATTATAAAGGGAAAATAAGACTCGAAGCCAGAGATTCTGCTTTGTATTTTGATGGTCAGACCAGAATTCACAATAAGTGCGATAAGATTAAAGACAATTGGTTGGATTTTGCTGCGAAAATCAATCCTATGGATATTCTAATTCCTGTAAAAACCTACGCTACCGACGATGACAGATTAAAACTCTACAATTCGTTTTTCCTAACCAACGATTCCATACATATTTATTCCTCCTTCCTGTCGCATAGAATTTTCTATACCGATAATGTACTGCTCGATGCCGAAGGATTCCTTACTTACAACAAGAATTTACAGGCTTATCAAATCGCTTCGCGTGAGAAATTAAAAGATGAAAATGCTTTTGGGAACATCCTCTCCTTTTACCAAAATAATTGCAATATGAAGGGGGAAGGTGCTATAAGTCTCGGTGCTGAACTAGGACAAATGAAACAAGTGGCTGCTGGTAATATCGATCACGATTTGTCGAGCGATATTGTAACCCTTGACCTTATTTATGGTTTGGATTTCTTCTTTTCGGATGCATGTACTAAAATCATGGAAAATGCATTTCAACAAGCCAATCTGCGCCATAGCAAACTGAATAAGCAGGTTTATACCAGAAAACTTACTGCATTAATGGGACGTGAGAAAGCAGTGCAAGCAATGAGTGAAATGGATGCAAACGGTATTTTTAAGAACTTGCCAAAAGAATTGCAACACAGCATTTATTTTAATAATCTCGACTTTATCTGGGATAAGGAAAGTAAGGCTTATCAATCGATTGGCGAAATTGGAATCGGAAGCATCAACGATATACAAATTAATAAATCGGTAAAGGGAAAAGTGGAGTTGGATAAAAAAAGAAGTGGCAACAGAATTACGATCTATCTGGAAATTGATAAATCTACCTGGTTCTTTTTCGAGTACTTTCATGGAGTGATGTTCGCACGATCTTCGGATGAGGAATTCAATAATATACTTCATGAAATGAAAGAAGATAAACGAAAATTTAAAGATCCGCTGAAGAAAAATCCATATTCCTATATTCTTTCGCCACGATCGGCTAAAACTAAATTCTTAAGACGATTTAATTTATAAGAAAATCAAGAAAGTATTGTATGACACCCATTAAACACTTAATACTACAACACTAAGCTTAACGATAATTTTTTAATCCAAAATCCAAAACTTTTAGCTTATATCGTGGTTCGAAGTACGGCTAAGTGTGCCTTTTTTAGCAACAAGTGTGGTTCGAACCACGATATAGCCCAAAACTTTTGAGGGCAAGCGTGTATCGATACTCGATTTAGGTGCTTCAAACCACCACCAAGCGTGCTTTTATTAGTGTGAGGCGTACTTCGATCCTCGCTTTATCCTAAAAGATGTGTACAATTTGTATTTACAAGCTGGGGGTATCGTGTTTGGAAACACACTTAAGGCATAATTACTTTAATTTCTACTGTTTGTTCCTGCTCTATATACAGGTAATTGGTACGCTACACTCGCAATGGCAGCTTTGATGGAACGGATATCAACAGAAACAGCCACAAGAAATAACTCCTGTAGCTGTAAATTATCACTAAAAAACCCCATAGAAAAAAGCCTTTCGCTACATTCTGTGAGGTCTTAAATTTATTCTATAATTTCTTGTACTCTTCCCACTTGACCATCCTCTAATCGTACTTTAATGCCGTGTGGATGAGAAAAGGAATTGGTCAGCAGATCTTTCACAATACCTTCGGTTAATTTGCCACTACGCTGATCGGCTTTCAATACTATTTTCACCCTCAATCCAGGCTTGATATTCTCGCGCTTGTTTCCGTCTTTCATCTGATTTCGATTTATGGTTATTACCCCATGTTCAAAGGTAGTGCTTTTGAGAGATTATTGCAGGAATGATGCGACAAATTGAATTTAATAGATAATTTCGCACTTTCACAAAGCTTATTGTGATAAAAGTATCAATCACTTAATCCTTTTGAAAATCGAAAATTACGAATGAATAAAAAAATAGAATTATTAGCACCTGGCGGAGATATTGACTCCATAAAAGCGGCAATAGCAGCAGGAGCAAATGCTATTTATTGTGGCTTAAATAAATTTAATGCCAGAAATCGTGCAGCAAATATAACTTTCGAGGATTTAAACGGGATATTAAGATTGGCTCATAAAAATGATTGCGAAGTTTTTTTAACGCTTAATATCATTTTTGTGGAGAGTGAGATTCCGGATCTCATTCGCTTGCTGAATAAGCTAATTAATACAAGCATAGATGGTGTTATTATACAGGATCTAGGATTATTTTATATCCTTTCCAACTATTTTAAAAGTCTTAAAATTCACGCCTCTACTCAACTTACCACCCACAACAAAGGTCAGCTTAAATTTCTGAGCAAACTAACTGCCAATCGGGTTAATCTATCCAGAGAATTAAATATTAAAGAGATAAATCATCTTAGCCACATTGCACACCAAAACAATCTCCTAACCGAAGTATTTGTGCATGGTTCCTACTGCATTTCCTTCTCCGGTATTTGTTATATGAGCTCTGTTCATGGTGGAAACTCAGGGAATAGGGGCAGATGCAGTCAGCCTTGCCGGGAACAGTATATAAGTACTCCAAGAGGCATCGATTACCCCCTTAATCTTAAAGATAATTCGGCTTACCTTGATTTACCGGAATTAGCCGACGCAGGAGTTGACTCCTTAAAGATTGAAGGAAGAATAAAAAAGTATCCATACGTATATACTGTGGTAGATGCCTACAGGAAACAACTCAACAAATTCTATCAGAAAGAGAAGCTAAACAGAGATACCAGTATTCTTTACAAGGTGTTTAACCGCGATTTTTCGGATGCCTTTTTACAGGGAAATCTTCATAAAGACATGTTTATTGATAATCCCCGAAACCATTCGGCAATTCATCTGGCAAAGCAAAAAGGAAGTCTATCAGAAGAGAATTTAGAAGCTGCCAAAAAAGAAGTTTACGAGCAAAGTATGGATATTAGCGCACAGGTTAAAAAGATAATAGACCAATACCATGCTGCAAAAGCTCCTGTAGAGATAAATGTTTCGGGGCAAGATGGACTTCCATTAAAAGTATCTGTCACTACTCCGGAAACTACTTTTGACTTAGTTTCGGATAGTAATTTAGTAAATACCGATAAGCAAAGCCTCGATTATGACGGTTTATTAAAAAGGCTAAAAGCAATTAACGATACCGAATATTTCATCAAAAATATGAAGATAGGAGATCTTCAAACCAATCTTTACCTGCCTTTTAAAGAACTCACTGCCATAAAAAATAAAATTGTATTTCGTCTAAATGATTCCAGAGAGATCCTTCCTCCAGTTAAAATTCCAGGTCTAAAAAAGCAAGATAGAAAGCAGACTAAAGCTTCCCTGTCGGTATTGATATCCTCGGAAGAGGATTTGAAATTATGTGGTGAAACCATAGCGGACATCTATTTTCAGATTCCGAATAGTATAAAAGATCAGTCGAAAGAATTGATGGCTCTTTTCACAAGTAACAAGAATATAATTCCCTGGTTTCCTACAATCCTAATTGGCGATGATTATGATGCAGCAGTAAATTTGCTTCGGGAAATACAGCCTAATTTAATTGTAAGCAATAATACAGGAATAGCTTACGAGGCCAACCAATTGGGAATTGACTGGATTGCCGGACCTCAGCTTAATATTGTAAACTCCTACAGTCTGCTGTGCCTGAAAGAAAATTTTAACTGCTCAGGCTCCTTTATTTCTAATGAAATTAATCAGCAGCAGATAAGAAGCATCAAAAAACCAAAGGATTTCAAACTATATTACAGCATTTATCATCCTATGGAATTAATGACTAGCAGGCAATGTCTGTTTCATCAGGTTATTGGTTGCGAAAAAGATAGTATTGATGAAAACTGTATCCCAAATTGTGATAAGTCTGTTTCCCTATCCAATTTGAAAAACACTTCCTTTTTTATTAATAAAACAAAGGGGAATTATCACAAAATTTATAACGAACATCATTTCTTAAATACAGCTATTGTTACTGATATTCCAGATTTCTTTTCCAGTTTTTTTATCGATTTAAGGGATGTAAAAACCGAAACAAAAATGGAGGTTGATAAATTAGAATTAATTAAGCTTTTTGAAAATCATCTTGAGGCTGATTCCCATTCAACACAGCAAATCAAAAAACGGATTCATCCTATCACCAATAATCAATATCAAAAGGGTATTTAGTCCTGATATTTTTTTTATCTGGTAAGATAATCCTGTATAAAACATCACATTAATTGGCTTGATCCAATAATTAAATTGAACGAATGCTACTATTCATGTGGGAAGACAACACACTCCTAAATAATATATTCGAGCAATCCAAAGTGGAAAAAAAGCAAAGCGAAAAGTCCAATATCACACAAGAGTTCCGACTTGCAAAACTGTTAGCCTGAACTCCATCGCGGAGAACGCTCCGTACATCGTGTAATATTCAACTCCATCGCGTTTTTTAATCTTTTGATGATTGAAAAAGGCTATACAGCGCCATTTTTTGAGTTTTACAGGATATATTTTCCAAGTCCGATGAGGAGAAGCACATTTTCATGATGTAATTTACTTACTCCGATGAGGAAAAGGCTATTTTCATGATGTAAATTACTTACTCCGATGAAGAGAAGGCCATTTTCATGATGTAAATTACTTACTCCGATGGAGAGAAAGCCATTTTCATGATGTAAACACACTTTACCGAAGGATTCTAGTGTTTTTTCATGGTGTAAAACTCAACTTCCTTCTATTCTCTGACATATTATCCATTAGAATTGATCTATTTTTATAATTGTCGAATTTTTTCATCCTATGAAATTCAATTCCTGAGAAGTAAAGGATGTGAACTTACTATAATTTAAAGGAACTGCACCGTTCTGTCCTGTCCAATATCTTCAAAACTGAATAATTAAAGAAGGTGCAATTGGAGTAAGATGGTGAACTTACTATATTGAGGCTGTATTCTTCTCCCCTTTTCAGAAGAAGGATAGGGGAAGTGTATTTAAGCCAAACCCTATATTTGTAAATACAGGAATCAAAAAATTGACTAATTTTAGAGAAGAATTATACTATCTATCAGAAACATTTATATGTCCAAATATCAATTTCTTAACCGCGATTTAAGTTGGCTCTCGTTTAATAAACGAGTATTGGAAATGGCACAAAACACCAATCTCCCGCTTTACGAGCGCATAAAATTTCTTGCTATCTACTCCTCTAACCTCGATGAATTTTATCGGGTTCGGGTTGGTACCTATAAACGATTTACCGAGTTAGCTCCCGAGGACAAAAAGAATCTGCGTGAAAATCCGGATATCATTTTAAAAAAAATTAATGCCGAGGTAGATCGACAACAAAATGAATTTGGACGAATCTTTACTCAAAATATTATTCCTGAATTGCAGGATAATAACATCACTCTTTTGCAGGATGAAGATCTGTGCGAGGAACATCATCAATTTATTAAAGATTTTTTTCTCGACAATTTATTGCCTCATGTGCAACCCATCCTTTTATTGAAAAAGCAGATACAACCTTTTTTACAGAACAATGCCATTTATCTGGCCGTGAAACTATTTAAAAAGCCAGGAAAGAAGGAAGAAGAGGGCAAACCTACAAAAATACGCAGAGCAAAATATGCCATCATCAAAATCCCGAGTCACCGCTTCGATCGTTTCGTTGAATTACCCGAAATAGATGGAAAGCACTATGTAATGTTTTTGGATGACATCATCAAACTACGAATGAAAGTGCTATTCCCCGGCTTTAAAATTGATTCGAGCTATAGTTTCAAACTAAGTAGGGATGCCGATTTATTGATAGAGGATGAATATTCGGGCGATTTGATCAAGATGATTGAAAATAGCCTGAAGAAAAGAGAAACAGGTCTACCATCCCGATTTTTATACGATGAAAAAATACCAAAGGACTTTCTTCGGTTTTTAAGAGAATCCTTCAATCTCCACAATATTGATATGGTGAAAGGTGCTCGTTATCACAATTTCCAGGATTTCTTTGGTTTCCCAAACCCTTTGAGCCCGGATTTGGAAATACACCCTTTTCATGCTTTGAAAGCAGCAGGATTTAGCGAAAATAAATCTGTTTTTAAAACGATAGGAAAGAAAGATCAACTTATCCACTTTCCCTATCAGTCGTACGAATATGTAATCCGTTTTTTAAATGAGGCAGCGATCGATCCTAAAGTGGAAGAAATTAAAGCCACCCAGTACAGGGTTGCTGATAATTCTGCGGTTGTCAATGCTTTGATAAATGCATCGCTCAATGGAAAGAAAGTAACCGTTTTTGTGGAGGTTAAAGCACGATTTGATGAGGAAGCAAATCTGAAATCGGCGAGAGAAATGCGCAAAGCAGGAATCAAAATTATTTATAGTATTCCCGGACTAAAAGTACATGCCAAAATTGCCCTTGTTTTACGAAAAGGTGATAAAAAAGATTATGCATTCCTTAGCACTGGTAATTTTAACGAAAACACAGCTAAAATATATGCCGATCATGGTTTGTTCACATCGCAAGAGCTCATCATTTCAGAATTAAAACAACTGTTCGATTATCTGGAGAACCAAACTCCCGGTTATACATTTAAAAAACTTTTGGTTGGACAATTTAATCTGAAACTAGAACTGGAAAAATTAATCGATCGGGAAATCGAAAATGTAAAAAGCGGAAAAACTGGTCATATTATCTTAAAAATGAATGGAATTCAAGAAAGAGGTATGATTACCAAGCTATATGAAGCCAGCGAGAAAGGAGTGAAAATAGATATGATTGTTCGCGGAATTTGTTGCTTGAAACCAAATAAAACCTACGCAAGAAACATACGAGTTATTCGAATTGTAGATCAGTTTTTGGAACATGCCCGTATCTTTTATTTCTACAATAACGGGGAAAAAGATGTGTATTTATCGTCTGCCGATTGGATGAACCGAAATTTGCACCGAAGAATAGAATGTGCTTTCCCCATTGAGAATGCTAGTATTAAACAAGAATTAATCGATATTCTACATTTTCAGTTGGAGGATAATGTGAGTGCACGCATTTTGGATAGGAAACTAAATAATTTACCTATCCCAAATTCGGAGAAGAAGAAGCAAGTGCAGTCGCAGAATACTATTTTTGATTATCTATTAAAAAAAGAATTAAAGAAGAATAAAAGCGAAACCCATTCCAATCCGATTTAAACAATAACCCAATTAACCAAGCCATGAAAAGATTAATCCTTGTTCGTCACGCAAAAACGGAAGTAATCAGATATGATATTACCGATTTTCAGAGAAGTCTGAAAGAACGTGGAATCAGCGATTCAAAACTAATCGCAAACAAGTTATTTTTAAAAAACGTTCAACCGGGTTTGCTACTTTCCAGTCCTGCCAACCGAGCCATAGAAACGGCCTTAATATTTGCTGAGGTATTAAATTATCCTGTTGAATTAATCGAACAGCTGGATGATTTATATGATGGCTTCACCACGCAGGACTTTCTTGGCATTTTATCAGAATTAGGAGAAAAACACGAGCGAATTATGGTGATTGGTCACAACCCCAGCATTGAATATCTGGCTTTTAATCTTTGCGATCAATTTTATGGTCATGTGCCAACCGGCACAGCAATAGGTATTGACTTCGACGTTGATGACTGGGATGACATTGAAGCGAGAACCGGAAAATTAGCCTTTTACGAATATCCACGAAAATATAAAACTGCAAAATAGATCAATATAAGCGAGAGTCTCACTACCGGAGACTCTTCTCTATTTTGGTATTATTGCTTTCCAAAGACAATCGTTCCCTGATTGTCCAGAATTAATTTTCCATTCACTAATTCATCTGTATTATCATCCTTAAAGCCTTTGATTAATCCTGTTTTGGATTTTGTAATCAGAGCTTTTACTTGCGATTCGCTCAATTTTTTTCCCATAAATTCAAATGGCACGATAAATTTACAGCCATTCTTATAGTTGGAACATCCATAGGCAGAATTTCCTTTTAGGATATTGCCGGTTTTGCACACCGGGCAAGTCCAAATCTCCTTTTCTTCCTGCTGAAATACAATCGTAAAATCAGGATCAAATACCAATGTTCCATTCTGCTTGTTGCCATCTACAACAAATCCCTTAATTTTTGGAGTTTCTCCTTTTAAAACCAAAGCCTCGATTTGTTTATTGCTAAGTTTTTTCCCCTCAAATTCGAACGGAATAAGAATTTTACAACCCTTATTCCAATTGGTACATCCCCAAGCAGATTTTCCTTTTACAATTTTGCCTTCCTTACATTTAGGACAAGTCCATTTCTTAATTTCTTTCTTTGGGGCACTTGTCTTCGAATCCTTCTTCTTGTTTTCTTTTACGTCCTCAACAATTTCTATTTTACTGATATTCTTTCTGGATTTCACATCCCAAACAATACCGGTAACCATATTCTTCAACTCTGCCATAAACTGATTCACCTCATAGTTGCCTAGTTCTATATCCCTCAATTTTTTCTCCCATTGTCCTGTTAACTCAGCCGATTTCAAAAGTTCATTCTGTATGGTATCAATCAATTGCATTCCTGTTACCGTAGCCACCAAGCGCTTTTTCTCCTTCTTAATATATCTTCTTTTGAATAATGTTTCGATAATATTTGCCCGTGTGGAAGGACGACCGATTCCATTCTCCTTCATTAGCTCGCGAAGCTCATCGTCATCTACCTGCTTCCCGGCAGTTTCCATTGCACGAAGTAAGCTAGCTTCGGAATAATATTTAGGCGCTTGCGTTTGTTTTTCGGCCAAGTCGGGTTGATGCTCCCCGGTTTCCCCTTTTACAAAGGCAGGTAAAATCACTCCTTCGCCAGCATTACTATCCTTAGCATACAGTACCCGCCATCCTGGTTCCAGAATCTGTTTTCCGGTAGCCTTAAAATCAATATCAGTAACCTTACCCAATACGGTGGTATGACTCACCTTACAATCAGGATAAAAAACACAAATAAACCTGCGGGTAACTAAATCATATACCTGCTTCTCCTCATAACGTAATCCAGATGGCAACACACCGGTAGGAATAATAGCATGATGATCTGTTACTTTCTTATCATCAAAAACCTTTTTTGATTTCTTGATTTTTTCCTTCAATAAAGGAATAGTGAAAGCTTCGTAGGGCTTTAGTTTCTTTAAAATATCAGGAATTTTCTTATAAATATCATCAGTAAGATAAGTGGTATCCACCCTGGGATAGGTAGTGAGTTTCTTTTCGTACAAACTTTGGATAATCCGAAGGGTTTCTTCTGCAGATAAATTCAATTTGCGATTGCATTCCACCTGAAGAGAGGTTAAATCGTACAAACGAGGAGGTTGTTCTTTTCCACTTTTCTTTTCTTGTGATACAATTTCGAAAGGTTCCGATTTTATCTTATCCAGAAATGCCACTCCTTCCTCCTTGTTATCAAACCTACCTCTGGTTGCAGCAAAAGACACTTCTCTATAATCTGTTTTTAATTCCCAATACGTTTGGGGAACGAAATTATCGATCTCCTTCTGCCTGTTTACAATAAGCGCTAAGGTTGGTGTCTGCACCCTTCCAATAGAAAGAACCTGCTTTCCATTCGCATATTTAAGTGTATACAATCGGGTTGCATTTATTCCCAATAACCAGTCCCCAATAGCTCGCGAAGATCCTGCTGCATAGAGCAAGTCGTACTCTTTCCCATCGTGCAGATTTTGAAACCCTTCCCGAATTGCCTCTTCAGTTAATGAAGAAATCCACAATCTTTTAATCGGAACATTGCATTTTGCCTTGTGCAGAACCCAGCGCTGAATTACTTCTCCCTCCTGACCAGCATCCCCGCAATTAATCACTTCATCGGCCTTGGCAATTAATTTTTCCAGCGTCTCAAATTGCTTCTGAACTCCTTTATCCGGTATTACCCGAATTCCAAAACGTGGTGGTATTAATGGCAAATCATTTAGATGCCAATATTTCCAATTCAAATTGTATTCATGAGGTTCTTTTAAGGAACATAAATGACCAAATGTCCAGGATATTTGATAACCATTACCTTCATAGTATCCATCTCTTTTGGATTTAGCTCCTAATATCATCGCAATTTCACGTGCAACACTAGGTTTCTCAGCAATACAAACTTTCATCAGCAAATAATTCTAATAAGATTACACATTCTTTAGGAAGATTATACTTCCTTAAATAGTCCTAAATTCAGTTAAAACAAGTACTTGAATTCTATAGAAAAAATATCATCTTCGGTTGAGTGGCTAAAATTAGTAGTTAATACCATTAATTTAAAAGGAGAGAGCCAAAAACCGCCACCAAAACCGTGATGCCATTTTTCGGAATTTTCATCGTCAATCCAAACCCTTCCAAAATCATTAAAGCCTAATAATCCCATCTCCCCGGCAAGATAATAAGATTTGAAGCGAGCCAATCGGAATCTTAAGTCTGTATTCTGATATACCATATCTTTACCGGCAAAACGATCCTGTCGGTATCCTCGCAAATTGGTTTTCAATCCTAATTTATTAGATTGATAAAAGGAAAATCCGTTCGTATTATGAGCAGCTCCCACTCGAATGGCCAGAATACTTCTTTCGGTACGTCCCAGACTAGTATAAAACCTTAAATCTGTTTCCATTTTTTGAAAATTGTGATCTTCAGCATTCAGTCCACGAAAAAAACTCCAGTTAGATGTCCAAAATAAGCCTCGCCGTGGAATTATCTTACTGTCCCTGGTATCCCAATTATATCTCGCAATCACGCCAATATACTTTCTGGTATTAAAATCGGCAAGTAGATTCAAGTCATATGCAGGATTGGTAATATCTGTAACAAAACGATCGGGAGTAGCTTTCAATTTTAACTGTTGATAAAATAAGCCAAAAGATACACTATGGGCTTTTCCAAATCTCTTTCTTAATCGGGAACTCACCATAAATTTAGCCATTCGGATTCGATTGTATTCATCAGCTTCCTCCTCCGACACTTTTGTTCGGTTTCCTAATCCAAAGTAATAACCTTGAAAATTTGGTGTGTTATAATCAATATCAGCTAAAAAGTCCAAACTTCGGATTGTGCCAATCATTTCACCAGAATATTTCAATTCAACGGATGGATACATAAAGGCATAATTCGCCAAAAATTTGTGTAATGATCCGTATGGTTCCTTTCTAAATTTCTGCGTTTTCACATTAACTCCTGCTCCCAAAATTAAGCCATCATCACTCACAAAATTTAAATTTGCTCCCGGACTCACAATATCATATTTAAAGTCTTTTCTGTTGTATGCATTCACCTTAGAATTTCCTGACAATCTTTTTTCGTAGGCTCCTTTCCCTTTTACCTTTGTTTTCCTTTTATCGTAAACCGCGACATTCTGGCGTCTTGTATTTTCGATATGAACTTTATCCTTTCCCTTTCCGCCAATTACTCTGAGTTTAACTCCTTTATTCCTTTTACCAATTAGATTAAATTTATCCTTTCCTTTCAGTCCGTATAACCTAACCTCCTTGGTTTCCTCTTTCACAAAAGTTCTATCGAATAGCAATTCTTTGCGATGATCTTTTTTACTCAAACGATGTATGGTAACATGAAGGTCGCCCTTTTCATTCCATTCCGCATCAAAAACTTCTTTCGCATTCGTGCCAACAACATCCACCTGCTTGGATAAAAAGTCATAAAATTGAATTGCCAAGGCAGGCAATTGATTCCTTCGAGCTTTTAGCTTTCTGATAATTTCTTCTCCCGAAATTTTATAAGCTTCTTTTGGTAGATCGCGAACTGCTGATTCAATTACCTGATCGGTCAATCTACTTTTCAGATCTGCGGCCATCTTCTCCCAATCTGATTTGGATTTAGATTCTAAAAAACTACGATCGAAATATCGGGAATTAAATCCCAATCCATTTACATTCTCAATGATGGTATCAAAAGGTTGAAACTTTGGCATTCCCCATTTCCTACGGATAAGCCATGGTAATTTCCCATTGCTATAAAAAAACACTTGATCGCGATCTCTCGGTATCGGACGTGCGATAATCTTTCCTTTCTCTTTGAAAGTAGCCCATCGCCACTGATCATCATGACGATCCCAATCATTTAAAAAAATATCAAATAGTCTGGCTCGTAAGACTGCAGTTTCATCTACTGATAAATCAGAATTCTTATATCTTTTCTCTATTAATTTATCCGTACCCAAAACACTTTTTGAATTCCCAAAATTATTCATGTCGGAAACATCACCCTTTGGGCGTTCCTCAAACAAAAATAAATCATTCTTAAATTCATCACGATAAATTCCAAATCGAGGATCATCCGGCACATACACAATTCTAGGATTAGTATGATATACTCCCGCAGCTTCGGCTAACTTGGGAACAGCAATCGCTGCATACGGGTAGGATTCTGATATGCCATCCTGAACCAATTTTGCAGCAAAAGTACCCTGCAACGACAGAGGGATTGCCTTCGCTGTATATTTCTCAACGGAACGTAACACGTATTGCTTTCCATCAGCTGCTTCTAATCGTAGGGATCTGGTTTGCTGACCTCCGCCGCGTTTAATAATCCGAAGGCCACCTTTTTCTGTGCCAATATCAAAAACAGGAACCTTAATAGGTGTAGCCCAATCTTTTCGATAGTTGGAACCAAGCATACTTTGTTTCCATTTGCTATCTGTTTCGTATTGATTGCTTGCCGCAACAGTGAGCACACTATCCTGATAATTCAAATTCTGATATTTCTTTTTTAAATCTTCTTCAGACAGATACTTTTTTGTGTATAGTTTTGTTCGGAAAGCAAGATGTGGCGGCTTTAGTCCATTCTCACCCATCGACCAGAATTCCAACCAAACTTCATCATTAGTGTAAAAATTAAGTCGGGCGAAACCAATTTCTCTGATGGCGATATCCATCTTTTTATCCGACACATAGTCGGCTTTACTCCCAGAACCAGAGACTACAAAGAAAGAAGAATCCTTTTGGGCAAACTGAAGGCTATTATCGTGTGCCGATACTGTAATTATATTTTCTTGCTTCTCCCCAAGCTTTTTTGCCATATATCTCATTTGCTTATAATGAGGATAAGCAAAATCCTGAGAGCTTCCGAAAAATTTGCGGTATAATTCCACCGGACCTGGAAATGGGAAATTTCCACCATGCTTACCAGCACTGTATATTGGATGATGCGTTGCAATTACAATTTTTTTATTTTGATTCCTTTTCAAAGCATCACTCAACAGAATTAAGAAGTCTGCACTACTCTCCAAGCCACATTCAGATTCCGGTTTATCACCTAAATGCAACCACCATTGAGAATCAACGATCAAAAGCACAATGTCATTGGTGAGATTTATTTCTACTGGTCCAGGACATCCACCTGAGGGAAGAAAAACATCACCTCGCCCCAAATAATCCTCTACATAAGTTTCTAAATTCATCAAGGCTTCCCAACCATGTTTTTCACCTTCACTCCATTCTCTATCTCCTGGAATAATAATAAGTTCTCCCTTAAAACTCTTTCCCAAATCCAATAGCTTCTGTAATTGCGGATCACACTGTTCTGTCTCCTCTTTATCTTCTAAAGTAATTTTTTTTGCAATTGAATTTCCAAGTATTACCAATGTTCCCTTCTCAGCGACCTGATTCAATTGGAATTTCATGAAATTGATATTTGCATCAACAATATCCGCCTCGCCAAGATCTCCAATAAAAAAAATCGACTGCTCCAATAGTGTATCATTCGGTGCTTTTGCGAACCTATTATCCTGTGAAAATACTTTCACCACAATAAACAACAATATTAAAATTGAAAATGTCTTTTTCATAGTATTTTCATTTTGCAAGGCCATTTCTAATAGTTTGGCCTCTGCAATTATCTATTTCTTAGGCTTAAATTTTAAAATGGTAGCTTTTCCACCTCTTCCTTCATTAGAAATAAACATCGTACCATCGGGAGCGAAACAAATTCCTTCGGGCTGTCGGAAAATTTTGCGCTTCAGCTTCACCGCTGCCAAAATTACTCCATCAGGATGGATCACAAGCAAAAGTTTACCAACGGAACCTAAAACATATAGATTTCCTGTAAGCGGGTTGATTGCAACTGCTGAAGGCTGAAAAGTAAGATCTCCTTCTGAAGGAATAAAAGTCTCTAATAATTTTACAGAGAAATCGGTATAGGAATTAAATCCAAGAATGTTTCTAATCTGCTCCTGATCGATCAAAAAAGCAGGAGTTTTCGCTAAAAAATGATCTTTTAAATAATATTTATAGATGGCTCTTTTACCTTGGTATGCATTATTCTTTCCGGGTAATCCTTTACAGGCAACCAGTAGGGCATTATCAGTTGGATCGTATCCTAATCCTTCCGTATTATTTCCAGCATTTAGAAAAGTTACTTTCTTATTAGTAGAATTTTCCTTCGCCTTTAAATGTTTCACATAGTAAATCGTTCCATCCGATCGTAAAACGTAAACCAATGAATCAACCAACTCTATTCCTTCATAGTCTCCTGACTTCCCAAATTTATATTTTTTTGTTATTTCTTTTTTCTTCCAATTATATTGGTAAATAATACCCTTTTCATCATTAATACAAAGCAAACTATGCCTACCAAAATAAGTCAATCCAGATATCTCTCGAAGCTCTTTTTTTAATTGAAATTTACTGCTTGGCTCGTATATAGAATACGGAAATTCATTATAGCTATCTGCTAGATACATCAAATTTGAATTTTTGCTGTTCTGTGTGCAAGATTCAAAAGAAAGCAGAAGAAGAAAAAAAATTATATAAGTGACTAAGAATTTTGGCATTTTCAATTTTCAAATCTAATATTAATAGAAATTTAAAATTACATAAATAAGCCTCAAATCCCAATAAAAATAGGAATGCAATGATTTACCACAAAGAATAAATCCATTTCCGCTTTAATGATTATATTTATTCGGAATTAAGATAATATGCTAATAGAAAATTATTTGGATATGAACATCGTACAGGAAGCTGAAAATTACGTTACTAGCCTAATTGAAGAAACTCATCAGTCTATTTATACCTATCACAATTTAGAGCATACACAAAGAGTTGTGAAGCATGCTGCCAAAATAGGTCAGGAATCGGATCTTTCTGAAGACGAAATGGAAATACTTTTATTGGCTGCTTGGTTTCATGATTCAGGTTATTATGAGGATTTCACAAGACACGAAGAAATAGGTGCTCAAAAAGCAATAAAGTTCTTAGAGGAAAGAAATTATTCACAGGAAAAAATTGAACAAGTTACAGAGGCCATAAGACATACTAAAGTTCCACACATACCCTGTAATCTACCAATTTGCGATGCGCTTTGTGATGCAGATCTTCAGCATTTATCTTCCAAAAATTACATGAAGATTTCGGAAAGTTTAAGGGAAGAAAAAGGAGCTCTACTTCAACATGAATTGGCACCTAAACTTTATTGGGAGCAGACTTTAATATTTTTGAAAGAACATAAATACAAAACAAAATACGGAAGGAAAGTACTTGCTAAAAAGAAAGAGGCAAATTATCAAAAAGTGGCGGAGAAAGTTGCAGGCTATCAAAACAAAGAGATTCAGAAACTCACAAATATGATTAATAAGCTTGAGCAACAAAATATCAAGCTGAAAACGCCGCAAAGAGGTATCGAAACCATGTTTAAAGTGACTTCACGTAATCAAATCAATCTAAGTTCTATCGCTGATAAAAAGGCAAACCTAATGATTTCGGTGAATTCAATAATTATCTCTGCCGTCTTTTTTATATTCAAAAATATTATGGATGTACCTCAGTTTATCATCCCTAGTGTCATTTTGCTCACAGTTTGTTTATGCACCATTACCTATTCAGTTCTTGCCACAAGACCAATTGTAACGTCCGGTACATTTTCACAAGAGGATATCAAAAAGAAACGTGTCAACCTCATGTTTTTCGGGAATTTTCATAATATGGATTTAATGGATTATTCAAAAGCATTAAAAGGAATGATGACAGACTATGATGAATTATACGATAGTTTAATTCGGGATCAATATTATTTAGGTAAAGTATTGGGTAAAAAATATAAGTTCTTAAGAATATCCTATACTATCTTTATGTATGGTTTAATTTTTTCAGTTTTAGCTTTCATACTAGCTACAGTATATCAACCAATGATTTGGTGAAAAATAATTGTCCTATTTCTATTTTAAAGAATACTTGAATTAACTTTGCACCCATCATGTTTTATTGAATTAGTTTTATGAATTTATTTTACACTCCTGATATTCAGGGAAAAACATATCAATTGGATGAAATTGAATCCAAGCATTGCGTTAAGGTTCTTCGTTTAAAGGAGGAGGACATTATTCATCTTATTGATGGCGTAGGAACCCTGTTTAAAGCAAAAATCATTCAAGCCCATCCCAAACGATGTACCGTGGAATGTATTGAATCTATAAAAGAATTTGGCAAACTAAACTATGAACTTCATATTGCTCTTGCACCAACAAAAAATATTGATAGAACCGAATGGTTTTTAGAAAAATGTACAGAAATTGGGATTGCCGAATTCACCCCCTTGCTTTGTGAACATTCTGAACGTAAAGTTGTAAAACACGATCGTCTTTTTAAGGTAATCACTTCAGCAGTAAAACAATCCTTGAAAGCTTATCATCCAAAGCTAAACGAAATAACAAAATTCAAAGAATTAGTTGAGTCTGATTTTAAGGGTGATAAATTTATTGCTCATTGTTATCCTGGAAAGAAAAAACATTTGAAGGAGATTTGTCAACTAAACAAAGATACGCTTATTCTGATAGGACCTGAAGGTGATTTTAGTCCTCAAGAAGTGCAACTAGCAAAGGTCAATAACTTTGTAGAAATTAGCTTAGGAAGCAGTAGATTAAGAACTGAAACTGCTGGGGTTGTGGCTTGTAATATCGTAAGTTTATCAAATCAATAATATGAGAATAATCCGATTTTTTCCTATTCTGCTTTTACTATTTATGAGCCTTCAGGTGTATTCACAAAGTTCAAGCGTTAGAATTGCTCTCCTAAAATATAATGGAGGTGGCGATTGGTATGCAAACCCAAGTTCACTTCCTAATCTTATAGCTTTCTGCAACAAAAATAATATTACAAATATTGAACATGAACCAGCAACAGTTGAGGTTGGAAGTCCAGAAATTTTTTCATATCCTTTTGTTCATCTAACCGGTCATGGTAATATTATATTTTCAAAAGAGGAAGTTGTCAACTTAAGAAATTATTTGCTTGGAGGAGGATTTCTACATGTTGACGACAACTATGGTTTGAATACTTACTTCAGGAGGGAAATCAAAAAGGTTTTTCCAAATGAAGAATTGATTGAGCTCCCCTACTCTCATCCCATTTATCATCAGATATATGACTTTCCAAATGGTCTTCCTAAAATTCATGAACACGACGGTAAAGCGGCTCAAGGGTTTGGTATCATTTACAAAGGACGCTTGGTTTGTTTTTATTCTTATGATACTGATCTGGGAGATGGATGGGAAGATCCCTCCGTACATCATGATCCTGAAAAAAAGCATTTACAAGCTTTAAAAATGGGTGCAAATATCCTTTCTTATTGTTTTAGTAATTAGATTTATTCTTAATTAAACACCCCAACTCAATTAATTCTATTCTTGTTAATCTTTTTCTTGAATATTCATTATCAAAATGATAACTTATAGTGATTTTTTTATTATTACCAATCATTAAAGTTTATCGCTATGCAAAGCATTAAAACAAGTAAGGGAATTATTGGAATTTTAACTGGTGGTGGAGATGTTCCAGGGTTAAATCCAGCAATTCGCGCAGTTACAATTAGAGCATTAAGGGAAGGCTATCAGGTTATCGGAATTAGAAAAGGTTGGAGAGGCTTAATTGATATTGTAAGAGACAAGAAAGTTGATAACAGTGAAAATTATGAAATTCTAACGGAAGAATTGGTAAATAAAGTCGGACGAACTGGCGGAACATTTTTACATACATCAAGGGTGAACCCTTCGAAAACACCCAAAGAAAGAGTTCCTACTCATTTACAAGAAAAATACAATCAAGACATTAATGACCTTACAAAAGAAGTTCTGGCAAATCTTGATTTTCTAAATATTGATTATCTTATTCCTATCGGTGGAGACGACACTTTAAGTTATGGTGTTCGACTTTATCAGGAAGGATTTAAAGTAATAGCCATTCCTAAAACTATGGATAATGATGTTCCCGGAACTGATTATTGTATCGGATTTAGTACCTGTATTACTCGTACCATTTCTCTAACACACAGTTTAAGAACATCAGCCGGATCGCATGAACGATTACTTGTCTTGGAAGTTTTTGGAAGATATGCAGGTTTCACAGCCATATTACCAACCTTAGCGGGTGCAGCAAATCGTTGTGTAATCCCTGAGTACGATTTCGACATTGAGCGCCTTACGGAACTCATGATACAAGATAGATTCTCAAATCCTAGTCATTATTCTGTGGTTCTAATTTCGGAAGGAGCAGCATTTTCAGGAGAAAAAATGATATTTCAAAACGCCCTGAAAGATGATTACGGACATAAAAAACTTGGAGGCATCGGCGAAAGAGTTTCCATGCAAATGAAACAATTGTCTCCAAAATTCAATAATTCCAAGCCAATTAATGTTATCAATCAAAAATTAGGCTATTTGGTTCGTTGTGGAGATCCTGATGCAATTGATTCAATTGTTCCGATGGCATTTGGAAACCTCGCATTAGACCTAATCATTAAAGGCATTCATGGTAGATTAATTACCTTGCGGAATGGCAGATACGACAATGCACCTATTGATATTGTTACTAGCACCAAAAAAATAGTAGATGTAAATAGATATTACAATGTGGATCGATTGCGCCCTAAATACAATAGTTTTGAACTACAACCACTTTTCCTTATGACAGGCTTGTAGCAATGGCATTTTTGCATAAAAAATTGAAGTTTAACACGTACACTTAGTTATAAACAAAAAGTTTACTAATTTTGAGAAACCTTTCAGTAATGGAAGGTTTCTACTTTTGCAACCATCCCTCATACCATTTTTAAATCCTTTTATTAATTTTTTTGTTTTAAATAATTCAACTTACTATGCTGGAATATAATTTATTAGGCATTTCTGTCTTAGAGTGGATTGGTTACGCTGCTTCTACTTTAGTTTTAATATCACTTACAATGACATCTATCGTCAAATTAAGATGGTATAATCTTGCCGGAGCTATTCTTTTTTCAACCTATGGATTTTTAATTGGATCATTGCCAGTTGGGATAATGAACTTTCTAATCGTTTGTGCGAACATCTTCAATCTCAGGAAAATGAATAGACAGAAAGAAGATTTCAAAATTATAGAAATTAAGGAAAATGACGATCTACTTCTTTATTTTTTAGACTATTACAAAAAGGATATCAAAAACTATTTTCCTGATTTCGAGCTTGTAAAAAATCAACTAAGCCTATTTGTTTTGAGAGATATGGCTGTTGCAGGAATCTTCATTGGTACAATGGAACAAGAAAATATACGTATCGATATGGATTATGCTTTACCAAAATACAGAGACTTTAAAGTTGGAAATTATTTATATAGAAAATTGAATCAAATATTAAGCAATCACAATATCCATTCGGTATATGCCAATTCCCAGATTAATTTGAAGTATATGGAAAAAATGGGATTTGAACCTAAAACTAAAAATGGCAAATCCATCCTAGTGAAATCAATTAAAAAGCCCTTATAAAAGGGCTTTTTTTAATCATCAATCATCATCAGTTAATTTCATATTCGATACTTTACTTCTTCCAGAATCCTTCAGCGCTTTATTCAAAATCCATTCAATTTGTCCATTCGTGCTTCGAAATTCATCCTGAGCCCACTTTTCCAATTTTTTGTACATCTCCGGACTTAGGCGCAGAACAAATGTTTTCTTTTTCGTCATAGCTGTAAATAATTTATTGATACAGGCTACCAGTATTTAATACAGGAGTCGCATCTTTATCTGAACAAAGCACTACCATTAAATTACTGACCATAGTTGCTTTCTTATCTTCGTCCAAATCAACGATATTTTTTTCGGTCAATTCCTCTAAAGCCATATCAACCATACTAACAGCACCTTCAACAATTTTAAATCGAGCGGCAACTACTGCTGTAGCTTGTTGACGACGTAGCATTGCACCAGCAATCTCCGATGCATAGGCTAAGTAATTAATTCTCGCCTCCATAATCTCAATCCCTGCAATAGTCAACCTATCCGTTAATTCACTCTCTAGCAACTCACTTACATCATCTCCTCCTGATCTCAAGGTAATCTCAGCACCTTCATCTTCAAAATTATCATATGGATAAGATCCTGCCATATTGCGAATTGCAGCTTCCGACTGAATGTTCACAAAATGCTCATAATCATTCACATCAAAGGCGGCTTTGAAAGTATCCTTAACTCGCCATACTAAGACAACACCAATCATTATCGGATTTCCTATTTTATCATTTACTTTGATCGGATCACTATCGAGATTCCTGGCTCGTAGTGATATTTTCTTTTTTACAAATAAAGGATTTACCCAAAAAAATCCATTTTTAAGAATCGTTCCTTTATATGCACCAAAAAGAACCAATACCATTGATTCATTTGGATTTACAACTGTAAATCCTGGGATACATATAATTCCAACAACAAATAATATGGCTAAAACCGGGTTTTTCACTATTGCTAGTCCTAATACCCCTAATGCAATAATAGCAAATACAACAAATACCATTAGAAATCCAGATACTGCCGAATACTTTTTTTCCGTTTCCATGTTTTTACACTTTTTTTAGTGATTAGTATTAATTTACAATCAAATAACTCATCGTAATTACGATGTTGTATTGATCTATATCTTAAAAAGATATTTAAAAAATTAAATTATTTTCTGCTAATACTCTTGAGCTAAAATTTAGTATATTTAATTCTTTTCGATATCATTTTGATATCAATTTATAATATTTAAATGAGAAATCAAAAAAAAATCGAAGTGATTATCACTTCGATTTTTTTTAATTTAAAGAAAACTCCCTGATAAATAAGGGTTTATGCTTTACAGAAATAGTAGAATTTTTGAAATTTTTCACCTTTTGTACTACCTCAGTATTAGCTTCGCTTTTGTATCGATCTAAATAGTTATACAACTCTAAGGAATCAAATACGTTAGTACTTGCTATTTTCTCAAGAAGTGAAATCATTTTATCCGCGGAATATAAAAAATCGTTTTGCATTAAAGTGTATAAGTCGTCCATAGGCATTTATTTTATGACTTAAACGCAATTGCAATCAATTTATTATATCTAAACCAATAGCGTCCTAAACGATTAAAAAAAAGAGAAAGAATTTAAGTATCTCAATATTAACTTTGAGTTGCATAACAAAAAAACTTTCTCTCATGACAAATTTAAACTTATTCTCTCAAATCATATCCAAATTGGATCGAACCTGTTTCAAGCGAATAGTTTCAGATAAGAAAACGGATAAGCATCAGAAAGGATATGACAGTTGGACCCATTTAGTATCAATGTTATTCTGTCAATTTGCAAAAAATCAATCGATCAGAGATATTAGTAATGGTTTGCGTTCGGCAACAGGAAATTTAAATCATCTGGGAATTGATAGAGCTCCATCCAAATCAACGATAAGTTATCAGAATAAACATAGAGACTGGACACTTTTTAGGAATTACTATTATCAGTTACTATCTAGTTTAGGACAGCAAGCTGATTTTAAACAAGTAAAATTCCGTATTAAATCGAAAATATTATTGCTTGATTCCTCAACTATAAGTTTGTGCTTAAGCCTTTTTGATTGGGCAAAATACAAGACAGCTAAAGGGGCAGTAAAAATGCATACACTTCTTGATTACGATGGTAATTTACCTACATATATAAATATTACAAATGGCAAAACAGCCGATAATAAAGGAGCTTACGATATTCCTTTACTTAAAAGGAGCGTCATTGTTGCAGATCGATATTATAATGATTTCGCCTTGCTAAATGTTTGGGGCAGCAACTCGGTATATTTTGTAGTGAGACATAAAGAAAATATTCAGTTTACATGTATAAAGGAAAATGAATTACCAGATGATCGACATCAGAATATTCTAAAAGATGAAATCATTGAATTATCAAGTGCCAGATCAAAAAAAAGATACCCTAAAAAGCTAAGAAGGGTGGCTATATGGAATGAAGAAAACCAGCAAGTGATAGAACTTATAACAAATCAAATGTCTTGGACAGCAAACACAATAAGTGAGCTTTATAAGAGCAGGTGGCAAATAGAAATATTTTTTAGAGAGGTAAAACAACTACTGCACATCAAATCATTTATTGGAACAACAGAAAATGCAGTGATGATACAAATATGGACAGCCATGATTACAAACTTATCCTAAAAATTCTTAAAGAACTCGCAAAGTTTAATTGGCAGTTGTCAAATCTTGTAGCCTTTATCAGGTTAAATCTATTTGTTAAAATAGATTTACAAATCTGGCTGGATAATCCGTTTAAAAAGCCTCCTAAGAGAGATAATTCTGTAATACAGGGGGTGCTTTTTCAAATATGACATTATAAACCTTGAAAAGATCATATTTAGGGTCTTGGAAATTATGAATGAAAACGTTTAGGACGCGATTGTATCTAAACAAAAAGGTCGGAGAAAAATATCCGACCAATACCTATTCAAACACAAACTATGAAACTAAGCTCATTTTTCTCTCCTCTATAATTTTACGCATATTAATTAAGGCGTATCTCATTCTTCCAAGAGCAGTATTTATACTCACATCAGTTTGCTCAGCAATATCTTTGAAACTTAACCCCTTGTAATGTCTCAAAATTACGACTTCCTTTTGATCAGCAGGTAATTCCTCTACAAGTTCACGAATATCAGCATAAATTTGATGTTTAATTAATTCGTCCTCGCAATTACTATCACTAAATTTAGCAGAATTAAAAATATCAAGTTCATAATCATCCTTTGAAAAGGTATTATTCTGTTTTACCCTTCTAAAATGATCTATGATCAAATTATGAGCTATGCGTAATACCCAAGCAAGGAATTTTCCATTATCCTGGTATTTGCCCAAGCGCAACGAACGGATTACTTTAATAAAAGTATCCTGAAATAAATCTTCGGTAAGCTGATGATTTTTAACAATTAGATAGATATATGTATATAAACGATCTTTATGCCGATTTATAAGAATATCAATACTATCTGGGTTACCATCAATATATTGCTTAACGAGATCATAATCGGTAGGATTAGTTTTTCTCAATTTCACATCTATTTAGTTTGAACTGAAAACAGTGTAAAATTTATTCGATAAGCAATTTTCTTTTAGTTATGAGTTTATGAATACAGGTAACAATATGCAAGAAAGTAATTTTAATTGATATTTGAAAATCTATAGAAGTTAAATAACTTTGTAGATTGAATTTTTCAATTATAGTATTTACCTTAATCGTAGGTGAAAATAGGAGTATGGCTAATCAGAATATCAATAAATTTATTCAAATAAAAGGAGCTCGTGGGCACAACCTTAAAAATATAAATTTACAAATACCCAGAAATAAATTCATTGTGATCACAGGACTTTCAGGATCGGGAAAATCTTCCTTGGCTTTTGATACACTTTATGCGGAAGGTCAGAGAAGGTACGTGGAGAGCTTGTCAGCATATGCAAGACAGTTTCTTGGCAGAATTGATAAGCCTGAAGTAGATTACATCAAAGGAATTCCACCGGCAATTGCGATTGAACAGAAAGTAAATACACGAAATCCAAGATCTACGGTTGGCACTTCCACGGAAATATATGATTATCTCAAACTATTATTTGCCCGAGTTGGCAAAACATATTCTCCTGTAACAGACCAATTGGTGAAAAGGCACAGTATTACTGATGTGTCAAATTTTATTCTATCACAAAAGGAAGAATTAACTGTGATGATTCTTGCCAAGGTGATAACGGAAGACAGAACGGCAAAAGAACAACTCGAAATTCTTACAAAACAAGGATTTACGAGAATAGAATCACAAGGTGAAATCTATAAAATCCTTGATCTTTTAGAAAATAGCGATGTCATAAAAACAAAAGATTCTATAAGCATTGTTATTGATAGAATAAAAGTTACTCATGATGAAGATACGCAAAATAGAATTTCTGATTCTTTGCAAACGGCTTTTTACGAAGGCAAGGGAGAGTGTATTGTTTTACTTGGATCTAATCAGGAGAAGCATCTTTTTTCGAACAGATTTGAGGCAGATGGCATTGTATTTGAAGAGCCAAGTGTACATACATTTAGCTTTAATAATCCAGTTGGAGCATGTCCTAAATGTGAGGGATTTGGAAAAGTTATCGGCATTGACGAAGATTTGGTGATCCCAAACAAAACCAAAAGCATCTATGAAGATGCAGTTGTCTGTTGGAAAGGGGAAAAAATGCAAGAATGGAAAAACCAACTAATTTATACCTCTGACAAATTTCAATTCCCAATTCATCGTCCCTATTTTGAATTAAGTGAAAATGAAAAACAACTGCTATGGACAGGAAATAAATACTTTAAAGGATTAAATGCATTTTTTAAATACTTAGAATCAAAACAATACAAAATCCAATACAGAGTAATGTTATCCAGATATCGTGGAAAAACTATTTGTCCGGATTGCAGGGGAACTCGATTGAAAAAAGAGGCTGGATATATAAAAATTCAAAATATAAATATTCAGGATTTAGTTTTAATGCCAATAAATGAATTACTCGAATTCTTCTCTAACTTAAAATTAAATGAAAATGATGCACAGATAGCCAAAAGAATCCTAATAGAGATCAAAAACAGATTGCAATTTTTATCAGACGTTGGACTCTCCTACCTCACCCTAAACCGACTATCAAGCAGCCTTTCCGGAGGAGAATCTCAACGAATCAATCTTGCGACTTCGTTAGGAAGCAGTTTGGTAGGATCACTTTATATTCTGGATGAACCGAGTATTGGTTTACATTCCAGAGATACACAATTATTGATCAAAGTATTAAAACAACTTAGAGACCTGGGAAATACAGTTATTGTAGTGGAACATGATGAAGATATCATTCTTGCTGCTGACGAACTTATAGATATTGGTCCATACGCGGGCAGACTAGGTGGTGAAATTGTTTTTCAAGGAACATTAAATGAACTTCCAAAGGCTAAAGAAAGCTTAACGTCGCAATATATTCTAGGGGAAAAATCTATCCCTTTGCCGAAGAGCAGGAAAAAATGGAATAACTTTATAGAAATTCTTGGAGCTAGAGAAAACAACCTTAAAGGACTAAATACAAAATTCCCTTTAAATATAATGACAGTGATTACAGGAGTTAGTGGCTCCGGAAAATCCTCCTTAATAAAAACAATTCTTTATCCTGCATTAAAAAAGCACTATGGTGGATATTCTGATAAAAGTGGCCATTTTGATGCTCTAAAAGGAGATTTACAATTAATAAAAAACGTTGAGTTTGTTGATCAAAATCCAATAGGTAAATCCTCACGATCCAATCCGGTTACTTACCTGAAAGCATATGATGAAATCCGCAAACTCTTTGCAGATCAAAAAGCGTCGAAATACAGTGGATATAAGGCTTCGCATTTCTCATTTAATATAGATGGCGGAAGATGCGAAGAATGTCAAGGGGAAGGTATCATTAAAGTAGAAATGCAATTTATGGCCGATATTTATTTGCAGTGTGAAAGCTGTAAAGGCCGAAGGTTCAAAGATGATATTTTAGATATTAGATACCAGACAAAAAACATTCATGACATATTAGAAATGACGGTGAATGAAGCAACTGAATTTTTTGCTAAAGGCAAGGGAGCTACAGAGAAAAAGATTGTTCAAAAATTACAACCATTAGTAAATGTCGGTCTTGGCTATGTTAAACTTGGTCAATCCTCGAGTACGCTTAGTGGTGGTGAAAGCCAACGCGTGAAATTAGCCTCTTTTCTTGCCAAGGAAAAGGCAGAACCTTGTTTATTTATTTTCGATGAACCAACAACCGGACTTCATTTCCATGATATTCATAAATTAATGGATGCATTTAATGCATTAATATCAAGAGGACATACTTTGCTTATTATTGAACACAATATGGAAATAATAAAATGTGCTGATTGGCTTATAGATTTAGGCCCGGAGGGTGGAAATTCAGGTGGAAATATTGTTTTCCAAGGCACTCCCGAGGATGCTATTAAATGTAAAGAATCTTATACGGGTAAATTCTTGAAAGGTAAATTATAAGCTTAAAAAAATAATAGCGTTTAATTCACTTCTATTGTAAAAAGGGAGGAATTAAACGCAATATATTACAACTTCATACCAAATAAAAGGGCAACACATCCACTCACAGATCGATCCATATCTTCTCCGGTTTGTACAAATTCCATGGAAATAATTAAGGTCGTGGATTTTGGTATTTCAAAATCATACTGGCCGATATAACCTTCATCTTTATTATCGAATAGAACGACGAGATCATCATTCATGACTTTAAAATGCACAGGGGGAAGCTGTTCCTCGGGACATACCACCATTCTATATTTCTGGCCACTAAAAAATGCCTTATGCAATTCCACTTGTTCACCCACATTTAGGACTACTCCATTGTAATTCCCATCATGAATGTATTCTTCCAGCTTAGGTTTACACTCTTCCTTTGCAAAATTTCTACATTGTGAAAAGGAAATATTTGTACTTAGCATCAATACAAGAAGTACAACAATCATTGGATATTTCATGAACGATATAATATTGAAATGTTATTTACTTAAAATAATAAAGAATTTAATGAATCATATAATCTCTAATATCATTAACCTTTCTTACCAATTTATCGAAGCTTTCAAAATCAATTTTCTCATAGAAATTCTCATCATCAGGGTTTGATTTAATAGATTCGGAAAACAAGTGCTCCAAATCTAAAATATCCTTATAAATTGGAGAAATTACGGGATCTGTTTTATTATCTTTTAAAACTTCCTTGATACTTTCCAATGAAAGCCTTTGCTCCAAAACTCTCTGTATTAATAGCTCATGAGCTATATCAGTAGATTGTAAGCTTTGGGTGGCTAGATATAAACTTTCAATCCATCCGCCAATTAGCATTAAAGAAGCCAATTTATAGCGATCCTGCTCCCGGAGTTGTTCACTTGACTCCATATAGATTTCAGAAATAATGTCCACAATCATTTTTTTATCGGTCACATTTTCCTCAAGTAATTGAATCTTCTCTTGGTCAACAGTACGCAATACCCCCAATGATTCTGCCAGATTTCTAGCAATGTTTATATATTCAATTGAAGTCTGATACTGCTCATTTAAACTCGCATAACTTAAATCAGCGCAATAAACCCCTAGAGCAATTGCTCTGGAAACACTGGTAGAATATCCGGATAAATTGTCCGCACTATTCAATAAATCTTCTTGATAGTGTATTCCTGATTTCTTGATCAGTAAAGAAATTTCAATAGGGCTTGGAAGCTCGAAGAAAATTCGCTTCATTTTTTTTGTGTTTTCCTGCATTAATGCGTGTTCAAGATTCTCGCTCTTTCCTTCCTTGTTGCTTTTAGAAGAGAACCAATTACACGAATAAAGAAGAAATAATATACAAATACCTGAAATTATTTTTTTCATAAAATTATACCAATAGGTTATTTATGCTTGCTTTTAGATATATTAAAATACAATTTTTATTAATAGAATATTATATTTTTCAATATTCCCCACAAAATTGGTGAAATATGACGAAATACGTATGGGTAATTTTGCCCAATTATTAATTGGTAATAATTGATAGTATTAAAACTACAAATGATTTTTAAAATATACTGAATTTTTAAATCAAAAAAAACAAATATATTTTACTAATTTTGTGCTTCGTTAAAAAATAGTTTTATGAGCGATAACAAAAAAAAAGAAATTAAATCAGGAGTTATTACAGGGCTTCAATCAACAGATATTAATGTTTTCTCTGGTTGCATCTCTCAACTTAAAAAAGGGGGTAAAACAGAAGATATACAAGTCCTGTTGGATTTATTATTGGACCAGAAAAATAAGGAAATTAATAATCTTATTTTAAAATTTCTGGCTGACGTAAAAGATAAAAGTGCTGTTGAAATTATTACCGCTGCGATCTCAAATGCAAAATATGCTGCTATTAAAAAGAATCTCCTAATCACCTGCTGGGAATCCAGTCTTGATTTTGGTGAATATCTGTCCATTTTTGTTGACTGCCTTATTCATTCTGATTTCGAAACGGCCTTTGAGGCTTTTACGGTGATTGAAAATCTTACCGAATCGATTTCGGATAAAGTAAAACAAAAACAGCAAGAAAAGTTAAAAAATGCAATCGCCGAAAGTAACGAGGATAAAAAAGGCATACTACACGAAGCAATACATATTCTCGATCAACATTAAAAATATAAAAGCCGCTAAAAGCGGCTTTTATTTTATATCATCACATCCTTTTCGTTACCAGAAAAGTATTTCATGAATTGTGCTCGTTCGTATAAGGATGAATTAGGAATACTTCCATAACTCAGTTTACCACGGAAAACATCTACTGATTTAAATTCCTTTTTCTTCATCCAAGCTGTAATTTCTTCAAGGATAATACTAATTTGATCGAATCCATGTTCATATACAGTAGAGCAAATTTGTACAGCCTTAGCTCCTGCAAGTATTTGCTTTATTGCTGCTTCGCCATCATGAATACCAGTAGATGCGGAAATATCCAACCCCTTAACTTTATCTGAAATCATTCCAACAAAGCGAAGTGATTTACGAATATCGCTTGCGGAACTCAAAACATTGGCACTTGTAATTTTCAGATTATCAATGTCTATATCAGGCTCATAGAATCTATTAAATAATACCAATGCATCTGCTCCATTCGCATTTAATCGATTGGCAACAGCAAATAAATTTGTAAAATAAATACCAATCTTCATTGAAATTGGAATATTTACTTCCTTTTTTACAGCGCTAAAAATATCAAAATAAATTTTCTCATACTCTTCAGCACTTTTATTTCTATCATTTGGTACCACAAATACATTCAATTCAATTGCATCTGCACCAGCTTTCTCAATTTCCTTGGCAAAGTGTGTCCAATCAGAAGAAGAAACACAATTTATACTGGCAATTACCGGGATCGAAACCGCAGCTTTTGCTTCTTTAATCAAACTTAAATATTTGGCGACAGAGTTTCCTTTTACATAATTTTGAATATAATCCTCAGCTTCGGGATAACCTACATTTTTAGGATCCTTACCAATCAAATTTTGAACTTCATTAGTAATTTGCTCTTCAAAAAGTGATTTTAACACAACGGCTCCAGCACCTTTTTCTTCAATTATCTTTATCTTTCTTACAGAATTTGTAAGGCCAGAACTACTAACAATCAAGGGATTCTTTAGTCGTAATCCCATATAAGTGGTTTCAAGATTTATCATGTTATTTTTTTTAAAATTTCAATCGTTGACAGACAAATATAAGCATTTAAACAAAGATAGAAACACCTCATTTGGAGAGATTGAATTCGAAGTAAATTATCTTCCTCCGAAAATAGAACTTCCCACACGAACTATTGTGCTCCCTTCTTCTATAGCAAGTCTATAATCGCCTGACATTCCCATAGAGATTTCCTTAAAAGTATCGTCGGTATTAAAATATTTTGCTCTCAGAAACTTAAATATATCATTTAAATTTCTGAATTCATTTCTAACTTGATTTTCATCAGGAGAATAACTAGCCATTCCCATCACCCCAACAATTCTAACATTTTGCAGTTCCTTAAAATTATCGGACATCAATAGTTCCTCTGCCTCGGATAATGACAAACCAAATTTAGATTGTTCTGTAGCGATATGAAATTGTAATAAACAGTCGATAACCCTGTTATTCTTTTCTGCCTGTTTATTTATTTCTTTAAGGAGTTTAATACTATCTACAGCATGGATCAATTTTACAAACGGAGCAATATACTTCACCTTATTTGTTTGTAAATGCCCGATCATATGCCACTCGATATCCTTTGGTAAATCGTTATATTTTAGAGTGAGTTCCTGTGGTTTATTTTCACCAAATATTCTGTAACCACCTTTATAAGCCTCAAGAATATCTTCATTCGGCTTTGTTTTTGACACCGCAACTAATTTTACATGGTCTGGGATACAGGCAACAATTTCATTTATTTTTTGAGATATATTCATAGTAAATATCAGATTTGAGTAATAAACTTCAAAATTAAAACTTTTCATGCTTTTGATGAACTTGATTGAAGATTAATTCACATCCGACAAAATAAACCCAACACCATGAACATTTTCAATTTTAATATTTTCATCTGCTTTTAAATGCTTTCTCAATTTAGAAATAAAAACATCAAGACTTCTACCCATAAAATAATCGTTCTCACCCCAAACCTTAACCAAAATATCTTCTCGTTTCAACACATTATTTTTATTCTGCAGAAGCATATAAAACACTTCCCCCTCCTTCTGAGTAATACGGGTTACTTCCCCATTTCTTTGTAAACTAAGGTTTGTGTGATCATATTCAAATGTTCCAATATTAAAATTAGTAACAGGAGTCTCATAATTACCCGTAGTTCTTTTTAAGACTGCATTTATTCTCCTCACCAACTCATCTTCATCAAAAGGCTTAGTTATATAATCATCCCCTCCTAAATCAAATCCCTTTAACTTATCTTCCTTAAGAGATTTTGCGGTCAAAAAAATGATTGGAATATCCTGATTTACCTTTCGGATTTTTCGAGCCAAGGCAAAACCATCTAATTTTGGAAGCATACAATCCAACAGACATAAATCAGGTTCTGCTTTCATGAAAGCATCAAAACCTTCAATTCCATCACGCTTTAGCGTAATAGAAAATCCTTCCATCAATAGAAATTCAGTTAATACCTGACCTAAGTTTTTATCATCTTCAACCAGCAAAATATTTTTTGTATCCTTCTTACTCATAAAATCAATTTAAACAATAGGTAATTCAACAGTAAAGGTACTTCCCATATTCTTTTTACTATTTACTTTAATGGATCCATTGTGAGCTTTTATTATCATTTTTGAATAAGATAAACCAATCCCGAATCCTTTTACATCATGTCTATCACCAGTTGAAGCACGATAATACCTATCAAATATATGTTTTTGTACTTCATTAGTCATTCCAATGCCATGATCAGAAATTGAAACTAACAGGCTACCATTAATATTTTTACTCATCAGTTCGATCTGAGGCGTATTAGGAGAATATTTAACTGCATTGTCAAGAAGATTACAAAACACATTTTGAAGCAAGTCCCTATCACCATAAATCAATTCCTGTGATGCAAATTTATTAAATTTCAGGCTTCCTTCACGTTCTGCTACTTGCATAGATAAACTCTCACAACAATCCTCTAATAAATCATGTAAATGAAAACTGTTAAAGTTTAATTTTAAATCTCCTCTTTCAATATTAGATAATTTCAACAACTGATCAATTTGCACACCTAATCTATTATTTTCAGATGATATAATATTTGAATAGTGATTAACCTTATCCTTGTTTGCACTTACTTTTTCTCGTCCAAGCATTTTACTTGCCAATGCAATTGTCGCCATTGGGGTTTTAAATTCGTGGGCAATATTATTAATCAAATCAGTTGTTCTACTAAGAATTTTTCTATCACGAATCAGGCTAAAAATAGTAATTCCCAATAAAACACATAGGATTAAAATCAAGATAATGGAACAGATAAACATACTTCCCATACTATCCATGAGGTTTTTTTCTCTTTTTTTGAAATACACATTTAATATTGCCTTATCGTGACTTAATGCCTTTCGAAGGCTAAAATAAAAACATTTGCTCTTCGGCTGTTCATCCTCCGTACTTAGTACTTCAATAGTATAAGGCGATTGTATTTGATAATTTTTGAATTGCTCTTTAATAATAGAATCTAAATGTTCCACTTCCGATTTTAACAAGGCACTGTCATGAGCATCGTATTTTGATTTACTCATGTATTCCTTCATTTTCTGGCAACTTTGTAAGTCTTTGGTAAATTCATCAACAGATTCATGTAAGGCTAGTCCTACCCGGTGGTTAAACTGCTCTTCATTCAAACTTCGAGCTCTCCTTATCCAGCTAAATTGTATCAAAAGCAAAAGCAGTAATACAATTACAGATACAGAAATAAAGATCTGTATTCTATAAGTACTTATTTTGTCAATTAGTTTTCGTTTGAAAATTCGCATATATTACCCTCTAAGACTCTTTAAATTACAGACCTTTCATGCTACCAAAGTTAATTTTAATTTTTAAGCTAATTACTGCTTTAACAATTCATTAACAAGAGATAATAAGATCTTTTGCGTTCTTGTAGAAGTACAATTCAAATCAATATGGATTTATAACACTTAAAAATTATAGAAAACATGAAAAAATTACTATTTGGACTATTGTTTGTATTTGCTTTTAGCATTGTAAGTTTTGCCAATCAACCAATGGTTGTTACTACAGATAACGCCATCACTGTAACCCAAAAGCAAGACCAAAAGAAAGATCAGAAGCAAGATCAGAAAAAAGAAGTTAAAAAGTGCAACAAAGACTGTAAAAAGGCCTGCTGTAATAAAGCTGTAAAATCAGATAAGAAAGCTTGTTGCGCCAAGCAGGCTAAAGCTGATAAAAAGTGTGCTGCTGACTGCCAAAAACCTTGTTGTAAAAAAGATGCTAAAGCTGAAAAAAAATGTGGCCCAGATTGTCAAAAGCCTTGTTGTAAAAAATCATAAGGATATAATGATCCAAATTGAAACTCTCTGGAACCCCAGAGGGTTTTTTTATGCATTTTGGTACAATTTATGCTCGGTATTTTGAGTTATATAATTAAAAACTGATAGTCATGAAACACATTATTATCCTATTAATACTGTCTTTTTTATCTTGTTTCTCTTTTGCTCAGAATGTGGATCGCTATATGAAATATCACGATAAAGGCAGAATGTTGATTTTAGAAGGAAAGTACGATCAAGCCATCCATTATTTGGACACAGCAATTCAAATCATGCCATACTATCCAAGCATTTTTCAGGATAGAGGATATGCTTATATGCAAGTCAAGAATTACCAAAAAGCAATACTTGACTTTAATCACGTATTGGATAAAAAGCCTTATCTCACGGAAGTACTTTTACAAAGAGGAATGGCTTATTATCATTTGAATCAATTAGAGCAAGCGGAAAATGATTTGCAAGAATTTGTTCATTCTACGCCCGTTAAATCTTTGGAAGCCATGCATTATTTGGATAATATCCAACATGAAAAAGCATTAGCTCAAGCTCAGGAATCCGCTCGTATCGATCAGCTGCATTATCAAATTGAAAATGAACGAATTCGTCGTGCTCGTCATAGAGAAGATGTAATTTGGAATACTGTTGTTCCCCTTGCATTCTGGACTACCCTTTTCTTAACCTGGTAGATCTGTATCTGGTTGAATGGATTTTCGTTTAAAGGAAATTGTTTTCCCTGTGAATCTATTTTTTTTATAGTCCTGGACTTTATTATTTTCCATTTTTAAACGGAGTTTTTCTATACTATCCAGAGATCCAACAACAGTAAGAACATCACCGATCCGCAAACGAGTAAAACCCGTAGAAATTATCGTATTTTGATTGCGTTTTGTCGCCAAAATAATAAGGTCGGTAGGTATATTTAAATCCCGAATCACTACTCCGTGGAATAAAGGATTCTGCATTTCCAGATCTACTGTATCCTGATTTTCTTCCATTCCTAAAAGTAAGGAAGTCGCAATAGGCGACCGTACCAAATGATCCATTAAACTTACCATTACCGTTGTAGGTTCAACAATTAGTGCTCCAAGCTCCTGGAATTTACTCAAATACCCTCTTTCATTTACTCGAACCACTAAATCTCTGGTTCCAAAATATTCATAAGCCAATTCACAAACTTTTAAATTATCTTTATCCTGATTTAACAAAACAAGTGCATCTGCTTTATCTAATTTAATCCGTTTAAGTTCCTCCAGCGTAAACTTGTTTATATATTCTGTTTCAACTCCATGATATTTTAATTGAGATTTTTCCTTATTTCTAGTAATAATTTTCACCTTCCATTCATGCGCAGCCAATTGACGGGCCAAAGTAACAGACTGGCATTCAAGCCCAAAAATAATTACATTTTGCACCCTGTTTTTTAGTTGCAATTCTCTTTGGCGATGGCTTTCACCTACCATTAAGATAGACCATTTAAAAAGTGGAGGACCAAAAATTTGATTCAAAACAATTACTGCTATTAATATCGTAGAAAACTCAGCCCCCCATGTAGGATACTTTGCCGCAACCACCTCAACTAGTCCTATAGCAACCCCGGCCTGAGTTACATATGGCATCCAGGATATCCGATTAAATCGTAAGGGATCACCTCCAAGTGTGCCTCCTATAAATGCACCAATTGCCATACTAATCAATCGAATAGCAAAAAACAATAAAGCAATTACCCATGCTTGCTTTAATATTTCTAAAGAAATGGAAGCGCCTGTTAGAGTGAAAAAGACAACATATATCATGGGGACAACAAGATCAATAATCTTTGAAAATTCTCTTCTAAACTTACTATAATTAACAACTACAAAGCTTCCTATAATACAAATTAATAAAGGTTCAATATAGATATCAACCCCTATTATTAAAATACTTTCATGATGTACAAAGCGGGCTAAAAGATAGATGCTATATCCCAGAGCAGCTAACAAAACAGCCTTTACTGCAATTGTCAACTTTAAGCTTAAGACCCAATTCATTATTTTACCAAGTAAAAACCCAATAAAGATTGATAAACACAATTCTCCACAAAGTATCAAGACCAACCAAATATCAAATGGAATATTGGAAATCAGAGCATTAGCAAGCGCAAAACAAATCGTAAATAAAATGATTACCAATACATCTTTAACAACAGTGACTCCTATTGCAGTTTGAGTAAATGGCCCTTTGGCTCTCATTTCATTTATAACAGCAATGGCAGAAACTGGGGATCTGGCAACAAAAATAGTTCCGATCAGAAGTGAAATTGCAAGTTTAATTTTCCAATCGAAATCAGAAATAAAACTGATGCGATTTGACAAAAACAAAATTGCACTACCACTTAAAACAAATGTGAAAAACAATTGCCCAAATGTCATCCATTTAATACTCTTCATTCTCCCCTTCAATTCTTTCAAGTAAAGCTCAGCACCTGCAGCAAAGGCAATAAAAGACAATGAAATTTCATTTAGAAAATACAATTTGGGAATGGCTTTTTCAGGAATTAAATTCAATACATATGGACCCGTTAAAATTCCAATAAATAATAAACCAGTAATTACAGGAAGTTTTATCTTCGGAAAATAAGAAGCAATTTTATTTGCTGCAATCGCAACAATTATAAATCCTGCAATAATATATAGTATATCTAAATTATTTTCCATTCAATAAACCTATTTAGTTAGAGTAAAAATTTAAAACACATTCTGGATTTTTAGTTCTATGTCTATTTCCTAATCATTCTAAATTAAGATACTGAATAATATTTTGATGTGCAATCATCAAGAATATCACAAAACATAACAAAACATTAATTACCCAAAGAAAGCACTTAGGAATTAATACTTTTTATTTGTTCAAATACGAACAGAAAGTGTCCGATCTGTAACAAATTCTCTCGTTAACAGACAAGACTAATTCCTATACATACCTGATTTTATGCATCTTATTTCTTACGGCACACTTACTGCAATAAATATACAAAGTTGATATATGCCTATTTATTCTGATTCCAATTGACTGATTAATTGAAAAAATAGAAAACAATGAAAACTATCAAACTTATTATTATTTTGCTATTTTTATTTCCTTTAATTTCCTATTCCATAAATGATATTGAAGAAATAGAAAAAGTATTTGCTGAAACAAGGGAGCTTTGCAATTCTGATAATGGATTTCTATGGGGATATTCACTTGAGGTGCCTATCCTATTTATAGATCGACAAAAAAATCTTATTTATACAAATCAGAATAGCCCTAAACTACAATTATACAAAACAGGCAACATTTATATAGGGGAAATTCCTGATTCGATCCCATCTGTGAAGGGAATTTTTCACTTGGATGATCAAAATTGGGCTTTAATTCCGCTTCCCCTCCCTAAGGACAAAATAAAACGACAGTGTATAATTATACATGAAGCTTTCCATTATATACAGGGAAAATTACACTTAAATCCACAGCCATACAATAATCAGCACATGGATGAAATGGAAGCAAGATTTTGGCTCAAGCTAGAATGGCAAGCCTTGCAGAAAGCATTAGTGGCAACTGAAGAAGCTAAAAAACAAGCTATTGTTGATGCGCTTTGTTTTCGTAAATACCGAAGAGCTCTTTTTTCTAATTGTGAAGTCTGCGAAAATCGATTCGAGATCTATGATGGTTTGGCAGAATACACAGCCATGAAACTTTGCTGCAACAAAGATGAATTTATTAGTACTTTACAAAGACGTCTTGATAAATATTGGAATACCCCGTCCTTTGTTAATTGTTTTGCTTATTTCTCTGCACCGGCCTATGCTTATTTATTAGATCAAACGAACCTGAAGTGGAGAGCAAATCTATCCGACAAAGATGATATTGCCCTACTCACACAATTTGCATACAACATTTTTTTACCAACCGATCTATTTCTGGAGGCAGAGGAAAGATCTGTAATCTACAAAGGCGCTCAAATCATGGGAGAAGAACTGAACCGTGAATTCTTGTGATAAAAAGACAATTCCTATCCTTCTACTTGATGTGATAAAATTTAAAAAATCGAATTCTTTTCTCTATTTACATTGCGATTTTCTTTGCTTAACTTTATATATCAAACGAAAATCTCATGAATATTTTAATAGATCAAGGCTGGAGCGAAATTGATAGTAAACTGATCAAGAACTATGTATTAACTAATTTTGTGGAAGCCATCAATTTCATCAACCTGATTGCCGAATCTGCCGAAAATATGGATCATCATCCAGATTTGAAGCTCTATAATTACAAGAATGTACGAATTACGCTCACCACACATTCCAGCGGACGCATTACTGATAAAGACATAGATCTGGCAAAACAAGTTGATCAAATTTATGAAAGCATGAAGTAAACTAACGGATTACAAGACCTTTGTTATAAGTCCCTAATATTCTCATTTTCACGGCAACTTCCTCAATTTTCTGAAGCGCATTTTTAAATTGTCGCGGTGCCTCGAATTCTAAATCTACATGAAAAAAATACTCCCAATTAATGCCGGGGATTGGATGGGATTGAATCTTTGACAGATTGATTTTCTCCTTGGCAAAACAATCTAAAATATAAGACAAACTTCCAGGTTGGTGACTGGTACTAAAATACAAGGAAGCTTTATTGTATCCACCATTGGGGTGCACATCCTTTTTCCTTTTCAGCATAAAAAATCGAGTTTGATTGTTTACAATGCTTTCAATTTGTTCAGCCAATATTTCCAAATCATATAACTCCGCTGGCAAATCACCGGCGATTGCACCTATTCTCAACCATTCGTTTTCACGGATATTTCTGGCACTAATAGCAGTATCCTCTGTTTCGACCAATCTAATTTGCGGATAATCGCGAAAGAAAGCTCGACATTGATTAATGGCCATTGGATGAGAGTGAACTTCCTTTAAATCTTCAATTTTTTGTCCGGGTAAAGCCATTAAGTTTTGCTTAATTCGAAGATAAATCTCCCCTTCAATGATTAATCCGGAATCCTGTAAAAGTCCGTAATTCTGCAGGATACTTCCGGCAATGGAATTTTCAATTGCCATTATACCACCATCGCAAATGCTTTCATCATTCACTAGATCAATCAACTTTGCAAAGTTTTCGGCAGGAATAATCTCCACATCTTCCCCATAATAGGCATTGGCAGCGAGATGGTGAAAACAGCCTTCTACTCCTTGTATTACAATTCTTCGTTTGTCCATGGTTATAACTAATAGTTAGATTTTACATCAAAAAAAGAGTCCTGTTTAAAACAGGACTCTTCATATATTATATTTCATATTTATACCATAAGAATCCCGTTTCATTCTCTGTTAAAAAAGAAGAAGCTAAAAAAGAAACTATGGAAAAATAAATTTGTCATTTTCTATTCTAAAATATTCTACGATGATCCAAAGGTAAATAAATAAATGCAAGATTCAATGGAGAAGGGAATCCCGATTCAAAAATGATTTAACAATTCAATAACAAGGCTTATTATATACAACTCCCTTGATAGTTGTATATTGAAAATTAATTATTCTGATATATGAAAATTTTAATAACCCTTATTGTGCTCATTTCGATGAATGAAATTCAAAGCGTATCCGCACAGGAAATAAAAACTGTTAACTTTGCTCAATTAAAACCGCTATTGCACCAAACCAACGATACCACATACGTGATCAACTTTTGGGCGGTGTGGTGTAAACCTTGTGTAAAAGAACTTCCCGAATTCGAAAAAATCAGAAAAGCCTATGCTGCTAAAAATCTTAAAGTAGTTCTGGTAAGTTTGGATTTTGGTGCTCATGCTGCAGATCGGGTGCGTAAATTTCTGGATAGAAAAGAAATTCATGCCCATGCAATTATTCTTGATGATCCGGATGCCAATGCCTGGATAGAAAAAGTTGATGAAAACTGGGATGGTGCAATACCGGTTACCCTTATTTACAATAAGGAGAAGCGAATATTTTTAAGTCATGCTATTACCTCTGCCGAGCTTTCAAAAACTATTGATCGAATTATTAACTAAACCAATAATACCAAAAGAAATGAAAAAGTTAATGTTTTTAGGAATTCTCCTTATAGCATGCATTACGATTCAGGCACAAGGCTATAAAGTAGGAGATATAGCAAGCGACTTTCAGCTTAAGAATATAGATGGAAAAACTATTTCTCTGGCCGATTACAAGTATGCTAACGGCTTTGTTGTAATCTTCACATGTAATACTTGTCCTTATGCAATTGCCTATAAGGATAGGATTATTGCCATTGATAAGAAGTACAAATCTAAGGGGTATCCCGTAATTGCGATTAATCCGAATGATCCGGAGTTGGTGCCAGGTGATTCTTACGAGAATATGCAGAAAAGAGCGATGAGGAAACGCTTCACTTTTCCCTACTTATTCGATGCCAGGCAGGAAGTGTTTAAAGCTTATGGTGCTACCCGAACTCCTCATGTTTATATCCTGAATAAGAAAGATGGAAAGCTAGTGGTGGAATATATTGGGACTATTGATGATAATTACAAGGATGCTTCGCTGGTAAGTAAAACTTATGTGGAAGATGCCATTGATGCTTTACTTCAGCATAAAAAACCAAGCGTGAAGTTTACTAAGGCCATTGGCTGTTCGATAAAAAGCAAAGGTTAATACAACTTAAAAGCTGTCCTTAAAAGACAGCTTTTTTTCTTAATCGGCAATCCGTAGGGATAACTTTCCGGTTACCCGGCCAGTCTCGCTATACTTATGAGCAGCTGCAATATCAGAAAGATTGAAGCTCTTATCAATATGTGTATTTAATAATCCGGCAGCCACAAAATCTGCCAACAATTCCAGGTCCGCTTTATTTTCCTGAACAAATATCTTTTTCATTTTTCGTGAGCTTACCAGATTATGAATAGCTCCCAGAAGCAAAACATTAAAAGTTGGCAATGTTGTTACATAAACACCAGCACGTTGCAAGAGATGTTTCACAGCTGAATAATTCTGATTGCCCACCACATCGAAAAATATATCATACTCTTCCTGAACGGCTAATACGTCTTCATGATGATAATCAATAACCCGATCGGCACCCATTTCTTTAGCAAAATCTACATTTCTGGTGCTACAAACACCCGTTACCCTACATTCGAAAGCCTTCGCCAATTGCAATGCAAATGAACCCACACCACCGGAACAACCGTTAATCATCACATTCATTCCTTTTCGGATATTCCCCATATTACGTAAGGCCTGAAGCGCAGTTAATCCAGCAAGTGGCATGGTTGCAGCTTGTTCAAAGTCCATTTTTTGGGGTTTTAGTGCCAGTTGCGATTCCTGAGCCGCAACATACTCCGCATAGGCTCCATTTTTAATGATATCCACCATTCCAAACACCTCATCGCCTACTCTAAAAAACTGCACTTTTTTGCCTACCTGAACCACACGACCAGCAATATCACCACCCAAAATACAAGGCAATTTCTTGCGCATAAACAACTTTAGCATGCCTTTTCGAATTTTCCAATCCACAGGATTCACCGAGGAAGCATATACCTCCACCAAAACCTCCTGATCTTTAATTTGTGGTCGATCCAGGTTGGTTAATTCCAACACATCAGGAGTCCCATATTTTTTCATCACAATTGCCTTCATAACTGATATGTTTCTAATTCAAAATATATTGATTTCGAGCTATCTACCAATCAAGTTACGACAAGTTACCATCAATTTCAAGCATACTTAAACAGGCCTACGCCTATTTATCCGACTGAATTTGATAATCGATCTCCACCCTATCTGTGAGGGCTATGGGATTAGGATTTGTAAAAGATTCTGCTGCAACGGAACTAGTCTTTAGCGATTCATTTTTCCCCATATATCTTATGGGACTATAGGGAGAATCGGCTACACCGTATTTAATTTGTAGTATTCTAATAAGTTGGCATTTGGAAGCCTCAGCAAGAATCTGAGCTTTTTGTACAGCATCAGCAACGGCCTGCTCCATCAAAGTCTTCTCAACCGATTTTAATAAGTCCGGACTCAGTTTATAGTTTGCGTTATAGTTCATCACCACCTCAGACTGTTTCATGGCTTGCAAACTGCTATAAATTACACCAGACTCAGCAGGGACTTTTAACATAAGCTGATAATTTGCACGGTAGCCATTCGGAACAGATTTTCCGCCTATATAGCTGCGTTCCTCATTTACTCTTTGCCCAACATCCAATAATTGCATATTCTTAATTCGTGCACTCTCCATTGCCTTCTTCAATCGATTCACCTGCTCCAAATTTTGATCGATGCACCCCTGGTATTCCATATCCTTATTGCTGATGGTAATGGATATCTCCATAATATCAGGCATTTGAAATATTTTACTCTCCCCTTTTACACTAAGAGTAGCCATTCCGGATTGTGCAAAGCTGCTTGCATAAAAGCTTATTAATATCAATATAACAGATATCTTTTTCATTATTTTTCTATTTAGTTTGTAATGCCAGATTCCTTCCCAAAAATGATACCAAAAAATCACACTACGATAAACCTTGTCCATTTATTTCATTACTTCCCAATCTCCGTCAAACAGAATGCTCTCCATCGGACGTCGAATTCTTTCGCTATTTTCCATTTCTCGGATATTCTCGGGCAATTGTTTTAGATCTCCCAAATATCCTACAGCAATCATAGTAAGCACATCAAAATCATCAGGAATATCGAATATCTCGCGAGCTTTTTCTGGTGAAAATCCAGCCATATGATGCAGATATAAATCCATACTCATGGCCTGAACAGACAAATTCCCCATAGCCAATCCCAAATCGTGCTGTGCATGGGCATTGGGTTTTTGATTCTTTGCAAATTTCTTAGATACCAGCGTGAGAATAATCATCGGTGCTGTTTTTACCCACATCTGATTAAACTCGCCCATACAGGAAAGCAACTGCTCGTACCTTTCCGGATAATCCTTCGTGGCATAGATAAATCTCCAGGGCTGCTCGTTAAAACAGGAGGCTGCATAGGAGGCAGACTGGAACAGCATCTTTATTTTTTCTTCCTCTATTTCCCGATCCGAAAATGCCCGTGGACTCCAGCGTTTGTCTATTAAATCATGAATTTTTTCAGTCATAGTGTTTTCAGTTTAAGTATTCATCCCGTTAATACGGGAACAAAAAATGATGGTATTCGTACTCCTTCTGTAATAATTAATATTGGTGATAGCAGCATACTAAACGATTCGTTGCTCTTGCTTTAGCACCATCTGAATATAACTAATTTTTAACAAAAATTAAGGACTAACTTGTATTTTATTCTATATATTTGGGGCTTATTATTATCACAGAATCACACGGTTAGAACCATATGCGAGCAAGTGTTTTCCTATTAATTCCGTTACTGCTGTTTATGTTGATGGTCGATTTTTACACCTATCGAGGTATAAAACCGCTTATCGCAAAGATCAGTTATTTGTATCTGCGAAGGTTCTTAGAATTTATATTCTGGGGAATTTCGATAATCGTATTTCTGGGTTTTGTCGTTTTCATGTTTGGGATTAAGCATGTGCATAAATCGGATGCCTACATTTATGTTGGCTACCTGGTAGCAGGCTTTTCCTTATTTTATATTCCAAAGTTTGTATTCATACTTTTCGTTCTAATAAAAGATATACAAGGGGCGATTGTAACCACCGTAAGGTGGTTGAGAGAGAGAAAGAAAAAAAGTGTACCACAATTAAATGCGAAAAGAAAAATGGAGAGATCCGAATTTTTGTATCAAATGGGATTGATGCTGGCAGCAATTCCCTTTGCCTCTATCCTTTATGGGGTAACCAAAGGCAAATTTAATTTCAGGGTGATGAAAGAAAAGATCCATTTCGATCATCTGCCCCAATCCTTTCAGGGATTAAAAATAGTTCAGATTTCGGATATGCACCTGGGTAGTTTCAATAAGAACTACGAGAAAATTGCAAAAGCCGTTGAATTAATCAATCAGCAAGAACCGGATTTGATTCTCTTCACCGGCGATTTGGTAAATAATTTTGCTGAAGAAACCGATGGTTGGGTTTCTGTCCTTTCCGGGATGAAAGCAAAAATAGGCAAATACTCCATTCTGGGAAATCACGACTATGGTGACTACTCCTATTGGGATAGTCCGCAACTAAAGGAAGCCAACCTGCAAGCCATTAAAGATTTTCACAGTAAAATGGGTTTTGAATTGATGCTGAATGAAAATAAAACCATAGCAATTGATGGTGAAGAAATTGCATTGATAGGAGTAGAAAATTGGGGGAAACCGCCATTTCCACAGCATGGCGATTTGAAAAAAGCCTCGGAAGGAATTCAATCTGTTCCTTTTAAAATATTGATGAGTCATGATCCATCGCACTGGGATGCTCAGGTGCTGGATACTAACATTGCGCTTACCTTTTCAGGACACACCCACGGCATGCAATTCGGTATTGAACGCGCCGGAATTAAATGGAGTCCCATTCAATATAAATACCCTCGCTGGGGAGGATTATACCGCGAATCTGCACAATATTTGTATGTGAACCGAGGTTTTGGATATATTGGATTCCCAGGAAGAATAGGGATGCCGCCGGAAATTACTGTGGTGGAATTAATTTCCCATGGTTAAAGCCATGGGCAATTCAAAAGCTATGGCAATTATAATCTTAGCCTTGCAGCTTTCCTGAAAATATCACCAAACCATTACTTTCCTTATGCTATGGTTTATAGTCAACATTGCAGGCACGCAAAAAGGCTTGCTTTTGCGCTTCAATTTTTGGTCAGCTTAGTCTGCAAGCTTACAAAGACAACCAAATCTCGGTGGAGTGTACTTTGTAAGCTTACAAAGCTCATTTTTTTTCTGTAGAATATACCTTGCAAGCTTACATGACGTATTTATCTTTGGTAGAGCATACCTTGTAAGATTACAAAGCATATTTTTTTCTGGTAGAACACAACTTACAAGCTTACAGAACATATTTTTTTTCTGTAGAATATGCCTTGTAAGCTTACAAAGCATATTTTTTTTCTGAAGCGTATGCCTTGTAAGTTTGCAGAACATACTTTCCCGAAAATTTAAATGGATTTCATTTCCGCAGCACAAAATCTCTTATGCTAAAAGCTAACAAAACGGCTTGCGTGAGGGGTAGTAGCGGCATCCTTTTGCGAAGGAACGTAGCAAAAGATATAGCGAATAACCCGACCCGCAGGGACACGCCCAAATGGTTATCCCCAAAATTCTAAAATGAGTTTAGTGCGAATGTGAGCAGGAAGCTGGCAAAAATACCATTGCTTTGACTCTCGTATCCCAATCGCAGCCCAAAGTTTACAGGCGCAGGAAAACGCAATACATGCATATCAGTATTAAACTCGCCTCCGAAAGAAAAAGAATCGAAAACGGAATTAAATAATTGATCGTCTCCATTGGGGATTTTACTTTGCTCGTAGCCATAATCGAAAAAAGCATCGAAATTAATTCGCTTGAAGTAAGCCAAGGCACCCAAATTCCAATCGGGATAAAACAATGGCATGGCATAATCGATGCCCAGCATGTAAATGTTCTCGCCAAATAAATCCTGTGTGCCGCGCGGACTCTTAATCATATTGCCATATCGTGAGTTATGACTGGAACGATATTGATAGCCGCCATATAACTTAATGCCATGATGCCTTTGGAATCCGGGAAAATACAGATGCGATTCGGCAGACCAGGTCTCGCCCAGACTTGCATCTCCGAATGGTGTATGCCGATAGTTGAGTTCGAGGATTTGTGCCCAGCGATATTGAACATCCCGTGGCGATGACTTAGCAATATTATAGGCAAACAATTGGTATTCCATTATCTCCTGCGTTTGATCGCGATCGGTGATATTATATTGCCCCAAAGCCAAATTGGAATTGGTATGAATTGCCAAAGGCTGCGTAAAAGTATCGGCAAACTTCACGTAATTATAGGTTATTTTCGGAATCACCTGTGAGGTAAATTGTCCCCTGGATAGTGTGAGAGGAAGGCGAATACTATTTTCCCATTCCCACTGCCGCCATGCCGTATTCACCAAAACAGTATCTACCTGAGGAGGTGATATCCGATTTGCCAAAGCCAGATAATTGTTATTGCGATCGCCCACCGTTAGCTTGGAATCGATAATAGGAAACCAGCCCCGATAGGATAGGTTGGCGTAAAACTGACCGTGATCAAAACCTTGTTCCTTCTTATAACCTATGGTGGTCATCAGTGTGCTTAACTTATTCTGACTTGCCAGGGAAACACCAACATCTGCTTGAGAATCCAATCCGTCGATAAATACAGGTGCCCAAGAATGAATATTAAATAGATGCGTGGTTTTGGAATAGTTCTTTACCTGAAAACGCTCCAAATTTGTGGTATCTGCCTCCATCTTTTCCCCCAATTGATTGGAAAGTGCTTCGGCCAAAGGAAAAGGCTCAAAATGCTGCTTCCATTCCTGCCAATCTGTTTTTTGTAAATCTATCCTTACCGGGATATATCCGTCAGAAGTATAATCGGAATAATACAGTTGATGATTATACCAACAAGCATCGGTAGCCCCAAATCGCGAGGAAGTCACCTGCCATACTTTTCCGTTGGAAAGCTGGTAGGCGTATATATTATCGATCCCCGAAAAGGCGGCCGTAAAAAAGATGTTATCCCCTCCTATTGCTACTTGAGCTATATCGTGTTTTCCGGCTTCGAACAGTGTTTTTCTTTTCCCTGTTGCCAGATCGATAGCAACCAATTGCTTTCCTTGTTTATTCAATAAAATCATCACTACTGATTTTCCATCAGGCATCCATTTTGGAGTGATAAAATATTCTTCTCCTTTGGCAGGATATTGCTTCACAATCTGTCCGCTTTGCTCATTCAAAACAACAAGGGTATTATTTCCTGATTTATCGACCTCTACTGTTAGAATTTGATTGCCATCGGGAGAATATACGGGAGCAAAGCATGAATTTGCAATCTTATAGGTTCTCCGCTTGTGCGTTTGAGTATTGTAAGTCACCAGAATACTTTTATCCGATTTCTCCCAGCGAATATTGTCCTTTTGCTCTGTCCACAATAGTTTTCCTTGCTGATAATCAAATCCCGGATAATAGATAAAACCAGGCGTGAATAATTTAGTGGCAACGCCAGCTTTATTCAAGCTCTCGAAATATCCCTCATCGGCCAATCCGCTTTTGTAAACAATTATTGCTCCGTTCTCTTTTACATGCGGATAGCGTTTATTGGTATAGATCTGTTCGCGATTGCTAAGGGGAACAAATTGCGATTTGATGGTTTTTGCATCCTGTGCCTTCCATTCCCATTCCAGCTCCTTCATTACATCGGCATACAAAAGCAATTTCCCATCGGCGTGTTTATTTTTTTCCTGTACGGCTTTCCAATCTATTTCTTCTACGTTTACTCCTTGTGCCACAAGCTTTTTTTGTTGTGCTTGCAAACGCTGAAAAACAGCATCGCGATTTGCTTGCATTCCTTTTTTAATTCCACTTGCAAAGCTTGTAAAACCAAACGGTCTGCGTGCAACCCGATTCAATGTATTCCTCCAAAGCTGATCGCCATAATTTGTGCGTGCCTTCCCTACCAAATAGTAACCTAGTTTATACCTATCGGTAATAAAATCGGCATAGGAGCCATTCACCGCCTTATCGTAGGAATACATTCCTTTCTCTAACAATTGTGCGCGCAATTCCTGTTCAAAGGCAGGAAATCTTCCTCTTCCCGATTCGCTTAAGGCTGTCTCTGTACAAACCGCATCTCCTTCCAAAAACCAAGGTGGCAAATACATGCCAACGACTACCACGGTAACTTGTTGTCCGAAAATAAAATTCAGTGCTTTAGTGAATCCTTGTTCTATCTTATCCAGCTGAATTACATGCCGGTATTCGTGTGTTGCCACATGATCGATCCAAAGCTGGGCATCGTTATCTTGCGGGGAGGTAGTGAAAACTTCCATTCGTTTCGGTGCCCATGCTACCATACCATTGGTTGTTGCATTGTAGGTATGCAAAATCACTGAAAACTTTTTAGGCTGATGTTGCAGATCCTTTCCTCCCTTTGCTAACAAATCTTGAAATACAGCAGCCATATAGCGTGCTTTTTGCTCGTAAGCAGCAGGAAATACGATTTGAAAATCTTTGGTATTGATCTGTTGCCAGGATATGGAAGCCGGATCTTGTCCAGTATTAAAATACTGAGCATAGGCTACAGATTCTGAAATTATTAGCAGTAAGCATAAGCTAAGAAATCGGAATACAATTTTCATCTGTTATATTTTGTTTTTAAAAGCCTGATGGAAACCAACAATAAATATTCTCTTGTGCGTTTAAATAAATTACACCTGATGCTTTCCCAATAAGTGCCTTCTTTGAATTAGTTTACCAAAGTACTAAAATCAAGCCAAAAATAAATAGGTAAGCACTAGCCAGGCCTCCATTTACCCATTCTCACAAAAAGAGAAAGTTATTACATCAAACTCCCGTAATTTGGTTTGCAAAATTCAATTTCAATGCAGACCTTTGCCTCCCTTAATACATAAATCATAGTTTCTGAAAGGAAAAATATATGGGAAAAATTATCATCAAAACCGCTGAGCAAATTGAAGGCATACGTAAAAGTTCTCAATTAGCCGGTAACACTCTAAAATATATTAGCGATTACGTGAAAGAAGGTGTTTCTACACTTTACCTGGATCAGTTAATCGAAGCATATATCCGTGATAACGGAGCCATTCCAGCTCCTCTAAACTATTATGGATTTCCAAAATCATGTTGTATTTCGGTAAACGATGTAATCTGCCACGGTATCCCTGATGAAAAGACAATTCTTAAGAAGGGAGATATATTAAATATAGATGTTACTACTATTTTAGATGGTTACTTTGGTGATACCAGTTCCATGTTTACTGTTGGTGAGATTAGTAAACAAGCTGAAAAGCTTATCGAGGATACCGAACATGCCTTGTATTTAGGAATTGAGCAAGTGAAACCAGGTAATTACTTTGGGAATATTGGTTTTACCATTGGTCGTTATGCCAAAGCAAAAAAATATGGCGTAGTGTATGAATTCTGCGGTCATGGTGTTGGTATTGAATTTCATGAAGAACCACAGGTAGAACATATCTGTCCTCGTAATTCGGGTCCGAAAATGAAAGCTGGAATGATTTTCACTATTGAGCCAATGATTAATATGGGAAAAGCAAGAGCTGTTGTGAATGAAGAAGATGGCTGGACTGCCCGAACAATAGACGGAAAACTATCGGCACAATTCGAACATACCATATTGGTTACTAATGATGGATATGAAATTCTGACCGATGTTGGAGAATATGAGATTCATAAGTAACAAAAACAGACAACAATGATAAAATAACCGCTTCGATATGTAGCGGTTATTTTTTTACTTTTAGGCTAGTATATTTTATTGTAAATTCCGCTCGTAATCTAAACCTGTGATATGAAAAATGTGGCTGTTCTCCTTGCCGGAGGTAGTGGAAAACGTATGGGAGGCAATCTTCCCAAGCAATTTCTGTTGATTGGTGAGAAACCAATTATTCAACATAGCATGGAAGCCTTTGAGCTTCATTCCCAAATCGAGGAGATTTGTGTTGTAATACCTACCGATTATATTGCTGAAATAGATGCTATTGTTCGTAAGTATTCCTTCAAAAAGATAAAACATATACTGGCTGGAGGAAAAGAGCGAAGCGATTCCAGTTTAGCTGCCATTCATGCCTATGCAAATGATACCGATGTAAATTTGATTTTTCACGATGCGGTTCGTCCCTTTATTTCTGAGAAAATCATATCTGATGTTATAGCAGAAGTTCAGCAAGGGAAATCGGTTGCTGTGGCAATTCCCACCACCGATACCATACTGAAAGTTACGGCGGAGAATTGCATAGAGTCAGTACCCGTGCGAAGTTCATTAAGAAGAGCCCAAACACCTCAAGCATTCCCTTATTCTGTTATTAAAAAGGCTTACGACCTGGCTTTAAAGGATATTCATTTTGAAGCAACAGACGACTGTGGTGTTGTATTGAAATATCTTCCTAAAGAAAAGATATATATCGTTGAAGGTGATGAATCGAATATTAAAATTACGTTTGAGGGAGATCTGATTCGGGGAGAGCAGATTAATAAAAATTCTAAATAAACCTTCCCCTTCTATTGCTCCATTTTTATGATGAAAGTGAAGCAATCAATTATTTGACATATTTATATCCAATGAGTGTTAAGGTAATTATCCGCAATTTTTAAACTATTTTTAGCAAAAATTAAACAACAAACCTTCATCGCTCTGCAACAATTTTAACTATCGCATTGTGATGCCTAAAATTGAATAACATGCGTAAAGAAAGAATTATTGTTTACACATCAGGCACATTCGATATGTTTCATAGTAATCATCTTAAAATGATTAACTATGCGAAAGCTCTGGGAGATTTGCTAATTGTTGGTGTTAGTACCGATGAATTAGTAAACACTTATAAAGCTCCTCCTATTGTTCCATTTGAAGAAAGACTTGCTATCATTGAAGGAATGAAAGCACCTGATTTAGTAATTCCACAGAGATCACTGGAACATACCGAAATTGTAAAAAAACTTCATATCGATATATTTGTTGTTGGAGATGACTGGACTGGAAAATACGATTACCTGGAAGAAATTGGAGTCAAAGTTTTTTATTTCCCTTATGGAGCAGGAACAAGTAGCACCGTATTAAAACAGAAAATCTACGAAAGCTATTCCAAAATTAAAAAGAGAATTGACACGCATGAAAATCCGGATATCGTAAAAACTCCAATTCTTACTAAATGAAATATGCATTCGTAACAGGTTCCACTAAAGGAATTGGCAAAGCAATAGGAATTAAACTTTTACAAGAAGATTACTTTGTCATTTTTAATTATGCCAATTCAGATGATGATGCTATTCTATTAGAATCAGAACTAGACAAAGAATTTTCCGGTCAATATAAAATTCTCAAACATGATCTTAGTGATATCAACCTTGTAAATGAAGTTTCAGAAAAGATTCTCGAAATAGCTCCAAAACTAGATTTATTAGTATTCAACACTGGATTAACAGATCGGAATACGTTTGGAGAAATTGAAGAAGCAGATTGGATAAACGTTTTCAATGCAAATTTGAATGTACCTTTTTTCCTCATGCAATCTCTAAGCAAGCATTTAAATCCTAAATCGAATATTATTTTCATAGGATCTATGTTAGGAAATATTCCTCATTCTGTTTCTATCTCCTATGGCGTTACCAAAAGTGCCATTCATACTCTTGTTCAGAATATGGTGAAATTTTTATCGAAAGATGAAATTAGAATCAATGCCATTGCTCCTGGTTTTGTAGATACGGATTGGCAAAAAGAAAAGCCAGATTGGTTAAGAGAAAAAATAAAAGCAAAAATTGCCTTACAAAGATTTGCTCAGCCAGAGGAAGTGGCTCAGCTATGTTATCAAATAATACAGAATGAATATCTGACAGGTCAAATTATTCAGCTTGATGGAGGCTATAATTACGAATAGAAAAAGAGCCGTATGGGCTCTTTTCTCTTTTAAATAAAATATCTAATTCAGTTATTTATTCCTACGATATTAGTCTTCCCTTTCTGAATTTTTGCTCTCTTTGATATTATTATCTTTTTCCTTGGTGGAATATTCCATTTGATGTTTTTCTAAAATATTTACCATCCGGAAAGACACTTTTCCATCCACAGGTCCAATGATTTCTTTTGCATATTCTTTTCTTTTTGCCCTTTTCTGTTCAGGATTTTTCAATTCTGATTCAACAGCAGCCTTTAAATCCTTATAATTCCATACATTTTCGCCAATATCCCTAAACTGATTCATATTCGACTCCATACGTTTATTAAACTTATATTTTCCGAACAAACGATAAGATAATCTCAAATGAATAAATCGGTTGCAAATAACTGGCTTATCTAATGCAGCAAATTCAAACACAACAGATGATTCATCTGATATAAGTAAATCTGCAATTGCAAAAAACGGAGCGATATTATAATCCTCGAAACCGGCAAAATAGACATTGTCAAAAGCCTGCCACTTTTTAAATGTTTTTCTTTGCTTTTTATACTTCTTCCTTAGATAACTAAAATAATGTGGCTTTATAATAATATTGTAATCTTTGAAATACCTTGGAAACTCTTTAGACATTTTCTCTATAGAACTAGGATAAAAAGTAGGAGCATATAACAACGTAGGTTTATCTGGGTTCAATCCCATTTTTAAGAGTAAGTCTTCCTTATCATTTTTAGTATACTCAAATACATCATCAAGCTTCGAAAAACCAACATTCTCCCATATTACTTTTGCATCAGGATAAAGTTCATTTAATTTCCTTAAGCGAAAATCACCTTCTACAAATCTGATATTATATTGATTCTTCTCCTCCGTAAATGCACTAACTTTTGTACCAATTCCATGTATGATTAATACATTTTGGCGATAGGGAATGTTAGTTTCAGGGTATCGGTCTCCTCCGCAGATCAAATATTCAATACTTGTATCTGATAATCCATCCTCTCCAATTTGATATGGTAGTCCTTCCTTTTCACAGACTTTGCAGATAGCATCATTCTGATCAAAAATATCGCGTTTACTACTTTCCTTAACAACAAAAAGAAAAGATAAGCCTCTTTTTTTCAATTCTTTTGCAACAGGTAAATATTGAGGAATATAGTAAAGATGCTCTGTATAAAAAACGGCAAAATAGTCTGTCGTATTCATATAAATTTAATTTTAATTGTAGGTATTGGAAATTGAATTGGTAACACAACCTAAACTCCCAAATTTAATGCCGCAAATATAAGAATAGACTTAATAAATTAACAATCAAATCACTATTTATTAATCATCTAACAAACCTATAAGTGAACCTATTAACATACCGGAGGAATAAAATAAGGAAATTCCTTTCATAACTTTTTCATACAGAGAAAAATCAATTTAAATTACCATATCAAAAGCCTGATAACTTAATCAATACAAACAAATTAAAACATATAGAACTAATTATAAATTGAAGCTTAAAAACTATTACATAAGCTTAAGTAGAGTCTTTCTGTTTATACAATAGTATCGTAAAGGAATTATTAAATTTTAGAACTTAAATGAGATTGCGAATAATTTATTACGATGATTCTATTCAAACTGAATCAACAATAAACCTCTTTTCTACTCCTATCCCTAATTCTTTGTGTATAGCAAAATTACAAATTGACTCTCAAAATTATTAAAACAACCTATCAAATTCATTTACAAGTTGCTCTTAAAATGAGTTATTGCTGACACCTGATTTTTATTCAATAGCAAAGAAATTTCATTTAAGATCTCAGAAGGTTTTATTTGGGAAATAAATAAATCCTCATCAATTAAACCATTCTCATTCTTCATATATCTACCAGAGTTTACTTTTGGTTTCACAATACAAAATGCGCTGGTTGAATGTCCTAAAACTGCTATAAAAGGAGTGTTAACAGCAGCAGCGATATGCATTGCTGAAGAATCAATGGTGATTAAAAGATCTAACTTTTTAATAATATTAATATGAGTGCCTACATCCGTTTTTCCAGAATAGTTTTGAATGTTTTTTGAAAATGGAGAGGTAAGCATCTCCATGTAAATATCATTTCTTTTTTGCTCTCTCGAATCTCCTATTAACACCAAATTAAAGCGATTCTGCTCTAACAACAACTTTATTAACTCAAGTGATTCCTTTTGGGGATAAGCTCTGGCGCCCTGTTCATCGCAGCCTAAAGCTAAACCAATTACCGGAAATTCATTATTAAAACCGAAATCAACCTTTTTCCCATTACTCCATATATTCAATGCTGGAAGTTCTAAATATTTATCTTCAAGATATTTATTTATAAGATTCGCATAATGGTTGATATAATGGCGACTTCGATCCATTTTAATCCAAAAATCAAGCAAAAACTTTCTGGATTCATTATTATATCCAATAACATGTTTTATTCTTGAAAATTTAAAAATAAGGGCACTTAGAAAACTATTGTGAAACAAAATTCCTAAATCATATTTTTTCTTTCGAATAGTAAAAATCAATTTAATTGTTTTAAAAAACCGATTTCCCCTTGCTTTCGTGTCATCAATAATAATATTTCCTAAACTGGGTAGGCTTTTAAATAATGCTTCCGATGGTTTTCTACATACGATAGTAAACTGAGCGTTGGGATACTCTTGAATCAAAAGCTTAATAGCTGGAGAACAATTAATAGAATCCCCTAAAAAATTTGGCAATCGAATAATAATATTCCGAACATCAGCAAGTGGAGCAACTCTCTTTTTCATGATATTATAATTGACAATTAAGCTCTAAAGTATAGTGAAACAATTATTTATTCAAATTGTGGATCTGAAGATCATCTAGGATAAAGATCCACAATTATTATTTATTAAACTTGAGTTTTATTTCGAAGCTTGCGTTTCAACGCATTTTTCCGATCAATTTTAAGCTTGTGAGCCTGGTCAAATTGAATTAGTAGTTTAATGGCCTTGTGTTCATCCTCCCCATTTATTCTTGCATATTCACGAGCAACTACTTCCAGTTCTTTTTCGTTTGCCCAAAGCTGAGCAAAATTCTTCAAGCCTTTTAGATAATTCATACGCTCGAATTTCATTCGATTAATATCAACGACACTAAAAAAATATTTGTTTGCCTCTCCCTTTTGAATCAGAATATTGCCTCTGGAATAATCCAGGTGATGAATTCCATTTAGATGCAGCTTTTCATAGGTAAATACCGCAAATTGCTTTAAAACATTTTCTTTATCCGGATAGTCATACCCTATAATATCGCGAATGGTAAAATCATACTCGTGATGTAGGCTCACATAATAGCTTCTAGCAAATAAACCATTCCTCAAAACTTCCAGATAAGCAATTGGTTCCGGTGTGTTCGCTCCTCTTCTTATCATTTCCATTGCATATTCATAGGAGTGTCTGGCCTTAGAACCTCTTATATAAGCATAGGCAACTTTATTAATGAAATGAGGTATTTTAAATGATTTTACATTTATACGAAGTCCATTTTCTTCGAAGTACTTAATTGTATTTCTCCCTTCATAAATTGTTTCACCAAATTGATCAAATTGACCTGGCAATCCTTTTAGAAATTTTTCTAAGCCGTAATATTTTGGATTAATCTTGAACCTCATTCCTAAATGTAAAATTTTTATAAACACTTCTTATAATATGCCAATTTTAGCAATTTTGATAAACAATCCGATATTTTGCCCTAGTAAATCCCCATGATCTCCAGAAATTGCAAAACTAATATTAAACGGCAGCTTTGATGCAGGTATATCAAATTCTGTAATCCATGAGAATTGCTGTTTCATTCCTCCCTGGTACGGATTTCCATAGGTCCCCCAATTTTGGGTATAACTGCATCTGGCACGATAGGTAATCTTATGAAAGAGCAAGCCTTTGATTCCAATATGATGGGCGATAAAACGATTATTAGCAATTCCTAAGGTAATACCATCTTCCGACTCCGGAACAGTCAGGAAAAATGGAGAACCTATAGTCCGACCAAAATAGGTCCAACCTGAACGATAAATACCATTATTAAAAAAGTTATCCATTCCTGTATATAATCCACCATCCGGTTTTGCAGCTCCTCCTGGAGTACTACCTGATTGATATTTGGTATAATAATTCTCGTATAGAAAGGAAGATATCCATCGATTTTCATCTTTAAATTTCACGAATAAACCAGTAATACCATCAGGTCTTGTCATGTAAATGCCGGAATGATCTTCAAATATTGTCTGACGGTAAAGTTCTGCATCAAATTTTGCAGCATGATAATGTAGCTGGAAATCCCATCCACCAATATGGTTGCCCACGCTATTCTCCCATTCGAAGTAATTTGATTCATCGGTTCCTCCCTTAGCTTGAATCATTTGGATATAGTTCTTAAAATCGGAAGCGAGTTTCCCGTATTTAGGATCACGAGAAGTCCCGGCCCATTGAGAATAATGATGAAATCCCAGTACAAAATTAACACGTCGTTTCCCACCAAATTTCACGAATACATTCTTATAATGTACCCGAGTGTTCTTGACGAATCGCTTGTCATTCATAATTCCTTCGGAATACAAACCCTTTACTGCGACCCAATCTCCAATTACCGGAAGATCCATGTAGTTGGGAATGTTCAGAGCAACCCGAGGTATTGATCTTGCATTCCCTGAATAGAGAAGGTTTCCATTAGTGGAAGAAATACCATCAAACTGAACAGGGGCATCCTTAACTCCAATATCCAGCTGTAGTCCTTTCCATTTCATACTTCCATATGCTTGCTGCAAAATTAAATCCGCTTGATTTGAAACGGAACCTATCATTTCAACTCCAAAAGCATAATCTAAAGTTTCCTTGGCAGGAGTTAAGTCTGAATAGACTTTCATATTCATTAATCCACTGTTCCGATCCGGAATAATTCCATTTTTATTGGAAACCAACCAGAATGGAAGATGAGATTTACTGGAAAATTGAGATGACATTCCTGTTTCATAATTCATCGCCTTTTTTTGACTATGAGCGGATAGAGAACAAAAGAATATTCCTAAATACAGGAATAGATTTTTTTTATTAATCATTATTTAAACTTGAATATATTTTATAAATGCCTTAAGAATCGCCTTCATTGACGTCCCACCAATATCATTAAATGGTATCTCCTCCGGTCTGTAAAACTCAAAGGAAGAAATATCATCTTTTGCATCTATTTTGTTAAAAGATTTGATGGCGCAAATATATGCTAAATCAATTGTAAAAACAGAGATACCTCCAAAAACATATTCGTTTGGATAGGACATGAAGTACTTACTTTCTTCTATTTCAAGGTTTAGTTCCTCCTTAATTTCTCTGCCTAGAGCAGTTTCCACCGTTTCCATCACATCTACAAATCCTCCTGGCAAATCGAGCATTCCTTTTTGAGGCTCCACAGCCCTTCGTGTGAGTAGAATCTCTCCTTTATCATTCACAATCAGCGCAGCTACGGCAGCAGCAGAATTAACATACAAATGAAATTTACACTGTGTGCACAAAAAAGAATTATCTGTTTGATAAATAAATTCAGGATTACCACACTTGGGACAAAATCGAATTACTTTTTCGGGATTCGTTGGACTCATATTTTACTTTCAAAATTACTTGATTGATAATTAGAAATCATTTGCTTATCACTAAGCTATAGCTTCTAAATCCATCTGTTTTCAGCTTTAGAAGTTTTCCCTTACTTGGGATAACAAAACTAAAGGAATGAAAATTGTTTACCAATTATGTAAGCAGATTTTTCGAAACAGAATTCCGCTAAAAGTGGGGAATTTAAAGAATTATCCACTACAAGCATTCCTCCTCTAAAATTTTAAAAGCTAATTCTTATTTGGATTTAAATCAAACTATTCATGAAAATGCCATAGCAGAGATATGTGTATGAAAATGTTATTATTTTAGAAGCTTGTAAATACAAATGGGATGGCCAATTTCCCTTTTTTATAAATAGGACTTGGGATTGTATCTTACTCGAGATTAATAGTCGCTAATTATAATTGAATAAAGATATTCAGGCCGCCCATTGGATTTACATTCCACCTTTTCTAAATTCAATACCCAACAGCTCTGCTATCAGCATGTCTTAAAGTATCAGCAACACCAATATAGGCACCGCTTGATTCTATCATTATATTTGCCATCATTCCTATTTTGGGCACTTCTTTAATAATATGACCCATTTGTTCAAGTTGCTTTCTGATACTATCCGAAAGTAAATTGGGCTCTACATACACTTCGTCTGGTAAACATTGAGAATGAAAACGCAGTGCATTTACAATCTGTTGAGGATTCATTTTAAAGTCGACTGCGTTGATGATATTCTGAAATACGGAAGTAATGATGGTAGACCCTCCGGGAGATCCCAAAATCATATACAATTTATTGTTTTTCTCCAGGATAGTAGGCGACATACTACTCAACATCCTTTTCTCGGGCTGAATGGCATTTGCTTTGCCCCCAATTAAACCAAATTGATTGGGAACACCAGGTTTTGCACTAAAATCGTCCATTTCGTTATTTAAAAAGAAACCACCGCCCTGCACCACCAGCTTACTTCCATAGTTTCCATTTAGCGTGGTAGTAATCGCAATAGCATTGCCATCCTTATCTACAATAGAGAAATGAGTAGTTTCGAAGCTTTCGATCAAATCTACTGCTCCATCCATCACTTCCCGCGAATCGGTTTTCCGATTCATTTGAATATCTGCAAAACGCTTTTTTAAATAGGAAGTGCTGATTAATTCTTTAACAGGAACCGGATAAAAATCGCCATCACCAAGGTATTTTGCCCGATCGGCAAACACTCTGCGTTCCAGCTCTACTAACAAATGAATATATCTCGCTGAAGCAAAACCAAGTTTTTGAATTGGGTATTCCTGTGCCCCTTTAAGCAATTGAATTAAGGCAATTCCTCCGCTTGATGGAGGCGGCATACCTATCACCTTACAATCCCGATAGTTTCCTGTTAAGGGAGTACGCCATACAGCTCTATAATCTTTTAAATCCTGAGCAGTTATCAAACCATTGTTCTGTTGCATTTCGTCAATGATAAATTTCGCTATAGCCCCATCGTAAAACCCTTTTCTACCCTGCTTTTGAATTCGTATCAATGTTGCTGCCAATTCAGGATTCTTTAAGGTATCTCCCGTAGCAAAAGCTTCACTTTTTTGGTAAGGATTATTCTCATACCCTCCGTTAATTAATTCAATTTGATTTTTATAATTATTTAATTTAGCAGCTTCTAACCTGGTTAACACAACACCTTCTTTCGCAAATTTAATGGCAGGTTCAAGCAGAGCAGACCAATTTAATTTTCCATATTTTTGATGCAAACGCACCATTCCATCTACCGAGCCAGGCACTCCAACTGCCAAATATCCCAATTGACTCAAACCAGGAATCACATTACCTTCCTTGTCTTGATACATATTTTTCGTGGCAGCTTTTGGTGCTTTTTCTCTAAAATCGAGCGCGTTGTATTCTCCATTAGCAGTTCGGATTAGGGCAAATCCACCACCGGCAATATTGCCAGCTCTCGGATAAACTACTGCTAAAGTAAATTGAACGGCAACGGCAGCATCAAAAGCATTCCCTCCTTCTTTCAAAATTTCCACGCCTACTTCACTGGCAAGAAAATGGGCTGTTACAACCATTCCCTTATCTGAATGCTTCCCTATATTATTGATCTGACAGGAAGAGGAAATCACAAAAAAAACAACGAAGAATATTAGTAAGTGATTTTTAATATGCATTACGCAATTATTTAGGATTAAAGCTTAAAGATAATTGAATTGAGACAGTCTGAGAATAGAATCGGAGGAGAAACGGGATTAATTCCCGTTTCGTCCTTCCACACCACCCTACGTACCGTTCAGTATATGGGCGGTTCCTTAATTTACACCATTTCTCCGATAATAATCCGTAAAGAAGATGTATCCTGCTTGCTTTAGACGGTTATTGGTAGTGTAGCTCGCTACCTCTCTACTATTCCTCCCTTTTTTATTTTGTAATTAGCAATTAAATATTAGTTGTTTGTATTTGTAGGTATTAGGCTTTGTGATAGGAGCAATAGGGTTCTGTATCGAAATGCTTCGCTTATTTACCAAAGCATTTGGCTTAACTAACCGAAACGTTGGACTTAGGAAGCGAAATTATGCAGTTCTTAGCCTACTCAGAGTGGTTGATAAACGTAAAATTTTAGGTTCCGAACCTCAAAATTAGGCTAACAAACCACAACGAAAGCTTAGGGAACGGAAAGGGAAGTATAACGAACCTAAACAGAACGGTCGGTAACCTATAATTTGGGGTTTCGTACCTAAACGGCGGGGTTAGGGAACGTAAAATTTTAGGTTCTGAACCTCAAAATTAGGGCAACAAACCACAACGAAAGCTTAGGGAACGGAAAGGGAAGTATAACAAACCTAAACAGAAGGGTATATTCATGGAACTGTGTCTGACCATTTTTATTTCAGCTCATCTGTGAGATCTCCCGTGGTAAGACCAATAACTTTCATTCCATGTACCCGCATCATTTACACCCCGATTTTCCTGTAGTTTTGATCTTTGCTTTGTTGGCAAACTCATCCCATCAGATATGCCTGATGATATTCGTATTCCTCGAATCGGGAACTTGCCGCCAGACTTCGGCATTAGATTTATCGAATGCTTCCTTCAAGATTCCACCTCACGATGGACAGCCTGCTTTGAGCTAATATTTGGTTACTACAACCCCTCACACCTAGTTTATTACCATGCACGATACACCTAAAAAAAGCTGTTGCATTTTGCAACAGCTTCCTTGTGTATATTATAAGGTTTACTACAAACTATTAATTAAAAATATAACGTATTCCGATTTGTAACTGCCATTTTGAATTAACGGTTACATCATCAATGTAAGATTTTTTCAAGTTTGGATCGAATTGCAACCATGGAGTACCATTATTGTCCACGCCATTCACTGTGATAGGATTGTTCGTTGTTGCAAACTGACGAACTCCCCAATTAGAGCTTATCATATTTCCAAAATTCAATATATCAACAGAGAATTGGAAAGTATTTTGCTTGCCATGAATATCCAAATTAAAATCCTGCATAAAACGAAGATCCATTTGACCATACCAAGGTAACATTGCTCCATTACGCTGTGCATACTTTCCTCTTCGATCGCTTAAATGATCATCCTGACTAATAAATGCATCCAAAGCAGACCATTGCTGAGCAGCATCTGCAGCAACAACACCCAAACCATCGACAACGGTACCAAAATGAATATCACTGGAGTTTTCAGGAACATAAACCAAGTCGTTATTGGAGATTGCATCATTATTCACATCACCGGCATAAGTATAGGAATAACGATTTCCTTTTCCAGCCTCGTAGAACATAGCAAATGAAGATGCCATTTTACCATACTTCACTTTGTACATCACAGAAGAAATAATTCTGTGTTGTAAACCATATCTGGACCATGAGTAGGCAGGCATGTTAGGATTTCCTACAACAGGATTTCTTTGAAAAGCATCCGCTGCAATCTCGGCTGGAATGGAAGTTAAATCTTTTGCACTTAAATAAGTATATGCAATATCAGCAGACAATCCTGAATTCCATTTCTTTGCTAATTTAGCTGTTGCTGTAAACTGATAACCTTTTTTAGTATTATCCATCACGATAGCTCCTGCTTCCAAAAAAGCTTCTGATCCAGCCGAAGCTGAATAAATATTTTGCTCGTTAAAACCTGCAAAACGTGCACGTGTATCACCTGTCCCAGATAATTGTCCGGATGGTGGCAACATGTTATAGTTTCTGTGAACTACTGCATTTACATCCTTTGAATAAATTCCTTCTACTGTTGCTAGCCATCCATGTCCAAATTTCACATCCATTGCAAGATTGTTTTTCCATACTTGTGGAAATTTGAAATCCTTAGAAGTGGCATTCAACTGAAATTCGTAGCCAGCATCGATACGAGCATTCGTGGATTGATTCCCTAACCAAACAAAAGGAATACGACCGGTAAAAATACCAGAACCACCTCGTAATTGCATGGTATTATCACCTTTCACATCCCAGTTAAAACCGAATCGAGGCGACCACATTATTTTTGCATCGGGCCAGGTAGCTGGATCTAATTTAACAGAGTTTCCATTCTCATTTACCCAACCATCAAAGTTTTTACCACGATCGGTTGCTTCATCCTGAGGTATATCATTATAATATTTAGGAACATCCAAACGTAAACCAAAAGTTAATTTCAAATCATCATTTACCTGAAATTCATCTTGAGCATAAAATGCGATTTGAGCAACATCAACATCCGACCATGCGAATGGATTTTTTTGTGCATCGGTAACATCCTGATTTAAATCGCCTGTTGGATTTCCCACAAAATACGCGAAATTATCATCCAAAAAGTCCTGAACACTAAATGCAGTGATCCATGGATAATAGAAAAGATTAAAAGAATTTTCAAATTTGAAACGCTCATAGTTAAAACCCAAAGTAAACGTGTGACGATCGGCATAGTATGTCAAATTATCTGACACCTGAATTACATCCTGATTCAATCTGTTGTTGGTTGAGAACATTTCTGAACCAGCAGTAATTGCAATATTACCATTCTGATCCAGGATATCAACAACAGGAAATGGAGTAGAATGAGGATTACGCTTATCGCGGAAAGCAGTATAACCTGCCATAAATTTATTGGCTAATTTACTTGAGAACATAGAATGTAGTTCTCCAACTACCGAATGAATTTTATTAAAAATACGGTAAGACGAATTTTCGAATGGCAATCTAAAACTTGTTGGACCTCTTCCAAGTACTGCTTCTGGGTGAGGAAGGATATCTCTGTAGGCATCCAACATATTATAACGCAAAACAAAATTGTGCTTTGGAGATAAGTTCGCATCCAATTTGATCAAAAACTTATTATTGGAAGTTTTGTGATTATAATTCTGATAAGCTCCTGTATCGTATCCCCAACGTTCCATAAAATGTTGCTGTACAGCTTTAATATCAGCTTCGGCCACACTGGTTGTATTTGAATTACCAGTATTAGTACCATTATCTGCTACAAAACCATGTGCTTGCTGGTCTCTTCTTTCCTGCTCATAGTTAACGAAGAAAAACAATTTATTTTTGATGATTGGACCACCAAGACTAACACCGTATTGCTTAGTACTAAAGTCAAGGTTTTTCACGGTTAAACCATTTACTTTATTACCAATCATATTCTCGTTACGGAAAAAGTAGTAGGTAGAACCTTTAAATTGATTGGTTCCTGATTTTGTAACCGCATTTACACCCGCTCCGGTAAAACCACCTTCACGAACATCAAAGGGAGCCAATGAAACTTGAATCTGATCAATTGCATCCAATGATACTGGTTGAGCATCAGCCTGTCCTCCTGGAGTTGCAACATCCAATCCAAATGAGTTGTTGAAGATAGATCCGTCTAAAGAGAAGTTGTTGTATAGATTGTTACGACCACCAAAACTGTTTCCATCAGATTCAGGAGTTAATCTGGTCATATCTGCCTGACTTCTGGAAATTGTAGGCAAAGCAACAATTTTCTCCCGATCTACACTGGTTTGTGCGCCGGTTCGATTCTGACTGATTACATCATTTTTATCGTAAACAATAGTAATCTCGTCAATCTGAACATTATCCTCGTTAAGAACCAAATTGATCTCTGCAGATTTATTCAACAGCAAATAGATGTTTTCCTGTTTGGTTTCCTTGTAACCAATAAATGTTACTGTAACAGTATATGGTCCGCCAACCTTCATGTTTCGGATATCAAAACGCCCATCTTCCTGTGTAATGGTTCCGTATTGAGTTCCAGTTGGTGTATGAGTGGCTACAACAGTTGCTGCAAAAACAGGTTCATTTTTACTATCAACTATTTTTCCATTCATTGAAGAGGTGGTTACCCCTTGTGAAAATGCATTTGGCAAACATGTCGCCATTGCAGTAATCAGAAATAGCAATTTTAATTTATTCATATTCAACTAAGATTAGATTATATAATTAGGTAAGTGTAAAAATACAAAAAGCTCTCGACAATAAAGAGCTTCACACCTTATGCTTATGGACTTAGAGGTGTTTGAAAACAATAATCCGACAACATATTACCCGACACTTAACCATCTGCAATAAAGTTTGAATGTTAAAATTTGTTAAAGGAATCGAGCCTTCCGAAACATGTTGCTTAACATACTTTCATACCGAATATCAAATTTTATCATCAATTATTATTTTTTAATTTTTTTTTAAATTTCATCCTATTTTATATTCTCCGTAGCGAAATACTTCCCTAACTCATCAAAAAAACTTACTTTCACTTTTATTTGAGGACCAAATAATACTGAAGCAAATTCCAATTAAATAATCAATACTACCTATGAAGAGCTTTAATCAATTTCTTAATTATCCAATAATTTCTTCAAAAACGATCAGCATCAGCCCATACCATCTACTCATTATTATCGCGCTATTATTCACCACTATCATCACGCTACGAATCGTAAAAAAAGTATTCAAACGACTCACAGAAGAAAAAAAGATGGATCAGGGAAGTGGAGCTTCAATTTACCAGATTGTCAAATACATTATTTGGGTATCGGTAATTGCATTTAGTCTGGAAACAATTGGTATTCATCTCACGCTGCTTATTGCCAGTTCTGCAGCATTGTTAGTTGGATTTGGTCTTGGTATTCAACAGATTTTTCACGACATCGCCTCTGGAATCATCCTCTTATTTGAACGAAACTTATTAGTAAACGATATTATTGAATTGGAGAACGAGATTATTGGTAAAGTATCTGAAATAGGACTTCGAACTTCTAAAATTGTTACCAGAGATAACATCATCATGATTATTCCTAACTCCAAATTAATAAGCGATAATGTTATCAATTGGAGTCACAATGAAGAAATCACAAGGTTTTATGTTGAAATAGGCGTGGCATATAGTTCGAATGTAGAGCTGGTTGAGAAAATACTCCTGGAGGTAGCAAATAATCATGCCGAAATTTCTAAACGAAGAAATGCCTTTGTGAATTTCCGCAATTTCGGTGACTCATCACTAGATTTCCGTTTGTATTTCTGGACAAAAAAGAATTTCCGGGTGGAATTTATAAAAAGTGATCTTCGGTTCGGAATCAATAAAGCATTTGCAAAAAATAATATTAGTATTCCTTTCCCACAAAGAGATATTCATATTAAATCGGAGACTTTATAGCTCAGCATCCTATAATCTCCGCTATTATTCACTCCAAAGCTTACTTTCCTGATTGATATACCAAATTTTTCCGGAATTGCCCTTTAAATATGCCAAGAACTGTTTTTTGGTAATTTCTATTTGTCCCTGAAAACCAGGTTTTATCTCAACAGAATAGTAACCTTTTTCTGCAAAATATTTTTTTTCTTGCTGATAGATACGAATCAAAGTTATTTTTGTGATATAATCTTCATCGGGGATAAACATTTCGGTATCCTCTCCAACAATTTTATCTGAAAATTGCACATATCCCCAGGTTTCCGGCTGATGCATTGCAATTACGCCCTGTGGCGACCACACCCAATTATGCTCAGGAAGAGTTTTCCTGGTTTTGGGGTCTTTCTTTTTTTGATAATTGCCATCAACTACCTCAACATCCCAATTCACACGCGAAAAATTCACTCTCCATTGCTCTCCTGATAATGGTTTACGTTGCCCGGGAGCACACTCTTTCAATACCTTCCAGGGAAAAGCTATTTCAACAGTCCATTTTTCATCTGCATTGGAAGAATCATTAATACTTCCATAAATTTTCACCGCCGATTTTAATCCTTTTATATCCCATGCATTAATAGCAGGTGCCCCATCCCGATAAGGTTTTGCCAATAATAAATCCCAAATGGTATTTAAAGCATTCATCTCAAATTCGTAATACAAATGATTATCACCCTGCGGATCAATAAACACCTCAAAATCGTTATCATGAAATATTACAGCATCGCGTTGATTCAATTTTGCCCAAATATGTGGTTCCTGTAATTCCGCTGCGACATAAAAATAATCCTCATCCCACAACATTTTTACTCTTGTATGGTATGTAGGCAATGGCTTCTTATCTCCCTCTATATCCACAAAATTATGACTCCATTCTGCTTTTGCCCAGTCTGATTCCGAAACTGCCCCATCTACCGTAATTGACTCCGATGTTTTGTAGCAGACATAAGATTCTGGATGTTTTTGAGCAAATATAGAAACAGGTAAAACAAATAAGAAAAGAAATGTGAAAATATCCTTCATAAGTATATGATTTATTTAATAATCTAATTATACATTAATTACGACAGATATCGCAATTATTCTTTTACTACCTTTTATCCTACAAGCAAACGAATTTTCACTGTTTTTCTTGATGAAAAAAGTAAACAAAAAAATTTACTGCTTCCTCACACATGCCTACTCCGGATCGCCCAAATTTTTCATTCCTTCACGCTTCCCTGACAGTGTTAAAATTCAACTTCTATAGAAACTTTCGAGAACTTAACTTGATTTAAATTTTAACCACGAAGCTAAGGAATAAATTTGGCTATTTTATACATGCAACCCAATCAGAGCTTACAATACAACGTGTTTTACTGCTCCAACATCTTCTACTAATCAGGTTTAGTTACAATCTTAAAAAAAATCAAAATTTAATTCTTAAACACTAAGTAGAGTTCAACTATTAAAATAAATCATTTTACAGTTTCGCAGAACACTTCACCTTATATTGTCGCAAATTATGATGATACACTTAAATAAATTAATAGCAAGCAAAGGTTTAAAGTACATCTTTAAGCCAGATTAGTAATGATAGAATTTCAGACTTGGCAACAAGCTATTTTCCAAAGCAGCTTAAACTTGTTATGTAACACAATTTAAACATTTCGTTGTCTGATAAAATTTGTAGATTTGCTCGTGGCATAAATTTGTTTTTATGGTGACTATAAATTAACAATGAACAGATTTTAAAGAATGATTAAGGATACATCTGAACAATTGTATCCTTAAATTATTTAATTCACACTAAGTTTCACACAACAACCTAATATAATTATATGAGATTCTTTTACACAATGTTCCTGTTAAATTTCATTACTGTTTTAGGGACTTCTCAAACAGTAAAGGTTATAGATAAAACCAATATACAACCAATTGAAAATGTATATATTTTCAGTAACAACAAATCAATGTTAACAAATAAAAAAGGGGAAGCAGATATAAGTGCTTTTGGAAATAATGAAATACTGATCTTCCAGCATTCTTCTTTTGAAAATGATACAATTAGTTATGAAAATTTAAAGCGTGCAAATTTCAAAATAAAACTATCAGAAAGTATTCTAAAACTAAACGAAGTTATTGTTTCAGCTAATCGTTGGGAACAAAACAAAAAAGAAGTTCCCAATAAGATAGCAACAATTTCAACCAAAGAAATAAAATTTACAAATCCACAAACCACAGCAGATTTACTGGGCACATCAAATGAAGTTTTTATTCAAAAAAGTCAGATGGGAGGTGGTAGTCCGATGATAAGAGGATTTGCAACCAACAGAATTTTAATTGTTGTTGATGGTGTAAGAATGAATAATGCAATTTACCGAAGTGGAAATTTACAAAACATTATTTCGTTGGATGCAAATAGTATTGAAAATGCCGAAGTAATTTTCGGACCGGGCTCAGTTATTTACGGTAGCGATGCAATTGGAGGAGTTATGGATTTTCATACTCTACGACCTAAATTAACAACCACAGATAAATTGGATTTTACAGCAAATGCACTAAGCAGATATTCATCAGCAAATAATGAAAAAACAGGGCATCTCAACTTTAATTTTGGTACTGAAAAGTGGAGTTTCTTATCAAGCATCACACATAGTAATTTTGGTGATTTAAAAATGGGAAGTAAAGGAAATCATGAATATGTACGTCCAGAATATGTTACCAGGATAAACGGGCAAGACTATATCATGAAAAACGATAATGAAAACATACAAAAATACTCCGGTTACAATCAGATGAATGTGATGCAAAAAATCAGATTCAGACCAAATGAAAAACTGGATATTAATTATGGATTTCATTGCTCCAAATTATCAGATGTGCCACGATACGACAGGCTGATACAATACAAAAAAGGAAAGCTTAAATATGCCAACTGGTATTATGGTCCGCAAAAATGGATGATGAATATTCTGAATGTGAAATATTCTAATTCTACAAAACTATTTGATGAGGCAAAATTAATTATTGCTTATCAGAATTATGAAGAAAGCAGACATGACCGAAAATTTGGTAAAGATGAAATAAGAGAAAGAACCGAAAAAGTAAAAGCCTTTTCGGCAAATCTTGACTTTGATAAACAACTGAACCAAAAAAGCTTTTTATTCTATGGTCTTGAAGCTGTTACAAACAAAGTAAATTCATCCGGACAAAAAAGAAATATTGAAACAAAAGAAATTACACCTCATGCAAGCAGATATCCCGATGATTCAAATTATACATCTTATGCAGGCTATTTGAATTACAAAAATAATCTGAATACAAAAATGACTTTTATTGCAGGCATTAGATATAGCCGAATTTTATTAGATGCTGATTTTGACACTACTTTTTACAAATTTTCATTCAATAAAATAAGCATCAATACAGGAGCACTAAATGGTAGTATTGGTCTTGTTTTCAGACCAAATAAAAGCTGGCAATTTAATCTAAATACTTCTACTGGATTTAGAGCACCAAATATTGATGATATAGGGAAAACATTTGATTCCGAACCAGGTAATGTTGTTGTGCCTAATAAAGATTTAAATTCGGAATATGCATATAATATAGATTTTGGAATAATTAAAACTATAAATGATAAAATCCAGATTGAAGCAACAGGATTTTATACTCTGTTGAAAGATGCCATGGTACGACGTAATTTTACTTTTGACGGTCAGGATTCAATTATGTACGATGGTGAATTAAGTAGAGTACAAGCACTTGTTAATGCTGATAAAGCAAAAGTTTACGGAATACAATTGGGTTTATATGCTGATATTATTAAATATTTATCTTTTAAGACAAATCTAACATATACCAAAGGTGAAGATCAGGATGGAGTGCCATTAAGACATGTTGCTCCATTATTTGGCAGTACACACATCATATTAAAAGCTGAAAAAATAAAAGCTGATTTATATGCAAACTATAATGGTAAAATATCTAATGAAAATTTAGCTCCTTCGGAACAAAACAAAACCTATATGTATGCCACAAACAGTGAAGGAAAACCATATTCTCCCTCATGGTTTACTTTAAACTTAAAAGCCAGTTATCAGTTAAATAAACTTTTACAGGTAAATGCAGGAATCGAAAATATTTCAGATAAGCGTTATCGTCCTTATTCATCAGGAATTGCTGCTCCCGGAAGAAATTTTATTTTAGGATTAAGAGGAAGTTTTTAAACCATAAAAACAGGATAACGAACTTATCCCATCTTTCGCTAAACTTGAAAAATTATCCTGGGAAAATATTTGTAAATAAGCAATTAAACCGGATAGGTTTTGAAAACCTATCCGGTTTATATAGAAATACTCTCATCTCCATTCGTCGAAAATATTTTTACAATGCAAATATTAACTCAATTTATGACGCTGTTTCAAAACATCAATAACTTGTTCCAGCCTATACTCTTTTGCAGATAAAAGAACCAAATAGTGAAAAAGTAAATCAGCAGCCTCTCCCATAAATAATTCCTGATTGTCGTCTTTTGCTTCGATCACTAACTCAACGGCCTCTTCCCCAACTTTTTGAGCAATCTTATTAATTCCCTTCTGAAACAAACTGGCAGTATAAGACTTTTCGGAAAGATTCTTTTTTCGCTCCGTAATCACCTGCTGTAATTGCAAAAGAAAGTCAATATTTCCAGCTCTATTCTCCTCTGCCCAGCAAGTGTCTGTTCCCTTATGGCAAACCGGTCCTACCGGATCTACCTTCACAAGCAAAGTATCCTTATCACAATCCAAACTCAGGTCTTTCAGGTTTAAAAAATTCCCACTTTCCTCCCCTTTGGTCCAAAGCCTCTGTTTACTCCGACTAAAAAAAGTCACTTTTCCTGTTTCGATGGTTTTTTCATAGGATTCTTTATTCATATATCCCAACATTAAAACCTTTTGTGTTTTCACATCTTGTATAATTGCGGGAACCAATCCTTCTCCTTTTTCAAAATCAATTTGGTTTGTTAATTCTTTAAAATTCATAATTTTTGATATAAAATGTGAGACATGGGATTACAGAAAATTGCAAAAGAAAAAAATCAAGTTTGTGATCTTTCTAAGACAATTAGCATTCAACCCTTCTCACCTATTAATTTTTGTGGTTTGTTAAATTCTTATTGGTATTCCTTTGTCTTTTAGAAATGTTTTCAAATCAGGAATTTCAATTTCCTTAAAATGAAAAACACTTGCTGCAAGCGCCGCATCTGCTTTTCCTTCGGTGAAAGTGTCCGCAAAATGCTGCCTATTCCCAGCTCCGCCAGATGCTATTATCGGTATATTTACCATTTCGGATATTTGTGCCAGAGTTTCATTGGCAAATCCATTTTTAGTTCCGTCGTGATTCATAGAAGTAAATAAAATCTCGCCAGCACCAAGTTTTTCCACCTTCAAAACCCAGTCGAACAAATTGATGCCTGTTGCAATTCTCCCGCCATTTAAATAAACTTCCCAATCACCATCGGTACATTTTGCATCAATTGCCACAACTACACACTGACTTCCAAAACGAGAAGCCAATTCCGATATGAGATTTGGATTTCGCACTGCGGAAGAATTAATAGAGACCTTATCAGCTCCTGCATTCAAAAGCACTCCTACATCAGCAATAGTGGAAATTCCTCCACCAACGGTAAATGGAATATTTAATTCCCTAGCCACTTTCTGAACCAGTTCTACCAGTGTTTTTCTTTTTTCGTGTGTTGCGGTAATATCTAGAAATACCAATTCATCAGCACCCTGATCGGCATAGTATGAGGCCAACTCTACTGCATCACCAGCATCCCGAAGATCAACAAAGTTGACTCCTTTCACTGTTCGCCCATCTTTCACATCCAGACATGGTATAATACGTTTTGCTAACATCTCTACAGTATAAATTCTTGAACCAATTCCTTAACTTCTATTCTCTTCTCGTAAATGGCCTTGCCAATAATCACACCCCAACATCCAATTTCATTCAGGATACGCACGTCATCAATCTCTCCAACGCCACCACTGGCTACTAATTCCAAATTAGGAAACTCTTTTATTATTCCACGATATAAATCAATTGCAGGACCTTGTAACATACCATCCTTCGATATATCTGTACATATGATACGCTTTATTCCCTTGGCTTGATATTTTTCCAAAAAACGATACAAATGATAATCAGAATCTTTCTTCCATCCTGAAATAGAAATCATTTCATTGCGAACATCAGCACCTAGAATAATTTTTTCTGGTCCATATTGATCCAACCATCGTTCGAACAATTCTGGATTTGATACGGCTACACTTCCTCCTGTTACCTGAGTAGCGCCAGATTGAAAAGCTAATTCTATATCTGCATCAGATTTAACACCGCCGCCAAAATCTATTTTTAAATTAGTTCCTTCAGCTACTCGTTTCAATACCGCTGCATTGCAAATATGTCCTGATTTTGCTCCTTCCAAATCCACCAAATGAAGACGAGTAATTCCGATTTTTTCAAATTCTTTAGCCACCAAAAGAGGATCTTCGTTATACACTTTTTCCGTATTGTAATCGCCTTTCGTCAAACGCACACATCGTCCCTGTATGGTATCTATAGCGGGTATTATTTTAATTTCCGTCATTTAATTTCTTCTATTTATTCCTACATATCCTCATAGATTGAGAAAGTTTTTTAAGATCTGATTACCAACTTCTCCCGATTTTTCAGGATGAAACTGACATGCGTAAAAATTATCCTTTTGCAAGGCAGCACTAAATGTTTGAATGTAATCACAATTGGCAACAGATTCTCCTGTCATCGGAACATAATAGGAATGTACAAAATAGGCAAATGCCTTTTCGGATATTCCTTTGAATAAGCCTCCTTTCAGATTAGTTAACTGATTCCAACCCATATGCGGGACTTTTCGATCTTTACTAAATCGCCTCACATGAGCTGGAAAAATCCCCATTGCTGAAGAATCTCCTTCCTCCGAACTTTCGCACATCAATTGCATTCCCAAACAAATACCCAAGACAGGTTGTTTCAGAGAAGGAATTACCATGTGCAATCCATTTTTGCGAAGCGAGTTCATCGCCCATGATGCCTCGCCAACTCCAGGAAAAATCACTTTATCAGCAGTACGAATTTCTTCCTCCTGATTGGATACAATTGGAAAAACTCCCAATCGCTCGAAAGCATACTTTACAGATTGTATATTTCCTGCATCATAATCTATAATTACAATTTTTTGATCTTTCATTCTTGTCTCTTATTTCGGAATATTCTTAAAAAGATAGAATTCTATCCTCTGAATTACCAGATAGATATCTCTAAAGTTTCCCTTTAGTACTAGGCAATTGCAAACAGTTCGCATCCCTGCGAATTGCCATTCGTATTGCCCTTGCCAACGCCTTAAAAATCGCTTCAATTTTGTGATGTTCATTTTGACCTTCTGCTTTGATATTCAAATTGCAGGAAGCTCCATCAGTAAAAGATTTAAAAAAATGAAAGAACATTTCCGTAGGCATTCCTCCGATCATCTCGCGCTTAAATTCAGCTTCCCATACCAACCAATTTCTACCTCCAAAGTCAATAGCAACCTGAGCCAGACAATCGTCCATTGGTAAACAAAATCCATATCGATCTAAGCCTAATTTACTACCCAAAGCTTTCTTGAATACTTCTCCTAAGGCGATAGCTGTATCTTCAATTGTATGATGTTCATCAACCTCTAAATCTCCATCAACTTTCACTTTTAAATTCACTCCAGCATGACGGGCAATCTGATCGAGCATATGATCGAAGGATCCAATTCCGGTATCAATATCCCCATTTCCTTCTCCATCTAAATCCAATTCAATGGATATTTTGGTTTCATTGGTATTTCTTACTAGGCTTGCCGTTCTTTCCTCTAATCGCAAGAATTCAAATATATTTTCCCAGTCACTTGTTCGTAAAACAATACAAGACTCCAGTTCCTTCTTAGATTCAGACAACTCCCCATCTCCCACTTCCCCACTTGTCGTGATAAAAATAGCCTTGGAATTTAAATTTTTTGCCAACTCCATATCCGTCCAGCGATCCCCAATCACAAAAGAGCTTTTCAGATCATACTCTTCTGTAAAATATTTCGTAAGCATTGCCGTGCCAGGTTTCCTCGTCGCAACATTATCTTCCGGAAAACTACGATCGATACATACCTCATCAAAAGAAATTCCTTCATTGGCAAAGCCTTTCATCATCTTATTATGAGCAGGCCAAAAAGTATTCTCCGGGTAAGCATAACTTCCCAATCCATCCTGATTGGTCACCATTACCAATTCAAAATCAAGTTGTTTTACAATTTTTGATAATCCCCCAAATACTCCCGGATAAAACTCTAATTTCTCCAAGCTGTCCACTTGAAAATCTACGGGCGGCTCCAAAATCAGGGTTCCATCCCGATCAATAAATAGAACTTTCTTTTTTGTTGTCATTTTCTCTAAATTTGGTATCAAAGCTTAATAAAGCTTTTTTGAGCAATCGATTTTCTTCTTTGGTTCCCACGCTAATTCTTACACACTGTTCTAAGCTTTCTATTTTTGAACGATCCCGAATCACAATCCCTTGTCTCAACAAATAATCATACAATCCGCTGGCATCCTTCACTTTTATCAAAAGAAAGTTGGCATCAGAAGAATACACTTTCTCCACAAATTCACACTTAGATAAGAAACCAAACAAACTTGTTCGTTCCTTCAATATAAGTTCTATTTGTTTTTCATAGATTTTTTCCTTTTTCAAAGCTTCCAATGCCTTTTTTTGCGTCAGACTATTCACATTATAAGGAGGCTTAATCCGATTCAGAAATTGAACAATTTCATTGGATGCCATTCCAATGCCTAAACGAATACCAGCCATTCCCCATGCCTTCGATAAGGTTTGTAAGATCACAAGATTAGGAAATTGATTCAAATATTTAGTATAGGTTTTATCTTTTGCAAAGTCGATATACGCCTCATCCACAACTACAATTCCCGAAAATTTATTTAACAATTCAAACACACGGACTTCCTCATACAAATTTGCCGTGGGATTATTCGGAGAGCAGAGAAAAAGCAATTTCGTATTTTGGTCTGTGGTATTCAGAACAAGTTGTACTTCAGGTTGAAAATCAGAATTCAATGCAGCCTTCCGAATTTCAACAGCATTAATATTTGCAGCCACCTCATACATTCCATAAGTTGGCGTACATATCACCACATTGTCTGTATTTGGCTCGCAAAAAGCTCGAAACAAAAGATCAATCACCTCATCGCTACCATTCCCCAATATCAACCGATCCGAATCAACGCTCTTTATTTCTCCAATACGTTTTTTCAATTGTCTTTGCAAAGGATCGGGATAGCGATTCACCCCATTTTCAAAAGGATTTTCATTGGCATCCAAAAACACAGAAGCCTTACCTGTAAACTCATCTCTGGCAGAAGAATAGGGAATCAAGTTCTTTACATTTTTACGAAGAAGTTTTTTTAAATCAAAATTTGATGTATCCATACGATTTTATCCTTCTGCATTTATTTTCTGTAAACGGACACTCACAGCATTACTGTGCGCATCTAATTGCTCCGCCTTCGCCATTATTTCAATTACAGGTCCCAGATTCTGTAATCCCTCTTTAGTAATTTTCTGAAAGGAAATATTCTTCATGAAGGACTCCAGACTCACTCCTGAATATGCCTTTGCATAACCATTGGTTGGCAATGTATGATTGGTTCCCGACGCATAATCACCAGCACTCTCAGGAGTATAATTCCCAAGAAATACAGAACCTGCATTTCTTATTCCTTTTACCAGTTTCTCCTCCTCCTTCACCGATACAATTAAATGCTCAGGACCATATTGATTACTCAAATCCAATGCTTCCTCCAGAGAACTCACTACGATAATTTTAGAATTCTTTAATGCTAAATCAGCAACTTCTTTGCGAGAGAGAACATTGATTTGCTTCTCCACTTCGACCTCCACTTTTTTTACCAAGTCAACATCCCATGTCACCAAAATCACTTGACTATCTGCACCATGTTCGGCTTGTGATAATAAATCTGCAGCCACAAATACCGGATTAGCACTATCATCTGCCAAGACCATTACTTCGGAAGGACCAGCCGGCATATCAATCGCCACACCCAGATTATTCACTCTTTGCTTTGCAGCAGTAACAAATTGATTACCCGGTCCAAATATCTTATATACGCTTGGAATAGATTCTGTCCCAAATGCCATAGCACCAATAGCTTGTACCCCACCAACCCGAAACACACGATCCACACCAACCAATTTACTAGCATATAATATCGCAGGATCAATCTTACCATCCTTGCCGGGAGGAGTGCACAGAATGATTTCCTCACATCCTGCTAATTTAGCGGGAATTCCAAGCATCAACACCGTAGAAAACAAGGGTGCACTTCCCCCCGGAACATAAAGACCTACCTTTTCAATTGGAGTGGTTTTTCTCCAACATACTACTCCAGTAGATGTTTCAACCTCCTTTGATTCCGTAAATTGTGCCTTATGAAATCTCTCAATATTCTCTGCTGCTTTGGATAATGCATCTTTTAATTCCTGACTGATTACATCTTCGGCCTCATCAATTTCCTCAACACTAACTTCTAATTGGTCTAATTTTATTCTATCGTAGAACCATGTATATTTAAAGAGTGCTTTGTCTCCGTCCTGCTTAATCTCTTTATAAATTTGATTTACCACTTCTTCCAATTCATCTTTATCGATTGATGGACGAACGAGGATCTCTTTCCAATCTTCCTTTTGGGGATAATTTATTATTTGCATTTTGTTTGATTTTTAGCGTTATAAATACGATTACAATACCATTTTTTGAATTGGTATAATTAATATTCCCTCAGCTCCATTTAATTTTAACTGATCGATCACTCCCCAAAAATCATTTTCATTTATCACAGAGTGAAGAGAACTCCATCCCTTCTCTGCCAATGGCATTACGGTTGGACTTTTCATTCCTGGTAGTACATTTATAATATCGTCAATTTTATCATTAGGAGCATTTAAAAGGATGTATTTATTGTTTTTAGCAGCTAAAACCGAACGCATTCGAAATAACAATCTATCCAGAATAGCTTTTTTAAGATCACTGATATTTTTATTAACCACCAAACAAGCTTCCGACACCAAGATCTCCTCTACTTCCTTTAGCCCATTTTTAAACAGTGTACTTCCGGAACTCACCAAATCACATATTCCATCTGCTAAACCAATATTCGGAGCTATCTCTACAGAACCAGATATCACATGGATATCGCAATCTAAATTATTAGCCTTTAAGAATTGTTGTAGCGAATTAGGATAGGAGGTAGCCAGTCTTTTACCATTAAAATATTCTATTCCCTGATAATCCACATCTTTTGGGACAGCCATTGCCAAGCGACATTTAGAAAAGCCCAGTTTTTGCAAAATTTCTAACTTTTTCTGCTTCTCTATCACAACATTTTCCCCAACAATTGCAATATCAGCAACACCATCCTTCACATATTGGGGGATATCTGAGTTTCGCAAATACAACACTTCCAACGGAAAATTAAATGCATTCGCTTTTAGCTGATCCTTTCCGTTATCAATGGAAATGCCACACTCTTTTAAAATTTTTAATGATTCTTCTTGCAGTCGCCCTGATTTTTGGACTGCAATTTTTAATTTCTCACCCATGGTTTTTAAATTTTGGTTCGCCTGAATTTAGGACATGGGCAATAAAAAACGCCCAACCTGTATCAGGCGGGCGTTAATAATGTTAGTTAGAATATCTTAAGGATAAGGCACAACATCGTCAGCTCACCGGATGGTAAGTATAATGATGATGATGTAGTGCGCTAAATTTCATTTTTTCTCTTTATGGCTACAAAGATTAAGAATTTATTTTTAGTGTGCAAATATTTCTGTTAGGTATAAAAAGCTTTATCAAATAACACCTCCTATTTCAAAATCTAAAGAAATAGAACACTAAAACAATTACTTTTAAACTAATTCGTTTTTAAAAATGGCAGGAGTTTTTTCGACTCCTTGCCCTTTTTTTTTGTAATCCTAGACCAAACCAATAAAACATTGTAAATTCAAATGAACTAATTTACGAATGAGATTAGGAACAATTTTTCTTTAAACCTTATAACAATAAAAAAAATGAAAAAACTAAATGTTTTCTTTCTGGCAAGCTTACTCTTTGCTTTAAGTATTGGACAAACCGGCTGTTATGGCCCATTTCGATTAACTAAAAATCTTCACGAATGGAATAGTACTGTTGGTGATAAATTTATTAATGCGTTAGTATTTTTTGCATTTATTGTGATACCTGTATATGAAGTTGCCGTGTTAATCGATGGTGTTGCCTTAAATACTATTGAATTCTGGACTGGAGATAATCCGGTTACCATGGGAGCAAATGATAAAGATGTTCAGATTGTAAAACAAGATGGTAAGAAATATAGAATTACGGCTACAAAAAACAAATTTCACATCGAACAATTACAAGGTCCTGATAAAGGTAAATTTGCAGATCTTATTTTTGATCCTCAAACTAAATCCTGGAATCTGAAGGATGGCAATAAAGAGCTCCAAAGACTCGTCAATTTAGACGAAGAGGCACAAGTAATTCATATTTACAAGCCCGATGGGCTAATCATTACCATCGATCAAAACAATAATAATTTAGCCGATATCCAAAAGAAAATAAATTCACCCTCGTTGCATTGGGTAATAAAATAATTCCCTCGCCCCCAAATGAAACCATTTGGGGGCTTTTTATTCTTTTATTCACGTAAAAAATTTTTTTCCCAAACTCGTTAGACTTAACTTTATTAGTATCACGACGAGCAAGGAAATATGAATAAAAAATCCCGTAAATATTCTATTGCAATTTCAGGAATTCTATTCCTCTTTTTATTTGCGTCTTTTTCTGCTTTTAGCAATAACGCTTCCAAACAAGCTCCTCTTCAAAAAATAAGACTGCAATTAAAGTACTACCACCAATTTCAATTTGCTGGATATTATGCTGCAGTACAAAAAGGTTTTTACAAGGAGGAAGGCCTCGATGTTGAATTACTCGAAGGAGGTGCCATCAACTCTATAGATTTGGTTCTTAATGGGGAAGCAGAATATGGTATTGCTGCCAATGATATACTGATTGCACGATTAAATCATAAACCCATTGTTCTGCTAGCTTACATTTTTCAATCATCTCCTTCCATTTTTTTGAGTCTTAAAGCATCGAATATTAATACGGCTCAAGACATGATTCATAAAAAAGTAATGCTACTGGATGAATATCGTGACCCTGAGCTTTTGGCTATATTCTATCAGGAAGGCATTAAACTAAAAGATATTAATCGAGTAAGAACTACTTATGACATTCAGGACTTAATTGATGGTACTACTGATGTTCTCAATGCATATTCTACGAATGAACCCTATTATTTACAAGAACATCATATCGACTATTCTGTTATAAGGCCTCAAAGTTATGGTATTAACTTTTATGGAGATGGCATTTTCACCAGCGAATCAGAAATAAAAAAACATCCTAAACGAGCAGAAGCTTTTCTTCGGGCTAGTAAAAAGGGCTGGGAATATGCAATGCAAAACACCGAGGAAATTCTTGATATACTGGAAAAGGATTACGGTGTTAACAAGACTCGTGCTCATCTTCGTTTTGAAGCGAAAGAAATTAAGAAGCTTATTATAAATGACTATGTGGAGATTGGTCATATCAATCCGGGAAGAGTAGATCATATTGCTCAAATCTGTTCTAAAATGGGTATGGTTCCCACAAATTACAATCTGGATGGATTTATTTATCAGCACGAATCATTTAAAACACCCCCTTGGTTAAAATGGTTAATATTTTCGATCACTGTAATTAGTTTAATCATAATTATCATCTCCCTATACCTCTTTTTGTTTAACCGTCAGCTTCGGGTGGCTGTAGATAAGCAAACAAAAAGCTTAAGTGAGAAGAATAAGGAACTGGAAAGAGAAATATCAGAACGGGTAAAAACAGTCATCGCCTTGCAGGCGTCTGAAAAAAAGTTTCGGGAAATGATTGAAAACCTGCCATCCGGAGCTGTTCTAGTTGAAAATAAACAGATCTTCACAAATAAAAAAGCTTTAGAAATTACAGGCTATACTAATTCTGAATTACCTGATATAGACACTTGGTTTATCCGATTATATCAAAATAGGAGGAATGAAAATTACAAAATCTACAAGGAGAATAAGGAAGATAATTTTAAGTATCCTGTAACAAATACTATTATTTGTAAAAGCGGCGAGGAAAAACAGGTGGAGTTTCATGCCTACAAATTTGATAATAAAGAAATTTGGCTCCTAAATGATATCACGGAACGAGTGAAAATACAGCAAGAACTAATTGACAGTGAAACCAAGCTAAGCACATTTATTGAAGAATCACCAAATGGTATAGTCATGTTCACCGGAGATACCAAGGTTGTTTATACCAATCCGGCATTTAACTCCTTAATGAAAATTAATTCTGACCAGAAGCAAAATCTACGAATACCTGATTTTTTTACTCCTTCGCAATATCAGGAGAATAAAACGCTTTGGGAGCGCTTGCTCGAAACAGGAAAATCGCAAGGTGAGGTATTGGTAAAAAATACAAACAAAAAAAATATCCCTGTTTATATTAGTGCCCTTAAATTAATCAGTAATGAATACCTGGCCTTTGTAATAGATATATCCAACCTTAAAAATGTAGAAAAAGAATTGATAATCGCTTTAGAAAAAGCAGAAGAAAGCGATCGATTAAAATCAGCTTTTCTCGCCAATATGAGTCATGAAATCAGAACTCCTATGAATGGAATTCTAGGATTCAGTCAACTACTACTAAGAGATGATCTTACCAAAGAGAAGAAAGAACGATATGTTGATATTTTGAACCAAAATGGAAAACAACTACTGGATATTATTAATAACATCATTGATATCTCCTACTTAGAAGTAAAACAATTAAGATTGCTGAAGTCTGAAATTTCTATCAAAAAACTTATTGCTGATTTGGATGCTCTATTTCAATTAGAAAAGAAAAAATACCATAAAAGCGATCTGAAAATAAGTTTCCATAACGAGCTTTCCGAAGACCAGGATTTGATTACCACAGATGCCGGAAAATTAAAACAAGTACTCATAAATCTAATCAATAATGCACTAAAGTTTACAACAGAAGGATATATCAGAATCAGTGTGAAGCTTGAACAAAGCAAACTTTCCTTTAAGGTAGAAGATAGCGGAATTGGCATACCATTAGCTAAGCAGAAATTTATTTTCAAACGTTTTGCTCAGGTTGAAAATATATATACTCGTCAGTTTGGTGGAGCTGGACTTGGACTACCAATATCGAAAGGGATTATTGAACTTTTAAATGGAGAAATTTTCTTCGAATCAAAAGAAGATGAAGGAACTACTTTCAAATTTTATATTCCCATTTCGAAAATTGCCAAGCAAAATAAAACGAAAGATTATCCGACGCCCAACAACTACCAATGGAATAACAAAAAGATATTATTAGTTGAAGATATGGATACCAATATTACTTTTTTCAAGGAGCTTTTACGGGATACAAATGCTGAATTAAGTATTTGCTATAATGGTCTGGAAGCCGTGAATATTTGCAATACAGATTACCGCCCGGATATCATATTAATGGACATTCAAATGCCAGAGATGAATGGGATTCAGGCGAGCATAGAAATCCGAAAACACCTGACAAGCACTCCTATTATTGCTCAAACGGCATATGCTTCGGAGGAAGACAAAGAAATGGCTCTAAAGGCCGGATGTAATGATTATTTCTCAAAACCTCTTGATGCCGACAGGTTACTTCAGAGAATGAATGAACTCCTCCTTGATCGTGACTCCAATAAATATTAATCTCTTTTTGATTCTCGCATTTTTCCAAAATTCAGTAATAATCTGACCAACTATTTTAGGAGGTGCCAAACGAGCTTGCAACAGCATTTCCCCTTCTACGGGAAGTCCATTACGAGCTCGCAACAGCCTTTACCTCTCCGGGTATTGTCAATACGAGCTCGCGACAAGCCATTCCCACCCAAGGAATTTGCCCCTGCAGCTTGCAGCAAGAAATCCCCAAGCCGGGAATTTGCCCCTGCAGCCTACGACAAGCTTTCCCCACCGCAGAATTTTGTTTCTGCAAGTTACTTCAGCATTTTCAGAAGTAAGGAATTGGGTGCCTAGTGCACATAGGAGAGTTAAGCATAGAAGAATAGCTTCTGGTAATAATATTCCGTAATAAACCGCGCAAGAAAAAGGCCTACTTACTTTGACGATGTAGAAATCCTTTTCGCTCCATTTTTCCCCATTTTCTGTTTCCCATCAGATATTCTATATTTCCCTTAACTGCAAAAAACAGATTTAGTGGATGCAATAAAAACGGTTCAAAAACGGCGGCAATCCACAAACGAAAAACATCCATTTTTCGTTCATACCGATGAAAAGTAATTTCTTCGTAGAGAATGGCGGCAGTAGAAAAGAATAGTGCAAATGTATATACAAATACAAATGTGACCAGAATAAAATTAAGACTCAGATTATTCGTGAAGTAAAGTACCAATACATAAATAATGCCCAGCAATTCAACCAAAGGAGCAAGCCATTCAAAAATAAACCAAAATGGATATCCGAGCATCCCCATAGCTCCATATCGGGTAGAGAAAAATATTCTGGAATGATCGGTAAGCGTTTCAATTGTTCCCCTGGTCCATCTACTTCTTTGTCTTCCAAAATCACCAATGCTTACGGGAGCCTCCGTCCAACATAATGGATCCGGCACATATTCAATTTTATACTTCTCACGGCTCTCCGACATAAAACGACGAATTCGAACTACCAATTCCATATCCTCCCCTATCGTGTGGGCATATCCTCCACTTTGAATCACAATATCCCGATCGAACATCCCCATAGCTCCGGAAATAATAATCAATCCATCTAACTTAGCCCAGGCAATTCTTCCCATTAAAAAGGATCTTGTATATTCCAAAACCTGCATTCTGGCTAGTAAATTCTTTGGCACACGAACCTCCGAAATCCTTCCCTTCTCTACCATGCAAGAATTGGCAATACGCACCACTCCACCAGCTGCAATCACCCTTCTATCTGTTCTTTCGAGAAATGGCTTTACCAATTTAAGAACTGCATCCGGCTCTAATATGGAATCGGCATCAATAGCCATAAAAAGTGCTTTTCCAGAAACATTAATTCCCGCATTTAAGGCATCTGCTTTCCCTCCATTTACTTTATCAACTACTATTAAATTTGGGTATGTAGGAAGACTCGATTTATAAACGCCGCGCACTTCCTGCGTAGGAATTTCCATATTAACAGCGAAATTAACCTGTTCTAACTGAAAAGCTTTTTTCAATTCCTGAAATGTAGAATCTGTACTCCCATCGTTGATGATGATAACATCAAAATTATTGTAATGAATGGTATAAATAGACTCTACATTATCTACAATTGTCTTTGCTTCGTTAAATGCAGGTACCAACACAGAAACCGAAGGAGCCAGTGGTGAATCCAAAATCACACTATAGTCAACAAAGCTATTTTTCTTCAGATAATAGTTTAAGGAAAATCCGGAAACCAGGCTCAATATTGTATAACTAAATATCAATAGAAAGGCATAGGATATGAAAATCTTATCCAAAAAATAGCTTATAAAACGTATCAGTTCATCGTAATTCATAACCTTGGATCTAATACATGATTGATAATTTTTTTCAATGTCTCATCCGCCTCCAATTCAATCTCTCTCAAACGCTTTTCTCCCCAGGCACCAAGCAAAGCAATGGACTTACAACACTCCATCCTTATTTTAAATTCAGGATTCTTCAACTCCTTTTTTAAAAATCCTATTTCCCCTTCCAGTCTTAGCTGTCCGATAGATTTTAGAATATTCAATTTATTGGGTAATTCCTCTAAAAGATACATTTCTTTTAACAGGGCAACAGCATCAATATTTTCCAATTCCACCAATGTTTTTATTACTTTTCCTTTAACCCTGTCATTGTCGTGATTAACCAGCTCCAACACTTTTGGTGTGGCTTCTTTCTGTTTTAATATTCGAATCATATCCAAACAAAACATTACCACAGAATCATTCCAATGATCCAACCATAGGTGAAACTCTGGAATTTCAATTCTTTTCTTACGGATTAAATCGAATACATTGATTTGCTCCCAAACTGTAAAAGGTTTTTCCTGAGAGTCGAGGAAAGCAAAAGGAACAAAAGGAAGCAGCTTTATCAATCCGATCTGCGATTCAATCCGCAGCACCTCATTTTTATTATTTAGAAAATCCAGTATTCGTTGATTCTCCGACTTCTCCCGCATATGGCTCAATTCCCGAATCCCTCTAATTCGTTTGTACCAGGCTCGTTTCTGTACTTTTCTTCTGGAATCAGCATCTAGCTTGATATCCTTATAAAGTTTCCGAATCTTATCACTTACCTCTTTATTTTCAGCTTTATCTATTGCCATTAAAACATCAACCATCACTCTTCGGTGGAAACGAGACTTTCTATTTTTGAGTTCCTCCATATCCTTATCCTCCAAAGCATTCATAAGATATTGAATCACATCATTCGAATATTTCTTATACAAATGCGCATATTTTCTATCCCTATAGCTTATATATACCTTTAGAAAAGCAATGGATGGCAGGAGTACCATTAAGGCTACAAAAAATAAGATGATCAGGTAAATGATCAATCGGTTTAATGCATTATAAGGCAATCGTTCAAAAATATAATTCACAACAGCTTCCAGGCGTTCGATGATAGATTGAATCCAATCAAACACTTTCAGGCTTTCCTTCGGAACAAAACCGAACAAAACCTGACTCTGAGGAATGGCTATATGTGAAATCAACCAGAACATATTAGTTTCTCTCTTCGGTATTCATTTTCAACTCCTTTTTCACGGCCTTTATTCTATGATGAACGAAAGATTTTAGCCCGGGAATAAATGCTCCCGGATCCTCCTCATCTCCTATTGTACTATGTAAATTCTGTTCAAAATCAGCATTAGAATACATTTTATTATTGTCCTGATAAACATACTTGCGTATCTTAATCGATAATTTATCTATTCGATCAACCAGCTGATTCTCCGTAAATTTATTCTCTAAAAGATGGGTGATATAATTCGAATAAAAAGTTCTGTATTTTTCGAATCCCAATAAGTAACGAACCAAAGGCATTTCTTCTCCATTATAGAGATAAAATACACTGAGGTCTTGTGCTTCTGCCAAAGTAAATTTTTTACTAAAGGCACAAAAAGCATAATTCCCGTCGTATGGAATCCATTCCAACTTCTTCGTACTGCTGTTGCTATATAAATAATAGTTGTGCGGATACAGCAGGTTGTAGGCATCCACATTCATAAATAAGCTGGTAACTGCATAAATTTTCAAACAGGCTTCTACATTGAAAATAGAATCTAATTCCGAAAATTTTCCCCCATCGTCTATGCTATACTGATTAATAGTACGTATTAAATCCTTTAAATCAGGATAAGGATTTTCCAAGTTCGATTTATTGCGATAGTCCTCCTGATATTTCAAGCTATTTTCGCCCAAATATTTTAAAGTTGCTCTCGGTTCTCCTTTAAAAAATGCCCCATCTTTATTCCCGAAATTTCGCTTCAAAAACCCTTTATTAATCTCTTCTGTCAGCACATAAAAACCCAGATGTTCTCCATTTAGATAAACATTTGCATAGGAACATCGGGGAGCTGGAAGTCCTTCTTCTCTCAAAAAATCCAAATATATTTTTTCGCGCATATAAGTTGGATCTCTGAATGCATTATTCAGATTTAGAGTTTTCAGGCCATCTACCCGCTGCTTTTTCACATACTTGCCAAAATTTATTTTAAATGACTTTTTCTTTCCCGGATAAAAATCAAAGGAAGATTCTCCTTTCATACGAACGCCACAACTATAATAATGCTTGCCATCCACTACAACATTTCCTTGTAGGTATCTTCTTATTTCAAGAGAATCACGCATTTTCTTCACCATCAAAAGAGAATCCCAGGCATTGCATTGAAGAAAATTAATCTGAATTTCATGTACGATACCATCCACAAAAATTCTCTCCCCGGCTTTCTTTTTTTCTTGTCCTTTTGGAGACTGAGAAAAACCAGTAAGCGGTAATGTAAGACAACAAAGTACTATGAGTAAAGTAAATCGCATAGGCATCTATAGTTGATAAGATAATTTTAAGGAGAAGGTTAATACATTACGCTTGACATTCACCAAATATTCTTCCCGTTCAAATCCCAGACGGAGCAGATAAGTAAGACGCTTTTCGAATAGTTGATCCTGATAAGCAAGCTTAAATTTCCTGCTATCGTATTGATAAATATTAGAATTAGAAACATTTCCTCTGGGTTCATCGGGTGAAACTCCCGAGCCCAGTTCAATACCAATATAATGTTTTGAACTGCTTAAATAACGACGCATTAACAACCAATATGATTGCGAAATATCATTATTCTTAGGGCTTAAATAGGTGCGGAATAAAAACCAATAATTCCTATAATATTTACCGATAGAACCGGTGTATATATATACGTTACTGCGGCTGCTACTTGTATCAAAATTCAAATAGCGTATTCCTGCCGAAACTTCGAAGGATGCAGGTAACTTCTGATAAAATTCGGCTCCTGCTCTGTGTTTAGGAAATAAATGATCGGGAGAATATCCATAATTCAAATACATATAATTTGATTTTGAAATTCTGGGATAAGCATCCAACTCAAATTGCTTGGCAATATTATTGGACCAAAATGTCTCTCCATCCTTAATCAAATCACCCAGGTTAACTTTTGCAAACCAGCTTCCCCATATATTTCGCCTTGATAATTGAAAAGAACTTACATGCCACCTTCGAATGTAAGGTTTGGTGAAATGCTCAAAATCGTGCTGATAAATGATTTGATATTTTCTCCGGGCAGCTTTATATTTTTGAAGAAGTTGCCTTCCTGCCTGGCTCGCAGGCTTTAGATCCAATAATTCGTTAATGGTTTGTAATGCTTTACTCTCCTCTCCATTTTGCTGAAGCAGCTGAATCTTTTGAACCAGGAACTTCTCCTCATTTGGGAAGAAAGACTGTCCATAATCACAATAAAATAATGCTTTGCTTAGATCTCCTGCCCATTTCTCCAGATCAATTATGGCAAATATGGCATCTTTATTATCAAAATCATCTTCCAAAACCTGCTGTAACTCTTTTCTGCCCTGCTGAAAATTCTTCTGCCATGCAAAAGTCCTCCCAATCAGTATTCGCGCATCAAAATAAGCTGTATTTTTTTCAAGAATCTGATAACATATCTTTCTGGCCTCTTCCCTATTCCCATCAAAGGCTAATTGCTTTGCCCGCTGAAAATCAACAGATAGACTACTGGATATAAAATCCCTGTTTTCCTGCGAGAATAACATCGTGGAACTAAGTAAAACCAAAAACACAATACTTGTAAGCCGGGTAAAAAATTTTGCCATTCTTAACAGTTTATAAATACAATTTCATTTTTATAAGGTTGCAGTTCAGCACTTCCTTAATCTACATACTTTAGCTCCCGTTTCTTGCGAGCCGATATACTATCCATCACCGTTTTCATGAACGGACGATAGAACGTCCAAAAAAACATCTTCCTGTCCTTCACCTGGTTCGGATTATAAAATGCACCACTCAACTTATCAATACCATTAAAATAGGAAGAATAAATTCCCATCGGATTATCAGAAAAATCACATGCAAAATATAAAAAATGGTACTTCTGATCGTGTTCAAAAATAGCAGGAAAGCTAGTAGGAACATGATAAGCATCCATTAGTGCTTTACCAGATTTGTTCACATCAATATGAAAGTTTGCCAAAGTATAATTTCTATCATCCGTGGTATTAATCTCGAACCAATAAGGGTAAAAAATCTTCTCCGGAACATTATACTGTAACTGCGTACTTAACTCGCTTTCCAAAATCGGAAATCGTTGATTTAAATGCGTCTTATCCTCTAATATGATGATGTGTTCCTTATTATCTACTAATACGATTCCACTTTTTTTAAATTTATATTCTTTCTTATAATTCTTCCGATACAAAGCCGGCAACCATTTCGGTATTTCCGGGTCAAGCAAAGTATCCAGGGTGCTATAATGCTTGCCTACCCATCCACTCCATTTCACTCCCAGCAATTGCTCTGTCTGGTGCCGAAGCACTGCTGATGTTGGGGAAGCAAAAAGATTAAATTCTGCAATAATAGTTTTACCTCTCCTTTTCAATTCTCGCAATAAATTAAAATCCCCAGCTTGTAATCCACCATACAAAAGACTTATGGTATCTTTCCCATAGTCGGGATGATCCTTCCAATTCGAATTATAAATACCGTAAGTATCTGCAAAATAGACCACATCCAACGAATCCGCAATATTTTTCAAATCCTCCTTCTTATAAACGGAAAGGTCATTTATGGTATAAGTGCCATCAGAATGTGGATGGAATCCAACAAAGTCAGTTGCAAAATCATAGATCTCGCCATTCGATTTCACCCACCGATCTTGATTGGCTACCCAAAAGAAAGAAAGGTGTTCCGAATAAGTTGAATTTGGTGCAGTCTTATCAATCACCAAAAGGTTAATATGATTTCTATCCTCTAATTTCCAGCTTAGCCAGGAAAATACAGGAATTAGTAAAAGAAGTAGAATGAATATGCGTAGCAATTTCCACATTTGCCTATTTTTAATTAAAATTACCTATCATTCCCCTTTTTAACGGTAATAAAGTCAATTAAGTTTTATTTTTTTGATCGGTAATTTGAAATGATAGATCTATAACCTGTTTTTCCATATAACTAGATTCGTTAAGTCAGAAAATTTTGTCTGTTTTAATGCTTAAACGACTGATTTAATTTATTAAAGACATAAATTAATCCATGAGAAATAGAATTCATTGTCGTCAAACAGTCTGAATTTAAAACGCCTAATTACATCTAAATAATTACTAGAATATGTTACAAAAAGAAAGCAAAAAATTAGTAGTCTTATGGACAAGTGGAGATCGAGAGATTGCCTTAAAGATGGTTTATCCCTACACCTATAATTCTATCAAAATGAATTGGTGGGAAGAAGTTACTTTTATTATTTGGGGATCGTCTACAAAATTACTGAGCGAAGACACTGAATTGCAAGCCTATATTGCCAGAATGAAAGAGATTGGAATACGGCTGGAGACATGTAAGTTCTGTGCCGATTCCTATGGCGTATCCGATATTCTGGACAAGTTAGGAATTGAAGTAAAATATATGGGGGAACCTCTCACCGAATATCTACAGAACGACTATAAAGTAATCACTTTCTAACACCCCTTATCATGTTGAATAGTTCTATTTATGAGTTCCTTTTAGAATTAAGAGAAAACAATAATCGCGATTGGTTTCATGCCAACAAATCTAAATACGATCAGGCTAAAAAAGATTTTGAGCTTTTTATTGATTTAAGCATCGCACAAATTAAAGATATTGATCCGGACATAGCAGGACTGAATGCAAAGGACTGTATTTTCAGGATATTTAGAGATGTACGTTTTTCCAATGATAAGCGACCTTACAAAACCAATTTTGGTGCCTTTCTTGCCAAGGGAGGAAGAAAAGGAAGGTATGGAGGATATTATATCCATATAGAACCGGAAGAGTGTTTTTTAGGTGGTGGCTGTTATATGCCTGCACCAGCTGTTTTAAAAAAAATACGAGAGGAAATATTCCATAATCCGGAGACTTTTAAGTCAATCATTGAAGATCCGGACTTTAAAAGTAACTATCCCGAACTCTATGGAGACAAATTAAAAACGGCACCACGAGGATTCCCCAAGGATTTCAAGGACATCGATTTGCTAAATTACAAGAGCTATGCCGTTGGTAAAAAAGTGCCGGATGCTATCGTTACTTCGTCACAATTTCCAACAGAAATCGATCAAGCCTTTAAAGCATTATATCCATTAAATCATTTTTTGAACGATATTATCCTGGATCTGTAAATGTAAATCTATTATTATAGCAAGCATTCTCTAAAATTCTTTTTTAAAGACAAAATCCTATTATTGGTTGGATTTACAAAAGTATATTCCAACTTTTCATCCAAAATATCCTTACTATACAAGGAACGGTATTTTTTTATTAATCAACAAAGAATTGCATTAACAAAGAATAACATCTTTTAAGGCTTTTCCATTGTTCCTTACTTAAATCTGCGTTTACTTAGTGATGCCATAAAATGAAGATGCAGCAGAACAATAATTTCATAGAAGAAGTAGAAAAGTATGTCGGTAAATTGCTTGAAAAATTACCGGCAGAACTTTGTTATCACAATCTCAAACATACCTTGGAAGTTGTTGAAGCAAGTAAGAACCTGGCCGTAGAATCGGGATTATCTGCTGAACATACTGAAATTGTAATCATTGCTGCCTGGTTTCATGACTGTGGTCACACCATCACTTATTTTGGACACGAAGAAGCCGGAATGGAGATCGCTAAAAACTTTTTAAATAAAATAGAGTATCCTTCAGATCACACACAGGAAGTCCTTCGCTGTATCGCTTGCACCAAATATCCTTCTCAGCCACAAAATGAAATGCAAAAAGTACTTTGCGATGCAGATATGTTTCATCTCACTTTTGATGATTACGAATACAGAAGCATGAAATTAAAAGAAGAACTGGAAGCTGTCACTCACAAAGAAATCCCTTTTCAGCATTGGTGCGACACAAATTTAGAGTTTTTAGAAGATCATTGTTATTTTACCAATTACGGAAAGAAAATATTGACCTTTTTTAAGGAAAGCAATCTTAAAAAATTTTTACATGATTACTGTAATCATTAAAAAAATAGTGCTTTGTCTCTATTTTAATATCCTGATGCTAAAGAAATAGTCTTCCCCCAAGGCATCCTGGCCTTCCTCCTTTTGTTCCTTCTTAATTTCTTATGCACTAATAAATCAAGCTTAAACTGATAAATATCCCAATTAACAAGCAATTATATATTGCTTGTTTTCCTTCTTCTATAAGTTATCAATATAGAATCATTCTTATTTTAAATTTAGATATATTTAATTCACCTATAAATATAATATATCTAATCTTATGAAACACCTAAATTTACCAGTTACCTTATCCCTTTTTATCCTCCTATTGGTGGATTGTTCTAATTTATATGCTATAAAAGATCCTATTAAATTTGGCAAAGTAAGCATAGAAGAACTCCAAATGAAAACTTATCAGAAAGACACTTCTGCGGTAGCTGTCTATCTTTGTGATTATGGCGTAAGTGATATTACATTTCGAAACGATGTTGGATTCCTATTTATTTACACCAGAACCCTTCGTATCAAAATACTAAAAGATAAAGGGCTTGATTACGGTACCTTTAGCTTTGGTTACAATAAAAATAGCAGTCATGTTTCTTTAACCAGAGCATGTACCTATAATCTCGAAAATGGAAAAGTTGTAAAATCGAAACTCTCTGGTAAGGATAAAATTTTAGAGAAGACTTCGGAGAATTACTATAGCTATAAATTTACCCTTCCTAATGTTAAGGTTGGCTCCGTTGTGGAATTCATGTATCAGGTTAGCTCAGATGTTTCCTGGAGTTTACGGCCCTGGTATTTTCAGAAAGATATACCTGTAGCCTGGAGTGAATACCGTGTATCTATTCCGGAATACTTCAACTTTAAAAGAAATGCAAAAGGATATCTTCCCTTCCAGATCAATGAGCATGATTATTCCAATGGTATTGCTTATAAGGAAAATTATTCTATTGACAATTACCGATGGGTTGTAAAAGATGCACCTGCCTTTAAAAAGGAACCTTACGCTACCACCAGCAAAAACTTTAAATCCGCTATTGAATTTGAAATAGCAGGATATAAGGGTTTTAATGGCATCTACCATGACAAGACCGGTAGCTGGAAAAAAATCAATAAAATATTAATGGAAAGCGATGATTTTGGCTTGCAGTTGAGAACAGGAGGATTTTTAAAAGATGTAGTTACCGACATTAATGCCAAAGGAGGAACAAATCAAGAAAAAATGATGGCTGCATTCGATTATATCAAATCGAATATGAAATGGAACGAATATAATAGCGCTTTCACTACTACCACATTAAGAGCCGCTTTTAAAGAAAAAAAAGGAAATGTGGGAGATATTAATCTGATGCTGGTTGTACTTCTCAACAAATTGGGTATACATGCAGATCCAGTAATCCTAAGTACACGTAACAACGGCTTATTAAGCCTCGTTTCCCCCAGCCTTGGAAAATTCAACTATGTGATTGCCTGCTGTAAGATAGACAATAAACAAATCCTTTTGGATGCCACAGATTCCAATTGCCCTTGCAATCTATTGCCATTAAGATGTATCAATGACAAAGGGAGGTTGATTAGTAGTGCAGGTTCCTATTTTGTAAACATCGGAGCCAGGAACAGATACAAATCTGTTACCATTGCAAAGCTAAACCTTTCGGAGGATGGAAATGTTGATGGAGATTTGATGTTCTCCTACAAAGGACATGCTGCGCTTAATTTCAGAAATGAAATGAAAGATAAATCTACCGAAGAGATACAGGAGAGTCTGGCTAAAGAATATTCCAATATTAATATCGAAGAGCTTGAATTAAAAAATATGGATCAGGTGGAAAAACCTATTCAAACTAAGCTACAGATAGAACTTGCAGAAGAACCTGAATCCGGAGTAGATAGAATTTATTTTAATCCCTTTATTGTTGGCAAAACGGAATCGAATCCCTTTACACTGGAAGAAAGGAAATATCCTGTTGACTACGGTTATCCAATTGATAAAACCTTTATGTTAGAATTAACAGTACCTGAAGGGTATGCTTTGGAAACCACTCCAACTCCTGTCCGAATTAGTCTACCCGGGAAATCGGGACAATACCTATATTCTGTGGCGCAAAATGGCAATAAAATAATTGTTACCAGCAGATTTAAAATTAACAAACGACAGTTTCTATTCAATGAATATGCTAACCTGAAGGAGTTTTATAATCTAGTTGTTGCGAAAAATGCAGAAATGCTGGTCATCAAAAAAACCTCCTAAATCAATTCGATATAATCATCACATTCTATCCTGGAGATTCGTAAGTAATCCAATCACTTGATACAATCATCATCATCATCATCATGCGAATTACTGAAATGATCCATGAATAACATGTTAAACATCTGAAAGATGTCTTTTAGGCATCTTTCATCCTCCATATAAAAATACAATCAGATGAAATTAAAAAACTACCTATTTCTCCTTTTAATATTTTGTTACTCCATTAATGGATATGCAAAAAAAGATACAATATACCCTTGTTCTTCTATACCTGCTGATTTAAAAACCAATGCAAATGCTGTAATTCGCTATGAATCTACGCTGTTGACAATTTTATCAAAGAGTAAGTCTGTTAGCGAATATAAAACAGTGGTGAGTATTCTCAACGAAAATGGTAATGATTTTGGAAATGTTGAAATTTATTTCGATAAGGAATCCCCCATTTTTCAACTTCAAATTAACATCTATGATGCCAATGGAAAGCTAATAGAAAAGGTGAAGAATAGTGAAATAAAAGAATACAGCGCATCCGGCAGTTCCCTGTTTACGGATAATAGGGTGATGTATTACGAACCAGTTCAAAAGAATTATCCCTATACCGTAGTTTATTCCTACAAACAAAACAACAATGAATATCTAAATCATGACTCCTGGTATCCCTATGGAGGATATCGGTGTGCCATTCAGTATTCCCAGTTTAAGGTAATAACCGATGCTGAAGAAAATTTCCGTTACAAAGCTTACTTTCTGGATCAGGAACCAATTACTGCAAGTGTAAATGGACATAAAAGTTATTTTTGGAAATTAGAAAATCTCCCGGCGCTTAAATCAGAGCCCTATTCTCCTCCATTCTTTGCTACTGTGCCCAAAGTGCTTTGTGCTCCCAACAATTTTGAGATGGATAAGGTAGATGGTAAAATGGACAGCTGGAATCATTTTGGTAAATGGTTTTCTGCACTCAACCAGGAACGCGATGTATTAGACGAAGCCACCATAGCAAAGATTAATGATTTGGTTAAAGACTGTAAGACAGATAAAGAAAAGGTAAAAGTTTTATATCAATACTTACAAGGTAAAACCAGATATGTGAGTATTCAGATAGGTATTGGTGGATGGCAGCCATTTACAGCTCAATCGGTAGAAGACAAGGCCTATGGTGATTGTAAGGCCCTATCGAATTACATGAAATCTATTCTAAAAACAGTACACATTCCGGCTTATTATACTTTGGTGAAAGCAGGAAATTCTGCTATTGCCATCGACACTGGTTTTGTTCGCAACTTTGCTACCCATGCAATTCTAATGGTGCCACTTCAACAGGATACCATTTGGTTGGAATGTACAAGCAAAACACAAGCCTGTGGATTTCTAGGCTCGTTCACGGATGATCGGGATGTACTTTGTATTACCGATGCAGGAGGAAAAATCATACACACTCCTGCCTACTCTATGCTTGAAAATGAACAAAGCCGAAAAGCCATAGTAAAAGTACTGCCCAATGGCAATGCAGAAGCTCACGTATCTACCGTTTATAGTGGAATTCAGTACGAGAATATTTCCAATTTATACAACGAAGGTCTGGAGGATCAGAAAAAGAAATTATACAAATCTATCAAGCTTCCGGATTTCAAAATCAACACTTTACACATCAATCAGGAAAAAACCAGAATTCCCTCTTCCGTATTAGAATTAGATCTGGACATTCGAAATTATGCCTCTAAATCCGGAGAACGGCTCTTTATTCCCTTAAACTTATTGAATAGATCGACTTATATCCCCAAGAAAATTAAAAACCGAAGAACCTCTATCCTGATGAATAGAGCCTATTGTGATACCGATTCTATTGTCTTCGAAATCCCGTCAGGATACGAAATGGAGAGTATCCCTGTAAAAAAATCCATCCATTCAGATTTTGGAAACTACGAAAGGGAAGTCATCCAAACGAATCAACATCTTACTTATATTCGGAAAGTTCAATTCAAAAAAGGAGAATTTCCGGCGGACCGGTACGAGGATTTTCGGAATTATCAGAAAGCAAAGGTGAGAGCCGATAAAGCAAGATTGGTTCTGAAGAAAACTCCTTTGTTATCTAGTCAGCCATAAAAGGATCTTAAAACCAGTAGATATTCCTACTAATAAGCTAGCAAGGATTGCCTCCAATCCGATAGAAAAATAAACCAGCCTAATTAAAGAGTAGAATTTCTCTCCCTAATTAGGCTGGTTTAATTCTTTTATGCTGCAGGTTTTTGCACTTATCCAAATAGAAATGCACTTAGGAAAGCTAAATGAATCCCACAAGGTCATATATTACGCTATTCTAATATTCTGGTAACAGGAAAGAAACACGAACTCCGCCTTCCTCTAAATTTTCAACTTCCACATCGGTTTTATGAAGATCCATTACCAACTTAACTACTACCAGACCAGGAGTGAATCTTTTAAAATTATGATTGTGATCCTCCTTTTTAAGCTCGAAAAAGCGGAATGTATAATCAACTTCTGTCGGTGCAAAATGTACTCCTCTATCCTGAACAAAGATATTCACTTTCGGACCTTTTAATTCAGCTCCAATGGTAACTTCTGATTTTGGGGGAGCATTAGTAATGGCATTCTCTATCAATTTTTCCAGACTGATTTCCAACAACTTCTCATCCGCACGAACGATATAGTTTCGAGGAATATTCATCTTCACTTTCACCTTACGCTGATTACTTAAAGACTTCAACTTATCCGCGCTGTTTTTTGCAATCTCATGCACCGGAATTCCCAAGACCTTCATTTCATATCTATCGAAGCGTAAAGCAGAGAGTAGTAAAGCCATATCTGAAACCCCAATTAGCTTTTCACAAGCCTGGCGAATAAAGCGTACATATCTTAAATTGGTTTTGTTCTTAATGGCATATTCGAGCATCTCTACAAAACCGACGATTCCATTCAATGGTTCCCGAAGTTCTGTGGACATCAGCGAAAGAAAATCATTCTTTGCCTCCTCCAGGGAAGAAAGATGCTTATTGGCTCGCGTCAGGTCTTGATTCATTTCCTCCAATTCAAGGGTTCGAACCGCAACCTTCCCCTCTAAATCCATATTCATGAATTTCAACGCCTCGTTTTTATGCTTCAGATCCAAATGGGTATTCACCCTGGCTATCAACTCCTGAGAATTGAATGGCTTCGTCACATAATCCTGAGCACCCACCTCAAAGCCTTTGATGATTGCCTCCTCATCCACCTTGGCAGTTAGGAATATGATCGGAATATCTTTGGTTTTATTTTTTGATTTTAAAAACTGACAAACCTCATAGCCATCCATTTCCGGCATCATGATGTCTAATAAAATCAGATCAAAACTATTGGAAATACATAAACTTATTGCATCTTTTCCATTTAAAGCATAGGTAATTTCGAAAGACTCGTGGGAAAGAATAGACTGTAAAACTTTAATATTATCAGGAATATCATCTACAATGAGGATCTGATGCTTCTTCATTTTTAGTTATTTATAGGGAGAAATAGATATTGTTTCAAAACAGCAAACAAAGGATAAAATCGATCTCTAAAATTTGCGATCCCTAAATATAAGAGATAAATCTCAACTAGCGTAGGTCAATTCCTAAAAAGAAGCAAATATACCTAAGAGAAGACTCTTATTTAGATTATTTATTAACAGTTTAGCAAAACTGACAACTCCTACGCTCTTCAAAAATAAGAATCGTAGTTGCTGCTTCCATGCAAAGGTTTCCATTCCTACAACAAACTAATATTTCCACATACAGTAAATAATCAAGCGTGAATAAATCTTTTTAATAGATTAAAACTCAAACTTGGCAGCTTTGACACTTTGCAATCTGATTATTTCAATGTAATTTTACAATTCATTATCACACTACTATTACAAAAATAATTAACATGGAATTGGAAAACTTACCACAAGAGATTGCCGACGCAATCAGAAAAGGTGCAAAAACCAATCAATTGATCCAAATGGCAAACCAATTATTGGAAAATGGAGATCAGGAAAATGCAGCTATAGTATTAGATTATTGCATTTAATGCCTCCCAATTGACAAAAGCCCTGGGAATTTATTTTTTCGGGGCTTTGTTGTTGTGATGAAAGAATTACACGAATTATATCTAATTATCGCGAATGTGTGTTCTTTCCTATTCCGTCGCGAATAATCTGATTACTTCTATTCAAGTGAAGTATGCGCGACGATTTACATTGGTTTACCTATCCCGGGATGGCAGTCGCTTATCGCTCCTTTATCCCGGGCTATGGAATTAGAGCCTTTCAGGCTCGCATAACTTGAATCTAATTTTTCTTTAATTTGACATGGCAGTGTTCGGATAGATTGCTTCGTCGTCGAAAGGACTCCTCGCAATGACAGCCTATATCAAGCATTGTACTTTGAATAAAAAAGACAAAGGTCTTTACTTCAAAAAACCCTGACTACGAATATCTTTGTGAATCTGAACAATATTATCGGGAATATCCACTGATATCAGCCAATTCACATCTAACCCGTTCTGAATAGCAAGCTTAATTAGATATTCATTTTCGGAGATTTGATTACCCAAGCTCTGTAAATCATTTTTTAAATCGATAAAATAATCTTCATGTAACTTATTGATTAACGTCAATATTTTAAATGTTCTTGTAATAATATACATACAACATTTATAGGCTTTACCATAGGGTTCATCCGCTATTTTTCTACTATTGGATTGCAATACCCCATTCAACATCAATAAGTTTAAGCTAACTTCACCAAAATGATCTCTGGTAATTCTAACATGCTCTGTTATCTCTCCACTCAAATATCGCATGTCCATATGCAGATAGCCTGGACTGTAATACCCGTTGGTCATCTTATTGATCTGTTTTAGCACATGAGTTTCCATTTCCTGTCTCCTACTTTCAATCGATTTATTATCAATCAAATCAAAGTACAAACGATTAACAAGATTAGAGTCCTTTTTCAACAAACGAAACAGGAGCTTATCTTTTTCGTTTGATGGTAAATTAGAAATAGCTTCCTTAAATTTATTATCCAATTTCATAGCTGATTTTTTCTGAAACATCCACGTCTTTTCGCTAAGCAAATTTAATCAAAAGCTAAAAATAAAGACACTGATTGTTAATGATTTTCACTGATGTCAATCAAGAAAATGGTACTTCCGTTTTGTATTTACAACCGCCAATAAATTACAACCAGGTGTTGTACGATAGATATTCGTTCACTTTTCAAAAAAATAAAAATGAGAAATTGATCAAATACCAAACCATCTAAAATGAAAAAACTCAAAAAATTAAATTCTTTGGGTTTTTGTTTATTAAGATATGCATATCCTCTCGCTGAATACTTTCTTAATTCCGTCGCGAATAATCCAATTGCCTCTAATTAAGGAAAATGTGCGCGACGGTAGGAGTAGTATTCCGGGCTATGGAATTAGAGCCTTTCAGGCCCTCCCAAACTTGATCTTTATTGCCACATTTTCCTTTTTGGTTTGGTAGTATTCGAACGGATTGCCGCGCTGCGCTCGCAATGACAGCTTTGATGGAAACATTTTGCAATTAATAAACTTCCGAAAAAGAGTATTAACATCAATTCCTGTTTTTTCCCTATTCAGGGAAAATCCCGATAGGGAAAAGGGTGCCTTTATCTTCAATTAGCAGTTCTCATGCACCCCTCTGTCCTGTCGGACATCTCCCCTGAAAAGGGGAGAACGCAATGAATAAATGCTGATGCAAATTGATGAAGATTGCTACGCCCGTTAGGTCAGTATAAAAAAATGGATTACCTCAATTCCTTGTCTATATCATACGATGGAATCCGATACTAATAGATCTTTAACATCTTTTAACTAATAATATTATTACATTAATCTCTTTATTTTTATGATTTTAATATTTTTTCTCCTACTTTTAATCATCGTTTAATTTTTTTTATGCCCTTTTATAATGCAGACAATAAATTATTACAATCCCAATAAGAATATAATCTATGTTACCATGAAATTCTTCCGATTGCATTAAGCGCATCATTTTAAGGAATAGCAAAGGCTCCCGATGAAACAGCATTCATTTTTTATGGAAGAGCAAAGACTCCGAAAGGAGGAGCAATCATTTTTTGAGGCAGAGCAGTAACTTTTTCCTAAACAGCCGAGATGAAAATGCCAAGAGCAAATCATTTTTTTGAAAGAGCATGAATTTAAACACCAAGAGCAATGGATTAGAGGAGAAGAGCATTAACAAACATAGGAACAAAACATCCTTCCGGAAAGACAGCCGTTTAATTGCGGAAGGAACTTTAAGAATTACACCTATAACCAATAGTCTGATTTAGCCAACAGATATAATGGTTTCGGTATCATGTAAAAATTAAGTAGTTCTCTATTATAAAAACAGTCCATCGAAAAGGAGATATTTTTCCTTGGATAATCTAACAATTAAAATTTAAAAGCAATGAATAAAAAGTATAAACCGATTCACAAAATGTTGCCAAGATTCAACGATTTTGTGGCATCGAATCAAACAAAACTAGAAGCAATTCCACTTGTATGGGAGGTGATTGATTTAATTCTAAAATATATCCCAAAACTTGAAGTGGCCAAACAGGCACACAACTATGATTTTAAAGGAATCACAGCAGTTAAGCGGCTTAAAAAAGCTGACTTGGCTAATAGCCTGCATCTGGTAATGAATTTAATTTATAATGATTGCCTTAAAACCGGTAATCAGGCAGTAATTCGCAATTTTAGGGATAGCGTAAGCAATTTGGGGCATATATCCAATGCCAGGCTTGTAAGCAAAGCAAAAAACACCATAACTTATTGTGATGATTTGGGTGAAAACCTGACAATAATCGGGGTGACACCGGAAATGTTAGCAACACTTAAAGCTGATGCAATTGCTTTTGAAGCTGCCATTCCTCAACCTCAGGAGAGCATTAAGAAAGGGAAAATTGCTACCGAACAAATTAAAACCTATAGTACGGAGGTGATTGACATTTTTAATGAACGCTTGAATCGGGTAATGGAATCCTATTTTAAGGAATCAGAGCCAGATCTTTATCGTGCGTATTTATTGGCGACAGAAAGAGAAAATGCTGTCAACAGAAAATTAGCTGTTCGCGGTACTATTTTCGATCGGGTTACCAATAAACCAATTACAAGGGCCTTGATACATATTCCTGCTGTTGGAATCAAACATTTTTGTAATAGTACAAAAGGTGGTTTCCGAATCAAGAATTTGGAAGCAGGAACCTATCAGGTAGAGGTGAGTGCTGTGAATTACCAGACTCAAACGCTTACCCTCGTGCATCATCCTGGTGAAACCAATAAATTAGATATTTTATTGGAACCTGCATTGATAATGCATTCTGAAGAAATGGAATAAATTTACAGGGTTCTACTTAATTTTATTAGTGCTCTCCATTTATTGGGGAGCACTATTTTTTTGGCTTGTTTGGATTGGACGGATTGTTTCGCTGCTCTCTTTAGGTCAGCTAATTAATAGTGTCATTGCGAAGTAGCGATAGCGAATGAAGCAATCTGTTGAAAATGGTGCAGGCGTTCCGTTTGGGGCGCTGCTGTATTCGGGCAGATTGCCACGGCTCCGTGCCTCCGCCTCGCAATGACAGAGGAACAGCAGATTGCTTCGTCGTTGGAACAACTCCTCGCAATGACAGTTTCATTCGGACAGATCACTGTCAATGTAAAATGATTTTTTGTTACCATTTTTTCTTTTTTTAATGGTCAACTTATTTCAGGCATTGACACCTTGAACTCAGCAACAATAGAAACAGATACTGAAACAAGTTCAGCATGACAGAAAAATGGAACGTCATCCTGAATTTATTTCAGGATCTCTCAATTTCAGAGATAGCCCTACCACTAATAAAACCAAAAACTCTGTTTTTACTTAAGAGGGGTCAACATGCTCCGGAATAGCAGATGAAGCAATCTGTTGAAATTTTTCAGGCATTCCGTTTGGGGCGCTGCTGTATTCGGGCAGATTGCCACAGCCTCCTTTGTCGGCTTCGCAATGACAGCTTTATTCGGGCAGATTGCCGCGGCTCCGTAACTCCGCCTCGCAATGACAGATCATAGACTATAGTTGCTTCAAATAGAAATTAAAAGCCCTGTAAACCAGAGCTCTTAATTTCGTACAATCAGCCCCGCGAGTACTAACAACTTTTGGGATGGTACACCGAAGTTGTTATTTTAAATTCTTTATTTTTTGATTTAAAGAATCCATATAGTTCTCAACATCTTTTATCGCCTCAGGTTTTGGTGCCCAAGACGCAAATTCTACACCTACTCCTGGAACATAGGGCCCTTCTTTAATTTCGTAAATTACAGAACCAGAATCCTCTACCATAATGGTATGCCAGATACCTGCTGGAATTTCTACACCATACCCACCTGAAATAGGATTCAATGGTTTTACTTCAATAATTTCTCCAGAATCATCAAAAAGTAACACCTGAATCTTACCTCTTAACAGTAAAAAGACTTCTACTTTTTCTGTGTGTCTGTGAGGAGGTAAATAAGTTCCAGGCTCCAATGCATTTAGCATTCGTTGTAACAATTCCTCACCATTTTCATGAAAATTGTAATTCATGCGTTTACGAGGATTTTTAATTGCTTCTTCAGATATTCGATTCAGTAATTCTGTATTTATACTTTTCACAATCATTAATCTAATTAATAAAACTTTTGATCTGCCTGAATTTATATTTTAAGCAAGTTGATGCAAATGAAAATATTTGCGTTTTACGATGATATAAATTACTGCCAAGATTAGTAAAACAGACAAAACCAATAGTATGATTGCCGCAATTCCAACATCTACTTTCAATAACAATAAAACCACAAAATTTAAAGCCAACTGAACAAGAGCATAAGCACTTGCAACTAATAAATGTGGCACTTTAGCTTCATTTGCCAGAATCTGGTATAAATGCTTTCGATGTGCCTGAAAGATGTTTTCTTTTAGTAACAAACGGTGAATAATGGTTAAAACACTATCTACACCATATACTCCCAACAATAATACCGGAACAATAGATGGTTGAACTAAAAGTAATTTGCCAATCATGAATAGCAGAATAAAAGCTATGGCTATGGAACCAACATCACCGGCAAAACATTTTGCTTTTTTTCTAAAATTGTAAAAATTAAAAACCATTACACTTAACGAAGTACAATAGATTAAATCATTTTCTATGAAATTTACATGATAGTTGTTAAGCATCCATAAACCTGCTAATACAGCAATACTGTATACACCAGTTATTCCATTAATCCCATCCATAAAATTGTAAGCATTGGTTATTCCTATGAATAGTATAAATGCCATCACAATCCAATACCATGGTTGGTCAAACAAATTCAATTGATAAAAAAGTAAAGCCATGGCAATTAAATGAACGGAAAGGCGAAGCTTATTTGATAGTGTCAAAATATCATCCAGAAAACTAATTAGAGTTATTAGTGTTAAGCCAAGAAAAAACCAGGAGTATTGAAAACCCGAATAAATAAAAAAAGATAAAACACCAAAATAAAAGATAATTCCACCTCCCCTTAAAGTTATGGAAGTATGAGAACTTCTTTGATTTGGCTTGTCAATAATATTAAAACGATCGGCAATTTTAAAGTAAATAAGAATAATGGCGATCAGGATTAAACTAATTAAGATGTAATACATAGCTGTTCAATATTATCTTTGTAGTGATCTAATTTAGTGACTTGGTATGTGAAAATGATTTAATAGTTTCAACCAAACCTTCACGTGTTGAAACTGGCAACGTTTTACTCAATACCTTCTTTATTTTAAGATTTGAAACAACATAATTCTCAGTTAATTTATTTAATCTCTCTTCCGTTAATGGTAAATGTAGAATAGAGCCAAGTTTAGCCAAACTTGTCACCAAATTAACAGGTAGCTTTAATATCCTTGCCTTTCTATTAAGTGTTTCAGATATTACTTTAATTAATTCATTTGTGGAGATGGCATCATCATCTGCCAAATGATATATACCAGAATCCACCTTATTGATAATAAATTCATTAAAAATAAAGCAGAGATTAGATACGCTCAAAAATGAACGCTTGTTATCAAAACTTCCCAAAGGATAAGGAATTCCAGATTTAGAAAAACGATACAGCAAATTTAAATTTCCTTTATTCCCAGGACCATGTATCATACAAGGTCTAAAAATATAAAACGATTTACCCAATGGTAAATTCATAGACAAAATATGTTCCTCAGCTTTTAATTTGGATTTACCATATGCAGTTACAGGATTGCATTTTTCTTTTTCATCAAGAGTTTCTCCTTGTACAACATCCGCAACCGCCTTTACCGAGCTCATGAAAAAGAATTTTGAACAATTACTGTCTAAAAACCAATCGTAGATTTTTTTAGTCAATCCGTAATTTATATCAAAATAGACTTTATCATCAGATGTGTTTTTTAAGTCATGCGCTTTGCCCGCTAAATGAATGATAACATCGAATTCCTGTAGTTCATTTAGTTTACTCCAAGAATAAATATGCTCAACACCGTCAATATCTTGATCAATAATATCTAGCCCGTATAATTTATAATTAGGAAATTTAGCTAAATAGTTAACTAAATTTCTTCCAACAAAGCCTGAAATACCGGTTATAAGTATTTTAAATTGCTTCATACAAAAATTCTTTATATACTTTTAAATGTTCATCAACAACCCTATCTACACTAAAATCCTTTTCAGCAATAGATCTCGATTTTTTACCAAATTGTTCTCGTAGCACGTCTCCAAGAATAAGCTTTTCCAATCGTTCAGCCAATATTTTATAATCTTTTGGTGGAATCAAATAACCATTTTCCCCTTCTACAACACACTCCTTACACCCAGGATGATTAGTCGTAATTATTGGTCTTCCTATTGCACAAGATTCAATTAAAAATTTTGGAATTCCCTCTCCATAATATGAAGGAAAAACAATTATATCAGATTTGGCAATTAACTCTTGCATATTTTTTGCAAACCCTAACCATTTTATAGTTCCATCTGATTCCCATTCTCGTATTGTTTCTTCACTTATTGCAGCAGGGTTTAGTTCATCTAATCCACCTGCAATTACAAAATCGACATTATTTATTCCATAAGAATTTTTTATCTCCTTTGCTGCTAAATAAAACTCTTGAAAACCCTTTGGGTATAAAAGGCGCGATGCTAACAAAACCTGCACTCTTTCCTTTTTTGCGACGGGTTTATATGAAAATTCATCCAAGTTAACACCTGATCCCTTAGTAAAAACAGTTTGTTCACTTTCAACAATACCATTGTTTACTAAAATAGCTTGATCATCGGAATTTTGAAAAATAACCTTTAATTTATTATCAATGCGAAATGATCGTCGCAATAATTGTAAAGCAAAAAACCTTTTTAATTTTGACCCTTCAGAAGAAAATAATATACCCAAGCCACTTACTGCGTTAACAACTGAAATGTTTGGAAACTTACGAACAGCAAACCCACCAAGTATCATTGGCTTTAGAGTAACATGATGTACAATATCTGGACGTTCTTCCTTATATAATCTCCGTAACTTCCTATAAATTAAGTATTCATTTATAGGATTAAACTTCGACCTCTCAAATGGCATATCTATAAAATTGATTCCCATTTCCTCAATTTCATGTCTTCTTCCACTATCTTTAGTTATGAGAGTTACATCATAACCATTTTTAATGGCGGCAAGTGCAATAGGAAGTCTATGTGATAGGAAAAACCAATCGACATTAACAACTATAAATATTTTCTTGTTCATTTTTTCTACTTCATTGAAAAAGAAAGAAAATGTAAATCATTGCAGGACTTACATTTTCTTACATTCTCTATTTCAAATAATATTATTCTACTAATTTCTCTAATGAATCAATACCATATGCACTTGGGATGCCATATAAGAACTGACCACAATCTGTAGGTTTCAAAACTAACTTTTTATTTTCAATAAGATCAATTTTCAAGACTTCTTGTGCCCATTCTAATATCTTATCAATTGTAGGTGTGTTTTTACCTAATTTTTCACCTATCCATTTAGCAATACACAATCCATAGTAAATATCATCTGTATAAAATCGATACTCACTACTTACTTTATAAATACCATCTTCATGTTGAATTGCAGGTGTCAAAATATTACCTAAGGTGTTTGATGTAACGAATGACCCTAGAATATCCGAATTACATGAATTGTAAGAAACACGTTCAAGTTCCAAATAGTCTAACATGTAGGTGAAAGATTGGTCTGGAAATCTATTTTTTATTTCTTCCCTAATTCCAGTATAGTCGCCATCAAGGTCTTTAAGAAGATCCGCAGATAATTGATCATAGTCTCTATAGAAATATGGTATTTCTTCTTGCTTATGCCATACTCCTCCATATTTAAGAAATAGACCAAACATCCTTGTTGTATGAATTATTTGATTATCCACAGATAAGGTTAAGGAAATGAAATTTTCAGCTAACTTAAATTTTCCAGTATCAAACCAACGATAACAAATATCGTTTAATACTAATTCATTTAAACTCTCGAAATAACTTTTATCGGATAGTGCAACAACATTGACTGATTTAGGTCCATAAGTAATCCCTTCTTTTCCATAAGTTTTCGTGCGGCATACCCAAGGTATTAAACCAACGGCAAAGGTGATTATATTCTTAAGTTCAAATTTATCGGCAATCTCTTCAACCATCCAGTTAAAACCACCTTGACCATAAATTGTACCTACATAAACATTTTTGTCTTTATTAATTGCAGGACCTATGTTATGTAATGCATTTCTATATTCGCATACTGGCATACACAAAATTATGACTTCAGATTGAGGTATAACCTCATTCGGATCAGAACTGCATTTTTCAATTTTCCCTTTAAATGTAGAATGAACAGAAGTATCTGGCAATTGGTACTCCAAATTAATTTCCTCTGACCATTTTTCGGGTGATCTTGACAATAAATTAACAGTATGCCCAGCACTATGAAGTAAAGGGATAAGTGTATGGGCACTATTACCACCCCCAACTACTGTTATAACACTTTTTCTTTTTTCCATTTTCTAAAAATTATTGGTTATAGATTCTTCTGATAATATCCTTTTTAGATCTAAAAGTCTTAAATTATAACTAGAGTTTTGATTGAATAAGCCTTTTTCTAAAATCCATTCTCCATCTTTGAATAAGTAACGGTATGGTTCTTCATTTATATACATTTGCGATGGGTTATAACCGCCAAATGCTGTTTGCATTTCATTTACAAGGTATTTACCATCTTTTGTTTCAAAAATATCATACGCCATACAGTTATGATCCATCTTGATGGCGATATCCTTGACAAATTCAAGTAAATCTCTAGGAACATCAACCCAGCCAACAAGACCCGATCCACTATGTGAACCATTCTTTTCTAACTTTTGATGTCCAAAATAACTATCGCCAATTTTTATCATTCTCCATTCATATACAATATCAACGCATTCTTGTGTAATTACATACCCTTTTTGGCGGTCGCTTAAAATTGGAACACTAACAGGAATATTATACTTATGTTTAAGCGTATTATATCTAGTTAATCCACCAAATCCTATTTTCATAAAAGGAAATACTTTTCTAAGATATCTCTTGTATGAATATTGCCCTTTAATTTTAACTACTCCTGATCCCCCACTCCCTATATTTGTTTTATTAACAACTGGGTAATCAAAGCTTTTAGCCAATTCTTTCCCCTCGTTTTTATCATATATTACATAGGTTTTTGGGTGAGGAATAGAATAAGCTTGCAGATAATAGGCTAAAAGTCTTTTGTTTTCGTAAAAATGAATTTCATTGAACTTTGGATAAACAAGTAAATTCATTACTTTCTCAAGTACATAAATTCTTTCAACAAATAAATCTCTCCAATGAGAAAGCAAATTAGAAGGACGATACATAAAAGCGTCACAATTACTTTCTTTTACTTCTTCAAGCCAATTTTCACTCAAAAAATCTATGGTCACATAATCGATTCCTAATTCAATACATGCATTCTCCACATATTTTTCATTTCCCATAAATTCTTTTAAGATCCCTACCTTCATAATAAAGCTGATTAAAAATTACAAATCCCATAATGATAATAAAATGGATAAAGTTACTTCGATATCGGTTAGCACTACCAGGATTTAATAATCCAAATGGATAATGCACCAACATGATCCAAAACACGGTACTAAAATACATGTAAATGTTTCGTACATGTAGTTTACCCAAACTTATCCTTATAATTAATTTCTCTGACACAATAAAAGTCATAACAATGATAATTATCCAACTCTCAATAAAAGCGGATAGTGTCAGAAGGTTATTTACCTCACTTAAACTTGGTCCAACAAAACTCAAATAAAAACCAATTGGAATTTTTTTGAAAAAATCATTCTTCTCAAGCCAGAATTGATTCTGTCTGGTCGTATTTGAGGATAATGAAAAATGCTGTTCCATCATCCTTGCCAATTGATCAATTGTATCGCTAAAATATAGAAGTACTGCTACGCAGAATACTATCTGAGATATTACTATAATACCCCACACTAACTTATCTTTTACTTTCTTATTTAAAAATATTAAGAAAAATATATTAACTAAAGCAATAAAATATTGGGGTTTTAATACTGCCAATAAGTATAAAGCTGAACATAACAAGAAATCATACTTTATTTTTCCTTTATTCGAGTAATCAATGAGTTTTCCAATGATAATTCCAATAGCATAAGCACCCAAAGCATCTTTACCCACTATAGATGTCCAAATACCAAAAGATGGCAACATTAAAAGAAAAAATAAAAGCCTATAATTACGTTTTGATAGACTTAATTTTTTTAACGGATAAATTATTCCAACTATAGAAGTTATACAAAAAAAGAAGTGTACTATTATATCTAATCGAAATACCAACTTTATTATTCGAACCAGATATATTATTAAATCGGTTGAAATAAAAAGTCCTTTTAAGGAAAATGGAATACTTGAATTCAAATACAATTCAGTATCTCCTAATTTTGTTAATCGAGCAATTACAAAAACTGCCAAAAACATATATAGAAACTTAAAAGCAATAAATAAGTCAATAAGTTTAATTCCTCTCAGCATATCCTCGATAAAATAAAATTCCAAACAATAACATTTGAGAAATCACAATATAATAAACAAATTGATTTCCTTTAAAGTAATACAAAATAAAAGAGAGTACTACAACATTTATGATAAGGGTTCCAACCATGATCTTGGAAATTGTGACAATCTTTCCTTTTGAAATTGAAATCTGCGTAAGTAATTCGTTAAGAGACATGAAAATTACTACATAAATTATAACGCCAACAATAGCATCAACTTGCTGTAAGTATTCGTTTGTAACTAATTTGATAAATGCTTCGGAGAATATATCAAAAATGACACAACCCACTAGCATCATGAGAAAATAAAACAATAACAAATAATTAAAATACTTATTCCCCTTTGTTTTTTTTGCGTGGGAAATAATTTTTGGATACAGGGCCTGAGTTAAAGCTCTCATAACACCTGTTCCGGCAGCTACAAATTTTTCTCCTATTCCATAAAAAGCAACAATCGCATCGCTTCTAAAAAATCCTAATACGAGGATATTTGTTGTTTGAGTTACATTTAAACTTAGGTTAGAATAAAATACATTCAAGCAACGAAGAAAAAACACTTTCATATAGTTAGCAGGAGGAAGCGAGAAATTTATTTTCCCTTTCATCATGGTATAAACAAAGGAGATTACACCGATTAGTAAAAATGAAATTCCATTGATTAGCTGGACATCATATGCACTTGATTTAGAATCAATAAAAACAAAGACACAAATTGTAAATAGTGATCGAGCAGCTAAATTAAAAATAGTAATAAACTCCATTTTTTCTATTGCCTGATAATAAAAGTTTGGCACTAAACTTTTACCCACAACCAGCAGTAAACTAATAAGAATGACATCACTAATTTGCTCAAATCTAACAATCAAATTGCATAGCAAAAATACGATTATTAAAGACAGAATCGACAATAATAATTTTAAAATATAAACTGTAGTAAAAACATTACCCACAAGATTTTTCTTGCCCAATCTTAGCGTTAAATCTTTTGTCGCTGATTGTTGAAATCCGAAATCAATTAAAATTTGAAAATAAAATATTACTGCATTCGCAAATACTACAACACCATATTGGTCCGCTCCCAGATTTCTAAACAAAAATGGAACTATAGCCAGCGTTAATAAGAGAATACCAACTTGCATGGCAGCAAGCATTGAAAAGTTTTTAAAAATCTTTTTTATGGCATCTATATTAATATTTTCATTAAGTGTCAATTTAGTCTTTCTCAATTAATATTCCTTTTTTATATGTACAAAACCATTCGGCAAAAATCTTTACACCTTCTTGTATTATAACTTTAGGCTTGTAATTTGTTACATTAGACAATTTACTAGTGTCAGCATACGTTACTTTTACGTCTCCCATTTGCATTGGCATGAAGTTCTTTTGTACTTTCTTTTCTAAAGATTTTTCCAAAATATCAATAAACTCCATTAAATCAACAGGACTAGAATTACCAATATTATATACTTCCGCCTTAACTTCATTGTCCGAGATTGCAAAAAGACTCTTCATTACACCATCTACTATATCACTTATAAAAGTGAAATCTCTTTTCATTTCCCCATTATTAAAAACTTTAATTGGTTCTTCTTTCATAATGGCGTTTGCAAATAACATTGGAGCCATATCGGGTCTTCCCCAAGGCCCATAAACTGTAAAGAAACGCAAACCTGTGGTTGGCAAGTTGTACAAATGACTGTAGGTATAGGCCATCAGCTCGTTGCTCTTTTTGGTGGCCGCATACAAACTTACGGGGTGATCCACACGATCGTCTTCAGAGAATGGAATTTTAGCATTTGCGCCATAAACAGAAGAACTTGAAGCATAAACCAAGTGTTCAATTTTATTGTGGCGGCAACATTCCAAAATATTGACATAACCCACCAAATTAGATTGTACGTAAGCATGTGGGTTTTCGATGGAATAACGAACACCAGCTTGAGCTGCAAGGTTAACTACATGCGTGAATTTTTCCTGAGTAAACAAATCCTCCAGGCCTTTTAGATTGGTGATGTCTAATTTTGCGAAGCGATAGTTACTGTACTTCAAACTTTGAACCAACAAATCATTAAGAGATCCTGAAACGAGTTCAGGATGACGGTTTGGGCCGTTAAATTCTGAAATGAGTTCAGGATAATGATCCACTTTAGAACGATCAATTCCTGATTCTGCCAATCGGGCATATTTTAGGTTCACATCGTAGTAGTCGTTGATGTTGTCGATTCCAAGCACTTCATGACCCTCTTTCACCAAGGCCTCCACTAAATGGAAACCGATAAATCCTGCTGCTCCTGTTACTAGTATCTTCATATAAACGCGAATTTCGCTAATTACTAAATATTACGCTAATTAGAACTAATTACACGAACACATCCAATCTGTCGCATTCGTGTAATTCGCCTTAATTTGTGTCATTGGTGTTTTTTACTTTCCTTTACCAATGTTATACACCTCAAAACCCAAGGCTTCCAATTGCGCTTTATCTACAATATTTCTACCATCAAACACGAAAGCAGGTTTCAGCATTTCCTCATAAACCTTTTGCCAATCGTAGGTTTTAAATTCGTCCCATTCGGTGAGGATTGCTATGGCGTGGGCATCCTTCATGGCATCATAGGGGTTTTGGTGAACGGTTACTCTATTTAGCAGATCCCTCGTCGCTTCGCTTCCCTCGGGATGACAGCCTGTTTTTTGGGTCTGTAGGTATTCCAGGTCGGCATATATTTTTTCTGCAGGGACTTTTGGGTCGTACACGTGGATTTCTGCTCTATCCTGAAGCAATTCATCTGCCACATAAATGGCAGCAGATTCGCGGGTATCGTTGGTATCCTTCTTGAAAGCCCAGCCCAGGAAAGCAATTTTCTTGCCCGATACGGTATTGAAGAGCGAATCGATGATGTTTTTGGCAAAGCGGTGTTTTTGGTAATCGTTCATTTTCACCACCTGCTCCCAGTAGTCTGCTGCTTCGGGCAAATTAAAATGGCGACACAAGTACACCAGATTTAAAATGTCTTTCTGGAAACAAGAACCACCAAAACCTACCGAGGATTTCAGGAACTTGGCACCAATACGGCTGTCCATTCCAATGGCTTTCGCTACCTCGTCTACATCGGCACCGGTTTTCTCACATAAGGCAGAAATGGCATTGATGGAGGAAACGCGCTGTGCCAAAAAAGCATTGGCTGTCAGTTTTGATAGTTCGGAAGACCACACCCGGGTAGTGAAAATATTCTCTTTGGGAACCCAATTCCTGTACACTGCTGCCAGTGCCTGGATTGCTTCCTGTCCGGCGGCATCCTCTCCTCCACCTATTAAAACACGATCTGGTGCGTATAAATCGGCAATGGCTGTTCCTTCAGCCAGGAATTCCGGATTGGAAAGTACCTGAAACTGTGCACCATTACCCGTAGCATCCAAGATAGTACGAATGGCCTGAGCAGTACGCACCGGAAGCGTAGATTTCTCTACTACAATTTTATCTTCCTTTGCTACCCGGGCTATCTGACGGGCACACAACTCCACAAATTTTAAGTCGGCAGCCATTCCTTTTCCTACGCCGTAGGTCTTGGTTGGGGTATTCACCGAAATAAAGATAGCATCGGCCTCCTGAATGGATTTTTCAATATCCGTAGAATAAAAAAGATTTCTGTTGCGAGCCTCAGCAACAACCTCAGCAAGACCTGGTTCAAAGATGGGTAGTTTGCTTAGATCAGTATCGTTCCAATCGGCAATACGTTGGGCATTGATATCCACTACATTTACTGTGATATGCGGACATTTTTGAGCGATCACTGCCATGGTTGGGCCACCTACGTAACCGGCGCCTATGCAGCATATATTCCTTATTTCTTTCATTTTAGTGTTATGCTTCTATATTGTTTGTATTTCATTTTCAACTTCATCACTTTCTTGTAGCAGATTGCGCTAATTAAGGCGAATTACGCTAATGCTACTCCCGTCATGCTGAACTCGTTTCAGTATCTGTTCATTCTTAAATCCTGAGATCCTGAAATAAATTCAGGATGACGTCGCATCAGGATGATGATGTCAATTCAGGATGACGTCGCAATTCGCGATAACTTCGTCAATTCAGGATGACGCTAACAATTTTTCGTCATGCTGAACTTGTTTCAACATCTCTCAACTTCACGTCATGCTGAACTTGTTTCAGCATCTGTTCATTCTTAAATCCTGAAATCCTGAAATAAATTCAGGATGACGTCGCATCAGGATGATGATGTCAATTCAGGATGACATCGCAATTCGCGATAACTTCGTCAATTCAGGATGACGCTAACAATTTTTCGTCATGCTGAACTTGTTTCAACATCTCTCAACTTCACGTCATGCTGAACTTGTTTCAGCATCTAAATGTCTTCCAACTATCCTGAGATCCTGAAATAAATTCAGGATGACGGTATCAATTCAGGATGACGTTGTCAATTTTCGTCATGCTGAACTTGTTTCAGCATCTCTCAACTTTTCGTCATGCTGAACTTGTTTCAGCATCTGTTCATTCTGAAATCCTGAGATCCTGAAATAAATTCAGGATGACGGTATCAATTCGGATGACGCTCTATTCAAGATGACGCTGTCAATGTTACGTCATACTGAACTCGTTTCAGCATCTCTCAACTTTTCGTCATGCTGAACTTGTTTCAGCATCTCTAACTGTTCGTCAATCATTAGCGTCATTCGTACTTTCACTCCATTTATCCTTAATGCTAACAAGGAATTCCTTCCCGAACACCATGCCTACCCCAACGATTCCCCCTAAGAAAGTCCAGATCACTAAAATCATCGGCCGTTTAGGCTTTGATTTTTCGATGGGAATAGAAACCGGTTCTATGATGGTGAATACCGGAGTATCCTCTTTTACCTGTATTTTTTGTGTTTCCAACTGCTTTGCCAACTCTGAATATACGCCATAAACCAAATTGTATTCTGCCTGCAGGCGCTCCAGTTCTGTTTGCGCCATGGCAGTGCTTACATTTCTGTTACGGTCGCGAAATTTAGCCAATTTTTGTTGTACGGCATCAAATTCTTTTTGTTTTTCGCTGAAGCGATTCTCCACAAAAGCCAATTGATCCTTTGCCTTTTGAATTTTAAAATCGGTGATGGCTTGCTGCAGGAGTTCCTGTGCTCTTTTTGCCAATTGAGCTGCCGCTTTTGCTTCGGGCATGCGGGCGGAAAGGGATACGTAGCCGTCTTTGTCGTTTACCTCAATGCTTAACTGTGCAGACAAGATTTCTATTAATTTCTTTTCGTCCTGGCTAATGGAAAGCAATTTTTTGTCATTGGTTAATTGGTCATTGGTAGATTGGTCACCTTTGATGGCTTTGATAATGACACCCGGAAGGCCAATGGTGTATTTTTTGAGATAGCCTAAAAGAGTTGGCTTTTGAATTTCCAGGTAGTAATCAGCAAATGTAACTTCCTTTTCTTGGCCTTCGACAGTAATCGGAGTTTGCATCAATTCCTTCTGAAAAGGGATACTACTTACAATTTTTGGATACAATGTTGGAGGTATTGCAGATCCTCCGCCCATGCTTCCCAGGTTAATACCGGCCATGGCTGCCAGTCCGCCCAGGCTACCGCCCAACTTGCTTCCTCCCTCGGCAGCTTGTGGCACCATGGTGGTAGAGGCGGTGTATTCTTTTGCGGAGAACAAGGCAATGAATAATCCGAGTGCCATAAAAATCAGAGTGGTCTTGATAACAGATCTTCTGCCTTCCCATAGGGTTTTTGCGAGCTGGATCAGATCAATTTCGTCGTCGTGAACTGTATTGTCGGTTTTAGATTCTTGCATACTTTTTTAATAGGTTACGCTTATAATTAATTTCGCGAATTAAGATGGATTTTGCGGATGAGGCGTTTTCCTCTTAATTTAAGTGCGTGATATTTCTTATTCTAATTATTGTATTTCTCTAGTTTACGTTAATTCTGAGATCCTGAGATCCTGAAATAAATTCAGGATGACGTTGTCAATTCGGATGACGGTGTCAATTCAGGATGATGGTTTCAATTCAGGATGACGTTCTATCCAAGATGACAATGTCAATGTTACGTCATGCTGAACTTGTTTCAGCATCTATGTCTTCCAACTATCCTGAGATCCTGAAATAAATTCAGGATGACGTTGTCAATTCGGATGACAATCTCAATTCAGAATGACGTTCTATCCTAGATGACAATGTCAATGTTACGTCATACTGAACTCGAATCAGTATCTCTCAACTTCACGTCATGCTGAACTTATTTCAGCATCTAAATGTTACCTTATTGAAAATCCATTTTCAAATCTTTTAGATCTGGATTAAAGCTCTTAATTAATTTCATTTTCCATTCTCTTTTCCAGTTTTTCAACTGCTTCTCCCTTGCTATTGCATCCCTTACATCATCAAATTCTTCATAATAAACCAAGTCAGTCAAATTGTATTTACTGGTAAACTTAGCTCCTATTCCCTCTGAATGTTCTGCAATTCGTCTATTTAAATCTGATGTTACACCTATATATAATGTTGTTCTATTTTTATTTGACATGATATAAATGTAGGATCTTTTCATTGTTTCACTATTCATTTAATCGTCAATCCTGGGATCCTGAGATCCTGAAATAAATTCAGGATGACGATTTCAATTCGGATGACGATCTTAATTCAGGATGACGTTCTATCCCAGATGACAATGTCAATGTTACATCATGCTGAACTCGTTTCAGCATCTATTACCATTCGTCATGCTGAACTTGTTTCAGTATCTCTCAACTTCACGTCATGCTGAACTTGTTTCAGTATCTCTCAACTTTTCGTCATGCTGAACTCGTTTCAGCATCTGTTTCATTAAATCCCTCACTCCCTAACGCGTAGCAATCGCTATAGCCGTAATTAAACTCGCCAATGTAGATGTAAAGGCTAACCATTTACTTGCATTCGCTGCCTTATCAACCTCTGGTTTTTCCGGAACAATAATCTCGCAACCCGGTTCAACCCTTGGGAAACGACGACCGAACAAGCCGGTGCGTGTTGCCTGAGTAGTACCATTGGCATAAAGCACATATACTTTCCCTTTTTTGGCTAACTGAGCAAAACCTCCACTTTTATTGATATAGTCTTTCACGCTTCTTTTTTCGGAATAGGTATGCGCCACCGGATTCAAAACAGCACCGGACACGCTAACCGTCTGCAATTTAGATGGCACCAACAGCTGATCCCCTGCCAGCAGTTGCAAATCCGCTCTTCCTCCCGGGTTTGCCATGATTTTTGGCAAATCAATTCCTACGATCTGATAGGATACCTTTTCCACCTCGTCTTCATTCATGGTGGTATCCTGAGCGGCAATTGCCAATTTAGCCTGATATTCTGCCTCGCTTAATTCTATTCTTCGGCGCAGGGAAGCTCCTTTCACATAAGCCTCCGGTGTAATGCCTCCTGCACGTTTGATTACATCAGATATTTTTTCATCCTTACGGATTACACCATAATCTCCTGCATATTTCACTTCCCCCTGCACGCTTACTACGCCTTGCGGACGATATCCCGGTGCACGGCGTACATATACTTTATCAAAAGCATTTAAAAGAAAGGATTCCCCTTTAGGATCTAATTTTAAATTACGATCGAGTCCGAACTGGAAAGTATGCAACAAGGCCTTGTTCAAATCTTCTGTTTCGGAATAATCCAGGACACGACTAACCTCAATACCCGATACCTCGGCATTTTCTTTGAATCCACCAGCCTGAAAGATGAGATCCCCAATTTTTAAATTTGCGGCCCAGGCATAAGTCCCTGGATATTGTACCTCACCAACAATCTCAACAGTTCTGGCCTCCCTCATATCAAAGATGGAGGAAATATGCACCATGTCCTCCTTCTGAAGAGCTACATCTGTTTTTCCATTTACCACATCGCGTACCGAAAAAGATATTGCTTCCAGACTTCGGTCTGCTTTCTTACGGGTGATCACGCCACGCTCCATAAAGGCCTCCTCCTTTAATCCTTCAGCTTTTGTGATTAATTGCGATAGGCTCATCCCTTTTATCATCTCATAATTACCCGGACGATAAACTGCTCCTTCAATACTGATTCTATTCTCGAATCGCGGGGTTACCACTCCTGCAACCAGAGAATCTCCATTCACCAAAGTGGTTGTTTCAAAATCTGCTGCTGTAACGCCCACAAAACTTAAGGTTCTGGAATTATTGCGATACAATTCCAAACGATGTGTATAGGCCTTATCCGTAAAGCCACCGGCATAGCGTAATAAATCGGATACAGACTCGCCATCCTTCGCCTCAAACAATCCTGTGCGCTTGAACTCCCCGGCAACAGCCACTCGTTTTAAATAAGGTCGAATCAACACCACATCCTGATCGCGCAATTGAATATTCTCTTGCGTTTTCCCATCAACAAGATAGGCATATACATCTACGGAGTTTATGGTCTTACCATCCCTGATGATATCAATCTGACGAAAGGAACCATTTTCATTGGGACCTCCTGCCAGGTATAAGGCATTAAATACAGAAGCAGTAGCTGGCAATGCATAAGTTCCAGGCACATTCACCTCTCCTATCACATTTACTTTTACCCCTTTTAGTGTACCCATGCTGATATCCGCAAAAGTATTGGGCTGATCCCCCTGCATACCATTATATATAGACACCAGGCGGTGCTTAATTTTTGTTTTTGCATTTGTAAAAGACAATCCGTAAACATATACAGGTCCCAAATCAGGAATTTGAATCGCTCCGTTTTTTTGTACCGTCAACAGGTAGGATTGTTGAGAAGCTCCATAAACGGATATATTTACCTCATCACCTATTCCCAGAGAATAGCTATCGGATACCGGTACATCAACACCAGGCTCAAAACTCAGATTTTTAGAATTGAAAAACTGAAAGCCAAATATGTTTTTATTTTTAGGACTTGCTTTAATAGTTTCTTTCTTAGACAGCTCCATCTCAGGCTGCAATGTCTTTTCTTGCATCTGGATCGTAGATGCTTTTGCCCCTCCATTATTCTTTATCTCGTTAATTCGTTGCACCATTTGGTCGATTTGCGACTGAGAAGCACCGCGAGCACGAGCCAAGGTCATGGCTTCCTCCATACTCATGCCATTCTTTTCCATTTCAGCAATCAAGCGTTCAATTTGGGCATCACTTAAAGCTTTTACATTTACTGTTGCCGGATTGATATTGGTATTTTGTGCATTTCCATTTATGCTGCAAAAAACAAGCATAAGACCAATAATAAAAGCATTCCGTACGGTTCGAATCATAATCTTTTAAAAAATAATAGATGATAAATCTGTTTACAAATCCTCATTTAATCCGTTCTGCTTTGACAAAACCCTAATTTTATTTTATCAAAGTTTTTTAAGCTAGCGCAAAAATAAAAAATGAATCTTCAAATCCCTAATTTATATTCTCTTTTCCGTTTGCTATTTAATAACATATTAGCAAACTTATTTTTGCGTTTGCAATAATAAGAACAATCAAGCTTTTTTCCGCCTGCCAAATGTGCCAAGTTGAAGAGGCTGATCCAAACATTAGGAAACAGCCTCTTGATAAATCATCATATATATAATTACATCACTTCAACATCTCCTTAAACTCTGTGATATCAATATCATTAAGTTTATCCTCTCCATTCACACTTTTCTTATCCAATTGCTCATAAATAGAATTCATTGATTTAAATTCAGGAACAATCTCTTTCATATGGGCGACAATCTTAAAATTATCATTTGTCTCCAAAAGTTCTGAAAAATGATTAATCATATGATCGACTTCTGCAGAATCATATCCCCTAACCTTAGCAACCATTATTCGTGGATGTTGGGTAGGTACAGTGTTTTCTTTCACGTTCAAAAGCTCTTCATACAACTTCTCTCCAGGTCTTAAACCTGTGTATTGAATTTGAATATCAGCACCAAGCTTTAAACCACTTAGTTTAATCATCTTGGAGGCCAGATCCGCAATCTTCACAGATTCCCCCATATCAAAAATGAATATTTTACCACCTTTTCCTATAGCACCTGCCTGCATTACCAATTGGCAAGCTTCCGGAATAGTCATAAAATAGCGGGTAATCTCAGGATGCGTTACTGTAACAGGTCCTCCCTTTTCAATCTGAGCTTTAAATCTTGGAATAACAGAACCATTTGATCCCAGAACGTTACCAAATCGGGTTGTAATAAAATGAGTCGGGCATCCCGGATAATTTAAAGTCTGGGTATAGATTTCAGCTATTCTCTTTGAAGCTCCCATAACATTTGTGGGATTTACCGCCTTATCCGTTGAAACCATTACGAATCGTTCCACACCATATTCGAGAGCTAAATCCGCAATGTTTTTTGTACCAAAAACATTCGTTTTAATAGATTCAGAGGGGTTATTCTCCATCATTGGTACATGCTTATATGCTGCGGCATGATAAACCAATTCAGGTTTAAAAGTCTCAAATAATTTTCGAGTTCTTCCCTTATCTCTTATATCTCCAATAACTATTTCAACATTAAAAAATTTCAACTCTTCCTTAAGAGAAAGTTCAATATCATACAAAGGAGATTCCGCCTGATCAAACAATACAATAAGCTTAGGACTAAACCTTGCAACCTGACGAACCATTTCACTCCCTATGGATCCTGCAGCTCCAGTTACCAAAACGATTTTTCCATTCACCTGTTGATTAATCTCTTCCCAATCTAATTTTATGGGATCCCTTTCCAGAAGATCTTCAATTTTTATTGCACGAATTTGTTTTACACTCAACTCTCCATTCACCCAACTTTCAAACTTTGGAACTTCCCAAACCTTTACATTATTATTGAGGCACTTTTCAACAATACACTGCTTCTCTTCCCTGCTTAAATCTTTTTTGGCAACAATAACTTTATCTACACGTGAATCAATAATCAATTTATCCAAGTCTTTCGAACCGAAAATCTTTATATTCTCCAGCTTATTTCCAATCTTTTTATTTTGATGATCAATAAAAGCTACAATTGTACTATTAACTTCACTACCACTATCAAGAGCATGTTTAGCCATAATCCCAAACTCATCGCTGCCATAGATTAAAACATTTTCCCTCAATCTGGAATACGTTAGATATTTATAATAAATCGCCTTGAAAATGATTCTACTACTTGTCATTAAAAATACAACAGAAATATATTCAATTATCAAGATTGAAAAGGGTATTAAAAAACCATTCTCATGAAATAAATAACTAACACCATTAATAGAAGCGAGAATAAAAGAGCCAATAAGAACTACGAGAAAAATTCTTTCTGCATCTTTAGAGCTAGTGTAACGTACAATTCCGGCATAAGTTCCTCCAAATAGAAAACACAGAGCGCGAACTCCAACAACTAATGGAATAATTAATTTTGCTGAATTAAAATTTATACTTTCGATATTGAAATTGAATCGAAGAACATAGGCTGCCGAGATGGAAACCAAACTAATTATTAAATCAATTATAAAAACAATCCATCTAGGTGTTGTTTGATCAAAAACATTGATTTTTAAAATTTTCATAGACATTTAATTGTAATTAATATAGTGTATGTCTTCTATAAAGTAAGGCAAGACAAAATTAGGTTCTTATTTTTCTAAAAACAACTGTCAAGTTTGCCAATTTTTAATTTTCATCAATTTTCCAGCATATTTCATGTGGTTTTTAAATGAATCTGCCATAAATCTGATATTAAAATATGATTGCAACACAAATAGAAGGTTGCGTCGTTGATAGAACAAATTTGAATTCACACTATCAAAATCTCCTCCATTAATCATGTGATATTTTACAATTTCATACTACAATAAATTATCCTCTTAAGTAGAATATACTTCTAAATATCTTATTGATTGCGACTAAACATCGACTATGGTAATTCTATATCAAAACAGTATTTTATTTGACAAGCTCCTATGAAAAAAAACTTAAAAGCGGTCAGGTCATTTATCGCTTTATGTTTTAATTCTTATACTAAACCAAACTAAAACCAATCTACCCTACTTACAGAAAATAAAAACATACTCAGATATTCAAAATATGGATCTATTTCTTGATAAAAAAAAGATCAACTCTTACGAATTGATCTTTGATTTATCTGCTAAGTAATGGTAAACCTATAAGCCGGGTTCTGTATTCTTCGAAAAGAACTTCTATCATTTATCTAGAACATTTGTTGCCAAATGCCTCAAGCAATCTACCCCCCGACATCGGCCGAGTAAGCCTAAAACTGCCGGTATACTTGATCTTGCAATACATAAGGTACACAGCTACCGATGTCGCCACCAGCACTGGTGAGCTCTTACCTCACCTTTTCACCCTTACCCGAAGGCGGTTATTTTCTGCTCTACTACTAAGATCTTTCGACCTTCTTCCCGTTAGGAAGTATGCTACTCTGTATTGCCCGGACTTTCCTCTCCTTTTTGCAAAGCAGCGATAGAACGGTTTACCGTCTGCAAAGATAGGAAACAAATTTAATCCTTCAGATAAATCTGAAGGCAATTAATAAATGAAGCTAAAGATGGAGGCAATTGGTGGATTGGTTGATTGGTCACTGGGGGATTGGAGGATTGGGGAATTGGGCACTAGACATTGGTGGATAATGTCCTACTGACCTTTGACCAAATGATTATTAACTATTAGTAGTTTTTTTTGATCCTATAGATCGAATATAAGCATTTAACATTTTAGCTATAACAATACTATCTGATTCAAGTTCTTTATATATTTTCTTTTCTATTAAGTTTCGGTCTACTGCTTTTTTTATCCAGTTTTGAGTCTCGTATAAGGAGCCTCTGGCATAAAATAAAAAATTTTTATTCTCTTTATAATGATATCTTCCATATCCTTCACATATATTGGCTGAAATGGAATCTGCAGATCTGGCTAATTGTTTACCAATAGTGGATTTTTCAAAATAATTCCATGTTGACACAATATTCCAAATTCTCTCCTCAAAAGAATAGGCCAACTGATACAACTTCAAATCCTTTAAACCAATCATACTTATATTTATAATAATCTTTACCGACCAATAGCCAAATGACAAATGACCATTAAGCACTGACTATTGTCTAATGACCATTGACCACAACCTAGCATATTATAACTTTACGATAAAGGCATCGGGGAAACCCTTTTTGCGAACATCTCTTAATTCTCTGCGACAAACCCAATAATTGTCATAGTCACCATAAAGAAAGCGATACAATCCATCCTGCTGATCAAAAGTGCGGGATACTTCTAAATTAAAGCGGGAAATACTCAGACCAGATTTACTGGCAAAAACCTGAATACTATAATGTTTAGCTGCAGCAGGAGACAATTTACCTTCCTGAATGATTTCTTTTTTCGGGTTTTGTATCCTTGCACGATCAAAACCTAAATCTTTTAATTTCTGAACCGCTTCCTCTGCCAAAGCCTTATCGTCATATGGCCCTAATTCAATCAAATAAACAGGTTTTTTTGTGAACTTTAACTGGGACAAATCATAGTAGTAATCATGATACTCTTTGCCTCTCATTTTTCGTCCCATATTATTGCCAGAATTCTGTGAAATTGATTTCTGCCCGACTTTGGCAACATGGAGATTTCCCAGCTTCCCCTTATTGAAAACCAACACTCTCGCGTTCTTGTATTTGGTACTTAATTCCTTCTTCATATAAGCCTCTGCATCGGCAACATCTTCAAAACGCCCAAATAAATAATAAAAAGCGCCATCCTGCTTTAAAGCTTTCACATCCTGTAAAGGTGCAAATTGATTGGCATTGTATAAAGATTCACTTTTTTGTAATAGGATGGTATAAAAATAGGAGGTGGCCACATTATTTAGTTTTCCTATGGCTATCTCCGCCTCTCCCTTCAGCCTAGCTTTCTTCTTGGTAAGCTTCTTCTTATCCTGATCTTGCTGTTCCCCGGACATTAAATCTTCAATTTCATCAGAGGGAAATTCCGCATTCAAATCTACTATGCGAGCTTCGGGATAGCCCATTTCCTGTATTTCTTTATTCAATTCCTCTGCATCCTCTTTCGACTTTGTGACTCCAGACAAATAATGATATTCGCCATCGCTCCCCGTTAATTCCAATACATCTTTTATATTTTCGAAATAATCGGTATAAACCGGATACTTATATTTGGCAATCTCCACCGCGTAAGAAATCCCATCGGAGGAGGAGTCTGAAAAATTAATATCAAAATAAGGAGAAAAGAAACCAATGGTTCCTGCGGATAAAAGTATACAAATCAGAAAGTAAATATTTCTCATAATAGATTAGTAGGGCAGAGATTAGTTATCAATTTTATCAATAGTAAATATAATAAATTCCTTAAGGATAGAAAATAAATTCTTTAAAAGACGGTCAAGTATTGACAAAATAGATAAAAGTTGAATTAGAGAACGAAAATTAACTCTACTCTTCTGTTTTCCCGCTGCTTTATTTCGGGGCAATCTACCCCGTCACTGCATCCATTCACAATAAACTTCTCCCCGTAAGCATGAACTTGTATTTTTTCCGCTTCTATTCCTTTACTAATGAGATAATCTTTGGTTTTATTAGCACGGAATAAAGAAAGCTTCCTATTTATATTTGAACTCCCTTTGGCATCCGAATGTCCGTTAATCCGAATCTTTAAATTGGGATGCTGATGCCAAAAGTTGGCGAAACGGTCGAGTACAATTCTGGATGAATCACTTAATTGGTTCGCATTGACATTAAAATAAATATTACTAAAAATAATTTTCTTATCCGGATAAGCGATTGGTTTTAATACTGTTGTGAATTTATTAACATTTGGAATCTTACTTAGAAGTACTTCTATCTGCTCCCCTTCTTTTTTAGGACTGAATATTCTTGTAAGGTTGGCATATCCTGATTTGCCAACTTCTATCTGGTACAAAACACCACGATCCACATCTGCTTGAATCACTGTAAAACGGTAAACACCATTTCCCTTATCCCCCGGTAATATTCTCACATCCTTATTGGTAACTGTATTTTTTAAAGACACCTGAGCGCCAGTTACAGGCTTTTTACTGTCCTTGTCTTTCAAAGCAAATTGAATCCTCCCCTTTTCCTGAACCTCAATACGATAAATTTTATCTCTCAGCTTATCTTCGACATCCGACACAATTAATCTGCCAGAGGAATCAGAATAGTCGATAACTGAAAAATCATTACCCGAAGAATTATAGCGATAGCCTGCATTTTTCACAGCTCCCCAATTTCCTGAAGGACTCTTCGCTGCATAAAAAAGATCTAATTTTCCATAACCCACCTTTCCATCCGAAGCAAACCACAAATTCCCATCCTTTAGAACACGAGGAAAAACTTCGTCGCCATTGGTATTGATTGCCTTCCCCAAGCGTATTGGTTTTGACCAGGCATTTCCACGCCGATAGGTCATATAAATATCCATTCCTCCTTCTCCTCCGGGCTGATTCGAGGAAAAATACATAATCTTACCATCTGGAGAAAGAGCCGGATAAGCACAGGAAAACTTTCGGCTATTAAAAGAAAGCAGACTTTTGGCTTGCCATTCCCCTTTTCGTTGTACTGCCTCTACAATTTCCATTTGCTGCTTCCCCTTGCGTTGATACCAACGGGTATAATACAGATTTTTCCCATCAGCACTCCAACAAAGTGCACCAATATTACTGGAAGGATCTAAATTGGGAGCATAAAGCTTTGGTTTCGATTTTTGCGGATTCTCCGGATCATACTCATACAACTGACAGGTGCTATTTCCAGGCATCTTTCGGGATCTTCTATCTGAAAATAGAATTCCATCAGAGTTTTGTGAAATTCCCAGACACTTTCCTTGCGGATGCAAGTCCAGCTCCTCTCGACGGAAGTCTGTTTGTTTTATTTTTCCCGCTGCTATTTTCTTAATTGCAAGTATTCTCGCATTCACAAGATCGGCAGGAGCACCCAAAGATTTGGCTCTTTCACTAAAAAGAATTGCTACTTCAAAGTTAGAATGCTCCATTTGAATCTGGGAAAGTGCCAAAAGATCTTGATATGTTTTCTCTTCTTCAAGTATTTTCTGGTAATATTTTTCGGATTGATCAAATTCTTTCAGAGCAAAATAAGCCAAGGCCATCTTTCTAAAAACCGCAGTGTTCAATATCTTGACCTGATGATAATTCGCAATTGCCTCTGGATAATCCGACTTGGCGAAAGCCTTATCTCCTCTATGTGAAAAACGGTTCTGACCACTTAAGGAAAGGCTAACAAAAATAAAACAAAATAATATTGAAATCCTGGATATCATATCTTTAGTCTATATTAGTATAAACATAAATAAAAATAAAACTTTTTTACCTAAATATCAAAACCAATTTGTATCTCTACATCATTCTTGCGTCGGTGGTAAAAAAAGGATATCCCAATTAACTTGAGTTCGATTAAAAAAGTCAATTGTAAAAGAAGCGACATTTGCAGGCCTGATTTAGATAAAATTACACTGATGTCCGGTTAAATTGTATTCTACTAAATTTCCTGTCGTACCTACGGTACTTATTGTTTTTCAAGAAATTGATATCTACCATACTTTCATCCCTCCGGGATTATTTTTAGCTCCCTTAGGAGCGATAGTATGGTAGAAACAAGTTCGTAACAATAAAAAGAGCCCCGTAGGTGGCGATACAATTTTAAAACCTAATATTATTATCTTTACCTACCTCTGTCTGAATTTTAATCGGTCAGTAGTGATAAAATTAGTTAAAATTAAACTTATCCATAAAATCTGAAAAGCAACTCCACTAATTAAACTGGTATAAAAGAAAAATTTACGACAGTAATCCTAAAATACAGAAAACACCTTAAACCATTGCATACGATCAACTTATTTAAGTATAGTAGCATCACACACAACAGAATCATATTATTACTACAGAGAAACAGAACTATAACTTAATAAACGAAGATCGCCTTTATATTACAAGCATTTATCACGATCTCATCAACAAAGAACTATCCCCATAACTAAGAAAACGAAAATCATTTTGAAGCGCATACTGGTAAATCTTTTTCCAATCCTCCCCTACCAGAGCAGAAATTAACAACAATAAGGTACTTTTAGGTTGGTGAAAATTAGTGACTAGTCCCGATATGACTTTAAAATCGTAGCCCGGAGCAATGATAATTTGAGTAGCCGCATTAAACAAACTCAATTCATGTTGCTGCATATACTTGCAAATCGCTTGGTAGGCTTCCTGATAATTATAAAATTGAGGAAGTTGGTAGGCTTCCCATTGTTTTAGAAGATTCGGATTTTCTACATTACACAATAGCTTAACTCCCATCCAATACAAACTCTCCAAACTCCTTACAGAGGTGGTACCTACTGCAATAATTTTATGCTGACATTCCGATAGGGAAACAAGCGTTTTCAAGTCAACCTGAATGTGCTCGGTATGCATTTCATGCTCCCCAATATTCTCGGCTTTTACCGGCTTAAAGGTTCCTGCTCCTACATGTAAAGTCAATTCCTCTCGGAAAATTCCTTTTCCACCCAACTCGGCAAGTACCTCTTCCGTAAAATGCAATCCTGCTGTCGGAGCTGCTACAGATCCTTCGAACTTAGAATAAACCGTCTGATAACGAATGGTATCCGAATCTTCGGAGTCCCTATTTAAATAGGGAGGAATAGGAATTTTACCTGTTTGATCTAAGACTTCTCCAAAACTTAAATCAATAGGGTCCCAGGAAAATTGCACTTCATGTGCCCCATCAACTTGTGATAAACGTTCCGCTCTAAGATGATAAGTTTTTCCATCCACATAAAAGGGCATTTTCAGAACACCAGTCTTCCACTTGCGCAAATTCCCAACGATACATTTCCAGCTCGATCGGGTTTGTGCTTGAAAAGCCAGATTATAATCCGCAGGGTTTAAAGGTTCTAAACAAAAAATCTCCACTCTGGCTCCCGTATCTTTATAAAATATCAATCGCGCCTGAATAACTTTTGTATTATTGAAAACCATGCTGCAGTTTGCCTCAATATGCTGTGAAAGCGATTGAAAAACAGCCTCCTTTATTTCCCCGTTCTTATAAATCAGTAATTTTGAAAGATCGCGGTTCTGTAATGGATATTTGGCAATTCTCTCCTCGGGCAAATCATAGGTAAATTCTTTTATTTGGATTTGCTGTGCCTTCAAGCTTTTCATCTCTGTAGATTCTGTCATCATGCTTCTTCTCTAAGCCACTGTATTCTTGCGTGGGTTTCTTATTTTGATCGGCAAAATTAGTTAACTTTGTCGGAAATTGAAAAAATGCAGTCTAATTCTAAGCACCTACTGGAAAATGTAAGAGATTCCAGATATCGAATTGGATAAAAAAATAAAACATATGCAAATAAATATTGGAGATAAGGTTCGCTATTTAAACGAAACCGGAGGAGGAATCGTCACTCGCCTTTTGGATGCGAACACCGTGATGGTTCTGAATGAAGAAGATGAATTCGAAATTCCTACTCTAAAGAAAAATCTGGTTGTGATTGAATCTGCCGGAGGCACAAGTCAACCAAAGAGGGAAAGTAACTTTCCACAAAGTAATTCCTTAGTCTCTAAACAATCCTCTGCGAAACCCCTGTTTGTGGAAAAAGAAGATGTTTATATGGCTTTTGTTCCTAAGGAAGGATATGCTGTAACAGACAGTCCGATGGAACTTTATCTGATTAATGACACCAAACAAGTATTGCTATATGGATTTTTTGATGAAATAGAAGGCAAATTACAGGGAAGAACAGCTGGAAATCTGGATCCCAACTCCAAGATCATGATTCGTGAATATGAGCGACAAGAACTCCACGAACTATCGACCTGCACCTTTCAAATTCTATTTTACCAGCAAGGTGATTTTCAGATTAAAAAACCTTTAGAGAAAAACATTAAGATTCAAGCGGTTAAATTTCATAAAGACAGTAGTTTTCAGGAAACTGCTTATTTTCATGAGAATGTAATCCTATATAAGCTGAGTACTTCAGCCATAGATCAGCAAATGGAAGATCTGAGCCAAAAGGAAATAAAACAGATTATCCGCGAAAAAGAAGCTTCTGATACAGGTAGGAAACCACAAAACAAGCAAAATTTAAGTAGCGCTATTTTAGAGGTAGATCTACATATTAATGCATTAATCGATTCGGTTACCGGATTGTCTAACGCAGATATTTTAGAATATCAACTCAACAAGTTCCATGAAATAATGCGGGAGTATCAACAAGAAAAAGGGAAGAAAATTGTGTTTATTCATGGAATAGGGAATGGTACCTTAAAGAAAAAGCTTCATGATGAATTACATCGAAAATATCGTAAACATTACCAACAGGATGCTTCCTTTAAGGAATATGGTTGGGGTGCAACCATGGTAACTATTAGATAACTTCCTATTGAAATTATACAATTAAAACTAATCTTGTACGGTGAATTTGTAAACAGAACCCTCCTGAAGAATTAATCAATCCTTTTAATTTTTGATAAAATCAGGTTTGCCTGTTTACAGGTTCCCCTCTGTTTAAATCAACCTTTACTCCGATAAGTCTATTTTTTTGGATTATTTAGTAAAAATAAAGTTAAGGTACATCAAACCTTTAACTCCATGATACAGGCAAGAATCACTAATACTTTAATATCCCAAAAAGGATTTTATAGGTTCAAAGCAAGCGAGAAAAGCCAAAAAGCCTAAAGATGCAATTACGATTCCGGAAATTTTATTAATCCAAAACAATTGCTTTAATCTAAATTTACGACGAAATGCATTGATGATAGTCGATAAAGTGTACCACCACAAACTACCGCCAATCAAAACTCCCAGTATCAGAAATAGTTCAATGCGGACGGTAGGGTTATTGCCAAAAATAGAAGCTCCGGCGAATACTGCTACAAATACGAAAACAGCAATAGGATTGGAAACAGTCAAGAAAAAGATGGAAAGAAAATCTCCCAGCAAACCTTTTTTGCCCGATCGCTTTGCTCCCCTTATCTGCTTAATAGGATTGGTAAGAAAGATCCTCATCCCTACGTACACTAGAAATATACTCCCGATTAATTGAAGATAAAACTCTTGCGTTTTGATGAAATTAATTACGATACCCAATCCAAATGCAGCAACCGTGGCATAAAACATATCTGCAATAGCAGCGCCTAAACCAGATATAAAACCAGCTAGTCTCCCTTTGTGTATGGTCTTTTGAATAATAATTACACCAATTGGCCCCAACGGAATGGATACCATTAGCCCAACTATTATTCCCTTAAAAATATATTGAAAATCCAAATGATTATCTTTTTCTGTGAGCAAATTTGATTCGCAAAGTTCGGAAAATATCTATTAAAAGTCCATATCATCAGACGAAAATCTTTGAAGAATTGTGTCATCATTAATTTCCTTTGATAAAGATTCAATTACCTTCATGGGAACATCAAAAAGATCTAACACAAGAAGGCCATCCAAACAATCATTAAAATTAGGATCGATATTAAATCCTACAATCCTTGCATTCAAGGATATATACTTTTTCAACAATACTGGTAATTTATCATTAGTAATTTCAAAATCACCTATAATCTTGTCCAGTTTATTAATATCATTTTTCGCAGTTTCAAGCAGGATTTCAATATCTAAATCCTTAATCTTCACCTTAAACTTCTTTCTCGATTTGATATGTTGTCCTATTTCATAATTAAAGTAGTTCGCCATAATAAATTTAATAATCAAATCCTTAGACAGATTTGAATATTTATTACTGATACTCACTGGTCCAATTAAATATCTCGATTCCGGATTTTTCAGGAGAAAATATAAAATCCCTTTCCACAAAAGAAACAAAGGCATGGGCTTGCGCTGATATTCTTTCACAATGAAGGAACGTCCTAATTCCAATGATTGGCTTAAAACAGGTTGGAACTCTTTACTCATCCGGAAAAGACTATGCAAATAAAACCCTCTCAAGCCATATCCTTCCAATATTTCTTTTCCCTTTCCAACGCGATATGCCCCAACAATTTTATGCTGTTCTTCGTCCCAAATAAAAAGTTGATGGTAATATAAATCATATTCATCCACATCGATACTCTGGTTGGTACCTTCGCCTACTTCACGAAAAGTAATCTCCCGTAATCGACCAATCTCGGTTAATATATTTGGTAATTTGGCTGAAGGAGCACAATACACCACATAACCTCTACTCTTAAAAAGAAGGTGTTCCGGATCCAGACCTTCCACTTCAGCACGAATCACATCAGGATCAATCGGAGCAACGATATCCTCCTTCTTCTCTGTTTTCTTTTTCCGTTTAAACTGATAAAATTTTTTCACCTCTATTGGAGTTCCCAGCATATATGTTTTTGCCCTAAGAAAACGTCCATACTGATTAATATCTGTAAATTCCTTTTGATCCTTCACAGAGATTGGATTTCCAATCCTAATACGAACAACTTTATTTTTCTTATTTAAAAGCTCTGATGGTAGTTTTACGGTACGTAAACTTGGATGAATCATTCCTAACAAATGAAATATCAAACTATTACTACCCTGAAAATAAATAGGTATTACGGGCACTTCTGCCTTTTTGATAAACTTTAAGATGGAAGGCATCCATTGCTTATCGGTAATATTATGTGTTTGAGTTTGATAGGAAGAAACCTCTCCTGCCGGGAAAATGCCAAGCGGCTTATCATCACTTAAATGACGAAAAGCTTCCTTTAATCCACCAGTGCTTGAAGCTGCATTTTTACGATCTTCAAAAGGATTCACCCCCAAAAAAGAATTTTCAAGGGGTTTTATTTTTTTCAATAAAAAATTAGCCATAGCCTTAAAATCCGACCGCACCAAACTCATTAATTTTATCAGAATAATACCATCAATTCCACCAAAAGGATGATTAGAAATACTTATAAAAGCTCCATCCTTCGGTATTCTTTTCAGCTCTTCCTCATCGAATTCGAATTTTAATCCCAATTCATCAATTAAAGCATCAATAAAATCAATTCCATCCTTACAACAATTTGCAGAGTAAAGATCATTTAACTTATTCAACTTTAATATATACATCAGTAATTTAGCGAAGCTTTCCCCCCCCAACCAATTCAAACTCTCACTCGCCTTTAGTAAATCTTTCGGATCAACTAACTTCATATTTAAATAAATTTCTTAATAAATACTGTCCTGATTCACCTCAGTAACAGGATAATATATTAACTTTTTTACCAGTAGTAAAAACGCTTTTTATCTTTCCAGCAAACTCTGCATTGCCTTAGTCATATAATATTTGCCATTAATTTAGCTCATTGACGAAAACCTAAATAGATAATTCATTTTCTTCTTACAAAGCATATTAAAGTAAATGGGCAATTACACAACTTAATACATCAATTCATTCGAGTAAAAATAGTATTATTTCTTCACAGTAAAGATACTACCACATCTTATTCCCAAATTGTTTTTTAAGTATTTTTGAATTGAAATAGACCTACCTGATTATAAGAAAATTAGCATCACATAAAAATATTTTAATCTTAAAGATGTTAGCAAAATTACAAGAAGATCACTTGCAAAAGCCTATATACTTTGATCCACCCAATTCCCTTCTTTCAAAATATGAATAGTTTTAAAACCAATTTGTTTCAATCTACCTAAAGCATAATCAAACCCTAAGAGTAATTCGTCGGGATGATGCGCATCTGAACTTATCGTTACCGGAATATTTCGCTTACAGCATTCTTTCAGAAAAAAACCATCCGGAAAAAGATCTGGGGTTTTTTTCTTATACAGCCCTCTGGTATTCAATTCAACTATTGTATGTGATTTCTCCACTACATCCAGGCATTCCCTAACCAAATTTCGATACCAGCTCTCCTCTTCCGTGAAAAACCGAGATTTATTATTCATCTTCACCTTATCGATATGTCCAATAATATCCGGCTTTTGAGTTTCAATCATTTCTATCAATTGATGAAAGTAGGCTCGAACAGCCTCCTGAATATTCCCACCGAACAAATTGTTCAGACCATTAATATAATTGGAGTCCGGACCATCTAAAAACCACAACTCCTCCTCTGATTTTCCTTTCACCAGATGAACAGAGCCTATCGTGTAGTCCAAATCGAGTTCCTTTTTCCAATCCTTAAAAGATCTGGTAATTCCTGGAATATAATCTATTTCCAGCGAGCGATAGATATCTATCTTTCCAGTAAATTTTTCTTTTAAAGAACGAATCTCCTCATTATATCTATTTATATCCTTGTCAGGCATACTCCATCTGACAGGATAATTTAGCGGTGCATGAGAAGAAAACCCAATAGCTTTCATACCAAGACTTATAGCTTTAAGCACATAATCTTCTGGTGCTAGCTTACCATCACAATAGTTAGAATGAGTATGATAAGAAAAATAATCCATACATAAATTAAAAATGGGGTTTCTGTATTTTTATGTTGTGCAAATATAGGAGAAGCAATTGAATATACAAACCGCATCTCCGCTGGGATTTCTGTAAAAGATATACCTTCTTTAAAATGTTTTTAAATAATCCTATCTTTGCAGTAATTTCTAAAGATATGACAGAAAAAATAAATACCCTATATAATCAGTGGCTACCAACCTCTGCCAAAGAAGTAAAAGAAAGAGCTTGGGACGAATTAGATGTGATCCTTTTTAGTGGAGATGCTTACGTGGATCACCCCGCATTTGGTGCTGCTGTAATTGGTCGGATTCTGGAAAAAAACGGATTAAAAGTGGCTATTGTTCCCCAACCAAATTGGCGGGATGACTTACGGGATTTTAAGAAATTAGGGCAACCAAAATTATTCTTCGGCATTACAGCTGGAAATATGGATTCTATGGTGAATCATTATACTGCCAATAGAAGACTGCGCCATGAAGACGCCTATACTCCAGGTGGACAGCATGGTTTTCGTCCTGACAAACCCACTATCGTTTATTCCCAAATATTAAAGAAACTTTATCCCGACACTCCTATTCTAATTGGTGGGATTGAGGCCTCTCTGCGACGTCTTACACATTACGATTATTGGGAAGATCAATTAAAACCAAGTATTCTTTGTGATTCTAATGCGGATATGCTAGTTTATGGAATGGGAGAAAAACCTTTACTGGAAATCGTTCGTTTGTTAAAGAAAGGAGTTCCTTTCTCTTCCTTAACGAATATTCCACAGACATCCTTTTTGATGGGAAAAGAGGAACAATACGCTACCAAAAAACAATGGCAAAGCCAGGAACTTTTCTCGCACGAAGATTGCCTTTCTGATAAAAAGAAATTTGCAAGTAATTTCCGATATATTGAAATGGAATCGAATGCCATGATGGCAAAAAAACTAATCCAGGAATATGAGGATAAGCAAATCATCGTCAACCCACCCTTTCTCGTGATGAACGAGAAGGAAATGGACGAGGTTTATGATTTACCTTACACCCGTTTGCCTCATCCGCGTTACAAGAATAAAACAATTCCTGCATTCGAGATGATTAAATTTTCTGTCAACATGCATCGGGGATGTTTTGGTGGATGTTCTTTCTGTACGATTTCTGCTCATCAAGGTAAATTCATCGCCAACCGATCTGAAAAATCCATATTAAAAGAAGTGGAGTACATCACAAAGATGCCTGATTTTAAGGGTTATCTAACGGATCTTGGAGGACCTTCCGCAAACATGTATCAAATGAAAGGTATATTTGAATCCATTTGTAACACTTGTCGCCGTCCATCCTGTATTCATCCTGATGTTTGTCCGAATTTAAATACCAACCATAAGGCTATGTTGGATATCTATAAAAAGGTAGATCGGATTCCTGGAGTAAAGAAATCATTTATAGGTAGTGGCATCAGATATGATCTAATCCTTCACCAAACAAAAGATCCCGAGATAAACAAAACCAATAGGGAGTATGCCGTAGAATTAATTAAAAATCACGTTTCGGGCCGATTGAAAGTTGCACCTGAACATACTTCGGACGAAGTACTTAAAATGATGAGAAAACCGTCCTTTAAACTATTCTACGAGCTCAAAGCTCTTTTCGATGAAATCAATAAGAAGGAAGGTACAAAACAACAATTAATTCCGTATTTTATTTCCAGTCATCCTGGAAGCCATAGTGCCGACATGGCGGATCTGGCCGTTAAAACAAAGGAATTAGATTTTAAATTAGAACAGGTTCAGGATTTTACTCCTACTCCAATGACGGTTGCAACGGTAATCTATTATTCCGGTTATCATCCTTATACGCTTAAAAAAGTATATACCGCAAAGACTAAAAAAGAAAAACTATCCCAACGAAAGTTCCTTTTTTGGTATAAGAAAGAGTATCGCGATGCCATTAAGAAGGAGCTAATTAAGATGGGGAAAAAAGATTTGCTCCCTAAGCTTTTTGGGTAGTTGGACAAAAAGATACTTTCCCTAATCATATAATTATTGACTTTAATGGGCATATCTTTTATTATTCATGGATATTAATTACATTAGAAAACCCAATTTCCAAAAAACATCTATGAAACACTTCTACTTAAAATCTATTCTTTACGCTGCTTTTTTCTGCCTCCTATTGGTCTCATCAGGCTGCACCAAGTCTAAATCTGACAGAGCAAATGACAGAGGGATCGAACAACTGAATGAAAACAATTACACGGAAGCGATAAAAACATTCACAAGTATCATTAAAAAGGACAAAGACTATCTTCCTGCCTACTATAACAGGGCTATATGCTACTCTTTTTTAAATAAAAACCGGGTTGCTATTCAAGATCTGACAATTATAATCTCCAAGCAAAAATTTGACGAGGATGCCTATCTAAACCGGGCAATTTTATATGAAAATCAAAAGAAATATAAAAAGGCCATTGCAGACTATTCACACGTCATTAAGATCAATCAAGCCAATTTTACTGCCTATCATTATCGTGGTATAAGCAAATATTATATTGGCGATTACAAAGGTGCAATTAAAGATTATAAGCGAGCTATAAAAATGGGACTCCACTCTTCGGGTGTTTATTACAACAATGCCGTAGCCTTAGATTGCATTGCAGATTACCCTTCTGCCATAACCTATTACAACAAGGCAATTAAGATAGATAAGAAATTGAATCGTGCTTATTATGCCAGAGGAATTGCCAAACTGAAAGCCGGCGATAAAAAAGGTGCTATTTCAGATATTAAAAATTCATTAAAATTAGGATTCAAACAGGCCTCTGAGGTACTGAAGCAACTAAAAAACTAATCTACAAACAATCTACCCTGCCAAGTATCTCTTGCTTTCAAGTGATTGTTAAGTTTATTCACAAATTGATAATTTTTAATGCCCCATTTTGGAGCGATCAACCATCCTTCCGGAACCTGATTAATAAATCGTTCCAGCATTACCTGTGGATTAATTCTTTCAATAATATCCACTATAAAATCCAGATACTCCTCCATTTCGAAAAGATAAAACAATTCAGGTTCCTGTTCGAATTGCTTTGCCATCAAAGTATTATTTAAGATTTGAAGCTGATGCATCTTCAGCGTTTCAATTGGCAACCGGGATAACATTACAGCATTGTTGATCATCGATTCCTTATCGTCAAAGGGCAAGCCATTCACCAAATGAACTCCAATATGTATTCCTCTATTAGCGGTGTTCCCGATGGTTTGTTCTGCTTCTTTATATCCATGACCGCGATTAATAAAACGAAGTGCTTCATCATTAGCCGATTCCACGCCATACTCCACGCTGATATAATAGTTCGTTGCCAGATCTTCCAGATAATCCAGAACTGCATCTGATATACAATCTGGTCTGGTTCCGATCACCAATCCAATTACCCTTTCATGATTCAAAGCCTCTTGATACAGCTGTTTTATTTTTTCGAGAGATGCGTAAGTATTAGAGTATGCTTGAAAATAAACTAAATATTGCTGTGTTTTGTACTTTTTAAAAAACTCAATTCCTTCATTTATTTGCTGCGTAATTGATTTTTTCGGACTGCAATAAGGAGGATTAAAACTATTATTATTACAATAGGTACACCCTCCAACACCTTTACTTCCATCCCTATTTGGACAAGTAAAACCAGCATCCACAGAAATTTTCTGAACTCGCTCTGTGAATTTTCTTCGAAAGTAGCTTGGGAAATCGTTATATCTTCCAGCATGTCCCCATGCATATTTTGTCTCGGTCATATCCAATAAATTTGTCCAAAAATACAAAAGATATTGCTGTAAAGATCCGAAAAACAGAAAATGAACATCTGCAAATTGTGTTCAAATCAATTATAATAACCTCCAACTAAATCTTATTGTAAGAAAAGATGATCAGATCAAAGCTAGCTAAAACTCTGTTTTAATAGGAGTCCCACTCCATTTCAACTTTTAAAACAGCAGCGATCCTATTTTTATATCGTATGGTCGTTTCATTTATTGAAACATTTCTTTATATTGCTTCGGACACTTTTTAAAACTTTACGCATGTTCTCAAAACAAGATCTAACCCAATTTGAGTCAAAAAACATCTCGCAGGAAACCATAGAAGAACAAATCAAAAACTTCACAACCGGTTTTCCGAAAATGAAACTCAAAAAACCAGCAGCAATTGATGACGGTATTACTAAAGTTCAAGATGAAGATCTTGACATTTATGAAGAAGTTTACAATACTCTCTCGAAGAACTTCTCTCTGTTAAAATTTGTACCTGCCTCAGGCGCTGCGTCTCGAATGTTTAAATGTTTATACGATTTTCTGAACACTTATCAGGATACCGAAGATGAATATTTAAATTTCCTATCCCATAAAGGTCCCGAAACCATGTTCAATTTCTTCAACAGATTAGAGGATTTTGCATTTTATGGCGATCTCCGAAATATCATTCTCGAGAAGGATATGGAGCTGGAGAAAATGCTGGATAAAAATCAATTCAAGCAAATTCTCGATATGCTACTCAGCAGAAAAGGTTTGAACTACGGTAATCTTCCCAAAGGATTACTAAAATTTCACAGATACAAGCAATACTCCAGAACATCTTTCGAAGAACATTTGGTGGAAACATTAAATTACGCAAAAAACCAAAATGGAAAAGCAAATATTCATTTGACAGTTTCTGATGAGCACAAACCTCTTTTTGAAGAGCGCTTTGAAAAAACAAGAGATAAATTCGAAGAAAAATATAATGGGGAACTTAAAGTATCCTATTCTTCACAAAAAGCATCTACAGATACTATTGCAGTAGATATCAATAACGAACCCTATCGGAATGAAGATGGCAGTATTCTTTTCAGACCGGGTGGACATGGTGCTCTTATTGAAAACCTTAATGAACTGGATGCTGATATTGTTTTTATCAAAAACATAGATAATATCGTTCCGGATCGATTAAAGGAGATCACCTACCGATATAAAAAAGTTTTAGCCGGCTTCCTTTTGGAATACCAATCTTATCTCTTTGATTATCTCGAGGAACTGGATTCAGAAAAGGAAATCAGCATGGAAAAACTAAATGAAATGCTTGCCTTTTTGGAAGATAAACTATGCACGAAATCTCCTGCTGCTCTTCACACAGAGGATCCAATTAAACTGAAGCAATATCTCATTAAGAAATTTAACCGACCAATTCGGGTTTGCGGAATGGTAAAGAATGAAGGCGAACCTGGCGGAGGTCCTTTCTGGGCAAGAAATCACGACGGTTCTGTTTCCTTGCAGATTGTGGAAGGTTCCCAGATTGATAAATCAGATACCAGACAAAAAAACATATTTGATCGATCTACTCATTTCAATCCGGTGGATTTAGTTTGCGGGATTAAAGATTTTAAAGGAAATAAATTCGATTTACGACAATACATCGACCATCAAACTGGTTTTATTTCTGAAAAATCTTATAATGGAAACAACCTAAAAGCAATGGAATTGCCGGGATTATGGAATGGAGCCATGTCGGATTGGAATACTATTTTTGTTGAAGTTCCAATCATTACCTTCAATCCGGTAAAAACGGTATTCGACCTGTTAAGAATAGAACATCGAAATTTATAATAAATAGAAGACCTCGTCCCCCGAGGTCTTTTTCATTTATTATTTGTTTGCAATTGTTAATAAGTTATGGATTGTCTTCAGGGCTTTTAACTTGAATGTTTTAAAATTAATCCTATTTTTGCAATGCAAAAATCATTTTAAATTGATAAATGACAGATAATACAGAAAACTATCTGGAGGACGATGCACTTACTCTGGTAAGACGATTTGAACAAATGATAAAAGCGGAAGCGCTTTACTATTTCGATGTACATGAGTTCGAAAGCATCATTGATCATTATATCGAAAAGAACAAAACTTCCGAAGCTGTTAAGGTGACCAATATTGCAGGAAAGCAACATCCCCATGCCATTTCCCTACAAATTAGAAAAGCATATTTGTTAATTGATCTGAATCAACATTTAGAGGCTCTCTCTCTTTTGAAAAAAGTCGAAAGAATTGAGACTACTAATAAAGAAATATACCTTTTGAAAGGCAATGTTTACAATGCCATGGGAAATTACAATAATGCTAAAAGAGAATTTGATTATGCATTAAAAATTAATATCGACAATCGGGAAGATCTTCTGTTTAGAATTGCCATAGCCTTTGAACAACTGGGAAAATTCGAGATTGCTATTGAGTATTTGGAAGAAGCTTGTATGCTGGATCAAGAAGATGCAGAATCCTTGTTTGAATTGGCTTATTGCTACGAGCAAATAGAGGAAGACAAAAAAAGTATTAGAACCTATAAACAATATCTGGATCTTAAACCCTTTTCGGATAATGCCTGGTACAACATTGGAATTGTATATAACAGAACAAGGGAATTTGAAAAGGCTATTGATGCTTATGAATTTGCAATCGCCATTAACGATCAGCATGGAAAGGCTTATTACAATAAAGCAAATTCTTTTTCTAACCTGGGAAAATATGAAGTTGCAATAAAAAACTATATCGAATACCTCGAATTCGAGGATGAGCATGCCATCACCTATTCTAATATCGGAGAATGTTTCGAAAAGCTGGAAGAATACGATCAGGCTCTAAATCATTACGAAAAAGCATTAAAACTAGACGATAAATGTGCAGATGCCTGGTTTGGAATGGGATTGATTCTCCTATATCAGGAAAAAATCGACGAAAGTCTGGTTTATCTTGAAAAAGCACAAGAACTAGAGGAAGACAATCCTGATTATTGCTTAGCACTTGGTTCAGCATACGGAAACTTAGGAAAACACGACCAAGCGGTGGAATCCTTTCGCAAAGCCATGGATTTAGATCCTGAGGATACAAATTTCTCCATTGCACTGGCTGAATATTATCACCAGAATGAAGATATTGAAAATGCCATTTTGGTGCTGAAAGAGAGTAATCTAAACCAACCTGAATGTATGCATGTTTTGGCTAATTTAGCCGCTTACTACATGATAGATAAAGATATTAGTTCTTCGGAATGGTACGTCGATAAGGCCCTGCAAGGGGATCCTAAGTGTATGGAAAACATCTTCCTTCAATTCCCCGAATTGGAGGACAATCAAGCATTCAAAGCACTCATTCAAAAGTACCTTGATAATTAAATCTCTATTTAAAGAATTTATATGACCAGAAAATTAAAGGATTATATTCTTATTGCCCTAAAGGGAATGGGAATGGGGGCTGCAGATGTTGTCCCGGGTGTTTCGGGAGGTACGATAGCTTTTATAACCGGCATTTACGAAGAACTTATCAATTCCATAAAGTCCGTTAATTTGAATGCAATAAAACTGCTGTTTCAATTTAAATTAAAAGATTTTTGGAAAGCAATTAACGGGAACTTTCTAATTTCCCTGCTGGGAGGTATCGCATTAAGCTTTCTGTCGCTTGCAAAACTCATTAAATATCTACTCGATGTCCATCCCATTCTAATTTGGTCCTTCTTCTTTGGATTAATCGTTGCTTCTGCTATCGTTGTGGCGCAAAAAATAACGGAATGGAAGTTACGAACCATTATAGCAATGATTGTGGGAATAGGTATTGCCTACTTTGTTACCGTTGTAACACCGGCAGAAACACCAACCAGTTATTGGTTTTTATTTCTTTCGGGTGCCTTAGCTATCTGCGCCATGATTCTGCCAGGCATTTCCGGGGCATTCATTCTGCTTTTGCTGGGAAAATACGAGTTCATTTTACATGCAATCAGTAATTTAAAATTCGATGTAATTGCTGTTGTAGCATCAGGAGCTGTTATCGGTTTGATGAGCTTTTCGAATCTATTAAGCTGGCTGCTAAAAAAATATCACAACATGACAATTGCCCTGCTTTCCGGATTTATGATTGGCTCTCTGAATAAAGTATGGCCCTGGAAACAAACCATCAGCACCTTTGTGAATAGTCATGGAATCGAAAAACCTTTGGTTCAGGAAAATATTCTACCAGGAACCTTCGAGACCTTATTCCATCATGATGCCCAATTGGTATATGCAGTTTTATTGGCCATTGTTGGTTTCCTACTAATATGGGTGATGGAAAAATTTTCTCCGGAGACTGAAAAATAGTAGCCGCATGTAATGCTATAATTTAAACACAAATACCTCATGAATACATACGGAATTATCGGCTATCCATTAACGCACTCCTTCTCGAAAAAATATTTTACCGATAAATTTAAGAAGCTGCAGCTTGATGCTCAGTTTTTAAATTTCGAAATTCCGTCGGTTAATGATTTTGTAAAGATAATTAAGATAGAAAAAAATCTAAAAGGACTTTGCATTACCATTCCCTACAAAGAAAAAGTCATTCCATTTCTGGATGAGATAGATCCTCTGGCTAAAAAAATCGGAGCGGTAAATTCAATTCAAATTCGACATGATGGAAATCAGATTAAGCTAAAAGGATACAATACCGATATTTTCGGATTTATGGAATCCTTAAAGGATTTTATTGGGGACAAGCGTCCCAAAGCACTGATTCTTGGAACTGGTGGTGCTTCAAAGGCAATTGCGGCTGGATTAGCAGAATTGGGGATAGCCTATCGTTTTGTATCCAGAGTAGGCAAAAATGATATACTGACTTACGATATGTTGAACGCAGAGCTTATCTCGACACACCAATTAATCGTGAATTGTACACCTTTAGGAACTTTCCCAAAGGAGGAAACCTGTCCGGATATTCCTTATCACCTGCTTGGCTCAGATCATTATCTTTACGATTTAGTTTACAATCCAGCAGCTACCCTTTTCCTGAAAAAAGGAGCTGAACAAGATGCCAAAACGCACAATGGTTTAAACATGCTGCATCTGCAAGCCGAAAAAAATTGGGAAATCTGGCATAAAGAATAGCTTTCTCAAGCTCGGATGAAACGAAAAGCAAAAAAATCATCCATCGGAATCTCCGATAAGACGAAAAAGCAAAAAAATCATCCATCGGAGTCTCCGATGAGACGAAAAAATGAAAAAATCACCCATCGGAGTCTCCGATAAGGTGAAAAAGCAAAAAAATCACCCATCGGAGTCTCCGATAAGGCGAAAAAATGAAAAAATCATCCATCAGAGTCTCCGATGAGACGAAAAAGCAAATAGTCTGTTTCCCTGAACTCCGGGAAGTACCAAAATCCATTTTTAGAATTAAAATGTTACGGAGTAGGTTCAATTCTTCAAGTAGTCACCTCTTTTAAAGTCTCGGGATATTCAATTGCTGATAAAAACAAGGCATGACCAGGTACCGAACTTCCGGCATTCGAACGGTTTTTACTTTCAATAATCTTGCGAAAACCATCCAAATCGAGCTTTCCCCTGCCCACTTCAATCAAAGTTCCAACGATAGCACGAACCATATTCCTAAGAAAACGATCCGCCTTAATAGTAAAAATAAATTCGTCAGCAGTCTCCTCCCATGCTGCTAAATAAATTTTACAGTTATTGGTTTTTACATCGGTGTGGAGCTTACTAAAACTAGTAAAATCCTGATATTCGAATAGTATTTTAGCTGCTTCGTTCATTTTGTGCCCCTCTAATTCGAATGGAATTTGCCAATGTGTTTCTATCCGAAAAGGGTTTTTCTCCTTGGTAATGAAATAATGATAAGTGCGTGATATGGCATCGAAACGTGCATGAGCTTCGGGATGAACTTTGAATATCCGTTTTGCAGCAATATCCCTGGGAAGCAAACGATTCAGCTTAAAGCAGAACTTCTCCGTATCATTAATTGCCTCCTGTACCATATCAAAGTGAGCGTAGAAATCGCTAGCATGCACTCCGGCATCTGTTCTTCCACAACCTACCACATTTATTTCCTCTCTTAAAATAGTGGATAAAGCTTTATTCAGGATTTCCTGAACACTTATAGCGTTGGGTTGTATTTGCCAACCATGATACTTACTTCCTTTATAACTTAAACGGATAAAAAAACGAGCCATCAAACGATATGATTTTATATTTACCATCCAAAAGTAAAGAATTCGTACTAATTTGCCATCTTTAATTCTGCACAGCAGGTAAATTTACTTACTAAATGTCTTAAGTTATTTCCTGTTTACACGGATAAACGTTTAACAAATTTTAACGGAGATGCATTTTCAAAAAACACGCAAAGGTTTATCTTTGTAGAGGTTTTTCTGTTTCAGATACCTTTTTATGTAAACATTAAAATAATAAAACAATACTTCTATGATCCAAACAGTTGATATCAAAGAGCTAAATGATCGTATCCAAAGGGAAAGCTCCTTTGTTGATATGATTTCAATGGAAATGAACAAAGTTATTGTTGGACAGAAACATCTGGTAGAAAGTTTATTGATCGGCTTACTATCTGATGGTCACATTTTATTGGAAGGGGTTCCCGGCTTAGCAAAAACATTAGCAATCAACACACTCTCCACAACCATCGATGCAGGTTTTAGCCGTATCCAGTTTACTCCGGATTTATTACCTGCCGACCTTGTTGGTACGATGATCTACAGTCAGAAAAAAGAAGAATTTGTTGTAAAAAAAGGACCGATATTCTCTAATTTCATTCTTGCGGATGAGATCAACCGTGCTCCTGCTAAAGTTCAGGCAGCGCTTTTAGAATCCATGCAAGAACGTCAGGTAACCATCGGCGATCACACCTACAAATTGGAGGAACCATTTTTAGTGATGGCAACCCAAAACCCAATAGAGCAAGAAGGAACTTATCCTTTACCCGAAGCTCAGGTCGATCGTTTCATGCTGAAAGTAGTCATCAACTATCCAAAAAAAGAGGAAGAGCAAATGATCATGCGTCAGAATCTTTTGAAGACTTTCCCTGTTGCAAACCAAATTTTAAAGCCGGAAGACATTATTAAAGCTCGCGATGTAGTGAAAGATGTTTATATGGATGAAAAAATTGAAAAATATATCATCGACATTGTATTCGCAACTCGTTTCCCTGCAGATTATGGTTTGGATCAATTTAAAGAGATGATTGCTTTTGGAGGTTCGCCACGTGCCAGTATAAATCTTGCATCTGCCGCTAAAGCATTTGCATTTATCAAACGAAGAGGTTACGTAATTCCGGAAGATATACGTGCTGTTTGCCATGATGTATTGCGACACAGAATAGGATTAACCTACGAAGCCGAAGCCAATAATATTACCAGCGAAAATATCATCAGCGAAATCTTAAATACTGTTGAAGTACCCTAGTAAAAAGTAAATGAGTTAAAAAGTGAAAGCCTAATGAGACTTCTTTAAGCTTGTTAGGTAAGCAAAGCTTCATTAGCTATTCTTGATACTTATACCTTAAATACTTGATACTAGAAAAATGGAGACAAGTGAATTACTTAAACGGGTAAGGAAGATCGAAATCAAAACCAGAGGTCTTTCCCGTAATATTTTTGCCGGAGAATATCATTCTGCATTTAAAGGTCTGGGAATGACATTTAGCGAGGTGCGGGAATACCAATATGGGGATGACATTCGAAAAATTGACTGGAATGTAACCGCTCGATACAATCATCCTTACGTGAAATTATTTGAAGAGGAACGGGAATTAACCGTTATGCTGATGATTGACGTTAGTGGTTCTCGTGAATTTGGTACCGTTTCTAAACTGAAAAAAAATCAGATAACTGAAATAGCAGCTGTACTTGCATTCTCGGCAATTCAAAACAACGATAAAATTGGTGTTATATTCTTTTCCAATACAATTGAAAAATTCATTCCTCCCAAAAAAGGAAAAACGCATATTTTAAGGATTATTCGTGAATTGATTGATTTTCATCCGGAAAACAGAGAAACGGATATTAGTAATGCATTGCGATATCTCACCAATGCTATTAAGAAAAAATGTACCACCTTCGTTATTTCCGATTTTATCGATGATGATTTTGAAAATGCCTTAACTATTGCCAATAAAAAGCACGATGTGGTTGCCCTTAAGATTTACGATCAAAGAGAAAAGGAAATACCATCGATTGGATTGGTGAAAATAAAAGATGCCGAATCGGGTGAATATAGCTGGGTGGATACCTCCAATAAAAAAGTTAGGGAGAACTACGCTGCCTGGTGGAGAAATGAAAGCAAAAGAACCTCCGAAATTTTTAAACGGTCGGGAGTTGATGTGGCTGAAATTCGAACCGACCAAGACTATGTGAAGTCATTAATCAATCTCTTTCAACGAAGAGGACATTAACATCAAGAATTGGAATACAACAATGAATAAAATTCTTAGAATGAAAAACTTCCTGGCTAAAACAATAATAACGGCTGTTTTTATATTTGGAATAATAATTTTACCCACTGAACTTAGTGCTCAAAATCCAAATCCGGAAATAAAATATAGTGTTCGATTAGATACCAATATCATTGTAATTGGGGATCAAATTAACCTAAATCTTTCGGTAGAACAACCAAAGGATCTTAAAATAGCCTTTCCTGCATTTGCCGACAGTATAATGTCAGGAGTTGAGATTATCACTCAAAGCCCGCAGGATACGACTAAATTGGATAATGGAAATGTGAAGGTTCATAAAAACTTTGTAATTACTTCTTTTGACGGAGGTATTTATAAAATGAAGCCTTTTGAATTCCAGATTCATGAGGAAAACTTTTCGAAGTCTATTCTGACAGACACATTGGTTCTGGGCGTGAAAACCATGGCTATTGACACTACAAAAGCAAATTTTGATATTGTAATGCCGATTCAAACGCCAATTTCCTTTGCCGAAGTTGTTCCCTGGTTATTGGGAGGAATCGTTTTTATTGCCTTAATCATATTACTGATATGGTATCTTCGTTTCCGAAAAAAGAATCAGCCTTTATTTGCCACCTCTAAACCAATAGAGCCTGCCCACGTAATAGCTCTTCGGAAATTAGATGAAATCAAACAAGATAAACTTTGGCAAACAGGTAAAATCAAGCTTTATTATTCCGAGCTAACCGATACCCTTAGGATTTATCTGGATGAGCGATTCGATTTATCAACTCAGGAATCGACTACTGATGAAATAATGCAAGCAGTTGATAATGTAGAAGTCAACAATGAATGGCATACCAATTTAAAAGAAATACTGGAACGTGCTGATCTTGCAAAATTCGCAAAATTTCAACCTTTACCGGATGAGAATGAACGAAGTCTGAAATTTGCATACAAAATAGTGGAAGACACTATTATTGCAGAAAAGAAAAAAGAAGAAAGTGAAGTATCTGAAACACTTCCCGAAAAGTCAGAAGCAAACCAATAACTTTGAAAATATATAGTATGAGCTCTATAGAATTTGCTAATCCTCAATATTTTTATCTTTTATTATTGTTGATTCCTCTAATCGCGTGGTATGCATTAAAAGACAAAGCAGCACACGCGACCATTCAGGTATCTACCTTAAAAGGTTTTAATGCCTCAAAACGAACCTATAAATACTATTTGCGACATCTGTTATTCGTTTTTAGAATACTAAGCATTGTATTGCTAGTTGCAGCAATAGCAAGACCTCAATCAAGCAATCGGTTTCAAAATACTACTACCGAGGGAATCGACATTATCATGTCGCTGGATATTTCGAGTAGTATGCTTGCTCGTGATTTTGATCCCGACAGGTTGGAAGCTGCAAAAGACGTGGCGATTCAATTTATTACCGGTCGCGAGGAAGATAAGATTGGCCTGGTAATTTTTAGTGGGGAGAGTTTTACCCAATGTCCCTTGACTACAGATCATGCTGTCCTAATTAATCTTTTTCAGGATATTCATTGCGGAATGATTGAAGATGGAACCGCCATAGGCTTAGGGCTGGCTAATGCAGTTAACCGATTAAAAGATAGTCATGCTAAATCAAAGGTTATTATCCTTCTAACGGATGGAGTTAACAATCAAGGTGAAATTGCCCCCTTAACTGCTGCTGAATTGGCTGAAACCTATGGTATTCGAGTTTATACAATTGGTATTGGAACACAGGGAACTGCCCCTTATCCGGTACAGACCGCCTTCGGAATCAGCATGAGAAATATGCCTGTTAAAATTGATGAAGAATTATTAGGGAAAATAGCAAGTATGACAGGTGGCCAATATTTTAGAGCAACTGATAATAATAAATTAAAGGCTATTTATAAGGAAATCGACCAGTTGGAAAAAAGTAAAATTGAAGTAAAACAATATAGCACCAAAAATGAAGAATATTTACCATTCCTACTTTTGGCAGCTCTTTTCCTTCTGATGGAAATAGCTTTACGCAATAGTATCTTGCGAAATATTCCTTAAAGTATAACAATAGAAATACAGAAAATCATTGAACAATGAATCAGTTTCGTTTTGAACATCCGATAATACTGTACTTATTTATAATCATCCCTATTTTGGCGGTCCTATATTGGATCAGCTTTAGCAGGAAGAAAAAAGCATTACAGAAATTTGGCGAATTTAATATTATCAGTCAATTAATGCCTTATGCATCCTTTAGCCGACCGATTTATAAATTCGGAATCCTATTGGTGGCATTGTGCTTTCTCATCATTGGAGCTGCCGGACCTCAATTTGGATCTAAGCTTCAAAAAATAAAACGAAAAGGAGTAGAAATCATCATTGCTCTCGATGTTTCCAATTCGATGATGGCTCAGGATATTCAACCAAACAGATTGGAAAGAGCAAAGCGCGCCATTTCTAAATTAGTTGATAAATTAAATGATGATAAAATTGGACTGGTAGTTTTCGCAGGGGAAGCATATACGCAACTACCCATTACAACAGATTATGCTTCAGCAAAATTATTTCTGTCCTCCATCAGTACAGATATTGTTCCCATTCAAGGAACTGCAATTGGTGCGGCTATCAACTTAGCGGCAAAAAGCTTTAGTCCCGAAAGTGAAGCCAGCAAAGTTATTATCGTAATTACCGATGGAGAAAACCACGAAGACGATGCTGTGGCAGCAGCAAGAGAAGCCAATGCTAAAGGAATCATCGTTCATACCATTGCAATGGGATCTAGCAAAGGAGCACCCATTCCGGTAAAAATAGGATCCAGCGATTTTCGTAAGGATGAAAAAGGAAATATCGTGATTTCGAAACTGGATCAGAAGATGATTGAGCAAATTGCTACTGCAGGAGGCGGTAAACCTGTAATAGCCAATAACACTACAACCGGTCTCAATATTCTTTTTAAAGAAATTAATAAAATGAATAAAACAGAATTGGAGGCAAGAGTTTATTCCGCTTACGATGAAAAATTTCAATATTTTATTGCGGTAGTTCTTTTTTTACTTCTGATCGAATTCTTGATATTAGAACGTAAAAATCGCTATCTAAAAGATATTAACCTATTTAAATCATCGAAATAGAACGATTCAAATTTGGCAATTATGACAAAATATATAGTACTATTTATGGGTATGATTTGTCTTCTAAGCTTGGAGGCAACAGCCCAAAAAGAGAGAAAATTCATCCGAAAAGGAAACGATCTTTTTGATGGAAATAAATATGAAAATTCCGAGGTAGAATATCGGAAAGCATTGGATAAGAAAATTCATTCGTACGAAGCTGGCTTCAATTTAGGGGATGCCTTATACAAACAAAAGAAGTACGATGAGGCCCTCAAGCAGTATAAAGCACTTACGCTAACAGAGAAAGATCCTCAAAAATTAGGGCAACTTTATCACAATATTGGGAATACCTTGTTAATGAATCGAAAAGTTGATGAGAGTATTAATGCTTATAAACAATCCTTGCGTTATGCTCCGGACTCGCAAGAGACCAAATACAATTTGGAGTATGCCCGAAGAATGAAACAAAAGCAACAAAAACAGAAGAAAAAACAACAGAATAAGAATCAAAAAGATAAAGACCAGCAAAAGAAGGACAGTAAAGACCAAAACAAGAAGAATCAGGATAAGAAAGACCAACAGAAAAAAGATCAGCAGAATCAAAATAAGGATAAAAACAAACAGAATTCTAAGGATCAGAAAAAACAAAATGGAGAACAAGCACAAAAGAATAAGATTTCGAAGCAAGATGCTCAACGCTTGTTAGAAGCATTACAAAACGACGAAAAGAAAGTTCAGGAAAAAGTACAAAAAGCAAGAGCAAAAAGTCAAAAAGTCAAACGAAGTAAAATCAAAAAGGATTGGTAGGTAATGGTATAATACACCTTTCAAAGGTTATATTAAAACACATTGGTTCTAATTTAAAATTCGGACTTATTTAACTAATAATTTATAAGTACATTTGTACCTGATATCATTATTAACAATAAATATACATCTGAAAAACAATACAATACAGATGAAGAAAATATTTTTCTTACTAATAGCGGTAATAACAATTAGCAACTCAGCCATAGCTGAAAAAATTAAATTTACAGCTTCTGCTCCAAGAGTTGTTGAAGTTGGTGAGCAATTCCGTTTATCCTATTCTTTAAACGAGAAAGGAAAGAATATACAATTACCCTCACTTACAGGTTTTCGAATATTAATGGGACCATCGACTTCAAGTAGTAGGAGCACCCAAATTATTAATGGAAAAGTTAGTTCTAGTTCTGCCTACACCTACACCTACGTTTTATTGGCCGAAAAAGAAGGTAAATTTCCAATTCAACCAGCTACCATTTCTGTAGATGGCGATGAGGTTCAATCCAACTCTATTACCATTGAAGTGGTGAAAGCTGAAAATAAACCCAAAAACTCTGCCACTCAAAATCAGTCTGAGAACAAAGCTAGCGCACAAAAAATTACCCAAGACAATTTATTTGTGAAAGTAGATCTTGATCGGAGCAGCGTATATATGGGAGAACATATCGTGGCTACTATTAAAGTTTACACCCGGCTTACTATTGCAGGTTTTGGAGATTCAAAATTCCCTTCCTTTGATGGTTTCCTAAGTCAGGAAATTCCAACACCAGGCCAAATTTCTTTGCAAAGAGAAAATATTAATGGAACAATTTATAATGCAGGCGTAATCCGTAAATTAATTTTATTTCCACAACATACCGGAAAAATAACTATCGATCCATTTGAACTAGAATGTATTGTACGTCAGCACCGTTCCCAAAACCGTCAAGGTTTCTTCGATGATTTCTTTGATAACTATCAAGATATCCGTGTACCCCGAAAAAGCAAACCGATCACCATTAGGGTAAAAGATTTTCCCGGAAACAAACCTGCCAGTTTTAATGGTGCTGTTGGAAAATTAAGACTATCCGCTACCATCGACAAAGACTCCGTTCAGGCTAACGATGCGATTACACTTAAGGTGAAAATATCAGGCAATGGTAATCTTAAATTAATTAATCCTTTAAAATTTGATTTTCCTGCCGATTTTGAAGTGTACGATCCTAAAACAAATCAGGATTTAAAAAGTTCTGCTGTCGGGATGACAGGTTCCACTACTTTCGAATATTTAATAATTCCGCGTCACGGAGGAGATTACAAAATTCCTTCTGTTGATTTTAGCTTCTTTGATCCTGCATCAAAAATATACCGGACAAGAAGTACCCCTAAGTTTAAGATTAAAGTTTCCAAAGGTAATTCTAATTCCGAAGGAGGAGTAATCAGCTCCTTCTCGAAAGAAGATGTAAAATTTATTGGAAAGGATATTCGATTTATTAAAACCAATGAATTTACTCCAAGACTTAAAGGGGAAGTATTTTTCGGAACTCTTAATTTTTACCTTGCATATCTTATCCCATTCTTTCTATTTGTTTTAGCATTTATTTTTAACCAAAAACGAATAAAGGAAAATGCGGATCTTGCCCGGGTTAAAAATAAGCGAGCAAATCGAATGGCAATGAAACGTTTAAAAGCTGCTTCGGCGCGTTTAAAAGCAAAACAAAAGGAAGAATTCTATGATGAAATCCTAAAAGCACTTTGGGGTTATACTTCTGATAAATTAAATTTACCATTATCAGATTTAAGTAAAAAGAATATCACAGAAATATTGGACTCGAAAGAGGTAGAAAAAGAACTAATTGAAGCATTTATGGATATTTTGAACACCTGTGAATTTGCTCGTTATGCTCCATCTTCCGGATCTTCAGAAATGGATAAATTGTATCAAAATACAATGGAAACTATTACCAAACTGGAAAAAAGCATTTGATATTTTCGAATAAATATTCGATAATCATTCAAATAATTTATTTGCGACTTCCAAATACAGCTATATAAAATTATAATCCAATGAAAAAGTTTATATATATCGTCCTTCTCCTTTGTATTTCAGCACCAAGCTGGGCTCAAAAAACACCAATCACAGAGGCAAACAATTTATACAAAAAAGGAGAATATGAAAAAGCAATAAAGTCCTATGAGTTTGTGCTTGAAACCCATTTAATTTCGCCGGAAATATATTTTAATTTAGCAAATGCCTATTACAAAACCGGACAAATTGCACCTGCAATTCTAAATTACGAAAGAGCTAAGTTATTAGCTCCCGAGGATAAGGATATTCAGTACAATTTGGCTCTCGCTCATGATCATGTTCTGGATAAACTGGATATAGTTCCTGAACTTTTTTTAAAACGCTGGATAGCTGGTATTAGAAATGCTGCCTCGGCTCAATCCTGGAGTTATTTTTCCATATCATTCTTTATAATATGTCTACTATTTTTAAGTATATACCTGTATAGTAACAAATCAGGGTTTAAAAAAGCAGGGTTTTTATTCGCCTTCCTAAGTCTTTCCTTTTGCATTATTTTCTTTGCCTTTGCTTCTATCAAAACCAACGAAATGACAGTTCGCGAACATGCAATAATCTTTACTCCTAGCGTAACAATTAAAGGCTCACCTGATTTAAGTGGCACAGATTTATTTCTACTACACGAAGGAACAAAAGTGAAAGTAATTGATCAGTTAGGTGATTGGAGAAATATTCAACTAAGTGATGGCAATGAAGGATGGTTAAAAAAAGATGATATCGAGATGATATAATTAACAGTCTATTTGGCATATTTAAATCATTTTTCGATTCTAACGAATTATTCTCCTGTTTTATCAATACAAAAAAGTATAAGAGTTTAATGAGACACAGCATCCAAAATAATTTCTTTCAAATCACAGTAAATGAGATTGGAGCAGAACTTTGCAGCATCAAATCTTTGCAAACCAATCAAGAGTTTCTATGGCAGGCAGATCCTGAAATTTGGGCTAGCCATGCGCCAAACCTTTTTCCAATTATTGGTTGTTTAAAGAATGATGCATTTATTCATGAGGAGAAATTATATCCTATGACAAAGCATGGTTTTGTTCGTAACAATCCGGATATTCAGTTACTGGCTAAGGACGACAACAAGATGAGTTTTGTACTTTTTTCTAATGAAAAAACCCGTAAACTTTATCCCTTTGAATTTGAATTCCGAATTCATTTTTTACTTGACAGCAATACCATAGAAATAAAACACGAAATTATAAATAACGGGCATAAGGAGTTGCTTTTCTCTTTGGGAGGACATCCAGCTTTTGCTTGTCCTTTGAAAAAGGAGGAAAAGTACACCGATTATTACTTGGAATTTGAGAAAAAGGAAAAAGTAAACACATGGAATTTAAGCGAAGGAGGCTTGATAGGGGAAAAGGGAAAACTTATTTTAGATGAATCTAAAATTTTGAATTTGCACCCTGAGCTTTTTGTGAATGATGCCCTTATATTTAAAAATATACAATCAAAAAGTGTAAGCTTAAAAAGCAAAAAATCGAATTTTCAATTAAAGGTATCTTTTTCTGATTTTCCCTATTTAGGCCTTTGGGCTAAACCTAATGCTCCCTATGTTTGCATTGAACCATGGATTGGTATTGCAGATCGTGCCGATTCGAACCAAGAGTTCTCTTCGAAAGAATTAATCCAACACCTTGAAACAGGAAAAAAATTTACAGCAAGTTATTTCATAGAAATTAACGAGTAAAAAAACAGCCCCAAATTGGGACTGTTTCAAATAATATTAAGCTTCTGTCATACTAGGATAATCCGTATATCCTGCCTCATCTCCTCCATAGAAAGTATCCTGATTAGGAGCATTTAAATCTGCATCCAATTCAAATCTTTTTTCCAAATCGGGATTTGCTAAATAGGAAGTTCCAAATGATACCAATTCCGAAATATCATTCTTAATGGCCTGATTTGCTGTTTCCTTTGTAAATCCTCCATTAAGCATGCGTACTCCTTTATAAATTTGCCCATAATATGCCCCAACCTGTTTTACCAATTGTGGATAATCATCCGTAGGCATCAATGGTTCAATTAAATGCAAATAAGCTAGCTTGTAATCATTCAATCTTTCGATAACATGACCAAATAAAGCAACAGGATCCGAATCTCCCATATCATTGAATAAACCACTTGGTGAAAGTCTAATACCTACACGTGATGATTCCCAAACCTCTAAAGTGGCCTCCAGTACCTCAAATAAAAAGCGAGATCTGTTTTGAATGCTTCCACCATATTCATCTATTCTTTTATTGGTTTTATCTACCAAAAATTGATCAATTAAGTAACCGTTGGCTGCATGAATCTCAATACCATCAAAACCAGCAGCCTTCGCATTTTCTGCAGCTTTCCGGTAATCCGCTACAATTTCTTTAATCTCCTCCTTAGTCAATGCTCTTGGTTCCTCAAAGTCTTTTAAACCTTCATAAGTAAAGGCCTGTCCTGCCGGTTTCACAGCTGAAGGACTCACCGGAGCATCACCATTGTGATAATCCGGATGAGAAATACGTCCCACATGCCACAATTGTATGAAAATTTTTCCATTTTCCTGATGAACCGCTTCGGTAATCAGTTTCCACCCTTCAACTTGAGCCGGACTATAAATACCTGGAGTAGCAGGATATCCCATTCCTTGTGGCGAAATTTGGCTTGCTTCCGTTATAATCAGTCCTGCTCCAGATCGCTGTTTATAATATTTTGCCATTAATTCTGTTGGAACATTTCCCTCCCCCGCTCTATTTCTGGTCATTGGAGCCATCACCATTCTATTTTTCAATTCCATTTCACCAATGAAATAATTACTTAGTAGTGTATTTTCTTTCATCTTATTTCGTCATTTTTATTTATACAAGATATAAATAAGAAATCAAATCTTGAAAAAAGAAAAATTAGGAAATGGTATAAATGAATTTATAGTATTGATATTAATAATGGAATTTAAAATTAACTTTCTCCAATGGTTTAAACTATGCTTTGTATCTTCGCTGCAAATAGAACAGGATAATGAAAAAAATTGAATTACTGGCACCAGCCAAAAATCTGGAAGCAGGAATTGCTGCAATCAATTATGGTGCTGATGCGATATATATTGGTGCGCCCAAATTTGGTGCTCGTGCTGCTGCAGGAAATACACTTAAGGATATAAAAGAATTGATCCAATACGCTCATCAATATTGGGCAAAGGTTTATATTACTATAAATACAATCCTGTATGATCAGGAATTAAATGAAGCAGAACAATTGATTCATCAACTGTATGATATAGGTGCAGATGCCTTAATTGTTCAGGATATGGGCATATTGGAGATGAATCTCCCCCCCATTGAATTACATGCCAGCACCCAAACTCATAATTATGATTTAGATCGAATCAAATTTTTGGAACAAGTTGGTTTCAAGCGAATCATTTTAGCCAGAGAACTTTCCTTAGAGCAAATTAAAGAGATTCGAAAAAATACTTCTGTTGAACTAGAATATTTCATTCATGGAGCTCTCTGTGTTTCGCTAAGTGGTCAATGTTACTTTTCACAAGCTTTAGGTGGGCGTTCTGCCAATAGGGGAGAATGTAGCCAGGCTTGCAGAATGAAATATGATTTGGTGGATGAAGAAGGCAAGGTAATCGCTAAAGATAAATATCTTCTATCCTTAAAGGATTTGAATTTATCCGGTCACTTGCAAGAAATCATGGAAAGTGGAATTTGTTCTCTGAAAATTGAAGGAAGATTAAAAGACAGCACCTACCTAAAAAATGTAACAAGTTATTATCGTCAGGCTATCGATCAAATTATTGACCAAAACCCAAATTTTGAAAAATCATCCTCCGGTGTGATAAATCCATCTTTTCAACCCGATTTAGAAAGAACTTTTAATCGCGGATATACCGATTATTTCTTTACGGGTAGAATTCCAGAGATTGCTAATTTTCATACACCTAAATCAATTGGAAAAGAAATAGGTCGGATTATAGATATTAGGAAGGATCATTTCCTAATTGAAACGCAATATGAATTACATAATGGAGATGGGCTTTGCTTTTTCAATAAGAATAATTTACTAAAGGGTATTCTAGTAAATGGTGTTCAGGGTAATAAAATATTCCCAAATGAAATGAATATGCTACAGAGAAATGCTATTCTGTACAGAAACAATGATCATGAATTTGCAAAAGAGTTAAATAGAGACCAGACCAGAAGAAAAATAGCTATCGATTTTTATCTCGAAAGTAAAGATGATGCGATAACTCTAATTGCTACAGATGAAAACGGTATCAGCGCAAGCGTTCAGCACCTGGAACAAGTTAAATCTGCTAAAAATAAGGAAATGGCCATCTCTAATCTGAAAAAACAACTTGGTAAAACAGGAGATAGCATTTATCAAGTTAATTCTATTGATTTGAATTATGCTCAAGCTCCTTTTCTACCCGCAAAATTATTGAATGATCTTAGAAGAAAATGTTTACAGTTGCTCACTACAAGTAGAATTGATAGTCATAAAACACCAACATCAAGACTCTTAATTGCTCATCCCAAATATCCTGGCAAAAACTTATCCTATATGGGGAATGTGGTTAATTGTAAAGCTGAAGAATTTTATCACAAATGTGGCGTTGAGAAAATAGAAAAGGGTTTCGAGTTACAGAAGGATTATTCGGGCAAGACCATTATGACCACCAAGCACTGTTTGCGACACGAATTTGGGAGGTGTCCAAAAGAAATAAGTACGCAGGAACAAGACAACAAACAACTCTATTTGGTCGACAACAAAAAAAGATACAAATTAGAGTTTAATTGTCAACGATGTGAGATGAAAATAATTTTGGAGTAAATCATTTCAAACAAGCATTTTCCAACTTGTTCTTTTGTAGTTTTTTTGAATACGAACCGATAAATTTCACAGATAATGGTTCATTATATTGAAAAATTGATTAAAGAGGGAGAACATCAGCAACAAGATTTTAAATTTTGTATTACAGATTCCCGAAAAATAGCAAAATCGCTATCCGCATTTGCAAATACTGACGGTGGAAGACTTTTAATTGGAGTAAAAGATAATGGGAAAATAGCCGGAGTTCAATCGGATGAAGAATTCTACATGATAAAGGCAGCTGCAGAAATGTACAGTCGTCCCCAAATTTTTTTTAAGAGTAAAATATGGACAATAAGCGGTAAAAATGTTTTGGAAATTTCTGTTCCTCCTTCTCCTGAAATGCCACATTATGCTCAAAATGAAAATGGTAAATGGCTCGCCTACCTTCGCAAGCAGGATGAAAACATTCTTGTCAATAAAATATTACTAGAGGTATGGAAAAAGAAAGCAAAACCAACAGACACCTACCTTGAGTACACTGACATTGAAAAAAATCTAATGGAATACTTGCTTTCTGAAAAGAAAATCAGTCAAAATCAATTTTGTAAACTTGTAAAGATTAGTCGTTATAAAGCAGAGCGAATCCTGGTGAAATTAATTTGCTGGGAAGTAATAGAAATGGATTTTACCGAAAAGGGAGTGAAGTACAAAATAAAGCAAAATTTAGAGTCGTCTTTCTAAAGAAAATAATCCTCAGAAAATAAAAAAACCGCACTAATTAATGGAATTTTAAACTCCTGAATGACAGGATTTGAGTGCCTGCTTGGTCAAGTTTCCCCTGTGTCGAAACAACCCGAAGGTTGGGGCCTGCTTTTGCAAGCATGTAGCTTTCTCGGTATGTGTTAACTGTTGAGTTTAACAATCGATAATTAATGCGGCATACCTTTATCTTATTTTAAAGAACGTCTGTTTCTATTTGCAAAATAAGCAAGAATCTAGCACAAAACAAGACTTACAGTGTTTTTTTTATTCTATTTTGATGAAACGACTTAAACTTAAAAACATAAATTACATTCAATGAGTTTCTTATTATATAGTTCGTACTGACCTATAGCTTGAATCATTCTGCCACCAAAGAAAATATTTGTATTTTTGCCAGAATCAGATGACACACATGACAGCAAATCAATATATCGATATTCACACCCACAAACCATCCAAGGAGATAGATATTCAATCTATTATAAATTGGGATGAATTAGATTGTAGTCGTTTGGAAGGAAACAGATATTTGGTTTCCCTTGGTTTACATCCATGGAATATACCTAAAGTAAATGTTGAGTTTACCCTTCGGGAGATTGAACAATACTCCACAAACCCTAATATTGTCGCCGTTGGTGAAATCGGATTGGATAAACTTGTTGATGTGAGTTTAGAAATGCAGGAAAAAGTATTTACAACTCAACTGCAATTTGCAAATCGGTTGGAAAAACCTGTCATCATACATTGTGTGAAGGCTTTTTCTGAGCTCCTTCGAATTCGAAAGCAACAACATACTTCAATTCCCTGGATACTCCATGGATTCCGAAATAATGAGCAAATTGGGGATAGTCTGATTAAATCAGGATGTTATTTATCTTTCGGAAAAGCCTTATTACAACAAGAAAATCTCCAGAGATTATTTCAAAAAATTTCTGATCATCAATATTTTCTGGAAACGGATGATTCCAATATTAGCATCAAAGATATCTATCTGAAAGCTGCTGAATTAAAAAATAAAAGTGTTAATGAATTAATGCAAAATTTACAAATCAATTACGAGAACTGTTTTTAATAATTATGAGTGAAGATTGGTTGAGCAGGACAGAACTGCTTTTAGGAAAAGAAGAATTATCGAAATTACGAAATGCTAATGTTTTAGTAGTTGGATTAGGTGGCGTTGGTGCTTATGCAGCCGAACAGATTTGCCGATCTGGTGTTGGTAGCATGACAATCGTAGATGGTGATCATGTAGAAGAATCAAATATTAACAGACAATTACCTGCCATTCAAAGTAATTTAGGAAAAGATAAAGCTGCTATCATGGGAGAGCGATTGCTGGATATCAATCCCAATTTGAATCTGAAAATTATCAACGAATACCTGCATAAAGAGAGTATGAATGATATCCTGCAAATAGGGAACTACGACTACGTGGTTGATGCAATAGATACTTTAGCTCCCAAAATTTCATTAATATATCATAGTCTTCAGAATAATTTAAATGTTGTAAGCGCTATGGGAGCTGGAGGTAAAATAGATCCCTCCAAAATAAAGATTGCTGATATTTCCCAATCATACAATTGTAAACTAGCAAGAATGCTTCGCAAAAGATTGCATAAGATTGGAGTTTATGAAGGAGTTCAAGTTGTTTTTTCGCCGGAGGATATTTCGAAAGATGCTGTAGTTTTATCGGAGAGTCAAAATAAGCGGTCAAACGTTGGAACAATTTCCTATATGCCTCCTCTATTCGGCTGTTTTTGTGCTTCAGTTGTTGTAAATGGATTACTGGAAAGGAAAAATTAATTTTCCAATTTTTAGCCTTATGCACAGTTTAGGTAAGTGATCCCCATCTTTTATTAAGCCAGTTTAATACTTTTAGATATTTACCAGGGTAGAAAAATAGATTGGTTCTTATGAGAAATTAAACTTCCAGGAAGATTTTAGTATATTCCAATTTTTCGTACGGCGCAATGAATAATAAATTAGATAATTTTAGAATCAACACTTTTGACTGAATCTTATTAAAATTGCTCTGGTTGGAGATTTAATACTACTTTTTAGTGAATAAAGTTGAATCATTAATGATAAGCTATGTTTTACGATACAATTTCTTCCCCAATTGGTAACTTACTGCTGCTTTCGAGCGATGCAGGACTAAAAAAGATAATTTTCAGTGATCACCAAAACAATATCTCCCCGAATTTAAATTGGATCAAAGATTCCTTTAAATTAAAAGAAGTTAAAGATCAACTCCTTGCCTATTTCCATCAAGAACTAACACAATTTAATTTGATGCTTGCCCCTGATGGAACCGCCTTCCAAAAAAGCATATGGAAAGAACTTCAACAAATACCATATGGTACTATTTGCTCGTATCAGGATATCGCCAATTCTATAGGTAAACCAAATGCGTGCCGTGCTGTAGGAATGGCAAATTCATTGAATCCTATTCCTATTATTATTCCTTGTCATCGCGTTATTGGCAAAAACGGAAAACTTACGGGTTATGCTGGTGGATTGGAAACAAAAGCCAAACTTTTAATAATTGAAAATATCCAAATGCCAAACGATTTCACCCAATTTAAACTATTTTAAAAATCATATTTTAACTTCTGTATATTTGCAATCTTATCTTTATTCAGTTTTTATAGTTTACGCCTTAATAAAGATCAAATAACTGTAAAATACTTTTGATTTAATTGGCAAATCATCTAACTTGCCATCCGCTAAATTAAACTTTGTATGTGTTGGATACGAAGCATTTTAGTTTCATTAAATCAATAAACAAATTCATGAGTAAAATTTTAGGACACAGTTTCCATATTCCTGTAATGGGAACAGGATTTACAGTGGATACTCCTGTAAAAGTGGCTCACCTTGGAATTTCATCGGTTATATCAATTGTTGATGATATACTCGTTGAAAAAATGAGAGAGATGTACTGTAAAAAGTTGAGTCTTCCATTCAAGCCAATTACAGAGAAAACTAAAGATTTTCGTGCTGAAAGAATAACTTCTTATCTGAATCTAATGGACAAGATGGTAAAGGAGAAATTTGAAAATCTTAAAGAATCCATTCAAGATAAAAGTAAGGAATTGGAAGAATATTTCAGTTTACTACCCGATTTTTCAGAAGTTAAAAAAGAATTTACTGAAAAATTTGCTGATCATCCATATGTGAAAGAAGCCAAGGAATGGATTAATAATAATCTTCCATTAGGGTCTATTGATGTAAATATCATGACCAAACTAGACAAGGAAAACTATTATAAAGGAGAACAACTACCTTCAGAATATAACGATGCACATGCAGCTCTTCGTGGTTTTGCCATGAGTAACCTGGAGAGCTCCATGGTTTTATCTGCTGGAATGAATCCTCGTTTGTATGGTTATTTGGAGCAATTCGCAGATTTTTATCCCGATGTTAGCGGATATATCAAAAAGAAAATTGTTCTGAAAGTTAGTGATTTCCGATCCGCACTTATTCAAGGAAAATTCCTCGCTAAAAAGGGAATTTGGATCTCTGAGTTTCGCATAGAATCAGGATTAAATTGCGGAGGACATGCTTTTGCTACTGATGGTTTTCTGATGGGTCCTATTTTGGAAGAATTTAAAGATAAGCGTCAAGAATTACAACAGGATCTTCATCAGATATTAGCTCAGGCTCTGGAAAGAAAGCAGAAACCTGTTCCCAATAAACCTTTGGAGATGAAAATTACTGCTCAGGGAGGTGTAGGTACTGCAGAAGAGCATGATTTTCTTATGGAACACTACCAATTAGACTCAATTGGTTGGGGCACTCCTTTTCTAATGGTTCCTGAAGCTTGCGATGTGGATGACAATACATTGTCTCTTCTTGAAAAGGCGAATGAAAAAGATCTTTCCTTAAGTCACGCATCACCGCTAGGAGTTCGATTTAATAATCTTAACGCCAATACACGCGATAAGGATAAATGGATAAATTTAGAGCAGAATCAACCAGGAAGTGCTTGTTCTAAAAGATATATGATTGCCAATAAAGAGTTCACGAAAGAACCAATATGTACAGCTTCCAAACAATATCAAAAATTAAAATTGGCTGATTTAAAATCACAAAACCTTTCTCCAGAGGAATATGAAAAGGAAGTAAACTTATTGCTGGAGAAAACCTGTCTTTGTAAAGGCCTATCAGCTTCAGCATTTTTAGTGAATCATATTGACACTAAAAAAGATGGAGACGGTGTTTCTATTTGCCCGGGACCAAACTTAGCTTATTTTACGAAAAAGGCCAAGTTAAAGGAGATGATCGATCATATTTACAATCGAACAAATCTGATTGAAAGAACAGATAGACCAAATATGTTTATCAAAGAAATAAACTTGTATTATGACTATTTGAAAGAACAAGTGAATGAATTAAAAAATCCAGTTGCAAAACAAATCAAGTCTTTAGAAAAATTTAAAAATAATTTACTGGATGGTGTAGGTTATTACAAAAACCTGTCACAACATTTTTCTGGTAAATTTCAGAATATCAAGCAACAGTTACAGTCTGATTTAAGTAAATTGGAATTGGAAATACAAAATATTCTTATCACTTCTGATAAGTAAAACCCTAAAAGCCAATCTATAACAGATTGGCTTTTTTCCTTTTTATCCTATCGACACCCCAAAATTGAATTGTAATTTTACTATCCGACAATTTCACATTGAGCTTATTATCTATCTTTATCCATCCCGGAATACTTTTGTCGTAAATTACCCATTCCCTTTTGAGTATTTCTATTTCCTAAATTGGGTGAAAGCCATAAAAAACCATTCGATTAATTCCTGCACATTTGTGATGTAAAGAAATGATTCAAATTATGTGTCAAGTACATTGTACTTGTAAAATTTTAATTTCTACTAAAATATTGTGAATTCTGTATCGGTTTAGGTTAGGGTTAGTTTTCAGATAAATTACAGGATTTGTAAATTTTTTTTAAGTAGGGTTAAAATAATAATTTTGAAAACTTTTCCATATTGTTAGTTTTTGCTTCGAACCGAAAAAGAGTTTTCACCAACTTTTTTTCGGTTTTTGAGCAAAAATAAAGCTGAAATCAAATCGAAATCAGCTCTATATTATTGAAATAGTATTCTTTAATGCTTTTCAGTTTCTACAACATCCTTTAATCCGGCAATTTTTTCCAACATTTCAGTTGTAATAGATTTTGGTCTCTCCAACGGATAACCTAAGGCTCGATCCCAAATAATATTGGCGCAAATACCGATGGATCGTCCAATGCCAAATAAAACAGTATAAAAATCATACTCTGTCACCCCATAGTGCCATTGAATAACACCAGACTGTGCATCCACATTTGGCCATGGATTCTTGGCTTTACCATGCTCTTTCAAAATAGGAGGAACCACCTTATAAAGTAGATCTGCATATTTAAATATCGGATCTTCAGATAGGTGATTTAAGCTAAATTCGCGTTGCAACATATAACGTGGATCAGTTTTACGCAAAACTGCGTGACCAAATCCAGGAATAACCTGACCTGAGTTCAAAGTATCCCAAACAAATTGCTGCATCTCTTCTTCGGTAGGAACCCGATCCCCCATTTTATCCATGACTTCCTGAAGCCATCTTAATACTTCCTGATTAGCCAAACCATGAAGCGGACCAGCCAAGCCATTAATCATCGCCGAAATGGAAAGATAGATGTCAGACAAAGAACTTGCAACTAAATGTCCTGTATGTGCACTAACATTACCACTTTCGTGATCACTATGAATAATAAAATGCAAACGGGATACATCATCATACGGATTTTGAATGCCCATCATATGAGCGAAATTACCTCCCATATCCAAATGCGGATTCGATTGAATTCTTGGTCCCTGACGATAAAGTTTATTATAAATATAAGAAGCTATTTCCGGTAATTTTGCAAGAAGATTTAAAGCATCTTCATAAGTTGCTTCCCAATAATCTTTCTTACTCAAGCCAGCATGATATTGCCGATTAAAAACAGATTCCCTATTTAAAGTTAAAATTGCAGTTGAAAATATGGCCATCGGATGACTACAACAAGGAAAAGAATCGATTACTTCATATACATATCTGGGAACAATCCTTCTTTTGCTAAATTCATCCACCACTTGCATTACCTCTTCCTGATTTGGAAAATCACCGGTAAGTAGCAGATAGAATAATCCTTCCACATATGGCATTTCAGCTCCTTTGGGTTTTGGTAAACTTTTAATCACCTCCTTAAGAGTATAACCACGATATCTAATTCCTTCCTCAGGATCCAAATAAGATATATCTGTAACTAAGGATTTTAAGCCTCTCATTCCACCAATCACCTGAGATATAGTAACATTACCTACAACTACATCCCCATATTCCTCTAATAGCTTTTTTGTACGTGGTCGGTGTTCTTCAATTTTTTTGGATAAGGTCTGTTTTAAAGTTTTTTTCATATGGCTAAACTTAAAATTATGAGACCAGCTGGGGAGATCGGTCTCGTTTATGTATCGTTTTTTGTTTCCTAATTATTTTGTTTACGGATTAGATTTAAAGCACTCCCTGCTTTAAACCATTCAATTTGCGCCTGATTATAAGTGTGATTTGCTAAAATCTCATCTGAAGTACCATCTTCATGATGTATTCTCAGCTTTAATGGTTTTTCAGGAGCGAAATCTGTTAATCCAATAACATCAATTTTATCTTTCTCCTGTATCTTTTCATAATCGCCTTTATCGGAAAAAGTCAACGCCAAAACACCTTGTTTTTTAAGATTCGTTTCATGAATTCTTGCAAATGAACGAACGATAACTACCTGAACTCCTAAGTGTCTAGGTTCCATTGCAGCATGTTCACGGGAAGAACCTTCTCCATAATTCTCATCACCAACTACCAATGTTCCAATTCCCTCTGCTTTAAGAGCTCTTGCAGTGGCCGGCACTTCACTATAATTATCTGCAATAGGATTGAAAATAGAATTGGTTTCTTCATTAAAAAAATTCACTGCACCAATCAACATATTATTGGAAATATTATCCAAATGACCACGATAACGCAACCATGGACCGGCCATAGAAATATGATCGGTAGTACACTTCCCTTTTGCTTTTATCAGTAAATTCAGATTCTTAAAGTCCTGTCCATCCCATTCCTTGAATGGATATAAAAGCTGTAATCGCTCCGAATCATTCTTTACTTCAACTACAACTTTTTGATCATCTGAATTCGGTGAAATATAACCAGAATCCTTCATATCAAACCCATTTGGTGGAAATTCCAATCCAGAAGGTTCTTCCAACCTTACCTCCACACCATCTTCATTTACCAAAGTATCGGTCATCGGATTAAAACACATATCACCGGCAATAGCCATAGCTGTCACCAATTCAGGCGAAGCCACAAAACCATGTGTATTCGGATTTCCATCGTTTCGTTTTGCGAAATTTCTATTAAATGAAGTAATAATTGAATTTTTTCTGTCAGGATCATCGGTATGTCTTTTCCATTGTCCGATACAAGGGCCACACGCATTGGCCATGATTACCCCGCCAATATCTTCAAACTCTTTTAAAATTCCATCCCGCTCAGTAGTATATCGTACTAATTCGGATCCAGGAGTAACTACAAACTCAGCTTTCACCTTCAGATTTTTCTCTTTTGCTTGCTTGGCAAGGGAAGCAGCTCGCGATAAGTCTTCATAGGAGGAATTAGTACATGATCCAATCAATCCAACTTCCAATGTCTGAGGATAATTATTTTCCTTCACAGCCTTTGCAAAATCACCAATTTCATGAGCTAAATCAGGAGTAAACGGGCCATTAATATATGGTTTCAATTCGGACAGATTAATTTCGATTAGCTGATCGTAATATGCTTCCGGATTCTGATAAACTTCATTATCTGAACGTAAATCTGCAATCACCACATCAGCCAAATCAGCAACCTGTTCTCTTCCTGTATGTCGAAGATAATTACTCATATTCTGATCGTAAGCAAAAATTGAAGTTGTCGCTCCAATTTCAGCTCCCATATTACAAATAGTACCCTTTCCTGTGCAAGACAAAGCATCAGCACCTTCCCCAAAATATTCTACAATAGCACCCGTACCACCTTTTACAGTAAGAATACCAGCAACTTTTAAAATAATATCTTTAGGAGACACCCAACCACTTAATTTACCGGTAAGTTTAACTCCAATTAATTTAGGCATCTTTAATTCCCAAGGCATGCCGGCCATCACATCCACAGCATCGGCACCACCAACTCCGATGGCAACCATTCCCAATCCGCCAGCATTCACAGTATGAGAATCCGTCCCAATCATCATTCCGCCGGGGAAAGCATAATTTTCTAGTACTACTTGATGAATAATACCTGCTCCTGGTTTCCAAAAGCCAATTCCATATTTATTGGATACGGTTTGAAGAAAGTTATACACCTCGTTATTTTGAAGCTTAGCATCTTCCAAATCCTTATCCGCACCAGCAAAGGCTTGAATCAAATGATCACAATGAACAGTAGAAGGAACTGCCACTTTCGATTTACCAGCATTCATAAATTGGAGCAAAGCCATCTGAGCAGTTGCATCTTGCATAGCAACTCTATCGGGAGCAAAATTTACGTAATCCGCTCCTCTTTGAAATGTAGTTCCCTTTTCTTCAATGGATAAATGAGAATACAATATTTTCTCACTTAGTGTTAAAGCCTTGCCTACATTTTTTCTGGCTTTACTGACCCTATCGGGCATTTTCTCATACACAGATTTTATTAAATCAAGATCAAATAGCATGTTTAATGAAGTTTTGATTAATTTTTAATTCAAATGGTCAATAATTATCTTTGAGGTGCTAAAATAATGAAAATAACATTTAAAGAGTTGTGTATCTTTTTATGTGTTTTTGTATTTCAAAACACCCAAACACTGATATTCTGTATCACAGCATTTTAGGAGACTCCAAGCCAGATAAAAGCCTATTAAATACAAATAAATTCAAGTATCTAAATATAACAAAAACTTGTTATATTCAAAAGTGAATTTAAAAATCTTGTTTGGAATTTAAACCCCTGTTTTTTATGCAACAATCAATAAGTTACACAAATCTCCCCCTTAAATTTATTTGTTGTTTCAGGTTATGAATCACTTACGAGATTATAGACTCGATTTAGACTTATCGATTAGATTTTTTTCCGAATTCGACCACCTGAAGGTCCTTTATTTCTTTCGCTTCTATAACAAACTTTACCAAGGTCTGGACTTTGTGAAATCCCTCAAGCCCGGAAGCACCTGGATTAATATGAAGCAAATTCAATTCTTTATCGAAAACCACTTTTAAAATATGAGAATGTCCCGAAATAAAAAGCTGTGGTGTGTTTTCAAATATTTCAGGTTTCACATTACTATCGTATCGTTTCGGATAGCCTCCAATATGGGTTATCCAAACATCAACTTCTTCGCATTTAAACCGTTGATGTTTAGGGTAAATGACACGAAGTTCCTGACCATCAACATTTCCATGAACCGCAATTAAAGGCGCAATTTGAGCCAATCTATCGGCAGTTTCCAGATTACCAATATCTCCTGCATGCCAAATTTCATCACATTCTTTCAAATGCTTGAATATTGCAGGATCTAGATAAGAATGTGTATCTGAAATTAGCCCTATCCGCTTCATAAATTATCTAATTAATTCCAATTTTCCCGTGAAGATAAACAAAGCATACTTAAGAAAAAGTGATAGTTTAAAATTATTGTTAGCTGTATCAAATGAATCTTTGGGAATTGTGATTATGGTATTCTCTTATTACTCCCCTTATTAAATTGAAGCAGTGATGAATATATAAACTTAGCAAACATCAAATTCAGATAAAATCATTCCTTAGATATATCACTCCCACATGCAGTTTCAATGCCATTCAAGCTTAGAAAATGATTAAAAATCATCCTAAAATAATTGAAGTGCTTCTTGTCGGTTAAAATTATTACTTTTGCAATCCTAATTATAAGAATATAGCATACAATAAATGGGGTTTCAAGAAGAAATTAAAAGACGCAGAACATTTGGGATTATTTCTCACCCGGATGCCGGAAAAACAACACTTACCGAAAAACTGTTGCTTTTTGGTGGTGCAATTCATGTTGCAGGAGCTGTAAAATCAAATAAGATAAAGAAAACAGCCACTTCCGATTTTATGGAAATTGAACGGCAGAGAGGTATCTCCGTTGCTACCTCCGTAATGGGATTTGACTACAAAGGTCACAAAATAAATATTTTGGACACTCCTGGTCACCAGGATTTTGCAGAAGATACCTATCGTACCTTAACTGCTTGCGATAGTGTAATCATTGTGATTGATGTGGCAAAAGGAGTAGAAGCACAAACCCGAAAATTAATGAAGGTATGTAGGATGCGAAAAACTCCCGTTATCGTCTTCATCAATAAAATGGATCGATCGGGAAAAGATGCTTTTGATCTGTTGGATGAAATTGAACAAGAGCTTCAAATCAGTGTAAACCCCTTAAGTTGGCCTATTAATATGGGTCCTGATTTTAAAGGCGTATATAATATTTACCACAAGAATTTAAGTTTGTTTACCCCGGCAACTCAAATAGTGGAAGAAAGTATTGAATTTGATGATCTTTCTAATTCTCAATTGGAAGATTACATCGGAGATGATGCGGAGATTTTAAGAGAAGAATTGGACTTAATTTCGGGTGTTTATCCCGAATTTAACGTTCAGGATTATCTTAATGCAGAAATTGCACCTATATTCTTTGGTTCTGCTTTGAATAATTTTGGTGTTCGCGAACTCTTGGATGTCTTTATTAAAATAGCGCCATCTCCCCGGCCTTGCCAGACTGTGGAAAGAGTGATTCAACCCATTGAAGAAAAATTTTCGGGATTTGTATTTAAGATTCATGCCAATATGGATCCCAACCACAGAGACAGGATTGCTTTTGTGAAAATTGTTTCCGGAACATTTAAACGCAACACTCCCTATTTGCATGTGAGGAATGGTAAAAAATTGAAATTTTCCAGTCCTACCGCCTTTATGGCAGAGAAAAAGTCTATTGTTGAAGAGGCCTACCCTGGTGATATTGTGGGCTTACACGATACCGGGAACTTTAAAATCGGAGATACGCTTACCGAAGGTGAGAAAATCAATTTTAAAGGAATTCCGAGCTTTTCTCCTGAGCTATTTAAATATATCGAGAATGCAGATCCAATGAAATCCAAACAACTGGCGAAAGGTATCGATCAGTTAATGGACGAAGGAGTAGCTCAATTATTTACTTCTCAATTCAATGGCCGCAAGGTGATTGGAACAGTTGGTGCACTTCAATTTGAGGTAATAGAATATCGTCTGCTACACGAATATACTGCCTCGTGTAGATGGGAACCAATAAACTTGCATAAAGCTTGTTGGATTAAAGCCAATGATGAGGAGGAGTTAAAAGAATTCAAGAAAGCGAAATTTCAATATATGGCAAGAGATAAGCATGGCAGAGATGTTTTTCTTGCGGATTCGGGCTATATGCTTCAAATGGCTCAACAGAATTACAAGAATCTGGAATTTCATTTCACCTCTGAATTTTAATATCCGAAAGGAGAACCAATTAAGATCATAGCTATGGCACTAAAGGAAGGATTATCCTTAACTCAAAAAATGGTGGTTACAGAAAAGGACACCGCCATATATCACAAATCAGGAAAACTGGAAGTATTTGCTACCCCTGCAATGGTTGCCTTTATGGAAAATACGGCTGTTGCTTGCATAGAAAATGATTTGGAGAAAAGCTTGGATACTGTAGGGATTCAAATTGATACCAAACATATAAAAGCCAGCAAATTAGGTGCTACAATTACCTGCACCGCCAAATTAGTAAAAGCAGAGGCTAAGAAGTTGAGTTTTGAAATAGTGGCTTCCGACGAAGAGGGTGTAATTGGTAGCGCTTTTCATGTTCGCTACGTTATTGATCCTGTAAAATTTATGAGTAGACTCTAAAAACAATATATTAAAAACAGAAAAGACTACATCTCCTTCGATTTGTAGTCTTTTTTCTGTTCTAATCCTTCTAATCCATCAGGCGTTTCTCTCCTTTTAATTCTCTGATCTCCGTTACATCCTGACTGACTTCTATACATCCTTTGTAAGCTCCAGCCTCATCGCGTAAAGCAAAATATTGAATCAAAATAAAACGGCCTTTCATTTGAATCCAAAACGACTCGCTATCCTTTTCACAATTTCTAAAAGCCTTTAATAAGTCTTCTACCACATGTACACTCTCCGGTGGATGACAATTTTGTACACTTCGGCCGATAATAGCTTTTGATCTGGTGAAAAATCGATCTTTAGGCTTGGAAAAGAAACGAACCCGATCGTTTTCATCTATCATGGTAATATCCACAGGTAAATGATTCAGGAGTATCATCGCTTGGTCTAAAGTCATTAAGCCGGTATCAAAATTAAGCAATGTATCTCCTAATTGTTGGGGATCTAAGTTATCGCCTTCGAAAGAAAAAGCCTTCTTCCGGTTGGAAGCATTTTTCGCACTATAAACCGGTTTGGGAATGTAACTATATCCAAGCTCATCGCTTTGATGATTCATTTCCTCCCATAATTCAGCAGAAACTGCATTTATTGCCACTGGAAATAGTAAGTATTCCTCCCGAAAAATGATGGCATACATGGAGAAGAAAAGATCACCCAACATATGGTTGATTTCCTTCACATCCACTTTCTTTGCTTCCAAACTATCCAAAAGTATTTTTTGGGTCTTGCGTATATCGTCGTGAATGGACCACATTACCCCCAGACATTTAAACTCCGGAAACTCCCTTTCGAAGTAGGGAAAGAAAATATTTTCCTTACGGGAATAGTGCTTCTCGAAAGCTCCTAAATCTTCTATTTTTGATTTTAGAATCCGGAGTTCCTTGCGTAAATCGCTCTCCTCTTTTATTAGATTGATACTTTTGGCTATGGGCTTCATGGCAGCAAGTCGTTTCTCCAGCTCCCTGTTTTCAGCCATCAGAACACCTAAAAAATGATTTGGCTTCACCTCAATTTTGGCTTGACTTCTAATTGTTTTGAAACAAATATTCAGGAATTTATTAATTCCTGACTTCAAATCCTTCATAGGAATATTATCCTCAACCAAGCGGTGTACCACCTGCACAATATCATTAGGTGTAAGATGATCAATCGCATCCTGGTGTTGTTGAATTAGTTCTGTATTAAGTGCGCCTTGAATGAGATTCCTGCACAATTGAAGCAAAGATTCTATCCGTGCATTGTTGTTATTAATAAATTCTGACATAGCGAATTTTTACAATTTTAAATATTTCGGAAAATACAATAAAAAAGGAATTCTATCAAGAAGTGATTCTATTTATCCTCTTTACATACAAGGTATATTGTTGAAACAGAAATTCAAATCCCATCATAGCTCTTCCTTTTTAACTTCTTCCTACTCATTTTTTATTTGCGCTGCACCCATTTATGCCTCGCTGCGGTAAAATCGTAGTGCGCTGCGCGATTTTTTGCCATGCTGCGGCTATTTGGGGTGCGCTGCGGCAGTTTTTCACAAATCTGCGGACTTTTATGGCGCGCTGCGCCTAAATTTGGTGCGCTGCGGCAAAATTACCTGCGCTGCGGGTTTTCACCTAGCCTGCGCGGGGGTTTCAGAGCGTTCCCTATTTTGTTTGATAGTGTAATAATTTATTAAAATACCCGGGGATATTTGTGGTAAACGTCATCTCCTTTTTGGAATGTGGGTGTTGAATGCAAAGACTGGCAGCATGAAGTGCCAGGCGTTTAACTCCGGCCTTCTCTCCATACATTTTATCACCGGCCACAGGATGACCATTTTCAGCAAAATGAACCCGAATCTGATTTTTTCTACCAGTAAGCAATTCAATTTCCAACAAGCTAAATCTTTTCGATTCCCGAATCACCTTATAACCTGTTTTTGCCAACTTGCCTTTCTCCGGATCTTTTACAGAATACATCCGATGAATGCTATTCTCTGCCAAATAGGAACTTATCATCCCCTCCTTTTCGGGCAATACTCCTTCTACTACAGCATAATATTTTTTGTGAAAATTCTGCCATTCCCCTTGTAGGAAAACCTTCGCCTTTTCTGTTTTGGCAAAGACTAATATTCCTGAAGTATCCTTATCGAGACGATGAACAATGAATATGCGGTTTCGGGATTTAGGATTCCCCTTTTTCACATAATTAGTTAGCAAAAAGTAGGCAGTCTTTTCTCTTTCTCTGGCACTACCCATACTGAGCAAGCCGCTCACCTTATCCACTACAATAATATCCCGATCTTCGTAAAGAAAGCTTAAGCCTCTAGGTTGGTGTTTTGTAGAAACTTTTTTAGTTATTTTTTGATTTTCTTCCATGCTGACTGATAATATCTTTCTGCTATCGAATAGATGAAACTACAGAGGCAGACGCTACTTTATTAATTTGGTGCAAAGATTGCCTTTTCCTTTCGTTATTTTACTTAGAATATGTTTAAATAGGAATTGAAACATTCAAATTAATTGGAACAGCTAAGGTACAAGCAGATATCGAACAATAGCTCTTCCCCACCATGCAAACAACGAATGGAAAACGACTCTGCGGGTAATACCTTACAAACTCTGCCGAACTATTGCAATTTGCTCCTCTTTAACCTGCACATAAAGGGTTTGACCATAGTGCAGGTCTTCAATTTTGGGTAACATCAATTCCAACACCGTTGGTTTTTGCTCATGTTCTACTTTTGTCTTTGGATCCGGCATATAAATCAGTCCCTCATACATCTCCTCCTCCTCCACAGAAACCATCACATCAAAAAAGTAAAAATTCTCCGGGGGCATATCCTTCGACCATTTCATATTCTCAATAAAAAATTTTGGTTTTACCATTTTGAAATGGGAAGGTGCAATATCCACATTAAGTGTGCCCCTATAATAATTACTTAAATCCAATCCTCTCTCCAGAAAATATTTGAGCTGCATTTGTATGGTTCCCATCGGAAACCGGACATCCCCGCTTTTTCCGGAAGCAACACCATAGCCCTGAACTATTTTAGCTTTTATTCTCATGGCTTTCTATTGCTTTAGTATATGCGTTTACGAATGTTTTCACCGATCGGGTAATATCTTCGGAAGTAGTAGCCCAGGAGCAAACACTTATTCTTATCACCTGTCTATTATCCCAAATTGCTCCACCACACCAGCATTCCAGAGAATTCTGAATTCCTTCCATAATGCTGTCTGTGAGATCATCGTTTTCACAAGCAACCAGAACCTGATTAAAAACCACCTCATTTAAAATCTGAAATCCTTGTTCTTTAAGCTCCTTAGAAAACTGAACCGCTCTTTCATGTAATCCCAAAATCAAACTATCAATTCCCTCCTTTCCTAAATACTTCAAGCTTGCCCATAATTCTACCACTCTTGCCCTTCTCGACATTTCCGGGGTGTACAGCATCCCGTCTCTTTTTTCCCCGTAAACAATATAGGAACCTGTGGCTTGCAAAGCAGCAACCATAGCTTCCTTATCATTGCACAACACAATACCACAGTCGTATGGCGTATTTAAGGTCTTATGTCCATCTACCGACCATGAATTTGCTTTTTCAATTCCCTTTACCAGATATTTTAAACTGTTGGAACCAGCTGCCCACAAACCAAAAGCACCATCAATGTGAACCCATGCATTCGCCATTTTTGCTTTATCACAGATTTTATCGAAATTATCAAAAGCTCCTGAATTTACATTCCCTGCCTGCAAGATTAGAATCGTTTGGTCATCCAGATCCGGAATATGCTCCGGAATGATTCTGCCCTGTTCATCTACTTCCACCCATTCGATATTGTCCTTCCCTAATCCCAGTAATGCAACAGCTTTTAGAACGGTTCCATGGGCATGTCTTCCGGCAACAATTCTAATTTCAGGAGCATTTCTTAAGCCTTTCGCATTAACATCCCAATTTAATCTGTTATAAATCCTCCATCTGGCAGCAGCTAATCCCACGAGAATTGCCATAGATGTACCACTCACAAAACCAGCCACCGTTTGTTCGGGCAGCTTGAATAGCTCCAACAACCATTGCTCCACCACAGTCTCGAGCTTACATACAAGGGTGTATTCTGATCCCAAAAATCAGACAACCATTTTGCAGCGAGGGCAGCGGGGATGATTCCACCATTCACTAAGCCGAAATATCTTCCTCCTATTTGCGAAATTGTTGCCGGAGAACCGTAGCTGTGTAGCTGTTCTAAAATTGCGAAAGGATCGTTTGATTTTTCGGGCAAGGTCTCCTCAAAAACACTTAATGCTTCAAGGGCTTCTTTTGTTGGATACACATTTCTTTCCAAAGATTCATCAGCATACTCAAATGCATATTCTTTTACCTGATTGAATAGATTTTTATCCTGCATCTCACGAAACATCTGCTCGCGTATATCCTTTTGAATCGTGTCTTTTGTTTTCATTCCAAGTCCTAATTTTTAAGCAACTTACTGGTACGTTTATTCTGCCAAGGCAATGATATGTCCGTCTAAATCGGAGATGTATCCGACTTTATCCCCCCAATCCCGATTTTTTAGGCTGCTAATTTCTTTAGCCCCCAGCTGAATTCCTCTCTGTATGTACTCCTCAGCATCCGCTACTTTCAGGTATAATTCACATCGGGGAATTCCATTTCCTCCTCCCGGATGCGGCATTTTCTCCGACAATATCTTAGCTATTCCATCTTCAGGCATTAAGCCTAACTTTACAAAGTCATTCCATTCAAATTCTGTCATGCCTGGAACATTTAAGCTCGGTTCTTTATTTAATAGCTGCTGGTAGAAATCTGTGCTCTTTTTCTGATCTGCAACATAAAGGATAAATTCAATTGCGTTCATAAAATAAGATTATTGATTAGGTTTAAATCTATTGCTTATTCTTCCAGATAATATATCAGTTCGTACAATTATCATCCATAAGTAAGCGAAGTAATTAATTCTACCTGTACTTCCAAGATTTTCAGGATCGCTCGATTCAGCCTAAAGATCTAGTTAAAGCGCTAATTTTCTCCTGTAAACTTATGATTTTGTCTTGCTTTCTAAAAGAATAGGTGTGCGATTCCTTCTCCACAAACTCTATCAATAAGAGGGTTTTCTTATAATAAATCAAGCTGCTTTTTTGATTTCCACGTGCAAATTGCAACTCCCCTTCGGCAAAGAAAAGTTCCGACAATATCTCTAAATGTGCATTTTGGTAATTATGCTCCTGCAATAATTTTGTGGTGAGTTTCTCTATGGGGATTTCCCGAAAGAAGGAGGCATCCTCTTTCAAAAAATCGCGATAGGCATTTTCAAGGATTTGGGAAGCTTGTCCCGTATGCCCATTTTTTATCAATCCCAAAATGGCTGCAACCAAGTCTGCAATCATTTCAAGCATTCTTAATATAAAATCTTTTTGATACATGTAAGCTTAATGTGTTTGCTTTTTTTACATCCTTTTCCGAAGCCATCTCGGCAATAACTTTAACCCAATTGCCACAAGCTGCCATTTTTTTGAAACATAGGCAACGTCTTTTTTTCGCACAATTAAATCAAAAATTTGTTTAGCAGCATTCTCTGCTGTTAATACCCAAAAACGTTTTTTATTTTTCGACATTGAGGTATCCACATAGCCAGGTCGAATATCGGTTACATAAATTGGCTTGTCAGATTGGTAAGCTTTTTGCCTTAGGCCTTCCAGGTAACTTATTTGATAAGATTTTGCAGCATGATAAGCTGGAGCAAATCTATATCCAAAAAGTCCAGCTACGGATGAAAGTGCTACAAAATGACCGTATCCCTGTTTTTCAAAGAATCGATAACTCCAATCCGCTATCTCGGTAAATGCCAACACATTTAATTTGTTGGCTTGATTCTCAATTTCAAAACCCAAATTTTTATTTAGATTACCAATTCCTGCACTAAATATTAACAAATCCAGTCCGTTGAGTTGTGTTACTAATTCAATTATTTTTTCAGAATTATTATCTATAGTGCAGTCGAAGCAACTTATTTCTACATCTTCCAAATACCCATTTCGGGATTCGTCCAGGATATCTTTCTCTTTACCTGTTAACCCAACCTTATAATTATTCTCAACCAGTACTTTAACAAGCTCTTTCCCTATCCCAGAACTTGCTCCGACTACTATAGCCTTTTTATTTTTCTTCATAACCATAATACTGATATTAGATTAATTACTACTATCGAAATAAATCCCTATTCAGTAAGTTCACACATAATACGAGCAAAAACCAATCTATACGATAAGTCTGTTACTTGTGAACTCCTATTAACCAAAACCTAAGAGTGGCTCAAGAGCAAAACGCTGCCTCTCGTTCGGCTTTTTAATACAACCAATATCAGAATAATAAAACATCTCCCCTGATAGAAAGAATCTATTTAGATCCTTAATTAGCGCTTATTTTTCTTATAGAATAACTTACCGGTAACTACGAGACCTAGGAAAGTAAAGACAGCAAATATCAGACTACTAATTGACAGCTGCATTCCTCCAGATAAAATATGTCCGCTAGTACATCCTCCGGCCATTCTGGCACCAAAAATCAGAATAAAACCACCTACAAATGCCCATACTACTCTTGAGAAGGAAGATATTCCTTTATATTTTTTCCAATTCTCATGTATCAATGTGAATTTGAAACTCCCATTTAATAGTGAAAAGAATAGTCCTGCTAAAAATGCACCTCCCAAGAATACTGCTTCCCAATTGCCTGGCTTTTGAATTTTCTGGAAATACGAATTATCCATAAAACCACTAAGGTAGTCGGCTAAATAAGGAAATGATGTAGATGCTCCAATTGGTCGATTACTTACCATATTTGAAAAAATAACAACATTAAGTACTGCTAATGCTATTCCTGCATACAACCATTTATAATCTCTTTTTCCTTCCTTTTTATTGAGCCAAAAAGCAATATAAACAAAGACTCCTCCTATTATAAAAACAAGAATAAAAAACAACAATCCTGTTCCCATTAAAGAATTTAAAGAAATAGCTCCCAAATTAGGACCTATAATACCTTTAATAAAAGGTAATAGTATGGTGAAAACAAAACCTCCGAGCAGGCCTCCAATAATTCCAACAAATGCATCAATAGAACCTTCACCCAAAGAAACTGCAAGTGTTCCCGGACAATAACCCAATATTGCCATTCCTGAACCAAAAATTAAACCGCCCAATAAAATACCACCTAAAACCAATGGCTTAATATGGAATGAAGCCATTCCTAACCCGATTTCAATATTTAATAATATTGCCCCAACTCCCAAAGCAACAGCTATTGCTTTGGCTACAGTATAATTATCCAGAGTTGCCAACCCACTGATCACATTATATTTGTTTAAGCTAGCATACTGTAATATGCCACCAAATAAAAATCCAAAAATTAATATTCTAATTTCCATAATTACTGATTTTATAGTATTATTTTAATAGCTAATTAACATCTGACATACAATAACTGGAACATCTCCAGATACCAATCTCCTATTTCTCCAATCAATTCCTGTAAAAAACACAATTTACAACAGCAATCGCTTATATCTTCGAAATAATTTATTCTTAGATAAGAAACAAAACAGCTCTTAGATCTGAAAAAACAAGGAATTCTCTAATTAACCAAGGCTTGCTTAGCTACTCTAAATGTAATAAATTCTTTGTAAAAGCAGTCAATACACGAAACTTTCGGGATTAGAAATCTATTATGGAATACTCAAGGTTAATGCAAAACTAAAATTGAAAGTTTTGTCGATGTTCTTCCCATAAATATCAATTGGTGTTGTTAATACAATGATATAGTTCTTTCCGGTTTCGATGGTCACGCCCGGATAAAAAGTATATAAAAACTGATTCGTCATATCATATTTGGTATGCTGATATCCCAAACCGGCAATCAGCTGAAGTCCCTTATCAAAAACGTAATACCCGGCATCAGCACTGATGTTTGTTGTGCCTTTATTGCCACTTTCCAACTTTCTGGTATATGCATTATATTGTACGTTAAAATCTATGGAAAAATTTTCGCTATACTGATAGGACATTACAGCTCCTAAACCTGTCTGCCAGGTATTTGCTTCGGTTCTTACTGCTTTATATTGCACTTCATTCCCCATGGGGATATTAACACCAGCAATTACTGCCAATCCTAATTTTTCTTTTTGAGCAATAACATAGCGCGCTCCCCAACTGCTCCTGGACATATCATCGGGTACTGTTACTCCTATTTCCAATTTATCGAACAATCCATAGGTAAAACGAAATTGCATTCCTGATGCCCTGTTAAGACTATCACTTGTACTATAAATATTAGTCAAATTCTTACCATTATCCCAATACTTGCTAGTCTGCGAAAACGAAAAAGCAGGCTCAAATTCCAAAACATGATGATCTACCACATCAACGCATACCGCATTCAATTTGGAACCGGATATCCCTCCAATCTGGGCAAATAATTCCATACTCAAAGGCAATAAACAAAACAACAAGTAAAATTTTCTCATCTCTATTCTTTTCAATTAATAATACTCAAAAGCGCAATCCTCCCGATAGAAAGGAATTCAAAACTACAAACTCTTTTTTTGTTGTGCAGGTCTAACAATAAAATTCTAATCAAAATACCTACATGTTGGTATCCTTGCTACTCATTAATCATCTTTTTGACTCACACCACTAAAGTCTTTGGTTTCCTTCTAATTTAAAACAATTGAATTTCATTAATTTTTTCCTTGTCACACCTACAGTATTAACAGTGAACCAATATCGTTATAAACGTTTCTATTGAAGTTGTATTTTTTATTGCAAACAAGATTTTTATAGCTAATAACACTATGAATGGGTTATTTTTGAGCAGCCTGAAGAATGGTGTTTTTTTGCTTCTGTTTTTTGGATGAAGCAAAAAAATAGCGGTTCAGATCAATATCCCTAACCGCTTTACATTACTAATCGATGATGGCAATCTATTTTTAAAAGTAATTTTTGCCAATCTGCCATTTTTTTTGGTCAGTCACCAACTATTTTATACGCTTCAGTAGCTTGCTCCCCTTTTCGATAAAAAGTGTAAGTTCTGCCTTATCTACAATCCAGGAATTTGTTTTTAAAGCTACCAGATCTTTTCCATTCAATTCGGGAACAATACTGTTCGATTCGCAGATTGTACTTAACTCAAGTGCTAAAATTTTATTATTAATTTCAACAAAATCCCTAATCGCTTTTGGATCGATAACAGATCGGTTAATTTCTAATAGATCTGAATAGATGGAGATATGCTTATCTAAATAATAATCTCCTGTTTTTAATCTTTTCTTAAAATTGAAAATGTCGAACCAATCCCGTTTTATCATTTTTATTTCACCATCACATTCTGATATGCTCTTAAATAATCCGCAATAGCTTTTTTGTGTAAAAGCTTTTGTAGAATAAGCATCATAGAATACTAAAAATAAATTTTCTACTATCTGATCTAAATCAAATACGATAAACTTTGTAGATGTATATCTTTCGTCCTGAATAAGATGATGATTTTTAACACTTGAATTTGTGTAATAGGGGAATCCTTTCTCTTTTGCAAATGCTTCCAATCGATCTATATGGGTTTTCTCTTCTATTTCCTTAATATCCATTGTATAAAAGTTTAGTTGATATAGCGTAAATATATTTGGACTGAGCTGATTTCTTGAAGGGATCTAATCATAAATGTTTCATCCTTTCATTTTTTAATAGAGATAATATGCACACTTAAGCCTATCCCTAAACAAAGCCATTCTCCTAATACAAGTTCTCTTCCTATTGATTTCGATCACACAAATGCTCGGTTTATATTAGCTCACGCTTTCACTACTTTTTCCTTTCATAGTAACTAGTTGGTCCGTCAAGATAAGCCTGACTAATAATTAATGCATCATGGGCAATTGAAAAGTTGGACTCTGCCCCATTGTTAATCACCAAAACCAGAATAGAGTCACTTTCCGTGTTAAGCGGATCATTTATTCTGTATCTCAACTCGTAAGGATACTTATGAATCAAATTGCCATTTTTGTAATACTCCAACGTATCGTTTGTCCTGAATTGTATCGACGCAGTGTACCCTTCCGTTTCCGGATTACTTTCATGCGCTGTCCAGGCATCTACTGTTTTTATCCAATTCCACTCCCCCACAAGAGAATTAATTGCTGTCGTAACAGGATCTAATATCACGGTTCGATTATCAGTACAAGCAAAAGTCAACAAAATAATTCCACTGAGTAAGAGTCCCTTTATTCCGAAATTCCTACAGTTGTTAGTTTTCATTTTATGTTGGATTAATTTATACAAACTGCACACAATAACACTCTCATCAATACTTATACAAAATTTTGTAGTATCCTTATTTATTTCAGTTGTCGTCCCATCTTAATTCCTAATTCAAATGCTTTATCCATTATCTCTTTTTGTTTTTTTACGGCACCTTTTTCAAAGGAATTAAAAACAGGTAATGTTCCGATAATGTCAAAACCTAAAGCCTCCATAGGTCTTTTCATTGCGTCAATAGCAAATCCCAAATTCTCAATATTCTCTTGTTCGCAAACAGCAGAAATAACAACTTTCCTATTTTGGTTTGCAAGTCTGGAACTCCATTTTCGTGGTCTTGTATTATTGTCAAATTCATAAAAACAATATAACCTATCAATAAAAGCTTTCATCCAAGAGGTTATATTATAATTATGGACAGGAGAAACTAAAATTAATCCTTTCGAGTCAATAATACTTGGATACAAAACTGACATTCCATCTAGAAGCATTGTACAGATTTTATCTTTTCTACACTTTTCACAGCCAATACATCCGCTAAAATCTATACTCTTAAGGTTAGTACTTTCTGTTGCAATGTTTTCAGTATTTAAACCTAAAATAATTTGCTTAATGATAATATCTGAATTACCTCCTTTTCTAGGACTACCAGAAACTGCTAGAACTTGCTTAAGCGGATTTTCAATTTCTTTAGCTTTGTTTATAAGTTCCTCAAAATAATTCATCTTTATTTTCTCAATTTTATTAAGATTAATACTTGTTTTTACGATCTCAATTCATTGCTTTTCCAATATACCACAACGGCAGTCTGTCTAGAAACCCATCCAGCTGTCAATTTATAAATTATAATATAGCAGTTTTATGGATGCATAAAAATAGAATTGAGGATCTTATTTGGTCCATTTTTAACCCTAATATCTTCATTAATTCAGTAAAAGAAGATAATTGCTGTATTGCCTATTCTATGAGGATTTTTAAGCCAATAATAATGATTAAACAGCGTAGGTTGTAGGAGAACTCCCTCGAATACGTTCGCCCAGTAGCCCTATTCGCCAATTGATGAACGCCTTTTTACAATAATATGAATGACTTCGTTTCAAATCTTCATTTTCTTATGAAGACTGGATTTGTACGCCCTAATCTCTCGGTTTTCATCGCTTTACAAACGGTACAGCCTGTTGAAAATCCATAAATTAGGAAGATTAATGCACCAGATTTACGTAAGCTCCCCCTCTAAAGACTTCAGAATACAAGAAAAATCGTCGATAAAAGCATAGTCCGATAAGCTCACCAAACTTGAAACTCCAAAGCAACCCGGGATGCAGTTCAACATGTTCTCATCGCTGGATCTTGTAACTTGTTTATAGTTCTATTTATTTATGCGTTCGATTTTTATTTTTTCATCCATTTTGCTTCAATATTTTCTCTTTCCGCACAAACTCCTTCTGACATGTTTGCTAATTCGTTTATTGAATTATCAATGATTGTTGCCTCTTCCAGACTAATTATTTTAATCTCTTCATCTGAGTGTCCGTTTGCACCACATGTAAATTCCCAACTCGAATCATCATCGTGGGAGACAAACAATATTGGTTTTCTCTTTGTCATTACATGAACACAAGTGAAACATGCTGTATTCTTTTTCTCTTTGAATTTATATTCTGATTTATTCATTTTCGTCAGTCAAAAAGTTAAACTCCGATTTGTCGATGCTTTTTGTATACTGTCTCTGTTTCCCTGATTTATCCGCAAAACCAGCAACTACAAAATCGTTAAAAATCAGAAGTCTAAAATCATTGCTTGTCAGAAAAATGTCAGGCGTTGTCCAAGACGCAATTGAACTCTCCCAACCGTCCGGATTATTTTTAAACCAGATTCTCAATTTGTCAATTATTTTTGAGTCGGCATTTATTTTTGTTACCGATGAACTGTTTAAATTAAGATTCCCATTGGGATAGATTTTCAACTCAAACTGTTTCTCGTTTTTAAGAATTTCTTCAAAATCCAGATTTTGTCCGCATGAGATTGTAAAAATCATGAGTAAGAATCCAATATTTCTAATCATTTTTTTCATGCCGATTCGGTTCTTTTAAATTGACGCATAACGAATAGCTGTAAGAATCTGTCACTAGTTATAATTTTTACAGCGTGTTGGGATGAGTTTTGCTGTGAATACCACTAATGTAAATTTTAAGCTATTCTGATTCATAAATTTACTTTTAAAATTTCATTTCCTTTTGTATAGTTTATA
>NZ_RJJX01000002.1 GCF_003996985.1 Ancylomarina longa
AAAACAAGTTCTATCCAATTTGGATATGATTTGAGAGAATAAATTTAAATTTGTCATGAGAGAAAGTTTTTTTTGTTGTGCAACTCAAAGATAATTTGAGATACTTAAATTCTTTCTCTCTTTTTAATCGTTTAGGACGCTATTGATTCCTAAACTATCATTAACGAAATAGACTAAAGCAATAAACAATTAATCAATAACATTATGAATAAAAAGATAATTAGCAAACTAATACATAATCTTTTTAATGATGTCCTTATTGACCGTTATGGTTGGAGCAATATTTAATGTTTGCATCATCCATTTGGAAACTCCATACTGATGACTGGCTTATTCGCCAACCTAATTGTAAGTGGTTTAGAAATTAATAGGTTAAGAAAAGTAATTACAGAATTATCGAAATAGGATATTAAATACAACTAATATCTTAAAACAAAAACGTGTTAATTCGCTAAGCATCTCAAAGATGCTAAGCGAGTCCTACTATATTTCCCTTCCATAATAAACATGGCTACACCATTCTCCATCGATATTGGCGATATTAGGCAGAGTTGCCCAACGTTCGAAACCGAATTTCTCCAGTAATCGGATACTGGCAGTATTTCGTTCCAGTAGGATTGCGAATAGATTTTTAAAATGATATGGAGATGCATTGGCAAGGGCAAATTCCATCAGTCGGGAGCCGATTCCTTTTCTAAGATGATCTTGATGGAGATAATAACTCACTTCGGCAGATGATTTCAATGCTCTTCGTCCCGGGCGATAGGCACTATAACAAAGCCAGCCAATCACAGCATTATTTTCTTCCACCACAAAAACAGGATAATGATTGGAATCATGAGAATCGAACCATCGCTGGCGTTCTGCCATGCTAATTTCATCTAAATCGGCAGTGCAATATTTCTTGCGTACAGCCTGATTGTAGATTTCGTTAATGGCGGGTAGATCGGATATGGTGGCTGGGCGTATTTTCATTTTTTAATTAAAAACCTGACAGGTTTTTGAATCCTGTCAGGTTGGTTGTTCAAATATCTATCCCGGGAATTTGGGGAATTTCTGAAAATCAGGATCACGTTTTTCCAAAAATGCATGTTTTCCCTCTTGTGCTTCTTCCATCAGGTAAAACATCAGGGTAGCATCACCGGCAAACTCCATCAAGCCGCGTTGTCCGTCTAGTTCGGCATTCAAACCTCGCTTAATCATTCTAATTGCCATCGGACTGCGCATCATGATAGTTTTACACCATTCCACAGTTTCGTCTTCCAATTGCTCCAAAGGCACGACTTTGTTTACCATACCCATATCCTCGGCCTCTTTAGCTGTATATTGCTTGCAGAGGAACCAGATTTCGCGTGCTTTCTTCTGACCAACCTGACGAGCCAGATAGGAAGAACCAAAGCCAGCATCAAAACTTCCAACCTTAGGACCAGTCTGACCGAATTTAGCATTATCCGAAGCAATCGTGAGATCACAAACCACATGCAACACATGTCCGCCACCAATAGCATAACCATTCACCATAGCGATAACAGGCTTAGGAAGCGAGCGAATTGCTTTGTGTAAATCGAGCACATTCAGACGAGGAACACCACTTTTGTCGATGTATCCCCCTACTCCTTTCACATTCTGATCTCCTCCCGAACAAAAAGCTTTATCGCCTGTTCCTGTAAAAACAACAACACCAATATCACTGCGCTCGCGACAGATATCCATTGCATCCAGCATGTCGAAATTGGTTTGCGGACGAAATGCGTTATATACCTCCGGACGATTGATTGTGATTTTTGCAATTCCTTCAAAAAAATCAAACTTAATGTCTTCGTATTCTTTAATGGTAGTCCAGTTTCTACTTGTCATACCTTCGTTTTTATAGTGTTAAAATAATTGATTAATACTTGATCGTTCACCGTTCTTGGCGTTTTGATTTCCAAGATAGCGGCTCGTTGTGTTTCCTTATAAAATTGTGGTAATATTTCCACTAAACTTTTTTCATCTTCGGCAAAGAAATAATTCAATCCGTAAGTTTCTGCCAATTTATCGGCACGATAATTCTGCACCGCCTCAAAATATTCTTCCAGTTCCTCCACTCCTGACGGACCGGATATAAACCGAAAGATACCTCCCCCTCCGTTGTTGATGAGAATGATTTTCAAATTTGCTTGCAGATATTTATTCCACAGTCCGTTCGAATCGTAAAAAAAGCTGATATCACCAGTAATCAGCGTAGTTATTTTTCCATTTACAAAAGCAGCCCCGGCAGCCGTGGAAGTACAACCATCAATACCGCTGGTTCCCCGGTTCGAGTTATAGCTTAGCTTATCGGATGTTTTAAATAATTGCGCATATCGTACCACCGAGCTATTTGCCAACTGCAGATTTGCCCCATCAGGAATTGCAGGTAATATTTTCTCGAAAGCTTTCATATCGCTCCATTTCAGGTCTTTCAAATAATCCTGATGAATGGCCGAAACTTTACGGTCCCGCTCTTTCCAAATAGCAGCATAAGTGCTTTCTATATCTTCCAATAAAGGCGATAACTGCTTAAAGAATGCCAAAGGCGATATATCAATATGTGTAGTAAGCTGTTTAAAAGTATCAATGAAATGATCTTCCTTACCCACAAACCAATGTTCCCGAGGATTTGCATCTCTTAAAAAGGACTTGATCATTTTAGAAACAAGCGGACCTCCAAAATTGATTAGCAAATCGGGTTTAAAGGCTTCCATTTCCTCCTTGCTAATCGAACAAACCACGCGATCGATACAAGGAAAAAACTGCTGGTCGTGAAGATTGGCAACCGATTCGGTCATCACCACAATATGCTCCTTCTTAGCCAACAAAGTCAAAAGTTGATTTAATTCGCTTTGCGGATGTAACAGCCCAACCAAAATCAGCACTTTGGTATTGGAATTAAAAACTGCTGCCAGCTTCTCTATACTTGCAACACTTATGGCATCAACAGCTTCTATTTTTTGAATCACACGTTCGTTGGTATCCGGATATTTTCGGACTCCGTACAAGGGTTCACGAAGTGGGAAATTAATATGAACAGGACCCATTCTGCCACTTTGTGCTTTAGTCAGTGCTTCGTTCGCCATGCGGTTCAGATACCAGCAATCGTCGGGATTATTCGCATCTAAAGGAAGTTGATAGCTGCCTTTCACAAATCGGGCAAAAGCATCCACTTGTGGTAATGCCTGACTATCGTCCTGCCCAATCCACTCGATAGGACGATCAGCTGAAATTACAACCAAAGGCAATCGTTGATAAAAAGCCTCTGCAACCGCTGGTCCATAATTCAGAAAAGCCGTTCCCGAAGTACAAATCAAGCCAACAGGTTTGCGGGTTTGTTGTGCTATTCCTAGGGCAAAGTAACCAGCACTTCTCTCATCCACCACTACCAGACTTTTTATTCGCTGATCTCTGGCAAAGGAAATACTAAGTGGTGCATTTCGTGAGCCGGGAGAAACAATTACAAATTCCATTCCCTTTGCCCAGCAGATATCAACCAATTCTTTTACTCCTTTGATATCTGAATATTTACGCTCCATTGATTTTGTTTTATTTTCGTAGGTAGAAGTCAATTCTGTATCCATAATTTCATGTGTCAGAACTTACATATTTCAATAACCTGTCAGGTCTCCCAAAATTAAAATAATTTCTTGGACAAGACTATTTCCTAATTACATTCAGTAATGTTTGTGCTTTCAGGCAGGTCTCCTCCCACTCCTTTTCAGGAATGGAGTCGGCAGTAATACCACCACCTACAAACAAGGCCATTTTATCTTTCAATACTTTCATGCTGCGAAGATTCACAAATAAGGAAAGTGATCCATTGGCAGCTATCGGCCCCAAATAACCAGCATAATATTCCCTGTCATGATTTTCCTGCTTCCGAATTAATTTCTGTGCTTGCAATATCGGCAATCCACAAACCGCCGGTGTCGGATGCAAATCTTCAACAAGTGCCGCCAATTTCTGAAAGTCGGGTACTACAGATAGCTGATAGCTGGTTTGGAGATGGACAATATTCGCTGCTCTTACAGTTTCAGGTCCCTTACGGATAAAAGAATTCAGTTCATGTTTAGATAAAATCTGCTCGATATACTTACTAACATATGCTTGCTCTTCTATCTCTTTGCGAGCCCACTGGATATCCTCCATCTTTCTATCACCCAAGCTTTGAGTACCGGCTAATGCCATGGTTTTAACACCTGAATCATCTGCAATAAGCAATGTTTCCGGACTTGCACCAATCCACGTACCAGCAGAAGGAATCACCACGAAAAAGACAAAGGCAGAAGGATAAACCCTACTGAGTTTTAGAAAGGAATCAACAGCATTCGTTTTACCCGAGTCATCTATAGTTTGAATTCTGGATAGAATCACTTTATCCAGTTTTTTCTGTTGCAAATCAGCGATCATAAACTTTATCTGCTCAAAATATTCCTCCTGACTACTTACATGAGTTTCTGAATTCAAATCTCTCCTTTCAGAGTTATATTCGAGCGCATCCAATACCTGCAAGCTGTCCTTAGTAATATCCTTTTCGCTTAAAAAAATATCACTTCTAATAAACCATGATAAATGCTTTTCATCTTGATGAAAGGGAGCAAACACAAACCCGGCCTTTCCTCCTAATTCAAATAGATGTTGATAGGAAACTAACTTAGTTTCTTTTTGTGTTCCAATTTTTATTTCTTCGGATTCGGGTAATTGAAAGGCATAAAACGGACGGTTCTGAGACAAACATTTACTAAGAAATATTACAAGTTCTTCCTTATAAACAGCTTCACTATCCATTTTTTATTTCTTAATAATCACATTACTTATTCTACAAACCGAAATCAATTTCTCTTGTTCATTCGTCACTTTCACCTCCACAATATGAGTCATCCGTCCTTTATGAATAAATTGTGCTTTAGCAAATATTTTGCCTTTTCGCATACTACGTATATGATTGGCATTAATTTCCATTCCCTTCACATCATATTTTTCCATATCAATATGAATTACGGATAAGGTACTCCCAACAGATTCAACCAGTGCTAAAATCGCACCACCATGAAGAATTTTCATGGGTTGCCAATGAATACTGCTCACTTCCATTTCCGCAACCAAATAATCTTCTCCTACATCGGTATATTTTATTCCTAAATGCTCCATTAATGTTTCGGAGCACATCTCGTTTAGACGATCAAGTGTACTTTTTTCATCAATCATTTTACAAAAATAATATAATCTGGAAAATAGAAGTGGTAGGATGAGTTTGAATCAATTGGAAAAGAAAAATTAAAATGCAATTTTAAAGATTTTGATTCAACCCAAGAAAATACAGGACACAAAAAAAGCTCAATTAAAAATTGAGCTTTACAAAGGAAAAATATTTTATTAAAAATTAGTCAACTTTAACATTAACGGCATTTAATCCTTTTTTTCCTTCAGTAACATCGTATGTTACAATGTCACCTTCATCGATTTTGTCGATTAATCCTGTTACATGAACGAAGATTTCTTCTTTTGTCTCGTTGTTTACGATAAATCCAAATCCTTTGGACTCATTGAAAAATTTTACTGTACCTGTAGGCATTACTAAAAAATTTAAAAATTATTACGGAATAAATGTACGGAATTAGATTTAATAAGTAAACAAATCTCAGATTATTTTCAATTTTAAAAAAATAAAATAAAATGCCTATTCTCTGCAGCTTAAACTTTTGAGTGATAATCCTTGCTTTATAGACTATAATTTCATCTTGATTAGAGTTGACAATAAGCTTGATTTTTTATCCTTATATCCCTACTCCTCTTTCATTCAATTTGATAAAATTGATTTTTCACTATCTTTAAGGTATCACATTTATTGCACTTAGCCTGAAATTCTGGTCAAAGGACAGGTATTCATAAACTAAATTTAATACTATGAAAATCTTACTATTTATTCTGGGAGGAATTATTCTCTTAGTTGCTATTCTTCATTTGATAGCACCAAAAAACTATCAAATAGATAGAAAAATTGTTATATCAGAAAATATCGATACTGTTTTTAAGAGTCTCTGTTCCTTGAAGGAACAGCAAATATGGTCTCCTTGGGCAGTTCGCGACCCAAAAATGAAGGTCGAATACAACGGTATCGATGGAGAAATCGGTTCCATAACGAAATGGGTGGGCAACAAAGAAGTTGGAGAAGGAGAACAGGAAATCAAGAAGATTGAACCAAATGATTATATTGAAACAGAACTTCGTTTTCTAAAGCCTTTTAAATCAACAAGTGTTGGGTTTTTTAAACTAAAAAAAATAAATGAAGGTACTGAAGTAACCTGGGGTTTTAAAGGGGAGAATAAATTTCCAATGACCATCATGATGGTATTTATGGATATGGACAAGGCCATAGGAAAAGATTTTGAAGAAGGATTGTCTAAATTCAAAACATACATCGAAAAGAAATAAGACATGAAAGCACTAAAAGTAACAGGAATTGTAATATTGTTATTGGTTTTAGGATTTCTTTCCATTGGCTTCTTCTCTCCAAAACAAGTATATAAAGCAGAAACCAATATTAAGAAACCCGTGAACGAAGTGTTTCAACTATTCAACGATCATAAAAGGATTTCAGAATGGATACCCGAAGTAAAAAGCTTTGAAATCATTCGGGAGACTCCTGATTTAGTAGGAAGCACCTATAAAATGATGATCGAAAATGAAGGTAAATTGATGGAATTAAACGAAACATTAACCAGTTATAAAAAAGACGAAATGGTAAAAATGGAGTTTAAAGCCGGCTGGATGAATAAAACAAATCAATTCACCTTTACTAAAACCGAAGATGGAACACAAATCCTGGCAAACTACACAGTTCAGGGAAATAATCCTTTTGCTAAATCCTTATTTGCATTTTTCACTAGTATGTTCCGGGATATGGATTCTAAAAATTTGAATCAATTCAAACAATTTGCCGAAAAACAAAATGTTCAGATTGATACTCTAATCAATAATTCAAGTATTAATTAAAAATTAACAAAACCATGAAAAAGAATATGGGAATATTAGACCGTGTTTTAAGAACTGTAGTAGCAATTATCTTAGCAATCCTTTATTTTACTGATGTAATTACAGGAACCATAGGTATTATTGTATTGGTTTTTGCATGTATTATGCTTCTAACAAGCCTTATTGGTAGTTGTCCACCCTACGGTCTATTTGGCTGGAACACCTGTAAAGTAAAAGAGCAAAAACAATAAGAATATCATACCATTAAATTGCATCCCCAAAGAGAAATTCTTTGGGGATTTTGTTTTGTAAAACATCTTGACAAGACTAAAAATCTTCACTATATTTAAAGATATAAATCGCTAATCAATCTTACTTTTACGAAAAGGCAAAAGAGCATTAAATAGGGTTTAAAAAAACTCACATGAAGAGAGCTAAGGAAAAAGAGAGAATTGCCTATTGCGGAATTAACTGTTCCACCTGTCCGGCTTATGTTGCCACTCAAAAGCAGCAGGAAAAGGTAAGAATACGTATTGCAAAACTATGGTCGGATAAGGAAAACTGCTATGATGCCTGTGAAATCACATGCAAAGGATGTCGAGAACCCTGGGGAAAAAAATTCCGACATTGTGTGGAGTGCAAAGTGAGAGCATGTGCAAGACTCAAATTATATACGACTTGTGCTGAGTGTGCTGATTATCCTTGCAGCAAATTAAATGAACTCTATCAAACACTCGATGAGAAAATTTCCCGAATTAATTTGGATGATTTAAGATGTAATAACAAAGCTGGTTAATTCAGCTTTTTTTCTTTAATATTCATAATATTATTCTCAAAAATTGGTATATCTCTCTGTACATTTCCTAATATTAATCTAAAAATGTAAGTTCGGGCAATTTCAGCATTATGAAGCAAGCCGAATCTTCTGAAAAGCCCTTGAAATTGAAGATCACATAAGTTGTGTTTATCCTGAATTAATTGTTCTATTTCAAAAGTCAAAAACTATAGAAATAACATATCCTTCCAGAGACTGTATTCTTTCAGCTATTATTTATAACAAAACTGTCACCACTTCAAAGATTGCATCAATTTTATAATGATCAGGTTCAGTAGCTCCTTTTAAATATCCCAAATCGCATAATCGAACGTGAATAAAATCAGACGAGCCTAACTTATTCATTAGCTTTCTGCCACAATCCATCGTAGCAATTCCCTCCTGGTTTAATTTTCTAGCAACCACATCTGTAAGCTCCCCAACATCCGAAGCACCAGAACAGACAAAAACGATATGGTCATTCTTTCTTTAACACTCACAAAATTCATTTTTCATCATCACTTTTTTTAATCCCACTAAATATTCCTGTAATCATCCTAAATACTGTCCATTATTCTCAATTTCCATGGCTATTCTATCAAATACCTCTTTAACAGATCCCACACCATCTATTTTTTTTACAGCATGCATTTGATTGTATTTTTCAATAACCGGAGCCGTTTTCTTTTCATGTTCCTGTAATCGCTTCACTATTTTAGAAGTACTCGTATCGTATGGCATACAACGCTCGGTTTTACTTCTTTCGTCCAAACGATTAATCAATTCCAGAGTTGGAACCTGAATATCAATAACCTGAGAAATAGAAGAAGTATGCTTTTTCAGTAATCCATCGAGTATATAAGATTGAACCAATGTTCTGGGAAAACCTTTAAAAATAAATCCTTTCACTCCATTTGAACTTTCTATCTTATTTTCGATTAGCTGCACTACAATTTCATCTGGCACTAATTCTCCACTTTCATATAATTCGATAATTCGTTTTCCAATATCCGAATTGTTCTTTATCTCCTGCTCCAGCATCTGTCCTGTAGCAACATACTCCAGTCCGTATTTTCTTGCAAGTGCAATACCCTGTGTACCTCTTCCAGAACCAGGATAACCGAAAAGGACAACATTAAACAAGCTTTTATTCAACTCTGCTTTGATGATTTGCTGAATATCCTGATTCACCATATCAATGGATTGATTCCCTTTCACATCAAAATAGATTCCTTTGTCTTTGTAAAATTGGAGAACTGGTAAGGTTTTATCATGATATTCCCGTAAGCGGTTTCGAATTACCATCTCATTATCATCTAATCTTTCTGATGTTTTTCCTCGATTCAATAATCGTGCAACTGAAATTTGCTCCTCTACCTCCAAACCAATCAAACAATTTAAGGAGGTATTTAACTTGATCATTAGACCTTCCAGAATATAAATTTGAATATATGTTCTTGGAAATCCATCAAATAGAAAACCATTTGCATTCGGGTTTTCAGTAATCGTTTTTTCAATAATTTGAACGATAATTTCATCGGACACCAATCCCCCCGAGGCAATAATCTCTTTGGCTTCCAATCCCAATTTACTTTTTGCGGCTATTTCCTTTCTCAGGAGATCTCCTGTAGATATATAAAACAAATTATATTTTTTAACTAAAAATTCGGATTGCGTTCCCTTTCCTGCACCAGGAGGTCCGAATAAAGCGATATTAAGCATAGAGTAAATTTTAGCAATTAATTGAATGAGTAATCTTATTTATACAATGTAATACTTCTATCACATAAGGTCAAGAAAGGAAAGCTTTATGATGATTTGGGATATTAATTTCAAATATTATTCGTTAGATTTTATCATATGCGAATTCATCGAAAAAATATCGATAATTATCGATATTTTTTGGAAATAATTTTCTTTTTAATCAAGCCTAATCTTTGTTAACGTCTCTTTTTTTGATACTTACATAATCATCCTGATTTTTAATTTATAAATGTAAATACAACTTACACAACTAAGAAAGCTTTTAAACAAGAAAGATAAAAGATCTTGTTTCAATCTTTTATCTAAATTTCGGCAAAACCAAAATCTATTTATATGAAATTGCCAAAATCATTTTACAATTGGACTTCCATTTTGGGAGCAAGTATTGCAGTCCTTACTTTCTTCCTGATTGTGTTCTTCTTTGTAATATCTGTGATATTTAATCAAGGAAGTTCCTATATGGGATTAATCACTTACATTGTTTTACCAAGTTTATTGGTGCTTGGAATGATATTAATTCCTATCGGAATGCTCATCCAAATTCGAAATAAAAATAAACAGATATTCCTTATCGAGGGTAAGAAATGGCCTAAGGTCGATCTTAACGATCAGCATCACAGGAATGCATTTACCCTTTTTGTGGTGGTAAGTTTCCTCTTTTTATTTTTCACATCTATAGGTTCTTACGAGGCATTCAGATATAGCGAGTCTGTTCCGTTTTGTGGAACATTATGCCATAATGTAATGGAGCCGGAGTATGTTACTTATCAAAATTCGGCACATGCGAAAGTTGCTTGTGTAGAATGTCATGTGGGCGAAGGAGCAGACTGGTATATGCGTTCAAAATTAAGTGGACTTTATCAGGTTTATGCAGTTACTACCAACAATTATCCTAAACCAATTCCTACCCCAGTAGCAAATTTACGACCAGCAAGAGAAACTTGTGAAGAATGTCATTGGCCTCAAAAATTCTATCCTAAACGTATGCATACCCGCCGACACTATCTTACGGATGAAAAAAATACAGAATGGCAGATAAAACAAGTAATGAACATAGGTTCTGATCATGAATCCAAACATTATACAGAAGGTATTCACTGGCATATTAATCCAAATGTAAAAGTAGAATTTAAATCTACTGATGATAAAAATGAGTTTATCCAATGGGTTAAATACACAAATATTAAAACTGGTGAAGAGCACGTATTTGAAGATCAAATGATGCCACCTGATTCGGCATTTTTCGCAGATAGCAAAACCCACACCATGGACTGTATGGATTGTCATAACCGACCTTCACACAGATATCTGTCTCCACCAAAATATATTGATGATGCTATTTCTAATGAAAGTGTTGATGTTAAAATTCCATACATAAAGCTTGCATCAATGGAAGCCTTAAAGGATGTATATAGCACCAATGATAGTGCTGATTATTTTATCCAGAAAAAAGTAACCGATTTTTATCAGGAAAACCATCCAGAGGTATTGACGAGCTTTGACAAGGAAATTGCAAAATCGATTGAAGGAATAAAGCTCGCCTACCACGAGAATACATTTCCTAAGATGAATGCACGTTGGGATGCTTATCCAAATCATCAGGGACACAAGGAATCTCAAGGATGTTTCCGTTGTCATGATGATAACCATACTACAAGTGACGGAAGAGTAATTTCCAAGGATTGTAATCTTTGTCACTCTATTGTTATGGAAGGAAGAACAGACTCTCTTCAATATGCAGTTACCGGTAAAAGCCTTGAGTTTAAACATCCAGTAGATATTGGAACTCAGTGGAAAGATTATTCCTGTGTTGATTGCCATGCTTATCTTTATCCTTGATCAGCATAATAAAAGACGGTAATTCTATTTGGATTTGTTCTAATTATAAAAGATCTTCGCATCTGATATAGAACAAATCCAAATATGAATAGGAACAGACTTAGTGGAAAGGAACTTCACGAATTAGGAATCAAGTGGGTATATAAGCATATTAAGGAAGAATTTGAAATTCTTTCAGTCAATTTGGAATTTGAAAAAAACCCGCAAATTCTAGCCAAAAAAGATGGAACGTTACATTTTATAGTTGTAAAAACTAGCACCTACCCTGATGTCGGCTCCCTAACTCCCATCGCTGCGGAAGAGATAATAAAACACGCCGACAAGCATAAGGCAAAAATTCTATTTGCTCATATTGGTGTTGCCAATGCAGATACAGAAGACAAAGAGGAAATGCAATTCCCGCAAAAAAATGGGCATTACTATATTAACTATACTGGATTAAGTATCGCACCCAATATTTTGAAAGATCCAAGCATTTAAATCGCTCACCTTATTCAAAATAATTATAATGAAAGATGATTTAAACAGAATTCGACACGAATACGGAAACAAAGAATTAAGCAAATCTAATGTTTCTCCCGATCCATTCATTCAATTCCAAATCTGGTTTAAAGCAGCCTTAAACGAAAATATTCCAGATGTCAATGCAATGACTTTAGCTACTGCTAATAGCAATGGAAGGCCATCAGCGCGCATACTTCTACTAAAAGATTTTAACGAGGATGGTTTCTGTTTTTTCACTAACTACGAAAGTAAGAAAGGAAACGAACTTTTAATCAATCCCTACGGTGCCCTTGTATTTTTTTGGCCAGAAATGGAAAGACAAATACGAATTGAAGGAAAAATTGCAAAATTAGAATCTGATTTATCTGATGCCTACTTTTATCAGCGGCCTATAGGCAGTAGAATAGCCGCCGCAGTATCCCCACAAAGTCAAGAAATTACTGATCGTAAAAGTATAATTAAAAAAATAGATCAATTCAAAGTCAAAAATGGCGATGAATTTAAGCGTCCGGATTTTTGGGGTGGATATAGATTAATACCAGATCTTTTTGAATTTTGGCAAGGTCGCGAAAACAGATTAAATGATAGAATCGAATATACTATCGGTCAGAATCAATGGAAATTGAGGTGTCTTGCCCCATAAAATAATTGATTCATCTGCATAAAGGTTATATTAATACTAAAATTAAAAAATTTCTTACATACGAGGGTCACCTTTTCGCATAAATCAGAATTAAGAGGTGAAAAGTCGATTCGCAAGTCCTGCGAATTTTATTTTTCAGTAATTGTATGTAGTAAAAACACTCTTCGCAGGAAGGGTGTTTTTTATAAACGAAAATTTCTGGCAAAATCTTCTTCCAGAAAATTATCAAAACTCATACATACTTTTTGGGAAAATGTAATCGCTGTTTGAACCATCTCCTGTATCTCCTTGTAATTGAGATTTTTTATTTCGTTCAAATCAATTCTGTTTTTTATCAAGAAGTAGGCTATTGCTGCATTACATGTATCACCTGCACCAACTGTACTTAAAGGAGTAATTTGCGGAACTTCCACTTTTATTTCATTAGGATTGCAAACTGAAATCGCATTTTTATTCGCAGTATAAACCAACATTGCATCTGAGAAATTCTCCATCCAAATATGGGCGTTGCTCGCAGATTTTGCTCCACAAATGAGTTGAAAATCTTCATTAGAAGCTTTTACAATATCTGCTAATGCCATGTTTTCCTTAATGTATGGCAATACCTCTTTCAATAAACGCAAATGCTGTGATCTAAAATTGGGATCGTAAATTAATATTGCATCCTGTTTTCGACAATATTTTAAAAAGGCAATCAGAGAACTCCTAAATTCTTTTTTAATTGCCAGAAATGATCCAAAAAGTATAATATCATTCGGTTTCACTTCAGTGGGAAATTGTATAATAGAATCTAAACCTATTCTTGTCTTGTAAAAAGAATAATCAGCATTTCTACTATCATCCAAAAATGCCAATGCTAAATTAGAATTCGTATCCGAAAAGCGGGAGATATATTTCGTATTAACCTTGTTCTTCATTAAGAATTGCAGGATGCTTTCCCCTACTTTATCAGTCCCCAACTCGCTCAATAAGCAAACTTGCGCGCCCAATCTTGCAAGAGAAACAGATGCATTTAGAAACGAACCACCAGGTTTTGATTCGAAAGGTTTACCCTGCTCAAAAAACACATCTAAAACACAATCTCCAATAGTATAAATCGTTCGCATTCTAATCTTTCCTTTAAAAAATATTTATGGTAGCGAAAATACACATTCTCCTCGAATTCAATTTTAGAAATAAGGTAATTCTAAAAAATAGCGAAATACAAACTCATTAATTCTAAATCAAGAAGGACTAAAACCACCTTTCCTACATTAAAAGTATTTGTTATTTAATATTCTTGATTAAAATCTGTAATTTATAATTATTCTGCATAAACGATCATTTCTCATACTTAAATCGTTTTCGATTCACCATCTTTTCAAGCACTAAAGTTTGTATGGTTAAATGGCAGGGATTTTAGCAACAATAGGCTGTACAGGAATTTTTGAACAGCAAAAATTTAAAGTAAATTTGATACCGTCATTCCCTCAGTTAAAATAAATTGGAGATATATGCAAAATAAAGCAGGTAAAATCAAGAAGGCACAGAAGCAGAAAAAAGACAATCGCAAAGATTTGATTCGTTACATTAATCTGCAATTGGCAGCGATGGGGCAACCTATTTACGAGGATGTATCCTTGAAGGAAAAGAAGCACTTATCCGACAATAAATTTATCCAGCTAACCGATAGTTTGATAAAAAATTATAGAGCTAAATCAAGGTTGTTAGCAGATCATCTATGTCCTGCTGATCTTCGTATTCAAAATTTCATTGATGACTATTTAAAAGATACTGGTGAAAAAGTAATTCAAATTCCAACTTCTACATTCATCCTTGATCAAGCAGGAATTGCCAGAGAACTTAGTTTACCTCCTAATAAAGACGAACACATTACAGAAAATCTTAGTTCGTATAGAATAAAGCAAGGCGTTCTACACAATCCAAAGCACGACAGAAGAACTACAAAAGGCTCTTTTCATATTGTGGATGGCAGTTTGCCAGTTCCATTAGACAAAATAGAGGTACCCAAAAAAGCATTCGCTAAATTCTTAGAAGCAGCATTTTCTCCTTCTAATGAAATTCAAGAATTGCCATTTACTGCAAATCAGCAAAACAAAGCGCAGATTATGGTTTCCCTATTGATGAGACCAATTGTTTGCCCGGAAGTAAAAGGAATTATCAGCGAGAAGACAATGGAAGTTCGCTTCTTTGCACCGGGTAGTCTAGTAAGTAATCTTGATTTTGTAGAGTCTATATTTGGAAATGCAGGAGACCCTAACATCCCTGCCAATGATGCTGGTTTAGATTTGGAGCATTGGACCGGCCATACCGGTTGTATTGTTTTAGCACCTCAATTGTTAAAACTCACTAAAAAAGAATTAGGATTACCTCGATACGATGAAGCTACCGATCGTCAAAAAACAGACGGTGTATGTTGGAAAAATGAGAATGAGCTTTATAACGATGGTCAGCCTTTTAAACTTACCTGTAGAAGCGAAAAAGGAGTGGTAATCACCTTAATTGCAGATAATTATTTCGGATATTCTAAGAAAGAAATAAAAACTCAGATTAGTTATTCTGCAAATTTATATGGTCTCTCAGAAGAAGAGCATGCCGGTGGAGCAATCGCATTTCCTCGCAAGAATTTAGGAGATAGTTTTAACGGTGCTCTTTTCACAAAAAATGTGTTGAAAAAAGAATACCATTTTGACGAATTAGTCAAGCAATTTGGCAATACTATTGAGGTTTATCCTGAAGGATATGCTGTAGATAAGGTAAATTCCAACATTTACTATATTGATGAAAATGCAAATATTGATCTATATCAAAGCAAAATAAACTGGATTAGAGATGGAAAGCAACAAAGCATTCGATTATTGCCAGATCACTTTTATGTGCATCCTTCTGGTTATAAATTGCATATGGAAAAACATCCAAGTGCACCATCGTGGCGTTTAGTTAGCACATTTGCCGAAGGAACATTTTGTCATAAGCCATGCACTGTTTCTGGTGGTGGTAAATCCGAAATCTCAAAATCACTACTAAATGCTATTATTTATAGCTCGTTTTACGTGCAGGATATGGAGAAGGATTTTGATTTGGCTGATCAGGTAATTAATCATGACTATACTTTGCGTTGGAAAGATCATCCAAACCGAAAAAGTCCATCAAGAGCCTTACTAAGCTCGGATCGTTCGCTAGGATCAGTGGTAAAACTATTAACTCCATCTCAATATTACACCAAAGAATACAACAATTATCTTAACTCAATACCTGATCATGTGAAGGCATTGGTACTTTATGTGAAAAGGTTTTACAGACCAGAGAGAACAGATAGTAATTGGAAAGACAATTTTTCAGTAGACGTGATAAACGGAAGAAAGGGACATGAATTACTTTTCAATAATCGAAAAATTGTAGCTAGTTATTTAAGAGTCGGTTTTGCCAACGATAATTCCTGGTATTTGCATAAACTTCGCCAGGATTTTATCGCGGCCGCCAAGATTCAAATGGAAGACGATATTACTGCTTCGGTAGTGATGCCTAGCAATCGCTTACAATATTTGAATGCATCTTACAACAATAAAAGTGTTAAGATTACTGCAAACTGCGAAGAACGTTTCTTCCAACGTCCGGATGAGGCCGTTAATAGAGGATACGATAAGGAAGCAGAGGCAGATCTATCAATGAGAGATAATTTCACTTCTAATTACGAACCACTTAGCCGCGAAGATGGAGAAGAATTAATTGCAGATGCCATTGGTTTCGATATGTACACCAAACCTATTCAAAATCTAATTAAGGAAGGAGTCGGTAGTAAAAAAACCAATTATTTTATTTCTCCATCGCACACCAGAATTGTAAATGGTGAACCTTCTAAAAATCCGAGATACTTGCAGATACGTCCGGATTTGGTAAATCCTGTTGACGATCGTTTGGCCGAAATCGGAATTCGATTAGCTAGAAAAATCCCTTTAGATCAAGCGGTTCATTATCCTGTAAATGCCGTACTTCCCGGTCGTAGAAATAACCCGCCAGAAAAAGAAAGTGGCATACGCGCATTGAGTGTGTACAATCCAATTCACTATCAGGAATTGCCTGAGTTGTTCATGGATTTCATTTGTAGTCTAACAGGAAAATCTCCTTCTACTACAGGAGCCGGTTCTGAAGGTGCCTTAACAAAAGGGCCATTCAACATGCTATCTCCTACTACAGATATAAATAATGCCTTATTATCCTTTATTCTTACCGGATATCAGGGGTTTTCATCTGCAGCAGGTCATGTGGGTACTGAGAATCGTTTTGATCATGATATATCCTTACTGATACCAGAACTTTGGTGTAGATTAAAAGAGGAAAATAGAGATCCAAAACGATTAATTGCAGAAGGATCACTTGAAAAATTAAATGATTTTGAATGTGAAGGCGAAAAAATTACTGCCAGTCGTTTAGGATATAGAATCACCGAAGGATTTCTTTTCCGATACATGAACCGAATTTTTGATGAGCCACAGAATGTATTTAGCGAAAGAATGCTAAAACCTGAAATTCAGGATATGGAAGCCTATGTTGATGGTATCAAAAACATTTGCGAAGCTCAAAAGAAAGTTGCAATCAATTACTTTAAGGATGGTAGTATTGATGCGGCAATTCCACCTTTAAAGGTGCTTTTGAACATCATGGCATATGGCGAGTACGAAGGAAAAGATATTAGCGATCCAGAATTAAGGAAACTGTTCGATCGGGAAATGGTGATTGATTCCAAGTGGTATCAGGAGCGGTTGATGCGTAAACAACAAATCGATATTCAATTCTACGAAAAGCAGATAAAGTATATGGAAGCTTTCATGTCAAACAAGATGAATGCAGACTGGAATCAGGATCTCCATCTGCAGGAAAAGTACCAGAAAGCTAAAAAAGATTTGGAAAAAGTAAAATCAAATGAATACCTGCAAAGTTTAGTCGGTACCATTGGTGCAGATCCTTTACATAAGGCTTAAAATAAACCTTGATAATAAACGCTAAAAGGGTAATTCAAATATTGGGTTGCCCTTTTTCATTTCAAAATGAGAAGATAGTAGACGTATCCTAACAGGAATCTTTCAGAAAAAAATCACTGCATTTGGCATTCCTGGTACAATGGATTTATAAATTCCACAAACTAATTAAAGAGTTAAAAAAACATAAATATTCTGCCGAAATGGCAGAACCTTCCATACTAGCTCATACAAAATTCACCGATAAATAATAGTGCTAAAAAAATACGTTATTGCTGATAATAATTTCATAATTTTACAATAAAAACGACATGATTAATTTTGAAGCACTTTTTAAAATATCATACGGATTATACATTGTTAGCTCAGGAGATAAAAACAAAGGTAACGGATATGTAGCCAATACGGTATTTCAAATTACATCAGAACCACCAAAATTTGCGACTTGTTGTAATAAAAATAATTTTACATCTGAATTTATTCAAAAGCATAAAGCATTTTCAGTTTCCATTTTAGCACAAAATGCTTCTACCGAAATTTTCGGAAAATTTGGATACAAAAGCGGTAAAGATTTCGACAAAATGGTCGATACACAAATTAAATATGGCGATACAGGAGTTCCTATCATTTTAAATGAAAGCATTGCATTCTTTGAATGTAAGCTTGTGCAAACTATTGATGTAGGAACCCATTTAATGTTTATTGGAGAACTGGTTGATGCGCAAATTATTGATAATACAAAAACACCATTAACCTACTTACATTACAGACAGATAAATAAAGCTTCAGCTCCTAAAAATGCACCTACCTATATAGATAAATCAAAGCTAGGAACTAAACTCAAATCAAAAAAATCGGGTATATATAAATGTATAGTATGCGGACATATCTATGATGAAGATATAGAAGAGGTAAAATTTGCTAATTTACCCGTAGATTGGAAATGCCCTATATGTGGAGCAGACAAAAAAGATTTCATTATTGTTTAATAAATAAAAGATAATTATGGCAAAATCGTTAAAAGGAACAAAAACAGAACAAAACCTGTTAAAGTCTTTTGCAGGTGAATCACAAGCAAGAAACCGTTACGAATTCTTTGCAAGCATTGCGAAAAAAGAAGGTTACCAGCAAATTGCTGCTATTTTTATGGAAACTTCGAATCAAGAAAAAGAACATGCAAAACGCTTCTTTAAATTCTTAGAAGGAGGAATGACAGAAATTACAGCTAATTACCCTGCTGGAATTATTGGAACCACCAAAGACAACTTAAAAGCTGCTGCCGAAGGTGAAAATGAGGAATGGACTGAACTGTATCCTCATTTTGCAGAAGTTGCAAAAGAAGAAGGATTCCTTGAGGTTGCAGCCGCTTTTAGGATGATTGCAAAAGTAGAAGCTGAACATGAGCGTAGATATTTAAAATTATTGCAAAACATTTCAGAAGACAAAGTATTTTTGAAGGATGGAAAAGTTTGGTGGAAATGTTTGAATTGTGGATATGTGTATGAATCAGAAAAAGCATTAGAGAATTGTCCTGCTTGTTTACATCCGAAAGCTTACATGCAAGTAAGAGAAGAAAATTATTAAAAGAACAAATTCCAAAGAAGGCTACCGCCAGATAAATGGTCTGGCGGAGCATCCTTCACCAATACCTATCTCTGTCCACAACTAGTTATTTTCATTTTTCTCTAACATTTCACTTTCGGTATTTCATCTATTATACTAATTTAATTTCCTTGGTGTCAGTTAAATCTTTAGAACGTGTTCGTCATTTCACAACAGACCAAACACTCTCCTTATATTAATATATTTACAGCCATATAACCTTCATTTATGATTTTAATATTCCTAAAAAAACTTTTACTAAATTCACCAATAAAACACGTACAATGTAACACAACCAGAATCAAAAAAGACAATAAATATTACAGTTTTCATTAGTATTGGCTTTATTCCGAACAGAAATAAAAATAGCCAATGATACAATTAAATTTCACACTACAATGAAAATGAAATATTCCGGACTTGTTTAAGTCAGTAGAAATAGATATTGCAAACTTACATAATAACTTTTTTTAACGATAAATAAGTTCAAAAAGCATATTTTAGAATTCAAAAAATATTCCACTAATGATCCTATTAATGAACAATTTATTAATGAAAATGTAAAAATGAACTAAAGATGAAAATTGGAATAATAATTTGTGATCGGTATAAGAATTGTGCTGGCGGAAAATGTTTTAGAGCGTCCCAAAACAGGGACGGTGCTTTTGATATTTACTCAAAAGATGAACCTTTAGAAATAGTAGGATATACAAGTTGTGGTGGATGTCCGGGCGGAAATATCGAATATACACCAGAAGAAATGATTAAAAACGGAGTACAAGCCATTCACTTTGCAACTGGATTTGTTGTTGGATATCCTCCTTGTCCTTATGTGTCACATTTTAAAAAATTCATAGAAAATAAATATAATATACCGGTTATAATAGGAACCCACCCAATCCCTCAAAAATATAACATTATCCATGAGAAGTTAAAAACGTGGCAGTCTGAAGAATGGCAAGAAATCATAAAGCCTACATTAGGCAATGAGGAATTAAGAAAAAAATACGATTAACTTAATAAACAAAAATGTATAAATATCTATTTGGTCCTGTACCCTCAAGACGCTTAGGAATGTCGTTAGGAGTTGATTTGGTTCCCAAAAAAATTTGTTCGTTAGATTGTGTCTATTGTGAAGTGGGGAAAACAACAAAACTCACACTCGACAGAAAGGAATACATCAAGCTTGATAAAGTGAAAGAAGAACTAACGAACTATTTTACTAATAATCCAGAGCCTGATTATATTACTTTTTCTGGCTCCGGTGAACCCACATTAAATATTCACATAGGTGAAATTCTTCAATTCATAAAACAAATCAAGCCCAATCTTCCCATTGCTGTATTGACGAATGGAACATTATTTTTCGACAAAAATGTAAGAGATGCCATAAAAAATGCAAATGTGGTTCTTCCATCTTTGGATGCTGCAAGCAAAGAAGTTTTCAACAAAATAAATCGCCCATCAAACGGATTAACCATAGACAAATATATTCAAGGATTAATTGATTTCAGAAAAGAGTTTAAGGGTGAAATTTGGCTTGAAATTTTCCTATTACCTGGTTATAATGATCATGAAAATGAATTAATCGAACTTAAAAAAGCAATACTGAGAATAAATCCGAATTCAGTTCAATTGAACACACTTGACAGACCTGGAACTTTATCAAATTTAAGAGGTGCTACAAAAAAGGAAATGCAACGAGTGGTTGATTTTTGGAACTTAGACAATCTTAAAATAATTTCGGCTGCACCTGAAAGGAAAAATATACCAGCATACAGAAAAGATACAGAAGCAGTAATCCTGGAAACTATAGTGAGAAGACCTTGCACTCTTGACGACTTAACAAAAATATTAGGCTTACATGTTAATGAAATCAATAAATATCTTGATGTTTTAGACGCAGAGAAGAAAATTGAATCGGTTGTGCAAGAAAGAGGTATATTTTACCAAACAAGAAAAAAATATGAAATTTAACTTCATATATCAAACGAAGTAGTTCCTTTGGTTTATAATTTTAGTATTACCCCTTCATCTCAAAAGAAATAATCCAAACATTTTATTTAAGCTTGCAAACTTTAAATTTAAAAAAAGTCCAACTTACAAATGAAAAATGCCCGTGACATAGGGGTATCACGGGCAACAATTCTAAAGGGTTAATTAACCTACTAACCAACCTTTCGGTTGAACCTTTAACTCATTACTACCTCTCGGTAGGAAATCGCATTAAAGATAGAATTTTTTTTGAATTTACAACAGTTTTAAATCAAAAAATCAAGCTTTTTAGAATAAATCTACAAAACACATAATCATTTAACTCTTTTTAACACATCTCAATATCATTATAAAACAATGAATTATAAAAGCACAATAGTGTACATATGAACCTAATAATGTAAACCTGCTAAGTAGCACATTTATTTCATAAACAAAAAAATTGGTCTCTACCCAAGGGTAAAGACCAATAAAAACAAAGTAAGTTGTTCTTTATAGAACAAACTAACTAAACGTACAAAAATTGAAAAACGAGCTTTTAAAATTTATATTTAAAATGTATGCTAACTCTTACGCTACCTACTTCTTCTGCATTGCTAACTTTTCCATTCACTTGTGTTGTTCCATAAGCTGCTGCGGTATATAAGGCTTGTGTTCCTATCATTAGTTTACCCGAATACACCTCTACTCTTGGGCCAAACTGGTAGGCATAATCAATATTTGAACCTCGGCTATACAGACCTACAAAACCATCTGTATTAGTAGCTAAATCGTCATCAGCACCCAAATTTTTAGTATATCCGGCAAAAAAACCATAATGTACACTTCCTGTTGTAGTACGTAAATCGGACCAGATGGAAGAGGTTTTAATATTCGTATATTCGTAATCACCATTCGCTTTCACATTTTTCACTCCATAACCACCTAGCATCACAAAATTATACATATTCTGTCCATAGATAGTCTGAAGATTCCATACCAATTTAGAAGTCTTTAAGGTCATCCATGCATTCATTTGATAGCTGCTTAATAATTCATCCGTTTTTAAACCAACAGAATTCACTACCATAGGTTTTAGGAACTTATATCCTGCAGTAGCACCCAAACTAAAGCCTTTCGCCAAGTCGTACTTAACCTGACCTGAAAACTCCGGAATACCAGCTTGCTGTACATATTTTACATTCGCACCATCGGGGCCTGTACTTTTAAAATCCATTTCAGATAAAGCAGAAATAAAAGCATAACCTTTGGTTCCCAATTTTCTGGTATATCTAAATTGTGGTGCTCTTCCCAATACATTAAATGGCAAACCGCCACCCCAATGCAAAACATCAGGATAACATGAGGTTACAAACATTGGATGCCAATATTTACCTACCAACAACTCATCTTTTTCCCAGTTTAGCTTAACAAAGGCATGACGCAAACGAAACTGACCAGCTCTCTCATTATTTGTTCCCACAAAATCGCCCTGAATTACTGCTGTTCCCTTTGCACCAAAAGCTTCAAATCCACTTAAACCAAAGCTTAAACGAGAGTGAATAGAAGTCATAAACAATTCGGATCGATCATTAAAATCAGAACCATTTGCATCATAAGTCTTTGGAGCAGGATAGAGAATTACATCTCCTTCTCTGGCATTTACGGTCTTTCGGGAATCAAAAATTGCTTCTGCAGATACAAAACCACTTAATTTTACTTTAATCTCCTCTATTTTTTGCGCCTGACTAATAAATGGAATCAAACCAAGCATTATAACAACTAATTTCTTCATTTTAATTTATTGGGGTTAGAATAAAACAGAACTTTTTTATTTCCGGCGAGAGCATAGTCTTTTTATTGATCCTCGCTAAAAAGTGAATCTGTATGCATCATTAATAAATGTATTTTTAATCTTCGCAAATCTGTTTAAATAGCAACAGTTTCACGTTTTCCTTTTTTCTTTTGAAACAACTGTTTTTCTGCTTTTGGCACAGTCACACGATCAACCAAATAAATAATTGACATATATGGAACGCCTCCATTATTACTCAAGCCTATTTCGCAAGTTCTACTGTTCGAGTAACCAGCTACCACTTTTGATTTATCTAATACAGGACGCAATTTACGTAGCGCATATTTATTCACCTCGGGATAATTAAATCCCCTGTCTCCGGCAAATCCACAACAGCCAACCTCATCCGGCAAAACCACATGTTTTGCACATGCTTCGGCAACAGCTTTTAATTTAGGAGTTAATCCCATTTTTGTTGTAGTACAAGTTGAATGAACAGCAACAACCTCATCAACCCTTCGAAATTCAAGCTTATCCATCAAAAATTCATGAATAAATTCAACTGGCTCATATAATTTAAGTGTTTCGTCCATCACACGACGCATACGATACAAACATGGAGAGGTATCACACAATACAGGATACTCTCCACCATTAGATGCTTTATAAAGAGCATCTTCCAATTCCGAGGATTTTTGATCTGCTTGCTTAATAAATCCTTTACTTTCCCATGGAGTACCACAACACAACGAATTCATTTTCTCGGGAAAAATGACCTCATAACCAGCTTTCTCCAATAACTCCTGCGTAACTTTATGCAATGGCTCCTTGTAGGGATCTCCTTTTGCAGGCCCCATAGTCTGTGCAATACACGAAGGGAAATAAACTACTTTTAATGGATTTTCCTGATTAATATGTTTGGGTTTTGGCGCACTGGCTCCATTAGGCATTGCAGGTGTCCAAAGGGGTATTTTATTACCACTTATAGTTCGAAATCCTCCGGCAACAGCACCCAACAATGTTGATCCCATTACGGTGTGAACTCCATTAACAAATTTTAATCCCCCACGAATTACAGGAGCTAGTTTATGAAAATTATCTGCAACCCATTGACTTTGTTTTTGTGGTCGAGCTTTAGCAACATTCAACGATCGCAAATATTTGATATATTTTCCAGTATCAATACCTACAGGACAAGATGTTGCACACAAACCATCGCCGGCACAAGTTTGTTCTCCCAAATACTCGAAGCCCTTCTTCAGCTCATTCAAACGTTTTGCATTTTCACCTGTATTCTCCAAACGTTTTATTTCACGTTGCACAACAGTACGCTGACGAGCAGAAAGAGAAAAACCAGCCGTTAAACAATTCACTTCACAAAATCCACATTCAATACAGGTATCCACCAAATCATGAACCGGGGCAAGTGTTTTAAAAGATTTAATGTAGCATTCCGGATCATCATTAATGATAACTCCCGGATTCAATAAATTTTTGGGATCGAACAATTGCTTTACATCCTTCATTAACTGATAAGCCTCTTCGCCCCACTCATGCTTCACAAAAGGAGCCATATTTCGTCCGGTTCCATGCTCTGCTTTTAAAGATCCATCGTACTTATCAACCACCAGAGAATCCACCTCGTGCATAAAGTTTTTATACTGCTCTATCTCTTCAGGCTCATTAAAATTCTGATTAAAAATGAAATGAAAATTACCTTCCAATGCATGACCATATATTACGCCATCCTTGTATCCATATTTAGCTATAAGCTCTTGTAAATCAGCTGTAGCTTCAGGCAAATCTTCAATATGGAAAGCCACATCCTCAATAATGCATGTAGTTCCTTTTTCCCGCAAACCTCCAACAGCAGGAAACACGCCTTTTCGAATATCCCATAATTTTGAATATTCCTCCACCTTATCGGTAAATTCAATTGGACGAACCGTTTTGTATGCCTTTAACAGAGATTTAATTTCTTTGATATTATTATCCAATCCTTTTTTACTATTGGCTAATGTCTCCACTAAAACAGCAGTAACACCATCCGAAAAATCCTTAATAAAGAAAGGAATCCCATCGGCATTTTCCACAGAACGTAATGCTACCCGATCGAGCATTTCTGCTCCATGAACCGGACCAGGCTTCATGCTCACAACCGATTTACACGCAGTAACAATATCATGAAAATAAATCATAGCACTGGCTTTAAATTTAGGATTTACCACAGTCTTCATGGTAAGCTCCGACATAAAAGCCAAAGTTCCTTCCGATCCTACCATCAAATTCACGATAATCTGAAAAGGATCTTCATAATCAATAAAAGGATTAATGCTAAGCCCGGTGGTATTCTTAATGCTATACTTATATTGAATACGGTCTGCCAATTTCTTATTAGCCCGAACCGTATCGCGTATTTCTTCAATCTTCCGGATAAAATCGCTATGTAACTTCAAAAAATCCTTTTTACTCTGCTCATCACTGGTATCTAAAATAGTACCATCAACAAAAATTAAACGAGCTGACTGAATGGTTTTATAAGAATTTTCATGAGTACCACAATTCATGCCAGAAGCATTATTCATCACAATTCCTCCGATCATAGCAGAATTAATTGATGCAGGATCCGGACCTAATTTTCTTCCGTAAGGAGCTAATATTTCATTAATACGAGCACCTACCAAACCCGATTGCATACGAATTTCTTCTCCCTTCTTTAAAACATCAAAATCTTCCCAATGTTTTCCTGCCACAATTAATATAGAATCTGTAATTGCCTGACCTGCGAGACTAGTACCAGCAGCCCGAAAAGTAACCGGTAAGTTGTACTTATTCGCTAATAATATTGCTTTTTGAACTTCTTTTTCATTCTTTGCACGAATAATAATCTGAGGAATTAAGCGATAAAAACCAGCATCGGTACCATAAGCTAAATTTCTGATTTCATCAGTATATAAACGAGAAGTTTCGATAGTAATCTTTATCTCATCGTAAAACTTCTTATAATTCTCTTTCAACATAAACATATCTTTACCTTTTAAATATCATTACAAGTTCAAATATTTCAGAAAAAACAATAACCACCCCTTAATTGGTAACTTGTATGACAAATGTACATTTTTTATAGTTTCAAGAAGACCCAAATATTCATATTAATGAAAATTCAGACTTCCTTAAATTTTTTTATAGAGGCAATGGATTAAATCCTGTGGAAATCAGCACCATTAAAATAATTACAACTAGTAAGTAATAAACAAATGCAGGTATTGAATTTCGTCTGATAATAGTACCCTCTGCACCAATACAACCAACCGTTGCGCAAACAGCAACTACATTATTCACACAAATCATATTTCCGAGAGCAGCACCGATAGTCTGTGCTGAAACAATTAACACCTGTGGTATTCCAAGAATAGTAGATGTTTCGAATTGCAGAGAAGCAAATAATAAGTTGGAAACAGTAGCCGATCCCGACATAAATGATCCCAACACACCCACAATTGGAGATATTAAGGGATAAGCATTCCCCGAAAGATCCGCAACCGATTTTGCCATGGTAGTCAACATACTATCTAATCCGGCTCCATTGGTTCCTGATTTTAACATCAACTGCACCATGGCCACACCTGCAAACAGTGCAATTGCAGCACCATCGATCTGCTTAAAAGTAGTTTTCCATGATGCTATTACCTGTTTCCCACTCATCTTATGCATTAAGTTGGTAATTAAAGCAACCAAAATAAATGGAATGGTTCCTGGTAGATAAGCCCATTTCAACACGTACGTTAATCCATCAATTCCCAAAACATCTGAAATGGTAAGTGTTTGTGCAGCCAACCATCCTTTTAATCCCAAAGAAGGAATACGAGTTACAACCAAGATAATAGCAATTAGTACATATGGCATCCAGGCTTTCACCAATCCCATTTTTGCCTCTCCGGTATCTCCACCATTGTCGTTGGATTTCCAATTGTCTGCCCATTCCGATTTTGGAGGGAAATCCCATGTTGTTTTAGGCATAAGGAAACCCTTTTTAGCAGCAAATATTACAATACCAAGACCAATAAATGCTCCTAATAAAGAAGGAAGATCTGGTCCTAAAATAGAGGCAATAAGTACGTAAGGTATAGAGAATGCCAAACCTGCAAAAATGGCGAAAGGAGCAGCTGCTAAAGCAGGTTTAAAGGATTTTTCTTTCCCAAAAAAACGAGTCATTATAATGATTCCCAATAATGGTATAAAAATTCCGATCAGAGCATTGGGAATAGCAATCCATTTGGTAAGAGCCATTTTAAAAACTTCAGGGTTTGCACCAATATGATTCAGATTTTGCTCCAGGGTAACCATTGCTCCCCCACTAATGGGAGTTCCTACAGCACCAAATGGAACCGGAACAGAGTTATAAATTAAAGCTACCATTGCCGCAGCCAAAGGAGGAAAACCCAATCCCACTAATAAGGGACCAGCCAAAGCAGCAGGAGTACCAAATCCAGCGGCACCTTCGATAAAAGCACCAAACATAAATCCAATGATAATTGCCTGAATTCGCCGATCATTGGTGATTCCATTAAATCCATTATTAATGGTTGTCATTGCTCCCGACAACTTCATAGTATTCAGAATAAGGATAGCTCCAAAAATAATAATCAATATATCCAATGCTTTCATAAATCCGAAAACTGAATATCCTAAAATATGCTGGAAGTCTATCTTCCATACCCCAGCAGCAATAACAACAGCCAATAGAAGGGACAAGGGCAAAGCCTTTTTTGCCCCCCAATTAAAGCCAACCATTAAAACAATGGTTAATAAAATAGGTGAAAAAGCTAATAATGCATTCATAAAAAAATAGTTTAGGTTTAGTTACTAAATGTGTTATTGTTTTTAGTAAATGGGTTAGATCTACTATCGTTTTTAAATTTGAATGGAGCTAACTCCTCAATATTTCCACTTGTTGCATTTGCATGCATCAATACATCCAATGCAAGCAATTTCAATCTCAGATTTTCCAGTCTTTTATTCGCATAAATATTGTGCTTGCTTTGTTGCATTACAGTGAATTTTAGTTAATCAATAACTTCCAGATAATTCTCAATAAATTCGGTAAGATGAAGCACTTTAACAGCTATGTTTTTATGCATTAATCCGCCATTAATTTGCATTACACATCCGGGACAATCGGTAACCAGAATGTTAGCATTAGTTGCTTCTATATTCTCTATTTTTTTATCCAAAATACCGTTGGAAATACTTGCAAAATCAAGCGAATAAGTACCTCCAAATCCACAACAAACATTACTATCAATAAGGGGAACAAACTGTTTACCAAGCACCGATGCAAGAAAGTTTTCGGCAGAATATGCCAGTGAGCGGGAATCATGACAAGGCGTATGGTAGGTAATCTTCTGATTGCCTTTTACCCGGAATTTTATCTTATTTTCTTCTAAAAATTTACCAAAGGCACTCACCTTAGTTCCTAGTTGAGAAGCTTTTTTATATCGGGTAGGATCCTCCTTGCTAAAATCTAAAAATTCATGTTTGATTGCACCTCCACAGGTTGGACAAAGCACCAACAACGCTTCATAATCCTCCTTATTATTAAGGCAATCAAGCGTATTAAATATCATTTTCTTTGCATTCTCCGGGTCGCCGGATGCAATAGCAGGAATACCACAACAAGTTGCCTTAGATGGAATATCAACCTGAACACCACTTTTCTGCAGAAGTTCAACCATAGCCAATCCCATTTCAGGATAGAAATATTCAACGGCACATCCGGGATAAAAGAACACCTTTCGGGATGCAAAAAACTGGTCGTATCCTTCTTTATAAAAACGTTTGGTAAAGGTTTTTGATGCCAGTGCAGGAAATTTTCTAAAATCCATTTCCTTTGGTAACATTGGAACTTTACCTATAATCTTCTCGTTGTTTAATTTATTGATTTTAGTGAGTGGGAATTGAAAGTTTGCTCCAATATGAAGCAACGATTTCATGGTATTAGGTTTTGCCACCACATTTTTAAACACTTTCTTTTTTATTGGATTGATTCCATATTTTTTTCCTACCACTAATTTCAGTTCCGAAATCAGACTCTGAAGATCAATGCCGGAAGGGCAGTTAAAAGAACAGGCACGGCAGCCAATACACATTTTCAGAATATCCTTTGCTGCCTCGTCGCCCTGGTACAAGGCTGTTAATATCAAACCTATCGAACCAATATATCTATCGCCATAAACATGTCCGCCAACCATTTCGTAAGCAGGACAAATATTTGCACAACTACCACAACGAATACATTTTAAAGCCTCCTTAAACTTAGGATGCTCCAAGAATGCCAGGCGTCCGTTATCCAAAAACACATAATGCGTTTCCTTAACACCATCTTCACTTTTAAACGATGGGTTTCTTCCTTTAATCCATGTTGTGTAGGACGTTATGATTTGTCCGGTTGCGCTCTTTGGCAGTACACGAACAATATCCAAAGCTTGTTCAAAATTGTCGCAGAGCTTTTCGTAACCAACTAAAACAATATGAACCGGAGGTACGGTAGAAGTCAATCGAGCATTCCCCTCGTTGGTTACCAAACCAATGGTTCCCGTGCTTACAACAGCCACATTTGCACCAGTCATCCCCACTCCTGCTTTAAAATATTCCTCCCGAAGAAATCTGCGTGCAATTTCGACCATAGCTTTAATATCCTCTGGATCGACATCTTCTCCTGTGTAATCAGAGAATATTTTTGCTACCTGTTGACGAGTTTTATGAATGGCAGGCATCACCATATGAGAAGGATGTTCCTTAGCAATCTGTAATATCCACTCGCCCAAATCGGTCTCGATGGGATGTAAACCTTCTTTTTCCAAATAATCGTTCAAACGAATTTCTTCCGAAGTCATGGATTTACTCTTCACCATAAACTTAGAATTGTGATTTTTCATCACATCGGCAATATACCGGCAAGCATCCTCTCCTGTTTTTGCCTGATATACCTTACAGCCATGTCTTTCCACATTTTCTCTAAACTGATTAAATTGTTGCATTACTTTATTCAGATCACGATCTTTTAAATCGTGCACTTTTGTTCTTAATGCTTCAAAATCGAGTCCCTGATAAGCATTCTGTTTAGAGACTTTGTATGCAATTGCAAAATTCCTAAGGTTTTCGTGCAATACCTTATCCTGCAATTTTTCGTTTATTTTGGTATGTATTTCCATGGTTTTCTTATAAATCGGTTAGAATATATAGTATCATCTCTTTGGGACCGTGCACTCCAACAGTAAGTACTCTTTCAATATCAGCGGTGCGGCTCGATCCGGTAATAAAAGCCACATATCCTCCCATCCCAGATGTTTTCATTTCTAAAAAGCCGGCTACATCATGTAAACTATCAACCAATTTACTGAGCGGAACAATCACATAAAGCTTTTCGGCCAAACAGGTTGCCAATCGCTTATTTTCATTACTACTATCAAGAACAACAGTTCCGGTTTCACCAATAGCAAAATCGGCCTCGACCAAAGCACTAGATATACCACCTTCTCCAACTCTTATATCTTTTATCAGTTCAAAACTGGGAGTATGGATATATTCAAAGTTTTTCTTAGCTAACTCTTGCTTAAACTCCGATGCCTTCATCAAGCGGTTCTCGTTACCTACTAAGGCCGATTTTTGTAAAAAATGATCTAGTAATATCATGGGTGGGTTATTTGAAAATTGAATATTATTTAGTTTTTCCGGAACAGCCTTAACCAATAGAAATGCCAGAAATTCAAAAGCATTATTATTTAGAATCATTCAATTTATTTATCGCTGATTAGCTTGTATTTAGACTTCGAAAAGGTTTTCGTAAAATCGAATCTATAACGTTTTCGACAGTGTTCCATTCTGAACATTATAGCCTTTAGTAGCGTTCCGTTTTGAACATTTGGCTGTTTTCGCACAGGGAAATTCAAACAAATAGTAGAAGCACAATTGGTGGGATTAGATAAAGCACCTATGCTGATAAAAACAATAAAATGATAGAAGGCAAACCTATGTAGATTGTCATTTGCCACGAAGAGATTAAAATTTCGATTCTATCCATCGGCTTATTTTCACCCACAATGAAAATTAAGAAACCTATAGAAAAGCTCTGAAACCCCCGCGCAGGCTAGGCAAAAACCCGCAGGACGGGTGAAAATGGCGCAGGAAGGGTAATTTGGCCGCAGGAAGCCATATTTAGGCGCAGGAAGCCATAAAAGTCCGCAGAATTGTGGAAAACAGCCGCAGGACTATACAAAATGGCGCAGAATTGCAAAAAACTGCCGCAGGACGGGTAATTTGGCCGCAGCACACAAAAAAAATATGCAGAACAGTATGATTATGCCGCAGCGAGGCTTGAAAAGATGCAACGCAGGGTATATTCATAGAACTGTGTCTGATCATTTTTATTAGTATTTTCTAACTCAGAGAACTTCCGCTATAAATTAAATTATTGGCATGGATTCCTACCATTTGGCTTTCCATTTTAGACTTAGCAAAAGCAGAAGATTAAATCCGTAGGATGTGACTATATTCTGATTTAAACACAAAAAACCTCCCGAAAAGGAGGTCTTAGCCTATTATCATTCTAATATCAGATCGTATTTTACAAATCTTCAATCACATAAATCATCGTTCTTAGTATTTTAGAAGAAAAGTCCATTTGCGAATTTGTTTCCCGAACATGAATACTTGCGATACCTCTGCCTAATTCCACCGCTACTTTTCCTTTTACCAATTCCAAATCTTCATTAGAAGGTAAAACTTTACTTGCAGGAACAATAATATGCAATGTTTCAGCAAGAAAAACAGATAACAAGATATCTGCATCTGAAGTATCCAAAACAACTAGTCCGGAATTTGCAATGGCATATTCTGCTTCAATTAAAGCATTTTGCGCATTGCTAATATCATGGGATTTTTTATCCAGTTCAAAGCTATTAAGTCTAATAAATTCAAACTGTACATTTTGTTTGCTTGCTGCTTCTAAAAATAAATTTAGGTCAACTTTAAGAGAATCGTTTCCTAGGCTATTTGAATTCTTTAAAAATGAATCCAAAAGGCCGCTCATTTTCCCAATGGAGAATAATTTCCTGTCTTGTGTATAAGTCTTAACTTCCATACCCTTTAGATTAAATGAATAACTTCAATCATTAAAACAAAAGGAATGCCAAAATCCCCATTTTCTAATGGCAGGCAAAATATTTTCACACATTATTAATTTTCAGGCCATTACCACAAACAGATACACCATTGAAATCCACTGAGATTTGTTCCATTTTGCACGCTATCAAAGATTTGTGTTTCCAGATTGCACAATTGTTCCAAATAGTACTAAAACAGGCAGGTTTAGGAGTGTGAAAAAATTACCCAATTGGGGAAAACTTCGACAGTTTAATAAGAGTTAAATAAGCTTTGCTGAGAGATCACAATTTCTTCATTCTACTGCGCAAAGCACTTCGGGATATACCAAGATATTCAGCAGTTCTCGATTTATTATTATCAAACTTTTTCAAGGCTTTTCTTACAATTTCCAGTTCTAACTGTTCTATATGCAAGGCTTCATCAGGCAGTATGATTCTTCCTGGTATTAATGGCTGATCACCAGTATTCTCATTTTCATCATCAGATTGTAAAAACCTTATATGCTCTGCTTTTAATTCCAGATCGTTATACAGCAAAGTAGCACGCTCAATGGTATTTTTTAGTTCCCTGATATTCCCAGGCCAAGCATAATCCTGAAGTAATAACTTCGCTTCCTTACTGATAAAACGGAATTTACGCCCTCTTTTTTTTGCATACTGATCCAAAAATATTTGAGAAAAGGAAAGTATTGCCTCTTTTCTCTCGCGTAAGGATGGAATATAAATTCTGCCGGTATTTAAGCGATAATATAAATCGCTTCGAAAGCTCTTCTCCTCCACCATCTGTTTTAAATTACGATTGGTAGCAAAGATTACACGTACATCTAGTTCAATTGGTTTATTTCCTCCTACTCGATACATCTCTTTCTGCTGTAAAACCCGCAACAATTTAGGTTGCATATCCAATGGCATTTCTCCTATTTCATCCAAGAATAGGGTTCCGCCTTGCGCTAATTCCAGCTTACCGACTTTCCCTTCCTTTCTGGCACCAGTAAATGCCCCTGACTCGTAACCAAAAAGTTCGCTTTCGAATAAGCTTGGTGAAATAGCCGAACAGTTGATAGAAATAAAGGGCTGGAGAATACTATTGTCTTTTCCGTAATGAACCAGGCGAGCCACCACTTCTTTACCTGTACCTGTTTCTCCTTCGATTAAAACCGGAACCGACCGATCGCCATGAAACTGTTCTGCCATTCGCACTACACTTCTCATAGAATCTGAAAAAACTCCAATTTTTCCAACGCTGGTAATTTCCCTGATGGTAGTTTCGTAATAATTAATTCGCTCGGCCTCCTCACTTTTCACCAAAGAAATTTCTCTGCGATAAGTCTCCTTCAAATCTCTGTTTTCCTCTTTTAAAAGAATATTTTCGGCCACTCTTTCAATTAAAATTGCCAACTCCTCTACATTAACAGGTTTCAGCAAATAATCATACGCACCGCCTCGCAAAGCTTCTATCGAAGATTCCATATCTCCAAAACCAGTCATAATTATAACTTCAATACTCTTACCCTTCGGCAAACTTTTCACTTTTTTCAACAAATCCAAACCTGATAATCCGGGCATCCGCAAATCAGAAATGATCATTTTAAAATCGTTTTGTTGAATGGCAGCAAATGCTTCTGCTCCATTATGAAATAATTCAATTCGATAACCCAATTGTTCCTCTATGAATTCGGCAACTGCCAATCCACTGGATTTATCATCATCAACTACAAGAATATTCATTTATTAATATTTTTCAGATCCTAAAATATACTCCGCAAGCCCACACTAATAAGCCTTCAATCTAAATTTCAAAATAAAACTAGCACCATTATCATCGTTATTACAATTCGATATTGTTCCCTGAAACCGATCCATAAAAGATTTTACAATTGCCATTCCCAAGCCACTTCCCATTTCGGCACTTTTCGTTGTAAACAAGGGGTCGTAAATTTTTTCCTGAATACTTGAATCGATGCCGGTTCCATTGTCATGGATCTTTAAAATACCAAATTCCTGATCGGCAGAGACCTCAATTTTAATCTTTTTATGCTCCCTTTGCACCTTGTCTAAGGAATGAATTGCATTAACCACCATATTCACTACTATTTGCTCAAATTGCACATCGTTCGCATACACCATTATGGGATTATTTGAAAGCTCAGCCACCAAATCAATACTATGATCATTCACCTGCCGTTTCACCAAAGATAGAGAACGATTGACCCCATCTACCATATCTATAACATCATCAGCAATGTCTTGTGGCTTTTCCCAAAAGGTTCGCATGTGTTTAATGATAGCGTCAATTCGGGATGTTCCTTCAGAGATTGTTTTAATTTTCCGAGTAAACATTTCAGGCAGATGCCCGGGATTCCTTTTTTGCCAGAATAATACGCTGTCTGCAGTAATTTTTATAGCATTTAAGGGCTGATTGATTTCGTGCGTAATTCCTGCGGCCATCACACCAATAGAAGCAAGTCGGGATGATTCTTCCAACAATCGAAATGCCTCAATATTCTTCTGTTCTGCTTCAATACGCGCATTCATTAAAGAATTCCTCTCCCAGGCATTTGCAATCATATTTACAGTAGAGAAGAAAATACTTATCTCATCTCTACTCCAATGGTGTTTCTGATTTTGAGAAAAACCCATTAAGCCAAGTACCTCCTTTTCTACAAAAACAGGCAACAAAACTACTGCTTGTATATTCCTGTTCCGATAGAAATATTGCTCCTTCTTATTCAAATTACTTAAATCGTGCGACACGATACTTCTATTCTTTCTCACCCGATCGATCATTTCCTTTATCTCTGAAAAATAGAAGTGATCGACATCTTTAATATTCTTTCCTTTTGTAGAAACACGACTATTTATTTTGATAGCTGAATCCTTAGAATCGCGGATGGAATAGAGACTTATTCTAGCCACATTCAATTCTTCTGTCATTAATTTAAGCACATCATCCAGTACGTTTTTAAAATCTGCCGATGCATTTAGCGACCTTCCAACAATACCTAATAATCTTTCATGCTTTATCGAAACCTCTAACCTTTTCTGCTCTCCCCTTAATGCTTTCTCAGCTCTGATTCGCTGAATAATTGCTCTGGATAAAACAGTAATTATTCCACCTGCCAGCACCGTAATTCCAATTAAAATATGGATCCAATCTTTATTCTCGCTATAAAAAGAAAGCGGAGCATTAATCAATTTCGTTTCCTTTGGCAAGACATCGCGATCGATGTGGAATCTTTGTAATTCATGATAATTTACGACATACTGATCCAGTGGCTTTTTATAAATTGGAATAGAATCTGCCGGAGTTCCCGAAATAACTTTATCGGCCATTTGAGCAGCCATTCTACCATGTAATTTGCCACTCACGGCTTTTCCACCCAAAACCCCGTCACTAATTAGAAAAGACCATGCTGTATAAACAGGAACTCTGCTTTGCGGAACCAATAAATCTAAATTATCCTGAAAACTCACAAACTTTCCAAATCTATCTTTATTGAAAGTCAATAACAGAATAGCGGTGTCTCCTTTAATCTTCGAAATATTTTGCCTTAGCTCCTCCACACTCTGATCATCGAAATAGGTAAATCGGATGCGAGCCTTGTACTTTTGCTGAAGATCCACCATCAGCATTTTATTTAACTTGGCAGTTGTGGTTTTATTATCATTGATAACAACCAGATGTTTCGTTTTAGGTCTTGTCTTTAGTATCAAATCAATTAGACCATTCCAATCCACATCCTCCGTAATTCCAGTGATATTGGACAATCCATCAATCATATCTTGTTTAAAATGATTAATTCCACAAAAAATGATTGGAGTTTTACTAAAAAATTTTGCCCCGTGTTCCTTCACAAATGACAAAGCATTATTATCCGAAACAATAATGGCATCGTAATTTTCTTTTTCCAGTTTAAGGTCGTAGAGCTCAATTAATTTATCAAGATAAGCCTGGGAAGGATTTCTTTTGGTATCCAAATATTCATAATCCAATTCATATTTATTGCCGATGGAATCCATAACCTCCTTAATTCCCTTATTTACATTATCGGTCCATCTTAATCCCTGATGATAGGAATGTAACACAAGCACTTTTTTCCGCCCCTGCGCAAATGCTGAAAAGGAATTAATAAGAAACAATAAGAAGAATAGGCAAACTAATACTCTATTATATAATTTCATTAGGGATAAATATTAAAAGCCCTAAAATAATTTATTTCAGAGCTTAATTCATCATATTAGGAGATGTTACGTGAAAGGTTTGAGTAGTTCTTATTGATTTTGAGAATAAGGTAATGAAAATTTAAAGCTGCTTCCTTTTCCCAATTCACTATCTACCCATATTTTTCCATGATGCCTCTCCACAAACTCTTTACACAAAATTAAACCAAGACCTGTACCGGTTTCATTATCGGTACCCTTCTGAACATGCTGCTCATCTATTCGAAAGAGTTTTCCCATAACCTCAGGAGCGATACCTATACCGTTATCCTGTACCCAAATTTCAATCATTTGCTTATTTATATGGGATCTGACAATAACTTCTCCTCCGTGAGGTGTAAATTTTATAGCATTCGAAATAAGGTTGCGAACAACGGTATTTATCATGTTAGGATCTGCCATCACTCTTAGATCTTCCTGTACATTTGCAATTAAACGAATATCTTTTCCTTCTGCACTACCTGTAAGCAAATTAACCGATTCATTCACCAAGTCCCATAAATCAATTACTTTGGGCTTCCAGGCTATAGCACCCGTTTGCATTCTAGACCATTCTAATAAATTTTCCAGTAAGCGAAAACCCTGCCTGGCTGATTGATTGATGATAGAGGAAAATGTTTTTACCTGTTCTTTACTGAGATCATCACCATTCTCAACCAATATATCGGATGCTCCGATAAGAGATGCAAATGGGTTTTTTAAATCATGTGCTATGATAGAGAAAAATTTATCTTTTGTGGCATTAAGACTTTCCAGTTCCTTCCTTTGCCTATCAATCATTAACTTTTGTCGGGTAAGTTCTTCCTCTAAAAGATCCTTATCCACCATTCGCTTCTTAATATTTTGCAAAGGAATTAATATGGAGTCAATTATTTGGATTCCGAACTTAGATTCCAATAACTTTAAATGATCCTCGGTACATTTAAGAAAAACCGAATCCTGCTTAGCAGTTGCTGATGCCGATCTTAATTCAGAATGAATAATTGCATATTCGCCAAAACTATTGCCAGACTCCAGCTCTACAAAAACATGCCCTTCATCGTGTATCTGAACACAACCTTTGGCAATGATATATACTGCTCCTCCTTCATCTCCTTTGGTGAAAATAATTGCTTCTTTAGCTACATGCACCTCATCAACAATACTACTCAGAAAATGAAAAACTTCCTCTTTTCGATCTGTCAGGAAATCTAATTTTTGAAGTAGTTCAATTTTATAATTATCTGTTAGTAACATGTTCTATTAGAATTAAACAAGATGGAATTAATTTCTATCAAAGCTAAAAAAATAGAAATAATAAAAGAATTAGGAATAAAATTATCAAAAAAAAACTACTGAAATAAATCCAGTAGTTTCCTCTTTATAAAACCTTAAACTTAGAATATTTTGAAACCTAATGTTACATTAAACATTTTATTCTTTTTCAGATATTCCGATGAAATATTAGATAAACCAGCTTCATAATCAACATCAAGTGTCAATTTCCAAACATCCACACCAGCTCCAACTTTCACATTCCATACAGCATCTTCAAAACTTGGGTTACTGTATTTATCTTTAAAAGTACTGGTAAAGCTATCGTCAATCTTAAAGGATGCAACAGGACCAGCAAATGCTCTTAGTTTAAAAAGAGGTAATTTCACCAACTTATAACCTAGTAGCATCGGTATATCCAGACTTTTAGTTTTAAAATCATAAGAATCACCGGCAACTTCCACATTACTCTTTCTGGATACATAGTTTAATTCTGGTTGTATATACCATTTATTAAGGTTAATTCTTAAAAATGCTCCCAACATCATTCCGTTATCGGCATTTTCCTTTACACTAGCTGCATTAAAATCAGAATTTACTTTAGTGCTTACAAAACCGCCATGAAAACCAAAGTTTACAGGGGAAGACAATTGGGCGAACAAGGCATTTGCGCTTAAGCAAATGGCTATAGCTAAAATTAGTTTTTTCATAGATTCAAATTTGTTTTTAATTAATATGTCCTTTCGATTCTTTACGGATACACTCCCCCTTTTTCATTAATTGCAATTGGGGAGTTCATTAATATTCTAAAATAACAGAATTTAATTCTTCCTCTTCAAAAATCTAATGCTAAAATAGAGAATAATATCATTCGCACAGCATAAAAGCCTTTAGAAAACAAAAAAGCCTGGTAAAATTACCAGGCTTTTGTTTCGTTTTGGATGATATTTACAATCCTAATTTCTCTTTCATTTCCTTAGATAAAGCATTCTTATTAATCATGAAAGACATTGTTTTGTAGGCAACAAATGGGTAGGAAGCATAAAAATATCCCTTATACTGATTATAATCTCCCCAAGAGTTTTTCACGATAAAGTACTTATTATCTTTTTGATCTTTGGCTATACCAACAATGTGCATTCCATGATCATCCGTAGTCTGATAATTATCGAAAGCTTGCTGACGCATTTTCTGTGTAATTACCTTTTCTTTACCTGGTCCTTCGATGGCATACAATTTTTTATCCTTTTCTTTTTGAGATAAGTTTTCCCATTTAGAAATCTCAGAATCAGTCATATTTTTAGTATCCTTCTCTGGTACGATAGCAACTCCCTTTTTAGATTGAAATCCTTTTTCGCTAACATCAGCAGCCCAACCAATGGTATATCCATTCATGATGGCATTCTCCATGATTTGCATCATATCATCCATAGGAACATTATACACTTCATTCCACAACCAGTTATCAGGTACTTCAATAATAAATTTCTCATAAAATGAATGATGAGTATAAGATGAAATCTCAATATAGTCGTCAGGATTTAATCCAACGAAGTCTTTGGCGAAAGTTTTAGGAGTATATTCTTTCCCTTCATATTTAAATGTTTTAGGAAGCTTACCTAAATAGGCATCCAGAATACCATCAAATCCTTGGTGCCAAACAGGAGTTAATTTGTGATTTTTATTCTCAATAACAGCACCAACATAGTCTTTTAATACTTCGTCTAATTCTCCATGAGTATGACCTTCTTCACCATATTCGATTCCATGATATACACTCTCTGGTACCAATCCATAGTTCTTAAGAACATAGGTAACATCATGAAAGGCTCCGCCGCCACCAAAATTGAATTTGCCATTCATACGAACATCTTTAATCGACTTATCCGAATAACAATGGTTTACAACGAACATTTCAGATAAATCTACTACAGGTTTACCCTCCCTTAGCATTTCCGACTCCAAAAAAGATAAGCCCGAAAATGACCAACAAGTGCCAGATCTATGTTGATCTTTCACCGATGTTGCTGGTAATCTTTTAATATCCGTAAAAGTATAAGACTCTTTTTTGTCTTTTTTCACTTTTTTCTTAGCACCAGCAGGACCGCTAATTAGCAATACAACTGCAAGTAATGTCGCACTTAGGAATTTAATTTTCATTTTTTTATTATTTGCCTATTAGTATTTTCCTTATTTCAAACGGTTGCAAAAGTAACAAAATCTGCAAGGCAAGCAATTCATAGATTAATTTCTCCCTTTGTTTTCGATAAAATGCGAGCTATGCCAGACGAAAGAGCACAAAAAAAGGAGGAGCTAAATAGGCTAGCTCCTCCAATTCATAGTATTAACACAGCTCAAATTACGAGATGTTTACCCAATACTCCCTTTTTTTCCATTAAACCAACACAAGATTCTGCAATTTGTTCATCTGTCAGACTCTCGCAATTATAAATCACATCAAATACTGTATTTGGCAAAGCATTCCTGTTAAAGTAATTCCTTAAGATCTCTCTTTTCTGGTCAATTTCGTTGGCATACTTTATCATTTCCTCCATGCTCAACTTATAAATCTTTTGAAGTTGAGCTGCTCTCCATTCCAAGGGAGCTTGCAGTTTTACGTGAAAGGAACGCTCGATATCATGCGTTAGCACCACACCACCTCTACCTATAATTATACAACTACCCTTACAAGCAAAGGTGCGAACCACCTCAGCAATCGTTTTCTTTATTTTCCGATCGCTATGATAGTATTTACTGGATAAGGCAGCAATAATTTCATCCCAGGTAGATTTTTCTTTGGAATTAAACACATACTCCAGTTTAGCAGGATGTAAATTCAACTCCTTTGCCGATTGTTCCAGAATTTCTTTTGTAAGACAAGACCAATTTTTTCCTGTAGTAGCATTTAATTTCTCCACCATCAAATTGGCAATATTAATGGCTGTACAGCCACATTCCCGTGATATTGTCACTACCGGTCCTTCGCAAAATATCTCCTTTTTAGGGGGGATAATTTTAGTTTGAAACCTATTTTCCATGTACTTCAATAGAATATTATCCATATCCACCTCCTTATTAATTAACAGCTACCCATAATTTAAGCTTTTTTGAGAATAAATGAAAATGGAATGGCATTCATTTTGTTATCAAGACCCATTATTAAAGGGAGGTATTTTTAATTTTTTAAATTTGTATCTCATTCATATGGAGTAATCCAAAAACCAAGACAATGTTTAAAAATATTCTACTTACAGTCACTCTATTTCTTACGATTTTAAATCCGATTAGTGCACAGCTAAATACTCGAAACATATTCGACAAAGGTAGAAATGCCATATATTTTGATGATTACACAGAGGCAATAACTAAGTTCAACGATATTATTAGGGTAAAACCTTATCTTCCGGAACCTTACTTTTTCCGGGGTTTGGCAAAATCTTATCTGGAGGATTATAATGGAGCAATGGCAGATTATACCAAAGCCATCGAATTAAATCCGAACTACACCTATGCCTATTTGTATCGGGGGATTGCCAAACAAAATCTCAAGAACTATAGATCTGCAATTGAAGATTTTGATAAGGCACTGGAATTCAAACCTAATTTTGCGGATATATTTTTCAGCAAGGGGAATAGCCTGTTTTCGTTAAAAAAATATAAAGAGGCAGAGAAAAATTACTCAAAAGCAATACAGATAGATCCCGAATTAATGGGCGCTTATCTCAACCGTGCGCTTGTACGCGATAATTTAAAGGACACTGATGGTGCTATACAAGATTGTAATAAAGCAATACAGCTAAACAATTTCTCAGCTGATGCTTTTGGCAATCGTGGTTATATGAAATTCAAAAAGAAAGAATACGCCGAAGCGATTAAAGATTATGATCGGGCATTAAAACTAAAACCTGAAAACACCAGGGTATTGATGAGCCGTGCCATTGCAAATTATTCCATGAAAAACCTGAAAGCTAGTCTCGCCGATTACAACAAAGTGCTGGAATTAGATCCCTACAATGCCTACGGATACTATAACAGAGCTTTACTAAGATCCGAAATTGGGGATTACAATGCAGCTATTGAAGATTTCAATAGTGTTTTGGAAATGAATCCTGATAATATGCTAATCTATTTTAACAGAGGCTTTGTGAAATCAGATATTGGCGATTTATATGGAGCAATTGCGGATTACACCACAGCCATAAGAATATATCCTGATTTTGCAAAAGCCTACCTGGCCAGATCTTCGGCCAAACGAGAGCTCAATGATGTGAAAGGTGCTATGCAAGACAGAAATCAGGGATTATTAATTATTGAGCGTTATAAGAAAATGAAAAATGAAGGCAGAATGGCTGCTTTCGTGGATACAACCGAAAATTTTCAAAAGCTTATTGACTTAAACTCGAAAGAATCATATACCGAAACCATTATAAAAGGAAAGGTACAGGACAAATATGTAACCATTCAATTGGAAAACAATTTTTTAATTACTCACTTAAGTTTAGATAGTCTTCGTGCTGGCAAAGTTCAATATTACGACCAAAGCATAATGCACTTAAATCAGAAACAAAATTATGATCCTGCATTTACCATTGCAAATAAGAATTACAGGTATCCTGAAAATTTAATTGACCAACAATTGAATAAGGCTAAGACTCAGATTGAAGAGGGAAATAAGCAGGCGTATTTCAACAGGGGCGTCTATCAGCTTATCGATAAAAAATACAATATGGCTATTGAAGATTTCAATAAATACATTGAATTTGATCCCAACTCTGCCTTCGGCTATTTTAATCGGGCTAATGCCATGGTTGCAATGACAGATTATATACAATCCATTGGGGTGAGCGATGAGTCGATTATCAGTTTGCGACCGGAGGAGAAGAAAAATAAAGGAGAAGTTATTGTAGATTATACCAGTGCCATTAAAGACTATAACAAAGCCATTCAACTGGATCCAACTTTTACCTTTTCCATTTTCAACCGGGGAAATGCTTATGCCAAATCGAAACAATTTAAAAAAGCAATTGCCGACTACGATTGGGCGATCCATATTGATACTGGTTTTGCCGAGGCTTATTATAATCGCGGACTGGTTTATTTATTTCTTGATAATAAGGAATTAGCTTATGAAGATCTGAGTAAAGCCGGAGAATTAGGTTTATTAAATGCCTATAATGTGATTAAGAGGTATTGTAATAAAAAATAAAAATATTGACAGTAATTAAATAATATAAGAATGATTCCCAATCAACCTTTAGCAGAAAGATTACGCCCCACAGAACTTAAAAACTATTTGGGACAAAAACATTTGGTAGGCGAAAAATCGGTACTGCGCAAAATGATAGAATCCGGTAACATTTCCTCCTTTATTTTATGGGGACCTCCGGGAGTTGGAAAAACCACTTTAGCAAAAATAATTGCCAATCAGCTAAATCGACCATTCTATACCTTATCCGCAGTAAACTCAGGAGTTAAAGATGTTCGGGAGGTAATTTCCAAGGCTGAAAAACAGAAATTCTTTTCCACACCAAACCCAATCCTTTTCATCGATGAGATTCATCGCTTTAGCAAATCACAACAAGATTCGCTATTGGGAGCGGTGGAAAATGGTACGGTTACCCTGATAGGTGCAACTACCGAAAATCCATCTTTTGAGGTGATCTCCCCCCTTTTATCCCGATGCCAGGTGTATGTGTTAAAGCCACAAGAAAAAGAAGACTTGGAATATCTTATCGATTACGCTCTTCAAAATGACAATCACTTAAAGGAGAAATCGGTTGAGGTTAAGGAAAAAGAAGCCTTATTAAAATTCTCGGGAGGAGATGCCAGAAAATTACTCAATATCCTTGAATTGGTGATTAATTCTCAGACTTCCGAAGATATTACTATCACCAATGAGCTGGTCACCAAGGAACTTCAGGAAAATCCATCCATGTACGATAAGGATGGGGAACAGCACTTCGATATCGCCTCTGCTTTAATCAAATCAATTCGCGGAAGTGATCCCGATGCATCGGTATATTGGTTAGCAAGAATGATAGAAGGTGGTGAGGATGCCAAATTTATTGCGCGTCGATTGGTGATCTCGGCCAGTGAGGATATCGGATTGGCAAATCCCAATGCATTATTATTAGCCAATGCTTGTTTTCAAGCGGTTAATCTGGTAGGCATGCCCGAATCGAGAATCATTTTATCCGAGACAACCATCTACCTGGCAACATCCCCAAAGAGCAATGCCTCCTATATGGCTATTAACAAAGCGCAAGCTCTGGTTCGTGAAACTGGTAATTTATCGGTGCCTTTGCCTTTAAGAAATGCGCCAACCAAACTCATGAAGGACTTAGGCTACAAAAAGGACTACAAGTATGCTCATGATTATCCAGGTAATTTTATCGATCAGCAATATCTTCCGGATGAAATTAAAACGCAGCGGCTTTATATTCCGCAAAGAAATGCACAGGAATTAAAGATTTGGGAAAGATTAAAAGGCTGGTGGCAGAATAGATTTTAAGCATATCACCGGGACAAAAACACAAATTAACTTTACGGATAATTTTCTTAGGCTGAGCTTTCTTCCTGCAACTTGCAGGAGACTTTCTTCAGCCAATATTTCCTTCCTGCAACTTGCAGGGGATTTTCTCAACTTGAGATTTCTTCCTGCAAACTGCAGGGGATTTTCTCAGCCTGAGATTTCTTCCTGCAACTTGCAGGAGACTTTCTTCAGCCAACATTTCCTTCCTGCAAACTGCAGGGGATTTTCTCAGCTTGAGAATTCTTCCTGCAAACTGCAGGGGACTTTCTGCAAGCAGCATCTCCTCCCTGCAGCTTGCAGGAGATGATTTCAGATAGAAAACACTTAATATCATCCCATTAAGGTATCGCGCCAACACCTATCAAATACCCCGAAAATTGATTACTTTTGCCTCAAATAAAATTAAAGATCATGATTACGAATATTCCAAATATCAAACATACCGACAGTGGCAACTTCTTTCTTCTGGCTGGTCCATGTGCTATCGAAGGCGAAGAAATTGCCATGAGAATTGCAGAGAAAATTGTTGCTATCACCAATAAATTACAAATCCCTTACATTTTTAAAGGATCGTACCGCAAAGCCAATCGCTCTCGTTTGGATTCCTTCGCCGGAATTGGAGATGAAAAAGCTTTAAAAATCCTGAAAAAGGTAAGCGACACCTTTCATATCCCAACAGTTACCGACATACACAGTGCCGAAGAAGCAGCAATGGCAGCCGAATATGTAGATGTATTACAGATCCCTGCTTTTTTATGTCGTCAGACCGATTTATTAGTGGCAGCAGCAAAAACAGGAAAGGTTGTGAATATTAAAAAAGGCCAATTCCTGGCAGCTGAATCTATGCAGTTTGCTGTAAATAAGGTTAGGGAATCCGGTAACGATTTAGTAATGCTCACCGATCGTGGAAATATGTTCGGTTATCAGGATATGATTGTTGATTTCCGAGGTATTCCGGTAATGCAAGAAAATAATTGCCCGGTAATATTAGATATCACTCATTCCTTGCAGCAACCAAACCAAAGCAATGGCGTTACCGGAGGAAAACCTGAATTGATCGAAACTATTGCCAAAGCAGGTATTGCTGTTGGGGCAGATGGTATTTTTATTGAAACACATCCCGATCCTGCTAATGCAAAATCTGATGGTGCAAACATGTTGCATCTCGATCATTTGGAAGATCTGCTAAGCAAATTGGTCGCCATTCGAAAGGTTGTTGGTCAGTTTTAAACATACAAAAGATCCAGCTTGATGCTGGATCTTTTTCATTTACTAAATTACTAAATCTATATAAGACACTAATATTGCTCCCTTTTCACATAACTCGTATGAAGTAATTTATGGGATTTATGGCTTAAAGGTTCCTCCAAAAAGTCTTGGTAAACCTGAACGATTTCAGGATTTTCATGAGACTTACGAATTGGTAAATTTCTATCCTCCTCGTAAATTGCCTGCATTCTCTTTAGACGAACTTCGTTATCCACAGGGAAAGGTTGTCCTCCACCACCTAAGCATCCACCAGGACAAGCCATGATCTCGATAAAGTGATAGGTACGTTCCCCATTTTTAATTGCCTCCATTAACTTATGAGCATTTTGAAGACCGTTGGTGATGGCGCACTTTAATTCCACACCTTCAAGGAAATTCCATTCCTTCTTCGTACCGGTTATTTGTATCGAGGCTTCCTTCACTCCTGCCAATCCACGCACAGGAGTAATCTCCAAATTATCAAAAGGCACCTCTCTTCCAGTTACAATTTCGTAGGCAGTTCGTAATGCAGCTTCCATCACACCACCGGTAACTCCGAAAATAACTCCTGCACCAGTTGAAACACCCATGATAGAATCGAAATGTTCATCGTTCAACTTTTCAAATTCAATACCAGCCTGCTTTATCATCACGGCCAATTCTCTGGTCGTTAATACGTAATCAACATCTTTGTATCCGCTATCTTTCATCTCGGGCCTATTGGCTTCAAACTTTTTGGCTGTACAAGGCATTATCGAAACAGAAACTATATTTTGTGGTTCCACATCAATATTTTTGGCATAGTAGGTTTTCGCTAATGCTCCGAACATTTGCTGCGGTGATTTACAAGTAGAAAGATTAGGCAAATATTCAGGATATTTGTGCTCAATATATTTCACCCAACCCGGAGAACAAGAAGTTGCCATTGGTAAAGCTACCTCCGTATCACCATCCACTAAAGCTCTCTTCAAACGGGTAAGCAATTCGGTTCCTTCCTCCATAATAGTTAAATCAGCGGTAAAATCAGTATCCAATACCGAATCAAAACCCAAACGTTTTAGTGCGGCAACCATTTTGCCAGTTACGCGAGTACCGGAACCCAGGCCAAGCTCTTCGCCCAAGCCAATTCTTACTGCTGGAGCAGTTTGAACCACTACATGCACATCGGGATCTGCAATAGCATCCCACACCTTTTCCACATAGGATTTTTCAGTGAGAGCTCCTGTAGGACAATGAACAATACACTGCCCGCAATTTGTACAAACTACCTCATCCAACGAGCGATCGAAAAAAGTAGAGATTTTCATTTCGGATCCTTTGTGAGATACCGCAATAGCACCTACACTTTGAATTTCGGCACATGTTCTTACACATCTTTGACAACGAATACACTTACTATCATCCTTTTCTATAGCCGGAGAAATTCTATCTACTGTATAATTCTTATCCGGAACTAAATCAATAAAATCCTGATTTGTTATTTGAAATTCGGCAGAAAGTTCCTGCAGTTCACAATGACCATTACGGTAGCATTTGGTACACTCCTCGCGATGTTCAGTTAATAAAAGTTCAATGATGTGTTTTCGACAATTCCGAACCTTAAGACTGTTGGTATTAATTTCCATTCCTTCCGAAACGGGAGTAGCACACGAAGCTACTAATTTATTATTTCCAGTCTGCTCCACCACACAAACCCGGCAGTTTCCTGCAATACAAAGGTCTTTATGATAGCAAAGTGTTGGTATTTTAATATGAAGTTTTTCTGCTGCTTCGAGAATGGTTAATCCCTCCTTTACACTAACAGCTATTCCATTGATTGATAAATTGACCATATTTGACATATCTATTCTCTTTAAATGGTTATAAAATTAAGTGGCAACAATTCTCTGTTTAGTAAATCATTTCTTCGCGGAAGTTTTCCACAATTGATGAAAATGAATTTGCTACAGATTGTCCCAATCCACACTTAGCTGTTAATTTCATAGTTTCAGTAAGCTTCATTAATTTATCAAGATAAGAGGTTGGTTTTTCTCCGCGTTTTACCGCACGAATTCCTTTTAATAATTGCTGACATCCCACTCTGCATGGAGTACATTGTCCGCAAGATTCTTCCTCGAAAAAATCCAAATAGTTATTCAAAACATTATACATAGATCGGGAACTATTAAAGATCATCATAGAACCTCCTGTTGGTAAGGAAATACCTGTCAGTTTTCCCTGATAACCAATAGTTGTTTTGGCAAATCGTTTGCGAGGAACCAAAAATCCGGATGCACCACCAACTTGTACGGCTTTTGTATCTCCATCTCCAAAATCATCCACAAAATCCTGTACAGTCATTCCCAATTCCAGTTCATAAATTCCTGGGATAGGAGTATCGCCCGATACGGAAAAAACCTTTGATCCCCGGGAATCTTTCACTCCTAAGTCTCTAAATTTTTGAGCACCAAATTTTAGAATGGTATAAGAATGTGCTAATGTTTCTACATTATTTATAACCGTTGGTTTATTGAGATAACCACATTCTGTTGGAAATGGAGGTTTATTTCTTGGTTCTCCTCTTTTACCTTCCATTGATTCGAAAAGCGCACTTTCTTCCCCACAAATGTAGGCTCCACTTCCTAAAAAGATTTCCACACGAAAATCCAAACCTAAATCATCCAGAATATCATGAAATTTCCTTATTTCCTTTTTCAGTTCCGGCACTAAAAATTTATACTCCCCACGCAGGTAGATAAATCCTTTTCGCGCACCTGTTATTTTGGCACATACGGCCATTCCTGATAGCACTTTATGAGGAACTCTGGAGAGAATTTCACGATCTTTAAAAGTACCCGGTTCCCCTTCATCTGCGTTACAGATTACATATTTATCCTTCTCTTTTGACTCTGCGGTAAGTTTCCACTTCAAACCGGTTGGGAAACCAGCTCCTCCTCTCCCTTTCAGGCCGGAGTTCACCATCTCATTGATTATTTCCTGATTGGGTTTTGACAGTGCTTTTCTAAGTATCTCCTTACAATCTTCATCATTTTTAAAGATCAGATCGATTCTATGTAGCTGTTTTTTTGTTGTTGTCATTTTGGGTTATTTATGTGTTAGCTTTAGATCATCTTAATTATTTCTCCTCCTTATATTCTCTCAAAATATCCACTACGTTCTCTGGTGTTAACTCCGTATACACCTCGTCATTAACCAACATAGCAGGTGCCTTATGACACCAACCCAAACAATTGGTTTGCAGAATAGTGAATTTTTTATCAATTGTTGTTTCCCCAACTTTTACTTTAAGAAAATTCTCAATTGCCAAAAGGATTTGATTCTTACCTTTCATGGAACAGGTTATTGTTTTACAAATCCGGATCACATATTTACCTCTTGGTTCCGTATCTAGAAAAGAATAAAAACTAGCTGTTCCATAAACGTGTGCGGCCGGAATAGCCATGGCTTTCGAAATTTTAAGAATCACGTCTTCGGAAAGAAATCTCTCCTGATCAACAACTCCTTGTAAAATGGGAAGAAGATTTTCCCGATCAGTTCCATATTTAGAAATCAAGCCCTGTACTAATTTTTCCTGAAAATCCATAAACTGTTAGTTTAAGTGTTATTATTATTAGCGTCTCGCTTTGAAGATAAATAAATTAAAGAATTATTTCTCCATTAAACACATAAACTTAAAATTCAGACTATTACAAATCCACTCCACAAATTACAATAACATAAACTTGTCTGAAATTGATATTACAGGAAAAACAAAGCAATAATAAGAGTTCTATCTCGTAATAATATTTTCTTATTTTCATTAGTAACTGCTCTAAAACACATCTAATTTAAATTTAGACTCTTTTAACACTAGGGATTTAAATAAAATGCAAAAAAAAACCTTCGGTACAATACCGAAGGTTTTCCTTATTAAAATCTAAACGAGTTAATTATATTCTTTCGGATTTATTTCTCCTCTCATAACCATATAACCATTCATAGCCAAAGCCTTCATTTCATCTTCTCCAGGATAAACAAGAACTGGTGCAATAAATGAAACCATATCCTTCACATAGTTTACCAAATCAGGATTATGAGCGATACCTCCAGTTAGGAGAATACCGTCAACTTCCCCTTTTAATACACTCGCCATAGCACCGATAGATTTTGCAACCTGATACGACATAGCATCCTGTATTAATTTGGCTTTAGCATCGCCATTTTTTGCTTTTACTTCCACTTCGTAAGCATCGTTAGTACCAATATGAGCCACTAATCCACCTTCCCCTTTAATCATTTTCTTAACCTCATCCAAAGTGTATTTCCCACTAAAACATAGCTTTGCAAGTGCTCCTGCGGGAAGTGTTCCTGATCTCTCCGGAGAAAAAGGACCTTCTCCATCTAAGGCATTATTCACATCAATAATACGTCCTTTAAGATGAGCACCCACAGAAATACCACCTCCTAGATGAGCTACAATAACATTAATTTCGTCGTATTTTTTATCAATGGAACGAGCGAATGCTCTTCCAATTGCCTTTTGATTCAATGCATGAAAAATAGATACTCTTTGAAATTCAGGATGTCCCGAAATACGAGCAACATCTTCCATTTCATCTACTACAACGGGATCAGCAATATATGCCTTAGCCTTAGGTAGGCTTTGAGCGATATTATCCGCAATTAATCCACCAAGGTTACTTGCATGTTCTCCTAATACACTTATTCTCAAATCCTCTTTTAATCGATCATTTACCTCATAAATTCCTGATTCAATTGGCTTCACCAAGCCACCTCTACCAACAACTACCTCAATTAAATCAATCTGAATCTCAGCATTGATCAATTCCTGCATGATAATATCTTTACGGAATTCAAACTGATCGGGAATCGATTCAAAATGAGAAAGTTCTTCAGCAGTATGTTTGATATTTTTCAAAAAAACTGATTTATCACCTTGATAAACAGCAATTTTTGTTGATGTTGAGCCGGGATTTATCGCTAATATTCTACGCGTTTCCATTAGTTAAAAGTATGTTTGTGTTTATGTCCTTGTCTAATTAATTGCAAAAATATCAATCCTGATTAGAAATTAATAGAAATTACACGCATTTTCCATTTAATTTCACAATTAAAATTGGTTTTAAGTTATAATTTGACACAAAATCAACAATTATCCTTTGAAATTGGCAATTTGAGATAGTTATCTTCCTATTCTTTCAAAATTAGGAATAGATCTAATGTTAGTATAAAACGAATTAAGATTACAGAATAAAAGAAGTGAATAATTCAGGAATAAAGGAATCAACTCCAATCTTGAAATTTTGGAATCTCTTCCAAAGCCATTCTTTCCGGACGAGCTTCAAAGTGATTAAATAAATCTTCAGCAGGCCATTTTTTCACAGATCGTAATACTCTACTCATCAGAATACTCAATTCATGGGTAAATTCCGGACCTCGCCAGGTAGATGTGTTGGTAATAATAGCATAACTATATCCGTTTGTTTGATGCTTTAACAAAGCGGAACTCCCGGCAAGTGTTCCTGTTCTCCACCAGGTTCCATTAGAGCGGGTTCCTTTCCATCCAATAGGACTGAATCCTCTTTTGCTTGGAGTTGTCATGTATACCACGCTAGCTCTCGACAAAATATCAGGATGAGAATCGTCCCCATCAATTGCGAGCATAAATTTTACTAATTCGGCAGGTGAGGCAATCCATCCACCTGCTCCGCCTAATTCTTCGATATTATTTCCACCATTACTTCTGAAAACTGTTTTTCCGGATCCATCGTAGGCAGAAATTTTAATGGCATTAGATTGTTCGTAGTAATTTACTTCATTGGGAAATTTCTCTTCCCGAAGGTTTTTCCCCAGGTGCATATCGAAGATACCGGCAGGATTTAAGATATTTTTCTGTACAAATTTCTCATAATCCTTACCTGAAACCTTTTCAATAACTTTTTCCAAAATCACATATCCTAAATTGGAATAACTTCCCCTGCTACCAGGTCTGAAATGAAGTCTCCGGGAAAGTGCAAATTGAATCGTTGTTTCGGCACTGATTGGTGGTTCTACCTTCATTTTTTTAGCAATAGCCAAAGGTAAAAACATAGGATCACCATATTTACTTGTAAATCCTGCAGTATGCCTTAGTAATTCCTCTATTGTAATTCTTTTGGCTCTTTTATCTCTAATATGCGAATAGATAGAATCATTTAAAATACCATGTTCACCGAACACATAGTCGTCTAATTGCAGTTTACCTTCCTCCTGCAATTTCATGATAGCAGTTGCTGTAATCAATTTAGAAACACTAGCTACCCGAAATAAATTGGAAGGTTCAATTTCTTGTTTTTGTTCCCGATTGGCGTAACCATATCCTTTCGCAAATACTAAGTCTCCATCTTTCACGATTGCTACCGATGCACCAGCTAATTCCCATTTCCTTAAAAACCTTTTAATCAAACGGTCTGCTCGCTTTGTATCTTTACTAGTTGATAATTGATTAGAGATTCTAAGAGACACAGCTTCGATACTATTATCAAACGAAACTTTGGTAGTTCCTTGTTTGGAGAAGCTGAAATTTTGATCCAAAAAGACCAAAAGTACAATTATAAGGAAAGAAATAATTTTTCTAATTGTCATTCAAATATAATTGGTTATTCATGCATTTTTCACTCAATTCTAATATCGAATTATAACCTGCACGATTCCTTTTACTATTTCGATACAAAAATGTTTATATTTTTTGTAATTACCATTCTAAATTAGAATGAGTTTAAAAATACGAAAAATAAACGCATTAATCCCCTTTTAATATATATTCATCACCTAAAAAATAAGATTTAGCATTTAAAATACAAATTCCCTACAGCTATATTTCTTTGAATGATCAATTTATATTAGCTGTAAAACACAATTAACAGGAAGATATTCTGAACAAACGAAAAAACAGAGAGTATATTGAGTAGCTAAAAATAGCTCTTCCTACGAGTTAGTATTTACTTCTTGGATATCCAGACAATTAGACAAATTAAATCTTTAAAAAAGAAATGAACAGATAAAGCGAATGAATAATACCTCTACAGCATTTACTCTATTCATATAAAGAAGGTGTGATATATTCCCAAAACTAGATAACCTGCAAGATGCCCACCTTCTCATCTATACCTTTAACTTTTACCATTCCGAGTTCATTCAAATGATCTTTATGCACTAATCTATCCGCAAATTGTTTACTGAGCAAAAATTGAGAATTAAATTTTTTATTTAGTTGTTCAATTCTTGAAGCTATTATTACATTTTTACCTGCTATGGAGAATTGCTTTCTTATTTCATTCCCGATATTACCAGTAACCACTTCTCCGCAATGCAAGCCAATGCCAACCTTAGTTGCAATTCCATCAATAGTAGTTCTACAATGATTAATTGCCTCAATAATTTCAAGACCTGCCTGATAAGAATCCTTAATATGGTTTTTGGAATATACTGCAATACCAAATGAGGCCATAAAACCATCTCCCAGAATTTGATGGATAATACCATTATTCTTTTCAATAATGCGAATCAAAGGATCGAATATGGCATTCTGGAACTCTATGGTTTCTTCAGGACTCTGATGATCGGCCATTGCAGTAAAGTTTCGAATATCCAAAAACATGATAGAACCATTCACTTTCTGACCTACCCGATCGTTGCGGTGCAATATTAATTCGTTCGCAACATCCTGAGAAAGCTGTTGCCCTAAAAGAGATTCAATTTCACCTTGCACTTCTTTGCTCTTAAGAAAGTTGTTCACTCTTTTACGAATCTCAGAAGCTACGATACCTGCAACAATACCTGCAGACAATAATCCCACACTTCTCATGGTATAAATTTCCATCATTTGATTGAGGTCGCCTGCGGGTTTCAAAAATTGAATACCCCAATACGATACACCAAAATATCCAATGAATGCCAATATACCGGCACTTAATGATATTTTAAAATCGAGATGCATCGCCGAAAGCATCAAAAGCAAAAAATAGAAAGTAAGTCCATCGTATTCTAATACCAATAGAGAGTTGTCGTATTTTACTGCATTAAATAAGATAATGGCAGGCAAACCGAACTCCATCAGCAAATTTGGTATTAATACCATTTTTGAAACGGAACGATTATTTTTTATACTCCAGTGGATCCTAATAAAAACCACAATTTCGAATATCAAAAATATCACCCACCACAATGACATTACCTTCACAAATTCCCTATTGTTTAAAGAATCCCTTAACAGACTCGGAATCAACCGATGAATCAATGGAATAGTAAGCGAAATCATTAAAAAAAGGAACAGTATTATCCCTATTCTTTTCCTCTCTATTTTGAGAAATTCGGGATGTAAGCTTTCCTTAAAATTTCGTAGTTTGCTAAACATGGCTTCCTTTTTCAGCTTCAATAATTAGATATATCTGTCCTCTCTTGATAATGGCATTGAGGTATTTTGCAATCATATTTTGCAATTTTATTTCAAAGAAATATTATCTCATTCCCATCTAAAAGATTAAGTCGATAAAAGTAAATATTTTGTCGGTAAATAACGTTAACAGCAGACCTCATTAATCCGGTTTCGTCAACACGGCGTACCTATATTCCACACGAACGCTTAGTTATTGGCTACAGTAATTTTATCAAGTTTTTCCGAAATTGTAATTGCTTCATCTATCAAATTATTGGGATAATCATTTATTTGAAGAATTCGAATAGCATTTCTGTTTTTCAATTTTCCCTCTTTTAATTTATAGTCAAAATCGACATTATTCTCTTTGACAATTTCACTAAAATGATAAAGCTCATATTCATCGGATAACATGTCTGTCAACTCTATGTCATGAGTTGAAACAAATACAATATTTTGATTCTTTGACAGCAATGAAAGAACTGCCTTTCCTGACGAAATCCTTTCAATAGTATTTGTCCCTTTAAAAATCTCGTCTAACAAAAATAGATTTGGTTTTCCATTTGAACTATTATAAATCATTTTTTTAATTGTCAATACTTCTTCAAAATAGTAACTTTTATTATTCAATAAATCATCACTAATCCGTATTGCCGAATATATCCTAAGTCTTGGAAATGTCATTGAATCTGCAAAACAAGTGTTAATTGTTAATCCTGTTATTATATTTAGTCCAATTGTTCGGATAAATGTTGTTTTTCCAGACATATTTGAACCAGTCAACAGAATAGATTTATCAGAAACATTAATACTGTTTGGAATACAAGTAGGAATTAATGGATGATAAACTTGTGTTGCAGAAATTTCAGCATCATTAATTACTGGCATACAGAATCTTTCCAATCCACTTCTTAATGAAGCTGTAGAAATCAGTATATCTATTTCTCCAACGAAACAAAAAATATTTTCAATCTCTTTTCGCTTTGAATCCAACCGATGTAATACACCGAATAAAAGCAGTGGCTCTATAAGAAACGTAATTTTTAATAGTTCTAATATTCCCCAAAATATTACTTCTGATTCGCTCTGAAGATTAGCTTCCAATCGAAAAAATGACATCCTGTTTCGAACCTGATTTATTATTCGAATGGAATTGAGCAAATCAGGGTCAATTTTTTTTAATAAATAGTCTTTGTGAAGATTGTTTGCAACGCTATTTAATTTTAAAAGTTGGGGAATAGAACCAAGATATTTGTATAAATTCCGTTTATTCCAAAAATGAAATCCAATATTAACAATAAAAACTCCCAGGAAAACAAAGAACAATTTAGGATTTATCGGAAGCATAATAAGGGATAACAAACTTGTAAAAGATAACAACCGAATCACAAAAAACCATTTTGGAGGTTTCGCATGCTCCTCTTGGAATAAAGATGAAATGTGAAATACATCATTTTTACTCAATTTATCAAGTTGTAATTGTGTGCGAATTCTGAAATCGGTATCGACTGAAAATTTTTGTATTAATTTTTCTTTAATATCAATACTAGTTGAATCGTTTGGAATTATTCTTAATCGATTGTACAAACATTGTTGTCCTATTTTTGAAGTTGTTCTATCAAGAAACATAAATAACTCTTCAAAATCTAAATCATTACAAGTCTTATCAGACAAAACTTGGAAAGAATCAGAATTGTCTTTATTTCTAAAATATCTTTCAATCAAATCGAAATGAAAATCATCACCTTTAAGCTTTCCAAAAGATTCTTTTAAACTCTCTATTTTCTTCTTTTTTCGCATTATTTTTTTTTAATTCAGAATGTTTCCGATTATTGTGGCCAACTACCCATCCGCTGCCGCTCGAATCCTTTCGTGTGGTTCTTTTATAGAAAACGGAACGCGATTAAATCGCGCACCAGCGGAGGGTACAGCCTGTTGAAAATCCATAAATTAGGAAGATTGATGCAGCAAATTCATGCAAGCTCCCCCTCTGAATACTTCAGAAAACAAGAAAAATCGTCGGTAAAAGCATAGAAACTCCAAAGCAACACGGGATGTAGTTCAACATGTACTCATCGCTGGGTCTTGCAGACCGCTCATAGTTCTATTTATTATGGCACGTTGTATTTCTGACAATATTTAACTAGTAATATTCTTAATTGAGCTCTTTTTAAATTTGTTGATATACCATATTATAAAAATTAAGCCAAAAATTATCCCTGCCAGTCCTTCACCATTAATATAAATCATATTTCCTTCTATAATTCCTGGCTGATTCTGATAGATATCTCCAAGTATCATTGGGTTATAAAAGTTCCAGACAAAATGAAATATCATAGGAGGTAATATATTGTTTGTTAAAAAATATGAATATGCAAATGGTAGTGAGAAAACAAAGACTGCACCCATCTGTATAGCTGAAAACAAAAGTGGGTTTTCCATATTTGTATGATTAGCTAATCCAAATAAAATTGGTCCATGCCATAAGGCCCAAACTATACCTACAACTATTGCACTATATATTTTCCCTTTAGTTGTAGCTAATTCTTTCAATAAAAAACCTCTCCAGCCATATTCTTCACCAAACATTAAGAGAAATCCAATTATTATCGTCTCAATTGAAGGGAAATTACTTAATTCCGATAATTTGTCTGAATTAAATTTACCGATACCTGTTAAAGAAACTACGATAGCCACAAGTCCAATAAATAATAATGGGTAAATGAGTGAAAATAGAATTGATTTAAGATTTATCCTAGTAGTTATAGGTCTAAAAACTAATTTGAACGACTTATAGCGTATCGAATTTATAGTAATGCCCACAATTGCAGGAATAAACATAGCTAAAGGAAATAATTGCACTGTTTCCGGTTTTGAAAAAAAGAACAAAGTGAGACTCCAGCTAACAATGAGTACAATCACGATAAAAATTACCGAATATTTAATTTCTTTCTTCATCTGTTTGATAGTTTAAATTTTTTAACAAAAATGTGCCATAACGTTGACTAGTCGAGTAGGCAAAGGGAACTTCCCCCTAAGCCTCTCACAGAACCGTACGTGATAGTTTATTCACGAGTATTTTCTAGAATGGTGTTCATGATTACTTCGTAATGCCCATCATACGGCTCTTGTCCTATATATATCGTGTTACAAGTTAAATAGAAAAATGCAGCTTCCAATGATAAAATAAATACGGAAACTGCTTCTTTATCCGTTTAAGCCACTCATAAGCGCGGCAAATACTTGTCTTGTAACGTTTGTACTTTCGTCGTGCCCATCGAACCAAGCGACTGTGCAGTAATCGGAATACATGATGCATTGGATTTCCCCATTTCAAATCTTCATTTTCTTATAAAGACTGGATTTGTACGGCCTAATCTCTCGGTTTTCATCACTTTTTAAACGGTACAGCCTGTTGAAAATCCATAAATTAGGAAGATTGATGCAGCAAATTCATGCAAGCTCCCCCTCTGAATACTTCACTTTCGTGTGCTTCTATTATAGAAAACGGAACTCGATTAAATCGCGCACAGCGAGGGGAAATTTGTAGTTGCGACTCATTTGCTTTATTTGTTATAGTAGCACGAGCTACAAAGCTCGTGCTAGCGGGGGTTGTATGCCGTTATTTAAATGCTCTTTTAGTCTAACTTTATAAATTGAAATTTAAAAACATCTTTATGTATTGGAATTTTAATTATTATCTTTTTTACTTCTTTAGAAATTGGAAATAAAACTGTATCCTTAAATTTGCTATTAGGAGAAATATTACATGAAAATAATGTCTTATTGTTCCAATATAAAAGCTCGCCATTTATTTGGTTTAAGTTGTATTGATGTTTTTGTTCCCATTCAGATTCGCTATCTTCTCTTTGTTCTTCATATTCTTCTGGATCTTGACCAAAAACAACAGCTATTGTTCCTGACACAAGTCCTTCCTTTATAATCTCCTTAGTACTTTTATTAGCTAAAGAATAGGGGTTCTTTTCCTTCACTAGACTATCTTTATTTATATTTAATTGTTTTATTCTCGCGATGGGATTAATACAACATACCGATTGTTGATCTATTCCTTTTTCATTGGGAAAATAATCATAAGTAAACATAGAAGATTCCACGAAAATTGAATCATTGGACTTATTCTTTATACCTATTTTAAATTCATAATTATCGTATATCGTTTTAATAAATTGAATTTTCACTTCATAGTTTTCATTTTGACTAATAAGTTCATCTGTTGAAAACAATGACAGTTCTGAAAACGTGCTTATACGTTGTGTCGAACAACTCGCAAGAAGTAATAGAATAAAAAACAAAAAACTATTTTTCATCATAATTTATTTTAATCAAACATTTATTTCATAAGGTCAATGGCATACAGCGGTCAGAATATGCGTAGTGTGGGATTTCAAAGCTTCAAACTATCAAAATGCTACAATGTTTATTAAATGCTTTATAGTTTATAATTTAGCAAATCACCCCGCATTACGTATATTTATTGTCGTACTTTTTGATTCAATAGCTTCTAGTATCTTTACGAATTCTATATAGACATCATCAAAGTCAATAGATTTCCAAACATACCATCTCTTTGAGCTACCAGTTTTAGAAAAAACCATCCTACATAACTCTGAAATTTCTTCAAATTTTGTTTCCTCTTTTGTGCCTCTAACAGAAATACCAACATAATATTGCTGATCTCCAATTTGGTCTTTTCCTATACTGCAAGCAAAGTCTTTGTCTTTATAATCGAACAGTATAGACAGAAAGAAATAACTATTTGCTTCCTTCACGTTACATCTTATTCTACTCTTATATTCATTTTTAATTTGACTCTGCCATCCTTCGAAAATTTGTTCAATAAAATTATGTTGTAACCTTTCAGCACTAGTACTTAGTTGATTTATTTCCTCAATCTTTGTTGATATTATTTTCAAGTTTTCGTTTAAATTATTGTCGTTAAGCTTAAACTCGTTTAACAATATATTTTCTAGCTCGTTATTCATATCTTCATAAGTATCTAATGTTCTAAACCTAATCTCCAAAAAATTAATATAGTGTTCAATTGCACCTATCATTGCCTTGTCTTTATAATGGCAACTAGGAAGCAACTCGTATTTTAACCAAGGTAGAATATTATCACGATAATTTATTAATCGATATCTATCACCTAATTGATTCTCTGTTTCCTCTGTCAAACTGTTTCTGCTAGGACTGCCACCCTTATTAGTCAAGTAAAGAACATAAATTCTATCTTTCTTAACACCTCTAGCCTCTAACTTTTTTATATACTTTTCTATTTGTTCCCCCTGGTCACTTGCGCCACAAATTTTATTCTCTATAATTATTCCGTCACCATTTTTTGTTTTTATAGATATATCTATTCGATGTTTTTCACATTCAATGGTATAATCTGTTACATCGATCTTCTTATATTCACCTCCTAGATACCTGAAGAATGATTCTAGGTTCTTCTCACTTATACGAAATAGTTGAGCGAGTATTCTGCTATGTGCATTTTCATTCGGAGCAATCTCCTCAACTAGATTTATATGTAAAGGAATTTTACTTTGTTCAATATTATAAACTCTCAGGTATTCTTCTAGTGTTTTTAGTAAATGTAAATATCCTTCAGTTTCTCCCATTTTTTTTGAATTAAAGTTGATCTAATCTTCTTGGATTTGTATGAAGCACAACGTTAAGTATATGAAAAGTAGGCGACTTCGTCGCACTTTCCTATCAAATTACACAAAAGTTGAAGAGAGCTATAACCCTTGAATTTACAACTGTCTCAGCTATTATTTTTATACATTGTTGCCAGTAGTTTTTCCTTTTAAGGTCAGTGTATCCACCATTTTCCCATTTCTTTCAATAGTCAATACTCGGCAAAGTTTATTTGCAGGATTTTCAACAATAGAGACTTCTTCTAAATCAATCTTATGAATTTCTCGCACACAAAGCTGACCATTATACATTTTACCTTTCATATGGTCGCATTCTTCATAATCACCTTTACATATGCTGCACTTTGTCTCCCGTATTATTCCTCCAGCACTTGCAAACATCATTTTAGGGAAAATTAGCTTTTCATAAGCATCTAATCTTGCTAAATATCCATTTAAGTAATCTCCGTTACTAAATGGATGATTACTTGCAACGATAGAAGTCTGATTCTGAGCACAAACAAGATTTCCCCATGCTGCATCCATATTTCCTTCTTTTAAGTTAATTAGCATTGAAACCTCACTTTGGATAGCTTCTGCACTAATTTCCAAACACAAAATAAGATTAAGTTCAGGTTCAGAATAATTCCTATTTTCAGCTTTCCTAAGACTTTCAGCCTTTTCTATGAATGAATGTAAAGTATTCTTTTCTTCCTTTTGCAATTCAATGTCACGTGTAAATATTGCAATATTCTGAGAATTGGAAATTAAGTCATTAAACTCGTCAAGGAGGTTTTTAACCTCTACATGTTCAATTATCATGGTTTTAATGCTTTTATAATTTTTTCTAATTCAGGAATACCTTCTACCGAACCTTCATAATTAATCTTTTTATATTCTTTTTTCTTCTTACATTCTACAACTACTTCAAATTTCACTGATTTATCTCCAATTTTTCCTTTGAAGAAGTCATATAGATAACTTGAAACTAAATTTAAACTTACTCCTATTACATGCGGATTGTTAATTAGCACTGAAAAACCAAACAATAAAGTTGGTCCAAACCAATCAGCTCCCTTTCTAGAACGTAACAATGGCTTATCTTCAGTCAAATAATTTATTGGAACATTCTCTTTTCTGAATACTTTTCTAATGTCTGAAGTTGTTTCTGAATAAACAAAATCAGAAGATTTCTTTGATTCAAATATATTTTCAGGAACAAAGTAAACTTCCTGGTCTAAATCGATATCATGTTTAGATAACGAATCAACTAATTCATTATATGGTTCTGTTTTGTAGTTCATCTCTTTAAATTACTGGCAACAAGTGGATAAGACGCATAGCGTCTTATATCACTTATCTGTTGTTATTTGTAAGTTGTTGTTATCCTAATTGTTATTGCTTAAAATTACGTTTGGTAGACTCTTGATTTTTGCAAAAGATTTATTACTTAGAGGAGTATAAACCTTAATCGTTTTTGAACTTCCCTACCCCAAACCTTCCTGAATATATCTTAAATCTGTTCCTTACTCCCGCTAAGTTGTTAGTCTGTGCGAAATCGCCTAGCCTAATCTCCCCTTTCGCATTTAGTATGTTTTCTAAACGCCTTCTAAAATTAAATATATTATTTAATATTTAGCAGGAATTTCATAGGTTATGATCATAGAATCATTTTAAATAAGATTTATACCAACAATATTTGATAAGAAGTCCTGCCGGGGTTTAGGTAATCCTGCTGCAAAAAATGTCGCCCTGCCGGTAATTTACGCGTCCTGCTACTAAATAACCTGTCCTGCCGGTAATTTGGTCGTCCTGCTAAGAAATAAGTTGTCCTGCTAAGAAATAAATTGTCCTGCCGGGCAGGGCGATAAATGATACAGCAGGGCGGGTAAATATCTGGCAGGGTAAGCAATAATACAGCAGGACGTGTAAATATCTGGCAGGAGAACACAAAAGGCGGCAGGAAATGCAGAAATACTAGCAGGACGATTAAAAAGGCAGCAGGAAACATCAAAATGTTGGCAGGATTACCTTTAGTAGTGGCAGGGCGACAAAAAAGACAGCAGGATAAGAAATATTTCGGCAGGGAATCAGGAACACCGGCAGGGCGTGTAACTCAACCTACTGCAAGTTTGCAACTTGTAGTTTTCAGTCATCTAAAACATCACACAAGTCAGCTAATCTAAAAGCCTGAAGGGCTTATATATCAGAACGATGGGCATCGCCCCTAGTATAACAAAACTGTAAATCATCAGGCTGAATGTCTTGAATATATCAGGCCTTCAGCCTGAATTAATCGTGACACATAAATACCAGGGGCGATGCCCCTGGCTAGAGGATTAGAGCCTTTCAGGCTCACCCATCCCAAACTAAAAATGGAAGAAAGCTATGAATAAATACAGCTGAAAATTAGTGCTTATTGGGGTAGATTGCTTCGTTGTTGAAAAAACTCCTGCAATGACAATTACAAATATCTAACGCAAAGACACGAAAAAAATCAGTAAAAAAAACCTGTCAGTTTACCGAAAACTAACAGGTTAAAATGAATTCTTATACACTATTCATCCTTTGCGACTTAGCGACTTAGCGACTTAGCGTTTGTCCTTGATTTCAGCAGATTGCTTCGTCGTTAAAAAAACTCCTGCGATGACGATTACAAATATCTAACGCAAAGACACGAAGACACGAAGAAAATCAGTAAAAAAAAACCTGTCAGTTTACCGAAAACTAACAGGTTAAAATGAATTCTTATACACTATTCATCCTTTGCGACTTTGCGACTTAGCGTTTGTCCTTGATTTCAGCAGATTGCTTCGTCGTTGATTTGGTTTGGCAATACATGTAAATTATCCCTTAAGATACTTTGCGGTATCGGTTTACAGCAATAGTAAGCATCGCAATACCATACAAACCTAGAATTCCCAATTCTCTCATCACATCCTTAAAGCCGGAACCTTTGAGCATAATCATCCGAATCATTTTAATAAAATAAGATACCGGATTCAGGAAATTTAACTTCTGTCCCCATTCGGGCATACTTTCCACAGGAGTAAATAGCCCACTCATCATGATAAAAACCACCATAAAAAACCAGGCGATAAACATGGCTTGCTGCTGGGTATCGGTTTGAGTGGAAATCAACAAGCCAATTCCCAACACCACTAACAAATACACAAAAGCTACCAGATAGATCAATCCCAACGATCCCAGAAATGGTATTTTAAAGACAAAGGTGGCTAATAGGAGTCCTACGCCCAATTCAAAAAATCCAATAATCAGAAAGGGAATTAATTTACCGATAAGGAATTGATATTTTTTGATTGGGGTAACATTAATTTGCTCGATGGTACCAATTTCCTTTTCGCGAACCACATTCATGGCCGAAAGAAAAAGCCCGATCACCGTAACCAATAAAACAAGGATTCCTGGCAACATGTATGGGATGTAATCCATTTCGGGATTAAACAGATGCGAATAACTATTATCCACAATCTGTATCGGCTGTCTAGTTTTGGCATTTATCAATTTGGGCTGCAAATGCAAATTATAATCCTGTATTACAGCCTGAATATATGCATTGTATAAACCAGCCGCACTGGCATCGATGGCATTTACCAACACTTGCACACCAGCAGGTCTTTTCAAATCGACATCATTACCAAAACCCTTCTCGAATACCAAAATGGCATCTACTTTATCCTTGAACAGTTCTTTTTCACCAGCATCAACCGAAAATCCCAGATCTTTCACCGTAAAAAACGGAGAGCCATTAAACTTGGATATCAGCTCGCGCGAATGGGAAGATAAATCTTTATCCACCACATATAAATTGGTGTTTTTCATATCGTAGGTAGCTGCAAATACCAAAATACAAAGCTGTATTATAGGCATCACAAATATGATGGGCAGCATACCCTTATTTCTGAAAATCTGTAAAAATTCTTTTTGTAATATATATCTAATGGTTCGCATAATATTCTCTTCACGTGTTAATTTTCCAATGCCTCAAACAAAATCCAACTTATTCTAACCTGATTTTAAATTTCTTCACACTCAAACCAATAAATACTGTAGTCATGGCAATTAAAACCAAGGTTTCCTTCCATATATATTCAAATCCTACTCCTTTCAACATGATATTTTTGATCACCACAATAAACCAGCGTGGTGGAATAATATTACTGATTAATTGTAAAGGCAACGGCATATTTCGGATTGGAAAAATAAACCCGGAAAGCAAAATGGTAGGCAGCATCAATGCAAACATCGATAGCATCATGGCTACTTGCTGACTATTGGAAACAGTAGAAATAAAAATGCCCAGAGATAATGCCAAAAGAATAAACAAAATACTCTCTGCCATCAATAGAGCGAAACTACCGAGCACCGGTACTCCAAAAACAAAATAACCCATTCCCACAATTACCAATGCATTGATAAAGGACAATAACAAATAAGGAGTTACTTTACCCAGAATAATTTGCAAGGGTTTTAGTGGCGAAACCAATAATATCTCCATGGTTCCCAACTCTTTTTCGCGGGCAATTGAAATGGAAGTCATCATTGCCGAAACCAGCATCAGGATGGTTGCCATAATACCTGGCACAAACATAAACACACTTTCTAAACTCGTATTAAAATACATGCGGGTTTGTGGTTTTACCTGGAAAGGCAATACCTTACCCCGATTAATTTCGAGATTGTAATTCTGAAGAATGCCTTGCAAATAGTTCACAGCCAAATTCGCCATATTAGGATCTGAAGCATCGGTTAAAATCTGCACTTTGGCTTTACTCTCCTTAGTCAGGTTGGTAGCAAAATCGGGTTCGAATACCAAAGCCAACTTCACCTCTCCTTTCCGAAACACTCCCTCAACCTGATTGATACTCTCCAGATTGTCGGTTAATTTAAAATATCCTGATGAAGTTATTTTATTAATAATCTCGTTGGTATAACTATCCTTGGAATGATCCACCACAGCCATTTTCACATCTTTCAGATCGTTGGTAATCACAAATCCAAACAACAAAAGCTGCACAATAGGCATCCCAAACAAAATCAACATGGATCTTTTGTCCCTAAAAATGTGATAAAATTCCTTTTTTACGAAGCCGATAAATCTATTCATCTATTTATAATTTTCATATTGCAGACCGATCAGGTCTATAATGTTTCTATATTCTAAACGCTATTCCTGATAGCTGCTATTTCGTGCCAAACGAAGGAAGACAGCATCCATATCCTTGGCCTCAAATTGTTTTTTGAGTTCAGAAGGAGTGTCGAGCGCCTCAATTTTCCCATCTACCATTATCGATACCCTGTCGCAGTACTCCGCCTCATCCATATAATGTGTTGTTACGAACACAGTGATTCCCTTTCGGGATGCTTCGTAAATCAAATCCCAAAACTGGCGACGTGTTACCGGATCTACGCCACCCGTAGGCTCATCTAAAAACACAATATCCGGATTGTGCAAAATGGCAACCGAAAAGGCAAGTTTTTGTTTCCATCCTAAAGGCAGTTCCCCTATTCGCTTATTTCGGACATGTTCTAAATTCAATGTGGTAAGCAATTCATCGGCTTTCATCTTTATTTCCTTACGGGACAAACCATAAATTCCCCCATAAAACCGGATATTCTCATATACCGTTAAATCTTCATAAAGTGAGAATTTCTGACTCATGTAGCCGATATTGCGTTTCAACAATTCGCGTTGCTTATAAACATCAAATCCAGCTACTTCAATTTCTCCGGAAGTGGGATACGAAAGTCCGCTCAATATTTTTATGGCTGTAGTTTTACCGGCTCCATTGGCTCCCAAAAACCCGAATATCTCTCCTTTATACACATCAAAACTCAAGTCGTGATTGGCCGTAAAATCGCCAAACTTTTTGAACAAATTCCGCACCCGAATTACTTGTTTTTCGTCTTTCATTGCTCCAGTTTATTTTCCTGACTAAGCGCCATAAAACAGTCTTCGATAACCGCTTGAATCTTTTCTATCTTCACCCCTTCATGTCCTTTATTTACCAGATATTCTTTCAATTCGGCTACCTCAAACGCATCCCTTTTATCCGTGTAATGCAACACTTGTCCGAAGGCAAACACCGAATGAACCGAAGGATATTCTCTAATATCAAGCATCGCCTGATACATATCCGAAGTATGAATGGCATACAAATCTTTTTCGTACTGATTTACAATACCTGCAGGCGTATCCACTTGCAGTATTTTTCCATCCTGAATTAAGGCAACCCGCTCGCACAAATTTGCTTCATCCATATAAGGAGTTGCCACCACAATGGTAATTCCCTTTGCTTTCAAACCTTTCAGCATTTGCCAAAACTCACTCCGGGATACAGCATCCACACCTGTTGTTGGTTCATCCAGCAATAATATTTTTGGTTGATGAATCAAAGCACAGCAAAGTGCCAGTTTTTGTTTCATCCCGCCAGATAATTTCCCTGCCAAACGATCTTTAAATGGTTCAATCTGCACCCATATATCGTGAATCATATCCATATTGTCCTCAATACGCGTATTGAAAACCGTAGCGAAAAAATTAAGGTTTTCCATCACACTCAAATCCTGATAAAGCGAAAACCTCCCCGGCATATAACCCAACAAATTGCGGATATACTTATAATCTTTAACCACCTCGTAACCACAGAGAGAAACATTACCGGTATTAGGTAGTAAAAGAGTAGTCAGAATCCTAAATAATGTAGTTTTTCCTGCACCATCAGGACCAATTAATCCAAATAGCTCTCCTGACTTAATTTCCAAACTAACACCCTGAAGCGCTAATACCTCTCCGTAAGATTTCGATAAATTTTCTATACTGATATGTGAATCCATCTTATTTCCATCTGATTTCGCCCGGCATTCCTATCTTTAGTCTGCCATCGTTTTCAACTCTCACCTTTACGGCATAAACCAATTTCACCCTTTCCTTCTTAGTCTGGATAATCTTCGGTGTAAACTCTGATTGAGCAGAAATCCATGTGATTTTTCCGGAAAGACTCTGTTCTTGCTCTCCTTGTTTGTCGATGATCACCTTCACTTGCTGTCCGAGCTTTATTTCCGGTAGCTGGTCTCCACTTACATATACCCTTAAATCCAGACTTCTTAAATCAGCTAACTTAAACAAAGGAGTTCCTGCATTCACCATTTCATATGTCTCATGATATTTTTCGAGGACAGTAGCAGCTTTGGGTACAAAAATTCTGCTTTTCTGAATCATATCGCTTATCGCATCCATCTTTCTATCGATGCTTTCCAATTCCCCAAACACTTTGGCATTTTCCGTTTTCACGGATTGAATTTGCTTTTGCACTACCAATATATTTCCGTGTATATCGTCCACATCTTTCTGCGTAGCTGCTTTATCGCGGAACATTTGATCGATTCTGGCCTGATCTTTTTCCATGATGGATTTTTGCTCCTCGTAAACGGCGATTCGGGATAAGATATTCTTGATTCCGGCTGCAATAGATTTTCGTTGCGATTTGAGTTGTTCCCGCTGTAGATACAACTGAGTGGTATCAATCACTCCCACTTCGGTAGCTTGAGTAAATACATCTCCTTCCTCCAAATTTAGATGTAATATTTTCCCACTATTTTCCGCTGAAATAGTATAATCTACAGCTTCGAAATTTCCATAAGCATCCGATTCATTTTCATTTGTATTGCATGCAGGCAACAATGCCAAAAACAATATTCCTAAGCTTGATATTTTAAATATATTTCTCATGTCTCCTTATTTTTTTAACGCTAATCCTTTAATTCTTTTGTATTCGGCTACTGATTGTTGCAATTGCACCAAGTGATATTCCCGATTTAATTTTGCCTGAATTTCCTTATTCAAATCATCTAAATAATCGCTGGATGTGATTACTCCATGATCGAGTTGTGAGGCGGAACTCTTACTAATATCCTCTTGTAATTCAATAATTGCATCATCCTTCACCAATAATATCTTGAATTTGCTGATATTATTTGCTTCCTGCTCCAATTCTATATTCTGACTACGCACAAAACTCTGTTCTTGTGTTGTCACCAAATCCTTTTGCAGACTATAATTTTTTTGCTTTCTACGACTTGTTTTCCAGTCGAATATATTCCAGGAAAGCTTTGCTCCAATCATATAATAAGTATCAAAACGATCGGTTAATTGATTATAACCCGGATTTCCATAACCCATTTGTCCAAACCCTTTAATGCTTGGCAATCTGTTCTTATGCGTTAAATTAATTTGTTCATCGAGCAATAATTTCTGCTTATCGTACCATTGATATTCTGGTCGGCTTCTCAGGCTTGAATTGTTTATTTCAGTTTCTTCAATGGGCATTTCCTTCAATTGCATGTCCACTTTCAATTCACGTCCCATTAACTGAGATAAAACTCCAAATGCAGAAGATTCAGCAGCTGCTAATTCCTGCATTTGCTGATCGATAAGCAACATTTCTGATTCCAGAATTTTTTGATTTGCCAACAGGAGACTTCCGCTTGCGACTGCCGATTTCACTAAATCCAAACGAGCCTGAATCGTCTTTACCTTTTCGTTAAGTAAGTTTCTGTTTTTTCGAATCAGCAGGATACTAAAATAGGCGGTATTCACCTTTTCCCGAAGCTGGTACATCTGTACCTCAATATTTTGAACAGCTACTGCCGAAGCCATTTTCTCTAATTTCATCTGACTTTTAATTCGACCGCCGTTATAAATCAGCTGCTCCACATCTACATTTAAGCTATACTGATCTTTGGGTGCTTTTGGTGCATCGATGCCCGGCAAAGAAATTCCCGTAACATCCGACTGATAGGAAGCTTTACCATTGGCATACATTTGAGGTAAATACCCTGTTTTCAAATTCTCAAGATTAAGACTTGAGCTTTGTTCTAAAAGTTGTTTTGCTTTAACTATTGGGAAATTTTGTTGAACCTCCTGCTGACATTGCTCCAAACTAAGCTCTGCCTCTTGTGTCCATCCCTTTTGAGTAAAAAATAGGAGTGCAATCAAAAGAGTTACACTTCTATATTTCAAAAAATATGTTCTCATATATTTATTATTTTAATTTTATTGATGCAATGATAAAATCTGCTACCCTGTCCGCTCTATTTTTTAGTAATTCATCCACATCCTCACCAGCAAAAAGTAATTTTTCGGTAAGCGGCTTACTGACAAAGGGGAAAACACATAAACTAACAATATTTAAAATTAGATCTCTTGGATCTATTGATCTGATTACTCCATTTTGAATAGCTTCATTAATCTTTTGGACCGTATTTTCTTTGGCCTCTACAAATCCCTCAATTTCCATCATTTTCAACAATCTTTCCGGTGCCATATTAACCTCATTCATTACAAAATTGGGGAGAAAAGGGTATTCAGATAAAACAGAATAATAATGACGACACAGGTTGCGAATTTTTTGGAAAAGCTCAGAATCATCCGCTAAAAATGCAGCAACTGGTCTAAGTAGCTTAATAACTGCTTCCTGAAATACATGTTCAAATAACCCATCCTTACTTCGATAATAATAATGCAACATAGCTTTATTAATTCCTGCTTCGTCAGCAATCTCTTGCATTCGGGCACCTGCCAATCCTTTTTTAGCAAACACCTTTTTGGCAGCTCTAATTATTAATTCCTGAGTTTCAACTGATTTTTTATCCATTATTTAAATTTTTAACCACATGGTTAAACGAAAAGCAAAAAATTGACCAAACAGATTAACCATTTGGTTGATGCAAATATATGCGATTACTTTTTAATTCAAAAATAAATAGGATTTTTTTTAACCAAGTGGTTAAATATTATAAAACAAGGAGCAATCACCCTACAGTAACTACCTATTTACTAGTACCTCTGGCGTTTATTTTATGTCCATGAATTTTAAAACAATAAAGCTCCTGTCGGTGAAACAGAAGCTTATATCTTTATTGAATTTTAAAAATCACATTTACGTATTACTCATATCTTAGTGATTTTATGGGATTGGTACGGGCAACTTTCATGGAGTGGCCAATAACTGTAACAATAGCCAATATCAGAGAGAGTATCAAACCAATAATGAAATAAAACCATGGAAAATCAATTTTATACACATAATTAGTAAGCCAACGTTGCATGACATAATAAGTAATCGGACAAGCTAAAATATTAGCTATAATAACACTTAAACATAGATTTCGACTTAGGATAACAATCAGATTAATTTCTGAGCTACCCAATACTTTACGAATTCCAATCTCTTTCACCCGTTGTTGCATTTCAAATGATACTAATCCCAGTAAGCCTAGCAAGGCTATAAAAAAGGCCAGTATAGTAAAATATCGCAGTACATTAGCAACCCGAATTTCACCTTTAAACAGGCTATTAAAATCATGATCTAAAAAGAAATATTCAAAGGGTTCTCCTTTGGTCATTTTTGCCCATTTTTTCTGCACCATCTTCACTCCCTCCATCACATGGTCTGCTTTCAGTTTCACCAACATATAACGTTGATGATACTTGGGAGTATAATGCAAGAACAAAGGCAATATTTTATCTTTCATTGAATCAAAATGAAAGTTCTTCACCACTCCTACAATTTCAACAGGAGTTCGTCCGCGCCCCTGAAAACTTGGCTTATACACAAATCTACCAACAGGATGATCTGTATATCCCAAAGCTTGAATTGCTGCTTCATTAGCAATAAATACAGCAGTATCTGCCAGCCTGTCCCTATCGAATTTACGCCCATCCAATAACTGTAAATTAAGCAGATCGATAAAATCCTCATCTACATTCATCAAACGAAAGTTAATCATCTCTTCGTTGCTTGCTCCTTCGCGATACATAGACCAACCATTCGTTCCTCTTCCGGGAATCATACCAGAAAATGACACTCCTTCTATTCCCGTATATTTCTTTAGCGACTCCTTAATACTTTCTTTTTCTGCTTTTTCAAATGTATATGCACGATCAACTACAAGTACCCTTTCCTTATCGAAACCTAATTTTTTGGCCTGCATATAATTTACCTGCCCCTTAATCACAAATGTGGATATTAATATGACAATGGCTACAGTAAATTGAAAAACCACTAGTGAAGCTCTTATTTTCTTACCTATTCTTCCTTTTTGAACTTCGCCTCGCAAAACCTTCATCACACGAAATCCCGAAAGAGAAAATGCAGTATAACTACCAGCAAAAATTACCACAAAAACAATTACAGATAACACAAATAGGATATAATGCCAGTCCCAAAGCAGAGATGAAGTCAAACTTTTTTGAGCAATCTGATTGAAATAAGGCAAAGTGAGTTCCACTAAAAAATAGGAAAGCACACCAGAGCATAATGCAACCAATAATGTTTCGGCATAAAATTGAACAAAAAGCAATCCACGGGTACTGCCAAATACCTTACGAACACCCACTTCCCTTGCGCGGGTAAACGATCGTGCTGTCGTAAGATTCAAAAAGTTGACACATGCCAGAAGTAAGATAAAAAATGCAATAGCAGAAAATATATATACATATTTAATATCGCCAACAGGTTCGATCTGCCCTTCTGTAGTGGTATGCAAATAGATAGACTCCAACGGTTCGAGATAATAGCTAAATTCATTTCCCATCTTCAGCCATGCATCCAGATCTATTCCTAGTACATCAACTAAGCGTGGACCCATATGCCGAACTATAAAATCATTGAACTTGGATTCCAATACTTTATAATCCGTACCAGGCTTAAGCAAGATGTAAGCCTGCATGTAATCACTAAACCAATTGTCTTCTTCCTCCGGCTCTAAATTCAACAAACAAACCAAATCGTAATGAAAATGAGAGTTTTCTGGCACATCTTTTACCACTCCAGATACAGTATAGAGTTTTTTCTCGCCTAAACGTAAAACCTTTCCAATTGGATTCTTCTCTCCAAAATATCTTTTAGAAGTTGATTCGGTAAGTACAATATTGTGAGACTCGCTTAATGCTTTTTCAGGATTACCAAACAAAAATGGTCGGGAAAATATTTTAAAAAATGTAGAATCGGTACGCAAGAGCTTATCCTCAACAAACTGATGATCTTTATAGCTAAAAAGTACATTATTCCAAAAATGAACCCGAACGGCTTCTTTTATTTCCGGGAAATCGGCCATTGCTGTTGGAGCAAAAGGGGCACAAATGGTATTTCCATCCATCTTTCTTTCCCCCATCTTAACACGATTTGCTACGCGGTAAATATTTTCAGATTGAAGATAAAACCTATCGTAACTTAATTCATCCTGCACGAATAGGTAAATAAGAAATACACAAGCTAAGCCGATGGCTAAACCAATAATATTAATAAAAGAGTAGCCTTTAAACTTATTCATATTTCGAAGTGCTACTTTAAAGAAATTACTAATCATTATTAAGAAATTAGGAATACTCCCTATGTTTATCAATCAGTATGCCACACACAATTATGCATTATTTATCAAATCATTACAAAAAAACGCTAGATTCAAAAATGTTCGAATAAGTACTACCTTGTTCGATTTCGAACAAAAAAAAGAGATGCCTATCGACATCTCTTTCAATTATTTATGTATTGATCTATTAATCTAACTTATGGATCAACAAACCAGAACGTAATTTAGGTTCGAACCAAGTAGTTTTTGGAGGCATGATATTACCGGTATCTGCAATATCAATTAATTGTTGCATAGAAACTGCGTATAAAGCAAAAGCAACTTTCATTTTACCAGAATCTACACGTTTCTGTAGTTCTTTCAATCCTCTAATTCCACCAATAAAATCTGCTCGTGTTGTAGTGCGAAGATCATCAATTCCTAAAAGGTTATCCAAAACATGGTTAGAAAGAATAGTTACATCTAAAACACCAATAGGATCCTTATCATCATAAGTACCTTGCTTAGCATTTAGCTTATACCATTTACCTTCCAAATACATAGAGAATTCGTGTAATTTAGCTGGCTTATAAATTTCTTCGCCCATGCACTCTACCTCAAATGTCTCGTTTAATTTCTCAAGGAATTCTTCCTCAGACAAGCCATTCAAATCTTTCACCGTTCTATTATAATCGATAATATTCAACTGATTGTCTGGGAAGTGAACTGCCATAAAGAAATTGTATTCTTCATTACCAGTATGATTTGGATTTTTTGCAGCAAATTCGTCTCCGATTCTTGCAGCGGCTGCTGTACGATGATGACCATCCGCTACGTAAGTAGCTGGAACCTTAGTAGCAAATAATTCTTCGATCTGCTTATTGGTTTCGGTACTATTAATTGCCCAAAAGTGATGTCCAAAACCATCTTCCGCAACAAAATCGTAATCAGGTTTGTTATTTTTAACGATACCTTCTACAATTGCATCAATCTCTGGTACTGCTTTGTAAGAAAAGAATACAGGCTCTATATTCGCTTCGGTATAACGAGTAAGAATCATACGATCCTCTTCTTTATCGGGACGAGTTAGCTCATGTTTTTTGATGATTCCATTTTTGTAGTCTTCACAAGCAGCACATCCAACGATACCGTATTGAGTACGTCCGTCCATGGTTTGTGCATAGATATAAAATTTAGCTTCCGAATCTTGTACCAACCATCCCTTTTCCTGAAACATTTTAAAATTGGATACAGATTTTTCGTACACTTCTTTTGAGTGAATATCTGTTCCTTCAGGGCAGTCGATCTCAGCACGAGTGATATGTAGTAAAGAACACTCTTTACCCTCAACCATTTGAGCTGCTTCGTCTGAGTTCATTACATCATATGGCAAAGAAGCCAATGTTTTTGAAATATCCTTTGGTGGGCGTAAGCCCTTGAATGGTTTTACAATAGCCATTTTCTGTTACGTTTTTGTTGTGTTGTTTAATTATTATTTTTTGAATCGCGTTCAAATATATAAGGAAGAAAACAAGAAGAATATGATATTCCTCTTGTTTTCTGAATATTACTTATTCACCCTGTAGGTTTCATCTCCTTTTTCGATGCAATTCACAATTTGATTTGCTCCGGCGATACCAGCATTGATATTCGCCTCTGCAGTTTGTGCACCCATCTTCTTAGGAGTGAAAAAGAATCTACCTTCAAATTTGGCAGCAATTTCATCCTTACAATCCGGAGCAATATCTGAGATATAAGCAAAATCTTTTCGATCTTCCATCAATTTCATCAATCCTTGCTCATCAATTACTTCTTTACGGGCTGTATTTACAAGAATTCCACCTTTAGGCATCTTATTCAATAAATCGTAATTGATTGAATTTTTAGTTTTATCATTTGCGGGAATATGCAAAGACACATAATTACAGGTGCTATACAATTCATCAACAGAAGTCACAACTTTTACCCCATCAGCTTCGATTTTCTCTCTTGCTACAAATGGATCGAATGCATAAACCTCCATACCAAATCCTTTGGCTATGGTAGCAACATAGCGTCCTACATTACCATAGGCGTGAATTCCAATTTTCTTTCCTCGAAGTTCAACACCTGCTTTACCATTATATCCATTTCTTGCAAAGAATACCATCATTCCCAAAACCAATTCTGCAACAGCATTGGAGTTTTGCCCTGGAGTGTTCATGGCAACTATTCCCTTTTCGGTACAAGCTTCAAGATCGATATTATCGTATCCTGCACCAGCACGAACAATTACCTTTAGATTTTTAGCAGTTTCGATAACCTCGCGTGTTGCTTTGTCACTTCTGATTATCATAGCGTCAACATCTGCAACTGCTGCTAAAAGGTCAGCTTTATCAGTATAAGATTCCAACAAAACCAATTCATAACCTGCGCCTTCCACAACTTCTCTGATACCATTAACGGCGGCAGGAGCAAAAGGCTTTTCGGTTGCAATTAATACTTTTGTCATTTTATTTGATATTTAAATTAATAAAATGTCATTGCCAGCCAAATCGAAGCAATTCAATCAGAATTACTTTAGTCGTTCCTCATGCACTGAATGACGAAAAGCAGGAAAAGTATTCCTAGTCCTGCCTATCTAAATCTAACTATTTTACGTGAATGCTTTCAAATTCTTTCATGCAATCAACTAATGCTTGCACACTTGATTTTGGTAAAGCATTATAGGTTGAAGCACGGAATCCGCCTACAGAACGATGTCCTTTAATTCCAGACATTCCTTTTGATACAGCAAAATCAAGGAAATCTTTTTCCAATTCTTTATACTCCTCCGTCATCACAAAACAGATATTCATTATCGAACGATCTTCTTTGTTTACAACAGTACCTTTGAACATTGGATTTCTATCAATTTCATTATAAAGAACCGCAGCCTTTTCGTCGTTCATCTTTTGCATTGCTGCAACACCACCTTGTGCCTTGATCCATTTTAAAGTTTGCAAAGCTGCAAATACAGGAACAACGGGAGGTGTATTAAACATGGAACCACCTTTAATATGAGTTCTGTAATCTAACATAGTAGGAATTTCGCGTTCCATTTTGCCTAGAAATTCATCTTTTACTATAACAAAAGTAACACCTGCAGGTGCAAGGTTCTTTTGTGCTCCACCATAGATCAATACATATTTAGAAACATCCACCGGACGAGAAAAAATATCTGAAGACATATCAGCTACCAAAGGAACGTCGATATCCATATCTTCTTTGATCTCGGTACCATAAATAGTATTGTTTGTAGTAATGTGGAAATAATCTGCGTCAGCAGGAATTTCATAACCTTTTGGGATATAATTATAGATTGCATCTTTTGACGATGCAACTTCTACTACTTCACCAAAAAGTTTAGCTTCTTTTTGAGCTTTGTTCGCCCAGGCACCAGTATTTAAGTAAGCGGCTTTCTTTCCTAACAAATTGTAAGGTATCATGCAAAACTGAGTAGAAGCGCCTCCACCCAAAAACAATACTGAATATCCCTCTGGGATGTTTAATAATTCTTTAAACAAAGACTGAGCTTCATCCATTACTGCAACAAATTCTTTACTACGGTGAGATACTTCCATTACAGAAAGACCAGTACCAGCAAAATTATGAATTGCTTCAGCAGTTTTTTCAACTGTGAAATCAGGAAGGATTGAAGGACCTGCAGAAAAGTTGTGTACTTTCATTTTTCAAACGTTTTAAATTTTTGTATTATTCCATATCCTGAGGCAAATTTGCAAATAAAAATTTATTTAGAGGTGATTTTATTTCTAATTTTCTATGTTTTGCAACAAATAAATTCACATCTCTTCCCCCTTTGTATAGATTAATATCTACGTTCTGAAATACAGAAATTTAACCCACAGAATTAATTTAAATATCTAGCTCAAAATTCTACTCGAAAAGATAAAATGAAAATTGATCAAATTCCTGTTTATATTATTAAAAGAATTGACTCAAATAAATCATCTTCAGATTAGAAATTAATTGAACTAAAAAATTAATAGCTACAAAAATATTAATTTATGCTAATAATCCGGTCTAAATTCTGCAATAAAAAAAGCAGATGTATAAATAATACATCTGCTTTTTGATTTATTTTTTTGAGAATTATCCTTTGTAAAAAGGAATTTTTACAATTTTAGCTTTTAGCGCCTTTTTTCTAACACGAATATAGATTTCTGAACCCAGCTTAGAGAATTCACTTTTGACATAACCCATACCAACTGATTTTTCAATCATTGGAGCCATAGTTCCTGAAGTAACCTCACCAATTTCATTTCCTTCAGCATCTTCAATTTTATATCCATGACGTGGAATTCCACGATCAATCATTTCAAAACCTTTTAGTCTGCGTTGAGGTTTATCAGCTTTTTGTTTTTCAAAAATATCACGATTGATAAAATCATTTCCATCAACAAATTTGGTAATCCAACCTAAACCAGCTTCAATAGGAGAATGCTCATCATCAATATCGTTACCATACAAACAGAAACCAACTTCTAAACGAAGTGTGTCGCGAGCACCAAGTCCAATTGGCTGAATTCCGAATTCTTTACCTGCTTCGAACACAGCATTCCATAGTTTTACTCCATCCTCATTTGATACATAAATTTCACATCCTCCAGAACCGGTATATCCTGTAGTTGAGAAAATAGCATTTTCGATACCTGCAATGTTTAACTTTTTAAAAGTGTAATATTCCATATCTTCAACAGGAACATCAACTATTTTTTGCATCGCTTTTAATGCTAAAGGACCTTGAACTGCCAATTGACAAATTTCATCAGACGCATTATACAATTCAGTCCCAACTATTAGGCCCATTTCTTCAGCATGTTTACAGCACCAATTCCAATCCTTATCAATATTGGCTGCATTTACTACCAATAAATAAGTTTCTTCATCAAAACGATAAACCAACAAGTCATCAACAATTCCGCCATTACCATTTGGAAAGCAAGTATATTGTACTTTTCCATCTGCAAGAGCTGCAACATCATTCGTAGTTAATTTCTGTACAAAATTAAAGGCTTTTGCACCTTTCACCCAAAACTCTCCCATGTGTGAAACATCAAAAACACCTAATTTCTCACGAACACAAAGATGTTCGTCTTTAATTCCAGTGTACTCAATAGGCATATTATACCCGGCAAAAGACGCCATTTTTGCGCCTAATTCTTCATGAAAGCTAGTAAATGCTGTTCTTTTCATCGTATTTTGTATTTAAGGCAAACCATCCGGGTATTCAAAACCAAGAACAACAGAGATGGATTTCGCCAAGGAATAAATCTGTTTGTATTTAGGTCTTTGTTCTAATTTTGCAAATGTAAAAATTTTTCTCAGATAACGTTTGCATTCGTCAACTACTTTACAGCACCTGTTCGATGGGTAAAACCGATTCTATAGTCTCCCTTAAATAAAACAACAAAAGCATCTGGAACGCCACAGGAGTCTTTATATTTGGCCGCTTCCTCGTATGTGTTAAATCCGCCAATAGTGTATCTATGCCATCCTCCCACAAATAAATGCTCTATAACATCTCCTCCTTTATATCTTTTGAATAGTTCAACAGTTCCCATCTCCTTGTGGCTTGCTGCAATTTGCACCCTATAGACAAAAGCTTCCAGCGCTAATTCCTGTTTTTCAGGTTTCTCTATTAATTTTGAGGGTGGATCAATTACAATTGTTGCAATTGGTGTTATCATTTTCTTTTCTACTGATGCAGTGGTTTTCTTTTCTACAGGTTTTTCCTCATTAACAACCAGAGGCTCGGTTTTTTGTTTTTGTCTATAAATATCAAAGCCGCCTAATCCACCACTCCGTTCGGATGCAAAATAGAATACTCCTAGTTTATCTTTAAAAAAAGTAATATCATTATCCGTGCTATTAATTGGGAAACCCAAATTTTCCGGTTTTCCCCACCTATTGTTTTCCTCACGATTACACTTGAATATATCGTATCCTCCCATTGAATTATGTCCTTTCGAGCTAAAATACAATTCCTTTCCATCTGAAGTAACAAACACATCTCCTTCATCATATTCTGTATTAATTTCAGCTCCAATATTCATTGGCCTCGACCATTTCCCCTCATCATCTCTACTACTAAAATATATATCACATTCCCCAAATCCACCTTTCCGGTTACTAACAAAATATACTTCCTTCCCATCATCGGTGAAACTGGCAGAACTTTCCCTAGAAGATTTCTCATTTATGAATGATACAGGTTTAAAATACCTCCATTTATCATTCCGTTTATCAGCATAAAAGAGATTTCCATTCCCGGAATTATCAGCATAAACAACAAACTGATTATTCAAATATTTAGACAATAACGCAACATTCGATTTTTTGTCGAATTTAGTATTTAAAGCGATAGATTTACCAAGCACTCCATCAGTAAGTTTAGCTTTATATATTTTCTCGTAAAATTTATTATCCTGAACAGATCTTTGGTCTTGACTCTCGATTCCTCTACGAGAGCTGAAATAAAAGTTGCCGGAAAATACAAAAGGATTAAACTCATCGTATTTGGTGTTTACATTCCCTGAAAGCAATTCTATTTTTTCAGCACCAATCTGTTTTATGAAGATTTTCCCATTCCTACACTCATCAATATGCTTGTTGCATAAATTCATCAGTTCTTTCGAAATGGATTCATTGCTTTGTTGAATTAATTCCTGATTCATTTTGAACTGAACAATTGCCTCACCAAACTTATTTTGGTATTGATATGCCAAACCAATAAAAAAATGAACATCCGACCTAAGATTTGCCTGTAATGAATCAGCTTTAAGCATATATGATAATGCCTTATCCTTCGGTCCATTAATCAAATAACAAATCCCAATATTATAATTCAATTGCGGACTTTCCGAATTCGTATCATAAGCCTCCAGCAATAAATCTAAACATTTCCCTACATAACCCAATCCTTTAGCATATAACTTGTTTGCTTCCTTTATTTTAGAATAAGCTATTTTTCGTTCCGGTATTTTCTGAACAAATTCAGATTTATTAATAGGCAATAACTCCTGGGCATATAGGGTATTGCCAAACATTAGGAATATTAACAAAATGAGCGTGTAAAAAAGTCCCTTCATATTCTTAGAGTTTAGATTTTTTTAAAGATGGTTCTAATTTAAAGAAATCTGAGCATTATTGAAGGGCAAAACTTTTAAAAGGAAGATTAATTAAAAAAAGAATAATTTAAATCATAAAATCACCAGACTTGAAACAGAATAAAAACTAAGTATTTATAGTATTACTGCGTCCTTTTGCTAATAGGTAAATTAAAAATTAATTAGTATTATTGCATTATATGTACTCTAATAAGTAATGTGAAATTTATTAGTGAATAGCAAGGAAATTATTCTTTAAATAGTTCAATAGATTCGGATTCAAACATCAACATAATCACATCAACCTTCTAAATATGACCCAAAGCGAAAATATTATTGATTTATCCTATTTGAAAGAAATGTCGGGGAATGACAAAAGCATTATCGAGGAAATGATTGAAATTTTCATCGAACAAATCCCTGAATTTGAAGAAGAAATTTCAACTCATTTCGAATTACAAGACTGGAATGGTCTTGGGGCCATTGCCCACAAGGCAAAATCTTCGGTTCGAACGATGGGAATGGAATATATGGGAGAATGTCTAGAAAAATTAGAACATTATTCAAAAGGAAATCTTAAATTTGAATTACAGCTAAAAAAAGAAAAAGGTATCGAGTTTAGCCCTGAAGAGGAAAAATACTGGCGCAATGTGATGTATGAAACAAAAAGTGATGTTGATTTAAAAGAAATACCCGAACTTGTTGAAAGTTTTCTCAATCAATGTCCGAAAGCCTTGGAGGAACTTCAATATACTTTAAAACACCTTTAAATTATTAATTAAGCTATGAATATAGAAACCAAACAAATTGATACTATTACTATAATGAAATTAGGTGAAACCAATCGTCTTTATGCCCTGAATGCCAATATAGCTAAAGAAAAGATGAATGAAGTTCTTACGCAGCCTGAATCCAAACTTGTAGTGGATTTTGAGGCCATAAATTTTATAGATAGTTCAGGATTTGGAGCTTTATTATCCGCTCTTAAAACATCAAAAGAACATCACAGTAAAATTAAATTATGCAATATCAATAGGGATGTTATGGAATTGATCGAATTGATGCAATTAGATTCAATATTTGATATTCTGCAAGATCCTTCAGCTTGTATCAATAGCTTTTCATCTGTAGAATAAATCGCCAATATGGCCAATGCTTCGCCACATATTCTAGTTGTTGACGATGACGTAATTATCCTAAAGTTTATTGAGTTTACCCTGAAGGGATTAGGTTATCAAACTACACTTGCAAAAAATGGAAAAGAAGCTATCGAACATGCTAATAATCAACACTTCGATTTAATTATTTCTGATTTGTATATGCCATTAATGGATGGCAACGAGTTGGTACGTCACTTTCGAAAATCTCCAGAATACAAACACACACCTTTTATTTTTCTTTCAGGAAACAATGAGGAGGAGACCTGGATCAAAAATTTAAATGATGGTGCAGACGATTTCATCACCAAACCCATCAAGCAGAAGATCTTCATTTCTAAAATAAAATCTCATCTTAAAAAAGCCTATTTAAGAGCAGATCTAATAAATGGTGCCCGTAAAAACAATATAAATTTCGATAAAGGAAGTCTGATTTATTGTGCAAATCGGATTAAACCCTTCCCTCTGTCGCGAAAATATATCAAAACAAAAATAAAAGTTGTTTACACAGATACTGATCTGTTTATGGCTTTACAGGAGATGAATACCTGGGGTATTATCATCGATGATAATGCAAACTGGGCTATGGATATTATTCAAAAGATAACGGAAATTGTATCTCAACATATTCCAGTAAGCCTTCTATTATCGGACACGCAGGATACAGAAAAAATTGACTCCTTACTCAACTATCAAATCAACACTTATCTTTATAAATCACTACCCTCTAAACTAATTATTCATCAAATAAATTCAGATATACAGAGAGAGGTTATCTTAAAGAACAAGTATCTAAACGCATTAAATACAGCAGCAAAAAGATCTCCAATACGTTGTGAAAATGATTACGAATTAGATGTAAGAGATTACAATATTCAAATATTGCACGAACCATATGATAAATTACCCGGTGGGGATTATTATGAAATAATTGAAGTAGATGAAAATCGAAAAATTTTTGTTTTGGGCGATGTAATGGGTAAAAAATGGGATGCCTGGTTTTTCGTACCTGCCTACATTGCCTATATACGAAGTACCATTAATTTTTTTTTAAACAGAAAAGAATTCGATTTTGTAGCATCCCCTGGTAAATTTCTTGAAATTATTAACCAATACGTATTTAAAGATTTAAAACTAACCGAGGTTTTCACAACTCTTAGTATAATATCCATCTGCACAGCTTCAAATAAAATAAGTGTTGCTTCTGCTGGTGCTCTCCGCCCTTATTACTTCAATGGTGCTGACAAAACCATCTCTCAATTAAATATTGTTGGAACCTTATTGGGCGTTATTCCAGATGCCAGATACCAAAGTTTGGTACACGATTTCCAGCAAGGAGACAAACTGATATTTTATACTGATGGCTTTACAGAAGCTACCAATGACAAGAATAATGAAATGATTGGGGATGATGCTATATTTTTTGTTTTAGAACAAAATAAAGAAGAAAAAAATCTATCGCCCAGAAAGATGGAGGAAGAACTTACTCATGAATTCAACGTATCAAATTTCGATGATGATAGAACACTTATGATTATTCAAAGAAATTAATTCTTTTCGCCTTTATATCCAATATTTTTATCATTTTTGCCATTGAAATAAAATTAGCTGCGATGAATGATATCATTGGATGGATAGGTAGTCTTCTTTTTGCAATTTGTGCGCTACCACAAGTAATTCACACTTTTAAAACCAGAAAAACAGACGATTTAAACGAATTGTTTTTATGGCTTTGGTTTTGGGGAGAAGTATTTACTTTTACTTATATAATCATTGATGATCTTGCCAGCAACATCCATCATATTCCACTATACTTCAACTATATTTTCAATCTTATTTTATTGTTCTATTTACTTTTTGCCAAGTACACCTACAATACAAAACCTACCACCTTAGCTATTCTAAGGCATAGAATCAAAAAGAATAACAGATAAAGAAAAAGCCGAATAGAAATTCGGCTTTATAAATTAATGTCTGGTCACTGTATTCTTAATTTTCTCCCGAATTTCTCTTGATTCATCTGAGAGCAAAAAACTCTTAGTCGACTGAGGTAAAAAATCCAGAATTTCTTCCAATCGATCTTTCCGTATAGCTTCTCTAACTTTAGATGCTGATATATAATTTTTATCCCCACCACAAGTAATACGAGGTATCTCCAAAACTTCGACCCCATTTGCAGGCAAGTGTTTCAACATTGCCTCATTATAGGCTGCAGTAACTGGAGAATACATCTCTGTTCCAACATATCTCTTATTAATATTTAAAATTGGAACAATATATCTTAAAAAAGTTAACACATCTAATTCAGCCTGCTTCGCAGCAATATCACATTGTTTTTCTTCCTTTAAGAAGTAACAAGGAAATATCGTTCCAGAAACTACATAATCTCCCCCCTTTACCATGATCAAATTGTCAATATGACCTAACTCCTCTTTTATTAATCTCCAACGAATATTGAATGTGAAAGAGGAACGATCTTCTTCAACAATAAAAAGATAAACCAATCTATTTTCCTTACAGGCCTTTTCGATTAAATATTTATGCCCTTTGGTAAAAGGATTACAATTCACAACAACAGCTGCAATATTGCCAACAGTTACTTCCCTTCTGAGTGATCTTAAATAATCCTGGTAAGTTTTAATATTTTCGTAGCCAAACTCCAAAACCGAAAACAAAGGCTCCGCAGTTGCAATTTCAGTAAATCCAAGTCCTTTAAATACCTCTAAATTCCGAGGTTTAGTATAAACAAAAATGTGCTTAAACTTTAAAATAACTCTATCAATTAGATGGGTAACAATTTGAGCGAAGGCAGCACCCTCTCTAAATTTTGGTGATACGGCTACGTATTTAAGCACTTTGCCTTTGTGTGATCCTGTTCCGATCACCTCTCCATTTAAATTGTACAATATCATTGTATAATCCACATCATGAGGATCAAAATCAAATCCAAGAGGTTCCAGAAATTCAGAAACCAATTTTATATCAAACGGGTTAATTAAATCTAAAGATTCTTCCCGATAATCCGTATTTTCAACTCCCATCCCTTTTTCCGTTAGTTTATTTACTAAATATTTTGTGTGATCTATTATGCTATTAAATACTATTCAATGTTATGAGATTTTAATGACAAACACATTTTTTTGAATATGTTTCAAAGGTTCTGAGGACCCCCAAAAACATGATAAAAGTTTTTTGAATATTCCTCCTATTTTTGTATTCATCATGATTTCCCATATCGCCTATTAATCTTATAGAGAAACAATGAAACTGCAAGTAAATCTGCTGATCCCCCAGGTGATATATGATTTACCTGACAATACTCAATTAACTCCTGATATTTTAATTCAAAAAAACGAATCTCTCGAGTAATATATGCTTGATGTGATTTCTCCTTTAGTTCCTCCAAGATGTTCTCTCCCTTACGATATAATATATTGCTATCGTCATTATTTGCCATTATAGACAATAATGCAAGCGTAAGTCCCTTTTGAAGTATTTTGTCTGTCAATACCTCCACCTTATCAAAACTCCCTCTTAATACCGGAAGGGCATATTTAAAAACAGTTGGTAATCCATCTTGAATTTCTCCTCTTATTCCTTTTCCTTTTTCACCAAATTTGTCAAAACACTCCTCTCCATGAGTCTTTTGATTTGGATACATTCTTCGAACAAGTTCCCTATCGACTAAATTTCCATTAAGATCTTTAATTATTTCAACAAATTTCTGGTAAGAAAAGTTTCCCTGAGCGATAAGATAAGCACTAATAAACAGAGAAAATCCCAGTAAAAAAATGGCTCCTTTATGCGTATTTACACCATTAGTCTCGATAAACATATCCTGTTCCATCCTTATCCCCACCTGTCTTAATTTAGGTAGCGCGTCCGAAAGATGCTCTCCGGAAAAAGTATATCCAAAATCGACTATTTCTTTAAAATAAACAGAAAGAACAGCACTTGAATTCAAAAAAGTACCGAAATCCATATCTGTATGAGAACCATTGGATACCCGATCCACTAATCCAGGTTTTGGAGTAAGTGCAACTTCGTGCAAAAGTGCTTTTAACCCTTCTGCTGCAATGTCTTTAGAGATTCTTTCTTTCTCCTTCTCCTTCCAATATAAATTAATATCCTTACTAATTTTTTGCCTTAGCTCATTCAAATCATGAGCTTGATTTCTCATACAATAAACAGCAGGATGCGAATTGCAATAATAGCAAGCTTTTGCCTTACCTGAAGATACAGGATTGCCTTTCTGATCCGTAATATCCACATCTATAAGTCTGCCTAACGGATGTTCCTCCTCAAAAATTTCTGTTATCCTTTTAATATCTGTAGCCTCATTTCCTTCCAATAAAACTGGTGTCAAATAAAACTCTCCTGCACAATCCTCATGATTTATTTCCTCTTCTTCACAGATATTAATCCGATAGGACAATAAGAATATTTTCAAATCATTCAAACAAGAATCAAAAAAGTGCTTGAAGAGTGAATTTGATTTAGGGTAGCCAGGAATATTCAGACTGAAGCTCAGAGAAGCATTCCCTTGATCCGCAAATTTTTGCCTTGCTTTGGCTCTTTGCTCTTTGGCTTCTAATATATTTTGCAATACTGTATCCATTCCTTCACAAAATTACACCCTAAAAGTAGAATTACAATTAGGGTGCAACTTTTTATTAATTCATTCAGATAACTTTAGGAAAGATTCTCCACATTGTATATTACATCGATGATCGTTCCATCCCGGTATTCTACCAGAGCAACTATTTTATCCCCAAGTTTTTTCTCCGCGGGCAAACCAGTCATCTCCTCCACTTCCTTTTTAAGATCACGAATATCCACAACCTTTACACCTGCCTTTTTTAAGGCAGCTGCCAGATTTGGTTTCGAAGGATTCACACAAACGCCTCTTTCTGTAACAATTGCATCAACGCTTTCTCCTGGTGTTACCACGGTGTGTACCCTATCCTGAACAATAGGCAATCTACCTCGGAAGGAAGGACAAACAATAACCGTTAAACTTGCACCGGATGCAGTATCAGAATGCCCTCCTGAAGCACCACGAATTTCACCGGATGCACCTGTTATAACATTCACATTAAAATCAACATCAACCTCTAAAGCACCAAGAACAACCACATCTAATTTATTGGTCATCGAGCCACAATTGTTAGCATTCGCATACTGATCACCGGTGATTTCTATATGATTAGGGTTATTTAATACCGAAGTACTAACGGCAGCATCAAAAGATTGAACATCAAAAATAGAATGAAACAATCCTTCATTCAGCATATCAACGCCATAGGAAGTTACCCCACCAATCATGAAGCTTCCTTTAATATCCTTGCGTTTCATATCCTCACGAAGAAATTTAGCAACAGCCAAAGAAGCACCACCAGCTCCTACCTGAAAGGACATTCCATTTTTAAACAAACCAGAATGTTCGATAACAGAAGCTGCAATTTTTGCAATCCGCAAATCCATTGGTGATTTGGTTATACGCGTAGTACCAGAAGCAATTTTCGTTGCATCACCAATACTATCTACCTTAACTACAAAGTCAATAAAATGCTGACGTATAGTACAAGGAACACAAGGATATTCTACCAAATTATCAGTAACGATAATTACATTTTTTGAATATCTGGCATCAATATCAGCATATCCCATTGACCCAAAAGCTGACGGCCCGTGAGCACCGGTTGCATTTCCTTCTTCATCAGCAGCGGCAGCGGCCAATACCGACAAATCTGGCTTAATTCTTCCGGTAAGGAAATCACGAACACGACCTCCATGAGAGTGAATTATGGCTGGATATTTCAATTTTCCCTTTGAAATAATTTCCCCTAATTGTCCCCTAATACCAGAGGTAAATATTTTTGTGATCATCCCTTTTTCCACGTATGGAACCAATCCATCATGAGCGGAAGTTAGCGACGAAGAAGCCAAAGTAATATCCTTGATTCCTAATTGATCTAAAATCTTAATGGTAGCCATCAATACATGATCTCCACCCCGCAAATGGTGATGAAAAGTAACGGTCATACCGTCAAAAGGATTGCACTTTTTTATTGCATCCTCTAAAGTATCACACAGTTTAGATGTATGTGGCTTTTTCGCTTTTAACGTTCGGGAGATATTTGTAACAGGCACCTCATCTTCGATAATACTTTTCCATACGCCCTGGAATGGTTCAAGCTTACCCAAGCCTTCTATATATTCTGGAATTTCTACTCCAATTGCATTTTTCATTTGTTTACCTTTTAGATGTCATAAATAGATCTGATTTCAAGTAAAATTATTTTCCACTTAAAATCCAATTACCCGACACTTTTTTCGATTTCCTTTAAATCGATATTTGCATATTCTAAAACTGTAATTGCCCTTTGTACTACAGGAGCATCTACCATTTTTCCGTCTATTGCAAAAACACCAATACCAGCTTTTTTATTCTTAATATATTCAGAATAAACGCGGTAAGATTTTCGAACTTCATTTTCGGTTGGATTAAATACCTCGTGTACCACATCAACCTGTCTGGGATTGATGAGTGCTTTGCCTGCAAAACCAATTTTCTTAATATACTCAGTTTCCTCCCTTAATCCTTCTTCATCATTTACATCTGCAAAAACAGTATCTAAAACATCTAAATTATAAGCTTTTCCAGCCATCACGATTCGCTTGCGAGCATAGTCTATACCTACTCCATCAGGAGTTTTTATAATTCCCATATCAGCAGTCAAATCTTGTCCACCAATAGTTATTGCATCAATACGAGGGTCTGCCGCAGCAATATCATAAACATTTGCCACTCCTTTAGCAGTCTCAATCATCACATGAATCGTCATGCTAGGCTCTTCGATATCATGCTCCGACTCAATTCGGCGAACTTCCTTCATGAATTCCTTAACATCCTCAACAGTTTCCGTTTTTGGAAAACGAATATTATCTGGCTGCAAGGGAACGATTTCTTCCAAATCGGACAATCCAAAAGGAGTATGCATGTTGTTTACACGAACACAAACTTCTGTGTCGTAAAAATTAACTGTTTGCAACATATTTCTCACCAAAATACGAGCGGCATCTTTCTGGTTTAATGCCACAGCATCTTCCAAATCCAGTAAAACTGCATCACATCCATAAACTCCGGCCTGTTGAATCATGGCTGGGTTGTTCCCCGGGATGTATAACATCGATCTTCTTTTCTTTTTAGCCATTACAATGTTCCCTTCTGAATTCCTAACGATCTTTTAATAGCAGTTTCCACTCTTGCTCTTATAGTTTGGTTGAGCGCACCTTTATCCTTAGCGATAAGATGTACATCTTTAATTTCCAGTTCATCCAGAACTTGAATTATCGTTTTGGTAATATCTGCTTCAAATTGCAATATTACCGTTGAAGATATATCGACCTGGCGACCGGTATCCGGCTGAACAGGCTCAATCAAGATCATAATATCACTTGATTCAAAAGTTCCGGCTTGCGCTTTAAACTTTGGTGTCATGCGTTGTAAATATTTGTTTAAATATAGTTGTGTAGTGATAATTTTAATAGTGCAAATTTTAGTGACTTTCGATAGAATTCAAAGCACTTTTAAAGATTTTTTTCCCTAATGCTACAATGTTTTATAACAGAGTTCTCAAAACACTATTCCTCAAGCTATTACCATCAATGACTATTAGTTGTTTTTCTACATTTATAATTAAATTGTATAAAAATCAAGTCTCAAATGAGTTTTTACACTCTTTTCAATTTTAATATCGATGTTTGTAAGCTCAATTTATTGAAATATTAGCAAACACAACAAAGGTTCTGCATAAATGCAGAACCTTAATTGTTAGTAATAAGTTAGTGGTTAGTCTAAACTTATCCAAAGATAAATTAAAGGTGTGATTAATAGAGATCACAAATGGTAAAAGTTTGTTTTTCTCTTAAATCTGTCGCAATATAAGTGTAAATATTCAGTTTACGCAAACGTTTTCTGGGTTTTTAACAAAACCTCTCCTCTATTTTTATCAAATTGAATAATGACATTACCAATGAATATATTTTTAGGATAGAACAATCAATACCTTCCGTTAATGCAACTAGAATGCTTTTTTTGCTTAAGGATGTATCTAGTAAATCAAAATATTATAGTAGTATTTTATCTTAAATAGAAAAAGGAGTAATCAAGTCTAAACTCAATTACCCCTTTAATATTTCTATCTTCCGGATTGGATTATTTATTCAGCTTTCTGATTAGCAAATATCTGTAAATCCGTGTTACTTATCTTGCACCGACAAGGGAAACAGATGAAATGGTATCGCCCATTCCTACCAGGGTTACCGGTTTTTCAATCAATATTGTTGGTACTGCTATAATTTCGAATTCATCATTTGAATGAATACCTGTTTCCATTAGTTTGTTAGCCCCAAACTGTTGAGATACCAAATTACTCAAGTTCTCCAATTCATTTAAACCGATCTCAGAAACTTCATGGTCCTTAGCCCAAAGCAGCACTTCATTAGTATCGATGGCACCAGTTCCTGCCTTAGCGGCGGCTACAGTTGCTGCCAACTGCATTCCATTTCTATTTTGATCCGGAGTAATCCTAAATCCTTTCTTTTGCAAGGTAAGATACAAACCAAACATATGCAGTTGCATACGAGGACAGTTGGTATATTCATAAATCTTTAACATACCTTTAAATAGATTGGAAGCATTCGTATTCTTTTCGCACTCCTCGGCCAATTCCTCTTCTCCTATCACTTCTAAAATATCAATTAGCTCTCGTTCGTTAAAACCTACGCTATCCACACTTTCCACCAAACTATCAATTAGGTGCTTTCTTACCACCTTATCCTGTGTGGAAGCGATTTCCAAATGCAATAAATTATCCGGACAGGATTTTCTCCAATTTGCAATCATCTCCTTAGACAAATCAATGCGATCGGCACCAGTAGTTCCATCCTGAAGTGTTTCGTGAAGCATTTGATAACCCGATAAAATGATATATTCAGGATTTACATCTTCTTGAGCCATTCGTTTATCGAAGTTCTCGTCCACATGTAATTTAAAATTTAATGGATCGTAAGTAGCAATAAATCGGTTTGATTTAGGGCAAATATAAGTTTCCCCATCAATACTTATTGAATCTCCTTTGTCAAATTCAATAATCCAATGAATTAGAGCATTTTCGGAAGCTCTATTCACTTTCGAAGCCTGAGTCAGATCCCCATTTTCATTTGTTGTAAGCAAATTAGGAAGATCTAAAAACAGCTGAGCTTGTGCTTGTGGAGCAGAAGCACAATGAACATATACCTGTTTCACACCACAAACAGCCATTACATTGGCAACAATTCCACCTTGTCCGCCCATTTGCAATTTATCGTAGCCCACATTCTTGTTCAGCCATTCGAATACTTCAACTTCTTCAATCAACCACTCTTCAGCAATACCTGATTTAAAACAATTCAAAAATCCTCTGATGGCGTCTTCCTTTGTACGAATCGCTTTCGCTCCATCAGAAATAATAGCCTCAACATTCAAACTATTCTCCTTAATGAGCTTTTCGATATTTTTACCACTCACTTTGATTACTGCATCAACATTAGCGTTAAAAGCACTTATTAAGCCGTTAATATGACTCATTTTCTCCAATTGAGCCGGAGCTGTTTTATAATTCTCAAGCCATTTGGATTTTAATTCGGATGTTGACATTTAGGTATGATTTTTTATTATAATTTCTAGTTATTATCGCTATGATATTAAAGGCAAAGGAAATTAATAATTCGATAAATTAGGAAAATCAGTACCAAAAAACATTAAAAAATCAACGCAATGGTTTGCATTTTCATAAATACAAATCACTATTTTAAAACCTAATAAGTCAATCTATTACAAAAAGATGCAATCTATTCTACTATCTTTTTGAATTTCCCGAAACTTGTATTATACCATTGAAAGCATCATAACTAATAGCAAGGAAGGACGTCCCCCAAAGAACATCCTTCATAGTACTTCTAAATGTATGCTTGCAAATCATCAAAGGTTTCGAAAAACCAAATTATCTCCCTCCACATCAATCAGGATTTGCTGATTGGAAGTAATACTCTCGGATAGAATCTGCTTTGACAATTCGTTAAGAATCTGCCTTTGCAATACTCTTTTTATGGGTCGGGCTCCAAATTGCGGATCGAAACCAAGATTACTCAGATAATTTAATGCAGCATCACCTAGTTGAATATGAATATCGTTCTTCGCAAGCATGGTCTTTATGATTTCGAATTGCAATGCCACGATACGTTTCACATCCGATAAATCCAGTGGAGTGAATACAATGGTTTCATCAATTCTATTCAGAAACTCCGGACGAATACTTTTCTTCAACAAGTCCAGTACTTCACTTTTTGCCTGTTGTAATAATTCCTCCCTATTTTCCTCATTCATTCGTTCGATTTTCTCCTGAATTAGTGGCGAACCAACATTGGATGTCATAATGATGATAGTATTTTTAAAGTCTACCACTCTACCCTTATTGTCGGTTAATCGACCATCATCCAGCACTTGCAGCAAGATATTAAACACATCAGGATGCGCCTTTTCTATTTCATCGAGTAGGACAACAGAATAAGGTTTTCTGCGAACAGCCTCGGTCAATTGTCCCCCTTCATCATATCCCACATATCCCGGAGGAGCTCCAATCAATCGGGAAACAGAATGTCTTTCCTGATATTCCGACATATCGATTCGGGTCATCTGGCTTTCGTTATCGAATAAAAATTCAGCCAAAGCTTTTGCCAGCTCCGTTTTTCCAACGCCGGTAGTTCCTAAAAATATGAAGGAACCAATTGGTCGGCTTATATCCTGTAATCCGGCACGACTACGGCGTACTGCATCGGCTACAGCGGTTATTGCTTCCTCCTGTCCGACAACACGCTTGTGCAACTCCATTTCCAAACCCAACAACTTCTGACGTTCTGATTTCAGCATCCGATTCACGGGAATACCAGTCCAACGCGAAACCACTTCAGCGATATCTTCACTACTCACCACCTCTTTGATCAAAGCATCAGAATGCTGATTGGCCTTAAGCTGTTTATTCAGGCTTTCGATATTGGCTTCCACCTCCTTCAATTTTCCATATCTGATTTCGGCTACTCTACCGTAATCTCCCTCACGCTCTGCTTTCTCTGCTTCGTACTTTAAATTCTCTAATTCTTCCTTACTTTTCTGAATACCATCAATCACTTCTCTTTCTGCTTCCCATCTAGCTCTGTAGCGATTTCGCTCATCGTTTAATTCGGCAATTTCTCTCGACAGATCTTCCTGTTTTTTCTTATCGCCTTCACGCTGAATGGCCAGACGTTCAATTTCCAATTGTTTGATTCGTCGTTCGATCTCATCCAATTCCTCAGGTAATGAGTTCATTTCCAATCGCAACTTAGCAGCCGACTCATCTATCAGGTCAATAGCTTTATCCGGTAGAAACCGATCAGAAATATAGCGTTGTGACAATTCAACTGCCGCTATGATGGCCTCATCCTTAATTTGTACTTTATGATGATTTTCATACTTCTCCTTCAATCCACGTAAAATAGATATGGCGCTCAAAGTATCCGGTTCATTCACCATCACCTTTTGAAATCTCCGCTCAAGCGCTTTGTCTTTCTCGAAATATTTCTGATACTCATTTAAGGTTGTAGCACCGATAGCCCGCAAATCGCCACGCGCCAAAGCAGGTTTTAAAATATTAGCTGCATCCATGGCGCCATCGCTTTTACCAGCTCCAACCAAAGTGTGAATTTCATCGATAAAAAGGACTACTTCACCATTCGACTCCACCACTTCTTTCACCACCGATTTTAATCGCTCTTCGAATTCCCCTTTGTACTTGGCACCAGCAATCAATGCTCCCATATCCAAAGAAAAAATTTGTTTATTCTTTAAATTGTCCGGCACATCTCCTGCGATGATTCTATGTGCCAAACCTTCTGCAATGGCAGTTTTTCCGACACCAGGTTCTCCAATTAAAATTGGATTATTCTTTGTTCTACGCGATAGTATCTGAAGAATTCTTCGGATTTCCTCATCCCTGCCGATCACCGGATCCAGTTTACCATTTCGGGCTCGTTCATTCAAATCTATGGCAAAACGTTTCAAACTATTAAAGGTATCTTCGGCAGTCTGAGAATCTACTTTGGCACCTTTCCTTAAATCTGAAATAGCCATCTTCAAATCTTTACCTGTAATGCCATTATCTTTTAACATCTGGGCAATTTGATCCTTTGTTTCCAGAAGTCCTAAAAGAATATGCTCTACCGACACAAATTGATCTCCCATTTTTGCTGAAATATCCGTAGCTGACTGCAATGCTTTTGTTGCTTCACGAGACAAATAGGGTTCTCCTCCACTCACTTTAGGATAGGATGCTAGGATCTGATCCAAAACCAAATCGAAATTTTGAGTATTAACCCCTAGCTTCTTGAGTAAAAAGGAAGTTACATTTTCTCCCTCCAACAATACCCCTTTCAGCAAGTGACCGGTATCCACAGCTTGTTGTTGTTTTCCCGAGGCAATTTGAAATGCTTTTTCGATTGCCTGCTGCGATTTAATTGTAAAATTATTGAAGTTCATTTTTTTGTGATTTTTTAATTTACCATCCAAACACTTTACGGATTGATTTGCATCTCCATTGCTCCAAATTATTTGCCAACATATCATTTCTTCATTTATTCTGCAATTTTGACATTTTCAACAAGTCAACCAATGTCAATTTGACATATTATTTTAGACTTCCCTGTTATTTTTTCATGTTAAAGAACTATATTCTCAATAAACTAACCACATCAGATTATTTATATATTTACCATCTTAAATTTTCAAAATAAATAAATCAAGATATGAAAGCAACAACTTGCTGGACAAAAGGAATGTCCTTAAATGCAACAAACAACAGAGGTCACGAAGTGGTTATGGATGTTCCGGAAGGAAAAGGAGGAACGGATCTAGGAGCAACTGCCTTTGAATTGTGTTTAATGAGCTATTCGGGCTGCGTTAATACCATTTTTAATATGGTGGCTACAAAAATGAGAATTGAATTCGATGCACTGGAAGTAGATGCTACAGGATTGCAAAAAGAGGATGCCCCTACATTTACAGATGTGGAAATAGAATTAAGAATTAACACCGAAGCAAGTGATTCAAAAATTGAAAAATGCTTGGAGAATACGCTTAAACTTTGCCCTGTAGGTGTATTATTCCATCAAGCAGGAGTGAATACCACTTATACTATTAAAAAGTTACAAATGGCATAGGTCTTAAATATTTGATCCTTAAAAATCCCTTGTTTGCACAAGGGATTTTTTTGTTTCCCTACTTCTATTTTGCGGTACACCTACAACTTAACACGGCATTATTAATAGTTTTCCCCATTTTACTGGTGCTAGCAATCACACAAAGGGGGCGCGGAGCGAATTCCGCATGCATTTACTACGTAGAAAATGGGCACGGAGCGAAATCCGCATGCATTTTCAATGTGCAAAATGGCTGCGGAGTGAAATACGAGGGGTGTTCGTGTAACACAAAGGGGGCACGGAGCGAAATCCGCATACATTTTCAATAGACAAAATGGCTCCGGAGTGAAATCCGAGGGGGCTTCGTATGGCAATAATGGGCACGGAGCGAAATCCGCATGCATTTTCGATATACAAAATAGCTCCGGAGTAAAATCCGAGGGGTCTTCGTGCGGCAATAATGGGCACGGAGCAAAATCCGCATACATTTTCGATATACAAAATGGCTCCGGAGTGAAATCCGACATCCTTTTCATCATTAAATATCTATTCCCTCTTACTCCATTTAGATTCTTCAATAACAAATGTATCTGGATTTAAAATTCAATTCACGATCGAAAGTATTCTAAAGATATTGAAAAGCAATACTGCCGCTTCCATAAAACAATCTCCCCGTAACATACCTCCTATTTGTCTGGTCTTAAGCCAGGAATTAACAAAACTTTAACGTCAGCAAACACAGCCTACCTTAGATCAATTCAAAATAAAAGAGTAATTTGTATTTTATTAAAAATATAAAACGAGAGATATGAAACATTTAATGGTTGCAATTTTCTTTTTAAGTAGTCTTACCGGATTTTCGCAGAGAGAAAAGAGCAGTGTACTGGTTGGACAAATGGCACCTAAATTCAGTGCTATTGACCAAAATGGTAATCTGATAAACAGTCAGGACATCTTGAATAATGAAGAACTGATTGTTGTTTTCTATAGAGGTGAATGGTGCCCATACTGCAATAAGCATTTAAAACTGTTAGAAGATCATGTTGCTGATTTTAAAAAAGCAGGAGCCCGATTGGTTGCCATCACTCCTGAAATACCTGTGAGCATCAGCAAAACAGTAGAAAAAACAAAAGCCGAATACTCCATTCTCTACGACAAGGATGCTATGATCATGAAGGCCTATGGTGTTGATTTTAGATTACCTGAGAAATTGCAGGAGAAATATAAAGAATACGGTATCGATCTGACAAAATCGAATGGAAACAGCGACCAGATGTTACCTGTTCCTGCAACTTATGTGATTGGTAAAGATGGTATCGTTAAATACTTTCAGTATGATCCGGATTACAAAAACCGCTCTACTCCAAAAGAAATTTTAATGCATTTGTAAATAATATTGACAAAATAAGGGGAAGCAATGAAAATTAATTCAGCCTGAAGACCTGACATATTTCAACCCTTCAGGCTGATGACTTACAGCTCCGGTATACCAGGGGCGATGCCCCTGGTTATGGAATTAGAACCTTTCAGACTCAACAAATGCTAAGTTAATTGCTTATTTCAACATTATTGTCGTTTTCTGGTAATACGTAAATCACCTTCAGGAAGGATTTTCACCCAGAATATCTCTATCCATACCAGCAATCTGCGCAACACATCAAAATACAGACTGAGGTAAAATATAATGGTAGTCAGCCATACAATTACAATATTAAACCAGAAAGTGTCAATCAAATAATTACCTAGTCTTTTTCGCGGAGCATAAAGTTGTGCTCTACCATTTTTGCTGGTTGGAATCTGAAAAACAGGGTCTTTTAGCTGAATCAATTCCTGCTTGTATTCGATGATCTTTTTTAATTCGAGCCGATTAAGAGCTATCTGTTCTATAGCTGCATTGTAGTATTTTTGCTTGTAATTGATTACCTGTTTTTTACCTCCATACTGGTTGACAAGCGAATCATATTTCTGATCTCTTTTTTCCGACATATGGTTGTATTCAACCCAACCAGATTGTTTTATATTATTGAGCCAGCTGAATATCTTTTTAGAAGAATGACGCAAGCCGATTCTGGAAAATTCCAAATCGGAAGGCATAAAATACTGATCAGCTAATTTACGTAGTTCAGTCTTCAAAAGCTTAAATTTATTATCCTCCTCCGTTTGCAACCAGGATTTATAGGTTTGCTCCAATTTCGGAATCAGGAAAGAAGAACGATAGGAATCTTCGCTCATTTTCTGATCGTAATCAAAAAATTGTTTTTCGAATTCGTTATCTCGAAACTGCTCTACTACTAAAGCTTCATAAGCCCAACGCGAGGTCATTAAATCTCCAACTATTGGCACATACTTTTGAGTGGTTATAGCAGGGTGCAATTTATTGAAATTGACTATTACTCCGGAAAAAAGCAATTGTGGAACTAATATAAAAGGAATAGAAACATAAACAGCAACAACTGAATTAAGTCCTGCCGAAAGATTCAATCCAATTAAATTAGCACATGCCGATGCAGTGTAAAGCACCAGCCAATACTCCCATGTTAATCCTTGAATCTCCAAAATGGTATTGGCAATAATCACAAATAGAAAAGTCTGTATAGCCGAAATAAGCAACATGATAATCACCTTTGAGTTGAGGTAACTCGATCGGCTTAAATTCAAAAAGGATTCCCGTTTCATGATTCTCCTATCGTGTAAGATCTCTTCGGCAGATATAATCAGACCTAAAAATAAAGCCACCACAACAGCCATAAAAATGAAAGAAGGAATATTCTCATTCTGAGAGAAGATATAAGCATTCGGATTGTCGCTGGTACCGCTGATATATTTCGTAAAATACCCCAAGATAACTGCCAAAACGGGAGCTTCCAATAGTGTAATCAACATGTATTGCCGATTACTGATTTTAGATTTAATATCTCTGGACAGATAGATCTTCAACTGCTCGAATCGTTCGGGGATACTAAAATAATTCTTCGGAATTATTTTTTTTCTTCGTGGACGCTTCACGGGATTTTTACTTTCTATATTCTCCTGATACTTCTCATACCATTCATCAGAGCTTCGTTTCCGTTTCCTGATTTGCTTACCGTATTCGTTCATCATACGAGCTTCCACAATTCGAAGTATTTGTTCCGAATTCACATTCCCGCAAGTCAAACACTCACTCTCATCTGGCTTTACGTAATTACTTTGCGTTTTAAAATAGACTACTGCATCAATTGGGTTTCCGTAATAAATCACTTTCCCACCATGATCCATAATAATCAGTTTATCCAACAGCTTAAAAATATCTGAAGATGGCTGATGTATATTGCAAAGCACCAATTTCCCTTTAATAACCTGCCTTTTTAGCAGATACATCACTTTTTCGGAGTCCATACTCGATAGTCCGGATGTTGGCTCATCCACAAATAATACCGATGGCTGTCGCATCAACTCCAAGGCAATATTCAATCTCTTTCGCTGTCCTCCACTAAGCACCTTGTTGATAGGATCGCCCACTTTTAAATCGCGAGCTTCCACCAAATCAAAATTCTCTATAGTCTGATCTATGATCTCCTCAATTTTCTCAGCAGATGTCTTATCAAAGCACAACTTGGCATTAAAATAAAGATTTTCATATACCGTAAGTTCTTCCACGAGTAAATCTTCCTGAGGTACGTATCCAATAACACCCTTTAGTTTTTCTGCATCTGCATGCAGATCGTAGCCATTAATGTATATATTACCTTGCTTCAGTGGCAGATTACCATTCAAAACATTAAGCAAGGTGGATTTTCCAGTACCACTACCTCCCATCACGCCTATCAATTGCCCTGATTCCATCTCGAAACTCACCGGATATATTCCATTATTAGATCCGGGGAATTTAAATTCCACATTTCGAACGACAAACTCTATATCCATAAGATTTTTTCGCTCAATAAAAACCGATGAAATCTGTGAATAATAGATTGGGGCAATACGCTGACTTCGTATCACAGATCCAAAAGATAAGATATAAGATCTGTCCAGCTTAATATTATGCCCATTCAAAAACAAGTTATACTCACCAAAATACTTCATTAGAAAAGTATTGGTGCTTGCCAGATGAAGAATAAAAATCCGACCCCTAAGCTTTGGTCTATAAATATGCTTTACAACTTCATGTTCAAACTTTTCGTTGCTATCAACAAGAAGAAGATATTGATTAAATAAAATGGAGTATTCATCTCCGATGATGAATTGTCTGCTATATTCAAATTCGTCTTTTGGAATTTTAAAGGTTTTGGAGACAGTCTTTACAAAATCAAGCTCTTCCGGACCAGTAAATTCCGTATCATCAATAAACTCCAGCAATTGAAGCATAATCCATACCTTCTGTTCCTGCTCAACTTCTTCCACTAATTTCGAGCATATGGATGCCACTTGTTTGTGCTTGTTTCTTATGGAGTCTTTATCATCGTTATCGTAATAGGATTCTTTTAAATACTGATCGAAATCATCCAGATAACGTTCTAACCATTCTTTACTGAATTGTTTTTCTAAATATTGCGCTACCACATCTCGGGCAGCAATTTCAAAGCCAACCTTTTGTTCATCCACAATAATGGCGAACAGCTGCATTAAGGCATTCAGTACAGATTCATTCATGTGGTTATATTCGGGTATTTATTTTGATAAGGCACTAATTTAGGTAATTTCCCTGAGCAATGGAAAAATTTGATTTTATGTTACCAAGCTTCTCCTATAATCACTCCCTACCAAGCTAAATAGTAGAAGAGATTCTTAAAATTAAGAACTTTCAAGTATGCTCGACAGAAAAGAAACAAAGGTTATCACACATCCCCTATCTTATTACAAGACAATACCTTTTAATGATTTTTAACATTTATTTAAAGTCCTTAACTAATTAATGATCTACATTTGTAATGTACTACAATAGATAGTATTTTTCATAGATTAAAGATTTAGGTTAGTAATTAGTGGTTAGAGAAAATCCCGGGGTTCATAGTCCGGGATTTTTCTTTGCATACATCTCTGGTATTTTAACCTGCAAATTTCACTTTTGTATTTCTTTAACTTTTGTTTCATCCCCTTAACGCAACCACAGCCTATATTTGTATCAGACAAAACAAGTAAGAGTTTTTTCATAGATTAGATTTAGGTTAGTAATTAGGGTTAGAGAAAATCCCGGGGGTGAGAGTCCGGGATTTTTCTTTGCATTAATCTCTGGTAGTTGAATACCAAATTTCACTTTTGTATTTCTTTAACTTTTGTTTCATCCCCTTAACGCAACCACAGCCTATATTTGTACCAGACAAAACAAGTAAGAGTTTTTTCATAGATTAGATTTAGGTTAGTAATTAGTGGTTAGAGAAAATCCCGGGGTTCATAGTCCGGGATTTTTCTTTGCATTAATCTCTGGTAGTTGAAAACCAAATTTCACTTTTGTATTTCTTTAACTTTTCTTCAATCCAATTAACGAAACCACAGCCTATATTTGTACCAGACAAAACAAGTAAGAGTTTTTTCATAGATTAAATTTAGGTTAGTAATTAGTGGTTAGAGAAAATCCCGGGGGTGAGAGTCCGGGATTTTTCTTTGTGTTAATTTAAAGGTGAAATCTTAGCCACCCAACCACCTCCTGGTGCCAAATGAATGATTTTTTTATCCTTAAAAGACACCTCTTCAATTACTTTTTTATAATCTATTGCACAACGATCTGCGTTGATACCATCTTGGTACAAAACCATTTTGTAATTTCCCTTTTTCAGGAAGGAAAGATCCACAGTCAGCTCCCGCTTGTCCCAATCGGTCATGGCACCAATATACCAATCTTTCCCTTTTCTTCTGGCAATAAGCAGATAATCCGAAATCTTGGCATCCAATACCTTTGTTTCATCCCACACAGTAGGAACCGCTGAAAGAAATTCCATACATTCCGGTTCTTTTCTGTAATTAGAAGGATTATCACACAGCATTTGTAGCGGACTTTCATATGCCACATACATGGCTAGTTGGTGACAACGCGTTCCCATACTCATAGGTCGGTTAAAAATAGGCTTGAAATTTTTCTTCTGTGCATTATTCATAGCACCAGGTGTATAATCCATAGGTCCGGCTACCATTCTCGAGAATGGTAGAATTAGATTGTGTTCCGGAGTCTGACGCATACTCCACTTGTCCTGCTCCCCACCGTTAACCCCCTCACGGGTCAAAACATTAGGATATTTTCTTCGGATTCCGGCAGGTTTGTACGATCCGTGAAAATCAACCAGCAGTTTACGTTTGGCTGCTTCCTTCGCAATTTTGTGATAATAATTCACCATCCACTGATCGTCCTTATCCATAAAATCCACCTTAATACCTTTAATACCCCACTTCTGAAACTGATCCATAGCTTCCTGCAATTGATCGTCCAAAGTTTTCCATACCACCCAAAGGATGATTCCCACTCCTTTTTCTTTGGTATAATTGGTTAGTTCCTCCATGTCTATTTCGGGAACAATCTTCAATAAATCACCCAATTCATACCATCCTTCATCCATGATGATATACTCCAATCCATATTCTGCTGCAAAATCGATATAATATTTATAGGTCTCGGTATTTACACCAGCACGAAAATCCACACCATATACATTGTTAGCATTCCACCAATCCCAGGCTACCTTACCAGGTTTAATCCACGATGGATCTTTAATCTCACAAGTATCGGCCAATAACCAGGATATTTGATTGGTGATCAAATCACCATCCTTGTCGGCAATAGCAACATATCGCCATGGAAAAGTTCTGGTTCCCTTTGTTTTGGCAATAAAATTCTTCCTTGTCTTTACAAAAACATCCCGGTCGCCCACCTGTTCGGTTTTGTCAGGATAGGCCGGAAAGCTTGCATGCAATGAATTCCCTTCTGCCCCATTGAACCACATACCGGGATAATCTTCCAGATTGCTTTCTCCAATCACCAGTTTAGGACCGTCGCCAGTATCCATTAGCACGGGAAGACTACCCAAATCCCGGGAAGACAATTCCCCAAGAGAGCTAAAATCGTAGTAAACCTGATTGTTGGAGTGAAAGCTTCTTTCCCTTGGCCAATACACCAAATTGTTACCGGGGAAGTTAAAACTGCTGGTTTCCGATTTTACTGTTATCTCGTCAGGAAATCGAGTTTCGAACCGATAGGCAATCCCATTATTATAAGCTCGAAATACAAGATCGAAATTTTGTTCAAAGGATAATTTTAACTCCTTGTAATTCTCTGTTATGATTTTATTTTTTTCACAAATCTCAGGTTTGATTTCCCGATTTACATTATTAGTACTCTTTTTTCTTACTACCGGATTTTCACCCAATATTCTTCCCCCTTCGAGTTCCATGGCAATGAAGGTGGTATCAATCAAAAGAGACTGATTGTGTTTTACGGTAAAACTTAATTCTTTTCCCGCCTGAACCGTAATAATTGTTTTCTTATCTGGCGATTGCAGTTTATATTCCTTTGCGTATGTTACCCCAATAAACAGGCAAAGCGAAAGCAAACAGATTAGCTTTTTATTCATAGCTTGTTCTTATTTTGTTAGTTCTAGAATTTGTTCTTTAAATGGTGTTGGATTAGCAGAAATCCACACTTCAGGTTTAAAATTGATATTCTTCTCGTCGTAACCCATTACATAAACTTCTATTTTTTTCCCCTTCATGGTTTTATCCAAAGGAAGATAGTAGGTATAATTACTGTCGCTTCTGGAATTTACATATTCCCAGGTATTGGAAGGAAAAGAAACACTTCTGTCGGGGCAACCTATAAGTTTTCCTCCAATTTTAGCAGCGGCATAAGCTCCTTCAATGCCATGTTTTCCGTTAAGAGCAATGGACAGATAACTTCCTTCAGGAATCTCATCCAGTTTGAAATTTGCTTTCCAGGTCTTTTGTGCTTTCATCCTATCCGGATGAGCAAAAAGATTAGAGGCTCTCCATTTACTTCTGTCAAGTTTTTTTCCATTTTTCCAAGCTTCGATTTCCACAATTCTTCCCGGTTGAGATCTCAACCTTAGGTAACGCATGGGTTCATTCACATCGATTACCATTTTTTTACCTGCATAATAAGTAATTGTTTTCCATGTTTTTAGATCGGAAGATACCTCGGCATAGTTTCCTTCATCACGCAACAAAGGTTGAAGTGAGAATTCATCAGGAACCATAATCACCAGCTTATCCACATCGGTAATTGCACCCAGATCCAAACGAAAACAGCCACCCTTTACTTTTTGATCGATATTGTATTTTCTGCTTGGCCAGAAACCGGTATTTAAATCCCCATCAAAAAGATTCTTGTCCCAAATACCCCGCTCCACAAATACTTCTTGTTTAAAGAAAGCATCTCGGGCTTTTTGAACCACGGGAATACTGGTTTTCCCGGATCGAAAAAGAGAACGAACTTCCAATGCATTGTTATCTGCAGCAAAACAAGTTGCTTCGTACAATGCTTTAGCATCTTCCGGAACTACCGCTTCTTTCATATCAGCCAATTTGCGGTGAGGTGAATATTCCAGTTTTTTTCCGGAAAACATCACTTTTAAGCTCTTCCCCTTTAGGAGGGAATTTACCGTCTTTCCATTCAATTGTGCTGATATAAATTGGGAAGGATTTGATAGTTTTATATTTGATGTAGTTCCGGGCATTCCTAATACCTTTATCAATACCGGTTTGCCTGAGATATTTTGAACCACTTCATAATCACAACCAGTTAAACCCGGTTCATCACAATTTTTTGTAGTAGCCATCAAAAGACAGGTACGAAATGGAGCTACCTGAATGCTTACCTCATCGCCATTATTAAAGCTTCCCAAAATTCTTTCGGTAGGATGAAACTGTCGCAATTGAATTTTACCTTCCGATTCCAAACCAATTTCCTGATCTAATTTTACGGTATAGATAATTGGTTTCCATGTCAGGTTACGCAGCGTAATCAAACGAGTATTGTCATCTCCTCTTGAAACGGCAAATTTCCCATACTTCTCTTCCGGAAGCACTATTCCCTGAACCAGAATTTCCCTGTATTTGCGATGTAAATTAAAGATTCGGGATAGTTTGGGATATTCATCATCGCGCAGCAACCATGGATTTCCATAAATCTCCGGAGCCAGAATCAGACTTCGGTTGAATGCCTGCAAAATCAGATCATCATCCCAATAATCCAGACAGGAAGAAATACATACCCCATGATCTTCTGTTAGTCTCTTCAATCCGGAGACCAATCCTCTTGAAAGAGCACCAGCCCTATGGTGAGGAGCCGTTATTTCATTTGAAGTAAATACATCGATATAGGTTTCCTGTCCTCCCCACAAAAATGTTGTTGCATAAGCTTTAGCCTTATCCAATCCCAGGCGATGGTTGAGCAAAATCAAATCGGGACTGTAAATCCGACAAGCTTTCATCATTTCAACGAATGCATCTTCCTTTTCAGGTCTCAAGGGACCACAAACTGCATCAAATTTAAAAAGTTCAAACTCATAATTCTTGCAAAGACTTACCATCTGGTTGATTCGGGACTGTTTTTCGGTTTCGGTATCTCCAAAGCCATCAGGCCCTCCCCAAACCCCCAGGCGAGTCCCCATGCTTTTTGCCTTTTGATATATGGGAGTAAATCCATTCGGAAATTGCTTATTGAATCGTTTCGAATGAATACTGCCATAGAATCTTTTTCCATCAATAGCACCGGCATCGAAAGCATAAATATCCAAAATCATCCCATACTCATTGTGAAGCCACTGGAAAAAATCCAGATTAATCAGACTTTGTTCTTCGGTAGCACCTTCATTGGTATTATTGATCCATGAAAAATACTGTGCTCTGGAAGGACTTTTTTCATCCGCACCCGGGAAAACCTTTTCCTGCCCCATTAAATTTTGGAAGAAACACCAAAACATCACTAGTACTATTATTTTTCTCATCTGCTTACATTTTTTATTCTAAAGCGATCTGAAACTCAGGTTATCGGGAATCAGATATAAAGGCATCTCAAAAAACCTTTCTCTTGGCTTTAGCCTACAACTTTTCATATATACTCTTGGCAATTTTTTGTGATGCTTACTTTATGTTTCGCAAACAACACACTTTTTTAAATTCATTTCAAGTCCCGGGGCAATACCCCGGGACTTGATGTTGCAACTAATTACGACTTTTTCCTACCATCCGGAATTTTGTTCGATATGCGTAACATCGATTTCCGCTTGTGGAATAGGCCATAGATAGTCTTTATTCACATCAAATGAACGTACTCCCCACGAAAGGGTAACCTCTCCTCCTGAATCAGGATCGGTATAAGTAAGTCCTTTGGGTACACCAGGCATCACATTCTCAGCAATTTTCCATCTGCGAATATCCATCAAGCGCAATCCTTCAAATGCCAATTCCACTCTTCTTTCCCGTCGCACAATTGTTCTCAATTGATCCTGAGATTTTCCGGCAGTAACGGAAGGCATATTCACATCGGCTCGTTGACGCACTTCATTAATTGCATCATAAACAGATTGATCAATATCGTTAGCCTCTACCTTTGCCTCGGCATAAGTCAGAAGAACCTCGGCATATCTTATCAGGATAAAATGAATGGCTCCATTCCAATAGTCACCATTATCAATATCGTCCTCCGAGATATATTTCAACCAGTTGTATCCGGTAGCTGTTTTATTCCATTGCCCGTTTGTACCGTCCGTTAAGTCATCGCCGGGGACAATTTCCTTTCCGGGATATGTAGCACCCGGGATAGTATTGAAAACACCACCCCGCCAATCATGTCCGGGATACAATACAGTATAAGTTAATCGGGGATCGCGATTTGCATAGGGATTATTCGGATCAAATAAAGACGACTGATCAATGGTATTTCCATCGGTACACTCATAGGTGTCGATTAGCGATTGCATTGGGCAACCACTACTCCATCCTCCCACTGAATTGGGACCATAGTTCTGCATGGTAAAATTCCATTGCTTTTCCTTCATCTCCTGAAGGTCGAAAATCACCTCCGAATTGTTGATTCCCTGGTAAGTAAACATATCCTCGTAGCTTGGATAAATGGTGTAAACACCAAGATCCATAACTTCTTTGGCCGCAGTTGCAGCTTCTTCCCACTTCTCCTGATAAAGCAAAATCCGGGCTTTTAAAGAAAGTGCAGCTCCTTTGGTAACGCGTCCCAAATCATCACTGGAATAAGACGTTGGCAAATCGTTGGCAGCTTCTGTTAAATCAGTAAGGATGGCATTCATGATTACTGTTTTATCCGTTCTCTTACATTCTTCGGCAGCTACTTTTTCTCCCTCAGCACCTTCGGTTGGAGCACAATCATCAGGATTGATACTATTGGTTAAAAAAGGAACATCCCCAAAGAGATAAACCAAATCAAAATAGAAGTAAGCTCTTAAAAATTTTGCTTCTCCAAGCAATCGAGCTTTCAGTTCTGCAGAAATATCTGTTACACCATCTGCACCTTCCAGAATTCGATTCACTCTCTGAATTCCCCTGTAGCGTTCTTTCCATCTGGTTTCAACATACCCATCGTAGGAAGAAGCAGTTCCATCTGCCAATCGATAACCAGCATTCCAGGAATGATGATCCAAAGCATTATCAGTTAAAGCTTCGATACGAAGCAAATCGGTTGAATATCCGTAATCTGTGCCCCAACTATTAAAACCAATAGAAGCATAAGCAGCATTTACAGCATAAATTAAATCTTTCTCCTGGGTGAAGAAATTTGCGGAGGACACCTGATCGCTTGGTGAACGCTCCAAAAAATCATCACTACAGCCTGCCAACACAAATAGTAAAGCACAAGCCAGACCAATTATATTTTTTTTCATCGTATTTTCCTTTATGAATTTTTCGAACTTGTTAATTGTATTCCTCTTAGAATCGAACTTGCACACCAAATGTATAAGTAGATACCGGAGGATAATAATTTGGTCTTCCATCGTAGGTTTCCGGATCCAAACCTGATTCTACATCAGTAATAGTGAACAGATTGGTGCCACCAACATAAAATCTCAATTTCTCGATTTTCCATCTTTCCAATAACGATTTAGGAAGAGAGTAACCTATTTGCAGGTTTTTCATTCTGATATAAGAAGCATCACGAATCCAAAAATCATTGTACAGATAATTATTCTTGTTCGAAGCAGCTTCCAAGCGTGGGAAAGTAGCATCCGGGTTATCCGGAGTCCAGCGATCCAACACCCTTTTGGTAGTGAATATCTCGTAAGCAGGACCTTCGTTAGGTGCTCCATAGAAGTAGTTTTCTGCCTTTAGAACACCTTGGAAAAAGGCAGAAAAATCAAAGCCTTTGTATTCGGCATATAAATTCATCCCTACAGTATAGTGAGGAATAGGAGAACCAATTACCTTACGATCCTCATCATTTATCTCCCCATCGCCATTCTGATCTACCAATTTAATATCACCCGGTTTTAGTTCCGATTGGTTGGGTTGAACAGCATGCTCGTCAATTTCAGCCTGAGACTGGAATAAACCATCCGACTCGTATCCGTAAAAAGAATTTAGAGCTTCCCCTTCTTTTAGGATGGACCATCCACTGATGGAAGGTTCGTTTCCGGCAAAGTCAACCAATTCATTCTTCACATCCGAAATATTAAAACCCACAGAATAATGGAAATCGTTGATTTGGTTTCTGTGAGTGATGGAAAGTTCCCATCCAGTATTCCTCACCTTACCGGCATTGGTTTCTGATGCCCCCAAACCAGTTAAATAGGATATAGGCAATACCAGTAATACATCTTTGGTATCCTTGCGGTACCAATCGGCCACAAGTTCGATCTTACTATCGAAAAGGGATAAGTCAAATCCAAAATCGATCATTTCGGTTGTTTCCCAGGTTACATCTGTATTGGCAAAGTACCATTGTGAATACCCATTCACCTCATTATCATTAAAATTATAAGGAAAATCGGCATAAACTGTAGAGGTAAACTTATAGTTACCAATATTTTGATTTCCCAACTGTCCCCAGCTACCTCTTAATTTTAGGTTATTTATTACATCAAGAGAAGACATAAAATCCTCTTCGGACATTCTCCATCCTGCTGAGAAAGAAGGAAAGATGCCCCATTTATGTCCTTTGGCAAAACGAGAAGATCCATCGTAACGGATATTTCCTTCCAACAGATATTTCCCCTTATAGGAATAATTGATTCGTCCCAGGTAAGATAACAATGCCCAGTCTGTTTTATAGCCTTTATTCGTTTGCCCTTCGGCATCACCGGTATTTAGTTCCACATAGTCGTTGCTATAAATATTATTACGACGACCTTCCAAAAGATAAGCCTTATTTTCGGTGACATCCACACCTCCCAGCATATGGATACTATGATCTCCAAAAGTCTTATTGTAATCCAATAATCCTCTTAAATTGATTTCCTGCTGAGTCCAGCGTCCATCCAACAACTTGCTTGGCGACCATTTTTGAATCACATTATCAGGATTCTCCGGATCTCTAAAATCGTATGCCGCCGTATAATTCTTATATCTGTTATTATTACTCTTATAGGAAATATCGGTTTTTAAGGTCAGTCCATCTATCATTTCCAGATCTGCACCAACTTTCATATTTAATGCTTCATTCACAGATTCATTCATTCCACCTACTTCCAGACAAGCCAAAGCATTGGTATTATCCTTATTCAAACCATATACTCCATTCGGATATTTTAATACTGTAACCGGCGAAGTTCCAACCATTGCTCCAATAGCACTACCCAGTCTGTTTGGTTTTTCATTATCTCTTCTGTTAAAAGAAACATCAGCTCTCAATTTCAGATTTTCTTTCACCTGAAAATCAGTATTCAAGCGAAAACCATATCGTTTCGAATTTACATTTTTCAACATCCCGTCCTGATTCATATGATTCAAGGATAGAGCAATCTTTGATTTCTCGTTTCCTCCGCTTATGCGAACAGATTGATTCAATACAGGAGCTGTCTCGAACAACTCTTTAAACAAATTCACATAGGGATAATTGATAGGATCGTTTCCTGCTACCGTATTTCGAATGTAATCATCCGAATATTTCGGATTCATCCCTGCATTTACCAGTGCCTCGTTCACTAAATTCAGATAATCCTCGGCACCAACCAATTCGGGTAAGGTTGCCGGCGTTTGCCATCCGTAATATCCGTTATAATCGACTCTAAATTCACCTGCAGCACCTCTTTTGGTGGTGATCAGAATTACCCCATTGGCAGCTTTAGCTCCATAAATAGAAGAGGATGCTGCATCTTTCAGAATAGATATGCTTTCAATGTCATTTGGATTAACATCATTCATAGGCATTTCGATTCCATCCACCAAAACAAGGGGAGCAACCGACGCAGCAATAGAAGCAATCCCGCGAATGTTGATATTCAAATTTTCTTCTCCGGGAACACCTCCACGGTCGATAATGGTTACTCCGGTTGAAACACCTTGCAAAGCCTGGCGAACATCTGCCATAGGTTTCTTCACCATCTCGTCGCCTTTCACTGCCGATACCGATCCGGTAAGATTAGCTTTTTTCTGAGTTCCATAACCAACAACAACAACTTCGTCGAGCCCCAACACATCCTCTTCAAGAGTAACATTAATTGTGGATTGCTTAGCAACAGGAACCTCCTGATCGAGATAACCAATAAAACTAAAGATTAAGCTCCCGTCTACTGGTGCCATCAATTTATAATTCCCGTCAAAATCGGTAATAGTACCTGTGGTTGTTCCTTTTACAATGATATTTACACCGATTAAGGACTCCCCGTTTTTGTCCACCACCTTTCCCTGTACTTTTTTTTCCTGAGTTTGTTGTGCAGTTAGTTCTGCTTTTTCATAATTGGACATTGCAAATGCCGGTGTTCCTGTAACAAAAAATACAGCGCAACACAAGCTTGCGATCCATGAAAAACTTTTCTTTAGAAGACTGCTTTGCCTTGCTAAACTTCTTGAGATTTCTTTCATAAACTTTAGGTTAGATAAAAAATTAATACAACTTACTTTCCGGGGATGGTGGGAGCATTCCCAAGCATATTTATCTTGTATTCCTCTCTCAATCGAATTATACAAGATTCTTAGAGTCTCTTTAAGACCTCTCAAAACACGGTATTCTGGGGGGGAAATGATTGTACAGACTGACCAAAATTGAGTACTAAATGACCAATTGCCATTAAAACGATAATCCGAAACCGAAAATAATATCAGATAAATAAAAAAGGAATAAACCAGAATCGATTAAGACAATTCTTTTTTGAATCAATCCTTAATTAAGCAAATCCAACTTTATTAGAAACAAAGGCCTATTCACAGATATGATCTTCCGCGTCAAAGGAAATACCGTCCGATTCAGAGATATAGTCTTCCGTAACACAAGGATTGCCATCCGTGACACAGATATGGTCTTCCGTAACACGGATATTGCCTTCCGTAACATAAATATGGCCTTCCGTAACATAAGGATTGCCGTCCGATTCGTTCGGAACAAGAAACCTGTGACGCGGAAAACCAAAAGTTTGATACGGAAGTACAAATTGTTGATGCGGAATAATAAGAATCTGTCGCGGATTAGGTTTCTTCTGACCCGGAACAAGACTTCTGTGATGCTGAATAGTGGAAATCCTGATATTATGCCGGTTTGCAGCAATAAGTATCGTAATGTTCTTTGTATTCCGAAGGAGCAATACCAAATTGTTGTTTAAAGCAACGAGTAAAATAAGATGGTGAATTAAAGCCTACATCGTAGGCAATTTCATTAACACTTAATTTAGATTCAACTAGTAATTTACTTGATTTCCAGAGCCGGATGAAGCGAATCAATTCGTTGGGAGACAAATCGGTGATGGTTTTAAGCTTACGGTAAAAATTTGATTTACTCATCTGCATGCCCGCATATAGCTCATTTACCCCGTAGGAGTTGTTAGACAGATTATCTTCGATGATTAGAATTGCCTTCTGCATAAAATCATCTTTCATCCATTCCTTATGAATCTTATCTTCGGGAGTTTCGGGCAGACTAATACTTTCATCCTCCTCTCCTGCAACATGAGATAGCAGCATCTGCCTTGTTCTCCAATACCAAAGAGAACCACCGGTCAATATAATAAGGAAAATGAACCACAAAGTTATATTAGCATTCAACGAATTCTTTATTTGAAATTGGAATGATTTATAATCCTTATTCATTATCCCATCTGCATTAACCGCACTAATATCCAACTGATAAGATCCTTTCCCCAGAGAAGAAAAATCAAGAACTGAATGATTCCCGGAAAGATATTTCCAGCTTGAATCGGGATGAGAAAACCGATAGGCAATACCATTTTCTGCCTGATGATTAAAGGAATAATTATACACTTCAAAGACTGAGGGGTTATCGTGTTTCCCTTGTATTACCTCAAATAAAGGTTTGGGGAGATAACTGTTTGCTGAAGGGATAATGGAAACCACACCATCATTGCTTCCCCAATAAAATTCTCCGCTAAAACTATGTAATAGTTTAGCATGGTTAAAACTATTGGCTTTCGATCCACCAGGTATTTGATAATCTGCAAACAATTTGCTTTGCGGGTCGAATCGGTATATTCCCATTCTGGATCCCAACCAAAATTGTCCCTCTTTATCTTTTCCTATGGATGTAAATTCAATGACTTTCTCAGGAGGATTATAAAAATGAGGCTTCGTATTCTCATCATTAATCAAGGCTAATCCTTTAGAGGTAGCAGCCCACACATCATTATTATCTCCAAAATAGAAATCGGAAACTTCCATACCCAATTCTATCTTTTTTTGATTGTGATACAGCTCCATATAAGAAGACAGAATCCATATATTACTTAAAGAATCCAACTTAACGTTGATAGAAGGAATACTATCAATTTTCACCATGATCTGATCATCAAATCCGTAAACAAAAGTTCCTTTAGATGAACAGATATATAATTTTTCATCAAATCGCTTTAATGCATAGATGTAATCCTCTTTCTCCAAACCAACTTCCGATGAAAACAAACGTCCGGAAGCATACAATTTCGAAAAATCCTTAGAACTATATTTTGCAGTTATAATTCCCTTAAATCTGGTTCCGATATAAAGTGTATTCTGATACTGCAATATGGCTTCAATAAAAAGACTATCCGAACGAACACCAGAAATTGTAACAGGTATCAATTCCTTTTTCTTTTCATCCAGATAATGCAATCCTTTACCGGAGGTTCCTATCCATATGTTTCCATCCTCTCCCTGCGCCAAAGCATTTATATACCCGGCTTCCGGTTCGCTGGATTGTATGGTGCTTTTATATTTATTAAAAGTGATCTTCTTCCTGTCAATTTTATCCAAACCAGCACGATTGGTTCCAATCCATAATGCTCCGGAGAGATCCCGAAACAATACATTTATCTGAGCGTCGTAATAATCGTTCAGTATCTCATTATCCCGGCTGATATAATCTTTCAAGACAAATTTACTCCCTCTTTGGTACACTTGCTGAATAAAATCACCATGTGTCCCTAAAAGAATCTCGTTCTGCTGTGATAGGATTAAGGAGGAAAAAGAACCTCTAATCTCAAGATTAAATTTTTTATTTTGTTGGAGCCAAAGCCCTTTCTCTGTAAGAACAACAGGAGTTCCATCACTTTTAAATTGAATAGACAGCACCTTTTCCTTTTGCAATTCCGGATAAACAGGAGACAGACTTAAAACCGAATCTTTCAATTTGGCTTCCCATATTCCCTGCTCCTCACTTCCCAAGCATATCTTTCCTTCCGGAGAAATTTGTTTACAGCTAATAGAATGATTATCGCGTATTATAGCAGTATGCGTTTGGGGTTCGTATTCATAAATACCCGATTGAGTACCAATAAAAGCTCTGTTATTTATCCTAAACAATGCGCTTACCGAAGCACTTCCCTGATTAGAAAAAAAGAGTGGAGTAAAACTTCTATCGTGCACCGAAAAAAGGAGATTCCCCTTATCTGTACCTAAAATCAATTGCTTATTATCGATTCTATCGATAAAATGAATGGCATATCCCATTAAAGAATCAGTAACAGGATAACTTATAAATTCACTACCATTATAACTACATAAACCTTCATAAGTTCCAATCCACATCATCCCGCAAGAATCCTGAAAAAGCGAGAGTATGGTATTATTGGCAACCCCATGTTCGGTTGTGAATTTAGATAGTTTTTGAAAATACTGAGTAGCCTGTAGTTCCGAACTACAGATAAAGAGATAAACAACAATGTAAGTGACGATTCTTCTGTGCATCCTAATTCTTTTCCTAAAATCTAAAGATAAGAAAAACAAGAAAGGCTCCCAATCTCCCACATTGTATGAGCCAATCTTGTAACGCATCTAAATTGAAAATTTTTTCTGAATTTTATGCAATTATACAAACTACATTTCTTCAGCGAGTACGCTATACATTCCTATTTCTACGTAATTTAAAGAATCATAAATTTCAGTTTAATCTTCTCGTAAAGCAAGAGAAATTAAGCTTTCCATGCTTGTACAAACTGACCAAAATAGCATACAAACTGACCATATGCACCTTCAAATACCAGTCTCATGCTTTTTAATACAAAATAGAATATTTATATCTTTATCCGGAACCAATATATTTTACAAGGATGGAAAAAACAAGATGTGCTTGGGCAGGAAGCAATCCGTTATATAAGAGCTACCACGACACAGAATGGGGAGTTCCCCTTCATGATGATCAAATGCTGTTTGAGTTTTTGATTTTGGAAGGAGCTCAGGCCGGATTAAGTTGGATAACCATCCTGCGCAAGAGAGAAAACTACCGGGAAGCTTTCGATAATTTTGATCCAAATATTATTGTGGATTATACAACATCAAAAGTAGAAGAATTGATGCAAAATGAGGGCATTGTCCGCAATCGCCGAAAGATTGAAGCCACCATTAAAAATGCCAAAGCATTTCTGGAAGTTCAGCGCGAATTTGGCAGTTTCAATGAATATATCTGGAGCTTTACAGATGGAAAGAGCATCATAAATCGCTGGAAGGATTTATCCGAATTACCGGCATCAACTAAGGAATCGATTGCCATGAGTAAGGATTTGAAGAAAAGAGGATTCACCTTTGTCGGACCAACCATCTGCTATGCTTTTATGCAGGCTACAGGTATGGTAAACGACCATACCACAGATTGTTTTTTATACAAAAATCATCTTCAGAATAAATAAAAGTTTCACCCCTTATCAGGGATATACATAAACTATTTCGCATAGCCCACTTTAAAAAGTACGGTTATTCAAATTTAACCACTTCGTGGTATATTATATTTACTATCTATAAATCATCGAGGTAAAAAAGGAGGTTGATTCATTTGAAACAAGCTCCTTTTGTTCTAGTCTATAAAATACTTAACCCAGGACTTAGTGTTTATGCCCGTCCATTTCCTTCATTTTCATATCCGATTTACCTCTTTCGTACTGGCAACATCCGGGAAGATTATTATATGCCTCGTCTGATGCCTTGTGCATTTCAGTATCATGACCTGCTTTTGCAATGGCCATGTGCACTTGATGCACATTCACTTTTGTGCTATCAAAAGAAACTGCTATCATCTTTGTCTCCTTGTTCCAATCTGCTTGAGATACGCCATCAACCGACAATGCAGCCTTCTCAATACGATTTTCGCACGAACTGCAATTTCCAAACACTTTAAATTTTTCTGTTTTTACCTGAGCGGATAAAGTGAATACACTCCCTAAAAACAATGCTACAACTCCTAAAAATTTCAATTTCATAATTTCTAAATTTTAATAATTACAATACTATTACTTATTACAACAAGAAGCGCCACTAACTTTCTTGTGACGAGTGCATCCTGAATTTCCTGGTGTACTCTCAGCGGCATTTTGATTACCTACAGTTCTTGTATATCGACAACAAGAAGGCAATTTATTATAATTCTCATCTTTTGCGATATGCATATCTGTATCGTGTCCAGCTTCTGCAATAGCAAATTGAATTTTGTGCATATCTGTTTTTGAGCTATCAAAAGTGATCTCTGCTATTTTAGACTCTTTGTCCCAATTAGCATTAGAAACTCCCTCAACAGACAATGCGGCCTTTTCTATTCTACTCTTACACATATCGCATTTCCCATTCACACCAAACTTAACAGTTTGATTTTGGGCTACTACACCACTTATTCCTATAAGCATTAGGAAAGCCAGATTTAATACTTTTTTAATCATCATTTTAAATTTTCTTTGATTGTTTTAAATATTGATATTAATTACGCTTTTCAAAAAACTACACTTATTACCTTAATCGTTTTTCTATTCTTCAACATTCCTATCACTAAATTATTTTAGAATAAAATGTCACCTTTTAAATTAATGCTCATGAGTATGGTTATGCTCTTCATGTTCATGTGTATCCTTAGAATTATCTTTAATAATTTTTTTCATTGGAACAACTCCTGCACCATTCTCATATACCATTTTTCCTCCTAAATGAGCGGAATAAGCAAGAATACCCGAGGAAAAAATCAAAAAAAGCACAATCGATATAAATTCAATTTTACCCATCTTTGATTTTCGAATCAGCATCCATACAAATGAAACTAAGAACAGACTTGTGAAAATAATTCCCAATAGTTCATGTGTCTCCATTAATTCATGAATAGCCTCATTGTGAACTAAAACACTTTCTTCATAATAACCAGTAATAATTGCTAAAACAGCACCTAATAAACCAAATCCTAAATTCCACAACAAAATTTCCTTTAATAAATTTCTTCTACTCGGAGATAGTAATGCAATAATTCCCACTAAAGCTGCAATCATGAATAAAGCAAGCGGAAAATGTACTATTCTTGGGTGTATTGGTATCATAATTTCTAGTTTTAAATATTTTTCACACCTCGTAATCGCAAAGCATTTGAAATAACAGACACAGAACTAAAGCTCATCGCTGCTGCTGCAATTATCGGGCTTAGTAATAATCCAAAAAACGGATATAAAATTCCTGCCGCTACCGGAATTCCAAGGGAATTATAAATGAATGCGAAAAATAAATTTTGCTTGATATTCCGCATCACCTTCTCGCTAAGATTACGCGCACGGGCAATACCTGTTAGATCTCCCTTTACCAGGGTTATTTCTGCACTTTGCATGGCTATATCGGTTCCTGTTCCCATTGCAATACCAACATTTGCAAGTTCTAATGCTGGTGCATCATTAATACCATCTCCTGCCATGGCTACAATATGACCTTGCTCCTGCAAGGCTTTTACTTTATTATATTTATCTTCCGGCAAGCAATCTGCCACAAAACCATCCAATCCGAGCTCCTTAGCTACTGCTTTTGCCGTTAGTTGATTATCACCTGTAAGCATATATACTTTTATTCCTTTAGCTTGCAGACTTTTTATGGCACTTGCGGATGTTTTCTTAATACGATCAGAAACACTAACAACTCCCTCTACCCGATTATCAAGAATCAGATACATTACTGTTTGCCCTTGAGATTGCCAATCTTCCACTAATTTTCTTTGATCGCTAGTTAGTTCTAACTTGAAAGAATCCAGCAATCTATCATTACCCAAACCTATTTGATTTCCATTATAAACAGCCTTTACACCTTTACCTGATAAAGATTCAAACGATTCAATTTTTAATAAATCCAAATTTCTTTCTCTGGCTCCGGCAACAATTGAAGCTGCCAAAGGATGCTCACTATTATAATCAACAGAAGCAGCAAGGGATAACACCATCAAATCACTTAAATCGCCAAAAGATTGAAAATTATTTAAACTTGGTTTTCCCTCCGTTATCGTACCCGTTTTATCTATTATTAGCGTATCAACCTTATTCATCTCCTCTATGGCACGAGCATCTTTCACTAAAACTCCGGCTTGAGCTCCTCTTCCTGTTCCAACCATAATCGACATTGGTGTAGCTAATCCTAATGCACAAGGACAAGCGATAATCATAACAGCAACGGCATTTACAAAAGCATATACATAAGCTGGTTCCGGTCCCCATACTGCCCAAACTACAAAAGTTAAAATAGATATGGATATTACTATCTGAACAAAATATTTAGCAACAATATCAGCCAATTTTTGAATCGGAGCTCGGGAACGGCTTGCTTTATTTACCATATCAATTATTTGAGCAAGTAAGGTGTCGCTACCAACTTTTTCTGCTTTAAATTCAAAGGCAGTTTGTCCGTTTATGGTTCCAGCGGTAACCTTATGTCCTTTTTCCTTATCTACAGGCATTGGTTCTCCTGTGATCATGCTCTCGTCAATAATTGCTGTCCCTTGAACAATTACACCATCTACAGGAATTTTTTCACCCGGCTTTACTTTTAATAGATTACCAACATGCACATCCTCTAACGGAATTTCTCTTTCCTCTCCATTCTCTACCAACCTGGCAACGGGAGGAACCAATCCCAACAAGGCTTTTATTGCAGAATTCGTTTGGCTATGAGCACGAAGCTCCATCACCTGACCTAAAAGAACCAAACTTAAAATAACAGCAGCTGCTTCGAAATAAAGATGAACATTACCATTTTCTTTAAATTGAGCAGGAAATAAATCGGGGAAAATAAGTCCTATTACACTAAATAAATAAGCAGATCCAACACCTAAAGAAATTAATGTCCACATATTTGGTGACCATCTTCTTATGGAATTCCATCCTCGTTTAAAAAAGTCACCACTACAATATATTACAACCGGAGTTGCCAGAATAAATTCAATCCAACCCCAAAATTTTTTAGAGGCAACACTCTCCAACTGAAGAAAAGGGAAAAATTCGGACATCGCAATGATAAATACCGGTAAACTAAAAATAATAGCGATCCAAAATTTCTTTAGCATATTTTGGTAAGCACTATCTTCCTCACTCTTAACTGAAGAGGTAACCGCAATTAGATCCATACCACATATAGGACAATTACCGGATTGGGATTCTAATATATCAGTATGCATCGGGCAGGTAAAAATCGCCGGTTTCGGCGGGGTTTGTACCACTTGTTCTTTTAATAAATGCATACCACAAACTGGGCAATCACCCGGTTTATCATATGTTTTTTCACCCTCGCAATGCATTGGGCAATAATATTCTCCAGATGTTTTAATTGGCTTACCGTCACCCACATTCTCGTGAGCACAATGCGGACAATCAGATTTTTCAGTTTCCTTCTTCTTTAATTCTGAAATTTCTACCAAATGCATATGACAAACCGGACAGTTTCCCGGATTCGTATACTTTTTATCACCTTCACATCCCATAGGACAAGCGTAATGTTTTTCGGTATTTTTATTCATGACTTAAAATTGTTAAATGAAAAAATCTGATTGAAATTATATTGATTTCCTTATGGAACACTCATCAGCATCATTATTAAAGATTCTTTTCAAAGCCTATACAGATTTTATGACTAGCTCGAGCTTTGCCTTAATCTCCTTCGCAATACTCTCAAGATTAGGATTTTCGACAGCTAGCATAGAAGCTATTGGATCTACCGCCGAAACTTCAACAATACCAGAAACATGTTCCTGTAAAACAATATTACATGGAAGCATTAATCCTATTTGATCCTCCAATTGCAGTGCCTTGTATGCGTAGGGAGGATTACAAGCACCAAGTATTTTGTATTTTCGAAAATTAACATCCAATTTTTCTTTTAATTTCTCTTGAATATCAATCTGAGTTAAAATACCAAAACCCTGTTTTCCCAGTTCTTCCAAAACTTTTTTCTCAGCACTCTCAAAGTCAAGTTTTACTTCTTTACTAATAAAATATTTCATCTTCAAAATTTTTAATCGATTACCTTAAATAAATATATAATTTGAAAAATAAAGATTAAACCAAAACCTTCTCAGCACAATAATAATTTCCAAATGGATTACAATCGTATCTTATTCATTTACAAAACTTAACTAAATGGCTAAGATGCCTTCTTCATCAGTTCTTACCTTATACACATTATCGACAGGAGAAACAATAATCATCCCATCTCCCGGATACCCGGTTCGCCCATTTTTCCGAATTACATCGATAACTCTTTCAACATGTTCTGCGGCAACTAATATTTCTAATTTTACTACACGATACGCTTGTGCAAATGGGTATTTTTCGCTGATATGCTCTTTTTCACGATCGGAATATTGTCCAGTACCTTCGCATTCAACAAATGTCATACAACAAAATCCTTCGCTTTTTAGGCTATCATATACTTCTTCAGCTTTTCGATGTCTTATATATGCTTTTATGAGTTTCATATTATTTATTTTAACATTTACTAGATTTCTATTTATTAATCAATCTCCTCACTTCTATCAATTTCACAACTTTCTGTAAGATCGCAATGAGAACAGCCACCTTCATTATTCGATTTATCATCTAAATGACAGGAATGTGCTGTAAACTTTGCTTTGGGGTCAAATAACATTTTTATTCCAAGTGCTAAAACTACAATTGCAACCAGAATAACAGATATAATTAATATTTTCAGAAACATAATAATTGAAATTAATTATTTCTTACACCACTAAATTTCATTTGAGTATTAGAATTCCCATCTGTAAAATGAAAGGTGTAATCAAAAGTATGCTGACTCATATTAAATCCACCAAAATGCTCATCTCCAGCTTGATGTTCATCATTTAAATGGTGCATCCATTCAGTTTCATTATTATTTTTATCACTCATCATGCCTCCCGACATATGATTTCCACCTAGCATATGACCGTACATATTTTCAAAATCAGTACCTGTAATACACACCATAACACTATCCTTATTTTGATAATAATTCAACATGTACGTTGTATCTAAATCTCCACCATAACAATGCACTTCTATCTGATCTCCCATCGAAGTTATTTCAGCGACAGCATCACTTGTTGTATTAAAAGATTTAGTTTGACCAAGATCTACACTAGTTAATGTGCCGATATAAGTTCCATCCAGATCATTTATTTTTTCATTTCCTTCGTTATTACATGCAAATAATGCAATACTTGCAATTGCTATAATTAAATTTCTTGTTTTCATATCCTTATACTTTTTTTAATTATTAAAATAATATTGAGAAAACCTTACCGATTTGCTCCATGTAGTCTTTTTTTAAAAGTTGTTAAGAACCTAAAAAAATTAGATTTAACTTTATCTCTTTTCATTTCCTCCAATCCCAATTCACTTACCATAATAAGGATTTGTGATTCATTTAGAACTGATGAGTCGTAAACCAATTGTATCCTATTTTCCATACAATAAATATCAGTTACACCATCAACACCATTAAAAAAAGAATAAACTACCTCAATTTCGAATCCACTTATTTCCTGATTTGCATAGAATTCAAAATTTCGTATCCTGCTACTCATTTTTATTTTTTTTTATTGGAAGATTATAAATAAGTGTTTCATCACTATTGTCAAAACGCCTACTAATATGTTTGTATATCAATAATTTATCTCTAACATCACCAGGCACAATTTCCATTTCATTACTATCATACACTCTCAAAATTGATTCTCCTGATTCGGATACAATATTAAGTGTGAAGTTAATTTCACCATATCCAATAGCTGGATCCTCTGTATTCTCAGGAATTGTCTGAACAACGCAAGAATAAACTACTTCAACGCTATCATTACTATTAAATACATGTTGGGATATTTGTTTTATTTCATCCAAAGAATGATTCTTAGGAAGAGGCAAATGCACGGTACGCCATGGAGTATTATCTAAATTTAATATGCTTACAATTTGATTCTGTCCGTCATACCTAACGTATTTATATTCCCCGTTATCAAGTTGCATAGACTTATATCTGGTATTTACGGTTCCTTGATATTTTACTTGTGCCATACTAGTACTTACACAGAATAAAACAAGTGCGATAAGAATTAGTTTTGTTTTCATGATTAATGTTTTAACAGTTAAACATTCAATTACATATATTGAATTTGAAAGATGTTGAATACACAATATTCTATCCAATATTTAGAAAGTATGAATTAAGTTTCATCTTCAAATAAGGGAGGAGCATTACGCTCCATCCCAAATCAAAACCTAATTAATCATTTCTTTAGTCTCTCCACAACCAAGCATTTCATCGCCTAAATATGGATTTCTTATTTCTTTGCTATCACTAAACCAATAGGCTCCCTTATCCTGATTTGCCATTGGACAAAACTGATAATAGGTAGTTACCTTAGTTAATCCAAATGTTTTAATTGCCTTATAAAAAGCCTGATTAAAAGCTACAAATTCATTTCTTTGTTGCTTAATATCTGCGTTCTTTACAATTATATTGGTAGTTTTCATTAATAGTGGCAACACTTCCATCCAGTCCATATGAGCATCTCCTTTCAACAATTCCATTTGAACTTTTGCAAGCTTTTCTTTCACAACGGTGGCTGCCGTTTGCACTTTACTTGCATCGGAAGTAATAAAAGCATCTTTCATGTTCAAATATGCTTTATAAACGGCAGTTAGTTGCTTCTTGAATTTCACATCTACTTTTGTGACATCCGCTGTCATTTTCACGCCTTTATTTTGCTTGGCTGACATTGGTTTTGAAGCGCCGCCCATATTCATTTTCGACATATCGTGTGGAGTTGAACCAGCACCACCTTCCGGATTCATCATACTAGGGAGCCCTTGTAGTTGTGCTGCTGCATCAATTTTGAATACTCCATTGGTTGCAATTTCTTCTCCTACTTTCAAGCCATCTGCAATCACATAGAAAGCACCTGATTCCGGTCCAAGAACTACTTCACGATATTGAAAGGTTGGATTCTCACGATTGGGAATTTTCACATATACAACAGCTCTTTTCCCGGTCCATAAAATGGAGGATTTAGGAACTAAAATTGCATTCGCTCTGGTATTTCCCTCAGAACTTACAATACCATTCAGAAACATCTCCGGTTTCAAAGTTCCTTTCTTATTCACAATCTCAACACGTATTTTTGCGATTCTCGTTTTCGGATTGATGAATGGGTCGATATAACTTACTTTGGCACTAAAATTCTTTCCAGGAATTGCCTGAACCGTAAAATCAATCTTATCATTCATTTTTATCCATGCTAAATCGCTTTCGTAGGCATCAAACATACCCCAAACTTTACGTAAGTCAACCACCTGAAAAAGAGCATTCCCTTCTTTCACGTAATCTCCTAATGCAACGTGGCGCATGGTTACAGTTCCTGTGATAGGAGATAGAATATTAAAATACACCTGTGGCTCCCCCTTTTCTTCAATAGCTCTAATTTGATTATCAGCAAGATCCCATAATTTAAGTTTTGCCTTAGCAGCTTTGTAGAGAGCGGGACGACTTTCTTTTAGGTTGATAGCCTCTAATAATTCTCGTTGAGCTGTAACTAATCCCGGAGAATATAGCCTTGCTAATTTTTGACCTTTTACTACTTCCTGACCTGTAAAATTCACAAATAATTTCTCAATTCGTCCGCCAAAACGGGCTGTTAATTCAGCTATATTCCTTTCATCAGCATGGATTTTTCCTTGTAGAAACACTTTCTTCTGAGGAATTCCATTTACAACTTTTACTGTTTCAATATCCGCAAGTTTCGCAGCTGAAGCAGTCATAACTATTGCATTCGGAATTGCTTCCTCCTGACTAGCTCCTGCCTTAACCAAGGGAATTAAATCCATAGAACAGATCGGACATTTCCCAGGTTTATCCATTTTTATTTGAGGGTGCATAGAACAAGTCCATGTTGTAGGATCAGCCGATTCGTGATTGTGACCTTCGTGACCTGCAATTTCTTCGTTATTCTTAATCGATTCACCGCCCTGATGAAAAAACAACCATCCTAAAAAGATTCCTGCTATCAAAACTCCTATAATAAGTTTTGAATTTTGTTTTATATTCTGAATTATATTATTCATAATGATTTAGTATTATTTTCCCATTAAATAAGTTACGAATGCTATAGAGGCCTGTTTATCAGTTTTAGCTTTTTCTTTTTCAAGATTAAATTTCAAGGCTTTTCGTTCCATTCTTAATATTTCCTCGAAATTCTTATTCCCTGTAGCATACTCCGTTTCCAATAGACTCAACGAATTATTGGCAAGCTTCAACTGTCTTTCGAACAAATCTATTCTTCTATTTGCATCCAGATAATCCTTCCATATTTTTTCAAACAAGCTTTCCAATAAATTTGTTTTATTGATCTTCTCGTTAGTTTTCGCAGCCTCCAAATAGACAACTTCTTTCACCATTGCCTTATATTTCCTTCTATACAGAGGAATACTCACTCCAACTGAAGGAAAAACAAAAGCATCCTTTCCTGCCAAATTCTTCTCCCCCTTACCTATAAATGTATAGTCCAATCCAATCTTAAAAGAAGGTTTTCCCATTAAGCCAGCGACCTCGCGCTTATATTGCAAAGCAGTTTGTTGAAAATCGAGTTGTAATAACTGATGGTTGAATTGTTTTATCGAATCCAAGGCTATTTCCCGTGAAAAAGCAATATCATCCGTTCCCAAATCTTCTGGTAATACTACTTTTGCCATCTCCTCCACATTCAATAAATTGTTGAAACGGATCTGCAACACCCTTCGTTTATCTTTTAGAAGTGCCAATTGATTTTCCAGCTCGTTCAATTCCATTTCAATTCGGTATTCATCCACCAAAGAGACTAAGCCAGCTTCAACTTTAATCGTTGCCAGTCTTTGAAAAGTTTTTAGTATTACAATATTATCCTGAGTAATAATTTCCGCTTTCCTATTGAAATAGAGATTGTAATAATCAGCTTTTACCTCCTGAAACAATTTTGATTTGCTTTCTTCAAATCGTTGGTATTTCGATTTAGCAATTTGAATGGCTGCATTTTCTTTTGCTTTTAATGTACCAAACCAGGGAAACATCTGCGAAGCCGAAATTTTAAACTGTTGCGGACCAACCCGTGTTTCAACAGGATTAATAAAATATGCAAAAGCAACTTGTGGGTCTGGCAGAGCCTTCACCTGAGGTGCTACCTCCAGTGCAGCCATATACTCATCAAATTTTGCCTTCAAGTCAGGGTTGTTCCCAGCTGCAGTTTTCAAGTAAACATCAAGGGATTCTTGAGCACTAAGCACGGTTGATATCAACAAGAAGAACAATCCTATTATTAATTTTAAATTCCTCATTGTATTATGCTTTTAGTTTTTTCAATTCTTTTTTCACCTTTGATTCTTGCCACATACAATACAAAACCGGAACGACAAACATGGTCATTACCTGTATCAGCATTCCCCCAAATGAAGGAATAGCCATCGGTACCATAATATCTGATCCTTTCCCAGTTGATGTTAACACAGGTATTAATGCTATTATAGTGGTTGCAGCCGTCATCATTGCCGGACGAACCCTTTGCGATCCTGCCTCTAAAACAGATTTTCGAATTCCCTCAATGGTTTTGGGACGATTCCGTTCGAATACTTGTTTCAAATAGGTTCCCACAATCACACCATCATCGGTGGCAACCCCAAACAAGGCTATAAAACCAACCCATACGGCCACACTCAAATTCACTGTTCCCATCTGAAACAAATTGTGAATATTAACCCCGGCAACATCAAAATTCAGGAACCAGGACTGCCCATACAACCAAATCATGGTAAAACCACCTGAGAAGGCAACTAATATTCCCGAAAAGGTCATCAAGGAAACGGTTACAGATCCAAATTGGAAATAAAGAATCAAGAAGATTAGGATCAGGGAAATAGGAACAACAATCATTAATCGCTTGGTAGCACGAATTTGATTTTCGTAATTACCAGTAAAAATGTAACTCACTCCTTTTGGCAATTCAAAATCACCTGCATCCATTTTATCATTGAGATATTTCTGTGCATTCTCTACCACATCAACCTCGGCATATTCCGGTTTTTTATCGAATATCACATAGCCAACTAAGAAGGTATCCTCGCTTTTTATCAATTGAGGACCTCTCACATAGTGTATTGTTATTAATTCTCCCAATGGAATTTGTGCGCCGGTAGGAGTTGGAATTAGTATTTTCTTTAAATCCTCTGGATTATCCCTAAATTCTCTGGCATATCTCAAACGAACCGGAAAGCGTTCTCTACCTTCAACAGTAGATGTTAATTGCATTCCTCCAACCACACTACTCAAAATAGTCTGAAGGCTTTTAATGCTTAAACCATAACGAGCTACCTTATCTCTATTAATTTCCATTTCGATATATGGTTTCCCAACAACACGATCTGCAAATACAGACATAGGTTCTACTCCTTCTACCTGTTTTAGATCTTTCTCAATCTCATAACCCACTTTTTCTATAGTCTCCAAATCGGGTCCAAAGACTTTAATTCCCATTGGCGCACGCATACCTGTTTGCAACATCACCAACCTGGTTTGAATAGGCTGTAGTTTTGGTGCAGAGGTCAATCCCGGAATTCTTGCTCTCTTGATAATATCCTTCCAAATATCATCCGGCGAATGAATTTCATCCCGCCACTGACGGAAATATTCTCCATTTTTATCACGAATCAATTTTTCTTTGCCAATAAGTTTAAAACCTTCTTTTGTTGGATCATAGTTTGTACCATCTTTTAGGACAAAAGCATTCTCCTTATTCACCTTAAATCGCATTCGGTGACCATCTTCATTGAGAATATATTCTGATTTATAATTGATCACATTTTCGTACATAGAAGTAGGTGCAGGATCGAGCGCAGAACTAACACGTCCCCACTTTCCAACTACACTTTCTACCTCAGGAATGGAGTTTAATCTTTTGTCCAACAATTGAATCACATCCAAATTTTCAGCAATACCGGAATGCGGCATCGTGGTTGGCATCAAAAGGAATGATCCTTCATCCAAGGAAGGCATAAACTCCTTACCAACACCGGGGAAAGTTTTTTCTGCCTTTGCCCAGAAAGTAGTTTCCTTTACAAAATCAGGCATAAATCCAAACATCTTATTCACTCCCTGCCAAGCCATGATTCCAAACAGTACAACAACAATAGGAATCATTAAGAATTGCCATTTATGCGCCAAACACCATTTTAATATGCGGGCATAAAAGTGTACAATAGTCATTAGTAGACCAAGTATGACTCCTACCATCACAATCACAAAAAGGAAATTAGCTACAAAACTATTCTGAGCACCTAGTGGCATCCAAATCTTAGCTAAAAAGAAGATAACAACACTTAGGGTAAGCAATATATTTATCAGGTTGGTATTTTTCCAGGGGAAAATAGGTATTATACTTTCCGTGATATTATTAATTGCTACAGCTACCAATATAATGGCAATCCAATTTCCGGTAAGAATGAGTAAGCTTATTCCAACAATACCCAGAATGATATTAAGAACACAATTAACCTTTTTCTTATCCAATCGAATGGAAAAAATGAGGTTCGCCAGAGTAGGAATAAAAATCAGTCCAATAAACAATGCCGATAACATGGCAAATGTTTTGGTGAAAGCAAGTGGCCTAAATAATTTCCCTTCGGCTGCTTGCATAGCAAAAACCGGAAGAAAACTGACTACTGTAGTTGACAAAGCCGTGATGACAGCACTAGCAACTTCAATTGTAGCATCATAGATAACAGTAAGCAATTCCTTTCCTCGGACACCAATATTTTTGGCCATGTCCAAATGCCGGATAATATTTTCGGTAAAAACAACACCCACATCTACCATAACACCAATAGCGATTGCGATACCTGATAGTGCTACAATATTTGCATCTACTCCAAAATGGCGCATCACCACAAAAGTCATCAACACACCTATTGGCAATAAACTGGAGATTAGGAATGATGCTCGTAAATTCATCACCAAGACAATGACTACGAGAATACTAATTAAAACCTCCAACGAAAGTGCTTCCTCAAGAGTTCCCAATGTCTCTTTAATTAATCCTGTTCTATCATAGAATGGAACTACAGTAACCTTAGAAACTGTACCGTCAGCTAACTTTTTGGAGGGTAGGCCAGGCGCAATTTCAGCAATTTTCTCTTTTACATTTTTAATTGCCTCCATGGGATTGGCACCATAACGTGCAACCACAACTCCACCTACGGCTTCAGCTCCTCCTTTATCCAATCCACCACGACGAGTTGCAGGTCCAAAATGGATTTTTGCAACATCTTTCAATCGAATTGGTACATTATTATGCACTGCAACTACACTCTGTTCCAGATCTTTTAAACTTTTAATATATCCAATTGCTCTAATTAGATATTCTACCCGATTAAACTCGAGAGTACGAGCACCAATATCAAGATTACTATTCTTAACGGCAGCCATAATCTGAGTAACATTCACCCCGTTAGCCTTCATGGCATTTGGGTCAATATCTACTTGATATTCTTTAACAAAACCACCAATAGACGCTACCTCTGCAACCCCTTTAGCAGCGGTAAGAGAATAACGCACATAAAAATCCTGAATGGTACGCAATTCTTGCGGATCCCAGCCACCTGCAGGATTTCCATCCTTGTCTCTACCTTCTAATGTATACCAGTAAATTTGTCCCAAAGCAGTTGCATCCGGCCCTAGGGAAGGTGTAACTTCCACGGGAAGCGTACCTGCTGGTAAGGAATTCAATTTCTCTAAAATTCGGGTTCTACTCCAGTAGAAATCTACCTTTTCATCGAAAATAATATAGATGCTGGAAAGACCAAAGATAGAATTGCTTCGAATGGTCTTCACCCCGGGTATTCCTAACAAAGAAGTAGTTAAAGGGTATGAAATTTGATCCTCAATATCCTGTGGCGACCTTCCTGGCCATTCTGTATATACAATTTGTTGATTCTCCCCGATATCGGGAATGGCATCCACAGGTACAGGATCGCTTGGCAAAATGCCGGTTTCCCAACTAAATGGGGAATTTACAATTCCCATTGCAACTAGTACGATTAATACAATAAACGTAACTAATTTGTTCTCTAAAAAGAACTTGATGATTTTATGAAGCATATTAATCCTCTTATGATTTGAATACTCTAATAGGATGAATTCTATACCAGAATCTCATAATAACATGCATTGAATTTAAATTTACTCTCCTATGGATAATATGCAAACCGTTCTTTGCAATCCTCTATTAAGCTTTTTTGTCTGCTAATAGAATTGTGAATTGAAAAATTACACTGCTAACTTATTTAGCTATTATCAGGAAATTTTAAATGAAATGCAGGATTATACTTGGAAATACGAAAGGACAGAACTCTCCCACTCTCGCGTCCCAAATAGAGCAATACATCATAAACGATAAATCTGCAAACTGGAAAGTACGGTTTGAATTTTGGGTGGTGGAATCAGGCGATTCACTATATTCCACTTCTCTTGAACCAATTCTTCTATTACAACTAGTTCTATTGAAGCAGGTAGATCAATTCCCATCTGATTAAAATCAAAGGAATGAAAAGCTAAGGTGAAGTTATCCTGAATCTTAACAGTGAAGTTTTCATTGTGGCAACAACCAGAATCTCCTGTTGATTCACAGCAGGAACTAGCTGCAGTCTGTACAGAAATATTTTTGAGGTTATTACCACAATAATGCGAGGATACAGTCATACCTGTTGTTACAACGAACAATAGGAAAGCAAATACGATATGACTGATTCTTTTAAGCATTATTATATCTGTTAATAGTACAAATATAGGGATTGAATTTTTAAGAGATGTGCACAATTTTAATTAATGTGTACACAATTCATGGCTTAATCTTTATGGATTCTATGAATTGGGCTTCGATCTTTCTTCTCATTTTTTGCGTAAACTGTTGGAGAGAATCCTACAATACCACTAAATTGTCGTGAAAAATGCTGGCTGGAACTATAATTTAATTGAAGGGCTATTTCACTCACATTTAATTCTCCGTAGGAAAGTAATTCCTTTGCTCGCTCAATTTTCTGCAGTATTAAATATCTTTCGATGGTGATTCCTTCTGACTCGGAAAACAGCTTACTTAGCGAGGTGTAGGACTGCCCTATAAGTGATGGGAGTTGTTTACTCAAATGTCCCATCTTATCCGGATTATCCTGATAATGTACCAATTGAATGATTTCGTTCTTTATACGTTCCACCAACTGCAAATTCTTATCATTTAAAAGCTCAAATCCCAGTTGTTTCAATTTAGTTTCCAAAACCAGCAACTCTTCAGTTCCTAATTCTTTTGTCAAATTTACCTCTCCCAATTTTACTTCGGTAAAAGCAATTCCTAAATCACGCAATGTCTCTTCTACAGCCATGATGCATCTGGGGCACACCATATTCTTGATATTTAATCGGAACGTTTCCATTGAAATCTATTTTTTATAAGTAATTCTATCGATACAAGTGATCTTCTATCGAGGTACGTTCTAATAAACTACTAATTTCTGAATCTTCAAAACGAAAAAGTCAATTCATCTAATCGATAAAAATTACATTACTACTAAAGGAATAAAGCATAAGTATTGAATTCCTACGGGTTCTGTATCTTTACAATCTTAATGCGACTATCAATGACAAGAAAAAGATCCTGGTTTACAAATCAAAAAAAAGTATTGACAGATTTATGGATTCAGCAATTATGGCGATATCCTAATCGTTTGTTTGCCCTAAAAGCGGTAATAGCAATGGGAATCTTAATTATTCCTTTTGTCTTAACGGGATTCTCATTTTTAGGCGTAACACTAGGTTTAGGTGCATTAGCCGGAGCTCTATCAGAAACCGATGACCATCCGAAAGGAAGGATAAAAGCGCTTATTATCACCATTATTAGTTTTGCCATTTCAAGTCTTTCTGTCGAGATATTACGCCCATATTCTATTCTTTTTGGAATTGGCTTAATCAGTTCCACCTTCAGCTTTATCATTATTGGTGGATTAGGAGAACGATACCGTGGAATTACCTTTGGCGCTTTATTAATTGCCATTTATACGATGCTTGGATATGATATTTCACCCAACTGGTATTGGCAACCAATACTGCTATCAGCCGGAGCCTTATGCTACGGTTTATTGTCTCTTCTGCTTTTAACCTTTAAACCAAGCCGATTATTGGAAGAACAACTTTCACAAGGATTCGAGGATCTTTCCCTTTATATAAAAGAGAAGTCAAGGCTATTTCCCAGCGAAACAAAAGCACAAGAAAAAATCCGAAACCGATTAGCTGGCCTAAACATTCAATTGGTAAATACGTTGGAACGTTGTAAAAACGTGATTAATAGTTATGCGGATGCTTTAGATGATCAGAATGAATTACGGCCCTATCTGCATAAATTTCTACTCCTGCAAAGTCTGCACGAACGAGCCGCCTCCAGCCACGAACGGTATGATTTATTAAGCAACGATCCCGATAATCGGAAGATTTTGGAAGGATTAGGACAATTGCTAGTTCAACTCTCCCTGGCATGTCACGAAGTATCCAAAAGTTTAGTGATGTCAACTCCTTATCATCATCCCATATCGATAAGATGGACTGTATCAGCACTTCAAAATCAAATGAAGCAACAGAAAGCAGCAGGCAAACGAAATGAGTTAAGTTTACTTCTCCGGAATTTAACTCAGTCGCATCTCTCTTTGCAGAATATGAATTATAATACCGATACAGGTGTACTTCCCAGGGTGGATCGGGATAACAGATCTGTTGGAGAGCGTTTTATGGCTCAAATGAGCTGGACTCATCCCCGTTTGCGGTATGCTATTCGTTTAAGCACCTGTTTTTTGATTGGATATCTTTTAAATGTTTATCTGAATCTTGAAAAGGGAGATTGGATTTTACTTACCAGTCTATTTGTTTGTCAGCCCAGCTATAGCGAAACCCGAAGAAGGCTATTTCAAAGAATATTGGGAACAATAAGTGGTGTGGTTTTAGGCATAATTCTAGTGCAACTGCTCCCAACCACTGGAGGGCAACTTCTTTTGATGCTTGCCTCGGCATTTGCATTTTTTGTTTGGCTGAAAAAGAATTATGCTATTTCGGTTGTATTTGTAACTACGTTTGTGATAGCAGCTTTCAACCTTATCGCTGGCAAGGGAATTGTTGTAATGGTACCCCGTGTCATGGATACTATTATTGGTGCAACACTGGCAATTGCTGTTGTTCGATTGATGTGGCCCGATTGGCAATACAAGCGACTTCCTGGATTGTTGACAGCAGCATTAGAGCGCAATAAAAATTACTTTAGCACTATTTTAAAAGAATATCAAGTCACACAAGAAGATGATCTAAATTATCGAATTGCAAGGCATCGTGCTCATCAGGCAGATAATGCTTTAGTATTGGCCTGGCGCGGCATGAAACTTGAACCTAAAAAAAGACAGAAATTCCAGAAACGAGCCTTCTCCTTAACCTATCTAAATCATGCACTCCTATCCTATTTGTCTGCTTTGGGCGCGCATCGAAATCTTAATCATTATATCGGCAAAGATGAAATGCAGATGTACCAAAAAGTAGAATGGGAGCTTGAAAAAGCCATAGGAGCCCTTCAGGATAATAATCCTTGCGACTCCACCCTTGGCTTACACGACTTTCTGGAGGAGCTGGGACAAGAATTAGCAGAAATGGAAAAAGGAACCCAACGTCAAAAACTAGTGCTCCTGTATAATATTGCAGAAGTAACAGAACAACTGATACGAGAGGCATCTTTAATTCTCGAAGAATAAATCGACAGCAATTAACTAATAAAATATCGCCCTGGATTACTGGTAGTCAATTTTTATGTTTGGTGTTTGTGCTAAGGACTGACAGGTAAGAATAAAAGCCTTCTTTTTATCTTCTGAACTCAAAGCAATAGATGCTTTCATCTTTACTTCACCCTCTAATAATTTTGCCTTACAAGAACCACAAATACCACTTTTACACGAGTATGGTGCAGGTGCTCCAATTCTTTGCAGCCCTTCCAAAATGGTTTCATCTGCCTCTAAACGTACCTGATAGTTTTTATTTCGGATAGTGGCACTTACGCTTGCATTTTCAACAAAAGCCAATCCTTCATCATATTGCAGAGAGGGAGCAGAAAAGTATTCGAAATGAATTATTTTAGTTGGAACTCCCATATCGATAAGCGTATCCTGAACAGTTTGAATCATTCCTTCGGGGCCGCAGATATAATATTCTACGTCTTGAGTTCTTAGTGGATTATCCGTTATAAAGGCTTCCACCATACCATCATCGATTCGCCCCCTTTTCCCTTCCCATGGAGCAAGTGAAAAATCCAAAAATCGGGTGGAAAGCGTATGAGTAATTATCAATTGTTCCGGATATTGCTCTTGCAAGATCGCTAACTCATCATAGAACAAAATGTCGGCTAGAGTTCGATTTCCATAAAGCAAATAAACATAGCTATTTGGCTCTACCATAAGAATCGATTTTATCATGGAAAAAATGGGAGTAATTCCACTTCCAGCAGCAAATAGGTAATAGTTTTTATGCGCATTTTTTACCGGATTAATTGTAAAATCTCCAAGAGGATTAGAAACCTCCAGTTTATCCCCAATTTTTAAACTATTGGCAACAAATCTGGAAATAAAACCGTCCGGATGAGTTTTCACCGTTACTTGGTACAAATCTGATTCATGAGGAGAATTATGCAATGAATACATTCTGCGTTCTTCCACTCCATTTAGATAGAAACGAAAACAGAGATGCTGACCAGCTTGAAATTCGAAAATAGACTTCAGGTTCTCAGGTATTTTAAAACTCAAAGTAGTGGCCTCCTTAATTGGCTTCTCTATTCCTACTATCCGTAGGTGATAAAATTCTTGTTCCATAAATTTCTATTTAGTTACTGATAATCCTTTGGGAATATCATTCCAGAATGATTAAAGAGACATAATTGATCAATTCATTACATTCATTTAATCTAAAACTATAAAATTCAGGCCGAACTAACATCATTTATAATTTTAAAGTAGAGGATATAAATACGAAAAGCCCAGGTACTACCTGAGCTTTATTATTAATATTTTTAAATCAATATTGTCCTACTAAATTGGCGCTTCGCCCAAACCCGACTTCATTTTTTAGCTTAATCCAAAAAACAGAAGCAAAAAAGATCAAGGCTACTTATTAAATACCTTTCTTATTTGCCTCAAGCTTAAGTGCGGCCGGGTGATTTTCGAACAAAGTTCTCAACTTCCCGGTCTTACTAAAGCTTTCGTAAAACAAAAGCTATTTAATAAAGATGCCATTTGTCAGCTGCTCAAAATAATCCCTTTATTGTGTTGTTAGCTATAAACATCTTTTGTGCAATAAAAGATACATCTTAAACTAAAATATTTTAGGACGATATTATTTTAAAATAAAGATATTATTCCCAATCCAAAATTACTTTTCCACAATTGCCTTCTTCCATTATATCGAATCCTTTTTGGAAGTCAGCAGCCTTAAATCGATGAGAGATCATTGGCGATAAATCCAATCCACTCATCAACATTTGCTCCATTTTATACCAGGTTTCGAACATCTCACGACCATAGATTCCTTTCAACTGAAGACCTTTAAAAATGATTTTAGTCCAGTCAACCTTAGTTTGAGATGGCAAAATACCCAATAAGGAAATCTTACCAGCATTGTACATGTGATCCAACATATCGTTGAAGGCAGCGGGAGCACCCGAGCATTCCAAACCAATATCAAAACCAATCATTCCCAATTCCTTGATTACATCATCCAAATTTTCTTTCATCGGATTGATTACACGATCGGCACCCATTTTTTTCGCCAACTCGATACGATAAGGATTGGTTTCAGTAGCCACCACATAACGAGCACCTGCAAATTTTGCAATAGCTACACACATACTACCGATTAATCCGGCACCGGTAACCAAAACATCCTCTCCAATTACAGGAAAGGAAAGCGTGGTATGCGTTGCATTTCCGAATGGATCCATTATTGCTAGCAACTCATCATCGATTTGATTGCTCATTTTCATGAGATTTGAAGAAGGAATAGCAGCATATTCGGCAAAGATACCATTGATATTTACACCTATACCCACGGTGTTTTCGCACACATGTTTTTTACCTCTTCGGCAATTACGGCAATGTCCGCAAGCAATGTGTCCCTCGCCGGTAACACGATCTCCAATTTTAAACCCGGTAACCCCGGCACCAATCTCAGCAACCTCCCCAACATATTCATGACCGATAATCATAGGGGTTTTAATGGTGTTCTGCGACCACTCATCCCATTTGTAGATATGTAAGTCGGTACCACAAATTGCAGTTTTTCTAATTTTTACCAAAACGTCGTTCACTCCTATAGTAGGAATGTCAACTTCTTCCATCCAAATGCCTTTTTCAGGTTTGGCTTTTACAAGCGCTTTCATTTTAGCCATCGTTGTTTATATTATTTTTGTTGTTTTAAGTACTTAATTCACTATAAATAGGGCTGTTGTCCTTTTGATGAATCATCCTCCAAAGTAAAAAAAGTAAATTGTAATTTCAATAAGCCTTTCGGGAAATAAATAAAAAATAATTCATCTGTTTCTATTAAACTCTGACAGGAATTACGGACTCCTATACCCATCAGAGTCCCCAAACCTGACGGAGTTTTTCCTATTTTAACAACTCTTGTTATCATTCCCTACTCTGACGGGTCACACCAACTCAGTCAATTTAAGAAAGGACAAGCCGGTATGCTGGTAGTGAAAAGAAGTTTTTATGCTTATTAATGCTTCTATTGAAAGAAAAATAAGCCTATACAAAACAGGTGTAATTACTATACCATAAAAAATGACTAGATATCTCAACAGAAATATTCCTTTAACAAAACGAATAAACCAAAGAATTTGATGATAAACAAGACAAACAATAATTCATGGTATATAAATTTGCTTACCTAAAATTAAAATCATCTTATCATTTTATTTTAATTCTTCACATTAATTAATTTCGACACAGTGTTAAATTCCATAAAAATTTAACTCACTAATAAACTTGACACAGATTTCGCTTTTTTAAAACCTAAACTTTACTTAAATTCGAAATTGTTTTTGAAATGGGAGGTCATTTTGATGTCCGGTTCAGAACAAAAAGGTAACCCATCGGCTAGTCATCAACCGGCAGACTTTGACGAGACAAACTGGAAGAGGAGGCCGATGGGCCCTCGAATATACAACTAAATCGTAATATTATTAGACTCTGGTTCTAATTCACACTCAAGTAAATAATTATTAGGGCAGATAAGTTTATAGAAAAAATTACAACCAATCTATAATATTGCTATTTAAAAATCTTGTTGATATGACAATAAAATATAAAGTCATAGAAAGAGGCCAACCAGGCGTTGTGGGTGGTGGCGAGAAAAAATTCTATGCAAATACAATTAGTAATGGTGAACTTACACTTGAAAAACTAACCAAACGTATTGCTCAAAACAGTACCGTTGGTGGAGCAGATATCCGTGCGGTATTATACGCAATGGTAGAAGTCATGCAAGATGCCCTGGATGAAGGATCAATCGTTCGTCTTGGCGATCTGGGTAGTCTTCGTGTAAGTATTAGCAGCAATGGAGAAACCTCTAAAGATGAGGTCAACACACAATCCATTAAAAATGCTAAAACCATTTTTACTCCAGGAAAAGAATTAAAGAAAATGCTTAAAAATTTGGAGTACGAAAAGGTAGAATAATACTCAATCTTACCTGCCCTAAAAAGCGTGCTTATGTTTTTATAAAAACATCCTTACGTTTTCATTAAAACATGCTGAGGTTTTTATAAAAACCTCAGCATGTTTTTTTTAATTAGTTATGTTTTTGCAAATCAGAAGATTCATAAACAATTCTTTTTCTACTATATCTCACTATCCTTCCAATTGGCAAATTTCAAGTAGAGCAATGACGCAATTGCCAAAAATCCGGCATAAAAATATTCCGAAAGCCAAACGCCTGCTATAGAAAGCTGAAGCACCTGAATTAAAAAATAAACACCTGACAGATAACAGGAAAGAACAACAATCTCGATCATCATAGCGTGAAAAGTATTACCGGTTCCGGATACTCCATTAAATAGTGTTATTGCCAGCGGAAATATCATGGCTGCACCAAAAATCACATATAAAACAGGTTTGGTTTCGGCAATAAGTGCAATTTCGTCGGTGTAAATTGATATTACCCAATTGGGTTGCAATAAACTAATCCCTACCAGTGCAAAAACACAAAGCGTTGACATTTTAATGGTTCGCCAAATAACAGGCATTACTTCCTTATAGTTTCCTTCGCCAATAACCTGACTCACCAAGGTATTTGCCGCCGAAGCGAAAGCCCACACCGGCACCATTATCAACACATAAATACTTCGGATGATATTGGAAATTGCCAATTGTCTCTCTCCCATTTTCTCCACCAACAGAAAGAAAACAAACCAACAGCTTAGTGCCAAAAAGTTTTGTATCATCATCGGAAAGGATACTTTTAATAAACGGGAATACAAATCCCAATCAATCTTCTCAAATCCGAATAAAGCGTATGTTTTTACCGGAACCTTTTTTAAGGTATAGATGATAAAATAGACCAACACACAAACTTCGGCAATCACCGAAGCCAAAGCAGCACCCTTAATTCCCATTTCCGGCAAACCAAATTTCCCGAAAATTAATGCGTAATCGAAGAAAATATTGATAATAGCCATAAAAGCCGTACTCCAGCTTATTACTTTAGTTTTGGCAATACCGATATAAAAAGCCCGGAAAAGCAAATTAACACAGGCAAATAAAATACCCCATGCACGAACCGAAATATAATCCAGGCTAGCTTGGTAAATAGCATCTGAATTTACAATTGCCTTTAGAATTGACGGGGCTTGTATCTCCATAAATCCGAGAAGCAGAATAGCCAAAACAATTAAAAAATAAAGTGCATGATCGAATGTCTTTCCTATTCGCTTATGATTTCCTTCTCCAAACCTTCGGGCAATTACAATCTGCGTACCCAGACCAAAGCCCCAACCTAACATTACTATGGCAAAATAAAAGATAGTAGCAATTGCAGCAGCACCCAGAGCAATTTCACTCAAATGCCCCAAAAAAGCTGTATCGGTTAGCGCAATTATATTTTGTGCCACACTCCCTAAAATAATGGGATAGGCAATCTTCCAAATATTTTTATAGTTGGTTTGTATGCTCACGTTAAGTTTGGATTAAAAAAAACCGGCTCTCAAAAGTGAGAACCGGCGAAAATTAATCTTTTTATTTTAAATAATCGTCAAAATAATTACTGACCTTTTGTTTGAGGTGGATGCGATCGCGGCCTCGAACATTGTGCTCGGCGCGCGGATAAGGGAAGTAATCCACCTGAACATTATTTTTGATACACTCGCGAATAAAATTCAAACTATTCTGCCAAACTACAGTTTTATCAACGGCTCCCTGAATAATCAAAAGTTTTCCTTTCAAATCCTTTGCTTTGTTGATAAGAGAAGCCTTTGCATATCCTTCGGGATTTTCCTGCGGAGTATCCATATAGCGTTCGCCATACATCACCTCGTACCATTTCCAGTCGATAACAGGTCCACCGGCAACTGCAACCTTAAATACATCAGGATAATTGGTGATTAATGAGATGGTCATAAATCCACCATAACTCCATCCATGAACTCCAACTCGATCCATATCTGCATAAGGTAATGTTCTTAAGAAATCAATACCTTTCATCTGATCCGCCATTTCGGCCTGACCGCACTTACGATGTATTACTGCTTCAAATTCTTTTCCTCGATTAGAAGAACCACGATTATCAAGAATAAACATCAAATAGCCATTCTGTGCCATATATTCCTCCCACAAACGGGTTCCGCCTAACCATCGGTTTGTTACCATTTGTGCATGCGGTCCACCATAAACATATACCACTACAGGATATTTCTTTGTAGGATCAAAATTTGCTGGCTTCACCATTCGGTAGTACAAATCGGTAGAATCATCAGCAGCTTTTATTTTTCCTAAGGAGATTTCCCCTAAGTTATAATCTGCCAATTTGTTTTCTGCTTTCACCAATTGCTTTATCACTTTTCCTTTGGTATCGCTTAAATTGATGATTCTTGGAACATTCAGACTACTATAATTATCTAACATATATTTACCATCGGCACTTACTTGCACATTGTGATAACCTTCGCTGCTAGTCAAACGATTTCTTTTACCTGATTTTAAATTTACCTTATAGGCATGTCGCTCCAAAGGACTCACCTCTGTCGACATGTAAAAAAGGTTTTTTTCTGCCTTATCAAATCCTAATACTTTGGTAACATCCCAATCACCTTTGGTTAATTGTTTAATCAATTTCCCTTCTGTATTGTACAGATATAAATGATTGTATCCATCCAGACTATTGGTCTGATAAATAAATTGGTTGTCTTTATTCTTTAAGAAAATCAATTTATGTTGAGGCTCTACCCAGCGATCGTCTTTCTCCTCAAACAAAGTCTTTACGAATTTTCCGGTTGCAGCTTCATATTTGTTCATTTTCATGTGATCTGTAGCACGGTTCAAAACCTGAATATAGATATACTTACCTGCTAATCCCCAGGAAATATTGGTAAGATACTGATCACTTCCAAAGTCATCTGGTTGAATCCAGCTTGTAGCTTTGGTATTTAAATTATAAACTCCAAGACTTACTACCTCACTATCCATACCTGCCATTGGGTACTTAATCTCACGAAGTTTTCCTACTCTGGTATTAATATCCACCAAAGGGAAAGTACTTACTTTACTTTCATCTTTGCGATAAAAAGCCAATTGTCCGCCTTTTGGCGACCAGAAAATTCCGCCATCTATGCCATATTCGTTTCGACTTACAAATTGACCATTAACGATATTTTTATCTTGACTATTGGTTACCGCAGTTTCTTTTCCATCTAATCCACTAATAAATAAGTTATTCTCGATCGTATAGGCAATGTGTTTATTCTCTTCACAAAAATCCTTATTTTCTGCCTTTTTATTATAATGCAATTGCATCACAATCTCCTTTTTTTCAAGATTATATTGCAACAAATCATTCTTGTCGTAAAATTGTATGCTAGCTACATCTACCCATGAGAAATGAGGAAAACGCTTTAAAGTATCCAAACTATTAGTCTTCAAAACCTCATTCATTTGAGTCAAGCTCAATATCATCTCTGCATCATCCCCTTTGTTTGCAGCAAACAATTCGTTATTATCAACATAAGTATAGGTATTGCTATCTGCTTGCCAATTCAGCATAGATAGGCTTTCTGGATAAAATTTGCCCCATTGCCCCAGAATAGCATCTTCCATTGTCAATTTTTTTGACTGTGCCTGCACACCCGACAAAAAGCCGCAATAGATTAATAAATAGACTAAAAGGATTATTCTTTTCATGGTATTCGGTTTGTTGTTATTTATATTATTATTTTTTTTGCCTTCAAATGTATCCTTTTTCGTATAAACACAGTAAGAATGGTTGTATAAATTAAACAAGAAATCACCAATAAATTTAGATTAGTCTGAATTAGGATTGAATCAACTGAAATACAAAGAAGGCTTGAAAAGCTTGATAAGTGGGAAATTCTTCACTTTGAGAAACAGTTTTTTCTTCCTACATTGGCTTAATAATTTTTAAGTTACACAAGATGCCAAAAAAAAGAATCCCGAATAGTATTAAATTTATCTTTCTAGTAGCGCTTGCTGCCATTGTGAGTTTTCTGATCTTTCAGCCTTCAGAAAAGCCAACGGAGGAGGCTAAAATTGAAAAAGTCACTGAAGCTGCTCTAATGAAAGAAATAAAACCAAATGGAAATATTTTCAAGTACAATAATATCTTGTTTAGTATTCCATCTCCTTATCAAATATCATTGTTGATTGAAAAATCAGGAATTTCCTATAACCGGGATTTACTGAATAAAACCAGCAAGGCAAGTGATTATGTAGATAATTTTAGCCAAGCAATAAATTTTGGAATTTATGGTTCTGATTTAGGATACATCAATATTTACGGACAAACTCAGGATGCTGCCAGTTATTTTGCGGTATTAAAAATTATTTCTCAGGACATTGGCCTTTACGATGCGATGAATAAACAAACAATTCAACGCATTGAGAATAATATTGAGAATCGTGACTCACTTCTTGTTATTGTTAGCGACACCTACCGCAATATTGACAATTATTTAAAGAAAAATAATCGCGAAAATACAGGAGCTTTAATATTAGCAGGCGGATGGATTGAGTCTATATACTTGCTGACACAACAATTAAAGGATCATTCCCAACCGAAGTTAATGACAAGAATTGCAGAACAAAAAAGACCTTTGGAAAATTTAATTAAGCTATTAGTTCCCTATTCCAATGAGTCAAAAAACTACTATTTTATCGTGGATCGCTTAATTGACTTGGCTTATACTTTTGATGAGATTGAAGAGCAATACACCTATGTTGCTCCGATTACGGATTCACATAAAAAACTAACCGTCGTAAAAAGCAAATCGAAATTAAAAATGAATAAGAAGCAACTAGCTCAAATTACAGAAAAGGTTAAGATTATTCGCGAACACATTATCAAGTAAACATCCGTAAAAAACTACTTTATGAATCGAAAATATACGATATTATTCTTTCTGCTTTTTTGGGGAATTAATTTTTCTGTAAAAGCACAATCTGATGTCACCCTTTCAAATTGCACAAAATATCTCGAGCCACAATTTATTTCTGATGGACAGGAATATAAAGCTTTATTATCGGGAGGTGAGATTGCTGAATTTCATACTACCTTTTATGCAGAAAACTACTACCGTATTGTCGCTGCTACCGGTAAGGAAGAAAATAATGTAATATTCTCCATTTATGATGAGGAGAATCATTTACTATTTACCAATCGGGATCATAAAAATTCCCCTTATTGGGATTTTCAATTCTCTAATACAATAAACTGTACGATTGAAGCCAAACTAAATCAAAAAAAGGTAAGCTCCGGATTCGTTTTAATACTGATAGGATTCAAGCAATAATTATTAACCTCTACTCTATTTCTATAACAAACCCATCCTATGAGTGAAAGAATCCTTAAGGCTTTAATGCAACTCTTTGCCATCATTGCTCACCCACAAAGTTCAGCAAATGAGAGGCGCCGGATGGTATCTAAATATTTAAGGCATCAACTCGATCAGGAAACTGCAGATGAATACCTGGCCTTGTATGATAAGCATTACGAAGAAAATCAAAAAAGAACCAATCGAAAATCCAAAATTAAGAAATACACCTCTGCCAGTTCGGTGCGAGTGCTTCGTATTTGTACTGAAATAAACGAGGAACTTATCGTTCGTCAGAAAGTTATTGTCCTTATTCAACTGTTGGAATTCCTCAAGTCAGAAGAGGAAATTAGCGAGCAAGAGTTTGCTTTTATAGAAACTGTCGCGGATACATTTAACTTACCTATTGATGGTTATCAGCGACTTAAAGATTTTGTTTTAAGTGATTTCGAGGAAATCAGCAGATCCAAAAGACTACTAACCATTAATCATAAAAATGAAAAACATGAACTGGGAGAGCATTATCAATCGATTAATTTAGTTGGAGAAATTAAGATATTAAGATTGCAACGAGTAGATATGTTTGTGATGCGTTTCAAAGGTATCGAAGAATTATTCATGAATGGGCAATCCTTAAATCCGGAACGCGTGCATGTTCTCTCTCAAGGTTCATCTATTCGGAATCCAAAAATTGAACCAATCTATTTTAGCGATATAGTCACAACCTTTCACCGTGATGAAAACCAGAAAAGAGTAGTTTTTGAAGCCCAAAACATCGAATATCGTTTTAAGGAGAATAATATAGGAGTTCACAATCTTTCATTTAAAGAAGAATCGGGTAAAATGGTTGGCATCATTGGATCCAGCGGAGCTGGTAAAACAACTCTACTTAATGTTCTTAATGGGTCTGCAAATCCCAATAATGGAAAGGTTCTTATTAATGGTTATAGTATCACCGATGACAAGAAAACGTTGGAAGGTGTCGTCGGTCACGTATCGCAAGATGACCTGTTGATTGAATCATTAACCGTCTTCGAAAACCTGTATTTTAATGCTAAACTTTGTTTCGATAAATATAGTAGTTTTCAGCTGATAAGAATCGTTTTGAAGCTTCTGAAAGATTTAGGACTTTACGATGCACGAAATTTAAAAGTTGGAAATCCTTTAGATAAAAAAATTAGTGGTGGTCAAAGAAAAAGACTAAATATAGCTTTAGAACTTATTCGTGAACCATCGGTTCTTTTCCTGGATGAACCAACATCTGGATTATCGTCGAGAGATTCAGCCAAAATAATGGATCTCCTGAAAAACCTAGCCTTAAAAGGCAAATTAATATTTGTGGTAATTCATCAGCCTGCATCAGACACGTTTAAAATGTTCGACCGCCTATTGGTTCTTGATACTGGCGGCTATCTGATATTTAATGGTAATCCGCTGGATGCTATCACTTATTTTAAATCACAATCCTTACGTGCCAACCGTACTGAAAGTGAGTGCTCCACCTGTGGAAATGTTGATGCCGATCAAATATTTAATATTGTAGAATCGGAAGTTTTGGATGAGTATGGAAATCCAACCCAAACAAGAAAAATAACGCCACAAGAATGGTATGAGCGATTTCAGACTGGAAATGAAAACCTTAAGCAAGTAACTGACTCAAATGAGTTGCCTCCGGTCACCTTCAAAATTCCTTCAGTTTTCAAACAATTTATGGTTTTTGCCAAAAGAGATGTCATTTCAAAATTGGCAAACAGGCAATATCTGATAATTAATTTATTTGAAACACCGCTGCTTGCTTTCATACTATCCTACCTTATTAAGTATTATAATATTGATGCAGGGAATCAGTTAGGATACACCTTTAGTAATAACAGTAATCTTCCTGTGTATCTATTCATGGCTGTTATTGTTGCCTTATTTATAGGTTTAACTCTAAGTGCCGAGGAAATTATTAAGGATCGTAAAATATTAAAACGAGAACGTTTTTTAAACTTAAGCACTTCGAGTTATTTGCTATCTAAAATTGTAATTCTATTTATAATTTCAGCATTTCAGGCATTTTTATTCACCTTAATTGGAAATACAATATTGGAAATAAACGGTATGTTTTTTCATTATTGGTTTGCCTTGTTTAGTGCCTGGTGTTTTGCAAATATGCTTGGATTAATAATTTCGGACAGTTTTAAAACAGTAATTACTATTTACATACTAATTCCATTTATTCTTATTCCTCAGTTAATTCTCAGTGGTATCATAGTAAAATTTGATAAACTTAATCCCAATATATCTACTCCAAATTCAATTCCATGGTATGGAGAAATTATCACGGCAAGGTGGGCATATGAAGCTTTGGCAGTACATCAATTTAAAAACAATGAGTATGCCAAAAATTTCTATGTATATGAAAAATTGATGAGTAAAGCGGATTATAGGAAGAATTATTGGCTTCCAATACTTAAAAATAAACTTAATGAATGTGAGCGCTACATCAATCATCCAGACAAACAGGAGAAATTGAAATCAAATTTAAGACTACTCCAAAATGAACTTTCAATTGAAGACCTTAAAATTATAAATTTTCATTTTCAAGGCATTGAGAATCTTACGGTTGACAAATTAGACGAAACAACCATTGTTCAAGCGAGAGCCTATTTTGATAAGCTGAACCGCTATTATATCAATTTATACAATGTATCTAATCGTAAGAAGGACGAACATTTAATTGCATTACAAAAGAGTTTCGAAGACAAGAAATCTTTTGTAAGGATGAAAAAATCTTATTCAAATGATCGTTTAACTGAATTTGTACGAAATAGCAATGACATAGAAAGAATTATTGAATACAAGGATAGACTGTATCAGAAAATTGATCCTATCTACAGAGATCCGGATGGATATTTTGTAAAAGCACACTTTTATGCTCCAAGAAAAAGAATATTTGGAATGTATTACGACACCTATTGGGTTAATATGATTGTAATCTGGCTGTCCAGTATATCGCTTTATATTGTACTTTACTATGGGTTGTTAAAAAAATTACTAAATATATTCGATCAAAAAATTCGTAAGCGAAAGCAAAATATTTAAGCAAAAAAAAACGCAGGCAAATACCTGCGTTTTCTATTATAATATTATTTTATCATACCTCATCTTCAATCATTTCGAATGGTATTTTTATAATAGACTGATAATCTTCCCCAGCCTCAAGCATATCCTCATCATCAGTTTCATAATGCCAGTTAATGCTTACTTTATGTCCCCTTTTGAAAATACCCTCCAATTTTTTAAACACATCTAACAAACATTTAGACGAACTTGTATTGAAATATTCCAATTTCACAACAACAGTAGTAAGTTCCTCGGGACTTCCAATATAAGAGTCTAACCATTCCATAATTGGCTTGTAAAAATCAAGTGAATTTTCCGGAATTGATCTTCCTTCAATTAAAAATGTACCTGTACTAGGATCAAAGTTAATACTTGGTGTTTTAGGACTACCTTTTAGAACAAGTGAATTCATATATGTTTGTTTTAAGGTTTTTTTAAATAATTACATCAATAGATAGAAATAAGTAACTTTCATTATACTCCAGAAACTGATATTCCATATTATTACCACTCTTTCTGGCAATATCAACAATTCCTAAGCCTCCTCCGCCTTTTTCAGAAAACTCATCATTATTTAATATAAGGCGATACAAACTCTGAGTTTCATCCGAAGATAAGGTATTAATTTGGTCAATTCTGTCACGAATGAGTTTTAAACCATCAATTTTAAGAAAATTACCTGCGCTAATACGATATTGCATTCCTTCATCGCGCATAATTAAAACACCAAATTTAGAATAAGGTAAGCTCAATTCCGGAGGTACTTCACCATGATGATAAAGGTTCTGAACCAACTCCACAATAACATTAAAAATCTTCTTATAAATCTTTGGAGATTCATTATTCTTATGCAATATATCTTCAATGGAACTCAGTATTTCAGTAACATTTTGGTCTTCTATACATCCTTTGTAGTAAAAAATAGCATCCTCGTCTATTTTTTCGCTGTACCACTGATTAAGATCAAAATTCATAGATGAATTAATTATTGTTACCCGAAGACAAATATAACAAATTATCGCAAAGCTAAAAGAGAAGACTTATCAAATTCAAGACACATAATCTAATCTCGCTTTGTATATTTATCCTTCTTTTTCCCCTCATACATCGAGTATTTCTGAAATTTACATTCCAGCGGACCATTAAATAAACTTATACTACGAGAAGGACGTAAAGCAATACTGTTAAAGCTCTCCTTGGCATAACTCAAAATCCAAGCGTCATATCCCATAAAATGATGTTTTAATCTTTCCCCGATCATTGAATACAACCCGTCGAGATCCCGTAGCTTTAATCTCTCGCCATAAGGAGGATTTGTGATTAACAATCCTTTTTCAACAGGAGGTGTAAATTGCTGAAAAGGAATTACATTCAATTTAATTTTTCTTATTAAACCTGCATTTCGAATATTTGCTTCTGCAATTTCCATAGCCAAATCAGAAATATCAGCTCCAATTATTTGTCCGTCGAAATCAACTTCCGTTTCATCATTATAGATTTCATCCCATAGTTCCTCATCAAAATCTCTCCACTTTTGAAATCCAAATTCCTTACGATATAATCCTGGCGGAATATTATAGGCAATTAAAGCGGCTTCAATTAAAATAGTTCCCGAACCACACATCGGATCAATAAAATTGGATTTCTTATCCCAATCGGAAAGAAGAATCAATCCTGCCGCCAAGACCTCATTCAATGGTGCTGCAGTTTCACCAACCCTATATCCTCTTTTATGCAAAGATTCGCCAGAACTATCTAAAGAGACAGTGCAAGTATTTCTATCAATATGAACATTGATTCTAAGGCTTGGATTTACCACTCGCACAGAAGGACGATCGCCTGTTTTGTAGAAAAATTGATCCACAATAGCATCTTTCACTCTATAGGTAACGAATTGTGAATGCTTAAAATCTTCCGAACTAACAGTGGAATCAATTGCAATTGTATCCTTATTGGCAATATACTTTCCCCAATCTATTTCTTGAATTCCCTTATACAACTCATCCGTGTCATGAGCAGTAAATTTGTGGATTGGTTTGATTACACGAGTAGCCGTTCTCAAATGCAAATTTGTTTTATAGAGCAAAGTCTTATCTCCCACAAAGCTAACAGCACGCTTTAATATCCGAATTTCTTCGGCTCCCAGTTGTTCTAATTCCTTAGATAAAACTTCTTCTAAACCTTGAAAGGTTTTTGCTATTAATCTGAATTTACCCGAGTCTTTCTTCAAAACTATCTTTTTAATTCTACGTCCAAATTATTTCAATTCTCCAAATCCATGAAAATATCTTTACACTTTCATTACCGATCCGAATTTCGGCTACAAAATTAATCTTTACCAACTAAAAACATAGACTTTTAAAAATATAATCGAAAAAAAAGCCGAAAGAATTGTCTTTCGGCTTTTTTTTTAATTTGCATTATTTTTTAATCCGTTATCGTAGAGTTTTGGATTTTCCAATACGCTTATTGCTTTCAGTATAAAATCGTTCTTTTTATTTACTATCTTATAATATTCTGAACTATCCCACAGATCTCTTGCCAACAAAGCTTTGATATGCAATTTCAGATCATCAACAACAGCAAGATAATCCGACTCATTTTTTTCTATTCCTTGCTTTTCCCCTAATGCAACCAATTCGGAAAGCATAGAATCACTAACTTCAAAATCCTTCATAAATTTTTCAAATTTTGGATATTTCTTTTTTAGTTGATCTCTATTTTCATCCATATAATTAACGACAAAAGGATAAATTACATTTTTCCGAACCAACAAATTGAAATACTTATAATTAAGACTTGTATCTATTGGTATAAATATATCAGGCATGATACCACCACCACCATAAACCGTACGTTTATTGATTAAAGTACTATATTTTAGGGAATCTGGGAATTGGATACTATCTGCACTAATCATTTCTCCAGATTTGAATCGCTTCAATATATCCATATGATAATCCTCCAAGCCTTTATTATATGGTTTTTGAATACAGCGCCCAGTTGGAGTATAATAATGTGCAGTAGTAAGACGAATCATCGATCCATCAGACAAAGGAAATTGTCTTTGAACCAGCCCCTTACCAAAAGATCGTCTTCCGATGATAATTCCTCTGTCCCAATCCTGTATTGCGCCTGAAACAATTTCGGAAGCAGATGCTGATCCCTCATCCAATAGTATTACAACTTTTCCATTTTTAAATATCCCAGCTTCAGTGGATCGATTCTCTCGGCGTGGAGTAGTTAGCCCTTTAGTATAAACAATTAATTGATTAGCATCCATAAACTGATCCACAATATTTATAGCTGCTTGCATGTATCCACCACCATTACCTCTTAAATCAAGCACTAAATTCTTCATGTTTTGAGATTTCAACTTCAACAAAGCTTCAAGAAATTCCTCTGAAGTAGTAGCGGCAAATCGATTCAGTTTGATATATCCAATATTTTTAGTGAGCAAATAGGCAGCATCCAGACTATGAATAGGAATGTTATCCCGAGTAATAATAAATTCCAATAGCTCTTTTTCAGATTTTCTTTTTACGTAAATAGTCACTACAGTTCCTTTCTCTCCCCGTAAGCGTTTACGCACGCCCATATTTTTCAAGCCCGTTCCAGCAACATTCTCCTCTCCTATCTTCACAATTCTATCCCCTGCTCTTAACCCAACCTTCTCTGATGGTCCTCCAGGAATTGTTGCAACCACCATCAAGGTATCACGCAAAATATTAAATTGAATACCAATTCCACTAAAACTGCCTTGTAATGGCTCATTCATTTCCTTAATCTCATCCTTACTGATATAAATAGAATGAGGATCTAAATCCGCAAGTACTTTAACAATAGCATCCTCGGTAAGATGCTCTACGTTTACAGTGTCCACATAAAAGGCATCGATTAGCGCCAATAAATTCTGATATTTAATGGCCTGATTCTTTACGGATTGTGCTTTTGCGGTACCTACGCATAACAAAGATGTGAATACAATAAGGGTAATCACATTCCTCAAAAAATTTCTCAAACTACTCATATAAATTATGCTTTTTAATAAAATTTACGCAAATTGAATATACTTTTAGAACTCCACGAAAGATACAATCTTTTTAAGAAATCTAGGCATTGAAATCCATAAATATGAAACATAAACCCAACATATTACTTGTCGGATTCCAAAACCATTTGGAGATTGAATCTATGCCTAATATTTCCTTTGCCAAATGTCAAAATAAAACACAAGCCCTAGAACAACTAATCGAAATAGATTTTGATTTAATCATCAGTAAATTTACAATTGAAAATTCGAGCGCTATAGAATTTACAGAAGATTTAGAAGGTTTAAAATCCTATTTCGCAAAAATAAAAAATAAACATTTTAAACTTCTGGTTCTCACCTCTTCCCAAGCAGAGGAAGTTTTGTGTAAGGATAATAAAATCTTATTTTATCCTGATAGTCTGGACCTAGAGTCACTAATTACAAAGTTAGTTGATTTACCTAGAGAAGTTAAACAAAAATTACACCAAGCTGCCATTATCGATTTTAAAGAACTATTTATACGAGTCGATAATAATCGGGAATTTATTAAGGGCGTAATGACAAAATTCTTTAAGGTTTGGAAATCCAGGATTGAGGATATTCAAACTCCGCTATCTAAGAAAGAATATAATAAAGCAAAGGATGCTGCTCACAAATTAAAAGGTGTACTAGCTAATTTTTCGATGCAAAAAGCAAGAATTACCATTATTGATTTGGAAAAATTAATCTTAGATCAGGATCAAGATGCAGCTATCTTTAAACTCAGCGAACTGATTGATGAAATTGAAAAAGCAAAAAGCTTTATGGAAGCAAATCAGGATTTATTTAAAAATTAGATTTAATACACAACTTATCTTTTCATACTTACCTCTATTTATTTAACATTTCAACATAAACTAAACCTAGATAGGATCCATTTTCCCTAACATAAGTAATGCGTCAAAGACCAATTTTAATAGAGAATATTAATCTTTTATCCCAAAGGCAGTAATTATAATCTACAAATTAGTACCTCGAAACTCTCAATTAGGAAATAATGGAATTAATTTTAAGTTAGACAAAAAAAAGCAGCACTTTTCAGGTACTGCCTTATTATTTTATATCTGTAATTTTCTCGAAATTATTCCCACTCAATAGTTGCTGGTGGTTTTGAACTAATGTCGTACACCACACGATTTACCCCTTTAACGTTATTGATGATTTGATTGGAAATCTTCGCCAAAAACTCATAAGGTAAATGAGACCAGTCTGCAGTCATACCATCTGTAGATCCCACGGCACGAAGGGCCACCACCCTCTCATAAGTTCGTTCATCTCCCATCACACCAACTGACTGAATTGGCAGCAAAATAGCTCCTGCTTGCCAAACCTCGTGATACAATCCATCCGATTTCAGTCCTGAAATATAAATATCATCTACCTCCTGCAAAATTTGAACTTTTTCTGGAGTAATATCACCTAGTATACGAATCGCCAATCCTGGTCCTGGAAATGGATGACGCTGAATAAATTTATCTTCCAGCCCCATGCTTTTTCCTACACGACGAACCTCATCTTTAAACAATAAACGCAAAGGTTCAACTACCTTAAGTTTCATATAATCAGGTAAACCACCTACGTTGTGATGCGATTTTATAGTTTGAGAAGGACCATTAACAGATAAAGACTCAATTACATCGGGATAGATAGTTCCTTGTCCCAACCATTTTGCATCTTCTATTTTATGTGATTCCTCATCAAAAACATCAACAAAAGTATTTCCTATAATTTTTCGCTTTGTTTCAGGATCAGATACTCCTGCTAATTTCTTGAGAAATCTTTCTCCGGCATCAACACCAATTACATTTAATCCAAGAACTTCATATTTCTTCAAGACATTGTAAAATTCGTTCTTTCGCAATAATCCATTATCCACGAAAATGCAATACAAATTTTCACCAATGGCTTTGTGTAATAACATTGCTGCTACAGTTGAATCAACACCTCCAGATAATCCAAGAATTACCTTATCATCACCAATTTTAGCTTTAAGTTCCGTAACCGTACTTTCAACAAATGAATCCGGAGTCCAATCCTGCGCACATCCGCATATACCAACCACATAATTTTTCAATAATTCCTTACCTTCTGTGCTATGATATACTTCAGGGTGAAATTGAATTCCATAAGTATTTTCACCTTCAATTGTAAATGCCGCATTTGCAACATCTGCTGTACTCGCTATCACTTTGAAGTTGGATGGCATCTTTTCAATGGTATCTCCATGTGACATCCAAACCTGTGAGTTTAGACTGATATTTTTAAATAGAGAATTACTATCATCTACAAAAGTTAGATTTGCACGTCCATATTCTCTTTTATTAGAAGCCATCACTTCCCCTCCAAAACAATGAGCCAAATGCTGTGCTCCATAGCAAACACCCAATAAAGGAAGCTTGGCTTTCATCTCTGATAAATCTGGGATTGGGGCTTTTGGATCACGAACGGAAAACGGACTTCCCGAAAGAATTACACCTTTTACCGAATCATCCAAAACTGGATAATTATTATAAGGGTGAATTTCGCAATACACGTTTAATTCACGTACACGTCTTGCTATTAGCTGTGTGTACTGTGAGCCAAAATCTAAAATTAGAATTTTTTCCTGCATAAATTTCTGTAAAATTGATGGTTGTTCATAGTCACTATTTGGCGTACAAAGATACACAAATTTATTTCTGACGAGTTACAGTGACTCGATTTCCAAAACTATTTGATACATTCTTATTTGTACTTAACTATTAAGATCAAAATAGTAATGGTAAGCCCCAAGGTAATTGCATTAGCTACAATTATGGGCCAAGATTGAATAGCTATTCCGTAAATTAGCCAAAGAATGATGCCAATTGTAAAAATGGTGTACATTCCTAAAGAAAGATCCTTAGTTTGCTTTGTTTGAATAACCCTAATAGCCTGAGGAACGAAAGAAATAGTTGTACAAAATGCTGCAGCAAAACCTAAAAAAGAAGTGAAACTTGTTAAACCCATTTCATTATGCTTTTAATAATTGTGAAAGAAATAATGGTTCAACTTACAATAAAAAAAAGCCCCTGTCAAATTTGACAGGGGCAAGAATAATTATTTAAATTTTTTGAGTAGATCTTTCACTGCATCCTTATGGATTGTAAATCCCATCATCTTCAATTTCACGTAATCTTCCTGAAAGAAATAATATCCAAACTCAGGAGAATTTTCATCAATATTTCTGGATCCAGAACTTGAATCTTTAATCAAATACCAATCTTTACCATTTTTATCAACATAGTAACCTATCAAGTGCATTCCATGATCGTCAGTAGTTGAACCATTTGAAAAACGCATCTGACGAGCATTTTCATTAATGTACTCCGAAGGAATATCGAAAGTAGGAACCATTGCACAGTTGGTTGTTCTTAGAAATCCTGCTTCAGAAACATCACCACCAATACTCATTGTATAACCTTTACGAACGGCTGTCTTAACCACTTTCATAAAATCATCTAGTGGAATATTGTAATACTCTTTTGAATGCCACCAGTTATCAGGCACCTTATATTCTACCTGTTTCCAATAAGGCTCTTGTTTGTAAGATAATATCTCCACATAATCATCCATATTTAATTTTAGATAATCAGACAGATAGCTTTGTGGATTGTACTCTTTTCCTTCTACTCTAAATTTAGTTGGAGGAGTACCCATATAATGGTTCATGATAGCTTTGATCGTAGCCAATGCTTCGTCTTCATTCCATGCATTATTTTTCTTCACAGAATTCAAATAGGCCATCATTTCCTTATACATTTTGGCATGAGTATAGAACTTACGACCATTTATTAAACCTGAGTATTCTGATTCAGGACAGGTACCATATTGTTTCCAAATTCTCGCAACAGCATTTCCTTCAGAACCTTCATCAAATAAAGAATTTCCTCTTTCTTGAATGAAACGACGTGCTTTCTCGACATACTCCCAATAAACGGTGTACATTTCTGAAATTTTTACTTGCCTTTGGTGCAAACGATATACTTCTGACTCATAATATGAAGTAGTTGAAAAACACCAGCATGTACCAGCATTACCTTGCGAGATTGTTCCTTGTGCCCATTGTGTATTATCCTTATATAAGGAAATTTTATTTGGTAAATCATAGGAGGACTGATCCATAAAGAATCTTTTATCCACATCTTTCTTTTCCAACTTCTCATCTACCATTCGGATGTCCTTCATGATAGAGTTTTGGTAATATCCTGGCTGATATTCTTTGAAAATAGATTTATCTTGCTTCTGTTGTGCAAAACCACCAAAGCAAAGACAAACAGCTGTTAATAATAAGGCTATTCGTTTCATGTAATATTGTTTAAAAAGTAAGTTTTGAGGTGCTAAAGTAAAAAAACTTATTCACTTTGAATTAAAATCGATAAAAATCTACCAAAAACCTTTTCCCATCCTCCGCAAGTTCAGTATTGGCAAATACTTCTCTTGCCTCTAATAAATGAGATTCCAAATTTTTAAATCGAGCGGAAAAATGACCTATAATTAGTTTTTTCACCTTTGCCTGCACTGCGATTTTTGCAGCCTGCTCAGCAGTAGAATGATATGTTTTTTTTGCTCTTTTCTCATCAGATTTGAGAAAAGTTGCTTCATGATATAAGATATCTACCCCCTTTATTATTTTGACTATTTGCGGTCGATAGGCAGTATCCGTACAAAAAGCATAGGATCTTGGATTTGGAGGATCGACAGTAAGCTTAGAATTGAGAATGATTTCACCATCTTCACGAATAAAATCAGCTCCTAATTTTATAGCATGACGATTCTTGATTGGAATATTATAAAAATCCAGAAGATCAGCCTTTAGCGTTCGAGGTCTTTCCTTTTCTTTAAAAAGAAATCCGGCACAGGGCATTGCGCCATGTTTTAATGGGAATGACTGAACTACCACTTTTTCATCCTCATAAAGTGTTTGTAGCTCCGTTCCAAAAATTGCATGAAAAACGATTTCATATCCCACTTTAGAATCCAAGATATCCATCTGAAGGCGAATCCATTTTTCAAGTTTACTGTGTCCATAAATATGCAGTATGGCTTTTCTCCTTTGCAGTGAAAATGTGGATAACAAACCGATCAAACCAAAAATATGATCACCATGTAGATGAGAGATGAAGATATGGTGTATCCGACTCATCGGTATCCGAAATTTTTTCATCTGCATTTGAGCACCTTCCCCACAATCAATCAAAAAAAACCGCTCAAGTACATTGAGCACTTGAGCGGTTGGGAATCTTTTGGAAGTTGGTAATGCAGAATTGCTACCTAAGATTGTAATTTCAAATTTCACAAACTAATTGTTTAATTCAATCTGATTCTTCATTAAGGAAACGGCATCGTCCATATTGTAAGCAATATTTAAAACCGAATCCAACTGAGAGATAGATACTAATCTTTCGACAGCAGGCTGCAAACCATATAGAACGAATGTTCCGTTGGCATTTTTACTCAACCTATTGGCTACAAGAATTGCACTAAGACCGGATGAATCACAATAAGTGCAAGGTGTAAGATCTAAAAGGATATTTTTTTCACCATTTCCGGAAATAAGAACCAATTCTGATTTTAATGCCGGAGCAATATGGGTATCCAATTTATCTTTTAAAACCTGAACAAAGGTGTATCCATCTTTCTTGTCAATCTTGAAATTCATTATAAGCGTATTTTAATTATTTTTCGCCACCTTCTTTATTCTCCAATTTTGTTTTCAAAGCAGCTAACTCAGATATATCACCTAAGGTAGTCTTTTCTAGTGAATCTTTCACTTTTTTAACACCTTTTTTAGTGGTTTTTGCTACCTCTTTTTTCTTAGCTGTTTCTTCAGCTTTCTTCACATCTTCGAAAGTTCTGGAGTGAGAAAGAATAATTCTTTTAGCAGCCTTAGAGAATTCAATAACTTTGAAAGATAATTTCTCATCTATTTTTGCAGGAGTACCATCTTCTTTCACCAAATGACGTGGAGTTGCGAAACCTTCAACGCCATAAGGTAATGCTATTACAGCGCCTTTTTCAAATACTTCTACAATAGTTCCTTCATGAACAGAATCTGTTGTAAAGATAGTTTCAAATACATCCCATGGATTTTCTTCCAACTGTTTGTGCCCTAAGCTCAATCTTCTGTTGTCTTTATCAATTTCTAATACAACAACTTCAATATCAGCGCCAATCTGAGTAAATTCAGCTGGATGTTTTACTTTCTTAGTCCAAGAAAGATCAGAAATATGAATCAAACCATCAACACCTTCTTCGATTTCAACAAACACACCAAAGTTTGTGAAATTACGAACTTTAGCAGTATGCTTAGAGTTAACAGCATATTTAGATTCGATTCCATCCCATGGATCTGTTTTCAATTGCTTGATACCAAGAGACATCTTTCTCTCTTCGCGATCCAAAGTTAAAATTTGAGCTTCTACTTCATCTCCAACTTTCATGAAATCCTGAGCAGATCTCAAGTGTTGTGACCAAGACATCTCTGATACGTGAATTAAACCTTCAACACCAGCAGCAATTTCAACGAAAGCACCATAATCGGCCATAACAACAACTCTACCTTTAACGTTGTCTCCAACCTTCATTTCAGTATCAAGAGCATCCCATGGATGTGGAGTTAATTGTTTCAATCCAAGAGCAATACGTTTTTTATCATCGTCAAAATCAAGAATAACAACATTCAATTTCTGATCAAGCTCAACGATTTCACTTGGGTGACTCACTCTACCCCATGATAAATCAGTAATGTGAATCAAACCGTCAACACCACCCAAATCGATGAATACACCGTAAGAAGTAATGTTCTTAACTGTTCCTTCCAATACCTGACCTTTCTCAAGCTTAGCGATAATTTCTTTTTTCTGTTGTTCCAATTCAGCTTCGATAAGTGCTTTGTGAGAAACAACAACATTTTTGAATTCATGGTTGATTTTCACAACTTTGAATTCCATAGTTTTTCCAACGAATACATCGTAATCGCGGATAGGCTTCACATCAATTTGAGATCCTGGCAAGAAAGCCTCGATTCCAAATACATCAACGATCATACCACCTTTAGTACGACATTTGATATAACCTTTAATAATTTCATCGTTTTCAAGTGCAGAGTTCACACGATCCCATGAACGTAATGCACGAGCTTTTTTGTGAGAAAGAACTAACTGTCCTTTTTTGTCTTCCTGACTTTCCACATATACTTCTACAGTATCACCAACAGTTAATTCAGTATTATACCTGAATTCATTTAAGCTTACGATACCATCTGATTTGTAACCAATATTGATTACAACTTCTCTTTTATTCATAGAAATAACTGTACCATCAATTACTTCTTTTTCTGCAACTGTAGATAAGGTTTTATCATACATTGCTTCTAATTCGGTTCTGTTTTCACCTGAAAAACCTTCTTCACTAGTGAATGCATCCCAATCAAATTCTGCGTCAGCAACAGAATTATCTACTTTTTTGTTTTCTTCAATCATGTTAAATTACTGATTAATTAATAAATTAGACATTATATAATTTCAAATTCGGCACAAAAATATACAATTATTCCGAAGAAAGTTTAAGTTACGACTTTTTTTTCTTAAACCTCTTCAAATTATCTCCTGAAAACCTACAAGAAATCCCTGAAAACAAAGATTCACACAAGAAAATACCTCCTTCTAATAATACTTTAATCTGACTCTAAATATCTCCCAAAAAGAACTGCTTAAAAGTTAAATAAGATTATTCTAATTTAAATCACTATCTATCCAAAACCAAACTATTTTTATACAGTTCTTTTAATTTGAATAATCTCACTTAACTTTGCATCCGAAAAAAAACAGGAGGATTGTTAGTCTTAGCTTCAATATTTAAACTAGTCTAACTAAAATAATTAACGATTAATAAAATGAGCATAGAAAAAGAATTACAAACACGTAGTGGTTCCGTATGTGAATTGTGTGGCGCGACTGATTCCTTAATAGCCTATCCCGTTACTCCATCTAATGGTACTGCAGATCAAAATATCTTGATTTGCAATGTTTGTCAGGAGCAAATAGAAAATCCAGACAAAATGGAAGTCAACCATTGGCGTTGTTTAAATGATAGCATGTGGAGTACTGTTCCTGCTGTTCAGGTAATGGCATGGCGCATGCTAAACCAACTACGTGCAGAAGGTTGGCCTCAGGATTTACTTGATATGCTTTATCTGGATGAGGAAACCTTGAAATGGGCGAAATCTGGTAACGAAGAAGAAACCACGGAAGAAGAGATAAAGCATCTTGACAGCAATGGAGTAGAATTAAGTACTGGCGATTCTGTTGTTTTAATCAAAGATTTAAATGTAAAAGGTGGAGGCTTCACTGCAAAACGAGGAACCGCTGTTCGCAATATTCATCTGGTTAATGATAATCCAGAACACATCGAAGGGCGTGTAGAAGGACAACAAATTGTTATACTTACTAAATTTGTAAAGAAAACAAACTAAAGATGTTTTTAAAATTTAGAGAGAGGAACTCAGTATTGGATTCCTCTTTTTGCACTCCATTTCTAAATTAATGCTTAAAACCACATCAAATTAAAATTCTAAAGTAATTTATTTAGAAATCAGTTCTGTACATTTCAATTTCCCAACGTATCCTCAAGCCATAATTAGGCTGACATGCCAAATTGTAAATCTTCCTGAAATTTTGAATTGAATTAAAAACTTCAGACTAGTTTCCCTGTGTCATAATTCCTCAAAATTTAAAAATCCACTTCAACAGCAGAAATAATTAGAAAAAGGAAGACGTAAAAAAATGATTATATTTACCAATCTATTATACGTGGAATAATAAATACTCCAAACAAATTGCTTTCGAACATTAACCAAAAACGATAACCGTCTCCCGGCTAATCCGAGAGGTTTTAACATACATGAAAAAAGCTATTAGTAAGACTTCCCAATCCCAAGAAGATAACTATTCCGGTGGCTTCCATGTAATAACTAAAAATAAAATTACAAACACATGAAACGAATTTTAGTAACTGGTGGAGCAGGTTTTATAGGTTCACATCTTTGCGGACGTCTCCTAAAAGAAGGAAATGACGTAATCTGCCTGGATAATTACTTCACTGGTTCAAAAAGAAATATTGCACATTTATTAGACAATCCATATTTCGAGTTAGTACGACACGATGTTACAGCTCCATATTTTGCAGAAGTAGATCAGATATACAACTTAGCCTGTCCTGCATCACCTATTCATTATCAATTCAATCCCATTAAAACTACCAAAACATCTGTCATGGGTGCCATTAATATGCTTGGCTTAGCCAAACGTGTTAAGGCAAAAATATTACAAGCTTCAACGAGTGAAGTTTATGGTGATCCGGAAATTCATCCACAAACAGAAAACTATTGGGGTAATGTTAATCCTATTGGAATACGTTCCTGCTATGATGAAGGAAAACGTTGTGCAGAAACACTATTTATGGATTACCACAATCAAAATAATGTAGACATCAAAATTGTACGCATCTTTAATACCTATGGACCGCACATGCATCCCAATGATGGTAGGGTTGTCTCTAATTTTATAGTACAATGTCTGAAGGGGGAGGATATTACCATTTTTGGTGATGGTTCTCAGACCCGAAGTTTTCAATATGTTGATGATTTACTGGAAGGTATGTCCAGAATGATGATATCAAGAGATGGGTTCGTTGGCCCGGTTAACATCGGAAATCCAAATGAATTCACCATTCTCGAATTAGCTAAAAAGATAATTGAACTTACCAACTCCAATTCAAAAATCATTAATCAGCCTTTACCTAAAGATGATCCTACTCAAAGACAACCAAATATTAATCTAGCAAAAAAGGAATTAAATAATTGGGAGCCAAAAGTTCAGCTTCATGAAGGATTAATAAAAACGATTTCTTATTTTGAAGACTTACTTTCGAACACGAAGTGGTAGAAAAGATGTAATATTTCAAATGGATTTAATCATTCCTAATCTATATTGTTGATTTCAATAAAAACCAGTACTTATGAAAGGAATAATACTTGCCGGTGGATCCGGTACAAGACTGTACCCTATTACAAAAAGTATCTCTAAACAAATAATCCCCGTTTACGACAAGCCAATGATTTATTATCCATTATCGGTACTCATGCTTGCTGGTATTAGAGAAATATTAATTATTTCCACGCCAAAAGACATCCACCTATATAAAGATCTTTTTGGTAGTGGAAATCAATATGGTTTAGATATATCCTATGTGGAGCAACCGTCTCCAGATGGTTTAGCACAAGCATTCCTATTAGGAGAAGAATTTATAGGTGATAGTCCTGTTTGTATGATTCTGGGAGACAATCTATACTATGGATATGAGTTTAGCAAACAATTGGAAGAGTCAGCAAAAATGACAGAAGGAGCTTTAGTTTTTGGATACCATGTAAAAGATCCAGAAAGATATGGTGTTGCTGAGTTCAATAAAGATGGCTTAGTTATTAGTTTAGAAGAAAAACCCAAAAATCCTAAATCAAACTATGCGGTTACAGGGCTTTATTTCTATGGTAATGATGTCGTTAAAAAAGCAAAATCATTAAAACCATCCAAGCGAGGTGAATTAGAAATTACAGACCTTAACATGTTGTATCTCAAAGAAAATAAATTAAATCTAAAAGTTTTAGGACGAGGTATTGCCTGGCTGGATACAGGAACTCATGATAGCATGTTGCAGGCATCAAACTATATTGCAACAATAGAGCAGCGACAAGGATTAAAGGTGGCTTGCATCGAGGAAATTGCATACCGAAATGGATTTATTACTCGTGAACAATTACTGGATCTGGCTAAACCCCTTCTTAAAAATCAATACGGAGATTACCTTATGGCTATAGCCAATGAAAATCTCCTTTAAACAAGTATCTAAATGGAAATTATAAAGACGGAAATTCCTGATCTTCTTATTATACAACCTAAAGTATTTGAAGATGAAAGAGGATATTTTTTTGAAAGTTACAATGAAAATAAATTTAGAGAACTAGGTATACAGCTTCAATTTGTTCAGGATAATGAATCAAAATCCAACTATGGCGTAATTAGAGGATTACATTACCAATTGGCTCCATATTCTCAAACAAAACTAGTCCGCGTTATCAGTGGAAAAGTGTTTGACGTAGCTGTTGATTTAAGACTTGGATCACCAACCTATGGAAAATGGCAGGGGGTTGAATTATCGGCAGAAAATAAAATTCAATTTCTAATTCCTAAAGGTTTTGCTCATGGATTTTCAGTTCTAAGTGATTCTGCAACCTTTATCTATAAGTGTGATGCAGTATATAATCCAGAGGCTGAACGTGGAATTAATTATAATGATCCCTTTTTGAACATTGACTGGAGAATTAGTCCCCAAAACGAAAATATCTCTTCAAAAGATAAGGCTTCCCCTAATTTTAAGGACGCTGAAACAAATTTTAAATTTGTCAAATAATAACTTCATGATAAATTTATTAGTAACAGGTAGCAATGGACAGTTAGGTCGTGAAATCAGAGATTTATCTTCAGAATACGATTCCTTTCATTTTTTCTTTACAGATATTGAAGAACTTGATATCACAAATAAAACAGCCTTACAATCCTATATAGAAGGAAAAGATATTCGTTATTTGATAAACTGTGCCGCTTATACCAATGTAGATCAAGCCGAAGAGAATGAAGATACTGCTCAACTGATAAATGCCGTAGCTGTTAAAAATCTTGCTGAGCTTGCATCTAACAATAACATTATCCCAATTCACATTTCGACAGACTATGTGTTTTCTGGTGAGAATTTCAAACCATATACCGAAACCGATTCAACAAATCCGCAAGGAAGTTATGGGAGAACAAAATTGCAAGGCGAAGAATTGCTTAAAGAAACAACTCCAAATCATATAATTATAAGAACCTCATGGCTCTATTCTCCCTTTGGCAAAAACTTTCTAAAAACTATGATTCAATTGGGTAAAAATAAAACTGAATTAGAAGTCATTGCTGATCAGATAGGAACTCCAACCTATGCCTATGATTTAGCAAAGAGCATTCTCAAAATAATTTCACATATCGAAAAAGACAATAATTTTAAGGATTACGGCACCTACCATTTTTCCAATGAAGGTGTTTGTAGTTGGTATGATTTTGCTCAGGAAATTCAATTAAGTGCTGGAAATAAGTGCAAAATAAGTGCTATCGAAAGTAAAGATTTTCATTGTCTTGCAAAAAGACCGCATTATAGTGTCTTGAATAAATCAAAAATTAAACATATTTTTGATCTGGAAATCCCTCATTGGAGAACCAGTATGAAGCATTGCATTCATCGAATGAATAATTAACCAGAATAAACCAACAAAATGAATAAGACGGAAATCTTAAAAACAGTAAAAGAAAAAGCAAATATATGGCTTGAAGGCAACTACGATCAGGCCACAAAAAATGCTGTTAAAGAATTATTGGAACAAGAGGACAATACCAATCTCATTGATTCTTTTTATAAAGATCTTGAATTTGGAACCGGTGGTTTACGTGGCAAGATGGGGCCTGGAACCAACAGAATGAATATATACACTGTTGGAGCTGCCACACAAGGCCTTGCCAATTATTTAAATAAGACTTTTGCAGGCAAAAATCAAATTTCGGTTTGTATTGGATATGATTGTCGTAACAATAGCAAATTATTCTCAGACACAGTAGCCAATATATTCTCTGCCAATGGTATCAAAGCTTATATTTTTGAGGATTTGCGACCAACTCCCGAAATGTCTTTTGCCATTCGTCATCTTGGTTGTCAATCCGGAGTTATTATTACGGCATCGCACAATCCTAAAGAATATAATGGCTATAAAGCCTACTGGGAAGATGGTTCCCAGTTGATTCCTCCTCATGATAAAAATGTTATCACAGAAGTAAAGTCGGTAAAAGTAGAGGAAATCAAATTTGAAGGAAACTCTGATTTAATCGAAGTTCTAGGATCTGAAATGGATCAGCTATATCTGGATACGGTAAAAACGCTGAGTCTGTCACCAGAGGCAATTAAAAATCAAAAAGATTTAAAAATTGTATTTACACCACTTCATGGAACAACTGTAAAATTAGTTCCTGCATCCTTGAAAAACTACGGTTTCGAAAATATTATTCATATTCCGGAACAAGATGTTGTTGATGGTAATTTTCCAACTGTATGGTCTGCAAATCCTGAAGAACCGGAAGCCTTAAAAATGGCAATTGACAAAGCCGAAGCAATTGATGCTGATTTGGTAATGGCTTGTGATCCTGACGGGGACCGTTTAGGTATATCCGTAAAGAATGACAAAGAAGAATGGGAAATTATTAATGGAAACCAAACAGCACTAATATTTACCTATTATCTTATTAAACGCAGACGAGAGCTGGGACTACTTACCGGCAACGACTACGTTGTAAAAACCATCGTAACAACAGAACTTTTTAAAGAAGTTGCCGAAAAGAACAACGTTCAATGCTTTGATGCTTACACCGGTTTTAAATGGATTGCCGATATCGTTCGTAAAAATCAGGATAAAAACTACATAGGTGGTGGCGAAGAATCATTTGGATACATGCCAGGCGATTTCACCCGAGATAAAGATGCAGTTTCCTCTTGTAGTATTATGGCCGAAATTGCTGCCTGGGCTAAAGATCAAGACAAAAATTTATTTGACATTCTAAAGGAAATCTATATAGAGTATGGATACTCCAAAGAAAAGATGATATATATTGTTAGAGAAGGATTGGAAGGTTCTCAGGAAATCAACCAAATGATGCACGATTATCGATTCAACACTCCTTCGGAAATTAATGGATCGGCTATGGTTTTGATTAAAGATTATACAACCAGAAAAGCGGCTAATCCGATTACTGGAGAAACAACTGATCTTGATTTTGAAACTACGGCAGATGTACTTCAGTTTTATTTAGAAGACGGTACTAAAATTTCAGTACGCCCTTCTGGTACGGAACCTAAAATAAAATATTATTTTGAGGTTCGTGAAGAATTAAAATCATTAGAAGATTTTTATGCGACGGAAGATCGAGCAAATAAAAAAATCGAAGGAATTGTTCGTTCCTTAAAATTAAACTGATATTTTTAGGGTAGCAAATGCTACCCTACACTTTTTTACTTATGATGACTACTAGAACCATCCTATCTGTTGACGACTCACCTATTAACAATAAATTAATAGAAGCCTATTTTAGAAAAGAGTACAATGTTATCTCTAAAGAGAGTGGACATCAAGCACTCGAATGGTTGGAGGATAACATTCCTGATGTTATTCTTTTAGATATCATGATGCCAGTTATGGACGGAATTGAAGTTCTGGAACAAATTCAGGCAACCGAACGTCTCAAAGAGATTCCTGTAATAATGGTTACTGCAAAAACCGAAATGGAAAGTATTAAGGCTACATTAAATCTTGGTGCACAAGATTACGTGAAGAAACCAATTGATTTTACCGAACTCCAAACAAAGGTTCTTATTGCCTTTCAAATTAACGAACAAAAACAAGAAATTAGCAAATATAAATCCTACTACGATATTCATCAAGGTATGATTCATGCTCAAAGAATTCAAAAATCCATTTTACCTGATGCAGAGAATTTCAGACGGTTATTCTCAAAATCATTTATTATCAACTTGCCAAAACATGTAGTTAGTGGTGATTTTTATTGGATCCAACAGGGCTACAATAAAAAAAGTATAGCTTTATTTGATTGTACAGGACATGGCGTTCCTGCTGCTATGCTTACCGTAATGGGGCTAATGGAATTACACACCTTATCTCAAAATGGTAACGAAATAGAAATTGACACTATTTTCCCCTTACTAAGTCAAAAATTCAGTCAAGTCCTGAATACATCCGGAGATACCTATACCCAATATAATGGCATGGATGGAGTATTTTGTTCTATCTACCCTAAGAAAAATATTTTGGAGTTTGCCGGTGCCAAACGTTCTTTAGTTTTGATTCGAAAAAATGCTCCTTCTCTTAAGGTTGACAATGATATTATAACCCCAAAAGATAGCAATCAGGATTATTCCTTATTTGAAATTCAAGGAGATCGTAATTCTATTGGCAAAGAATCCGAATTTCTGGAATTTACTACCAGAAAAATTGAATTAAATACTGGAGATAGGATATTCCTTTACTCCGATGGAATTACAGATCAATTGGGTGGAGAGCAGCAGAAAAGACTTAAAAGAAAACAATTCTTCAATAAATTACTTGATGTCCAAAATAAGTCTATCAATTTACAAAAATCGGATATCTTCACCTGGTTTGAAAATTGGAAACACAATAATGAACAAACAGACGACATTCTGGTTATTGGAATTGAAATCTAATTATTGTCTGCTTCATTAGGAAAAAAATCTTTATTAAAATTAACCAAGTACAATTGCTCTGTGGCTCTGGTAACAGCAGTATATAACCAACGATAATACTCTCTATTCAATAGTTCATCTGTAAGATATCCCTGATCCACAAAAACAGCCTTCCATTGTCCTCCCTGAGCTTTATGGCAGGTAACTGCATATGCAAATTTTACTTGTAAGGCATTAAAGAACTTATTATTTCTTACTTTCTCAAACCTCTTTTTTTTATTTCGAATATCAGAATAATCTTCGGCAACAGTAAAAAACAGTTTTTTATTTTCTTCTCTTCCCAAGGCTGCCGATTCAATGTTTAGGGTATCCAACATGATAAGAGTATCCATCTCGATATCCTTATAATCCGGAAAACGGATAGTCACTTCCGCATATCTAAACCCGTAAATAGTGGTGTATTTATGAATTCTTACAATCTCAACAATATCTCCATTGGCAATGAAATCGACATCTTCAATATCATGAGCCCAGTAGTAATTATTTTTCACCACCATCAAATAATCACCATTTGAGATTTCCTCCTCCCTATAAAGAACAGAATTTCTAATTCCTTGATTATAGCGATTCGCCCTTTTATTAGATCTACTGATAATCATTGTTTCTTCGAGTCCATATTTATCATGTGCAGAAGAAATTTCATCAATCAGCTCGCCCCCATTAATTTTCGAAACATCTGGAAAATGCTCTGTATTTAAGAAAGGATAGCCAGTAGTGTTCCCGGCAAGCATGCTTCTGAGAATTGTGGCATTCATTAATATTCCCGACTCCTTATTCTGACGAACAACTTGTGTTAAAGTTACCTCCTCCACATTTAAATTGTACGATCCTTCCAATTCAGATGCATCCAAGGCAGGACTAACATCCAGCCCCACAGGAGGCAGCTGGGCGGAATCACCGATAAGTATTAAGCGGCAGTTTTTGCCAGAGAATACGAATTCGATTAAGTCATCTAGCAAACACCCCGAACCAAAAATTGAAGCTTCCAAAGAATAATTTGATATCATGGAAGCCTCATCTACAATGAAAATTGTGTTATTATGCAAATTTCTATCAAGAGCAAACACTCCCATTTCATCAGTGAGCGATTTTTGTCGGTATATCTTTTTATGAACTGTATAAGCCGTTTTGTGGGAATAATGAGAAAGCACTTTTGCAGCACGGCCTGTTGGTGCCAACAAGACCGAAGTAATCTTCATATCTGAAAGTGTAGAAACAAGTGCACTTACTAAACTCGTTTTACCAGTTCCTGCATATCCTTTTAAAAGAAACAAACTCGTCTCATTAATTCGAGTTACATAATCTGCTAATAAATCAATTGCCTCTCGCTGATCAGCTGTAGGTTCGAATTTTAAATTCTCCTGAATCTTATCAGCGATATGATTTTTTAGCATTTCTTTTAATTTTAATAGATATAAAAATAGTCAAATAGATTTTTTTTTTAAATTTGCAGACAAACTTACACAAACTAATAAGAATAGAAATGAAAAAAGCCTTTCAAATTTTACTTGCCATAGCAATTGTTGCACTTGCTTTCTTTAGCTATCAAAGCATTAACAAGCCTATCAAATTTGGTAAAATAAAAAAGCAAAGATATGAACGAATTATCACCCAACTTAAAGATATTCGTAGAGCAGAAGTTGCATACAAAGAAGTAAATGGCAAATACACTGGAAGTTTCGATACTTTAATCAGTTTTATCAAAACAGATTCAATGCCTTTAGTTAAGTCTATTGGCTCATTGACTGATGAGCAAGTGGAAGCTGGAATGACAGAAAAAGAAGCTGTAAAAAAAGGTCTCATAACACGTGATACGATTATGATTTCCGCTCTTGATACTGTTTTTGGTAAGAAATATCCAATTGAGAAATTAAGATATGTGCCATTTACCAAAGGTAAACATCAGTTTAAATTGGGTGCAGGTGTTTTTGTAACAGGTTCTAAAGTTAAAGTTCAGGTTTTTGAAGCAAGAGTATCTAATATGATAATTTTTGAAGATGTACGAGATGATTACAATAATGAACTTTTGGAAGAAAATGGTAATCGTATTCGTATAAACAAATTCCCTGGATTAATGGTTGGTTCTCTTGAAGAAGCTAATAACAACGCTGGTAACTGGGAGTAATTTAGAAAATATCTATGGACGACTTTGTATTTGTTGACTCATCATTTGATCAAAACAAAACAAAAGAATATAATCTATCCATCCAGCTTGGTCTGGATGGATTTTCTTTTTCTATACTGGATAGCAATAAAAATTGTATATCCTTAAATGCTTATACTCCCTTTCAAGATAAATCGGATTCAGATCCTATTAATTCTTTTAAGGAGAATTTAAGAAATAGTACCATTCTCAACCTTCCCTTTCAAAAAGTAAGTGTTCTTTGGATTTCGCAAGAATCAATATTGATTCCATCGGAATTTTTCTCTCCTGAATTTGCTCATGAGAGTTACCAACTTTGCCATTCGCTGGATAAAAGTGAGAAATTAGTCTGGAATAAAATGAAAGAATTAGATTCCTGGTCTGTGTTTTCTATTCCGGAAGCCTTCAAGGATCTACTGGAATCTCATTATTCGAATATTTCACTATTACATCACACTTTTCCTTTTTTGAATACCTCCCTATCACAAAGCAAATTGGAAAACCAGCCAAATGTTTTCGTAAATGTTCAAAAAGATTTTTTCCATTTAATTATTCCAAATCCGAATAGAAAGCATTTCATTAACAATTTTGCCTATAAAGAGGATACCGATTTGGCTTATTATATTTTAAATATATACAAGCAACAAAAGCTGAATAATGAAAAAAGCAAGCTTATATTGGATGGCATTATACAGGAGGATAGTAAAGTCATCCAACTGTTAAGAAAATACCTGGGACAAGTTGAAGTGAGAAACCTGCCATCCGATCTAAGGATGAAAGACGATATTCCGCAAAAGGAATACAACCAATTTATTAATCTCTTAAATTTATCCATGTGCGAATAGTAAGTGGAACACATAAAGGGCGAAGAATACATCCGGATAAAAATTTTAAGGCTCGTCCAACAACCGATTTTGCAAAAGAAAACCTCTTTAATGTACTCCATAATCTAGTCGATTTTGAAGATCTTATTGTCTTAGATTTATTTGGTGGTACAGGAGGAATCAGCTATGAATTTGCCTCCAGAGGAGCCAAAAGCGTAATATGTGTAGAATTGGATCATAAACATTTTTTATTTATTCAAAAAACAATTGGGGAACTTGAATTGGATCAAATTCTGCCAATCCGATCCAATGTTTTTAGATTTTTAAAAACATGCCATCAAAAATTTGATATGATTTTTGCAGATCCTCCCTACGATTTGAAAGACTTGGAAAGTATTCCTGATTTGATAATCGAGAAGGATTTATTAAATGCAGAGGGAATATTAATTGTAGAACATTCCTCTAAAAATGATTTCTCCAATCACCCCTCTTTTATGGAAAAAAGGACTTATGGAAGTGTGAATTTTAGTTTCTTTCAATGTTCAGCAAAAAAAGAATAGTAAACAGGAATTAATTACTTGATTTCTCACTTTTGTAACACGCTCAAAACCGCTATTTTACTGACTTAAGCATGATTATTTGTTAAAAAATTGAATGTAAATATTGCAAGTCAAAAAACTTGCATTATCTTTGCATCGCTATCAAAAAAAATGGTCTGGTAGTTCAGTTGGTTAGAATACATGCCTGTCACGCATGGGGTCGCGAGTTCGAGTCTCGTCCAGACCGCTAAAAGCAAATAAGTTCTTTACAATATTTTGGTCCGGTAGTTCAGTTGGTTAGAATACATGCCTGTCACGCATGGGGTCGCGAGTTCGAGTCTCGTCCGGACCGCCAAAAACATTAGTTTTTTTACATTTTTGGTTTGGTAGTTCAGTTGGTTAGAATACATGCCTGTCACGCATGGGGTCGCGAGTTCGAGTCTCGTCCAGACCGCCAAAAACATTAAGTTCTTTACAATATTTTGGTCCGGTAGTTCAGTTGGTTAGAATACATGCCTGTCACGCATGGGGTCGCGAGTTCGAGTCTCGTCCGGACCGCCAAAAACATTAGTTTTTTTTTACATTTTTTGGTTTGGTAGTTCAGTTGGTTAGAATACATGCCTGTCACGCATGGGGTCGCGAGTTCGAGTCTCGTCCAGACCGCCAAAAAATAGAAGCCTTTGATTCTCTGGAATCGAAGGCTTTTTTGGTTGAATAAGTTTGCACAAACGACCGAATGATTTCAAGAGAAGAAATTCCAGCCTGCCTCCCCGATCCTACCAAAACACCATACAGACCAATCGAAATTCCTCTCTGCCTTCCCTCCCATTCATCAAAAATGAAATCGATATTATTTCGTATATTCATTTACTAAAATATTTAAATTACACCTTATGCAACAATTATTTAACGCACTATGGAAGGAATACACCCTTCAGAATCCTACCGCGCAGGTCATACACGACTTATTTATTCAAGAAAACGAATTGGTTGTCAACGATCATGTTGCTTTCCGAACCTTCGACGATGTAAAGATGAATATCAAAGTACTTGCAAAAAAGTTTCTGGAACTGGGATATGAATATCGGGGAGAATATAAATTCGAAGACAAGCACTTGAATGCTGTTCATTTAGAGCATCCAGGCATTACCGATGCTCCCCGGGTATTTATTTCGGAATTGATTCTCTCGGAATTCTCAACGGGTTTTCAGGAAATTATCCGGAAGCATCTCAATTCTGTTAGTGATGATGTGTATGCTGATAAGGATCTTATCCATAAAGGCAATGTATGGGGAAAACCTTCCTATAAGACCTTTCAATTATTGCGGAAAGAATCGGAATATGCTGCATGGCTCTATTTACACGGTTTTAGGGTAAATCATTTTACGGTGAGTATTAATGCGCTTCAAAAATACGATACCATCGAAAAGGTGAATCAGTTTATAAAGGATAGCAGACACGAAATGAATACTTCGGGGGGAGAAATTAAAGGAACTCCTGAAAAGCTCTTACAGCAGTCCTCTACCCTCTCAGAAATCATTCAGATGGAATTTACAGAAGGAGTTTTTGAAGTTCCTGCATGCTTCTATGAATTTGCCATCCGTTATCCGGATAAAACCGGAAAGCTTTTCTCTGGTTTTATCGCCGCCAATGCGAATAAAATATTTGATAGCACTAATTTTAGGGAGTAATAGGATTGGTAATATTCATGCAAAAAAAGCCTTCGATTCTTATGATTCGAAGGCTTTACTATTTTGGAGCACAGAGGAGTAAATACGGATAATAAGCCCCATTTGCAGATCAACACCTACTCATCGCTTTCTTGCAAACCGCTCCTAGTTCTATTTATTAGGCAAAGTAGTTTTATATTTCTAAGCCTTGACAGTAAGCATTTAATCCCATTTTACCTACACTTGCTAATAATATTGCTACGGCTGGAGCTAAGAGAGTCGCAGTAAATCCTAAAGTAGCACCTAAAGCTGCAGAAATTATTGCTATATATGTTGATTTTATAATTGGTGATTCTGCACCTAGTTTCTTTCTATACTCCTCATAATCGGGATGTCCACAAATAAACTTTCCAAATTCTACTTTAAATCTTTCAAAAAATGGTTTTGTGTCTCTATTACTTTCACCTCCAAACGGAACATTGTTTGACGGTCCATTCGATGTTATCCACTTTTCAGCAGCTTCTTCTTCACCATAACTTTCAATCAAGGCTTCAATACTATTTCTCTGATATGCTTTAAGTTCTGAAAGCCATTCATTAAGTTCTATCTTTTCTATTTCTTTCATAACATTTCTGATATATATTCTGCTGATATACAATGTGTAGTTTGATGTAACTCCTGTGGATTTATTCCCCCTAAAGAGATTCCTCCACCTTGCATAGGTGCATAAGCCCCTATTAAAACACCAACAATTTGTTGTGACCTGTTTGAAAATATCAAACCACCAGATTGACCAGGTCTAGATTGAGAATTTATAACTCCGTGTTTAGATTTTATAGTACTAGAATCGAGTAATACTTTTGCTCCAAGTTCAGCTTTCTGAAATGTCAGAACTCTTCTTCCTGCAACACAATGGGGGAAACTAAATATTCCCAATTCTTCACCTATTTCGACATTATCGAATGAACCCAAGGTTGGTAAATTACCAGAAAACTGAATGTCAGCTTTTAATATACATAAATCTTTAAGTGGGTCAATTTCAAGAACTTCTACGGGTACAGGTTGACACCGAGTATCTGTTGTGTCTTGGTAGTCATTAATATTTCTGATATGTGGCATTAAAACCACTAGTCTTGTAGAATCTCCACCAACAACGTGTTTCGTTGTAACTATCTTTCCGTCATTTGATATGATGAATCCTGTACCTAACATTCCTACACCATTTTCTGTAATTCTCCCGACTGTAACTACTATTTGAGTAAATAAATTCATATAATTTTATTTTAAATTGCGTACGATTCTTCTATTTTGCCAACTCCTAAATAAACACCACAGCGTATATTTCTTTTATCTATTCATAAAAAGTGTTTATCTGCCAACTCAAATTTAAAATAGCTCTTAGCAAAGAGACAAGACCTACGAGCCTTGTCTCTACTTCACTTTTGTTTAATTTAAATTTATGACTTATTCCACTTCGCTGTTGACTTCTTCATCGGGTACAGCTTTGCTTCTGCGAGTCCTGATTTTTGTATTTACCAGATCGATGTAGTGCATAATTTTGATGTAGGTATCTCCATAAACATCTGGCTGATTGTAGGCCAAAATATCCAAATATGGTAGAAGTTTGGTGTTGAGAATATCAAGGATTTCTTTTTTCACATTATTAGAAGGCACCACTTGCTCCTTCAATGCTTTTACTTCCTGACCTTTTCGGTAGATAGTTTGCAGCTTAGTGTGAGCTATTTTTGTTTGTTCGTAGCTTTCTGCCACACCGTACAATTCACTCATGGCAGCCTGAAATATATCATCATCCAAATCATCGAAAAGCGATAAAGCCTGGGTCATTTGTTCCTCGTATCCCAATTTATACATGTAGGGATTATTTGCTTCTATTTTACTCCAAATTTTATTTGCTTTTTCAACTTTATTCTGGTCGGACAGATGTCTATTTGCATCAACAAACTTTTTAAAACAGATCAATCTGCTATCAAAAATATCATCTAAAGCTGAAATCTCAGAAGTAAATTCCGACTTCTTTTCTACTCCAATGGAGTGTAGGAGTACTTTTCCTCTGTCGCTTAGTCTTGTTGATATTCCGGTTAAATTTGAATCAGCACTTAAATCTTGCTGATTTAGTACTGATAAGCAATTGCTATAAGTGTCATATACTTCATTTGCAGTGCAATTACTCAATAATTTTGTATCCATTGTAATTCGGGTTAAAGGGTTTATAGTAATTTTAGAATCCGAATTTAAAAAATAATATTTAATTATGAAATTTTTTTTGAGTGAAATATTAAAATTTATGAATAAATAAAGTTGGCAGAATTGGCAGGTCAAAATGAACACAGAATTTATTATCTTAGTAAATTTTTATCTGAAATAAAGAGAGAATTTATATTCAAAACTCTGATCAGAAGTAAATCATCTGAAAAATATATTGTGAAACTCAGTTTAGAAGAAATTTTACTGGAAAAAGTATTGTTATTCTAAGATTTCAGCTAAAATCCCTTAAAAATCGTCTCAGAAAGTCAGATTTGAGGAATATTCAATAAAAAAGGAATTAAGAAACCCGGATTTCAGAAAAATCAACGGAAAAACAGCTTGTGAAACTTAGATCATAAAAATATTCGCTGAAAAAAGTATTGTGAAACTCAGTTCAGAAGAAAATTCAATTTTTAAAGTATTGTTACGCTAAGATTTCAGCTAAAGTCCCTTAAAAATCGTCTCAGAAAGTGAGATCAGAAGAAAATTTAATGGAAAAAGTATTAAGAAACTCAGATTTAAAGAAAATCTGAGACAGTATCAAAGCCCGGGAAATCGGCTTAATATTTCGGCTCTAACACTCGTAAAGATCTTTATAAAAAAAGCTCTGTAAAAATACGGAGCTTTAGAAAGTATAGGTATTCCGAAGGAATCGGAAAAGCGTTTAATCTATTTTATAAATTTGTTGTATTCCCAAGCTTCAATATCCGTAAAGCTCCTTTCACAACAATTAAAAAAACAATTGATCCTATAATCAAATCGGGATATTTTGATTGAGTGAGTAAGACTAACACCCCTGCTAGAATAACTCCTGTATTAATGATAACATCATTTGATGTAAAAATCATACTTGCCTGCATATGGGCTTCTTTGCTTTTTGATTTTTGCAACAAATACAAACAAGCTGAATTAGCAATAAGTGCTAAAATAGATATTCCAATCATTATGCGGTAATCAGGCATTGCTTCAGAAGCAATAAATCGTCTGAGAATTTCTATCATTCCCAAAAGAGCAAGAGATAACTGAAAATAACCGCTTAAACGGGCTACTTTCTTTTTACGAATAACAGTTGAACCAACGGCCCAAATACTTAAGCCATAAACAAACGAATCGGCTAACATGTCGAGAGAATCGGCAACTAAACCCATTGATCGGGAAAAAAAGCCTGTCGTTATTTCAATTACGAAAAAAGCGAAATTGATGATCAATACCGACCAAAGTAATTTTGATTGAACAGCTGTACTTTCCATCTCAACTTCACTTTCTTCAATTGTTGAGATATTTAATAGCTTCGCTCCTAAATTCAGGTCTTCCAAACGTGCTTGTATTTCCAGATTTTCTTTGGAATGAAAAACCTCGAGCGTTCTGTTTTCAATATCAAAATCGAGCTTTTTAATAACCGGCATACCATCTAGTTTCATCCGAATTATATTTTCTTCGGATGGACAGTCCATTTTAGAAATAATAAAAACACTTTTATACATTTTCAATTACTCTTTTTATTTTTTGTTGGACTTCGATAGCAATATCTGCTAATTTTTCATTCTCAACAGCCTGCATCGAAGCCATAGGATCAACCGCAGCAATTTCTGTTTGAGTTTCTGAAATTTGCTGAACGATAACATTACATGGCAACATTACACCGATTCTATTTTCGGTCTGTAATGCTTGATAGGCGAAGGAAGGATTGCATGCACCAAGAATTTTATAAGGCTTAAAATTTACATCCAATTTCTTTTTTAGAGTGGACTGAACGTCGATTTCCGTTAAAACTCCGAATCCTTCTTTTTTAAGTTCTTCTGTTACCCTTTCAACCGCTTTATTAAAAGAGTAATTTGTTGTTTTTTCGAAATAGTATTTCATAAGCTTTGTTTTATGTGAATAATATAAACTGCAAGTTGCCCAACAGATCAGACAACTTGCAATGAGTCTATTTTTTATTTGTTCCGTTCGCGTTACCAGTTTTAACGCGAAAAACCTTTTCTACATCTGAAATATAAATCAGTCCGTCACCAGGATTTAGAGTACTTCCATATTCAGAAATAATCTTTACAATACCATCCACCTGTTCTTTTTCAACAACTAATTCTAATTTAACAACGGGACTATCGGTAACAGAAAATTTTTGTGATACAAATGCATTTTCATCCTGTAATTTTCCTGTTCCTTCGGCAGAAGAAAGGGTTATATTTTCGAAACCAGCATTCTTTAATTGAGAAACGATTTCATTCACTTTATTTGGTCTTACAACTGCTTTTATCTCTTTCATAATACATGTTTTTTTTTGCACTTTACTACACTTGAATTTTTAATATCAAATTATAAGTATGCTATAATAAAATATTTATTCTTCGCCAGTTTCTCCTTTATTCATATCAGCCAAAAGATAATAAGCTGCATTCAATACAATTTCCGAATTATTAGGTAATGAGTCAACAAGACGTACTTCTGTATACCCTTCCTCCTTTAAGCCGGTAATTACCTCTACCATGCGAAAAGCCATTTCGGTAAGCTCATTGTCTTTCTCATCAACTTTGCTTTCATGCTTAGCTGTTTCAAGAGCTTTATTATCCAATACAAAAACAAACGACTTTGTTCCTTCATTAACAATAGCATCATTGGGTAATGTGCGGGTATAATTTTTATCGGTATGAATATGTCCTGAGATATACATTCCAGGTATCAAATCAGATGTTTTCTCATTGATCCTTGCATGAATATGAACTGCTCTTGAGTTTTCCTCAAATTCTTTTCCTATTGCAAATATTGTAGCTGTTAATTCTTCTTCGGGGCGATTAGCAACATTAAAATGCACTTTTTGCCCTTCTTTGATACGATGAACATCTTGCTCGTAAACCATAAAATCTGCATGAATTGCATCGTTATTGGTTATTTCAAATAGTATATCCTTTGCATCAACATAAGTTCCAATTTTAATATTTACTTCGTTGATAAAACCATTAATAGGTGATTTAATACTTACCGTATTTGAAATTTCTCCCTTTTCAACTTTTTGTGGTGACAAATTCAACAATTGCAAACGTGATTTTAGTCCTTCGTATTTAGCCTTAACGGTATTATATTCCGACTTTGTTTTTTGATAATCTCTTCCGGAACCCACATTATTATCGAATAGCTCTTTCTGACGTTTATACTCTTCGGTCAGGAATTCAAGCTTACTCGATATTTCTGCAAAGTCTTCCTGTAAGGCAATGTAGTCGGGATGTTCGAGGGTAGCAAGTTGTTGTCCCTTTATTACTTTATCACCGTGGAATACATTAATTGTTTTTACATTACCTCCAATAATAGCTGTAACATCGGCACTATTTTCAGGCGGTACTTCCAGTTGTCCATTTGACTTTACGGTTGTAGTTAAATTACGCATTTGAAAAGCACCCAATTTTAAATCCAAAGCTTTAAGTTGATTGGCATTTAGAATTACCACCCCTTCAATACCTTGTTTTTCATGCTCTTCAATTTCCTGATTCTCTTTTTTTTCTGAATTACACGACAACAATGTAATGGCCATGATAAATACTAAATATATTTTTGTTTTCATTTTTATATGATTTTTCGATTATTTACCTGTTAAATATTTCAACTGAGCAGATAATTGAAAATATTCTGCCTGCTGTTTTAAAAATTCCTTTTTTGTATTAATTGCCGTCTCTATATTTTGAATAAACTGAACGTAGTCGATACTTCCCAGTTGATATGCAAGTCTGGAAGCTGTAATTTGTTCCTCAACCAAAGGCAATGCTTCTTTTTGATAATAATCGAGCACTTCCATTAAGGTTAGATAGCGGCTAATTTGTTGCTTATATCCGGCTTTTAAAGCCAAACGCTTCTGTTCATATTCCTTACCTGCAATCTGGTAATTTAATTTACCAGCCTTCGTTTTTCCCTTTTGTGAAAAAAACACCATAGGAATAGAGATACCTGCTTGCCATCCATAAAACCCGGAGTTTCCATCAATAGATTGTTTTTTATACTCTAAGTTTATTTTAGGTAAAAAATTAGATCTTTCGGTTTTCCATTCCGATTTAGCTACACTTATGCCATTTGAATAATACGCTAAAATTGGGCTTATAGTTAGGGAATCGGCAACCAAAGGCACATTAAAAAGCTTACTTCCTGTGCTTTGTAAATCTATATCAAAAGAATTGGGCAACATCAGATACTGATTAAGAATTTCCAATGTAGCCAAGTAATTGCTTTTTGTTTTTTTAATGCTTACCTGCAATTCTTTATACTTTGCAGATGCCGAAAGATATTCTAATTTAGACGTCTGCTGGGTTTTATACCGTAATTTGGCCGCTTTTAGAAAATTAGCATACAGGCTATCGAGCTGTTTATATAATAACCATTGTTGTTTGGCATAAACCGCATGATACCATGCCATGCTAACATCACGAACCAAGGTAAAGCCGGTCAGATTTTGTTTTGAAACAGCTTGTTGAACACGAGCATTAGCTAATTTATTTTTAGCCGGAATACCAAATATATCAATATCTGTTTGTTCGATACCTATTTGGTTATAAACACCAGGTTGATTGTTTCCGACTTCTTCTTTTCCGGTATAAACCGAAGTTTTTCCCAAGTCATAGGCTGTTGCTTTAAGTGCTCTTTGCCTGTCAACTTCCATTTGAGCGGCCTGAATTGCCGGATAGTTTTTTTGTGCTTTATCAATAACCTGTTTCAATGTTAAAATTGAATCTTGAGCTTTCAAACTCCCTGAAAAACCAATACTCCCAATAACTAGTGCCATGACTACTAAAGTTTTATTTGGAACAGGAATTTTCAATTTGATCTTACCAGATTCAACCCATCGGTACAGAACAGGAAGAACAAGGAGTGTAAGCAGAGAAGACGTAAACATTCCCCCAATTACTACAGTAGCCAAAGGACGTTGCACTTCTGCTCCTGCCGATGTTGAAATTGCCATGGGTAAAAATCCTAACATATCAACTACCGCTGTTAAAATTATAGGACGAAGACGTCGAACCGACCCTTTTTTAATTATATCGGAAAGTCCAAGTTTACCTTCTTTTTTTAGTTCGTTAAAACCACTTACCAAAACGAGTCCATTGAGTACAGCCACTCCAAAAAGTACGATAAATCCGACTCCTGCAGAAATACTAAAGTGCATATCCCGCATATACAGCGATAAAATACCTCCAATAGCAGCAAAAGGTACTGCAATATATATCATAAGAGTCTGCTTAAATGACTTAACAGCAAAAAACACCAACATAAAAATCAATGCCAGGGCGAGTGGAACTACAAGTGAAAGTCTTTTGGAAGCCCTTTCTAGATTTTCAAAAGCACCTCCGTATCTGATGTAATATCCCGGTGGTAATTTTAGTTTGGCATCTAAGGTTTGTTGAATTTCATTTACTAAGGATTTAATATCCCTTCCTTCCACATTAATTCCAACATATGTGCGTCTATTAGTATTGTCGCGGCTAATCTGCATCGGTCCCGGCTGATAACTGATATCTGCCACTTCTTTAATAGGAATTTGGTTACCATCAGGTAGGTCAACATAAAGATTGCGGATATCATTAATACTTTTACGATGCTCATCATCTAAACGCACTACAAGATCAAATACTTTTTCACCTTCATAAATAACACCTGCTACCCCTCCACTAAATGCGGTTTCAATTATAGTATTCAGGTCATTAATTTTTAAATTATATCTAGCTAATTTATTTCGATTATAATGAATGGTTATTTGAGGTAAACCTTGTGTTGCCTCTGCTTTAACTCCTGCTATACCATCAATCCCAACAATAAGTTTTGAAATCTCCTGTGCTTTGGCTGCTAAAACATTCAAATCATCCCCATAAAGTTTAATCGCAATATCTTCACGAATCCCCGTTAACAACTCATTAAAACGCATTTCAATGGGCTGGGTAAATTCATAATTAATTCCAGGAAGCACACTAATTTTTTCACGTACTTTATCAATTAATTCGTCCTTAGTTTTAGCTTTTGTCCATTGTCCCTGAGGTTTTAAAATCACAAAAATATCTGCAATATCCATGGGCATAGGGTCAACAGGAAGATCAGCAACTCCAATCCTACTTTGAATACTTTCAATTTCATCAGGAAAATTCTCCAGTACTATTTGCTCCAATCGCGTGGAAGATTTTGTTGCCTCGGCTAAAGAGGTTCCCGGTTTGAGAAAAGCTTGAAAAGCAAAGTCACCTTCATCGAGTTGAGGTATAAATTCGGCACCCATTTTTGTTGAGACGAATCCTCCCAAAGCTAAAAGTATCAATGCTGAAGCAATTACTATTCTTGCATGTTTTAATGCCCAGCCAATAAGCTTATAGTGTCCATTCTCTAACTTACCTATAACTTTCTCACCAAAAGATTTTTTTATACTTTTTGGGGGACTTAAAAAAATCGAAGCCATCATCGGAATATAAGTCAAGCATAAAATAATCACTCCCAACATGGCAAAACCAAAAGTCATTGCCATAGGAATAAACATTTTACCTTCAACCCCCTGTAAGGCTAATACCGGAACAAAAACAATTAAAATAATTATTTGGCCAAAAAAGGCAGAATTCATCATTTTACTTGCTGAGCTAAAAGCTAATTCATTCCGCTTTGAAGCTGGCAGTTTAGTACCAATAAACTCTTTTTTATGCAGATAATATATCATTCCTTCAATGATAATTATTGCCCCGTCAACAAGTATTCCAAAGTCAATAGATCCTAAACTCATCAAATTTGCCCATACACCAAATACACGCATCATGATAAAAGCAAAAAGCAATGCCAGCGGAATAGTAGAAGCAACAATTAGCCCTCCTCTGAAATTACCTAAGAAAATAACTAACACAAAAATTACTATTAATGCTCCCAACGAAAGGTTTTCGGCAACAGTCGATGTCGTTTTCTTTATTAATTTGCTACGATCCAGAAAGGATTTTATACTTACTCCTTCAGGTAATGATTTTTCAATTAATGCCATTCGCTCCTTTACGGATTTAATTACTTCATTAGAGTTATCGCCTTTTAGCATCATTACAATACCACCTACAGCTTCTCCTTTTCCATTTTTAGTAAATGCACCGTAACGAACAAAATTACCATATCTTACCTCAGCAACATCTCTCACAAATACCGGCTGACCATTACGATTTGATACCAAAGTATTTTTTATATCCTCTAACGAACGCATTAATCCTTCGCCCCTGATAAAATTGGCCTGATGATTTTTTTCGATATAAGCCCCGCCTGTATTTTGATTATTGGCTTCAAGAGCATCAAAAATATCGGTGATGGTTAAGTCCATGCTACGAAGTTTTTCAGGATTTACAGCCACTTCGTATTGTTTACCACGTCCACCAAATGAGTTTACCTCCACAACACCTGGCAGCATTGCCATCTGGCGTTTTACTATCCATTCCTGCATTGTACGGAGTTCCATATCATCGTAAACTTTATCGTATTTGGGATCTACTTCAAGAGTATATTGATAAATTTCGCCCAATCCTGTGCTAATGGGTGCCATAAACGGTTCCCCAAATCCTTTCGGAATTTTCTCCTTTACTTCGGCTAATGCCTCGCTTACCAATTGCCGGGGTAAGTATGTGCCGGCTTTCTCTTCAAAAACTATAGTTACAACAGATAGCCCAAAACGTGAGACACTTCGTATTTCGATTACATCAGGCAAATTTGCCACAGCAAGCTCCACCTGATAAGTAACAAACTGCTCAATATCTTCGGTACCCAAATTTGGAGCCACGGTAATCACTTGTACCTGATTATTTGTGATATCTGGCAAAGCATCAATAGGCACCTTGCTCATGGAATATATTCCACCTATAATCAGACCAATGGTCATCAGCCAGATCAGTGCCTTATTCTTTATTGAAAAGGATATTATTTTATTTATCATTTCATATCTGTTTTATTTGTTTGAAATTTGGTTTTATACCAAATGAATATCAAAATGCTAAAATAAATTCGAAGCATTTTTTGTGTTATACAATCTTCAAATTTTCAGTATAGCCTAAGCGTACTTATAATTTTAAGTGATGGAAAACCGAAAAAGACAATGAATTTATCCTGCGCTTTTTAATTGGATACATATTAAAAACGTTTCTTTTGGTTTTAGATAGTCTTAAAAAGATGTAGCATAACGCAAATATCTTTTGCTTTTTCATCTTAAAACCCAAATTATTAACTAGTGGGCTATAATAAAATTGGCATTAGAAGACACGACACATTAACAAAAGCCATTGGCTCATGTTGTGTCTTAATAACTAAACGAAACTATGAATTGTATTTAGGGGGGCGCCAAAAAGAAATGTTACTCACTATTTCCTTTTCAAGCAGAAGAGGAGCTATTATTTCAATAACCAAGAAACTAACTTGCGGAATTATCTGAGTATGAATTACCGAAGGAGTCTGACAACAAGTACAAAAGCAAAATGGGGAACAAAACTCTATATCTCCAGAATGTCCATCCTCTTGATCTTGTTGGATAATTGAAAAATAGTCGGAGTTAGAAATATGAGCATCCGCACACGGCATGAATACAAGAATCATGACATAAAGGGATAATATGGATGCTAACAGTTTCATTAATATTTATAGTAATCTCTCAAACTATTTCTCAGCAAATGTATAAAATTTGTTCGTGCAACCAAGTTGCAAACTTATAGGCGACAAATAGGACATACTCCTTTTACTACCATATTCACACTTTCCAGAGAAAAGTTCATAGGGAGATCTATTACTGGTACCGGGATATCATTCAAGCAATAGGTTTTTTTACATTTAACACAAAAAAAATGAACATGAAGATCTTCAGGATAACATTTACAATCATCCTGACATAAAGCATATTTTACAGAACCTGAACCATCATCAATACTATGAATTAATTTATTTTCCTCAAATGTTTTTAACGTTCGGTATAAGGTTGCTTTATCTGCTTTTTCAAATTTCTTTTCGAGCTCTGGTAAACTAATCGTCGATTTTTGTTCACTTAAAACCTTTAAAACCAACAAACGCATGGCTGTAGGCTTAATGTTTTTTGACTTGAGTTTGCTTTCGATATTTTCGTTCATTATACTTAATCACATTTAATGTGTTTTTAATTTTCTTCATTAGCACCAGAATAGTCAATTCCTTTAGGATTAATAAACCTTTCTGATGGCTTATGGGCTTCTTTGATTTTTGCAACAAATACAAACAAGCTGAATTAGCAATAAGTGCTAAAATAGATATTCCAATCATTATGCGGTAATCAGGCATTGCTTCAGAAGCAATAAATCGTCTGAGAATTTCTATCATTCCCAAAAAAGCAAGAGATAACTGAAAATATCCGCTTAAACGGGCACTTTCTTTTTACGAATAACACTTGAACCAACGACCCAAATACTTAAGCCATAAACAAACGAATCGGCAACTAAACCTTTGATCGGGAAAAAAAGCCTGTTAACTACAACAGGCTTTTACAATACAAATAAGTTAAAAAGTAATCAATTAAACTACCTTAACATTTACTGCACTTAATCCTTTTTCAGTTTCCTCAACGTCATAGCTTACTTTGTCTCCTTCAGATATTTCATCAATTAATGCACTCTGATGGACAAATACATCTTTAGCTCCGTCATCTGGTGTGATGAATCCAAATCCTTTAGAATTGTTGAAAAATTTTACTGTTCCGTTACTCATGATTTAAAAATTTAATGAAATATAAATATAGGGTTTTATCACTATTCTGACTAACGTAAAAGAGTATATCTCATGAGTACACTTTAAAACACCATATCGGATGACTAAGTTGCCTCAAAATCGTTCTGTTCCCAAATCCACAAAATAATATGGGCTTAACAAAAGAAACAATAAGGAATAAAAAAAGCCACTCTCCGCAGAGAATGGCTTTTCGAGGGGTACCTGCTTTCCTAATAAAACCGAAAGCAAATTACTTGATATACACTCTATACTCCCATGCCTTTAGAGACATTGAGCTTTCTTTAGCAAATTCTTGCTTTTCTTTAGTGAAAAAGTTGCTGTAAGTGCCTGCATAAGCCTCAGTGTTTAATTTGACCTTAATAGCTTTCTTACTAAGGTTTAGAACCACTAAAATTTTGTCACCGTCTTTCTCACGAGCAAATGCGAATACAGCATCGTTTTTATCGGAAGGGATGCGAATCAATTTTCCACCTTTAACGCCATTCTGCAATGCTTTATTGCTGGTTTTTAAGCTTAGTAATTTGTGATAGAAAGGAATCAAATCCTTTCTGCTCCAATTGATGGTATCCTTGTCGAAGAATTTTAATCTTTTGCTCATTCCTGCTTCCTGTCCGCTATAAATTAGAGGCATTCCGGGAACAGTGAAAGTCAAGACTGCAAAAGTGTTACCAGCGTCTCCCATTCTTTCCTTCACACTACCATTCCATGAGTTCTCGTCGTGGTTGGTGATAAAGTTCATGATGTAGGAATCGGCAGGAAAAAGGGTATCCACTTTAGTGAAATAAGCCTCCAAATCGTTGGCAGTTTTTTTGCCTTGCGCCACCTCGTTCATCAGGTGATGTAAATCCCATCCGTAGCACATATCGAAAGCATTTTGAACCAATTCAGTTCCGCCATCTTCTGCCAACATAAATACTGGTTTTACTGCATCTAACTCTTTTCTGGCTCTCTCCCAGAAATCTGTTGGCACCATACCTGCAACATCGCAACGGAAACCATCCACATCGGCATTTTTAATCCAATATTTTAGGGAACCAATCATATAATTCCGCAAATCCTGATTATCGTAATTCAAATCTGCAGTATCCGACCAATCGGTTCCGGCAGGAATAATAATCTCCCCTTTATTGTTTTGAGAATACCAATCGGTATGTTCTGTAATTAAATGATTATCCCAACCAGTATGGTTAGCAACCCAGTCTAGAATAACATGCATTCCCAATTCGTGTGCTTTTTTCACCATGTTTTGCAAATCTTCCAGAGTACCAAATTCCGGATTTACGGCACGGTAATCTGCCACAGCATAATAGCTACCCATGCTTCCTTTTCTGTTTTTCATGGAGATAGGATAAATCGGCATGATCCAAAGGATATCCACACCCATTTCTTTCAGCTGAGGCATATGTTTTACAAAGGCGTTTATCGTTCCTTCGGGTGTGTACTGGCGAATGTTTACCTCATAGATATTAGCATTTCTGCTCCATTCTACATGCTTTTCAATCTTTTTATCTGCGGCAACAGCTTTTGCAGCAGGCTTATTCTGACAGCCAATGGCAATTCCTGTAACAACAAGAAGACCTAAAATAAATTGATAAATTCTCTTCATGCGACTAATTTTTAGATGTTATATAGGATCGTATTATTAATATCAATAAAATAAGTAACTAGATTATTTCAAAAAGAACCAGATTAAAATCGGTGGAGATATTTGCTTTTCCATCCTTCACCACAGTTTCCTTACCGGAGTAGGCATCTCTTAGTTTGGTTCCGTTTTTCAAATCTCCCACGGGCAATTCTTTCGCGCCTTTCGCCAGATCTAATCCAACAATAACCTGATCTTTATAGTTTCCTTTCTGATAGGTTCGACTGAATACATAAGGCTCTTTTGAAATCATTTGATGGATTCCAGCTCCCACTGCAGGATGATTTCTACGGAAGCTTCCTAATTTTTGCCAATGCTTTAAAATCTGTTGGGTTTCCTTATCCGATTTAATCTGATCCCAATTCATAAAGGATCGTAAGTTTGCATCTCCAACTGCCCCATCAATTATCAAGGGACGTGCAGACTCATCGCCATAATAAACCTGCGAAGTACCCGGACAAAGCAATAGTTTGTTTGCCGCCTCCATACTCTTTTCTCTTTTCTGATCGAAAGGAGAACCATCATCGTGCGACGAAATATAATTTAGGACTCCATAGCCTTTTAAATCGCCATGAAGGATTTTGGAGTATTTGGTAAACAAGGCTTCGTAATCTTTGTTGGCATCCGATTTAAATTCGAAGTTGATTAAATCGGTAAAGCCATTGGCATAGTAGTTCACCTTTTTATCGCCATAATCATATACAAATTCGTTGCTGATACCATAACCGTAGACCTCTGCTACCGAGTAAAATTTATTATCATCCAGCACTTTTTCAGGATGGTTCTTCTTCCAGGTTTGGAAAGCATATTCGCACTCTTTCCTGAAGTGCTTCCATACACTTGGATCGGTATGTTTTACGGTGTCGGATCTATAGCCATCGATCCCATATTCTGTAATATAATCGCAAAGCCATTTTATTAAATAATATTCGGGAGTCCGGGGATATCCGGTACGGGCAAAGAATTCGTCCAATTCTTTTACTTCCTGATCGTAGCGACCTTCATTCTTCCATTTCTCTGCTAAAACAGCAGGAATTCCGACCTCCTTTGTACTTTCGGTCTTGATGTCAGGCAAATTATCGGTTAAAGTACACTCTACCGTAGATTTGTAATTTTGATAGGTGCAAGTTGGTTCCACTCTCACCCAATCTTTCTCCCATGCAGGATCTTTCTTTGTTGCCGGACCAGTATGATTGATCACAGCATCCATTACAATTCGGATTCCGTGAGCATGTGCCACCCGAACTAATTCGGCAAGATCCTCTTTGGTGCCAAAATTAGGATCCAGAGCAGTCCAGTCTTTCGCCCAGTAACCATGAAAGCCATAGGTGTTCCCTGTTCCCTCATCCACAGCACCATGAATTTGCTCCGTTACAGGAGTAAACCAAATGGCATTAATTCCTAAATCGGTAAAATATTCTTCTTCTATTTTCCGTGTAATTCCCTTGATATCTCCACCCTCGAAACCACGCAGTTTTCCGGTAGGCAAATCGCGATCGAAATTCACATCATTATCGGTTGTTCCATTGCAAAACCGATCGGTAAGCAAGAAATATAAATTAGCACCCTGCCACACAAAAGGTTGTTCTTTTTCCACAATAGTCTTTTCCGTGCTGCTGCAAGCAGACAAGAAAAAAAGCATTATCAGAAAAAAATAAGTTCCTAATCTCTTCATTATTTCGCTAGTTTTATCTTAAACATTACGTTGTTATCTGATTTTAACACTCCCTGAAAATGAAGTTCTCTTGTTGTTTCATCCCAATCAAAAGCAATGGCTTTCTTATCCATAATTACTTTCTTAGGTTTTTTATTGATGTTGTGAACAATCATTTGAATTGTTTTATCCGAAGTCCGATAATCCTTTCCGGGCTCGCTATTCAAGCTTAATATCAGTATATTTTTATTGTGTATAGCATGAAATTTCAGGAGCTCATACTTTCCTTTTTCGTATGCTTCCGGCGTACTACCATCATCATCATATAATTGACCTTCACTCTCCGCTACTGTTTTATCCTGATAAAAGTGCAATTCAAAATTCTTTAAAGAATAATCGCGGCTGTTTTGCATTCCTTTTATCATTGGAATGAAAGCACCTCCCCGTACAAAGACCGGAATATGATCTGCTGCTGTTGGTATGCTGTAAGTTTTGCCACCTTCAAATCGTTTATCGGTAGCGAAATCGAACCAAACATTATTTTTCGGCATGTACACCTGCTTTTGCTTCAAACCAGGATCCGTAATAGTAGAAACTAAAAAAGCATCTCCCCACAGGTAAGTATCCGAAACGCTTAACAGATCCTTATTTTCCGGTTCTTCAAAAAATAAAGGTCTCATCAAAGGGATACCGGTTTGATTGTTCTGGAATACCAAGGTGTAATTATATGGCATCAACTGGTATCTTAATTCAATTGATTTTTTTGCCAAAGCTTTGGTTATTTCATCCCGGAATACTGGTTCGGAAGGCACTGCTTCCTGAGCATGAGGACGGAATATTGGCTGAAACACGCCATATTGTAACCAGCGAGTATATAATTCATCATCCAGATTATCACCGGCAAAACCGCCTAAATCAGAGTGCATGTATGCAATTCCCTGCATTCCCATCTGCAAACTAATTTCGGTTTGTGGTTTCAATCCATCCCACGAACGGCTAACATCTCCCGACCAGGGAATCATGCCATATCGTTGAGAACCTACTGCTCCGGCTCTCATCAGAATAAAAGGTCGTTGTTTTGGGAAATCTTTGCGATAGCCATCAAAAACCAATTTCGCCCAATAATGTCCGTAGATATTATGCACCTCATCGGCAGATCCATTCACATGCTGAAGTGCAGCAGGATGAACCTCTGGCTCTCCTAAATCTCCCCACCATCCGCCAATGCCTTTATTAACCAAACCTTTATAAATATTCCAGAACCATGAGATTGCTTTGGGTTTAAAAACGTCAATCAAGCCAGTATGTCCAAAATAAAAATCAAAAGTATAGGGATTTCCAAATGTATCTACACCTAAAATATTTTCTTTTTCAACCTCTGTCCAACGTTTGGACGTAGTAAGTATAAACGGTTCTGTTATCAGGATACTTTTTACACCTTCCTGATTTAATTGAGAAATCATCTTTTCAGGATTTGGAAAGGAATCACGATAAAAAGCAAGATTCCCCATATCACCTTTCAGATTTTTTCCGAACCAATACAAATCCATAATAATAGCATCCACCGGAATCGAGTCTTTGCGATATTCAGCAATGGTCCGGAGCACCTGCTTTTGAGAATGATAACCAAATCTACTGGCAAAATTCCCGAGTGCCCAACGTGCTATCATTGGCTGTCTGCCAGTTAATTTGGTAAATTGATTGGTGAAATCCTGCCAGGTATCTGTCGCAATTATCTGATAGGTTTTACGTCCACCTATGGTTTCATAACGCAAAGTATTATTGTGCTTGCTGTCTAAATCCAGGTAACCGATAGGAGCATTATCGAAATGCACTGCATATTTTTTAGAGGAAATCACCAAAGGCATGGAATAATTCATCAATTCGGAATGGGTTCCGTATCCATAATCAGCTCTATTATAGAGTTTCAAACGATAACCTCTGCGGTTCATTCCCAATACTCTGGCTCCACCGCCATACAAAACTTCACTCTTATCAATATTGAAATCGATATTTTCGGAGCTGTCGGTTTTCACATACCCATTCTTCTCCGCAATTAATCTCTTGTTTTTATAGTCGTAACTGATTCCGAATGGTTTTTTGGATATCAGAACTGCCAATCCATGCGATTGAAACACCAACAAACTATCCTTATCAACCAATTTTCCAATTCCTTTTTCCGGAATCATCACAACCGCTGTGGACGCTTTCTGGCAAACTTCTCCTTTTGGGATAAAGGATGTTTCCACAATATTATTATCGTAGAATTGAATGGCATAATTTCCTTCGTTGGTAACAACGATCAATTGATTGTTATCCTTATGATAGGATTGATATATTCGATTACTGTTTTGTGCCTCGCTGGTAAGGGCAACACAGATGGCTGCAAATAAGAGAGCAGATGTTAAAAAATATCGTTTTAAATTATTCATATTCAGAAATACTTATTTCTTAGAACTAATGAGTTATTAGCTATTTTGATTTGACTATTATTGCAATTCGATCACCAGGGAAGTGTTAGCTTCCACCTCCATTGTATCCTGCGAAAAATCGAAGAGCTTACCACTTAAAATATCTTTCCCAGAGATATAAGTTTTCATGCTCTCAGAAAATCTGCTTAGGTTAATTTTTTGAGCCTCGGCATTACTATTCAGCACTACCATCACACTTTTTTCAGCATTACTTCGGAAATACACATATACATTATTCTCCGGAACGTAATGCCTCAAGTTACCCGAATGAATCACTGCATTATTTTTTCTCCAATTCAGTAGATTTCTTAAAAACTGAAAGGCATCCGCTTCCCTTGCTGTTCTTCCTTGTTTGGTAAATGCATTTCGTTGATCCTGCTTCCAACCACCAGGGAAATCGATTCGCATTTTACCATCCCCATCGCTTTTCTTTCCTTCCATCAGGATTTCTATTCCGGAATAAAGTTGTGGCGTTCCACGAGTAGTGAGTAGGAAAGTCATCAACAATTTAAACTTTTGAATATCTCCATCGAGAACCCACATGATTCTGTCCGTATCGTGATTCTCGGCAAAAGTTAAGAGGTTACCTGTATCGTGATATAAATAATCAGCGGCCAGACTTTCATATAAACGAACCATTCCTTTTTCCCATCCAGTAGATTCATTAAATGCTTTTTGCATTTCAAAAAACAACTGAAAATCCATTACGCATGGCATATAGGAATTGTATCCATCGGCGTTTAGCGCATCCTTTTGCCAATAGGCAATATCTGCAGCAGATTTATACCAGGTCTCTCCAACAAAATTAAAATGAGGATATTCTCTTAAAAGGGCTTGTCCCCATTCGGACATTCCCTGAGGATCATTGTAGGGATAGGTATCCATTCTTATACCTCCTAAATCGGCATATTCCACCCACCAGATACTATTCTGAATCAGGTAAGTCATTAACAATTCATTTTGCTGATTCAAATCCGGCATACAACCAACAAACCAACCATCGAGGAATTGATCTCTGTCTATCTTTGAAGCATAAGGATCCTGAATTGTTGATTTTCGGTGATTGGAAGGAGTGAATTTATCATGTAAATGTACCCAATCCTTGCTTGGAAGATCTTTCATCCACCAATGAGCCATTCCACAATGATTAAAAACCATGTCCATGATTAATTTAATACCATGTTTTTGACAAGCCTGAGATAAACGACGATAATCTTCGTTCGTACCAAAACGAGCATCAATTTTGTAGTAGTCGGAAATTGCATAGGAATGATAAGAGCCTTGAGGTTCATTATCTTCCAAAAGTGGAGTATTCCATAAGGCCGTAATCCCCAGATCTTCCAAATAATCTAAATGTTTAATAATTCCCTGTATATCCCCACCATGACGGCCATCTGGATTATTTCGGTCGACTTTTTCGCTAAGATTTTCAACAGAATTATTATCGAGATCTCCATTTGCAAAACGATCTGGCATAATCAAATAGATTACATCCGAGTTATCGAATCCTTTTCGCTCAGCTGATTCCTTTCTTCTCTGCTTCAATTCATATGGATAATGAATTTCCTTACCACTAGCATCGCGAAAGACAATATTAAACTTACCAGCTTTCGCAGTACTTGAAACTTGCAGGTTCAAGAATAAATAATTGTCATTATCTACCTTAGTCACTCCCATTAACTGCACTCCAGGATACGAAATCTCTACCTTTAAATTACCTATATGCTCGCCATGTACCATTAATTGCAGATTGGGATTATTCATTCCCACCCACCAGAACATAGGTTCCAGATGATCAATTTTTGACGCTGCCGAAAAAGCAGTAGAGCTAATTAAGGAAAGTAATAAACAAGGAATCAAAGATAATTTTAGCAAGTTCATCATATTTGGAATCTTAGGTAGTACAAAAATTCAGGATAAAGGAAAGGACCTCTACCCTGAATTAATATGCTTTACAATCAGGCATTTTCAATTACCAAACTGCTTGATTTTTCGATTTTGTATTCATCATCCTGCAAAAAGAGGGTAATATTCTCCCCTTCTTCGTTGATAACGCCTACACCTTCTTCAGATACCCTTACATTGAGTAAATTTCCTCTGAATCGAACTTTAAAAGAATAAGACTTCCATTCTTTCGGAATCAATGGATTAAGGCTCAATTTACCATTCACCACACGCATGCCTCCAAATCCTTCAACAATAGACATCCATGTTCCGGCCATACTTGTAATATGCAAGCCTTCGTGAACTTCCTTATTATAATCATCCAAATCCAATCGGGATGTTCTCAAGTACAAATTGTATGCTCTTTCTATATCGCCAATTTTAGACGCAAGAATGGAGTGAATACAGGGAGACAAAGAGGATTCGTGCAAGGTTCTTGGTTCGTAGAAGTCGTAGTTCTTTTGAATTGTTTCCAAATCAAACTTATCTTCGAACAAATACACTCCCTGCAAAACATCTGCTTGTTTGATAAAGCAGGAACGAAGAATTCTATCCCAGGACCAATGCTGATTGATTGGTCTGATTTTAGGATCCAAATCGACTGCTAAAATCTGTTCCTTATCCATATAACCCTCTTGTTGCAAGAAAACTCCTGTTTCCTCATCAATCGGGTAATACATATTTTCAATAATATCGTTCCATTTTGCTGTTTCCTGATTAAAATCGAAATTCAAATCAGACATAATTTCGTTGAAACGATTCGTATTTGATTCTTTGACAAAGGCCATTGCTTCTTGTGTATATTTCATACACCAAGTAGCTAAGGTACTTGTATACCAGTTATTATTAACGTTATTTTCGTACTCGTTAGGACCAGTAACACCAAGCATTACATACTTCTTCTTGGCTTGAGAATAAGTCACTCTTTGGCTCCAAAAACGAGTAATACCGATCAAAACATCCAAACCATATTCTTCCAGATATTTTTGATCTCCGGTATGACGAACGTAATTGTAAATAGCAAAAGCAATAGCTCCATTTCTATGGATTTCCTCGAATGTTATCTCCCACTCATTGTGACATTCTTCACCATTCATAGTCACCATAGGATAAAGAGCAGCCCCATCTGTAAATCCTAGTTTTGCCGCATTTTCAATAGCTCTTTGCAAATGCTTATGGCGATAAATCAATAAATTACGAGTCACTTCTGGTTTTGAAGTACTCAAATAGAAAGGAACGCAATAAGCTTCGGTATCCCAATAGGTACTACCACCATATTTTTCGCCGGTAAATCCTTTTGGTCCGATATTTAAACGTTCATCTTCGCCGGTATAAGTTTGATTTAGTTGAAAGATATTAAAACGAATGGCTTGCTGAGCAGCAACATCACCTTCAATAACAATATCGCTATGCGACCATTTATCAGCCCATCTAGCAACATGCTCTTCCAACAATTTTCCATATCCTTTTTCATATGCCGATGCCACTACCTTATGTGCGTCATTCAGGATCTCAGATTTTGAATGATTCAAGGAACTTAAAACCCCTGCATATTTATAGATGGCTAATTCTTCATCTTGTTCCACCTCAAATTCAACAGTATTTGAAACATATTTTGCATCTTCAGTCAGAGCCGGATTCATTTCCAATTTCTGACCATCCTTGTACACATCATATTTCATTCCCATGCAAACATGGAAATCAAGTTTCTTTGTTTTAGCAGTGATATATGCTTCTCCACTCAAGGATTTTGACACTAAAATATCCCAAAATTTCTCGTCATAGTTCGAATCCGAATTCATCACATCCGCATCGATGTATGGAATAAATTTGATTTTACCATCAAAATTTAAAGGCGTTACTGAATAACGAATCATACCAACCTCCGTATCCACGATACTTAGGAATCTTTTGGTTTCCACCTTCAGTTTATTCCCATTGGACATACTAGCTATGAAGGTTCTTTCCAGTACGCCTTCCTTCATGTTTAGCGTGCGAACAAAATCGCTGGTTTCACATTTTGCCAAATCCAGCATTTCGCCATTAATCTTTACATCAATGCCAATCCAGGTTGGGGCGTTTAATACTTTTGCAAAATATTCGGGATATCCATTCTTCCACCATCCAACTCTGGTTTTATCCGGATAATAAACACCGGCAACATAAGTTCCTTGTAGTGTTTTTCCTGAGTAATGTTCTTCAAACATAGCTCTTTGCCCCATGTTCCCATTACCCAGACTAAATATACTTTCAGACGAACGATGATTCTCAGGATTAAAACCTTCCTCAATTACACACCACTCATCATGTTTTAAATACTCGTTCATGTTTGGTTTTCTTTAAATAATAATCCTATACTGATTTAAAAATCCAGCTGAGCCATCGTAAGCCCAACAAATCCGGGTACTACTAAATTTGCCTTTCCCAATACCTCAGGAGAACCAATTCCCACACATCTCATTTTACCATTAAGCGCAGCTTCCACACCAGCTTCGGCATCTTCAAAAACAATGCATTCAGCAGGTGAAAAACCAAGTAATTCAGCGCCTTTTAAAAACACTTCAGGATCTGGTTTGGCTTTGCTAACGTGAGTTCCATCAACTATCGCATCAAAATAATCCGTTAATTGAAGTTGCTTTAAAATAGTCATAGCATTCTTACTTGCTGAACCCAATGCTATCTTAATCCCTTCAGATTTTAAGACCTTAAAAAAATCTTTCACTCCGGGGAGAATCTCATCAGGAGTCATTTTTAAGATATATTCCAAATAGTTCTTATTTTTCTTTTCAGCAAGTTGGAGCTTTGTCTTTTCATCTAGCTCCACATTTCCTATTTCGAGAAGAATATCCAAAGATGTCATTCTGCTGACACCCTTTAATCTTTCATTGTCTTCCTTGGTGAAATCGAATCCCAATTCATTTGCCAAGCTTCTCCAGGCGATATAATGATACTTCGCAGTATCTACAACCACTCCGTCTAAATCGAAAATACACGCACTAATCTTTTCCATTAGTTCTATTTTTTAATCTTGTTTTTCAGTTTCTGATTTTACAAATGCTACAGAGAACGAGCCCAAAATCATAACAATACCAGCCATTACCAATATATATATTCCTTGTCCTCCAAAAAAGGTTCTTAAGATGGGACCACCAAACAAACCACTTAATATTTGGGGAACCACAACAGTTAAATTGAACAATCCCATATAGATACCCATACGTTTTGCCGGAAGAGATCCGGAAAGGATGGCATATGGCAATGCCAATATTCCTGCCCATGCGATACCTATCCCAACCATGGAAACAAGCAACATGTACTGACTGTGAAAAAAGTAAGTTGATATAAATCCAAGTCCGCCAAGAAGCAAGGAACCAGCATACACCGTCTTCCTGCTTGTCATTTGAATAATTTTTGGCATGGCAACAGAAAATAATGCTGCCACCAAGCTATACATAGCAAAACATATACCGACCCAATTTCCAGCCTCATCAAAAGCACGGCGTATATTCATGTTGGTTTCCGTTTCCGCATTAAAGCCTATCGGAACACCAAAATAATGTTGAGAAATTGCTGTAGTGGAATATACCCACAATAAAAAAAGCGGGAACCAGGAAAACAACTGAACAATGGAAAGCTGTTTCATTGTTTTAGGCATATTCAGTAGGAGCTTCCAAAAACTCTCCTTTTGTGCTTTATCCTCTTCCGTAATATTATTGTATGCTTCAAATTCCTCAGGGGGATATTCTTTTGTTTTAAATACAGTCACTAACACACTTATCAAAAGTAGCGAACCTCCAATATAGAAAGACCATATCACGGATGGAGCAACTTTTCCGGCATCAGCTTCATTGGCAATTCCTGCTGCAGTCAGAATAAAAGGTAATGCAGAACCAATAACAGCACCTACATTTATTAAAAAACTTTGAATGGAGTAACCAATATTGCGTTGGTCTTCTGGTGTCATATCCGCAACCAATGCCCTAAAAGGCTGAAAGGTTACATTAAACGATCCATCCATTAAGGCAAGCATAACCACACCAAAAGCTAAAGCTCCTGCTCCACCTGCTTTAACAATAAAAGGGGCATTGGGCATAAAAAACATGGCCAACATAGATATTATTGCTCCAAATAAAATATAAGGAGAACGACGTCCCAATTTAGTCCATGTTTTGTCACTTGCGGCACCAACAACAGGTTGAATCATAAGTCCCATGATAGGTGCAACTAGCCAAAAGAATGACAAAGAGTGAGGATCAGCACCCAAACTGGTTAATATTCTACTGGCGTTAGCATTCTGCAAGGCAAAGCCAAATTGAACACCTAAAAAACCGAAACTTAAGTTCCAAATTTGCCAAAAATTTAAACGAGGTTGTTTCTTCATTTAATGGTCTTTTTTTAACCTTCTATCTTTTATACAGAGGTTTAATTACATTTTTTCAAAAAATACTATTCAAACCATAAGCAAGTATAATCGTTTCGAAACTTAAATCTCTAAAACAACGATACAACAACTATGATTGTGTTACTAAAAAAAATAGATATCAATTAGGAAATGGTGATCTTCAATGAATACGACAAATACGAATTCATTTCAAAACGGGCTAACAGACTATATCGTATTAATAAAAACACAACATACAGACCACATATATTTCCATCATTTTATCAGGAAATAAGATCACATTTATAAGGGGAACAATAAAAAAAGTCGGAATTGAGGCTTCCCTCAATGCTCAAAAGTAGATAAAAAAATATAAGATGTCAAAATTCCTTTCTTACCTATTAGTCCGAAAACACTTGAATTAAAGCCCTGCAATACGTTTCAAACGATTGCAGTGTAAAGCAAAAAAAATGTATTTTTTTGCTTTACACACCGTAAACACAAAAAGAAAGGCTGCAAATTGCAGCCTTTCTTTTTAAATATCATTACTTTTCCCGAGTTGATCCCCGGACAATTAGATTTGTCTTCACCACTCTGGTAACAGGTTCATAATCCATTTCTCCGTCTTTTATTCGATCTACCAATAACTCGGTTGCTTTTAAGCCAACTTCAAATCCGTGTTGCTCCAGCGTAGTTAAATTAGGATCCGTAACCCGGGAAACCAACCCATCCGTAAATCCCACTATTGAAATATCCTCTGGAACTCTAAATCCAACCTTCTTTACTGCCAAAAGAGCACCAGCAGCGGTTAGTTCATTCACTGCAAATATAGCATCAGGAGGGCTCGATAATTTTAATAACTCAGGAGTTTTCAACATAGCCTCCTCATAGTTATCGCATTTTATAATTAAATCTTCATCAATCGCAATTTTGTGCTTTATCAAAGCTTGTCGATATCCTTTTTGTCTATTCTGGCCTAAAAGCATATGTTGCGGAGCTGATAAGTGAGCGATTCGCTTACATCCAATATTAATAAGATGATCCACTGCTGCAAAAGCTCCGGCAAAATCATCCACAATTACATTATCCGAAGATAGTTCATTACATATTCGATCGAAAAAAACAATAGGAATACCATTGTCCCGCAGCTCTTTAAAATGACTAAAATCTTTTGTTTCCTTCGACATCGAAACCAATACACCATCCACTCTACTGGAAAGCAATGCCTGCACATTTGCAATTTCCCGTTCATAGGATTCGTTGGACTGGAACATCATTACATTATATCCTGCCTTATAAGCGATTTCTTCAATTCCACTTATGACAGAAGAGAAAAAATGATGCACAATCTCGGGAATAATAACACCAATGATATTGCTTTTACTATGTCGCAGACTCAAAGCAACTGCATTAGGCCTATAATTCCATTTCTTAGCAAGTTCATTTACTGCTACTTTTGTTTTGGAGCTAATATCTGGGTGATCTTTTAATGCTCTGGATACTGTTGATGCCGAAATACCTAATTCCTTAGCAATATCTTTAATGGTTACCTGCCCACTTCTCATATAAAATTCTTAAATTAACAAACAGCAATAATGGTTTTGTTATCAAGTAGATACACCAAACACACGCGAGAACAATGACTATCGCTACAAGCATGGTAAATATAGGAATAATTAAACAAACAAATTCTTGTAAACAGGATTTAATTCTCTCATATCGATTTATTCACATATATTAATTTCAAACGTTTGCGGTGACGATTGCAATGATTTATCTTCACTTAATTATCAATCACTTAGAGGAAGCTAAATTCAATAATTATCTTTGATTTGAATAAAAATTAAGGCTAACTAAAAGTTAAGATGATATTAAGAGTAGTACTATAAGGAGAACCAAAGTCGGAAAATGAGTTCACATCTATTACTCAAAATAGTAAGCTTAACTGTAACTAATTTCTAATTTATCTTAAATTTCTATTTTATGGAACTTAACATTAGTATGCTAAGAAAACTGCTTCTTATGCTTGTTATGGTATTTTCTTTTACCATGATACATGCACAGGAAAAAGTTGTTACTGGTACTGTTACCGATGCAAACGATGGCATGGGTATCCCTGGTGTTTCTGTGGTTGTAAAAGGTACAACAATAGGAACAACTACTAATATTGATGGACATTACACTTTAAGTGTAGATGCTTCCGCTACTATTATTTACTCGTTTGTAGGTTACAGACCTCAAGAAATAGCAGTCGGAAACCAATCCCAAATCAATGTAATTTTAAGTATTGAAACCGAAAACCTTTCCGAAGTTGTTGTGATTGGTTATGGTCAGGTAAAAAAATCTGATGCTACCGGCTCTGTAACTGCTGTAGGTGAAGATGACTTTAATAAAGGAGCAATTACTTCTCCACAGTCACTTATCGTTGGTAAAACTGCAGGTGTTGTAGTAACTACCAACAGTGGTGAACCAGGAGCAGGTGCTACTATTCGAATTCGTGGGGGTTCCTCTTTGAAAGCTACCAATGATCCATTAATTGTTCTCGATGGTTTTCCATTGGATAACTCAGGTTTGGATGGTCTTGCTAATCCACTTTCCACTATCAATCCAAATGATATTGCTTCGATGACTATCCTTAAGGATGCGTCAGCTACTGCTATTTATGGATCTCGTGCATCAAATGGTGTAATTATTATCACTACCAAAAAAGGTGTTAAAAAGGGTTTAAATATTAGCTATAACGGAAACGTTTCTGTTGGAGAGGTAAAAAAATATACCGATGTTTTTAATGGAAATGAATTTAGAACTTTAGTGAAAGATCGTGTTGACAATTACGGATTAACTGACTTTGCACTTACTCGTTTAGGATCTGAGAATACAGATTGGCAAGATAAGATTTATCGTACTTCTGTATCTACAGACCATAATGTTAGCGTATTCGGGAATGTGATGAATACTCCTTTCCGTGCATCTGTAGGACACACCATCGAAAATGGTGTTCTGAAAGATTCAGGTATTGACAGAACTACAATGTCTATTAATGCTACTCCTTCTTTCTTTGATGATCAATTGAAAGTAAATTTCAATGTTAAGGGAATGTATATAGACAATAATTTCTCTAACACAGATGCAATAGGTTCTGCATTTGAATTCGATCCTACTCAAGCTGTGAGAAATGGAAATACCACTTATGGTGGTTATACTGCATGGGTTGATTTAGCAGAAGCTGACCAATTGAATGGAGCTCCTATTAATATTGCAACTCACAATCCACTTGCTCGTCTTGCTTACAGAGACAATACATCTACTGTAAAGAGAATGATCAGTAATATTCAGTTTGACTACAAAATTCCATATATTCCTAATTTAAGAGCAAACTTAAACTTAGGATATGATTATTCTAAGAGTGATGGAGACGATAATACCGACTCAAGAGCATCATGGAGTTATCGCGAACCAGAACAGAATATTAAAAATTACGATCGTAAAAATCAAAATACCCTTTTGGATTTTTACTTGAACTATACTAAAGAGTTTGGTGAGCACAAAATTGATGCTACTGCCGGTTACGGTTGGCAACATTTCCAACGCGAAGGTTCTAACTACAATAGAACAATAGAAGAAACCAATGGTACACCTAATATTGAAAAAACCACAGCTTTCAAAAATGAAAACTATTTGGTATCCTTTTTTGGTCGTGTCAACTACACCTTCATGGATAGATATTTATTGACTGCTACTTTACGTGATGATGGTTCGTCCAGATTCTCAAAAGATAACCGTTGGGGTTTATTCCCTGCTGCAGCCTTTGCATGGAAAATCAACGAAGAATCTTTCTTGAAAAATGTAAAGCAAGTTTCTAACTTGAAGATGAGACTTGGTTACGGTATTACAGGTCAGCAGGATATTTCGGATAACTATTATCCTTACATCCCTGTTTATCGTCAAAGTGAAGCTGGTGCCTACTATCAATTTGGCAATCAGTTTTATTCAACTTTGAGACCGAATCCTTATGATGCTGACATTAAATGGGAAGAAACTACTACCTATAATGCTGGTATCGACTTTGGATTCTTCAACGATCGTATCACTGGATCATTCGATATTTACAAACGTAAAACCAAAGACTTGATTAGTGAGATTCCAATTGCTGCAGGTACTAACTTTTCAAACTTCCTAACAACAAATGTTGGTAGTCTTGAGAACAACGGTTACGAAATCACTGTAAACTACCATATAATTTCCAATAGCGATATGAGCTGGGAAATTGGAGCAAACTTAACACATAACAAAAATGAAATTACTTCACTTTCAAATATCAAAAGCGAAGATAATAACTCAGGTTATGATTTAGGTGGAATTTCTGGTGGTGTTGGAAATAATGTAATGTTTAATACTGTTGGACACTCAGCAAACACATTCTACTTATTTAAACAAGTTTATGACCAAAATGGCATGCCTATTGAAGGATTATATAATGACAAAACTAAATTAGGTGGTAATGTAGCTGGTAATAACGACAACAAATATCTAATGAAAAATCCAACTCCGGATTATTTAATTGGTATTACTTCTAAGTTCTCTTATAAGAACTGGGATTTCTCATTTGCTGGTCGTCTAAGTTTGGATAATTACGTGTATAATAACAACGATTCAAATCGCGCATTATATCAAAACTTATACAACCAATCAGGATATTTGGCTAACCTACCAAAATCTGTACTAAAAACTAATTTTACTACAGCTCAGTACTGGTCAGATTTCTACTTGGAAAATGCATCTTTCTTTAGAATGGATAACATTACTTTAGGATATAGTTTTGATAAGATTATGGCTCACAAAATTTCTGGTCGTATCTCTGCAACTGTTCAAAATGCATTTGTAATTACAGACTATTCAGGTTTAGATCCAGAGGTTGACGGTGGTATTGATAACAATATCTATCCTCGTCCACGTACATTTATGCTTGGCGTAAATCTTAATTTCTAAAAACCTACAAATAAATTAAATATGAAAAGATTAAAATTTTATATGATATTTGTACTTGCTGCGATTTTATCATTTTCAGCATGTACTAATGATTTGGAGGTTCAACCTATCGACCCCAATGAAGCAACGGCTACTAATGTTTTTAAGGATGAAGCATCCTATAAAGAAGCTCTTGCAAAGATATACGCAACCTATGCAATCAGCGGACAAGTTGGCGGCGGCGGCGGTGCTCCTGATATACAAGGTATCGACGAAAACTTTGGTAACTATCTACGTCAGTATTGGGGATTACAAGAACTTCCAACCGACGAAGCAATAATGGCTTGGGACGATGCTACTATCAAAAACTTTCACTGGCAAACCTGGGCTCCTAATGATGTATTTATTGCTGCTCTTTATTCCAGAATTTTTTATACTGTAACTACAGCTAACGAATTCATTAGAACAACAAACGCTGCAATAGCAAATGCTTCAGGTACTTTCAAAACAGAATTGGAAAACTATCAGGCAGAAGCCAGATTCTTAAGAGCATTCTCCTATTGGCATGCAATTGACATGTTTGGAAATGTTCCTTTTGTTACAGAAGACGATCTTCCAGGGGCATTTTCTCCTGAAAGAATTTCTCGTGCAGACTTATTTACTTATGTGGAAAAAGAGTTAATAGATCTTTCAACCAAACTTGCAGAACCTAAAACAAACGAATATGGACGTGTCGATCGTGTTTCTGCTTGGATGCTACTTGCAAAACTTTACCAAAATTCAACTGTTTACACCGGTGTTGATCGAAATACTGACGCATTAACTTATTTGAATAAGGTGATTAATGAAGGCGGATATACTTTTGATCCAAATTACAAAAGAATGTTTAGTGCCGACAATGACACAAGTCCTGAAATCATTTTCCCAATTACTTTTGATGGTTTGAACACTCAACAATATGGAGGTATGACATTTGTTCTTCATGCTTCTAACGGTGGAGGAATGCCATTAAATGGAATTGATGGTGGTTGGGGAGGAATCCGTACTATCAAGGAATTAGTTTCTAAGTTCAATATTACAGAAAGTGACTTTAGTGCTGCAGCTCCTGAATTTGTGGGTGCAGATACACGTGGTATGTTCTATTTCAATCCAGACAACTGGCAATGGGAAGTAACTAATGTTGGAACCTTCACCAATGGTATCGGTGTTACTAAATTTAAGAATCTTAAGGCTGATGGTAGTGAAGCTCCAAATGCTCACCCTGCTTTTGTAAGTACTGATTTCCCTGTATTCCGTCTTTCTGATGCTTACCTAATGTATGCTGAATCAGTTGTAAGAGGTGGTGCTGGTGGTGATGTTGCTACTGCAGTTGGATATGTAAATCAAATCAGAGAAAGAGCTTATGGTGACAATTCCGGTGATATTACTGCTGGTGATTTAACCCTTGACTTTCTTCTTAATGAAAGAGCACGTGAACTTTATTGGGAGTGTCACAGACGTACCGACTTAATCCGTTTCGGTAAATTTACCGGAGGCGATTATCTATGGACATGGAAAGGAAACAATCAAACAGGTTCTGCTTCAGAATCCTATAGAGATTTATACCCAATTCCATCAAATGACTTGTTGGCAAATCCAAATCTAATCCAAAATGATGGTTATTAATAAAATGAATCTATGATGAAAAAATTAAATATACTATTTCTGTTAATAACAGGACTCTTCTTTACATTTAGTTGTACTGATGATATTGAAGTAATGGTTCCTAACGATGCTATTGTTCCTGTATTAACATCTGCAATAGATGGAAGTACAATTGTACTATCCAAGATTAATGAAAATGACCAGTTTGGTACATTTGAGTGGACTGATGCTGATTTCAAACTGGATGTTGCAGTTCAATACGCTTTAGAAGTTGATGTTCAAGGTGGTGATTTTGCCGGTCACAAAACTATTGCTACCGGTATTACTTCTCCTTATTCTCTTTCTGTTTCAGACATGAATAAAGCACTACTGGCAGCAGGATATGAAGATGGACAATCATATGACATTAGTCTTCGAGTTGTTGCAAGTAACTACTTAGCATCAGAGGCTATTTCAATGACTGTAACTACCTATTTTGATGTAGAGCCTTACAGTGTGATTGGTAGTGCTGTTGGTGGATGGAATCCTGAAAATGATCAGTACATGTCCTACGACAAAACAACTGATACCTACAACATTACTTTGGATCTTAAACCAGGAGAATTCAAATTTAGAGCTCCAAAAATTGATTCAAGCAACCCTTGGGCTGTGAACCTTGGTTTATCTGGTGATAGTAGAGTAATTGAAGAAGAAGCTAATGTAGCTCTTAAACAAGATGGTTCCAACATTCAGACTAATGGTGGAAATTACACCCTTACCTTGAGTGTTTCCGGTAATACTTTCTCTATTGTTCAAAATGCTGCTTCGGACAATACCGATTGGACTGGTGTTGAATTGGATGCTGTTGGTGACGGAGTAAGTGCTGACAATGCCGATGCAACTGCTGATGGAAGCTCTTGGGCCTGGGGAAATGTTCTCTTAGCTGACAATGGTGCAGTTCCAACTGCTGCTGCAGGTGTATATACCTGGACATGGACAGGAATTGTTTTGGAAGCGAACCAAGGTTTCAAATTAAGAACAAAAAATGGTGAAGCTGGTGTAAACGGTATTAATTTCGCTGCTGGTTTTGATAAGATTGATATTGCCAACAGCTCCGCTAAGGTTGCTGACGATGGCGGAAACATTACTGTAACTGAAAAAGGTGCTTTTGACATCACAATTACTATTGATGCTACAAATGGGGATGCTAAAAAAATTGTTATAGCAGATCCTGCTCCTAAATATCCTGCCGCTCTATACTTGATTGGTGACGGTGTAGGTGACTGGGATTGGAACAATACAGATTTACCAATGGTTCCCGTTAATGGTACTCCAAATCAATTTTGGAAAATCGTTTGGATGAATGCTACAGGTGGATTTAAAATGGCTTCTGAAAAATCTTGGGATACTGGAATCAACTTTGGTTCTGCAGAAGATGCTTATCCTGCCGGTGGTGAATATACCAAAGGAGGAAATAACATTTCTGTTCCTGGAACTGCAGGTTATTATATTGTAGTGGTTGACCTTGATACAGACAAAATATCGGTTGTTGAACCAACAGTATATTTAACTGGTGATGCAGTTGGAAGCTGGGGTAATGAAGATGCAGCGAACATATTCACAGTTGATAATGCTAACGAGAAGCTTACCATTACCAAAACATTAGCTGCTGCTGAATTAAGAATGTTTGTTGCTCATCCATATTTCCCTGCTGGTGATTGGTGGAGAACAGAATTCATGGTTCTGGATGGCGCTATTGTTCCTAGAGGAAATGGTGGTGATCAAACAAGAGTTTCTGTTGCAGCTCTTGAAACAACCATTGATCTTAACTTTAAAGCAATGACTGGGACTATAGCTCAGTAGTTTTATAATAAAAATATAAAGCATGGGGTTTCGACCTCATGCTTTATTTCTATCTCTAATTTTAAAACACTCAAGTAGAATTATAATTTTTGCCAGCATTACATCTATTACCAAAATTATTATGAAGAAACTGTACACATCCCTCCTTTTTATACTACTGTTCCTTCCTGGAATTAGTATCGGGCAAATCATTACTACCAACCCAACCTTCCCAACCGAGGATAAAGAAGTCACCATCACTTTTGATGCTGCTTTAGGTACTGCCGGATTAAAAGATTATACCGGTGATGTTTATGCACATACCGGAGTTATTACAGATAAAAGCACCTCCGAAAGTGACTGGAAATATGCTCCTACCTGGGGCGATAACAGTGCAAAATACAAGCTGACTTCTCTGGGAAACAACAAATGGCAGCTTGCCATCACTCCTAATATCCGTGACTATTACGGCGTACCCACAGGTGAAAAAATATTAAAAATGGCTTTCGTCTTTCGAAGTGCTGATAAAACTTTAGAAGGAAAAGACGATGGCGGAAAAGACATTTTTGCAGATGTAAGCGAAGGCGGATTAAATGTAAGCTTTGCATCTCCTGCCAATAATAAAATGATTCAGAAAAATGAGGTACTCAGCGTTCAGGTGAATGCAAGTGGTAACGATAATCTCACCTTATACCTGGATGGAGTTCAAAACAACACCACTACCACATCCGAAATAGCTACTACAATACAGACTGCTATTGCCGGAACACACGAATTAATAGCAGTTGCAACATCTGGTACTACCGAAGCCCGGGATACGACCCATTTCTTTGTACGTGAAAATGTAGTAAGCGAGACAATGCCAGCAGGATTAATAGAGGGAATCAACTATATTGATGATACTACCGTTGATTTATCGCTATACGCACCCCATAAAAACTTTATATACGTCATTGGTGATTTCAATAATTGGGAAATCGACAACACGTACCAAATGAAAAAAGATGGCGATCACTTTTGGATTTCGATCAACAATCTTACTCCGGGACAGGAATATGCCTTTCAGTATATCATCGACGGAGCTATTAAAATTGCCGATCCTTATGCAGATAAGTTGCTTGATCCATGGAACGATCAGTATATATCTACCAGTACCTATCCCAACCTAATGCCTTATCCGGCAGATAAAACCACCGAAATTGCCAGTGTTTTTCAAACCGCACAAAGTAATTTCACATGGACAGATGCCTCATTTAGTACTCCTGCAAAAAATGATTTGGTAGTTTACGAACTGCATGTGAGAGATTTTACAGCTGCAGGCAATATCAAAACAGTAAAAGATACCTTAAACTATTTGCAGCGATTGGGAGTAAATGCCATTGAATTAATGCCATTCAACGAATTTGAAGGAAACGATTCGTGGGGATACAATCCCTCCTTCTACTTCGCGCCTGATAAAGCTTACGGAACAAAAGACGACTACAAAACATTCATCAACGAATGCCACAAAAGAGGAATTGCTGTTTTCATGGATATGGTTTTAAACCATTCTTTCGGACAATCGCCCTTCCTGCGCATGTATTTCGATGGAACCAATCCTACTGCCGATAATCCTTGGTATAACCAGCACAGTAATTTCGAAAATCCCGATGCACAGTGGGGATACGATTTTAATCACGAAAGTGCAGCCACCCAAAAGTTGGTCGACAGAATTAATGCTTACTGGATGAACGAATACCATATCGACGGATTCCGCTTCGACTTTACCAAAGGATTCTCCAATACCGTTCATAGTAATAGCACCGATCCGTGGGGAAGTAAAAGAGATACAGCTCGAATCAGTTTATTGGAACGTATGGCAGACCAAATCTGGAATGTAAAACCAAATGCCAAAGTAATTTTCGAACACCTTTCGGATAATACCGAGGAAAAAGAATTGGCAGCTCATAATATTCTACTTTGGGGAAATGCCAATCATGATTATAATGAAGCTACCATGGGATTCACCTCCAATTTTAGCTGGACTTCCTGGAAAAACAGAGGATGGAATGCTCCTCAAATTGTGAACTACATGGAGAGTCATGATGAAGAGCGATTGATGTTCAAGAATCTGGAATTTGGAAATTCGGATGGAGATTATAATGTGAAAGACTTAAATACTGCCCTTTCGAGAGTAGAAGCAGCAGCAGCTTTTTTCTTTACCGTACCCGGACCCAAAATGATCTGGCAGTTTGAAGAGCTAGGCTACGATGTTTCTATAGATGAAAACGGACGAGTAGGCAGAAAACCCATTCACTGGGATTATCAGGATAACCCGAACCGCGAAAGACTTTACCAGGTATTTCAGGCACTTATAAAATTGAAAAAAGAACAAGCAGCAATAGAGTCTTCCGACTTTTCATTAATTACGGATAAAGCTTTAAAGCGTATCGAAATCAACAGTAATGATATGGATGTTCGTATCATTGGCAACTTCGATGTAATTGCAGGGGCAATTTCTCCCAACTACAGCAAAACAGGAACTTGGTACGATTACTTTAGTGGTGATGCAGTAAATGTAACGGATGTGAATGCGAATGTAAGCCTTGCTCCGGGAGAGTATCATATTTACACAAGCAAAGCTTTGAGCGCACCTGCTGTTATCGCAGCACCTGTAGCTTCAAATATCAGCGTCAGCGGTATTTTCCGCGAAGATGAAAGCTTAACGGCTACTTACACCTATTCCGATGCCAATTCCGATGCGGAAGGCAGTTCGATTTATCAATGGTACAGAGCAGATGATGCAAATGGCACCAACGCAACAGCCATCGATGGCGCAAATAGTTTAAGCTATACTTTGGCTCGGGCCGATCGTGGTAACTTCATCCGTTTTGCGGTAACTCCTGTAGCACAGACTGGTGTTTTGGTTCAAGGTCGTACGGTTTATGGTACTTATAGCGATGAGATCGCCTACTCTACCGGTATCGACGATGTTTTAAATCAACAATTGCGATTTTATCCAAATCCGGTTCATGATATTCTTTATTTGGAGAATTTGAACCAAGTAAAACAAATTCAATTGTTCGATCTATCAGGAAGAGCAGTACTTGCCGTACAAACACCTAATACTACCGTAAACCTGGATATGAATAGCTTAAAGACCGGAATGTATATTCTGGTATTTGAATTGGAAGATGGTTCCCACTTAAGCAAAAAAATAATGAAACAATAGTTAGTTTTTTTAGTTTATAACAAGCAAAAAATCCTGCTAAACCAAAGTTTAGCAGGATTTTTTTTTATAATTCTAACAGGTGAAAAGAGGAAATCTAAAGGATTTTAGAACACCAACCATTCAAGTTGGTACAGAGTCAAATCATAGATTTTACGGGCCTAAATTCTTGCACAAATTCCGTCCCCCAATAACGCCCTTACGTTTATGATGTAATGTTATGTTTTTGACCTTTCTTTTTTACCTTATAAATATATCTGCCATGAAATATAGGTTTATGTTATCTGTTTGTGCTATTTATAAAATCAGTCCAAATAAAATAAGGATGACACGCCATTAGTAAAACCTGAAATTTTAGAGTATCTTTGCGAACGGATTACATTTTTTTTGATATCAATATATTTACTATCATTTTTGTTGATAAGCTTCTAAAGCAAACTACTACCGCATTAACAGACTTCATTCTTATAGTTGAGTTATGCATTAGTAGACCTCATACTTATAGTTAAATTATCAGCAACTAGTCCAAAGCATCAAAGTACTAATAATTAGTACGCCTAAGTGCTTTTAATCGAGTGTTTACGTTTTTTTTGATGACACCAAATGAATTAAAGTATGAATATTAATTCAGACGAATATCATGGTGACAATCGTATTTCCACAGCATTACTTCTTGCCGCTGGAACAGGCAGTCGTCTATTTCCTTTAACAAAAAGCTCACCCAAATGCCTTACTCTTGTCAATGAAAAGTCAATTCTTGAGAGACTGATCATTAATTTAAAAAAACAAGGATTTACCCGACTTGTAATTGTTACAGGCTATGAAAAAGAATGCATCATGGATTTTCTTGGTAGTCATTCTGGAAACTTAACCATTGAATACATAAATAGCCCTCTATACCGAAGCACAAACAATATTTATTCTCTTTGGATGGCTCGTAATATCATAAATGAGCCTTTTGTTCTATTTGAAAGCGATTTGGTTTTAAATACATCCTTGCTCGATGAAATGGTTTTCCCTGATAAAATGGCCATTGCTAAAATGCAACCCTGGCTTAATGGAACCACCGTTTCGGTTAACAAACAGAATCAGGTTACTCAGTTTCATGAAGGAACCACCGATACCTATTCTGATATTCGTTATAAAACAGTTAATATTTACAGTTTTTCGCTTTCATCATGGCAGGCAATTGTTAAAAGACTTAACGCATATATTTCTGAAGGCAATGTTAACTGTTATTATGAAACCGTTTTTTCTGAAATGATTGATAATAAAAGTTTATCATTTGAATCGGTTTTATTTGACCATAAACCATGGTATGAAATTGATACAATTCATGATTTGGCCGAAGCAGAAAAACTTTTCCCAATAGAATTGAAAATACAGCCTAAGCGTACTATGGCAAATGCATAGTGGTTTTAGAATAAATGATAAATACATATACAATGGACAATAAATATAAAACACAAGCTGAGAAATACGAATACATATCAAAACAACATGGCGGCTATTATCGACATAATTTTACTGACCATGCCTACCTATATAATCTTTATTTTCCACCCAAAGCTGTGTTTACACATCTTAAGGACAACATTCATAATTTAGTATTGAATTACCCTATGGCACAAGATGCACTTGCAGAACTTATTGGGGAAATAATAGCGCAACCAGCAGACAGAATAGTTGTTGGAAATGGCGCTGCCGAAATCATTAAAATAATTTCAGGACAATTAGCAAAAAAGATAATTATTCCTGTTCCCTCATTTAATGAATATGCCAATGCAGCACCCGATGGACATGTGGTAGAATTCCCTCTCGAATTTCCATCCTTTCAACTCGATGTAGATAAATTTGCAGCGGAGGCCATAAAAGTTGGAGCCGATATTGCTGTGGTGGTAAGTCCCAATAATCCTACTTCGATTTTGGTACCAAAAGCCGATTTAATACGCTTGGCACAACAGCTGGAGGGACACAATTGCATGCTCATTATTGATGAATCTTTTCTTAATTTTGCGGATAACAAAGAGCAAATAAGCATGGAACAAGACATGGTCAAATATCCAAATATGGCTATATTAAAAAGCATGAGTAAAGCCTATGGAATATGCGGCCTCAGAATTGGATATCTATTAACTGCTAACCGGGAATTTGCCAAGGAGGTTCGAAACGGAATTCATATTTGGAACATTAATGGATTTGCCGAAGAATTTCTACGAATATTACCAAGTTATAAAAAGGAATTTGAAGCTAGCTGCGAATTGGTTAAATCAGACCGGGATATGTTCTATGAAAAACTCTGTGCAATTGAAGGAATGACCGTTTTTAAACCCGATGCCAACTATATTTTTTGCCGTTTACCTGATACTGCTTTAAGTGGACCTGAAATCACAAAACGTTTATTTATTAAGCACAACATATACATTAAGGATAGTGCTGGGAAAACACAACCCGATGCAACCCGATATATTCGAATTGCAAGTCGTACCAATAAGGAAAACAGTAAACTTATTGAAGCTTTGAAAGATGTAATGTATTTAAAAAGTGAATCCTATGAATAACAAACAACAGGCAGGCATGCTTGCCTTTGCCAAAGATTTACCAAATATTTGTTCTCTTTTGGGATTATTGTGTGCTGTATTAGCGATATATTTTGCAATAGAAGGAAATTTTCCAGCATCCATCATTGGCATATTATGGGCAGTATTATTCGATTGGTACGATGGAATTATAGCACGAAAATTAAAAAACAGAACCAAAGTACAGGGTGTGTTCGGAAGTCAACTCGACTCCATAATAGATATTGTAAGTTTTGGAATACTACCCGCAATTCTCCTTTTAAGCTATGGAAATTATAATGTCTGGTTTATTCCCGGAGCATTTGTAATTGTTGCATCCAGCGCTATTCGGTTGAGTTATTTTAATGTTTATGGCCTTATTGATAGTAAAACATATAAGGGACTTTCACTTGATAATAATGTTCTAATCCTGGCTTTTGCCTTTTTATTTGAAAGTTTCTTCACGCAGACTGCTTTTTCAATACTTATTTATATAATCTTAATGATTCTATCGGCATTTAATTTATCCTCTGTACCAACCCCGAAATTTGGAGGAAAATGGATTTATGTGCTAATTACATATGTAATGGTATTGACATCCATTTTTGGATGGATTCTGTATAATAGAGTTTAAGCTATACTTTGGCTCGGGCCGATCGTGGTAACTTCATCCGTTTTGCGGTAACTCCTGTTGCACAAACGGGGGAATTGCTTCAAGGCCAAAAAGTTTACAGCGCTTATAGCGATGAGATCGCCTACTCTACCGGCATCGACGATGTTTTAAATCAGCAATTGCGATTTTATCCAAATCCGGTTCGCGATATTCTTTATTTGGAGAATTTGAATCAGGTGAAGCAAATTCAATTGTTCGATCTATCAGGAAGAGCAGTTCTTGCTGTGCAAACGCCCAATAATTCGGTAAATCTGAATATGAACGCACTGAAGAATGGAATGTATATTCTGGTATTTGAATTGGAAGATGGTTCGCGCCTAAGTAAGAAAATATTGAAACAATAGTTAGTTTTTATTAGTTTATAACAAGCAAAAAATCCTGCTGAACCTAGGTTGAGCAGGATTTTTTCATTAACAAAAGTAGTATTCCTACAATTATATTGTTTTCTGCAATACATATTTGTCTCTTACTTTTTTAAGCCTGAAACCAAAAAGTATAGTGGTATTATTTCAATCACTGTTTCTACTAAAACAGGAGGATTTTCAACATCAGCAAACAAAATAAATCCCTAATTTATAATTGGATTTCCTGATCTTACTTCTGCTTGCTCGCCATAATTTTATTATTCTTTTTTATCCAATCATAAACGGGATCAGTCCCCTTCTTGTAATCTTCAAAGCTTGTTTCTATTTGGATATCTGGTTGCAAAGAATTCATCACTTCATCTGTTTCTTTAAAATATTTTGTGGAGTAAAGCACCTCAATACCTGAATGAGGAAGCTTAAAACCCCTTACCTCCCCAAAATGATTTGGCTTCCCTCCTGTTTCTTCTCCCACAAAAACAGCATTGGTCAACCTTTTAAAATCCATCGCATTTATAATGGCGGATGAAAAAGTTTTTCGACCTAAGACAACATACAATTTCAGATCAGGATTCTTTTTAGCATACTTAGCAATCTTCTCAATTAATGCGGTTCCTTGTTCAGAACTTCCTCCCCCATTCAAACGAATATCAAATACAAGCTTATCCACGGGTTCATTTTTCAGAATAGTAAATACATGTTTTCCGAAATCTTCAAATGAAGGCAATTTATCTGCTTTTTTCCTGCCAAACTTCATTTCACATTCGCGTCCCCAACATTTATTGTATTGCAAATAAAATAGCTTCTCCCTTGCTTGATAGTAATCAATGAAAAAGATTCTCTTATTTCTATAGCAAAGAGCTAATGAATCAGGTTGAAATCCTATTCGATTTTTGCTATTCATTTCTGCTGGTTCTATCCACTGAAATTTTATTTGTCCATTATCATCTTTTAATTCCAATTCAATTTTTTTGCTTTCTGCAATACCAAAATACTTTAATACTTGAACTGAAGGCAATAGGTGAGGAATAGCATTTTTAACTAATGCCTGATTGTCAACTGTAATCAAAGTACTTAAACTATCAGCAATGTCATCAACGGGGATGTGATTAATTGACAACAATTGTTGTCCTAAAAGGCTCTTATATTTATCGGTTGTATGCAGAATGTACATACCATCCTTAAACCAATACAAATGCAATGGTAAAAACTGCTTCTTGTCAATCAGTTTTCCCCATCTCACATGAGTATGAGAATCACCAAAACTCGCAACCAATTGCTGCAAACTCATGGCCATTTCAAAGTCGGATAGCTCATTTTTGTTTTTTCTGATTTTCTCTATTCCTTCCAGGTATTCCTTTTGGCTCTTCACTGCGAATAGATTGTAATGTTTTTGGGGCAGTGCATTTGACATAAAATCCAGATCTGAATCCCAATCTATCGTTTTACAATTTTTTTGAGAATTACAGGATAACATGAAAGATAGTCCTATAATTAGTAAACTTATTTTTCTCATTTTTAATTTCTTTTTAAATTATTATTAAGGAATAGCTCTATAAATTCGTCACTAACTTACGATTTTTATAGGATGTTATTATTAGTTATATTTTGAATTCTGAATGTCAACAGACTTTATATTCTTTTGAATTATGATATAATTGATTCTCACAAATAGAAATACACTAAACCCTACACGATTAAAGAAAAATCATTCCCATAAGGATTAACTTCAAACACTAGCAAAACGGCAATATTACCTGAAGTCAAAATTAATTGGAACAGTATAACTTACCTTAACTGGTATTTTTGATAAAAATTGCAGGAGTCCAAAGTGGTGATGATTTAACTACTCTAGAAGATTCCTGATCTATTAGAGGATGAACAGACTTTTCGATCTTAGCATCCTCTAATCTACCTTCTTTATTAACGACAAAGCTTACATAAACTTTTCCTTTTATTCCGTTATTTAAACAAGTTTCAGGATATCTGACTCCTCTAGAAATATAATATTGACCTTTAATTTGTATTTTCCCTTTATAATTGGAAATATACTTTCCTTCTTTAATTTTATTTTGATCTTTCCTAACAGAAAATATTTCTGATGTATTAGCTTTGCTATCTACATTTATAACCTCTAAATATTCTGTTTGTCCAAATAGTATTGATGATAAGTGAATTAGAATAAATCCTAATAGTATTGATTTCATTTGTAATATAGTTTTAAGAATATAATTTGAGCCATTTATAATATTGCACATAACAAAAAATTGAATTAGGCATGGCAGAGTGCTTGCTACTATAAATATTAGAGCTGTATAGGCTTTGAAACTAAAAACAGCATTAACAATATTCGAAATATTACAAACCCTTATTCTTTTGTTAATACTTCAATGGCTTTGTCAAGAACTTCATCTTTATGTTGTCTTATTCCGGCAATAGTCTGTTTTACTTCAATATCTGGGACTATGCCTATTCGTTGTGTTTTATTACCATTGGGATAATAAACTCCAATACCGCTGAATAGTAAGCATAACAGGGTGGAAATTTTAGTTGTCATATGTTATAATTTTCTGATTAAGTCCACATGAAATCCGCAAATAAATTTAAATCTTCCACTAGGTGTAATTTTAGCTATTAAATTTACATGCTCGTTTCATGTGATTTATGTAATTATGTGTTAATTAATTTTTAATGCAACGGACAGAATATCCATTTTTTTTATAGTTAATACCCCTAGATACAGTTGAATCCCAACAAAAAAGAAACAGAAAACCTGCAGAAGTTTCATTATATTCAGGCATTGCCCACCAATCACCATAATATCCCAACTTATTTGAATTTTTATCTAAATAGCGTCTTCCGCCAGGCAATGCAGTAAAGCCACTGCTATTATCCGATTCGGATAGGTCATCCCAATGTAAATCACCAACTTCTTTCATCTTATAGCTAGCTATGGTATCGCCACCTAGCTGATTAATTAATATATCCCAGTCGTTAATAGTAGGAACACGCCAGCCTTTAGGGGCAATCTTACGCTCATCGGCTACTGCATACCAATTATACAACAGACCATAGGTAGCTATGGTATCTAAGCTACTGGTGTTGTTGTAAGTACAATAAGCACCACTCGTTAATGCTGCCCACTCCTCATTATCTAAAACATTAGGGATATATTCTCCATTTCGATATCGGGTGGTTCGCAGGTTCTCGGCCATCCATGTTTGATTGCCAATTACAATGGTTTTGTATTCGTTCCCGTCTATATCGGTAACAGAACCATAGCTTTTATCCGGATTAAAAATTGCGCTTGTTTTTCCGTTAAGCGGATTTGCAGGCCTGTCCGGATTGTCTTTTTCACAAGCTACACATGCGATGAATACAAGTCCAATGAATAATTTACAGGTTAATTTGAAGATCATATTTTAAATGTTTAGGGTTAATTATTCGCAAAGCTTTTATCGTTTCTCGATTAATACTGTTCATTCTTTTATGCAACGAACGGAAAATCCATTTTTTTTATAGTTAATACCCCTAGATACAGTTGAATCCCAACAAAAAAGAAACAGAAAACCTGCAGAAGTTTCATTATATTCAGGCATTGCCCACCAAACACAATAAAATCCTACATTCTCTGAAGCATTGGCAAGGTAACGGAATCCGCCAGGCAATGCAGTAAAGCCACTACTATTATCCGATTCGGATAGGTCATCCCAATGTAAATCACCAACTTCTTTCATCTTATAGCTAGCTATGGTATCGCCACCTAGCTGATTAATTAATATATCCCAGTCATTAATAGTAGGAACACGCCAGCCTTTAGGGGCAATCTTACGCTCATCTGCTACTGCATACCAATTATACAACAGACCATAGGTAGCTATGGTATCCAGACTGCTAGTGTTGTTGTAAGTACAATAAGCACCATTCGTTAATGCTGCCCATTCCTCATTATCTAAAACATTAGGAATATATTCTCCATTTCGATATCGGGTGGTTCGCAGGTTCTCGGCCATCCATGTTTGGTCTCCAATTACAATGGTTTTGTATTCGTTCCCGTCTATATCGGTAACAGAACCATAGCTTTTATCCGGATTAAAAATTGCGCTTGTTTTTCCGTTAAGCGGATTTGCAGGCCTATCCGGATTGTCTTTTTCACAAGCCACACATGCGATGAATACAAGTCCAATGAATAATTTACAGGTTAATTTGAAGATCATATTTTAAGAGTTAATCATATACAATTTTTTAAGCTCCAACTAATGTAATCATATATTTTTAAAGAGCTTAAACAACAGCAAGTAAAATAAGTAAATACAATAAGTAATTGGGTGAAATTAAATACTGCAACATAAAAGAATCTCCTACAAAAGCCATAATGCTTCGTTTTTTAGTTTTATTTACACGATCAATGCTTTCAGTATGTTTTTCAGCATATTGATGCAAATTACATCATTCTATTCTATCGGGAAAACAAAACCAATACTTTACCATCAAAATATCTTATGAAACTATTTTTTTCATTCCCCTGAAATCCGCATGGTATATAGTCATGCCAAAGATTTATCTACATAATTTTATCTTCTTTATTTTATTTTTTTCATAAAATACTTTTATAACTTGATTTATTTTTTCTAAATTCGATTTGTTTTTAACATTGCAGTAATGCAAAACACGAAAGTAAAAAGTCTCGGCCGGGACATTAGAATAAAAATAATTTTTGTGCAGAGAGATTGGTGATGGAGATGGTACAAACCAATTTAAAAAATCAGAACTATGTCTGACCAACAAAATTTAATAGAATTAAATGACGAAATTAAAACAGTATCAAATGAGGAGATACTCTTTTGCAACATGCCTTATAAGGTGTTTATTGACGAGGCCGAGGATATTCATACTCGCGCAAGTATCGACCTGCCGCTACTTAGTCCGTATGGATTAAAAGCCGAAGCACTAGATAAATTGTTAGCTTATACCGGTGCGCTTCGGGCAGCTCAATCGAATTGGGAAACTAAAAATACCGATAAGGAAAACGCAGTAGAAACCTGGAATGCTGAAGCCCCGGAAATGTATAATTTAAAAGAAGACTTGATAGACAATATGGAGTTTGCCTATCGGGCAAACGAGAATCTGTTAAATAAGTTAAAAACCATAAAAGAGGGTAATTCCCGAGCCGATACCATTCAGGATATGGCAAGTTTATCGGTATTGGGAAAAGACAATCCTGCGCCATTGGTAGCTATTGGTTTCGATATTACCCTTTGCGACAAAGCAGCCGAAATGGCCGACCGCATGGGAACTTTATTAGGTGATATTAATGGTCGTATGTATTTCGATGATGAGCTAAAAATCATCAGAGACAAGGCTTACACCTTAACAAAAAAAGCAATAGATGAAATTCGTAGCTATGGTAAGTTTGTTTTCCGAAAAGATCTCAAAAAACTACAAGCATATGCCAGCAAATACCATCGCGAACGACAGCAGGAATATCGCAAGCAAAAAAAGATGAATGCAGAATATAATAAACAACAAATTTCGGATTAGGACTACTATTTTAACTTCAGGCAATTGACTATTGCCATACAAAAGGGAACTTAAAAAATTCCCTTTTTTTTATGTGTTCACAATTTTCTTATTACAGTCACATGGAAGCCGCAAGTAAATTTAAACCTTCCACCGAGTGTAACTTTATCGATTAAATTTACATGCTCATATCATGCTTCCTTTTCTCCTCTATCACTCTCCTTTGCCCTTGCCTATTCTTCCACCTCATGATTTTTTCCTTCTGCATCAAAGGAATGACCTTCAACTTCATAAGAAAAGGTTTCAACTTCACAGATTTGGCTTTCAACTTCAAGAAACAAGCCTTCAACTTCAAGAGGAGAGCCTTCAACTTCACAGATTTGGTCTTCAACTTCATAGTGAAGAACTTCCGGTTGATGCAGAACAAGAGACCTGTGACGCAGAAAACCAAAAGTTTGATGCGGGACAAAAAAAATCTGTCACGGATAAGCTCTTGCCTGTCACGGAAGCGTATTTTCGTGAGGAGGAACAGTTGATCGGTGAAGTCAACGCAGCGTTCTTACCTGGAATGGGAAAACGCCGCAAATAAGCATAGTTGCAAATTGCACTCCTATCTCTGAACAGAATCCCTATTCCGTCGCGAAGAATCCGATTACCTCTGATTAAGCGAAGTGTGCGCGACGATTTATGTGAGATTCCTCATCCCGGGATGGCAGTCGCAAAATGCTCCTTTATCCCGGGCTGTAGGATTAGAGCCTTTCAGGCTCTATAAATGCTAAGCTAATTGCAATTGTTTTTGGATTTATTAATGTTCGTACAGATTACCACGCTGCACTCGTTAGGTCAGCTTTGGAGAAACAGATTACCACAGCTCCATGCCTCAAAATCAGCTGTCATTGTGAAGGAACTGCAAGCGACTGCGACAATCCGTTGCTAGTTGTTTTTTTTCTTTATTCGTTAAGCAAGTTTCGAACAGATTGCTACGCTGCGCTCACAATGACAGCTATATTTTAGCGCGAGCACTTGGTGCACCCTTCTGTATTGTCGGACATCTCCTCTTAAAAGGGAGAACGTCATAAACTAAGGCAGTTGCAAATTGTGAGAGTAATAATAGTATTTGGAGTATCATCACAAAAAAGCGATGCAGCGTAACCGGACTATGCTTTACTTTTCCAACTTTAATATAGTCTAGGTCTCCATAAAATTGGTGTAAAATAAAAAAGGCAACCCACGGCTGCCTTTTAATTATTATATCCTGATATGCTTATCTTTTTGCAATCAGCTCTACAATCTTAACGATTACATCCACTGCTTTGCTCATCGATTCCACTGGAACATATTCAAATCTCCCGTGAAAGTTATGGCCACCAGCGAAGATATTAGGGCAAGGCAATCCCATATAGGATAAACGGCTACCGTCAGTTCCCCCACGAATCGGAATCACCATAGGATCTACTCCCACTTGCTTCATCGCTTCTTCGGCGATATCTACAATATATTTTACGGGCTCGATTTTCTCGCGCATGTTATAATACTGGTCTGTCATTTCCAAAACAACACTTGCATTCTTGTAGTTTTCATCAAACTCCTTACATAGCGATTCGAACAATTGCTTTCTTTCCTCAAAGTCCTTTTTATCGAAATCACGGATAATATATTGCAACGAGGATTCCTCCACCTCTCCTTTCATGGCAATTAAATGATAAAAGCCTTCGTAATGCTCCGTCTTATCAGGTACTTCTGCACCTGGCAATCGACTCATAAATTCATTGGCAAGCAACATGGAGTTAACCATTTTGTTCTTTGCCATTCCTGGATGTACATTCCGTCCCTTGAAGGTGACTTTAGCAAATGCTGCATTAAAATTTTCGAACTGTAACTCTCCAATCTCTCCTCCATCCAAGGTGAAAGCAAAGTCAGCTCCAAATTTTGTCACATTAAAGAAATCAGCTCCTTTTCCGATTTCCTCATCGGGAGTAAATCCAATATGAACTGATCCATGCTTAATTTCGGGATGTTCAGTCAAATACTGTACGGCGGTCATGATCTCCGCAACGCCGGCCTTATCATCAGCACCTAGCAATGTGGTGCCATCGGTGGTAATTAAAGTCTGCCCTTTGTATTTTGTCAATTCGGGAAAATCAGCCACCTTCATCACTATATTTTCTGCCTCATTCAGCACAATATCCTCTCCATGATAATTCTCAATGAATTGAGGATTCACATTTCGTCCCGAAAAATCAGGGCTGGTATCCATGTGAGATACAAATCCAACCGTTGGTACTTCCTTCTCGATATTAGAAGGTAAAACACCCATCACATACCCATTTGCATCTACATCCACCTCGGTAAGTCCCATTTCTTTAAGCTCATTTGCCAGAATGTGGGCTAATTCCATTTGTCCTGGTGTGCTAGGTGTTAATCCTGTTTCGGTATCCGATTCTGTATTTAATTTTATGTATCGCAAAAATTTCTCAACAACCGTATTCATATTTTATATCTATTAGATTAATAAATTGGGTATTCCCCCTTAGTACACTATAATAGCTTCTATTGCCAACCTTACCGATCAACTATAATTGAAGTGCTACAATATTACAAAATGAAACTTGGAAATTATTCTAAAATCTAATTCCTGATGTTAAAAAAACTAAACATCATCCGATTTAAACTGAAATCCTAATCGTTTGCCGGTCGGGATTCGAGAATTTTGAATTTTCTCAAACATTTGAGCCACGGACATGATCTTAACATTATCGTAAGGTGGAGTCAGCAAATCGAAATTTACGGAGTAATTAATGGCTGTCTCCACAATTTTCCTCAGGCTTTCGCGATTGGCTTTACATGCTGATAAATCGGTTTGCAGCAAACCCATCTGCCTTTTGCCTTCCACAATATAATGCTTCTCTCTATTGATAAAAATCCTTGCAACCAGATATCCCAAATCATCAAACCTGCTGTACTTAAAAGAATCTGCCAGAAAATTATAAATATTGATGATACCGGAATAGGCATTGTCAGGATTATCCTTCACATAAGCTTGCTCCCAAACATTGTGATCGCGGTTGAATTGAAATACATTGGAGTGTAAACTAAATATTAAAATGTCAGAAGCTACTTTAATTATAATTTCAAATTCTCCTTTATCCTCATAGGTAAGCATCATGTTCGGATCGGTAGTTTGTAATTCCTTATTGTATTCCTCTACCAAATCTTTCAATATTACTCTCAAATCATTAAAAATGTCAATCGTATTCTGATAAACGGTTTGTTTTAAACCAGACTTTTCCTTGATCGTGCTTAAAATAGCAGCCTTAGTATTCAGTATATTCATTGTTTAGTTGTTTAATTTGGAAAGTAAATATACAAAAAAACAGTTATCAGAATTTCTGATAACTGTCTAAATAGCTCTCTTTTAAATTTAGAGACTAATATGCCTTTGCAAAAACCACTCTTCCTTTCGAAGGTTTTCCTGTGAGCATGCAAACGCCTTCCTCCTCTTCTCGTTCGAATGGAATACAACGAATGGTTGCTTTGGTTTCGTTTTTAATTAACTCTTCGGTTTCTGCAGTACCGTCCCAATGAGCAAGAAAAAATCCGGTTTTGCTTTCCAATAATTCTTTAAATTCCTCATAAGTATCCACCTTGGTGGTCTTTTCAGTTCTAAAATCCAAAGCTTTTTTATAAATACTTTCCTGAATTTCGTCTAATAGCTTCACGATCACTTCCTCAACACCTTCCACAGGCATCGTTTCCTTTGTTAAGGTATCGCGACGAGCCAATTCAATGGTTTCATTTTCTAAATCGCGAGCTCCCATTGCCAAGCGAACCGGAACTCCTTTTAGTTCGTATTCGGCAAATTTCCAACCTGGTTTACGGTTATCGCTATCATCGAATTTTACCGAAACTCCCAATGATTTTAATTTTGCAACAATAGGATTGATCTTTTCCGCAATACGTTCCAACTCCTCAGCCTTACGATAGATAGGTACAATCACCACCTGAATAGGAGCTAATTTTGGAGGTAATACCAAACCCTTATCATCGGAGTGAGCCATAACCAATGCACCCATCAAACGAGTGGATACTCCCCAAGAAGTAGCCCAAACATATTCCTCTTTGCCTTCTTTATTAGTGAATTTCACATCGAATGCTTTGGCGAAATTCTGTCCCAAAAAGTGAGAAGTACCTGCTTGAAGTGCTTTTCCATCCTGCATTAATGCTTCAATACAGTAAGTATCTATTGCACCAGCAAAGCGTTCCGATTCTGTTTTACGTCCTTTAAGGACGGGTATACCCATATATTTTTCAGCAAACTCTCCATAAATATTGATCATCTGCTCTGTTTCCTGAAGTGCTTCCTCACGAGTAGCATGAGCAGTATGTCCTTCCTGCCAAAGAAATTCAGCTGTTCTAAGAAATAATCTGGTCCGCATTTCCCAACGCATCACATTTGCCCACTGGTTACAAAGAATAGGAAGATCGCGATAGGACTGAATCCAATTCTTATAGGTATTCCATATGATGGTTTCCGATGTAGGTCGAATAATCAATTCTTCTTCCAACTTGGCATCCGGATCAACGATAACCCCTTTACCATTGGGATCATTTTTTAATCTGTAATGCGTTACAACCGCACATTCTTTGGCAAATCCTTCTACGTGATCAGCTTCTTTACTCAAAAATGATTTGGGAATAAGTAGTGGGAAATACGCATTTTGATGCCCTGTATCTTTAAACATTTGATCCAAAATTGCCTGTATTTTTTCCCAAATTGCATAACCGTAAGGCTTAATAATCATACATCCCCGAACTGCAGAATTTTCTGCTAAATCTGCCTTGATCACCAGATCGTTATACCATTGCGAATAATTTTCACTTCTACTGGTTAAAACTTTTGCCATTATATATTGTTTTGGTATAGTATTTGCTACTTTTTAGGTAGTTAAAATTCCATACAAAAATATAAAATAATCTTAGATAATTCATTATTGGAGGACACGCGATGAAAACCTATTTTAAAATTCTATTAGTTACTGCTCTCTTTGCGAGCGGTTGTTCACCTTCCTACATGGGATCCAATCTCTACGAGGATGATATTTATTACACTCCCAATGAAGCACCACTAGTTGTGCAGAATTTTGAGAAAAATACAAATGCTGTAGATAAAAATCAATCTGTAGCTCCTGTTGCCAGCAAATCTACGCTAGCAAAAATCAATCCAAATTTAAACGATGTATCAAAAGATACTCGTGAGTTTTCTGAAATTCAACAGCAATATTCAAAAATACTTGCCAATGATTCGATTCAGGATGTTGACACTTTGATTTATAAGGGGGATTCCGGCTACTATTTAGGAGGTTTTACCGGATCGGAAAGAGATCAGGAAGAAGCAGAGAGATTGAGAGAGATGTATCCTCAGGGTTTTGGCTATTATGACAATAGTGGCTACACCCAAGCATTGTGGCTAGCCGGAGACCCCGACTGGAATGTATATGTTGATGGTGATAATGTATGGTGGACACCCACTTGGTCCAACTATCCTTATTACAACTCCTATAATTTCTCAACCATGAGGTATGGCAATTACTTTGCCTATAATTATCCCTACGGAAACTATTATCGTGGTTATCCTTATGGTGGTATCAACTTTGGCTACTGGGATTCCTGGGGATGGGATTTCTCCTTTGGATTTGGATTTGGGTTTGGCTATGGTTACGGTTATCCCGGATACTACGGTAATTATTATGGCTATCCCGGATATTATGGATATCCTTACTACAACAACTATGGTCATGGTGCTTACTATGGAGATCAAAGATATCAGGCGAAAAGAAGATCTAACAGTTATAAAACAGGAACTTCAAGCAATGCAATTGCAACCCGAAGATCCAATACCAATGCTTCTTCAACTGCAACCACAAGAAGATCAGCTTCTGGTATTTCACGCTCGGGTACTGCAAGTAGTACCAGAAGAATTTTGCCATCAAACGCGAATGACTTAAGAAGAAGTCGCGCTGCAAGTCGCTATAGTTCCTCTAATCGCAGTGTATACAATAATCGTAGTAAGGTTGGAACCAGTTCTTCAACCAGAAGATCGAGCTATGGAATCACTACTCCACGATCTCGTTACTCGAACCAAAACAGAACTAGTTACTCCAGAAATAATGGGAATCAAAATAATCGAAGCTCCTATTCTAATACCAGAAGAAGTTCTTACCCTAGCTATAATAAACCTAGAACTGCAACCCGTCCTTCTTACAATCGATCTTCTAATACAAGAAGTTCCAAGTATTCGAAATCAGGAACTCGTTCCTCTTATTCGAAGGTAAAAAGCAATACTGGCAGACGTTCAAAACCTGTTTATAGATCGGGATCTACCAGATCAAAAACTAATTATAAAAATTCTTCCAGAAAACCATCTGGAACTTCCTATCGATCTTCAGGTAGTTCCAGATCAAGTGGAAATTCGTACCGATCGTCTGGCAGTTCCAGATCATCAAGTGGATCGAGTGGTTCAAGAAGCTCTGGAAGTAGCGGAAGTAAAACAAGAAGAAGATAATCCGGTAAATAATCATTATTCTTCCAAATTCAAGAACTAAATAGTCTAAACCAATAAACGATCTCTGGATGTTTCCTTCAAACTCCAGAGATCAAACACACAAAATTTCTTAATTGCATAAAATTTTAAGATATGAAACGATATTATTTTATTCTCATCGGATTGTTGATTTCCGGAATCACCTCTGCTCAGTCGGTAGATGATGTACTTCGATATTCCCGACAAAATTATAGCGGAACAGCCAGATCTACAGCGATGGGAGGTGCTTTTGGTGCTCTCGGAGGTGATTTTTCAAGCTTAAGCATAAATCCTGCGGGTATTGCAGTTTACAGAACTTCTGAATTCACATTTACTCCGTCGGTGGAGTACACAAAGTCAACAAATTCCGGATATTCCGAAAATAAAACTAGCTTCGCGATAGGAAATGTGGGTTTTGTTTCGACATACATTCCCAGACTTGCACCGGAAAAAGGTTGGCAAAATATCAATTTTGGTATAGGTTACAATCGCGTTGCAAACTTTAACCGTCAAGGCTTTCTCTTTAATTTAGATTCGCCAGGATCTCTTTTAGATCATTGGGCTGATATGGCTAATGGTACTGCTCCAGATGATTTGTATGTGTTCGAGGACAAACTCGCCTATGATAATTATCTTATCAATCCCGATGATAATCTATTTTATCAGTCGGTACTCTTTGACGGAGACCGTATGGATCAACAAAAATATATCGACGAGAAAGGCTATATAGGAGAATATCTGCTTTCATTTGGTGCAAATTATTCTCATAAGTTATATATCGGAGCTACGTTGGGAATACAGGATGTTTACTATAAGTCCACCACAACATATATGGAAAGTTCGGTTCCCGGGAATATTACTTCCTTACAGGATTTTATTTTCAGAGAATACCTACGTACTTCAGGAGTTGGTGTAAACTTTAAACTGGGTATCATCTACAAACCCACTCAAAATTTACGTTTAGGTCTGGCACTTCATACTCCAACCTATTACAGTCTGGATGACAGATATGATACTTTTGTGGATTCCCAATTCGATACTGCTAATGCAAATGGTTTTCCGGAAGATGGGGAAGCATACCATGGATTTAATTCCGAAGCTGTATCAAGGGTGAGTTATAAATTACAAACCACTGCACGTGCTATATTTAGTGGAGCTTATACCTTTGGCAAAAAAGGTGTTATTAGTGCCGATTTGGAATTAGTTGATTATTCATCTGCCGAATTCGACGACAATTCTAATGGAGACTATACCAACACAAATCAGGAGATTTCGAATAGTTATCAATCCACTGCTAATATAAGAGTAGGTGGAGAATATAGAGTAGCTCCGAACTTTAGCCTTCGTGCAGGATATGCACATATAGGAAATCCATATAATACTCAAATTAACGAAAGCTATAATACTTATTCCGGTGGTTTTGGCTTTAAACAAAACAATTTCTTTTTTGATATGGCCTATCAGTACAAACAGTACGACGAAAACTTCGTATTGTACCCAACGAGTCCTGATAATGTAACTTTAAACAATAAGAATCATCAGGTTCGAATGACTTTTGGTTTTAAATTTTAATCAAAAAAATATGAATTTAGAGGCGCAAAAAAAAGTCTCTTTTAAGACAAAAAAAATGGCTGACGCAATTGCATCAGCCATTTTTCTATATTATACAGAATCTATAAAATCATTCCTGCAGCAACAGTTTCGTTGGTAGCTTCATCAATTAATATAAAGCTTCCCGTAAGTCTGTTCTTTTTATAAGAATCTACGAACAAAGACTTCGCAGCTTTAAAAGATACACAAGCAATATCATTTAAACCAACATTCTTGTCGTCAGTAACTTCTTCTAAAGTATTCACATTTACTTTAAATTTCACATCCTTAATCATGCAACGTGTTTCGTTGGTAGTATGCTTAATGGTATATTTACCTCGCAGCATCATGGCCCGCTCATTCATCCAACAAAGCATGGCTTCAATATCCTGCTCAACTCTTGGAGAATTCTCAGCAGCCACAATCATATCTCCTCTTGAAATATCAATATCATCACTAAGTGTAAGTGTTACCGATTGAGGTGGAAAAGCCATTTCTAATTCACCATCCAAAGTATCAATAGATTTCACACTTGATTCTATCCCCGAAGGTAAAACTTTCACCTTATCTCCTGGATGAAAAACTCCACTCGCCACTCTTCCGGCATATCCTCGATAATCATGATATTTATCTGATTGAGGGCGGATTACATACTGAACAGGAAAACGAGCATCCTCTTGATTTCTATCATCCAATATCTCGATAGTTTCTAATAAATTCAGCAATGTTGTACCAGTGTACCAATCCATATTCTCGGATTCATCCACTACATTATCACCAAACTTAGCAGAAATAGGAATAAAGCGAACATCCTGAATATTAAGCTTGGCGGCAACCTTCTGATAATCTTCCTTGATTTTATTGTAGGTTTCCTCAGAATATTCAACCAAATCCATTTTATTGATACAAACAATAATATGAGGTATCTGCAAAAGATTTGCGATATAAGAATGACGAAGTGTTTGTTCAATTACTCCATTTCGTGAATCAACTAAAATTAATGCTGCATTAGCTGTAGATGCTCCGGTAACCATATTTCGGGTATATTGAATATGACCGGGGGTATCAGCAATAATAAATTTACGTTTTGGAGTTGCGAAATAGCGATAGGCTACGTCAATAGTAATTCCCTGTTCGCGCTCTGCTCTTAATCCATCCGTTAACAAAGCCAAATCAACTTCTTCGTCACCTCTTTTCTGGCTACTTAATTCGATAGCTTCCATTTGATCTTCAAAAATGGCCTTACTATCGTATAATAATCTTCCGATAAGAGTACTTTTACCATCATCCACACTTCCTGCAGTGGTAAATCGTAAAAGCTCCATATCTAAATATCCTGATGATTTTTCTGACATATCTTATAAAATTTAGATCACTGGCTAAAAAGCCAAAGAACTATTCTGATGTTTCGATTAAAAATATCCTTCTTTCTTTCTATCTTCCATGGCAGCTTCAGATCTTTTATCATCGGCTCTGGTACCCCGTTCTGTTGTACGAGTTGCTGCAACTTCCTCGATAATTTCTTCTAAAGTGTGAGCTTTTGATTCTATCGCACCTGTACAGGTTGCATCACCAATAGTTCTAAAACGCACAATTCGTTTTTCAATCACTTCATCCGCCTTCATTGGAATACAATCACTCTTTGCCAATAAGGTTCCATTTCTTTTAAACACTTCCCGCTCATGAGAAAAATATAAATTTGGAATCTCGATATTTTCAAGATAAATATATTGCCAAACATCCATTTCAGTCCAATTTGAAATTGGAAATACTCTAAAATGTTCCCCCATATTTTTCTTTCCGTTGAAAAGATTCCACAATTCAGGACGTTGATTTTTAGGATCCCATTGACCGAATTCATCTCGGTGTGAGAAGAAACGTTCTTTTGCTCGGGCTTTTTCCTCATCACGACGACCACCACCCATAGCACAATCAATATTCAAATCTTCAATTCCATCCAGAAGCGTTACCGTTTGCAATTTATTTCTACTTGCATTCACACCTGTCTCCTCAACCGCTCTTCCCTGATCAATAGAATCCTGAACGTAACGCACAATAATGCGGGTTCCTGTTTTTTCCATCAATTGATCTCTAAATTCAATTGTTTCTGCAAAATTATGACCGGTATCGATATGCATCAAAGCAAAAGGAACCTTTGCAGGTGCAAAAGCCTTTCGTGCAAGATGAAACATTACAATGGAATCTTTTCCACCAGAAAATAGCATCACCGGATTTTCAAATTGAGCAGCAACTTCACGAATCACAAAAATAGATTCTGCTTCCAGTTCTCTTAAATGATTAATATTGTATTCCTTCATTCGAAAAAAATTTATTTATCTTCTCTTAAGGCTTTAATATGCCTATTTTTTATTTTACTTATTTCTCTCCTGCAACAACTGTGGAATGAACTACTTTACAACTGATTGTATCGATTCCTCAGGTGTCATTTCTGATGTTTTTATTTCTAAAAAAGGCTGTACTGGTGCTTCAAAAGGAGCATCTAAACCTGTAAAGTTTTTAATCTGTCCTTCTCTTGCTTTCTTATACAATCCTTTTACATCTCTTTCTTCGCAAATATTGTATGGAGCATGAACATACACTTCCAAAAAATCGCTATCCCCTATGATTTCTTTTGCAAGGTCTCTAATTTCAATTTTTGTCGTTTCAAACTTTATTCAAGGTTTAGAAAATCAAGGACAAATGTACATATTCTCCCTAGATTATAAAAATCTAAACTTTTTAAATGAGCCGTAATGAAATCAAAAAAAAATCCGGGTTTCACAACCCGGATTTAGAATATATTATTAATTAAAACTATTCTTTACAATCGCACGGATTAAAACTTTTATTATATTGACTCATGGCTCTATAACTCATTCCCATACTAGAAAATCCTCCATCATGAAATAAATTTTGCATGGTAACTTTTCTGGTGAGATCTGAGAAAAGTGTAATACAATAATTAGCACATTCCTGAGCATCAGCATTACCCAGCGGTGACATTCTTTCAGAAAAATCGATCAAGGAATTGAACCCTTTAACACCACTTCCTGCTGTTGTCATTGTTGGTGATTGTGAAATAGTATTTACTCTCACATGCTTTTCGCGTCCATAAATATATCCAAAGCTTCTGGCAACAGACTCCAATAAAGCTTTTGCATCAGCCATGTCATTATACTCGTACATAGTTCGTTGTGCAGCAGCATAAGTTAAAGCTAATACAGATCCCCATTCACTAATAGCATCCAGCTTTTTAGCTGTTTGTAAAACTTTATGAAATGATGTAGCCGATATATCCAATGTTTTCTTGAGATATTCATAATTCAATTCGTCATATGGATTTCCCTTGCGAACATTAGGAGACATACCTATTGAATGTAATACGAAATCAACTTTTCCACCTAAAACTTCCATTGATTTAGTAAAAAGTTGCTCCAAATCTTCGGGACTTGTAGCATCAGCAGGAATAACCTGTGCATTGCATTTCTTAGCTAATTCGTCTATAGTTCCCATTCTAATAGAAACGGGTGTATTCGTTAAAACTATTTCAGCACCTTCTTCAACTGCCAACTCTGCCACTTTCCAGGCAATAGACATTTCGTTCAAGGCACCAAAAATAATTCCTTTTTTTCCTTTTAATAAATTATACGACATAAGTTGAAATTTTCAATTTTTCCGCCTCAAAGATAGCCAAATTATTTTATAATGATTCCAAATAAGAACATTTATTAAGACTGAATAAACTCTTCAATAGAATCAAACTAAAACTTACTAGCTGTTTAATAACACCTTAGCATTTTCCAAAGCTGCTTTAGTAAGGTCTGAACCGCTTAACATCTTGGCCAATTCTTCCAGTCTGTTTTGCTTATTGAGAAGTATAATATTTGAATAAGTTTCATGCTCGTCATCGGTTTTATAAACCTTATAATGATACTTGCCTCTACCTGCTATTTGTGGTAAATGAGTAATACTAATTACTTGAATATTTTCAGACATCTGATTCATCATAGCACCCATTTTATCAGCAATTTCCCCCGAAACGCCTGTGTCAATTTCATCAAATACAATGGATGGTAAAGCCGTAGAAGAGGAAACCAAATATTTTATGCTCAACATTAAACGAGAAATTTCTCCTCCTGATGCTACACTTTGTACTTCTTCCAATCTGGCATTCTTATTTGCGCTGAACAAAAAGCGAATATTATCTTTTCCAAAATGCTGGAAATCATCTATTGTTTCGATTTGAACTTTAAAATTTGCATTTGGAATTCCCAATAAAATCAATTGATTGATAATGGTTTTTTCAATAGAGGGAACTACCTTTTTCCTTTCATTGGACAGTTTATCAGAAATCTGTTGAAGTTTATCTCGTTGAGCCTCCAATTCCTCTTTCAATGCCATTATTGCATCATCGCTAGATTCAATGGCACTCACCTTTTCATTCAATTCTTCCCGAATACGAATTAGGTCCTCAACGGTATCAACTCTATGTTTTTGTTGTAAAGAATAAATTGCATCCAAATGCTGATTTAAAAAATCAATTCTTGTTGGATCCAACTCTACAGAATCGTTACATCTATCAATTTCTTGTGAAATATCCTGAACTTCTATATAGGTACTTTCCAATCTACGATATAAACTTTCAGCTTCTGGATATACACCCTGAATGTGAGCTAACGCATTACGAACTTCTTTTAATTGATTTATCACTGCATTCTCACCTTCAGATAAAATACCGTGAGCTTTAAACAAATGCGACTTAATTTCTTCCGCATGATTCAAAGTTTCGAGCTCCGACTCCATCTGTTCTTGCTCCCCATCAACTAATTCTGCCTCTACTAATTGCAGTAACTGAAATTGATAATAATCTAAATCTGCTTTCTCCTTTTCCGCAAGCTCTTTCTGCTGCATTAATCTTCTTCCAGTCTCCTTAAATTCTTTATATTCCTCCTGATAAGCCCGAAGCAACACTCCATTTCCGGCATAAGTATCGACAATCCCCAATTGATATTCAAAACTACCTAATATCAGATTTTGATTTTGGCTGTGAATATCCAACAAACGAAATCCTAATTCCTTAAGAATTTTCAAGCTTACTGGTGAATCATTTACAAAAGCTCTACTCTTACCACTTGGGAGGACTTCTCTTCTTATTACTGTTTCCGACTCATAGTCCAATCCATTTTCCTCGAAAAAGGTGTGGAGTTTATATTTCGAAATAGCAAAAGCACATTCAATAATGCATTTTTTAGAATCATCTTTTAAAACATTTCCTTCGGCTCTCTGGCCAAGCACAAGAGATAAAGCTCCCAAAAGAATAGACTTCCCAGAGCCGGTTTCTCCTGTTATTACCGAAAAACCATTGGAAAATTCAATTTCCAATTTATTTATTAAAGCGTAATTTTGAATGGAAATAGATCTGAGCATAGGATTCTAAAATAAATTTCGATGCGGTAAAATTAATCAAACCAAATAAAAGTTTGGAATTCAGATTTATTTTTGACCAATAATTTTATTGTATTTTGAAATATTTGCAGGATCAACTTCGCTCAAGATATTGAAAACTCTTTTCTTTTCATCATTAAATGAATCTGAAAAAATATTAACCAATTCGTCTGATTTAGCGTCGAAAAATATCTGCAATATAAAAGCACCAGGCTTAGCACGATATGCTTTTTGAAGTAACCTCAAACTCTCTGCAATTTCTGCCCGAGCTTCCGTCAGCCTATCCGACATTCTATCTAATCCTAATCGATGATAGCGATACAAACATTCTCGTACCGGGCTATATGCATTATCCAACAAATTCTCAATTAACCAATATCTGTTTTTACGACTTTCAAATGCCTTCCATCCTTTCACTCTAGAATTTTGCATTTTATTCACTATGGCTTCCGCTTTTGAATAATAAGGACTTCCACCTTCCATTGAAAAAGTGTCGTAATCCATACCCAAAATTACGTATGCATAGTATGCTAATAATCCTGTAAGATTTGTAGGGGATGTAGTCTCGCTAAAATCTAAAGGTTGATATTCCACATATTTAAACTGAACATCATCATCCTTAAAATTAAGTAATACAGAATTATACGAGGAATTAAATATTGGTCTTCTTGCCTGCACTTGAATACTACCTCTAAATTCATCAGATGATAACTGTTCTGTAAGATTAATCAAGATGTTGCATTCGATCCGTTCATCGTAACTATAAACATGGTCGGTCCAACGTCTGGAATTCATAAATTCATAAACAGCAGTCTGCATTGTGCGAAAAACCTGTTTATTGGTTCCTTGAATCTGCTGGCTTACTATTTGAATATTGCAGTTCAATTCCTGAGAAAATAATGGGATTGAAAGCAGACAAATAAAAATAAAAATGAAGAATTTACGCATATTTATATTTCGATAGTTTCCTGATAAAGTTAAAAATTAAAACGGAACTCGATTCATTTGTCCTTGTAATATTCCAAGACTTCCTTAACAATATCTACCGCAACTTCCTTTTTAAGCTTCAATTCAAACTTCTTTTTTACTCCTTTCCCATTCAGAATACTGATTTTATTCGTGTCGTATTGAAAACCTGCTCCTTTATCATTTAAAGAATTAAGCACAATAAAATCAAGGTTTTTTTTCTCCAGCTTTAATTTAGCATTAGATTCCTCATCATTAGTTTCTAGTGCAAATCCAACTAAAAATTGATTTTTAGATTTCATCCGACCTAATGCTGCTGCAATATCCTTTGTTGGGGTAAGTTCTATTTGGTAATTTTCTTTTCCTCGTTTCACCTTAATATCTTCTGGATGAAGAGGAGTGAAATCTGCCACGGCTGCGGTCATGATACCGCCATCGCAATCTGGGTAATATTGAACTGCAGTGGTGTACATCTCCTCTGCTGTGATTACATCTATTCTTTTTATACGAGGGTTTTGAGTATGTTGATTTGTAGGACCTGTAATCAACACAATATCGGCACCTTGGTTTGCTAATTCTTCTGCTATTGCAAAACCCATTTTCCCGGAAGAAAAGTTACCTATAAATCGAACAGGATCAATTTTTTCATAAGTAGGTCCGGTCGTTAAGAGAATCCTTTTATTACTTAACTTTTTTTTTTACTTGCGAAGAAATCAATAAGCTTTTTAGTTATAATTTCTGGTTCTTCCATTCGGCCTTTACCGAAAAGTCCACTCGCCAATTCTCCGCTTGAAGGTTCAATAAATTTATCTCCATAAGATTTTAATATTTCCATATTTCGGAGAGTAGCTGGATGCTTAAACATATCAAGATCCATCGCAGGAGTGTGAATTACTGGACATTTTGCAGACAAATAGGTGGTCAACAAAAGATTGTCACAAATACCATGAGCCATTTTTGCCATTGTATTTGCTGTAGTTGGTGCTATCAGCATAACATCAGCCCACAAGCCCAATTCGACATGACTATTCCAGGTTCCGTCATCATGCTTAAAAAAATCCGATAAGACCGTATTTTTTGATAAGGTAGCCAAAGTTACCGGTGATATAAACTCCTTTGCATAAGGTGTCATTATCACCTTAACAACAGCTCCTTGTTTCACTAGGTGTCGCACTAAAGTTGCAGATTTGTAAGCAGCTATACTTGCAGTAACGCCAAGAATGATATGTTTGTCTTTCAACATAAGTAATGATAAATAAAAAATTCCCACTATATAAGCATAGGGGGAACTTGAAAATTATTCGATATTTACTCTTCTACCTTCTGTTCTTTTGCAGGATTGCGATAATAAATATTTCCACTAAGAAATTCTTCTACTGCAATTAGTGTAGGCTTTGGTAATCTCTCATAGTATTTAGAGATCTCAATCTGCTCCCTGTTTTCAAAAACCTCTTCCAAGTTATCTGTATAAGATGCAAACTCTTGCAATTTCTGGTTCAGTTCACTTTTAAGCTCAACAGCAATTTGATTGGATCTTTTAGCCATAATCATTACAGATTCATATACATTCCCCACTTCCATACTCAATTCTGTCATATTACGGGTAATGGTAGAACTTGCTGCATTTGTTTTTTTGTAATCCATACTATCCAAGAATTAGATCTATATTAATTATTTGTATTAAACTTACCAAGGTAGGATTCAATATCCTCCATCATTTTTTCAGCTTGCTTTAAATGCTTGCTTTTAGGGTATTCATCCACAAAAGAATAATATTCCTCTTTTGCATTATTGTATCTTTCTCTCTTTTTCGATACCACACTCTTATATGCTAATTCGTATTTTGAATCCAAAAGCATAAACATCAAATCTTCCCGATAAGATGATCCGGGATAATCTTTCAAACTATTTTGTAAAGCAATAATTGCCGAAGGATAATGCTCCCTATCGAAATAGCCTTTAGCACTTAAATACGATTTGAACACTAACTTATCCTGTAGCTCATCTATATAATCGTTACATTTCGGAATTCTTGTTGAATTCGGATATCTGTTAATGTATAACTGAAATGCATCAATTGCACTAGCAGTTGGAGTTTGATCCAGTCTTGCATTTGGTGATTCCAAATAATAACAATAAGCGCTCATATATAAACTTTCCTCTGAATAAGGACTATCCGGGAATGTTTTCAAAAAATTTCTAAAATAATAACCTGCCGAAATATAATCTCCTTGTCCATAAGAACAATAGGATATATAGTAACTAATTGTTTCCGCTTTGCTTGTACCTCTATATATAGGAAGTAATTCTTCAAAAAGAGTTGAAGCCTTCACATATTCTTCACTATTGTAATACTCAACAGCTTTTTTATACTTTAATGAATTATCTGTACTTTTTAATAGCTTTTGATAGTCGCTACATCCACTTAAGGTAAAGGAAAAAAGCACAAAAATGAAAATTAATTTTTTCATAGATACCGCTACTCTATTTTTTTGCATTTTGCAAAGATAAAATATTCCAATGAATTATTGGATACTTTCCTTGCATATTATACAATTCTTTAATATTTATTGCTTTAATTTCAAAAAAGATTACTTTTGCACAATTGCAATAAAACAATTCAAAATAGCATAAATCGTGGATATATTTGACAAAGTTAACTCAAAAAAAGGAAATCTAGGGCAATACGCTAAACAAGCTCACGGGTATTTTGCATTTCCTAAACTAGAAGGAGAAATTAGCTCAAGAATGAAATTTCGTGGGAAGGATGTTTTAACTTGGAGTTTAAACAACTATATTGGCTTAGCCAACCATCCTGAAGTGAGAAAAACTGATGCTGAAGCTGCCGCAAAATGGGGATTAGCTTATCCTATGGGAGCTCGAATGATGTCAGGGCAGACTAGCCTTCATGAAGAACTAGAATCTCAATTAGCTGAATTTGTTGGAAAACCTGACGCTTTCTTGCTAAACTTTGGATATCAGGGAATGCTTTCAATTATTGATTCAATGGTTGGAAGACATGACGTTATTGTATATGATTCTGAAGCTCATGCCTGTATCATGGATGGTTTAAGACTTCATGTTGGAAAACGTTTCGTATTCCCTCATAACGATATGGAAAACCTTCGTCAAGAATTAGAGCGTGCAACCAAATGGACTGAAAAAACAGGAGGTGGAATTCTTGTGATCACCGAAGGTGTTTTTGGAATGGCCGGTGATCTTGGCAAATTGGATGAAATCTGTGCACTAAAAGATGATTTCAATTTCCGTTTACTTGTAGACGATGCACATGGTTTTGGTGTAATGGGTAAAAATGGTGCTGGAACTATCGAACACTTTGGAGTTCAAGATAAAGTTGATCTTCACTTTAGTACTTTTGCTAAAGCAATGGCAGGAATTGGTGCTTTTGTTGCTTGTAGCGAAGAAGTTTGTACTTATTTAAGATACACCATGAGATCTCAGATTTTCGCAAAATCTCTTCCAATGCCTATCGTAGAAGGATCTATCAAAAGACTGGAGCTTCTTAAAACAAAACCTGAGTTAAGAGAAAAACTTTGGTCAATAACCGCTGCCCTTCAAAACGGATTAAAAGAAGCTGGATTAAATATTGGAGTAACACAATCCCCTGTAACTCCTGTTTATTTATCAGGTAGTGTTGCAGAAGGAACTCAGGTGACAATGGATCTAAGAGAAAATTATAATATTTTCTGCTCTATCGTTGTTTATCCTGTTATTCCAAAAGGTCAGTTATTACTTCGTTTAATTCCAACAGCAATTCATACTCTTGAAGATGTAGAATACACTGTAAATGCATTTAAAGATGTTGCTCAGAAATTAAAAGATGGTAAATATAGCAATGAGAAATTTGCGGATATTTTCAATCAGTAATATTCAAGATAAAAGCAACGGCATCCCTACAGGATGCCGTTTTTTTATGCAAAAAAAAAATACCTGACAATAATTAAATGTCAGGTATTGTATTATTTATGAATTAACTTTATTACTCCCTTTCAGAAAGGAATCTTTCTGCATCCATAGCTGCCCTACAACCGGAACCTGCAGATGTTATTGCCTGTCGGTAATGAGGATCTTTTAAATCACCACAAGCGAACACACCATGGACATTAGTTTTAGTAGTTTCTGGTTCTGTCAAGACATAACCTTGTGCATCTGTTTTTAAGTATCCATTAAATATTTTTGAATTTGGAGTATGTCCTATAGCCAAAAAGAAACCATCAATTTTCACATCTACTTCGCTTTCATCCGGCTCCCCCATTCGCTTAATTAATTTTACACCTTCCACCACTCCATCTCCATATAATTCTTTAGTGTTGTGTTCAAATAGAACCTCTATATTTTTAGTTCTAAACACCCGATCCTGCATAGTTTTTGATGCTCTTAAAAATGGTTTGCGAACGATCAAATACACTTTATTACACAAACCGGCCAAGTAGGTAGCTTCTTCAGCAGCGGTATCACCTCCTCCTACAACGGCAACATCCTTCCCGCGATAGAAAAATCCATCACAAGTGGCGCATGCAGAAACTCCAGACCCCATATATTTTTCCTCAGTAGGGAATCCTAAATATTTTGCAGTTGCACCTGTAGCAAGAATTACCGTCTCCGCCTCAATAAGCTTTTTATCATCAACAATAACCTTATGCGGATAGCTAGAAAAATCAACAGAAGTAACCAAACCCCATCGGCAATCGGTTCCAAAACGCTCTGCTTGCTTTTTCAAATCCGCCATCATTTCCGAACCCGTAATACCATCCGGATAACCAGGGAAATTATCTATTTCAGTTGTAGTTGTTAGCTGGCCTCCTGGTTGAAGTCCTTCAATTAACACAGGTTTAAGATTTGCTCTTGCTGCATATATCGCAGCAGTATATCCTGCTGGACCAGAACCAACTATAAGACATTTTACTTTCTCAACATCTCCTTCGGGAGTTGATTTATTTTCATCTTTAAGGTTCATTGATTTAAATTCCATATGTTTACTTATTCTGTTTCTAAATTGTATTTTAGCCTAGCAAATCTACAAAATATCCAGATAACTACAAGTGTAAATTTAAATAGATAAAGTAGATATTGTAATCAATTTTTTCGAATCTCAGTATCTCTATTTTTTGCCAATTCTGAAACATCTCTTATATTTGTCATCACAAATCGGGGCGTAGCTCAGCCAGGTTTAGAGTACACGTCTGGGGGGCGTGGGGTCGGAAGTTCGAATCTTCTCGCCCCGACTAGTTAAAGCCAATAAATACCAAGCGATTACAGTATCTGTAATCGCTTTTATTTTGTCCTATTTTTACTTAAATATTGCGGTTTAAGATGCTTTTTGTAGCTTTAAAAGTGTAAAAACTTGCAAAAAAAATCACCCTAAACGGCTACTGCAAAACGGATATTAGACACCCGTAAAGCTAAGAAAAACGGCACTTTCCCGATAAAATTAGCAGTTTCTCACAAAAGTAAGACATCATATCTACTTGCAAAAATTTCAATTCCAGAGAAATATCGGGACAATGAACGCATAAAAAGATTGATTTCGTGTCATGCTTTTGTCTTCCCTTACTTCTATCAATCGAAGCTTACAGGAATTAAAATCAGAGGTAACCGGGCAGGAAAAAGTATTGCTGATACTATCAATCGAAGCTTGTGACAAATGTAACTTATAGAAAGTTACACCCCCCTTAATGCTAAAGTTGTTACTTATAAAAAAGAGATAAAAACATTTTTTTATTCTTTCACCAACAATAATTTAGGATTCGTATAAATAAACAAATCGCTTATAACTTGACATAGAAACAATTTTGATTTTACACAATTTATCAATATTTTCACTTGTCAAAATAGGTAACTCGTCGACTGGTCATCAACCGGATAGATTTAGCGAGCCACTGGAAGAAGAGGTCGACGAGCCCTACAATATACAAACTAAATTCGTATTAAAAATGAGTTTACGATATGGTTTAACACCCAATAGTCTTACCGACGATCCGGATGATTATATGGGAATAGTAACAGATAATGAGTCGGTTAACGAAGAGCAAATTGTAGAACAAATGATTGGCAAAGGCTCTACGGTAACCAAAGCCGAAGCCCTTTCGGTAATTGAGGAATTTGAATATGCTGTAGTAGAAGCAGTAAAAAACGGAAACAATGTGAACACCAGATTATTCAAAGTTCATCCTAGTGTGGCCGGTGTATTTAACGATAAACAGGATCATTTCGATGCTTCGCGACATGCCATAAAATTGAATTTACTTGCTGGTTCAAGATTAAGGGCTGCCATTGCAGATATTGAATTACATAAAGTGGAAATTGTATCGCCACAACCTGTATTGCAACAATTTGTTGATCTTAAATCGAAAGTAATTAACGAGACCTTTACACCCGGACAGGTAGCATCTATTCGCGGTTCTTTGCTTAAATTCGATACAACGGATTCCCAACAAGGCATATTTTTCATCAATACAACAGGAGAAGAAACCCGCGTAGAAAATGTAATCAAAAACAAACCATCCGAAGTGCTTTTCTTCGTACCCGATTCGTTGAGCGAAGGTACGTTCCAAATAGAATTACGCAGTATCTTTCATCATTCCAATACCATGAAAAAAGGTCGTTTATTAAACGATCTGATTCCTGTAAAATAAAAATAAAGCAGATATAGTAAACAGATGCTCGTTTGTAAGATCAAATGAGCATCTGTCTTTTTTTACCCCTAATCCGATTCGCTTCTGCCCCCCAAACAACTTGGGTAGTACTTCCCAAACAACTTGGGCAGTGCTTCCCAAACAACTTGGGTAGTACTTCCCAAACAACCGGGGTAGTACTTCCCAAACATCAGAATAGTTTCTATTGTCTTTTCACTACAAAAAGAATTAGTCCGCTTTACAAGCACAGTTATCCAGATCACTCAAACAGCAGAATCGCTTTTATAAGCTAGTACCAATTTGATGATGAATATCAAAAGCTCAGATTCCTAAAAAACCATTATCTTCCCTATAAAAATTATAACACATGAAAGGAATTCAAGATTACTATCCCGATCATTTTGCGCAATGCTACGGTTGCGGACGATTAAACGAGCACGGACATCAGATTAAAACCAATTGGAATGGAGCCGAAACCATAACGAAATTTGTACCCAAAACCTATCATACCGCCATTCCGGGATTTGTGTATGGTGGTTTACTGGCATCATTAATTGATTGTCATGGAACAGGATCGGCGGCACTGGCCCTTGCAAAAGCAAAAAATATCGTGCTCGACAAAAGCAATGCTCCTCGTTGTGTTACTGCCTCGTTACAGGTGAAATACCTTAAACCAACTCCAATAGGTAGCGAAATTGAAATCAAAGGAATAATAAGTGAAATCACAGAACGTAAAGTAAAAGTAAGCTGTGAATTATTTGCTGATGATATGCTGTGCGTAACTGGTGAGGTAATAGCTGTTTTGGTTCCTGATAATTTTGGGAAACCAAAGAATGCAAATCTTCAGTAAACAACTACAACATAGATAAATATCAATTGCTGATTTTGATTTTCCAATGATAATGTTCTATATTGTATCGGGTTCTTTTAATAAAACAAGAAAGTAATTAATAAAATCTTATTCTGACTTAAATTACTTTCTGCCAATAAAAAATGCCGCTCGAAACAAACGAACGGCATTTTTTTATTAGAAGTACAGAGGAAGTATAATCATCAAAAAATATTTCCCATTTTTGCAGTTCAAACAAATCAAGATAAGAAGTAAATGGATCAGGAGAAATATAAACAAATGCGCCAACAGCTGTTAGACTCAAACAATTGGCCATCCCTATATATGTTCAAATTTATTATCCCGAATAAGGAAGATAAATTGACAGCAATAAAAAACTTATTCCCGGAGAATACCGAATTTGTCTTTAAAACTTCGCGTGATATTCGTTTTATCGGAATTACCGTGAAAATTATAATGGATTCGCCCGATACAGTGCTTAAAATCTACGATCAGGCAAAGAATATAGAAGGAATCATCAGTTTATAAGAAACAAAAACAGGCTAATCTGCTTAAGAATAGCCTGTTTGTCTATATTTATCATTTTTCTGTATTTACCAAAACAGTGCATAAAGTACTACCAGCAAAATACAAATTGCATAAGATACCAGGTTAAAAACCGAACCTGTTTTAAAGGTTTTTCTGCTTACCTCAATTCCTTTTGGATCATCGGCTCCTTTATTCTGAAGCAAGCTCACCAATATAATTATTGCAATAGAAACTAAACAGATAATCCCCATCTGATCCAGAAATGGCAGGGATGGAAAGATAGATTCCAAAACCGTGCCTTGCACCCAGCCATTTGGACCAACCTTAAAGAAAAACGCTACCGGAATAGAGGACAATGTTCCTACAATAGCAGCTTTGTTTGTCGTCTTTTTCCAAAACAATCCCATTAAGAAAACAGCAAGAATACCAGGACTCACGATACCGGTGTACTCCTGAATATATTGGAATGCCTGATCGAGGCCTCCCAAAAGCGGAGCCATGATTCCAGCAATTACCAGGGCAAATCCAGCAGACAATCGTCCCACATTTACGGTTCTTTTATCCGAAGCTTTCGGATTAAAATAAGGTTTGTAAATATCCAATGTGAAAATCGTAGAGGTTGAATTCAGCATCGAAGCCAGTGAAGAAACAATGGCGGCAGCCAATGCTGCAAATGCAACTCCTTTTAATCCCGAAGGTAAAAATTGCAACAACCAGGGATAGGCCTTGTCGGCAGCTTCCATGCTTGGTAAATTATGCTTTGCGGCCTCTCCAAGACCGGCAAGTATTTGAGGATCGTTTACCATTACATAAGCTGCAATTCCAGGAATAACTACAATTATAGGGATGATCAGTTTTAATACTGCTGCAAAAACAATTCCCCGCTGCGACTCTCTTAATGATTTAGCAGCTAAAGTTCTTTGGATTATGTATTGATTAAATCCCCAATAATATAAGTTTGCCACCCACATTCCACCAATCAATACTCCAATTCCTGGTAAATTGATATATTGGGAATTCGATTTATCTAAAATCATATGGAAACTATTTGGTGCTGCCTCATAAATATGCTTAAATCCGGCAATCACTCCATGTCCGGCAGACACATAATCCAAAGCCAAATAGGTAGTTACCAAACCTCCAAACACAAGAAAAACAACTTGAATTACATCGGTCCAGGCTACAGCCGACAAACCTCCGTACAAGGAATAACTAGCCGCAAAAAGTGCCAGGCCAATCACACCGTAAATCATCGGAATCCCCATAATTGTTTCCATGGCCAACGCACCCAAATAAAGCACTGATGTCAAATTTACAAATACATACAAGCCAATCCAGAAGATTGCAAGTATGGTTTTTAAGTTGGTTGAGAATCGCTGTTCCACAAACTCGGGGATGGTGTACAATCCTTTTTCAATGAAAATGGGAAGAAAATATTTTCCCACAATTATCAAGGTTAGAGCAGCCATCCACTCATAAGATGCAATGGCCAATCCAATGGCGAAACCAGAACCCGACATGCCAATAAACTGCTCGGCCGAGATATTGGCTGCAATTAAGGAGGCTCCTATCGCCCACCACGGCAACGACTTGCTCGCCAAAAAATAATCATCAGCATTCTTCTGATGTCCTTCTTTATCTCGCGACACCCACAAGCCAACGCCCACAATTACGATTCCATAAATAATGAAGATCGCATAATCAAGAAATGAAAATGTAGTTTCCATATTAGAGTTAATTTTAAATATTGAAATTGATGTTTGAATTCTTTCTAAATGCTTGTCCGATTTTTTTGTTGTAATTTCGACAACTAAAAAGTAAAACTAATAATATTTTTAGATGATTGATGTAACGGATTTCGGAATTGCCCCTAACGGAGAGAAAGTTCAACTATATACTTTAAAAAATGAAAAAGGAATGACGGCTAAAATAACCAACTATGGCGGTATTTTAACCTCGCTACTCATTCCTGTTTCCGGAAAAAATAGAGAAGTTGTTTTAGGTTTCGACGATTTGGATGAATATACAAATACCGAATATATAAGCAATTGCCCGTATTTTGGAGCTTTAATCGGAAGATATGGAAACCGAATAAATAAAGGTAAATTCAGGATTGGAGACAAGGATTTTCAACTGAACTGTAATCTCGGGGATCATCATTTACATGGTGGCTTGGAAGGTTTTGATAAGAAAATATGGAAGGCGGAAATTCTTTCAGATTTTGAATTAAAATTAAGCTATACCAGTCCGGATGGGGAGGAAAATTTCCCTGGTAAGCTTGCAGTAGATGTGATTTATACACTTACCAATGAGAACGAATTGCAAATCAAATATCAGGCCGTTACCGATCAAACTACACCGATAAACCTTACCCAGCATTCCTATTTTAATCTTTCGGAACAGCCAAAGGATATTTTAGATCATCAGCTTAAAATAAACACCGATTATATCCTGGAAACAGATGATTCGCTAATTCCCGGCGGACAATTACTGGAAGTGGAAAATACTGTTTTTGATTTCCGCACTAAAAAAACAATCCAACAAGATATTGAAGAGTTGGAAAACTACGACGACTGTTTTGCTTTTAAAGAAAGCACTAAAGAACCCAGAAAAGTAGCGGAATTAACAGATGAGAAGGATACGCTCACAATGGAGATTCATACTACCTTCCCAGGTTTACAACTCTACTCCGGAAAATATATCGATGCAGGGAAAATGAAAAAATTTGGTCCTTTTGCTGGAGTTGCTATAGAAGCGCAAGGCTATCCGGATGCTCCCAATCATCCCAACTTTAAACATGGTTGGTTACACCCTGGGGAGATTTACAAACAACAAACGAATTACAGGTTTATCTTTTAATAATGTCTCCGATGCCGTATCAAAATGATGCGGCTTTTTTTTTACCATCAAGGCTAAGTCTTATATTTTCAAAAATATACAGGCTGAATTATTAGTGGATAAAAAGAATCATTTCAATATATACACGTCTTCTGACATCCCAACAATTAATTCGTTATTTTTTATCCTACTAGTATGTACTGGTAGGATTTTTTTATATATTTGTCGCAAAGGATTTCTAACAACCTTTTTATTGAATTATTTATTGGATTGTTTTTATCGTACAAAAACGAATTCCCATGCAAAAATCAACTTCAGTAAAATTAGTTTACAGACATTCACACAAAGGATTATTTGAGTGTTTGATTTGTTAATACTACTTCGTTAAGAATAGAATTACACTATTCTTCCAGCATGGTTCCTAAATGTTTTAGCCAAACCACCTGGGGTGTTTTATACATTACTTCATTGTAATATCGATCTTCTGTTTATTTCGGATACTGAATCCCCACAACAGTTATTCAAAACAAATATCAAGTATCAGCAACACCATTAATTCATAAAAACATATAAAAAAAAACAGAGAAAGCTACCAACAATCTCTGTTTACACATTAATAATTCTTTGTTGTTTCAAGCCTAAATCAGGAAACAACAAAACTAACTTTTAACGCATCTAAATTTATGAAAAAAAACGCAAAAACTGCTGTATGGCAAGAGTCTATGCAGTATGGCTTTGTTTCATCCATGATGAAACTTTGCATTTTGGTTGTTTTATTTTTGCCTTTTACGGCAAATGCAGCCCTTTCAACAAACCTCAGCAACACACAACAAGCTTTAAAGTCGGTTAGTGGTACTGTTGTTGATCAAGCACAAATGCCTTTAATAGGAGTTAATATCATTATTAAAGGAACCTCCACGGGAACAGTAACAGATTTTGATGGGAAATTCGAGCTTAATGTACCGGATAATGCATTGCTTCAATTTTCATTCATCGGATATTTAAATCAGGAAATAGCAGTTGGCAATCAAACCAATTTCAATATTATTCTAAAAGAAGATATTCAGGGGTTAAATGAAGTTATTGTAGTTGGCTATGGTGTGCAAAAAAAGAGCGACTTAACTGGTGCTGTATCTTCAGTGAAAAGTGACGAAATCGCGAAAGTAGCTGCCACAAATCCTACGGAAGCATTACAAGGTAAAATTGCCGGGGTAAGCATTACTAAAATTGGAGGAGCCCCTGGTGCCGGTCTGGATGTTAAAATCAGAGGAATCGGTACTGTTGGTAATCATCAACCGCTGTATATTATTGATGGAATACCTGGTGACATCAATTTTATTAGTAGCACAGATATAGCCTCTATCGAAGTCTTAAAAGATGGTGCAGCAGCAGCTATTTATGGTTCCAGGGCAGCAAATGGCGTTGTGTTGGTTACTACCAAAAAAGGTAAAAAAGGAAAAACATCTGTTGAATTTAGCTCTTACCTAAGTATCAACAAACCTGTAAAAACCTACAATTTATTAAATGCTGATGAGTATGTTCAGGTTCATCGTCAAATGTATGAAAATGCTGGTAGCGCACTTCCTACCTATATTACGAATCCAGGCACGAACGACACAGACTGGATTGACCAGGTGATAGACAAGTCGAGTTCACAAAACTATAGTTTACGAGTGAGTGGTGCTGGCGAGCATGGTCATTTTAGTATATCCGGTAATTTTACCGATGACGAAGGTATTGTGTTGGGCTCTGATTATAATCGCAACTCGCTTCGTGCTAAAATGGGAACAACAAAAGGAAGATTAACGGTTAATGCTTCTCTTGCTTATACCGAAACTAAAGATAACCCGTATCAGATTTCGCTTCGGGAAACCTACCATATCTCTCCGCTAGTACCTGTTTTGGACGAAAATGAAAAGTATGGATATGGATTAACCAGAAACAATTTACCAAATAATGATAATCCTGTGGCTATGGATCATTTCAACACACAGGAAAAAACAACGCATTATACGGTTGCCAATGTTAACTTAGATTTCAAATTAGCTGAAGGACTTATCTGGACAACTCGATTAGGATTATCAAACAGTGATTTTAAAGAATATTCCTATCATCCGGATTACATTGCAAATCCAACCGTGATTGTCAAATACCCGGTTGTTGCCGAATACAATAGCAACTACCGCGAACAAATCATGGAACACATGTTGGCATTCCAGAAAGACTTTGGAAAACATTCGCTGAATGGTGTTGCTGCATTTTCCTTAAATCACAATACCAACGAATGGAATAATGCTCAGGTAGAAGGAAAAACCATAGAGAGGTCGGTAGATGAAAATGGCAATATTGTAGAAAAAGTTGTTCCTGTTGGATTTGATGATCCTGATTTTAAAACAATCAACGCAGGAAAAGGAGGAACCTATACAGCCGGAGGATCAAACTATACTTACAACCGCCTTTCGGTATTGGGTAGAATCAATTATGCCTTTGACAACAAATACTTATTCCAGTTTACCATGCGTAGAGATGGATCATCAAAATTTGGTAGTGAAGAGAGGTATGGTAACTTCCCTTCTGCATCATTCGGATGGCGCCTTACCGAAGAGGCTTTCATGAAACGATTTGATTTTCTGGATAACCTGAAATTAAGAGCTAGCTGGGGACTTTTAGGTAATGAGGATACCCTTAACAATTACGAGTATCAATCATTAATTTACAATAGCAACACCTATGCCGGTGGCTATTCCAAAGGAAATGGTGAAAACGCATGGACCGGATCTGCTGCGTGGGATTTAGCAAACAGAAGTCTGCGTTGGGAAGAAACCGAATCAATTAATATTGGATTAGATTATTCATTTCTAAATAGCAAGATCTTTGGATCAATCAACTATTACAAGAATACAACCTCCGACATGTTAATCACTAAAAGTGTAGCTCCGTCGGCAGGTGTGAATAACCCAACCATAAATGTGGGTGAAATCGTAAATAAAGGATTGGAACTGGAATTAACCTATTCGAACCGCGAAAAAGAATTTAAGTATGATATAACCGGAACATTCACCACCATGAAAAACGAAGTGGTTTCTCTTTCCGACAAAGATCAGGTGCTTTACGGACAAGGTCTAAAGTATGGATCTTCTCATTATCCAAACCAAACCCGTGTAGGTCACGAAATTGGTGCATTTTACTTGTATCAAACCGATGGCATCTTTCAGTCTGATGAAGAAGTTGCAGCATATGCAAAAGATGGAAATGCAATCCAATCCGATGCGAAAGCTGGTGATATCCGCTATAAAGATGTTAATGACGATGGAAAAATCAATGAAGATGATAAAGTATATAGTGGTAGTGGCGTTCCTGATTTTGAATATAGCGTAAACTTCACAGCAAGCTATAAAAACTTTGATTTTACCATGTTCTGGCAAGGTGTTTCCGGAAACAAAATCTATAATGGAAACCGTTTTGAAATGGAAGGTATGGAAGCCGGTAGAAATTTCACACGAAATACGCTGAATGCATGGACTCCAACAAATACAAACACCAATATGCCACGCGCAGTACTTGGTGATCCTAATGGAAACACCGATGAATCCACCCGTTTTCTTGAAAATGGATCTTACCTTAAACTTAGAAATATTCAATTAGGTTATAATTTGCCTAAATCCTTATGCGAGAAGTTGAAAATGAATAAACTTCGTCTTTACGTTAGTGGGCAAAATTTATTCACCATTACTGATTATAGTGGTATTGATCCTGAAGTTGCTGGTATGATTAATAGTTCAGGTCAGGTAGATGCCTTGTCTCAAGGTGTGGATAGAACCATCTATCCGATGACTAAATCATATGTTTTTGGTCTTCAGGTAACATTCTAATCCAGAACAAATTTCTAGTTCAATTAATTTACAGAAATAATAGACACATGAAAAAAATAATATATTACATACTTTTCATCATCCTTATAGCTCCTATTACGAGTTGCGATGATTATTTGGTACAAGAATCTCCTGACAAACTAACCTCTGATAAATTCTGGAGAAATGAAGATGATGCACTAGCCGGCTTGGCTTCGGCATATTCTCAATTGGAAGGATTTGTAGGCTGGGACGAATGGCAGGAAGGTCGCCCTGTTGTGGAATACTATAGAAACGATATGCTAAACCCGGGAGCTGACGCTTTTAACTATACTTGGTGGACCGATCTATACAACTTTTCATATACGCCAGGAAATTATGCCGTAAATCTTATGTGGAAAACAAATTACCGAGGTATTAATTTTTGTAATCAGGTTCTGGAAAATGTACCACAAATTCCTGATGATAAGATTAGTGCTGAAGCAAGGAAACAAATCATTGCGGAAGCTAAATTTCTTAGAGCCTATTATCACTTTAAACTACTTAGTCATTACAAAAAGGTAATTATCAGAACCAAAGTACCTGAAGGAGATGCAGATCTTCCTAAAGCTGATTCGCCAAGATCAGAAGTATATGACTTCATCATTTCTGATTTAAAAGCAGCTGCAACAGATCTGGTTAGCACTCAAGATGCCAATAATATAGGACGTGCTACTAAAGGCGCAGCCAATGCTTACTTAGGGAAAGTTTATCTGTATCGGGCAGGAGAAGAGAATAATCCATCCTACCTAAGCGAAGCTAAATCAGCACTTAATGCAGTTATACAATCCGGACTTTATAATCTGGAAGATAACTTTCTTTCTCTTTTCGATGGAAGTAACGAAAACTCCTCCGAATCGGTATTCGAATTACAACTTTCATCTATTAAAGATGGTGGTGCAAAATACGATATGTGGCTTCAGTATTTCGTTGGACCTACCGAATTTGGATTCTGGGAAGAAATTGTAGGAACCGATGCTTTAATCAACGAAATGGAAAAGGAAGGTAAACTATCAACCTCAGGAAATTACGACAGCAGATTGTACGAAACCTGTCTTTTCCGCGATGATTATTTCAATGATTCCAACAATCCGAATGTTTATGGAGATACTTATGACGGCTGGTTTGGTAGCTCTACCAGTAAAATCAATATGAGAAAATATCTTCCTGCCAGTTCGGATAAATTTTACGATCGTTCTGCTGTTAACATGCCATTAATGAGATATGCAGATGTATTGTTAATGTATGCCGAAGTATTAAATGATACCGAAGAAACAGCTCTTGCTATTCCTTTCATTAATCAAGTACGGTCAGCGCATGGCGATATGCCAGCAATGGTTGGTTCAAGCAAAGCTGAAGTGACTGCTCAAATCGAACACGAAAGAATCATGGAATTTACACTGGAAGGTTCAAGATTTCTTGATTTACGCAGATGGGGAAAATTGGAAAGCGCCATGGCTACCGCAAACCGCACCGGATTTTCAGGAGAAGCAAACTACTATCTACCCGTACCCGAGGAAGAAGTTAACGCAAATCCTCTAATCAATAATAATTAGTTTTTTAGCTTTTTTATAAAACTGTTAAAGTGCCCCTAAAATTAGGGGCACTTCTTTAACAGAAATTGTGGTGCTAACAGAAAAATTGTTACTTTCCCACGAATTTTAATATAACGAGTATGATAACAGTACTAGCCTTGATGACAATAGGAATATTGCTTGGCTTTTTCATCAACCAGCGCCCTAAAATCATAAAAGCAGTGGATAAAATGACTAATTGGGCTATTTATCTATTGCTATTTCTTTTAGGCATTGGAGTCGGATTAAATAAAAAAATCATAAACAATCTCCCTACTATTGGAGTGCAGGCGGTAATACTCACCATTGGTGCATTGATAGGGAGTTTAATCCTTGCTTATATTACCTATAATCTATTTTTTAAACCCAAGCAATAATTCCTTTAATCATCTCATGAAAAACAGTCTTATTATACTAGGTTTTTTTGTTTTAGGCTTATTTTTAGGTTTAAGCAAATTCCTTCCTGATTTTATCATGGAATCAGACTTTAGCATGTATGCCCTTTATTTATTGATGTTTTTGGTTGGGATTGGTATTGGAGCCGATCGCTCCTCCTGGAAAGTGATCAAAGAAACCAATATCAAAATAATATTAGTTCCCCTGTGTGTAGTTATAGGTTCCCTCTTAGGTGTTGCAGCTGTTTCAATATTTTTACCGCAAATTCATCTAAAAGAAGCCCTTGCCGTTGGGGCAGGATTTGGTTACTATAGCCTCTCCTCAATTTTCATTACACAAATTAGTGGCGAAACACTGGGAGTAGTTGCTCTTTTATCAAATATATTACGAGAGATTATTACCCTTTTGGCCACTCCTATTTTTGTTAAATATTTTGGAAAGCTTGCAGGGATTGCTTGTGGCGGTGCAACGGCTATGGATACCACCTTACCGATTATATCAAAGTATAGCGGAAAGGAATGGGCAATTATTTCAGTATTTAGCGGTATCGTTTTAACTATTCTGGTACCCTTTTTGGTTCCATTCATTCTCGAAATCCTATAACTATTTTCTTACTGATAGAAACACAAATATTATTTGAATTATAATTGAAAATTGTCATTTTTTAATAAATTTACTTCCCTGAATATCAATTGAATTTATCGTTTCTTCTAGTGGGGTTTTCCTTTTATAACCTACAATTTGAAATACTAACACAAAAGAAAATGTACTACGAAAACAAATTCATCTTACACTACAACGATTCGTACAAAGGTCTGTACGAATGCTGGATTTGTTAATTTCTTACCTGTTTTTCCTTTCCGGAAATCATCTTTTTATCATTCTTAAAATCATTTATTGGGACTCTTGTATCCCATAAAATATAAAACAGCACCTAAAACCCAAACCTTATGTTTTCAAAAGAAACTTATCAACAACGTAGAAATCAATTAAAACAACAAGTAAAATCAGGAATTCTGCTTTTTCTGGGGAACGAGGAAAGTAGCATGAACTATGCCGACAATACCTTCCACTACCGCCAGGATAGTAGCTTTTTATATTTCTTTGGTTCCGATTATCCGGGATTAGCAGCCATTATTGATATTGATGAAAATCGCGAGATCATTTTTGGAGATGAACTAACAATCGACCATATTGTTTGGATGGGAACCCAACCTAGCATTAAAGAAAAAAGTGAAGCGGTTGGCATCAATGAAACAGCTCCTCTTTCAAGCTTAAAGGATTATCTGGATAAGGCCGTTGCAAAAGGAAGAATGGTTCACCACCTTCCTCCCTACCGACCTGAACATCAAATTAAATTATTTGATTTACTGCAAGTACACCCCAATATTGCTGCTAAAAATGCTTCCGCAGATTTCATTCAGGCAGTAGTGAACCAACGTAATTACAAATCAGCCGAAGAGATAGTACAGATTGAAAATGCCGTAAATATTACAGCAGATATGCACCTTACTGCTATGCGAATGGCTCGGCCAGGCATGAAAGAAGCCGAGATTGCCGCAGCAGTTCAGGAGATTGCTCTTGCCGCTGGTGGTCAGTTGTCCTTTCCTACTATTGCTACCATAAATGGTCAAACACTTCACAACCATTATCATGGCAATACCTTAAAAAGCGGAGATATGGTTTTGATAGATTGCGGTGCAGAAAATGGCATGCACTATGCGGGCGACATGTCCAGCACCTTTCCGGTTGATAAAAAATTTACCCCACGACAAAAAGAAATTTACCAGATTGCTTTAAATGCGCATGAAGCCGCCATAGCAGCACTAAGACCAGGAGTTCGCTTTAAAGATGTTCATTTGAAAGCATGCCTGACTATTGCCGAGGGAATGAAACAAATGGGATTTATGAAAGGAGATTTGGAGGAAGCCATCCAACAAGGTGCTCATGCTCTATTCTTCCCTTGCGGTTTAGGACATATGATGGGAATGGATGTTCATGATATGGAAAATCTGGGAGAAGAATTCGTAGGATATAACGGACAAGCCAAAAGCACACAATTTGGATTAAAATCCTTACGCTTGGGACGAGAATTGGAAGCAGGTTTTGTTTTAACAATCGAACCGGGAATCTATTTTATTCCGGAATTAATTGAGAAATGGAAAACGGAAAAAAGATTCGAACAATTTATCAATTACGAGAAGGTAGAACAGTACAAAGACTTTGGTGGATTGAGAAATGAAGAAGACTTTTTGATTACTCCTGATGGTGCAAGATTATTAGGAAAACCTATTCCTAAAACTATTGCAGATGTAGAACAGCAACGAAATTAAAACATTTACGAACCCTTTTCATTACTTAAAATATCATGAATAAAATCAGATACAACATCCTAAGTATTCTCTTCCTTTTCACCTTAGGATTTTCAGCCTGTAATCAGGCCACAAGCATCGATTTGGAAGCTCGTTTAAAGCAAATACCCAACGCCAGCGTTCAAAAAATTACAGGCGACACTACTTTTGCTTCCTATTATGAAATGTATTTTACACAACCGCTCGATCATGATCATCCTGAATTAGGAAGCTTCAAACAGAGAGTATTACTTGGAAACAGAGGCTTAGATCATCCCATGGTAGTGGAATTACAAGGTTACAATATCTGGACAGAGAAAGCCGGTGAATTAAGCAAACTACTGGATGCAAACCAACTTACCATCGAACATCGGTACTTTAAAGATTCCCGTCCTGATAGTTTGGATTGGAAATATCTGAATATCAAACAGGCTGCTGCCGATCAGCACACAATTATTCAAGCTTTAAAAAAAATCTATAAAGGAAAATGGTTAGCAACTGGAATTAGTAAAGGAGGACAAACCACTATTTACCATCGTTATTTCTATCCCAAGGATGTTGATGTGAGTGTTCCCTATGTTGCTCCTATGAACCTGGCTCGCGAAGATGAGCGGATTCATCAACACCTAAAAACTGTAGGAACGAAAGAATGCAGAGATAAAATTTATCAGTTTCAATTGGCCTGTTTTCAACACAAAAAAGAATTACTTCCTATGGCGGCCAAACTGGCAAAAGAAAAAAACTACCTCTTTACCATGGGTTTAGAGAAGGCTTTAGATCTAAGTATTTTGGAATATTCCTTTGCCTTTTGGCAGTGGGGAAAAACTCCCTGCGAATCGATTCCTGATAAAACAGCATCGGCTGAAACACTATTTCAACATCTGATTAAAGTCTCGGGAATGGACTTTTTTGATAGTCGTAGTCAGGAATCTAGCTTAGCTTTCTATCAGCAAGCACTTACCGAAATAGGAATGTATAGTTATGAAATTGCACCTTTTAAAAAATATTTGACCTACGATAAGGATTTGACATTCGATCATATTTTCCCGAATGAGCCAAAACGAATTTTCGATCCTTCTTCTATGATTGCAGTTAATAAATGGTTGCAAACAGATGCAGAAAAAATGCTATTCATCTACGGAGAATACGATACATGGTCGGCTACAGCTGTGGATTTAAATGGCAATAACAAATGCAGAAAATTTATCAATCCTAAAGGATCACACCTAAGTAGAATCAAAAATTTTCCTCCCAAAATGCAGGACGAAATCATTCAAACACTGGAAATATGGCTGGGAATGAAAATCAAGAAAGAGTAACAAACAACAAGCAAGCTTCCTAACAAAAAATTAGGAACACTAACATCTGAAAAGAAGATTTCGAAATCCAATTTCGAAATCTTCTTACTCCAAGTCAACTTGAAACATCAAACATAGAGAATTAAATATGTATAAGATTAGTATTGCTGTACTGATGATGTTGCTATCAGTATCTATATCAGCCCAAACCACAGCTATTCAAAACGATTGGGAAAACCCACAAGTAGTGGGTAAGAACAAGGAAAAGCCAAGGGCTTCCTTCTTTGCATTTCGCACTAGCAAAAGGGCAATTGCAAACAAAAAAAGCAATTCCCCATTCTTTATCGATTTAAACGGAATATGGAAATTTAATTGGGTGGAAAAGCCGGCTGATCGCCCTATAGATTTTTATAAAACCGATTATAATGTGAGTAAGTGGAAGGATATGAAAGTTCCTGCTCACTGGGAACTCGAAGGATATGGCGTACCTATTTACACTGATGTTTCCTATCCTTTTCCGAATAACGAACCTTACATTCCGCACGATTATAATCCTGTTGGTTCCTATAAGAGAGAATTTATCATCCCTGAAAATTGGAATGGGGAAGAAATCTATATTCATTTTGGAGGAGTAAGATCCGCGATGTACCTATGGATAAATGGTGAAAAAGTAGGCTACAGTCAGGGAAGTAAAACGCCAGCAGAGTTTAATATCACCAAATATGCTAAAGCAGGAATCAATCAACTTGCCGTGGAAGTTTACCGCTTTAGTGATGGTAGTTACCTCGAGGATCAGGACTATTGGAAGGTAAGTGGATTTGAACGCGATGTTTATTTATTCGCTCGCCCCAAAACACATATCAACGATTTTTCAGTAACTGCCGGATTGAACTCCGCATATACCAATGGTATTTTTCATCTGAATGTTGAAGTAGCCCATCCTTTCCTCAAATCAGCGAAAAGAAATATTTCCGTACAAATTCTGGATGGTAATAAGCAGATCTATACATCAACCAAAAAGATGATGCTTAAAAAGGGAGACAATAAAGTTATTTTCACTACTTCGGTTCGTGATGTGAAGAAATGGTCCGCCGAAACTCCCAACCTATACACACTTCAAATTACCTTAAAATCGGGTAAGAATATCCAAGAAGTAATTCGAAGAAAAATTGGATTCCGTACCAGCGAAATCAAAAATGGATTGCTTCAAATTAATGGTGTTCCGCTTACCATTCGCGGTGTAGACCGCCACGAACACGATCCCGATCACGGCAGAGTAATCTCCGAAGAACTAATGATTCGGGATATTCAGCTGATGAAACAATTCAATATTAATGCGGTGCGCGGATCTCATTATCCAAACAGAGAGCGGTGGTACGAACTCTGCGATCAATACGGATTATATCTAATCGATGAAGCAAATATCGAAGCTCATGGTAGCGGACCTTACAATCCCAAAACAACACTGGCGGATAAACCCAATTGGAAAAAAGCATTTCTGGATAGGACTATCTCTATGGTAGAACGAGATAAAAATCATCCTTCCATCATCATTTGGTCGCTGGGAAATGAAACCGGAAAAGGACAAAACTTCCGGGCTACCTACAAATGGATTAAAAATAGAGATAAAACACGTCCGGTGCAATCGGAAGATGCTGGACTGGATTCCAATACCGATATATTTTGCCCCATGTACGATCGCATGTGGGAAATGGCTAAATATGCCGAAAAGATTCAAAAACGTCCCTTAATTCAATGTGAATATGCTCATGCCATGGGCAATAGCGTTGGTAATTTAAAAGACTATTGGGATTTGATTTACAAACACAGGCAGCTGCAAGGAGGTTTTATCTGGGACTGGGTGGATCAAACTTTTCGAAAAGTGACAGCAAAAGGAGATACCATATTTGCTTATGGTGGCGATATGGGCGTTTATAAAATCAAAAACGATTCTAACTTTTGTGCCAACGGTCTGATTACTTCCGATAGAAAATTACATCCTCACATATGGGAAGTGAAAAAAGTTTATCAGCCAATAGCATTCGAAAGTGTTCAGCTTACCAATAACAGATTCAGACTAATCAACCGATTCGACTTTCTGAATCTCGATGATTTGGATATTAGCTGGAATCTGAAAGAAGATGACAAGGAAATAGCAGGCGGAAAGATTAATGCAAAAGGATTAGCTGCTCATCAATCCCGGGAATTCAGCATAGAAATTCCTGATGTAGATGTGAAAGCCGGAAAGGAATATTTTCTGATGTTGGAGGCTCGTAGTAAAAAAGATCAGGCTCTAGTACCAAAAGGACATCTGATTGCCTGGGAGCAATTCAAAATGCCCTGGACAAAAGATATAAAACCTATTGATATATCAACTCTGCCTGCTTTGCAATTAGAAGAAAATGAAAAGGAAATCAAAATTGAAGGGGAGCATTTCAACATGATATTTTCCAAAACAGAAGGAAAGATAAAATCATATAAATTAGAGGGAACCGAGTTGATTGCGCGAGCTTTGCAAGCCTTCTTCTGGCGAGCGGTTACCGATAATGACTTAGGAAATGGGACACCTGCCAAATGCAAGGTTTGGAAAGATGCAGGAGAAAAAACAAAACTCCTCTCCTTCACCAGCAAGCAAATTAATCCGCAACAAATCGAGATAGATGTAAAACTAAACCTGACAAGTGTTTCCAGCAAATACGAAACTCATTATTTAATATCAGGAAATGGCGATATACTTGTTGACAATCAATTTATACCTTATACTGACGAACTACCAATGATTCCACGTATGGGTATGCAAATGCAACTGCCAAAAAATTTCACCAAAGTGGAATGGTTTGGTCGCGGACCACAGGAAAACATGTGGGACAGAAAATCGGGTGCCCCGGTTGGTCACTACAAAGGAACAGCTTGGGAGCAATATCATCCCTATGTGCGTCCTCAGGAAACAGGGAACAAAACAGATGTGAGATGGATCGCGTTAAGCAATAAGGAAGGCAAAGGCTTGATGGCTATTGGTGCCCCTTTACTATCTGCATCGGCATTACCTTTTGATTATAAGCAATTGTATCACTCCGGAAAAGGAAATCCACAAAAACATGGCAATGAAATAAAACAAGGTGATGTTATCAGCTTCCAAATTGATTACAAACAAATGGGTGTAGGCGGCGACAATTCATGGGGAGCACCGGTACATGCAGCCTACTGCCTGCCAGTACAGCCTTATCATTATCGCTTCATTTTGCGCCCTATAAATGGCCAAAAAGATTTGGATGAGTTGAGCAAGAAAAGATACGATAACGAATAAAAAATGCCAACATTTGGCTTAGCCCATATACAATAGTTGATAAAGTGAATAATGGAAAGCCTACCAAAATAGGCCGTGAACTAATGATTAAATGAAATCTTAAAATAATTTACCCCCTTCGGGGATTATCCACAATCATTTACCTACCGCCCATTACATGGGCGGTTATTAAAATTAAGCCCTAAGCTAATTTAAGAATGCCACAAAGTGGCTATATTTGAATAAGCTTCCACAAAATGAATGGTCATATGAATAACGAAAATCATCCCTGAAGACGGATGAACTAAAACACAAAATAAAGTAACATAGCAATAGAATTTATTGCTTCAGCTAATAAAAAATGCCACGAAGTGGCTATACATGAATAACCACCTATGCAATGGGCGGTAAGATCAATTACGAAAATCATCCCCGAAAGGGGGTGAACTAAAACCTCTTATTATGAGCAGTTACCGACAAATATATTATCATATCATCTTTAGAACAAAAAAGAGTGGGAAAATCCTGCCGTTAAGCCATATCGAAAAATTATTTGCCTATATATTCGGAATAATTAAACAAAAAGGATGTCATTTATATAGAATAAATGGAATGCAAGATCATATTCATATTTTATCTGATTTACATCCCAGTATCTCACTAGCTGATTTCATGAGAGAAATAAAAACATCTTCTTCGGTATGGCTAAAACAACAAACTGAATTTAGCGACTTTAAAGGTTGGGCAGATGGATATGCTGCATTAACGGTCTCATATGGTGATAAGGATGATGTCCTTAACTATATTAAAAATCAACAAAACCATCATCAAACCGAATCTTTTTCAAAGGAATTTAGAAGACTTCTTGAATCTGAGGGAATTGATATTGACGAACGTTACTTCTTGAAGTAATTTACCCCCTTCGGGGAAATGCTTCACTTATTTATCCTCCGTCCATTTCATGGACGGTTATTAAAATCAAACCCTTTCAGGGCTAAAACGAAATAGAAGCTATTGCTTCAATCAATAAAAAATGCCACAAAGTGGCTATACATGAATAACCGCCTATGCAATGGGCGGTAAGATCAATAACGAAAATCATCCCTGAAGACGGATGAACTAAAACACAAAATAACATAGCAATAGAATTTATTGCTTCAGCTAATAAAAAATGCCACGAAGTGGCTAAACATGAATAACCGCCTATACCATGGGCGATAATATCAATAACAAAAATCATCCCTGAAGACAGACGAACTAAAACACAAAATAAAGTAACATAGCAATAGAATTTATTGCTTCAGCTAATAAAAAATGCCACGAAGTGGCTATACATGAATAACCGCCTATGCAATGGGCGAAAAATGGATAATCAAAAACCTCCCCAAAAAGGGGGGGGGGGAACTAAAACAAGATTAACACAAGCTATAAAATGACATCTAAAAACCTCACCTTACTTCTCATCACCTTTCTTGTGTGGAGTAGCTGCCAACCTAAAGTGGAAAAAGCAAAAGATCTGCAAAACTCCTTCCCCAACATCCTCAATATACAGGGAATTCCGGCATCTCAGTTCGATTTAAAGCCCTTTGGATTTTCCGATTTGGGAGCATGGCATGGCTACGCTTTACCTCCTAAAGATAGTACGGAATACTATGGTGGTTTTTCGGGACCTCTGTGCATGAAAATGTGGGGACAATGGTTGGGTAAATGTGTTAGTCAGCTGGAACTAACCGATGCTGCAACAATGGAAGCCATTGACCTGAGCAAAGCCAAAGCAGAAATGCTTTACCTGCCGGGCAGACTGCAACAAAATCTGGAGTTGAAAGATTGGCGTATCCAACTTAGATTGATATTTGTAAGCAACAGAACGAGCCTGATAGAGACCACTATTCTCAACAAAAAAGATACGAATGCCAGCATTTTTACGGGTTGGAAAGGTAGGCTCTTCGCAAAAGGATTACAATTTTCTGAGTGCCCCAACGGAATTCAGGTAGATTTCGAAAATGGGAAAAAGCATTTTCTGATTCAAACGAATAAAGAAGAGGATGTGATGATCTCGGCAGATCGGCGATCCTATCATCTGATCGTAAAAAAACCAATAGACCTGCCAGCAGGTGAAGCCAGGAAGCTAAAGCTGCTTCATTCCTATTATTTTAATCCTGAAGAAGCATCCTTAGAAAGCAATCAGATTTCGGATTACTTCGCACAAAGCGATAGCTTGTTTAGCGCCAATAAAATTCGATGGAACGGATATTTGAGTAAGGCATTAGAGAGTAAGAATCCACTCCTGCGCAAAGCAGAGAACCGAAAACTTGCAGTTAAATGTGTGGAGACACTGCTTACCAATTGGCGTTCTGCTGCCGGAGATTTAAAACACGATGGCGTTTTTCCATCAGCAGCCTATCAGGGCTTTTATGGATTTTGGTCGTGGGATAGCTGGAAACAAGCGGTTGCTTTGGCACACTTTCAACCTCAATTGGCAAAAAGCAATATTCGCTCCCTATTCGATTATCAGGATAAAATGGGAATGGTGGCCGATTGTATTTATTTCGATGCCTCGGAGAACAACTGGCGCGATACCAAAGCTCCTTTAGCCGCTTGGGCAGTACTGCAAATTTATCAGGAAACACATGATCTGGATTTTGTGAAAGAGATGTATCCCAAACTGGTGAAATATCATAACTGGTGGTATCAGAATCGCGATCACGACAGGAATGGTTTGTGCGAGTATGGCTCTACAGATGGCACTTTAATAGCAGCAAAATGGGAAAGTGGAATGGACAATGCCGTGCGTTTTGATGATGCTAAAATGCTGAAAAATAATGCTCACGCCTGGTCGATGAATCAGGAATCGGTGGATTTAAATGCCTATTTGTATGCAGAAAAAAACCAATTGGCAGCTCTGGCCTTGCTGCTGGACAAAACAGCTGAAGCAAACACTTATCAGGAACAGGCAAAAAGTCTAAAACAGCAAATTGCCACCAAATTCTGGGATGAGCAAACAGGATTTTTCTACGATAGAGCCTTAGAGACAGGAAAACTTTTAACCATTCAGCAAGGAGCCGAAGGTTGGATTCCCCTATACACCAAAATCGCAAGTAAAAAACAGGCTGCTGCCGTTCGAAATATTCTTGTGGATAGCACAAAATTTGCAAGCTATATGCCCTTCCCTACTTTAGCTGCAGATCATGCCAAATTCAATCCCTTAAAGGGATATTGGAGAGGTCCGGTTTGGATCGATCAGGCTTATTTTGGTATTAAAGGACTCCAAAACTATGGATTTAAAAAGGATGCGGATGCTTTAAGTGAAAATTTACTACAGCACGCCGAAGGACTGTTGGAGGATGCTCCTATCAGAGAAAATTACCATCCACTAACGGGTAAAGGACTAAATGCAAATCATTTCTCATGGTCGGCTGCACATTTCTTAATGCTATTAAGCGATGAGGAATAATGCTTAAATCAGAAAATGGAACGCGGATAACGCAAATAACACATATTCTTTTTATCTGTAATGATCCGCAAGATCCGTGTCATCTGTGTTCTGATTAGTTTATTTAAAACCAGGCATTTCAAATTTCGGTAAAACGAAGGACGAAATGTCTTTTTTATGTTGTAGGACATACTTAATTTAAGTAAAGTTCACATCTGCAATTATCTTAAGTCGTACATTTTCTGTGAGTTAAATAAGGAATGTATTTTATTTAACTTTTTCGCATTTATATATTGCATTATTGTATCATTTCATTTAACTTCATACTCGTTAAAATAAATTTATAACCCGATTGGTAACCCCCAATCACAAAACCCTAAAGTATGACAGATACAACAACTGCCCCAACAATTAAAGACAAAGTTCTTGGTATCCCTGATGAACAGAAAATTACTCCAACCATTCCTGTGGATATTGTAATTTTAGAAGCAGAGAACCTTTACCACTTCGCCAAAGATGACAAAGAAACACTGGTAGAAAGCGGATTAAACACAACTTTAATTGAAGATTTGCTGCCCCGAATCACCTTTTTACAGGATTGTCAAGCAGCGTGGATGACCGTTTACAATGGAAAAGAAATTACTCTGGAAGAATGGAAAAAGGAGTCGGAAAAAGCTTACGAATTACAAGCAGAACTACTGCATTCTTTTCGATTTGCCTTTAGAAATGAGCACAAATTAACAACACAAGTTAACCGTATTGCAGAAGGAAGCGGACACGCCGATTTAATACAGGATTTAAAAGACTATGCCTCCTTGGGTAAAGCCAATAAAGAAGCATTAGAAGCAATAAATTTCGACATGCAGAAATTAGATCTTGCAATAACAATGTCAAATAGCCTATTATCCTTATTAGGGGAAGTAAATGGCATTAGAAAGGATGCCGGCAAACTAGAGAAAGAACTGCGCGATCGTGCCTACACTTATTTAAAGCAAGCTGTAGACGAAATTCGCGATTACGGTAAATACGCCTTCTGGAAAGAGGAGGATAAAGTAAAATTGTATTCGAGTGACTATTCCCGAAAAATTAGAGAGAGAAACTCCTGAAATTAAGATAAGGACAAACCGCCTGAAACCCTTGCGATGATTGATCATTTACCCGATAGGAGGCCCAAAATGCCGATAGAAGGGGTCATTTACCCGATAGAAGGTTCAAAATGCCGATGAAAGGGGGTATTTCTCCGATGATCGGCCCCGGAAGCCGATAGTAGGTAAGAATCCGGCGATGAAAGGTTTGAAATTTGAATTGTATTACTCAGATCTACATACAATTATTTACAACTAAGCATGAAGACATCCCAGACAATGCGTCTGGGATGTTTTTTTATTTCTAAAATACCCCACCTGTTAGTGGTGTAAAAATGCTTTAGTTTTAAAAAGCGACGAATAAAGACTAGCTATAAAAAAATCCCGATGAAGCCTAAATCTTCATCGGGATTGCCAAACTATAAAAAAATCAAGGCTGCTATTTCATTTCCATGATACTTATGGCAGCTCCACCACCTGCTGCCAGGTGATATTTTAAATGAGAAGTAGTATCAACTTCCTTTTTAATGATCTGATAAGCGGTTGGATTTTTATCCCAATGCGCAGTTTTACCATCTAAATACATTGTTGCCATATATTTTTTTCCTGCTGGCAAGAAATCAAGACTGATATCCATATCACGTGCATTTTCGTCGGTAATAGATCCTACAAACCAATTATCCGAAGCTCTGTCCTGACGGGCAATGGTAACAAAATCGCCAATTTCCCCATTCAATACCTTCGTAGTTTCCCAGGTAACCGGTACATCTCTGATAAATTGAAAAGCATCGTTTCCCTTGTAATATTGCATTAGATCAGGAACCATTTGAATGGGGCTATTGATTACCACATACAAAGCCAATTGCTGCGCCAGGGTGGTATTCACCTGATTATTTTTTTTGTATGGCTTCAGCTTGATATTAAAGATACCAGGAGTAAAATCAATAGGACCGGCAAGCATACGGGTAAAAGCTACAATAGAAAGATGCTCAGGAGGATTACCACCGTCACTCGACCATGCATTAAATTCCTGTCCTCGCAAGCCTTCGCGGGAGATGGCATTCGGATAGGTTCTTCGCAATCCGGTAGCTTTAATCGGCTCGTGCGCATCCACAGCCACTTTATACTTGGCACCCATCTCTAAAGCGCGTCGGTAATTATTTACCATCCATTGTCCGTGGTGATACTCCCCTTTCGGAATAATCTTACCAACATATCCCGTTTTAACGGCGTGAATCCCCAAGGAGTTCATCAAATGATATGCGGTATCCATTTGCTGATTGTAGGTTCTTGGTGCAGCCGAAGTTTCGTGATGCATAATCAGCTCCACTCCTTTTGATTTACCATAACGAACCACTTCTTTTAAATCGTAATCGGGATAAGGAGTCACAAAATCGAAAACGCCTTCTCTGTCCTCAAAACCAATCCAATGTTCCCAACCGGTATTCCAGCCTTCCACTAAAATGCCTCCCAATCCGTTCTCAGATGCAAAATCGATCAGCTTTTTAGCATAAGCAGTAGTTGCGCCGTGCCTACCATTTGGTTTCAGACCCGTTGCAGTATTCATATCCTGAGATCCACCATAATCCCAGGTTTTATTTCCCAAGTGCATATCCCACCAGATACCTACATATTTCATGGGTTTGAAATAATCTACCGATCCAATTTTGTTGGGTTCGTTTAGGTTTACGATCAAGTCGGATTCAATTAAGCCTCCCGCATGATCAGCAATCTGAATGGTTCTCCATGGTGTGTGGAAAGGCAGGCTTCTCTTCACCTTATATCCTGTAATGTCGGAGCCTACCAATTCGCTCTGCATCATCAAATGTTCCTTATCAATCTTTAAGGTCATTCCTGCATAATCGGTAAGGTTGGCCTCATGAAAGCTTAAATAAATACCAGCCGCAGTTTTCATAGTCACCGGTGTATTTACAGCATTATAGGGAATATTAGTTTGAGCTAAGTTTTTATTTTTCTCATATTTTCTGGCATCAATTCCCGTAAATTTTGTGGTATGATACAAATGCTCGTAGATATCCCAATCGCCTGGAATCCACCAAACCTGATGATCGCCAGTTAGATTAAATTGTGTATTCTCATCGGTAATAATGACTTCTTTCATTGCCTTTTGTTCGGGAAATTCGTATCGAAAACCAAGACCATCGTTATATACCTTAAATACCAAATTCATTTTCCTGTTTGGTGCTTTTTGTTCTTCCAATGCCAAACTCAATTCATTGTAATGATCGGTTACTACTCGCTTTTCGCCCCAAGGCATCTCCCAGGTAGAATTACTGCTTGTGTTTTTTGCATCTACAATCTTCCATCCTTTTTCGATGGCGGGCAGGTTTTTAAATTCGAAACCCAATTTAGAGGTATCGATTACTGTTTTTCCATTAAATACTACCTGATAGCTGGCTTGTCCGTCGATCATATCAACTTCAACACCTATTTTTCCATCAGGAGATTCCACTTTTGCCGTAGTCTTACTTTTTGCACAGGATGCCATCAAAATGGCGAGTCCGATAAATGCAAAAAGAATTGATTTGATTTTCATTTGTCTATAATTTGATTTTTAATATGTCTGTATTGTTCACGAATAACGGTTAACTGTATTCAAAGAAACAACAGGCGGAAGGCAATTGCTAAATACTAATGGAATATATAGATGATATCCACAGATATCAATACACAAAGCCTTAATAAAGCGATATTTAGGTTTATTTTAGAAGATGAAAAATATAGATCAAATAAAGATGGGAAATAGTTCCGGAGTGAGATTATTAGGCTGAATTCGACTATTAAATAAAATCGTAATTTAACTTAACACACCTCTCATACCGTCGCGAATTACTCCTTTTTGCTACCAATGCATAGTTGGATGCTTTCCGACTTTCTTTCCTCAACAGAATCGGTGAGTATTATTGAAGTTCTCCTTATACCGATTTTATTTCCATGATTTTGCTATCAAAATCCTCATTTGGAACTAAAGATCGGTTCTTAATTTTGGTTTTATAGGTATAGATAGTATTTACCGAAAAGTTGAGAATACTGGCAATTTTTTCATTGTCGATAATACCCAAGCGTATCAAGGCAAAGATTCTTAAATCTGTGTTCAAGCAATTGGAATCCTTCAATTGAATTCTATCTTTATCCTCGAAAAGGAGATTATAGCGATTGACGAAATCAGGAAATAGTTTTAGGAAAATGCGATCGAAATCCTGAAATAAGTTTTGACGTTCTTTTTTAGCATTGTATTGTCGCAATTCGTGTTCGATGGTATCGTACTGTTTGGTGAGCAACTGCCGGGATATTGCCTTTCTCATGGCATCCATCCTCTCGATAAACTGTGAGCTGAAATTAAAGTAATACCCAACATATTCCTCCTTAATCTTACTCACTTCCCTAAGCTGATCATTCACTTGCCGCAGACTGCGATTGCTTTCCATTATCACCTTTCTGGCTTTTCGCAACTCCCGCAATTGCCTGTAAATTATAATTGCAAATGCCACAATGATCAGCGTAAGCAAGGATACAATTATGGATACAGAAAGGACCAGATCTTTTTCTTTCACCACTTTCTTTAATACAGCCGCCTCAATATCTGGTTTGATATAGGAAATCTCGAGACGACGGGCATTACTTCCATAATAACCTGCATCTTTTTGGGCTTCGGCAATAAACTTATTCGCTTTTTCCAGATCTCCTTCGTGAAATAATACTTCGGCTAAAACCTTAGCTGCAAGGGTTTCCATTGTTACCGACTGAATGTCGCCAACTGCAGCTTTTAGTAAATGATATTTAGCCTTTTCCTTTTCATGTAAACGGATATAAGCTATTCCCAAGCCACAATTACTAATCGCTGCCTGATGTGGGTTCAAATTGTGATGATATACCAATTCTTTATACAAGTTAATGGCCTTATCATTCTCCAGATTATTGAGGCTTTTTAAAGCCCGAGCCAATAAATAGTCGAAGGAATCAGGATCGCCCTCCTCCTCAATTTTTCGCACATAGGAATTACCAATCTTCAGATATTTTGGTGCAAAATATCCCCATCGTGAATTCGATAAATCGTAATAAGCGCGATAAGCTACCGAATAAAATTCTACTCGCTTTTTCGCTTGTAACACATAGGGATTAATACTTTGCAAACTATCAATAGTTTCCTTATACAAACCTTTCAGAAGCAGAATCAAAGAAAGGCGGGTTTTTGCCTCCGCAATCTTCTCTTCATCCTTGAGTTGATATGCTATGTTTATGGCTCTATTGGCATACTGAAAAGCTGAATCGTAAACAAAATACTCGTATTGCTTGCTTAGCTGAAGCAATAATCGGAACTCCTCTTTTTTATTCTTTGGATTAGCAATTTTCAGAGAATCCCTAAAGACATTTATATCCAGTTTTTTTTGCCGGATAATACTATCCTTCAGATGTAAATACCTATTGGTCTTCTCGAATTGTTGTGCCAAAGTATCATTCTGTGCTTCGGAAATCGTAGTGTTACCGAGGCAGATAAGAAAGGATAAAATAAGAATTCGCAGCATAGTAAGTGGACTTTGGGGTCAAACGACCTGTAAAAATAAAATAAATCTCCATCTATCTAAAACAAATAGGATATTCAGCATATAAAAAGCTTTTTCCTAAGGTATTTCCTGATTATCATCCCTAAAAATAATATGTAATAATTTGAATTATCATTATCAAATAATATTTTCTATATTTGAATATTACTATTTATTATGATTCCATTTGTATCCAAACTAAATATTGTACTCCTAATTCTAAAAAACACCCCTAATTTTTTTTAAAAATATTATCACTAATCTCAATTGTCAAAATCATGAAACAATTACTAATCCTTCTGTTCCTCTATTTTTCTTTTTCAGATACCATTGCCCAAAGACCAGAATATCCGGTATGCCCGAAACATGCTGTTACCGATACTTTTTTTAATGCTTACACAGTAACAGAAAACTACCGATGGTTGGAAAATGTACACGACACTAAAGTGAGAGAATGGATAAAGGAGGAGGAAAATCTGTCGGATAAATTCACCAACAGAGCTTCTTCAAAATACGCTTGTAAAACTCTTATTGACAAGTATTCCTATATTCGTTCCTCCCATCCTGTAAAAAGTGGAAAATATTATTTCACATTTTACTATCGGAATAAATTAGCAAGTCCTGTTCTTTATATGGGGGATGATCCCGAAGAGGTGGACTATCCGCTTGTAGATCCTAATTTCAATACTAAAAATGATAAAGTGGACATCCAGTCCTATGCTGTCTCCAGAGACTCAAAATATTTATGCTACCTCATCAATCGCAATGGAACAGACTGGAGGGAAGCAAGAGTAGTAAGCTTGCCTTCTGGCACCAGAAAAAGAGATCATATTCTTGGAATTAAATATTCCTCCATAGCCTGGATGAATGATGGATTCTTTTACTCCAAATATCCGTACGAGGGTGAATTTAAAGCTGCATTTGGAGAGGAAGTATATTATCACAAATTAGGAGATGAGCAGGCACAAGATAAATTGATATTTAAACGCAAAAGTCCGAATGCGCAATTTTCTTTCCGGACTACTTCCGATGAACAATTCTTTGTTTTACAGGAAGAAACTCCCAACTACTACAACTATTTTTTTATCGATTACTCGGCCAAACAGCCTTATCTTCGTCCTTTATTGATGAAGCAAAAATCTAAATTTAATGTCCTCGACAGCCATAATGGAAAACTAATTTGCAGAACTTTCAAGGACAATAATGGGGGATCTATTGTTGAAATTGATCCTTATGCTCCTTACCAATGGCGCCAAGTTGTTCCTGAATTACAAGATGGTGTGTTGCTAATCTGCAAGGTGAAACAGGATAGATTGATTTGTATTTACCAGAGCAATCAACACCCTATTGTTAAGATTTTTGATTATCAAGCTCATGCCTTGTATCAACTTGAGCTACCTGAAGCCAGTTCGGTAAATGGATTCAGTGGTGAAATAGACGATGAAGATTTAATCTTCTACAATCAGCAATATACGACCCCTTCCCTGTGCTATCATTTTAATACAAAAACCTTTCAACGCAAACCTGGAAAAACTACTAAAGTCACTTTTTACTTTCAAAACTATGAATACAAATCCATCAGCTATCCGGTAAACGACAGCATTAATGTACCCATGACAATAGTTTATAAAAAGGGATTGAAACTAAATGGCAATAATCCGTGTCTGTTGAAAGCCTACGGAGGATTTGGTGCGATTTCAACCCCTTCCTTTGATCCGGGTATTGTCTACTTTATTGAGCAAGGTGGTATTTATGCCTTTGCTAATATTCGTGGTGGAGGAGATCTGGGTAAAGAATGGGCTAAGGCTGGCAAAGGCCTGCACAAGCAAAATTCTATTGATGACTTTAATGCTGCCGCAGAATTTCTGATTAAAGAAAAATATACCAATCCCAAGAAACTAGCTTCAACGGGAGGCTCGCATGGAGGATTAATTGTTGCGGCGGCAGCTATTCAACGCCCTGATTTATACGCAGCGGTGGTTCCTGTTGTTGGTGTTATGGATATGATACATTTCGAGGATTATACAGTGGGTAACTTCCATACCGATGAATTTGGTACAGTTCGGGATTCGGTAGATTTTTTGAATTTAAGAAGCTACTCTCCCTTACACAATATTAAAGAGGAAGTGAATTATCCAGCGATGTTGGTGATGACCTCAGAAAATGACGATCGGGTTCCTCCTTTTCATTCCTATAAATTTGTGGCACGACTGCAAAATAGGGAGAAACAACTAAACCCTATTTTTCTGAGAGTAGAAAAAGATGCCGGACATTACGGAGCTATAAATCACAGTAAATACACCAAAGGCAAAGGAGCCATGTATGGATTTATCATGAGAATATTAATGGGGTAAGAAAACTATTCCAAGCAGTTAAAAAGCCTGAAAGTATCAAGTACCTTCAGGCTTTTCGCTTTATTAATTGATGTGTAAATTAAGCATTCTGAATAAAATCAGTCAACCACTCTCCTACTTCTGAAGTAGAATAAGCCTTGTTTCCGTCGGCAATATCTTCTGTTACAATTCCTGCTTCCAATGATTCATCAACTGCTTTACGAATTAATGCACCTTCGTCCATCATTCCAAAGGCATACTCAAACATCATTGCCGCAGAAAGTACCGTAGCACAAGGATTGGCAATATTCTTACCGGCAGCCTGTGGATACGAACCATGAATTGGTTCAAAAACAGAAGTATGAATACCGATAGATGCCGAAGGAAGCATTCCCATGGAACCAGAAATAACACTGGCCTCATCGGTTAATATATCTCCAAACATATTCTCTGTTACCATCACATCAAATCGTTTTGGCCAGGTAATAATTTGCATAGCAGCATTATCTACAAACATATATTCCACCTCTATATCCGGGAATTCAGGTTCAATTTTCTGTGCTACTTCCCGCCACAATCGCGAGGATGCCAAGACGTTTGCCTTATCCACAATAGTGAGCTTTTTTCTACGCTTGCCTGCATACTCAAATCCAAGGCGTACAATACGCTCAATTTCGTCAGCAGTATACACACAGGTATCATAAGCTGTTTTTCCATCCTCGGTTCTCCCCTGTGGACGACCAAAATAGATTCCTCCTGTCAATTCCCGAATACACATAAAATCTGCTCCATCCACCAATTCCGTTTTCAAAGGTGATTTATGTATTAATGACTTGAAGGTATTTACAGGACGAAGATTGGCATACAATCCCAATTGCTTACGCATGGCCAACAGGCCTTGTTCAGGACGAACTTTTGCAGAAGGGTCGTTATCGAATCTGGGATGCCCAATTGCACCAAATAACACCGCATCAGAATTCATACATAGCTGATGAGTTTCTGCCGGATAGGGATCTCCCACCTCTTCGATGGCAACAGCTCCTACAAGGGCTTCGGTGAATTCAAAATCATGTCCAAACTTTTTAGCAACAGCCTCGATAACTATTCTGGCTTGCTTTACGATTTCCGGTCCGATACCATCGCCGGACAATACTGCAATTTTATAAGTCATTGTATCTTTTTATTCCGTTTTTAATTTGATGTTTTTCACACTATTTTGCTCTTCCATAATATTCAACATTCGCGATGTTGCCTTAATAGCAGCTTCTACCTGGTCGGGATCTAAACCTCGTGTTTTAAATTCTTTTCCATTATAATCCCAGGTAATGACAGACTCTACCAAAGCATCTGTTTTTCCTCCGGGAGGAATTCGTACCAGGTAATCTGTTAATACCGGACGTTCTCTGTCCAAACTATCGTACACACTCCAGACAGCTTTCATAAAAGCATCATATTGCCCGTCACCAGAGGAGGTGCCTTCGTGCATAACACCATTAATCTCCATATTAATAGAGGCGACAGGTCGCATTCCCTTTGAAAGGGATAAGGAATAATGCTTGATTTGGATGGGCATTTCTATCATCTCCTGATTTAGCACATCCGAAACGATAAAAGGAAGATCCTCGGTGGTTACCCTTTCCTTTTTATCCCCCAGCTCAATTACACGCTGCGTCACTTTTCTCATGGTATCCTCTTCCAGAGTCATACCCAATTCTTCCAAATTCTTTTTGATATTTGCTTTACCCGATGTCTTTCCCAAAGCATATTTTCGCTCACGACCAAAACGCTCCGGCATTAATCTATTAAAATATAGATCGTCTTTGGTATCACCATCGGCATGCACCCCACAGGTCTGGGTAAAAACATTTTCCCCAACCAATGGTTTGTTCGATGGAATCCTAACACCAGAGAAAGTTTCCACCATTCTACTAACGGTATTTATCTTGGACTCATTAACATTTATTTTTCGGGATAAATGGTCTTTCACTACTCCCACCACAGAGGCAAGAGGTGCATTTCCGGCTCTTTCACCTAGTCCGTTCACGGTAGTATGAATGCCATCCATTCCTGCTAAAACAGCAGAATACACATTCGCCAATGCCAAATCATAATCATTGTGCGCATGAAAATCAAAATGCAAATTGGGGTATCTCTCCCGACAGGCATAGCAGAAATCAAATGCCTGCACCTGATTCATCACCCCCAAAGTATCCGGAAGCATAAATCGCTGAATATTCTCCTGATGTAATTCATCTAAAAGAAACCAAACGTAATCTCTGGAAGCATGCATACCATTAGACCAATCTTCAAGATAAAGATTCACTTTTATCCCTAATTCAGAAGCATAGGCAATTGCCTCTTTTATATCTCTGACATGCTGTTGAGGTGTTTTTCGCAATTGTCCTTGTAAATGTTTTAAAGAACCCTTTGCCAGAAGATTCACCACGCGAGCTCCACTGGAATAAATCCAATCTAAGGATGCCTTTCCATCAATAAATCCCAGGACTTCTATTTTATCCAGACAGTTATTCTCCTCTGCCCATTTGGTAATTCGCCGTACTGCTTGAAATTCTCCTTCTGACACTCTTGCCGAAGCAACTTCCATCCGATCCACTTTTAAAGACTGCAACATCAATTTTGCCAGTCCCAGTTTCTCTTCAGCATTAAAGCTAACCCCTGAAGTCTGTTCTCCATCCCTAAGGGTGGTATCCATTATTTCTAAGCTACGCAGTTCGTTCATTTTAATTTAAAATGTGTGATTTATTTTATGCTTCAAAAGCTTCTATCTTATCTTTCTTGTTTAAAAGATAATCGATGTCATCAAATCCATTAAGCAGACAGTTTTTCTTATAGGAATTGATTTCAAATATTTCCACATGTCCGTTTAAACGGATACTTTGATTCTGCAAATCAATCACTAATTTCTGTTTGCCATCTTTCTCGACAGCTTGAAATATTTTAATTAGAAATTCGGAGGAAACCGTAACTGGCAACACTCCATTATTGAGTGCATTATTTTTGAATATATCTGCAAAAAAACTACTAACCACCACTTTAAAACCGTAATCGTGAATAGCCCAGGCAGCATGCTCTCTCGAAGATCCACTTCCGAAATTTTTACCACCCACTAATATTTTTCCACTATACTCGGATTTGTTAAGCACAAAATCATTATTAGGAGTTCCGTCAGCAGCATAACGCCAATCGCGAAAGAGATTTTCTCCAAATCCTTCCCGGTCAGTTGCCTTTAAAAATCTTGCAGGTATTATCTGGTCTGTATCGACATTTTCTGCTGGTAGCGGAACATAGGTCGATTCCAATATTCTAAATTTATCTATTGGCATAATATTTAAATTTTCTGTTTGTTCTTAGATTGAATTAATAATATTTCCACAATTTAAAACAAGTCTCTGGGATCAGTAATGACTCCTGTCACTGCGGCAGCAGCAGCAGTTAGCGGGCTCGCTAATAAAGTTCTTGCTCCCGGACCTTGTCTTCCTTCAAAATTTCTATTGGAAGTGGAAACGCTGTATTTTCCTGCTGGAATTTTATCATCATTCATTGCCAAACAAGCAGAACATCCCGGTTGACGCAATTTAAATCCGGCCTCTTCCAATATCTCAATCAATCCTTCCTGCTGCGCTTGTTTCTCTACTTGTTTGGAGCCAGGAACTATCCATGCAGTAACCGAATCAGCTTTTTTTCTACCTTTCACTACCGATGCAAGCATCCTTAAATCTTCAATTCTTCCATTCGTACAGCTTCCTACAAATACATAATCCACTTTCTTACCTATTAGCTTATCTCCCAATCCAAAACCCATATATTCTAAGGATTTTTTAAAGCTGGGTAATTCAGTAGCAACAACATTTTCAGCATTGGGAATATTACCTGTGATACCAGTTCCCATACCCGGATTTGTTCCATAAGTTAACATTGGCTCTATATCCGAAGCTTTAAAATTATATTCCCTATCAAAGACGGCAGCCTCGTCTGATTTTAGTTCTTCCCATTTGGCAAGAGCGGTATCCCAATCCTTTCCTTTGGGAGCAAACTCCCTTCCTTTCACATACTCAAAAGTAACTTCATCCGGAGCAATCATACCGCCACGAGCACCCATTTCGATACTCATATTGCAAACAGTCATTCGCCCTTCCATACTCAAGCTTCGAACTGCACTACCGGCATATTCCACAAAATATCCAGTTGCGCCACCAGTACCCAATTGAGAAATCACATAAAGGGTAAGATCTTTTGCAGTAACTCCTTTTTGCAAGTCTCCATCAATGGTAATCCTCATTTTTTTAGGTTTTGGTTGCAACACGCATTGTGTAGCTAAAACCATTTCCACTTCCGAAGTACCAATCCCAAAAGCCACAGCGCCAAAGGCTCCGTGTGTTGAAGTATGGCTGTCTCCGCAAACTACTGTCATCCCCGGTTGAGTATGTCCCAATTCCGGGCCAACCACATGAACGATCCCATTGTAAGGATGAAGTAAACCATAAAGGGAAATATTATTTTTCTTACAATTCGCCGTTAAAGTTTCTACCTGTTTTCTGGATAATTCATCCTTAATGGTTAGGTGCTGATTCTCAGTAGGAATATTGTGGTCTGGTGTTGCGATTGTTTTTTCAGGACGAAATACTTTCAATCCCCGCTGTTCTAAACCGGTAAATGCTTGTGGACTGGTTACCTCGTGTATCAGATGTTTATCGATATACAAGACACTTGGGCCGCCTTCAATTTCCTCAACCACATGTGCATCCCAGACTTTATCAAATAGTGTTTTTGGTTCCATTTTTTATATTTCAATATTATTTAAAGTGAAAATCATTTAATGGCATAAACGTTTTCAATTAACTGCTTATATCTATTCTGATTTACACGATTTTAGATAATGCATTCACCAAAGCCTCCACAGAAGCTGTGATAATATCAATATTAGCACCAAAGCCGTAGTAAACTTTACCTTTATGTTCCAGCTGAACATGTACTTTTCCCAAATCATCACTTCCGCGGGTTAATGCCTGCACTAAAAATTCACCTAAAGTAAATTTCTGCTTAATCAGTTTTTTCACAGCATTAAAACAAGCATCAATTGGACCATTTCCTTCTGCAGTAGCAGCACAACTTTCTCCTTTTATTTTAAGGTGAACCGTAGCCATAGGAATAGTTGATTTTCCAGATACTACCTGAAGAAGTTTCAATTCAACGGCTTTCTCCATATCATTGCTATCGCCCATTAATTCAGCTAAATCTTCCTCGGTAACATTCTTTTTCTTATCTGCCATTACCAAGAACCGATTGTACACATCATCCAGTTGGTCCTTCGACAATTCATATCCCAACTGATTTAAATGATGATTCAAAGCGGCACGACCACTTCTCGCGGTAAGTACAATTGCTGATTCCTGAATACCCACTTCCACAGGATCAATAATCTCGTAGTTTTCTCTATTTTTTAGTACTCCATCCTGATGAATTCCCGATGAATGTGCGAAAGCATTTCTACCAACAATAGCTTTATTGGGCTGAACCGGCATGTTCATAAGGGATGAAACCAATCGACTGGCATTGTGAATACCCTTTGTATTTATATCGGTATATAATGGTAAATCGTGATGTGTTTTTACAGCCATCACAACTTCTTCCAATGAAGTATTACCAGCTCTTTCCCCAATACCATTAATGGTAACCTCTACTTGTCGGGCTCCATTTATCACCCCACTTAAAGAGTTGGCTGTTGCCATTCCCAAATCATTGTGGCAATGCGTTGATAAGATTGCCTTATGAACATTGGAAACATGTTCCATTAAATATTTGATTTTCGCACCATAGTCGGCGGGAAGGCAATATCCTGTTGTATCCGGAATATTAATAACCGTTGCTCCAGCAGCAATCACAGCCTGAACCACTCTAGCAAGGTATTCATTATCCGATCTACCGGCATCTTCGGCATAAAACTCAACATCTTCCACATAACGCTTGGCATACTTTACTGCTCGAACTGCTCGCTCCAAAATTTCGTCAGGATTGGAATTCAGTTTGTATTTGATATGATATGGCGAGGTTCCGATACCGGTATGAATTCTACCTCTTTTGGCAAACTTTAATGCCTCAGCAGCAACATCAATATCTTTCTCAACTGCGCGGGTTAGAGCACAAATAGTTGGATTGCTTACTGCCTTGGCAATTTCGACGACCGATTGAAAATCTCCGGGACTGGAAACAGGAAATCCTGCTTCAATGACATCCACTCCTAATGCTTCCAAAGTTCTGGCAACTTCAATCTTTTCGATTGTGTTCAACTGGCATCCCGGAACCTGTTCTCCGTCTCGTAATGTGGTATCGAAAATAAATAATTTATCACTCATGTTTTTAGTCTTTTGTACGTGAAATGTTACTAGCTCTATCGACAAAAAAAAGTTCTCCCTATTTTCGGAAGAACCATGTACTTGCATCTTTTGCGTGTCAGATTAGCATACGGTCTTCCAATTTGATCCTCCAATAAAGAGGTCAATAATTAGAATAATACCAATAAGGCTAGAACCAATTTTCATTTGTATGATTTTTATTATTCTGATTTAATTCCATTAATTCTGTGAGAATTAGAGCTATTACTAAGCCAGAACAAACCTAGAAACTAAAGCGTTTGGGATCAAACAATTTATGCAACTCCACTACGATATTCAAAACCTTACTTCCGCATTTCATACAGACAAAAACAATAACTAAATCACTAAACACCTGAATATTACACAACATCACCTGTCCTATAAAATGGGATATCCAAACAATTCCAGTACGACTTCTAACATGCAAGTATTTACGGGAAAAGGAGGAAAATCGAATTGAAGTAATCTCCAATTCGATTTCCTTTTCCTATTCTTAGTTATTTTCAGGACGCAACTTACGAACAGCTGAACCTGCTCGCCACATTTCACTTTCGCGAAGCTCTTTTAATTCGTTATCTAATTTGACACGATAATCGCTTTCGCTATTCGAATCGATAGATCTTTGCGCTTCGTTACCTGCTTCTACTTCGCCATACAATTTTTCGAAAACCGGCTTGGTAGCATCACGGAATGGTTTCCACCAATCCAAAGCTCCGCGTTGGGCGGTTGTTGATGTATTGGCATACATCCAATCCATTCCATTTTCTGCAACCAAAGGCATCAAACTTTGGGTTAATTCCTCTATGGTTTCATTAAAGGCTTCGGATGGAGAGTGTCCATTAGCTCTCAAGACTTCGTATTGAGCAGCAAAAATTCCTTGAATACAACCCATCAAAGTACCTCTTTCACCTGTAAGATCGGAATACACCTCACGTTTAAAAGTTGTCTCAAACAAATAACCTGATCCAACACCAATTCCCAAAGCAACCACACGATCAAAGGCCTTGCCGGTAGCATCCTGAAAAATTGCATAGGAGGAGTTCAAGCCTCTACCTTCCAAAAACATTCTTCTCAAACTAGTTCCTGATCCTTTTGGAGCTATCAAGATCACATCCACATCTTTAGGGGGAATAATACCAGTACGCTCCTTATAAGTAATTCCAAATCCATGAGAGAAATACAAAGTTTTCCCGGGAGTTAGATGCTTTTTAACGGTTGGCCAAACGGCAATTTGTCCGGCATCCGATAATAGATATTGTATGATCGTTGCCTTTTCCAAAGCTTCTTCGATTTCAAAAAGTGTTTCTCCTGGAACCCAACCATCTGCTACAGCTTTATCCCAGGTCTTAGAATCTTTACGTTGCCCCACAATCACATTAAATCCATTATCTTTTAAATTTAAAGATTGACCAGGGCCCTGAACTCCATAACCGATAACTGCAATAGTTTCCTCTTTTAGTACTTCTCGGGCTTTTTCCAAAGGAAATTCTTCACGGGTTACTACTTGTTCTTCAACCCCTCCAAAGTTTATTGTTGCCATTTTTTATTTTTTTATTTTGGTTAATTAATTCGTTAATTCTTTTAGATAGCTCGTAAATTCTCTCTTTTGGCAAGAAACTGCCACACGTCCTGAACGAGCAAATTGTAACACACCATACTGCTCTAATTCATTAAACAACTCCTGATTATCGGCTTTATATCCAACTTTTTCAATCACTAAGAAATCTGGATTTACCGAAAGAATTTTTGCATTTCTTGTTCTCACCAGATTTTCTAAATTGCCATTTAGCTTCGTTGAATTAGCAATTTTAAATAAGGCTACTTCCTGGTGTACAATTTGATCAGCCTCAAAATAAAGTGCCTTAAAAACACCAATTATTTTCTCCAACTGGCGCACCACATTCTCGATTCGATTATCTGCAACAAATGCAACGATTGTATATCGGGAAACGCCTTTTACTTCTGATTCGGAAACGGTCAAACTTTCTATATTTATTTTCCGACGCGAGAAAACGATCGTCACTTCATTTAATAAGCCTATGTCGTTTTCTGAAAAAATGGTAATCGTATATTCTTTCATAATTTTTAAATCTGATTGATGAGATGGGAAATCCTTCTGAATTGCCCGAATACGTTTTTCAATTTTATTCAAGCCGCATATCTGAAACCGCAGCTCCCGGAGCTATCATCGGTAACACATTGCTTTCTGTTTCCACTACAACCTCCAAAAAATAAGCTTCCGGACTATCCAGCATTTCCTGAATGGCTGTTTCTAAATCATCTCTTGAGCTTACTCTTTTGGCTTGAATTCCGTATCCTTCTACAATCTTCACAAAATCAGGATTCTCCAATTGTGTATTTGAAAATCTTTGATCAAAGAATAAATCCTGCCATTGGCGCACCATTCCTAAAAATGAATTATTCAGCAATATTGCCTTTACAGGTAAATGATATTGCTTAATAACCGCTAATTCCTGCAAAGTCATTTGAAAACCACCATCCCCCGAAACGGAAACAACAGTTGCATTCCTATCACCAACCTGAGCTCCAATAGCAGCCGGAAGACCAAATCCCATTGTTCCCAATCCGCCCGAAGTAATCTGCGTATTCGGTCTTTTAAATCCGTAATAACGAGCACTGGTCATTTGGTGCTGCCCCACATCCGTACATAGTACAGCCTCCCCTTTTGTTTGTTCCGACAGGATGCGAATCACCTCCGCCATATTAATTTGATCACTCTTTGCATAGGCCTGCTTTTTAATCACCTTATCAAATTCAATCTGATAATAGTCCTTAAAGCTCTTCATCCAAGCCGTCCTGTATTCCCCGGAAACTACCTTGTTTAGTGCTTTTAATGCATCTTTAGCATCTGCTAAAACAGGTACATCTACAACAATATTCTTATTGTGTTCTGATCGATCGATATCGATATGAATAATTTTTGCTTGTCGTGCATATTTTGAGGTATCTCCGGTAACCCGATCATCGAAACGCATACCAACAGCTATCAATACATCACATTCATTGGTATTCATGTTAGGAGCATAATTTCCGTGCATTCCCAACATTCCAACATACAAAGGATGATTGGTAGGAAAAGCCGATAAACCTAATAAAGTACATGCCACCGGCACTTGTGTTTTCTCCACAAACTCAAGAAGTTCGTCTTCAGCACCTGACAACAATATTCCTTGTCCTGCTAACAACAGTGGTTTTTTAGCACTATTAATCAATGCCGCAGCAGCTTCAATCTCGGTCTTATTTAATTTTGGCATTGGCTGATAGGAACGAATTCCTTCGCACTTCTTATAATGATAGTCTGCTTTAAGAATCTGAGCATTTTTAGTAATGTCTATCAATACCGGCCCCGGACGGCCAGATCGTGCTATATAAAATGCCTTTGCCATTATCTCGGCTATTTCATCAGCTCGGGTAATCTGGTAATTCCATTTTGTTACCGGCATGGAAACACCAACAATATTCGTTTCCTGAAAAGCATCAGTCCCAAGCAATCCACTTCCTACCTGCCCTGTAATCACTACCAAAGGAGTAGAATCCAAATAGGCATCTGCCAATCCTGTAATTACATTGGTAGCTCCTGGACCGGAAGTCGTAAAACAAACACCAACTTTTTTGCTGATGCGAGCATAAGCCTGCGCACTATGCATCGCTCCTTGCTCATGTCTCGACATAAAATGCTTCAACTCGTCCTGATAATCATACAAAGCATCATATACAGGCATTATTGCTCCTCCAATGTATCCGAACATATTGTCTACACCTTCCTGAATCAGACTTCGAACCATTATTTCTGCTCCCGATATATTTTTTTCGGTAGTATATTTCATCCGTTCTATATTTTCTGTTTTTGTTGCTGTTTCCATAATATCCCTGAATTAGCTTCTTAAAATTCTGTCTTTCTTAAAGTACCCGAATAGCTCCTTTATCTGCCGAGGATACCAACTTGGCATATGCCTGTAATGCTTTGGAGATTTTTCTATCGCGCCCTCTGGGTACAAAGGCCTCCTCTCCGTAATCCTCTTCTGCTTTTCTTCTACTTTCTAATTCCTCTTCAGAGACACAAACTCTGATACTTCTTTTCGGAATACTAATCTCTATTACATCTCCTTCCTTAATAAGAGCAATAGCGCCACCTGCCGCAGCTTCCGGTGAAACATGCCCAATGGATAAGCCTGATGTTCCGCCCGAAAATCGTCCATCGGTGATTAAGGCACATTTGGCTCCCAAGCCCATTGCTTTTAGATAGGAAGTTGGATAAAGCATTTCCTGCATTCCGGGTCCTCCCGCAGGTCCTTCATATCGAATAACCACCACATCTCCGGTATTAATCTTTTTAGAGAGAATGGCTTCACAAGCGGCTCTTTGAGATTCAAAAACTTTTGCTGTTCCTTTAAAATCAAAGACCGACTCATGTACTCCTGCTGTTTTCACCACACAACCGTCGGGAGCAATATTTCCAAATAAGACAGCTAAGCCACCATCTTGTGTATATGCATTTTCCATGCTTCGAATACAACCATTTTTTCTATCGGTATCTAAATCTATATACACTTCATTCTGAGAAGCGAGACTTAAATTTCTCCCTCTTCTTCCTGGTGCAGCATAATAGGTTCCCAGAGCTTGATCCGAAACATTTTCCGATCTTAAACTATACAAATTCAATGCTGTATCCAGTTTCATTTGATCCACCCGGTAAACTTCCGTATTTAGTAATCCGCCTTTGGAAAGTTCTCCAAGAATACTCATGATACCTCCGGCACGATTCACATCTTCGATATAAAATTTATTGGAATTTGGAGCGACCTTACACAGGTTTGGCGTTCTGCGTGACAGCACATCCATATCCTTCATGCTGAAATCCACCTCGGCTTCATTGGCAATTGCCAATAAATGAAGTACGGTATTGGTTGATCCTCCCATGGCAATATCCAGTGTCATGGCATTTTTAAATGCTTCAGCAGATGCAATAGATCTGGGTAGAACTCTATCATCACCATCTTTGTAATAAGCATTTGTGATGTTAACAATACATTTGGCTGCATCTAAAAATAATTTTTCCCGATTTTTGTGGGTAGCGAGTAAAGTACCATTCCCAGGCAAAGCCAATCCCAGTGCTTCATTCAAACAATTCATCGAATTAGCTGTAAACATCCCGGAACAACTTCCACAAGTCGGGCATGCAGACTCCTCTATTTCCTGTAGGCGTTCATCGCTAATACTTTCGTCGCCGGCTTTTACCATGGCATCCACCAAATCCAGCTTTTCTCCTTTTGATTCTCCTGCTTCCATCGGACCTCCCGAAACAAAAACAGCAGGTATATTTAATCGCATGGCTGCCATCATCATTCCCGGCGTAATTTTATCGCAATTGGAAATGCATATCATGGCATCTACCTTGTGAGCATTACACACATACTCCACGCTATCAGCAATAACTTCACGGGATGGCAGGGAATATAACATGCCATCGTGTCCCATGGCGATTCCATCATCTATTGCTATGGTATTAAATTCGGCAGCAAAAAAACCAGCTTTCTCAATTTCCTTTTTCACTAATTGTCCAACATTTTGCAGGTGAACATGCCCTGGTACAAACTGACTGAATGAATTTACTACTGCAATTACGGGTTTCCCGAACATTTCCTCTTTCATTCCGTTTGCACGCCACAGACTTCTGGCTCCGGCCATTCTTCGGCCTTGGGTGGTTTGATTGCTTCGTAGTTGATTTTTATACATTGTGGTTAATAGTTTTATAATAAAAAAGCGCCCTTCTGTCCGGAAGAGCGCTTATAATTTCGTTTGTTTCGAAGTTATTGTGTGTGCACGTCTTCCCCTATCCTCATTCTAATAATGACGATGGCAATAATAATGACGATAATGACTACCTTAAATGATAACATACAATAAGCTGATCAAAAAAAAGCCCCTTCGTTTCGGAAGAGGCTTAAGATATTTTGTAAAACTAATTTCGTTTATTTAAATATGCAAAGCCTCGTTTCATGTCCAATAAGGACGCGAATAATGACGCTGATAATAATAACTGAATTAAATTGCATATTTCTTTTTCACTTGTTCGACCTTAAAAAATATTTTAAAGACCCATTTGTTTTTAACTTTGTCAACGAACTTTTACAATCTCTCTTTCGATCTGATTACGTTGACAAATCTATGCGACAAATATATTGGAAAAAACCTCTTTTTTCAAAATACTACGATTCCCAATTGCTTTTTTTTCTTCATAAATATTCTAAATAACACCCATAACGAACTGAACAACAAAGCATACTATTTATTTAAAGAATTAAATAAAATGTAATCTCCAATGCTTTAAATTTAGATGGAAGTAAATATAAAACAAGCTTTAATATATCTTTCCTCAAGAATCTTTACACAAAATCTTGTCTAAATAACTCGTTTGATTCTATCATAAATTTTCTTTCAGAAAATCTGTCATCATCGTGAATAAATGCAAACGGGTTTGACCGCCATAAATGCCATGGTTCCTGTTTGTATATAAATGCATTCGAAATTGTTTGTTGTGTTGAACCAATACTTCGGCTAACTCCAAAGAATTCTGCATGTGTACATTATCATCAGCAGTTCCATGTATTAATAGAAATTTCCCTTTCAGTTGATCTGCAAAATAGATTGGTGCATATTCATCATATCCTTTAGGATTTTCCTGTGGAGTTCTTAAATATCTCTCAGAATAAATACTATCGTAATAGCGATAGGTTGTAACCGGAGCTACTGCAATTCCGGCAGCAAAAACATCCGCGCCGCGAAACATACATAAAGAGGACATTTGACCACCGAAACTCCATCCGTAAACTCCAATTTTATCCTCCGAAATAAAAGGGAGCTTTGCCATATATTTACCGGTTTCAATCAGGTCAATAGCTTCTAAATTTTGAATCTGCATGTAGGTGCACTTTTTGAATGCTTCACCTCTTCCTCCGGTACCCCGATTATCAACACATACCACAACAAAACCTTCCTGAGCCAAATAATCAAACCAATCGAATCGGTAACGATCCAAAACCTCTTGCGATCCCGGACCTCCATAGAACGTTAACAATGCAGGATATTCCTTTGTCTCATCAAAATTCACAGGCTTCATCATCCATGCATTCAGCTCCACACCTTCCGATGTTTTAAATTTAAAAAATTCACGCTTCGGTAATGTATATGCCTGCATTCTCTTTTGCAGATCAGAATTATCTTCCAATATGCGAACCAAGTCCTGTTTGGCATTGTGCAAAGTCACCAAAGTGGGTTGCCCATTGCTCGAATAATAATTAATATAATACTTAAATCCTTTGCTGAAACGAGCCTCGTTCGTTCCTTTTTTCTCACTCAGTAGAGTAGCCTTCTTGCCTTTAATATCTACAGCATAGATCTCTCTTTGTAAGGGCGATACGGCTGCAGCCTGATAATAGCACAATTTCTTCAACTCATCGTATCCGAGAAATTTTGTGACTTCCCAATTGCCATTGGTTATTTGTCGTACTTCTTCACCTTGCATATTATACAAATAAATATGATTGAAGCCCGATTTCTCGCTTGTCAGGATAAAATGCTTTCCATCTTTTAAAAAGCTTAAATCATCGTTGATATCAATCCATGCCTTATTCTTTTCCTCGTAAAGTAAATGTGTATTTCCAGTAAGCACATTGGCCAATAACAATTCATAATGGTTTTGATGGCGATTCATTCTAACAATACTCAACACTTTAGGATTTTGTGTCCACTTGATTCTCGGAATGTACTGATCGCTTTCTTTCCCTACATCCATTGTTTTTGTATCTCCCGAATCCAAATCGTAAACATGAACGCTTACTTTAGCATTCTCCTCTCCTGCTTTGGGATATTTGAAGGTATAATTCTCCGGATACAAGGAATTCTCCAACTTTTCGGGATGACTCCCTTTAAAAATGGTCATATTAAACTGTTTCACCTTGCTCTCATCGAAGCGCATATAGGCAATGCGCTTTCCATCCGGAGCCCATTGAAACCCTTGCGCGAAGGCAAATTCTTCTTCATAAACCCAATCCGGAGCACCATTAATAATATGATTGTATTTACCATCGAAAGTGATTTGCATTTCCTTTCCCTTCTGTAAATCTTTCACAAACAGATTATTCTCTCTGAAAAAACACACCTTATTGCCGGAAGGTGAAAAATCAGCCAATTGCTGTCTTCCGCCTGACAGAGCTTCCAAGCTTTTCTTATCGCGGTCGTAAACGAAATATTCTGCTGAAAAAGAATGTCGATAGATGTTTTTGCGATTGCCGGCAATTAATATCTTTCTTTCGTCTACGGAGAATTGATAGCTGTCGATTCGCTGGATTTTATCACTTCCCAATTGTGATAAATCGAAGATTATCTCCTCCAATTCGCCACTTGCATAGCTGAATTTTTCAATTCGCATGCTGTGTTTTAAAACGGTGTAGCTTTCCCCGCTATTCATCGAGCGCAATCCGTAAACCGAACGAGCATGAAAAGTGCCTTTTTGGGTAATGTCTTCCAGCGTAAAGCTCTTTTGTGCCTGCAATACTGTGATGCTTAAAAAAGCAAACAGAAATAAGATTGTTTTTTTCATTATTGTATATGGTATGAGGTTTGAGATTCGTAAATCCCTTTTTAGGTTTGTTTATCGGATGGAGTAAAACCCATAAAGACACACGCAAGTGCATCTTTACAGATTTCCCATTTCTTTAAAATGATTCGTGTTCGTTTCTTTCGATGATTTCATTTTGAAGATCCTCTCCCAAATCATTAAAATAATCGCTGTATCCGGCCACACGGACAATTAAATCCTTATAATTTTCGGGATGTTTTTGTGCATCCTTCAAAGTATCTGTGCTTACCACATTAAACTGAATATGGTGTCCGTCCATTCGGAAATAGGAACGTACCAAATTCATTACCTGAGTAATTCCAGCATCATTATTCATGAAGGAAGGACTGAATTTCTGATTCAGAAGCGTTCCGCCAGTACGTAAGTGATCCATTTTGGAAGCAGATTTTACCACAGCCGTCGGACCTTTTGTGTCTGCTCCCTGGAAGGGAGATATACCTTCAGATAATGGTTTTTCCGCCAACCTTCCATCTGCTGATGCACCCATCACATTTCCAAAGTACACATGGCAGGTTGTAGGCAACATATTGATTCGGAACACGCCTCCTTTTGATGATGGACGAGCATTTATGGCAGCATAGAAGGTCTCGAAAATCGCTAATGCTTCCTGATCGGCATAATCATCATCATTTCCATACTTTGGCGTATTATAAACTAATTTGGCACGCAGTTCATCATATCCTTCAAAATTTTGATCCATAGCATATTTCAATTCTTCCAGCGAAATATATTTCTGATCGTAAACCTGGTACTTAATGGCAGCGAACATATCGCTTAGACTTCCCAATCCTACTCCTTGTATATAACTGGTATTGTATCGTGCTCCGCCTGCATTGTAGTCCTGACCTTTAGAAATACAATCCTCTACCAAAACCGAAAGAAAGGGAACCGGCAGATAATTGGCATACAAACTCTCGATCACATTATTTCCACGAATCTTAATATCAGCAAAATATTGAACCTGCTTTTGCCAGGCTGCAAAAAGATCTTCATAGCTTGCAAAATCGGCAATTGTACCGGTATGCAATCCTATTTGTTGCTTGGTTCGCGGATCGAATCCATTATTCAGGGTAATCTCCAGGATCTTTGCCAGATTAAAATATCCCGTTAAGGTATAACTCTCCGTTCCAAAAGCGCCGGTTTCCACACAACCACTACATCCGCCGTTTCGGGCATCCTCTATGCTTTTGCCCTGACGCAATAATTCCTGAACGATGGCATCGGTATTAAAAATGGACGGTTGACCAAAGCCTGTCTTCACAATCTTTAATGCTCGCTTAATAAAGCGATCGGGATTTTTCTTACTCAGCTGCACCATCGAACTTGGCTGTAACAATCGCATTTCCTCAATTACATCCAACAAAATATAGGACATATCATTCACTGCATCCGAACCATCTTCCTTCACACCACCCATGTTGATCAGACAAAAATCGGTATAGGTATTGCTTTCCTTAGCCGTTACGCCCATTTTTGGCGGAGCAGGATGATTGTTGAATTTGATCCAAAATGCCTGAAGCAATTCATACATTGCTTCTTGCGACAGCGTACCTCCCAGCACTTCCTTTTCGTAGAATGGCTGTAAGTGCTGATCCAGTCGTCCCGGATTAAACGAATCCCAGGGATTTAATTCCGTAATCACTCCCAGATGTATGAACCAGTAATGTTGCAAGGCTTCGTGAAATGTTTCGGGTGCATGAGCAGGAACTCTGCGACATATCTTAGCCATTTTTTCCAATTCGGCCTTCCGCACACTATCCTTCTCTTCCCTGGCTAATCGCTCCAATTCCACTGCATGACGTTCTGCAAATAGAATGATCCCATCGCAAACCAGATCCATAGCCTTCAATTCCTCCTGTTTTTCATAGGCCTTCGTATCGTTGAAGAAATCCAGACTTTGGATTGCTGCTTCAATTTCTTTTTTTACTTCCAGGAATCCTTTTTGGAACATTTTCTTGCCCAAAACAGTATGACCAGGAGCTCTCTGCTCCTGAAACTCGGTGAAAATTCCAGCTTGATAAGCATGCTTCCACTCCTCGTTCATATTATCCATCAAACGATCACGATTGGTTTTTCCGCTCCAAAATGGAATAATCGTATCCTTATACACCTTCCTGGTTTCCGTCTCTACTTTAAAAGATACCTTAGTCCGATCGTTCAATATCTGCAAATCCTCAAGAGAGTGAATACATATTTCGGGATAGGTAGGACAGGCTTTCGGTGCCGGACCACGCTCCCCCAAAATCAATTCATTCTCATTGATACAGATTGTTTTGTTTGCAAAAATATATTGAAAAGACATTGCTCTTTGAACTGGCACCGAAACTTTCTGTGCCTCATCCGACTTATAGAATTCAGTCATCAATAGAGCCCTCTCGTGAGAAATACAATTAATAGCATTTAAACTCTGCTCGCGAAGTATTTTTATTCTTTGGTTCATTTCTTTTTAGATTTGAGATAATAGATAACGGTAAATAGGTTTCCCGGAACTGGTGTTTTTCTTCTGCATTTGATCCCCTTCCTTCCTGCTTCCCCTTCTTTCTATTACCATTTAATTATGAATTATTATCCACCAATACAGACCTTATATCCTGCCTGTACAAACTGATCTTTCACCCAATCTGTATCTTCTGGCTTCAAGCTTGAAATCGCTGGCATTCGATTTTCTTTATTAAACCGATTGTACTTATCCCTTCCTATTCGGTGATAAGGCAAGATATTGATTTCTGGTTTCCAGGAAAATCCCTTGAGAAAATCAAGTAATTGACTGATATTCTCCTGTGAGTCGTTATACCCCGGTATCATCGGATACCGAATGATCAGCGCTTTCTCGTTTTGCAGTAAAAACTTAAGATTATCCAGAATCTGCTTGTTCGAAACACCTGTTAATTTCATATGTTCCGCTTGGTTCATGTGCTTTACATCAAACAGAAAGAGATCGGTGAATTCCATAATCCGCTTCACATTTTCCAATGGTGCAAAACCCGAAGTATCCACTACAGTGTGAAAATCCATACGCTTGCATGCTCGCAACATATCCTCTAGAAAATCAATTTGAAGCAAGGGCTCTCCTCCCGAAAAAGTTACTCCTCCCCCCGATTCATCAAAGAAAAGCTGATCTTTTGCAAGCTCTCGTAATAAGTGTTCCGATGTGTAATCCTTGCCTATAAAAACATTCTCGCTTACCTCTTTTTCTCCCAATCGATTGATTCGGGCATAGGTTTCTATCTCAGGAGAAAAACTCTCCGGATTATGACACCACAAGCAGCGTAAAGGACAGCCCTTCAGGAATATTGTTGTTCGAATTCCCGGACCATCGTGTACTGCATAGCGCTTGATATCAAATACGACACCATCCATACTCTTAGTCATTAGATATTAGGAACTAGTCCTCCCAGGAAGACTGTTCTATAAACTGTAATAAAATGTAGATTGATCCCATTGACATATGGGTAATAGAATTTTACCGGATCAACAAATCCAGCATTCGTAGAGTCCTTTGTAGGAATGATTGTGCAGTAGGTGTATTATTCTATTCATACCTTTAATCTCGTGCGAGGTAAATCTATGAATTTTTTTTGAGCCTCTATTTATTAAACCTGATTTATAATTATTCTAAGTAATTTTCTTAACAGCTTTTTATAGCGGAAGCAGTATTTTGAATGTAAACGAGTATTTATTTAGAAGCTAAGAAGTATCCCGTATCGTATTCCAATACGGGAAAGCACAACTATCCCCGATGGAAAATGTGTATTGAATTCTCTTATTATTGATTTGTAAACTTATCTATTTCCTTCTTGAAATTTGCTCTGCAACAATATCCTGTTGGGTTAATTATTTCGCATTTCTCCAGCACTTTTGATCTGTAATGCGAAGTTATTTCTTCCCATGTTGTTAATTGATGGTTAAGAATAGCTTCCTTAATTTGTTCGCTGTCAATATTATTACAATAACAAATGATTTTTCGTTTTGAGCCCTTCTTAAACCAAAGTTCTCTTTTCAATTCCGACAGATCAATTTTAATTTCTTCATTGTAATAGGCAATCTTACAATCAGGATTGAAACAGATGAAATTCTTAGTTCCCAAATTTATTTTCCTGAGACTCTCGGTTTTTAAATTCGATTGAAAAACGGTATTGGGAACCAACTGCCCCGATTTGGCACATTCAGGGCATTCAGGAATTACCAGTGCATTCTCTATATTTTCAAAACCCGCAACTTTATAATGGCCTTCGTTTATTTTTGCAATAATTTCTTCTTCAGAAATGATACTCTCATCAAAAGCTATTTTTCCACTGTCGGTATGATGATCTACAATTTTTTCTTGTATTCCTTCCAATTCATCCAAACATCTTTCAACTGCTGCCGAACAACTTGGGCAAGTCATTCCTTCTATTTTTAATTCTAATATTTTCAAAGACATAGCTACCAAATTAATTCATTAATATCCTTTCCTGTTAAAAGCAAATTCCTTACAATTATCACCATTGCAAATTTGTTTCAATTGGGTTCCTTCCTAAACCTTATCATTTCCAATAGGATCAATAGAAGCGGATTCCACCATTAGCATCACAGTTTTCTTCGGGGCTCTCGGTCTATGCATTAGGCCTTTTGAAATCGTAGTACCTTGGTGAGGATTCAATTCAATGGTTTTATCCTCTAAATCAATGTATAATTTACCGCTTAAAACAAAGAAAAATTCATCCTCCTCCTCGTGCTTATGCCAGTGATAGTCCCCTTCAACAATACCAATTCTTGCCACACTCTCATTTATTTTGGTAAGTGTTTGATTGAACCAATTTTCCTGGCATTCCTCCACAATTTTTGGAACATCTATTAATTCCTGATGATTGAATTTAATGTCCATCTTCTGATTGTAATCGTATTTTTTTTCCATTTCTTCCTATTTTATAGTATTCCCCTATTGATAGTCAATGATTCCTTTATCAATCACGACCGATGAGTGCGAATACTTGAATAATTATATTTTTGTTGGCGCTGTCTAAGTAAATGTTAATTCTCTCTATTTAGATGATTCCTCGTTATTATTTTCCAATTGCAGCAAGTATTTTTTCCGGCCAAGCCCTCCTCCGTATCCTGTTAGATCTCCATTACTACCAATTACTCTATGACAGGGGATAAGAATAGCAATTCGGTTATATCCATTGGCGCTAGCTACTGCCCGAATAGCTTTAGGTTTATTCAGTTTAATAGCTTGTTCTTTATAAGACCATGTTTCTCCATACGGAATTTGCTGAAGCATTTTCCATACAGATTGTTGAAATTCGGTACCAGGAGTATGCAAGGGAATACTGAATTCTCTTCTTTTTCCTTCAAAATATTCCAATAATTGAATTTGTAACAAGTCCAGATATTTGTTTTTACCAGGCAATATAACGGCATTTAATCTCCTACACAAATCTTGAAATTCTGTTTCTAACATTCTCCTATCCGTAAATTCCAATAAACAAATTCCCTGATCTGTGGCACAGGCAAACATAGCTCCCAAGGGAGTAGTAAATCGAATTATACTAATAACATTTCTTTCTTTTAGATTTTTAGGTGATTTTCCAAATATATTCTGCCATCCCTCATTAAAACCACTAAGCGATTCATAGCCTAAACCAAAAGCAGTATTCGTTATTGAATTTCCTCCTTTTATTTGATTATATGCTTTGTTAATTCGAAGCATTCGCTGATAAGAATGAAATGTCATGTTATGGTGTTTTTTGAACCATCTTCTTATTTTACTTGGCTCTACTCCTCTCTGTCTTAAATCAAAATCTTTAATTTTAAGGTATGGATTATCTTGTAATTCTGTGATGATATTATTGATATACTCAGGGGCTTCCCCTTCTAAATTCATTGGCTTACATATCTTACAAGGTCTAAATCCATTTTGAATAGCTTGCTGAGGCGTATCATAAAAGATCACGTTTTTTGCATTTGGTTTTTTGGCCCTGCAGGAAGGTTTGCAAAATATGCCTGTGGTAGTAACAGCGGTAACAAAAGATCCTTCATATAAAGATTCTTTTTTCCCTATAGCATTATATTTTTCTTCAAATGATAATTCCTGATACATACTATTCCGGTCTTAAAAGTGTATTGCAAATATCGCGAGAAGAAGAATCTCAAACAACCGAAAAATTGACAAGTTCATTTTCTGACGGATGGGAAGGCATTATTTCTGGCTTTTACCAGCATTCTTAATATGGTATAGATAGTTGGTATAGTGCTTGTTTTTTAGATTCCTATCACGCTACTTCTTCTCTCCAATAATAGGGTATCTCTCCATTTGCCATCCATTTGTGCAATTTTTTCTCTTGTTCCTATAATTCTAAAACCGAATTTTTCGTGCAATTTAATGGTAGCTACATTTTCTGGAAATACGCTGGAGAATAAGGTCCATATTCCTTCTTTTTCAGAAGATCCTATTCCTTTATCCATTAGCAGGGACCCTATTCCTTTGCCAAGATGATTCGTATCGAGATAAACACTAACTTCAGCCACGCCCTCATAAGCCTTTCTTTGCGATACAGGAGATAGTGCAAGCCATCCAATTACTTTTCCATTCTCCTCATAAACAAATCGGGTATGCCTTAGATGATTTAAATCCCAATCAGACCAGGAAGGAACTCTGGTTTCAAATGTGGCATTTCTGGTGAGCAGTCCCATTTCGTAGATTTCCAGAATCCTACTAGCATCCTGTTCCGTCATTTCTCTAATCATATGGCTGATTGTATTCTTAATGGTTCTAGTAATAATCTGCAGCATCTGCTGCGATCCAACGATCCTCACTTTGAAATGTTGCTTTGTTCCAATGGATCCCGATGCTTCAAATGTATTATTATATTTTGGATAGTTTATTTTAGTCCCGAATTAATTGTCAGTAGGTTTTGGAGGAAGGCTCTTTTTTTTAAGATAATGACTCACAATAAAAAGAATCCCCACAATAACAGTAGCGATAGCGGATGAAGCAATCCGTTGCTATTTCTTTTTTTGGTCTAGCAATGTTTGGGCAGATTGCCACGCTGCGCTCACAATGACAGCTATGAATTAACGCATGTGCAGTTTGTTGGAGGCGCTCTGAAGAAATGGAGCAGTCTGCTGATGTGTGGATGCGCGGTGGCCTGAAAAAAATGCGGGCCGGCGGTGGGGTGAATGGATATTTAGACTTTTCTGCTAACCAGAAAAGTCGTTAAGAATATCCAGAGTGTGGGGATAGCATATTTTTTTCTTGATTTTTTGGTTCTTTTTGCATCAA
>NZ_RJJX01000011.1 GCF_003996985.1 Ancylomarina longa
CGAAAATACATTGCTGTTAATCGAGCTAAGGCAAAGCCTGCACAAAATTAATTGATTTATTAACAATTTAAAATTTTGTGAAAATGAAAAATTTAGAAGAGTTTGGAGTTCAGAAGATGAATGCTCAGGAACTTAAAATTACTGATGGCGGTCGTATTCCTATAATTGATGATGCAAAGGATACTTTTTGGGAATTCGTTGAAGGAATAAAAGATGGATGGGAAGCTGCTAATAAAAATTAATAAAAAATAAAATTATGACACTAAAAGAATTATCAAAAACAGAACTTCGAGAATTGGAAGGTGGACGTACATGTGCCGGTTGGGTTGGATATATTTTTGGCTATATGGCTAATAAGAACGCTGGAATATGTGCATCTACAGATCCTGATCTTATGTGGACTACAAGAGGTGGAATGTAATCATTAAAATAAGCCATCTCAGTGTGTTTTATTGAGATGGCATTTCTTATATTATTTTTTTTAAATGAATCCTATAATTGCCTATTTTATCAAAGCTAGATCATTTATTTTTATTTTTGGTTTTCTTAGTCTTATAGTTTTAGTTGATTTGACAGCTGTTTTTCTTCCTGAAACTTGGTTTATTAATCCTGGAGTAGAGATGTCTTTTAGGGAATTTGGCACTGTATTTACTGTAATTACCGGAGTTTTTATTGATCCTATTATAGAAACCTATATATTTCAAATTGGAATTATTTTTCTTGTTCGTAAAGTAATTAATAGGCCGAGATATAATTTACTACCTGCAATTTTATCGTCCGCTATAGTTTTTGGCTGGATTCACGATAATAGTATTGCCTATATGGTTTATGCTTTTTTAATAGGTTTAATTTTGGCTTTTGCCACCTATATTGCAATTTATAAAAGAAGAGCATTTTGGTTAGTAATATGTATCCATAGTATGCAGAATTTGATTGCTTTTCTCATAAATAGTGCCTTGTAGAAAAATTTGATAAGTAAAGTGAATAATGTAATGATCCGATTTTTTCAGAAGACAAATATTGTTGTTGTTTATTTATTATTTCTAGCATTGGTGTTAATTCCAAATTTCTTGGTTTTATTTTTCCCAAATATTTTTGAGAACCCAGTCATTTCAATGTTTGAAGATGTAAGTGAAGGAGCCTTATTTGTGATGAGTGTAATTGTGGCTCCTATTTTTGAAACATTGATTTTTCAGACGGCAATTATTTTTATAATTCAATTTGCAATTCAAAATAAGCTTAAAAGATTTTGGCTTTCTCTTATTGTTTCATCTCTTTTGTTTGCTTTAAATCATATTTATAGCATAGCATATTTTTTCTTTGGTATTTATGTTGGTGGTTTGTTCGTAATAGCATACTATGTTGCACAAAAACGAAAAGTATCTGCAACATTGTTTGTTATAGCAATTCATATGATGAATAATTTAATTGCCTTTTTTGTTTAAGCCACACGAGAGGCCACCCCGCTGCCGCACGAATCCTTTCGTGTGGCTTTCTATCTCATATTTGTTACTGTAATTGCTTGTTAAACAATACGAATTTTCTACATTAGTAATTTATTTTATTACTTATGAGTAGAAATTATAAATTTAAAAATCCCGAAGGTGTTTATTTTGTAAGCTTTGCCGTGGTCGAATGGATAGATGTATTTACCAGGCTAGAATACAAGGAAATTTTGCTTGATAGTTTGCGTTATTGTCAACACCATAAAGGGATGGAAATTTTTGCATGGTGTATTATGACTAATCATATTCACTTGGTATATAAAAGTGTAAATGGTCAAAATCCGGAACTGTTATTGGGAGATTTAAAGCGATTCACCAGCAATAAATTAGTTAAAGCTATTAAAGTAAATCCGCGGGAAAGTAGAAAAGAATGGCTGCTTGAAAAGTTTAAAAAAGCAGCAGAACAATCTTCCAATGTAAAGCATTATCAGTTTTGGAGGCATGATAATCGCCCCATAGAACTGTGGAGTAACAAAGTAATCGATGAAAAAATTAATTACATCCATAATAATCCGGTAGAAGAAGGATTGGTTACTTACCCTGAAGAATATGTGTATAGCAGTGCGAGAGATTACCGAGGTGACAAAGGTATGTTGGAGGGGGTTGTCGTAATTCTGTAGAAGTTACAAGCCACACGAAAGGATTCGTGCGGCAGCGAAGGGGAGTCCAATAAGAGGATATTTTATACTTAAAAACATTTATTCGGACAATATTTTAAATTTCTTTTTATGTTTTATTTCTGAATATTAAATAATGTTTTAAAATTAAAAAAAAATGATAGAGCTAAATATTGTTGAATTAGAGGAAATTAATGGCGGGTTTAAACAAGAGGCATATGATGCTGGTTACGAAGCTGGAGCTATTGTAAGAAAAGCGTTTGGATTTTTTGGGCTTTTCGCGCGCTTTTTATAATTAAATCGCATTACTATAACAACTAGATAACGACATTATTTGCAATTTGAATGATGTCGTTATTATTATATTGTAATTTAAGATTAAAAGAATAATTCGTATATGCAATTATCGTTATGGCTAGAATAATAATTAAATGATTTATTTAATCTCAATATAGTTCTCATTATTTTATTATGAATATAGAATTTATTAGTATTTATATTAGAAATCCACATTACATAAGAGCGACTAAAATCAATTGGAATGAACTTGTATTATTGGTTTTCTTTTATTTAGTATTGTCAATATCAATTTCCATTTTTATTGGGGTTCTTGCAATATTCCTAAAATTTGAAAATGCAGTAAATAATGAGAGTGTGAAAACATTATTGATTAAAGCTGTGTTATTGGGTCCATTTGTTGAGGAAGTATTATTTCGATTACTGTTAAAACCCAAATTAAAAAATCTGATTTTTTTTAGTGTTATCGTCCTACTGCTATTGGGTTATTGGTTAGTAATAGGAAAATATTTTCTGTTTATAGTTTTAGTGCCGATTGAATTATTTGCATTTCTTCTTCTGTATAAGAGAAAAAATTTCTTGTTTAAATTGCAACGTAAGTTCATTAAGTATTTCCCATACATTTTTTATTTGTTCATGCTGAGTTTTGGATTCCTCCATATCTCAAATTTCACATTTACTAATTTCAATTTTTGGATCGTTTTAATTAGTCCCTTACTAGTAGCACCGCAAATTGTGTTGGGTAGTATTTTAGGATTTATCAGAATGAGGTTCGGCTTTTTTTATTCTGTCTTATTTCATATTATAATTAATGGAATCGGTGTCTCATTTTTAGTTTTAAAATTGTTGATGTGAGCATTAGTTGAATGGCAAACTATTGGGTAATTATTTTGCAAAGACAATAAAAAGAAGAATATCACTCATGACATCCTACCCAAACAAAATGTATCGATTAAATTTACATGCGCGTCTCGTATTAAAAGTTGCTTAGCATCTTTAAGATGCTTAGCAAGTCTGTTTTATAAAGATTTGCATCAAAAAAAAGATGAATGTCTGGTTAAAAAGAATTCTCCCGTTCCTACAAATTGACAATTTTAAATATGCGTTTAATAAGTCTACTTTTTATTTTATTTGCAACGAGTGCTTTTTCCCAAACAATAATCTCCGGTAAAGTTTCCGATAAAAGCAGCAATAAGGCATTGCCTGGTAGTAGTGTTTTTATTAAGGATAATTATTGGGGAACTGTAACCAATAACCAAGGTGATTTTAGAATAAAAATTCCTGAGAATTATCGCTTTGGTAAACTTTGTTTTAGTAGTATCGGATATAAAACTAAAGAAGTAAGCTTGGATAAAATAAAATCTTCTTTAAAGGTAAATCTTCAAAAAGACACATGCGATTTGAATGAGGTGTTGGTAATGCCCAAAGATACTTTACTGGCATTGTTGCGAAGGGCTTACCGAAAAATAAAAGATAATTATCTGGATGAGGATACCCGAATGAAAGGCTTTTACAGAGAAACATTTTTTTTGGCTGATAGCAAAGAGTATCTATATTTTGGGGAAGCATTGCTTGATATTTTTAAGACCTCTTATAAAACAAGTTCGGCAGGACAAGTAAAAGTCTTAAATAGCAGAATGAATAAGCATCCCATGTACGATTCTCTAAGCAGAATAATGTGGTATGGCGGTTTACTGCGTTCGTTAAGAGGGGATGTTGTAAAAAGAAGAAAAGAATTTATTTCTCCTGTTGCTTTTAAAGACTATAAGTATAGCATCAGTAAAAGTGTTATTGATGGGAGAAAAGCTTATAAAATTGAATTTCTTCCTCAAAAAGATAGTGGTGCAAGTTATAAAGGTGCATTTTATTTGGATGAGGAAACCTTAGCTTATGTCTATTTTGATTATTCCAGATCTAAAAACGGCGAGAAAAAACGAAACAAGGAGCTATTCTTGAATGAATTAAAATCTTTGGCAACACAGTTTAAAGTGAAATATTTAAAAAATGGGAATAAATATTACCTGGCATATAACTCTTATCGTGAACAACTATTCAATAGTAGAATTGGCAAGGATTTAATAAGTGTTGATGAATATCTTACAAAGGATATTTCAGATACTAATGCGAAGCCAATAGATTACGATGAACAGGTTCAATTGAGAGATGTTTTTTATCTGGAAGCAAAAAATTATGCTGATACCGATTGGAAAGATGAAACAATACTTGTTGCCGATAGTGCCGTAAATAAATTAATGACATACAACACCACAGAAGCCGATACTTTGTTGAAAAAAAAATATGCTATTCCCAAAAATATTCGTTTTAAACGGAAGCTTATAGATATTCTATTCAGAACATATTTCGATTTAGATTTTGCATATACAAGCACAACGCATCCGTCTAATATAAATTTAAGCTATACCCCAACAGCGGAACACAATTTTGCTAATTCTAAACAAATAAGTGAATCGCATTCTTTTTCCTACGGTATGAAAATGGGATATAAGTTGAATCGAAAAATGGATATTAATTATTACAGTTCAGAATCGATCGGGAAGTACTTATCCGAAAAGCAATCTTTTGGTATTGCCTACGAGACCCCAATAATTAATAGGGGGAGACAATTGCTGATGATGGGTGGTGTAAACTACTTTTTTTTCAATTCAGGTTATCATATAGGGGATTTTAAAAATGAGAGATCTTTTCGTGCCGGAGGTAAGAAAATAAGAGCAGATGAAATTGGATTGTTTGTAGGTAAAAAGAAGCAGGGTATTTCGCTCGATATAGGTTTGAAAACAAAATTGCATGGGGGTTATAGTATATTTTTATCAGGAGCTTATCAATTGAATTTGTCGGAAAGAGACAGGTTATTTATACGTGAGAAATCGGGTTTCATTTTCGCCCGTAAAAAGACTGATATTTCTCTAAGTGATTCATCGGTTAAGTATTTCGAAAATGGTATGCAAACCATTAAAACCACTTTCGATACTGATGACTTTTACTTAAAAGCCGGAATTAGGTTTGCATTTTAATTGTTTTAGTAGGAGTAACAAATAAAAACATTCAGGATTAAGATGGAAACACCAATAGTAGTATAATTTCATATTAAAAGTTGCTTAGCAACTCTCTACAATAAAGATTTTCAGAAAAAAAAGAAGGATGCCCGGTTAAAGCCATCCTTCTAAGAATCCCAAAAATTAAAATAAAACAAATCAATTTTCTGTTACTTCCTCTTCCTCTTTAGCGTTTCTGTGGCGAGTGGTTCGGGAATTTACCCGGCTATTAATTTCAACTACAACTTCGTTAACTTCAGCAGCTATTTTATCGTATTCTTCCTTGCCCGTCATGTCTTTCATTACGGCTAAAAAGCGATTAAGTGATTCGATAGATTCACGTACTTGCCTGGCTGCTTCTTTCCCCTTGGCATTGGGTTTATCCGCTTCCTCGTCCACTCTTTCGGCTTCTTTATCGGTAAAAGCTTTTTGAGCAGTTTTTAATTGTGTGTAGCGTTGTTGTGCCGATATTTTTTCAATGGCCTCTGCAAATTCAGGATTAGAATCTATGCGATTAAAAAAATTAATCAAACTTGCTGTTTCGTCCTGATAGCCCATTTTATAAATACGCATTTCCGGTGTGCGAATAAGCGTTAGTAATTTGTTCGCATACTCGCGCTTTTCTGCATTTAGGCAGTAGGCTTGGGAAAGCACGAAATAGTTAAAACTTTTCCAGGCATTGTCGCGGTTGGCATCTAAATTAAGCATTTCCTCGGTTCGCAAATTAGCTTTTACAAGCTTCATGTTGTTTTGTAGATAATCCGAAGATTGTTGCACTTTCGTTTTAGCTACTGTTAATTGTAATTCAGTTTCGTCATATTTGTTGAGAATACTGGAAACTTTAGTGGATAATAGCAGATACTCTGCTAAATGCATAAGGTAGAATTTAATTTTATTAATCATTTTTTTAAAATTTAAATGTAGGTTAATTTATTTATGAACAGTTAAATTAGGATTAATGCGGCAAATATCCAACCGTAATAACTATTTAATGTTAATTTGTTGCGTGGATGAAAAGCATTGTAATGTTCCTAATCCCTGTTAAATTCAAACTTGCAGCAAGTATTCATAATCATTCTAAATTATTTATTTTTGTAATTTTCATACTCAACTTAATTTGGGTTCTGTCAGGAATGAAATAATTATTTTCCTGATGGGCGTTTCACGATTTTAAATCTCCTCTTTTCAAATATGAGGTTTGTGTAAAGTCGTTGAATATTGTCTCAGCAGTTTGTCGTTTGTACAATTCTACAATTAGAACAGCTTTGTTAGAGGCTCGGGAACGCCAGGCAAAATTAGTTTCACTTCATTGGATTGTCATTTGTTCAATTCCGCTGTTTGAATGCTTACATTAGAGACTCTGGACTGCCAAACTAAATTAGTTTTGGTCCATTGGATTGTTGTTTGTCCAATTCTACAATCCGATTGGCTTCATTAGAGGCACAGGAACGCTAAACCAAATTGGTTTCGGACAAACTTGAGTATCGGGGATTTGAATCTAAATTAGTTTGGAATAAAATTTTGTAGCTTACAGGTAATCTCGATTTAGAATTACACTTCCAATAGGTCAGGGATATCCAAATCAATGGCAATTCACACTTAGTGAAGAGCTAAGGGGAGGGTTCTGAGAGTGTTTTTCTCCTTGTCTCTTCTGATAGCACGCAGATAAAACGGATTTGGCAGCTCTTTTCTTTAAATCTAAATCCTATAATTATTCAACGGAATTAAATATCTTTGTCAGTTGATGCGAAAGCGCCTGTTTGGAAGCGTGAAGGAATTGAAAAACAATGTTTTTTAATAAGGAATAGGGAAGCTTTTCGCAATAAGTACCAAAACTAGAAGTTAACTGATGAAGAACATTCGAAATTTTTGCATCATAGCCCATATCGATCATGGGAAATCGACCCTGGCCGACCGTTTATTAGATGTTACCCATACCATTACCGATCGCGAAAAGCAAGCGCAGGTATTGGATGATATGGATCTGGAGCGCGAGCGGGGAATCACCATTAAGAGTCATGCCATACAGATGGATTATCTCCGCAATGGAGAAAAATATGTGCTGAACCTGATTGATACTCCCGGTCATGTTGACTTCTCGTATGAGGTGTCGCGTTCGATTGCGGCCTGCGAGGGTGCTTTGCTGATTGTGGACGCTACGCAGGGAATTCAGGCTCAAACCATATCTAACCTGTATTTGGCAATTGAGAATGATCTGGAGATTATTCCGGTGCTGAATAAAATAGACCTTCCAAATGCTAATCCTGAAGATGTGAAGGATCAGATTGTGGATTTACTGGGTTGCGATGTGGATGATATTTTATCTGCCAGCGGAAAAACAGGCGAAGGTGTGCCTGATATTCTGGAAGCTATTGTCGATCGTGTTCCTGCTCCCGAAGGAGATAAGGATGCACCTTTACAGGCTTTGGTTTTCGATTCCGAATTTAATTCGTTTAGGGGTATCATTACCTATATCCGTATTATGAATGGAGAGATTCGAAAGGGCGATAAGGTTAAATTTTTGAATACCGATAAGGAATATCAGGCTGACGAGATTGGTGTTTTGCGATTGATTCAGGAGCCAAGAAAGGTATTGAGTACCGGTGATGTTGGCTATATTATATCGGGTATTAAAACTTCTACCGAAGTAAAGGTTGGAGATACTATTACACAGGTCGAAAATCCTTGCGCCGCTGGTATTGATGGTTTTGAGGAGGTAAAACCAATGGTATTTGCCGGAGTTTATCCGATTGATACCGAAGATTACGAAGACTTGCGTGCCGCTATGGAGAAATTGAAGCTGAATGATGCGTCGCTTACCTTTGAGCCGGAATCTTCGCTGGCACTTGGTTTTGGTTTTCGTTGCGGATTTCTGGGGCTGTTACACATGGAAATTGTGCAGGAACGATTGGATCGTGAGTTTGATATGAATGTGATTACAACCGTACCAAACGTTTCCTACGTTGCTCATACCCAAAAAGGGGACGAGTTCGAGATGCATAATCCTTCGGATATGCCCGATCCCAATGCCTTGGATTATATCGAAGAACCATATATTCGCGCTCAAATTATCACCAAATCGGAATATATTGGTCCGCTAATGACACTCTGCATGAGTAAGCGGGGAGTGATGACCAATCAGCAATATCTTACCAGCGATAGGGTAGAGCTTACTTACGAGATGCCTTTGGGAGAGATCGTTTTTGATTTCTACGATAAGCTAAAGAGCATTTCGAAAGGGTATGCCTCCTTTGATTATTTCCAGATTGGATTTCGTCCTGGTAAATTGGTGAAACTGGATATTCTTTTAAATGGAGAAGGAGTGGATGCGCTATCTACCTTGATTCACTTTGATAATGCACAAGCCTTTGGTCGTAGAATGTGCGAGAAATTAAAGGAACTAATTCCCCGTCAGCAATTCGATATAGCTATTCAGGGTGCTATCGGAGCTAAAATTATATCCCGCGAAACGGTAAAAGCTGTTCGTAAAGATGTAACGGCTAAATGTTATGGTGGTGATATTACCCGTAAGCGTAAATTGCTCGAAAAACAAAAAAAGGGTAAGAAACGGATGAAACAAGTGGGTAATGTGGAGGTTCCTCAAAAGGCATTCCTTGCTGTTCTTAAACTCGATTAAAGATGATCTGCAAATAGGATGACTTGTATTCGTAGCAATCAAATTCATCACAAAATATTAAGAGCTGTTCGATTTTCGGACAGCTTTTTTGTTTAGACACAGCTTGTTTAGTTACGATTACTATGCTAATTGTAATGACACTTAATAATGACTGTCATTGCGAAGGAACGGTAGTGACTGCGGCAATCTGCTGCTAATTGCAGTGTATTTGAACGGATTGCCACGGCTACCTGATGTTTCAGAAATCAGGCAAAGAGCATAAAGTAAAAAAAGAAAAACGCAGGAAAAAGAAGTAAGCTTCCTTTATAAAAAATGCCTCCGCAATTGGGAGGCATTCTTTTGCTTTTATATCAAATCTACACTTACATGATTAGTTTGTAACCTCTTCCGTGTACATTTATTATTTCGATATCCGGCTCCGATTTTAAGTGCTTTCTCAGTTTGGTAATATAAACATCCATACTGCGGGCATTAAAATAGTTGTCGTCCGACCAGATCGTGCGAAGTGCTAAATTACGTTCCAATACTTTGTTTGCATTATTGCAAAGTAATTTTAAAAGTTCCGATTCTTTGGTGGTTAGTTTAATAGATGTTTCCCCATCCTTTAAGAATTGCTTTTTCGAGTCGAATATTAATCTCCCTAATTTAAATTCTTCCTGTGTATTTTCAGAACCGATACCGCCGGTTCTTCTCAAAACAGCTTCGATACGTACCAAAAGTTCTTCCATGCTAAATGGTTTGGTCATGTAATCGTCGGCACCAATCTTAAAGCCTTCCAGCACATCTTCCTTCATCGATTTTGCAGTAAGAAAAATAATTGGCATCTCACTATTGATAAGGCGAATGTCTTTTGCCAAAGTAAATCCATCACGATGAGGCATCATGATATCGAAAATACAAATGTCATATGGATTTTTTAAGAATTCGTCATATGCTTTGTCACCATCTTCGCAAAGCGTAGTGTTGTAGTTCTTGGCTACTAAGTATTCTTTAAGCAAAAGTCCCAGATTTGCATCATCTTCTGCGAGTAAGATCTTAATGTTTTCCATTGTTTTTATTTTTTAAGAGGAAGATATATTTCGAATTTAGAACCTTTATTAGGAATGCTTTCCACACTCACCTGGCCATTATGGGCATCTGATACTTTCTTCACATACGACAAGCCCAGCCCAAAGCCTTTTACATCATGAACATTACCTGTATGAACCCGGTAAAATCTTTCGAAAACCATTTTTTGATCCTCTTTGGAGATTCCAATTCCATTGTCGGTAATGGCAATAACAATTCCTTTGTTTTTGTTTCTTGTACTGATACTTATTTCAGGCGCGTCCTGGCAATATTTTATGGCATTATCCAATAGGTTTGAGATGACGTTACTGATGTGTACTTCATCCGCAAACACCAAATCTTCATCCGCATCCAGATTTTGATACATATTACCATTCCTGTCCTCCACGCGAATAGTAAAGTTAGGTAATAAATTCTGAATAATCTTATGAATGTTAATTGCTCTCAATTTCAGTTTCATCCGAACTTCATTAAAAACAGCCATTTGCAAAACTTTTTCTACCTGAAAAGTTAGTCTTCTGCTTTCATCATTTATTATCTTGGCAATATGATCGATGGTAGATGCTGTAGTGGTCACGGTATGATCTTTCAACATCTGTGAAGCTAAGGAAATGGTTGAAATTGGCGTTTTAAACTCATGGGTCATATTGTTGATAAAATCATTTTTTATCTTCGAGAGTTTCTTCTGCCGGAAAATGATAAAAATGGTAAATGCACTACTCAATATTAAAATCAAAGTTAAAATAAACGAGGGCACCAGCATGGAATAGGATTGTATGATATATCTATCCTTGCCAGGAAAATAGATGTATAGGAAATTAGAATTAGAAAATAAATCTTCAGGAAATAGTTGTTTGCTGTATTTTTCGAAAGATGGATTGCGGAAATAATTTTTTGATCTTCGTTCAAACTTGTTATCCGATTTTACGGCATACTCAAACTTCAGCTTAATGCCATTATCAATTAACTTCTCCGCAATTAATTTAGGGAGATGCTCCATGTCTATTCTTTCGCTTAGAGGCAGGCGTGTTCTTGCCATCTGATTTGCGATTTGTGCAAAACGGGAATTGCCGGAAATTAAATTTTGATTGAATTGGGATTGAAGCTTTGAAAGTCCTGTTAATCCTTCCGGATTTAAATAACCTTCTGCAATATTATATTGTTTGTTTTCAGAATATACGCTTAGTTTGACCTTCTCGTGACGGGTAGGATCCATAGGAATATCAAGACTTAGTCTTGATCCCTTAATATTTATCTTGCTTGAAACAAGGCCATTTGAATTGTGCGTATATCCTCCCTGCAAAATCATTGCTTCCAAATCATCCGTCACAAGTTTAGAAACTACTTGATCTAAGGCCTTACTGACTGTAAGTGTAAACTGTTCTTCTTTTATTTTTGAAGCAGATTGGTAGTATTTAATCTGTACCAGAATTAATCCAAATAGGGATATACACAGGACAATGGTTACAAGCCAAATATATTTTTGATTCATATCACAAATATAAAAAAAACCTATTCCTGCTATCCTCGCTTAACAATCTTTAACACAAGTAGAGATATTGTTTTTTAGCTGTCTAAACACCTCTTTAAATAACATAAGTTAAAAGATATCTAGATTAAATATATTTAAGGGTAAAAAAGTCTGTTTTTAACAAATTTTCACCATTTAAGCCTTTGAAGTTAATAATTTGATACTATATTTGCCTCTGGAGAGTGAATCTATAAGGGACAATCTCCTTGATTAAAAATTTTGGTTAATAGTTAGATGAAAGGGCGGTTGTGGTTACCGTCCTTTTTTTTTGTGCTTATTAACGTAATTTAATAATTGAAGAGATCGACTTAAATGATCTTAAGGAATCGTTTAGTACAATTAGAATTTTGTATTACTAATTTACACGCCTAAAAGAGTAGGAGGAGATAAAAGTGCATTCTTCTTCTGTTTCGTGAGAAGTCAAAACCAGAATCAATACTATTATAGATTAGAATTAGATTATCGGAGAGTTTATGCTAGGAAGCAAGTTCTCTTTGGTTGATGCGTTTTAAGGCTTCTCTGGCCGCTTTCTGTTGGGCTTCCTTTTTTGAAGTACCCAATCCTTTTCCCAATTTTACTTCTTCTACTTCAACTTCCGAACTAAATAATGGCAAGTGTAAAGATTTGTCCATACCATCTTCGTGGGTGTCAAAATAGACTTCTTTCTTATTTTTTTGTGCCCATTCAATCAATTTACTCTTGAAGTTAGTCTCCACATTAACTACCTCTTCTATATTGATGTGCTTTTTGAATATCTGATCTTCAAGAAATATTTTTGTTTTTAAGTATCCCTGATCCAAATATATTGCTCCAATTAGAGCTTCAAAAGCATCTCCGTAGATGTGCTTATTATTATTCAGATTTACGCTGGAAATAAGTTGCTTGTCTAAACCAATTTTTATGGCAAGTTTATTTAAGGATTCGCGGCTTACGATTTTTGAACGAATTTGAGTGAGGAAACCTTCGTCCTTATTCGGGAAGTATTTGTATAGAATATCTGCAATGATGGCACCCAAAATGGCATCACCCAAATATTCCAGTCTTTCATTATTGAGACTAAGACCGTCTTTTTGAATGGTGGCAGATTTATGAATTAGAGCCAATTCATATAAATCTGTCCGGTTGGGATAATATCCCAGAATGTCAAATAACAATCCATAAAACTCCTTTCTAGGAAAGATTAAAAGTTTTATGGATTGATAAATAGATTTAATCACAAATTATTCGGTGAATGATTTGAAAATTATAGAGGCATTGTGTCCTCCAAAACCAAATGTATTACTCAATGCAGCTCTGATTTCGCGCTTTTGAGCTTTGTGAAGTGTAAGGTTCAACTTTTCATCAATCTCAGGATCTTGCTCCGTGTGATTAATGGTTGGTGGTACGGTTTGATTGTTCATTGCTAAAATACTAGCAATTGCTTCAATCGAACCTGCAGCACCTAACAAGTGACCTGTCATCGATTTTGTTGAACTAATATTCAATTTGTATATCTGCTCTCCAAATACAACTTTAAGGGCTCTTAATTCAGGAATATCACCAACAGGTGTTGATGTTCCGTGAACGTTGATGTAATCAACATCTTCCGGATTTAAATTTGCGTCCTGTAAGGCCATTTTCATTGCACTAATGGCACCTCTTCCTTCTGGATGAGTTGCTGTAAGGTGATAGGCATCACCAGACATTCCACCACCAACAATTTCAGCATATATTTTTGCTCCTCGTTTTTGTGCGTGTTCTAATTCTTCAAGAATTAAACAACCACTTCCTTCTCCCATAACGAAACCGTCACGAGTTTTACAGAAAGGACGAGATGCAGTTTTATATTCTTCATTATTAGTTGACATTGCCATCATGGAATTAAAACCACCAACTCCTGCTTCATTTATTGATGCTTCGGATCCTCCCGTGATAAATAAATCTGCTTTACCCAAGCGGATATAATTCATCGCATCAATGATAGATTGTGAAGAAGAGGCGCATGCCGATACTGTGTTATAGTTTGGTCCTTGGAATCCAAATTTCATTGAAATATGGCCAGCAGCGATATTTGAAATCATCTTAGGAATAAAAAAAGGAGAGAAACGAGGAGTTCCATCCCCGTTTGCAAATCCTTTTACTTCTTCTAAGAAAGTATTTATACCGCCAATTCCAGAACCCCAAATTACTCCAGCTCTAGTTAAATCTTCAGATTCAAGATCTAGCTTAGAATCTTCAATTGCTTCTTTTGAGGCAACTAAAGCATATTGAGCATATAAATCTAATTTTCGTGCCTCTTTTCGATCGAAATGATCTTTAGGCTCGAAATTTTTAACTTCGCAAGCAAACCGAGTCTTGAACTTAGAGGCGTCGAAATGGGTGATTTTATCACAGCCACTTACTCCCTTCTCTAAATTATCCCAAAATTCGGCAATATTATTCCCGATTGGGTTAATTGTTCCAAGCCCAGTTACTACTACTCTTCTAAGTTTCATAAAAAAGGTTCTGGTTAATAATTACTTGGCGTTTTCTCCGATGTAAGAAATAGCGTCACCTACTGTACCAATGTTTTCTGCTTGATCGTCAGGAATAGCGATGTTAAATTCTTTTTCGAATTCCATGATTAGCTCAACTGTATCCAATGAGTCAGCTCCAAGATCGTTAGTGAAGCTAGCTGCTGGAGTTACTTCAGTTTCGTCCACACCCAACTTGTCAACTATGATAGCTTTTACTCTAGATGCAATATCAGACATAACTTTAAATTTTTAAATGATTAATATTAAAACTTATAAATTGTCAACTGTGCAAAGAAATACATTTACTTGAAAAAATTCAAATTTTTTTACAAAGTTGCGGTCAAAGGTAATTCTTTTTCCTTTTCCTGCGAAATTATTTCTCTTCGTTTTGCCTTTTGCATATCTTTGTACTTCCATTTTATTTTATCCGCAAACATGAAAAAAATTGCCATATTCGCCTCAGGTTCAGGTAGTAATGCTGAAAATATTGCACGTTATTTTGAGGGAAATTCTAAGGTTGAAGTTTCTGTTATTTTGACCAATAATCCCAATGCTTTCGTGCTTTCCAGAGCAAAAGATTTAAAAATTCCAAGTTACATATTTTCGAGGAATGAATTTTATAAATCGGATGATATTATACGATATTTGACTGAAAAAGAGATAGATTTTATTGTTTTAGCGGGCTTTTTATGGCTTCTTCCAATTAATTTACTTCGTAAATTCCCCGATTCAATTCTCAATATTCACCCGGCTCTTTTACCAAAGTATGGCGGTAAAGGTATGTTTGGCATGAAAGTTCATGAGGCTGTGGTTCGGAATAAGGAAAAGGAAAGTGGTATTACTATTCATTTAGTGAACGAAAACTATGACGAAGGGAAAGTTATCTTTCAGTCGAAATGTAAATTGAATCCAGATGATACTCCAGAACAGGTTGCTGAAAAAGTACATCAATTAGAATATGAGTATTTCCCTAAAATTATTGAGCAACTATTGTAGATTTTGTCTCTTCTGATTTTTCTAATTCAATCAGAAGAGAATCTTTCAACTTTTCAAATGCTTGCTTATTCTCTGTTTCCACTGGTGCTATAGGAGGAGATTTTAATTTTAAAGGGTTAATAGGCGTATTGTTTTTATATACCCTAAAATCTAAATGTGGACCTGTTGCTAATCCACTTGCGCCAACATAACCTATAGTTTGACCTTGTTTGACCCGAATTCCAGATTTCATTCCTTTTGCAAAACGAGAAAAGTGCATGTAGGTAGTGGTATAGACACTATTGTGTTTGATTTTAAGATAACGTCCACCTCCATTTTTTTGATAGCCCTTCTTAATGATAAGTCCATCTCCAATGGTGTGAACAGGAGTACCTGTTGGTGCAGCATAATCAATACCATGATGTGCCCGGTATCTTTTTAATACAGGATGATATCGGTTATTGGAAAATCTTGAACTAATTCGGGAATACCTTAGAGGAGCTTTTAAAAATGCTTTCTGTAAACTATTTCCATCTTCATCAAAGTAGCCTTTCTTGTCTTTTTGGTTAAAAGCAAATGCAAAATTATTTGTATTGCGATGAATAAAATTAGCTGCTAAAACTTTTATATCGTGTATTGGTTTGTCATCAACAAATGCTTCCCGGTAAATTATATGAAATTTATCTCCTTTACCAACTCCAAAGAAATCGATAGTCCATGCATAAATTTCCGATAGTTCTATAGATAGCAATGGATCCGCATTAGAATGTACCATAGCATTCCAAAGTGAAGATTCAATAACGCCATCAATTTGTTTTTGAACGTATTGAATTTCTTTTTGTTTTTTGTAAACATTTAAAGTGTCGCGGAGATCAAAAACAATATATTCAATAGGTGTGTTTTCGTAAATGAAGTATTCTGGTTCACGAATGCTATCTTTCGAAAATAAGACCGAAAATTCATGTTTTGATTTTATTCGTCGAACGTTAAATACCTTTTTTGCTTTTCTTGCAATTTTATCTATAGTAGAAAAGGGTATTTGGTAATTACGAAGTAGTTTTGACAAATTTTGATTTCTTTTTACTCGATGAGTTTCTACTTCGAAGTCATTGATTGGGAAACCATATTTCAAATGGATTTGCTCTTTTTCTGTTGAATCTACTATGCCTAATTCATTTGATTCTGGATTTATTCTTTTATCACCAGAATGTTTTAGTGCAAAAATCGTAATGCAAATAGTGAGAATTAGAAAAAGAAAATTATAGTTGAGTAATTTTTTCATATCAAATTTTAAAGCTTTAAAGGTAGAAGATATTATAGCTTCACCCAACCTATAGGTTATGTGCGTAGCACTTTTATGATTTTTTAAGGAATTTTTATTTAATTTTCTCAAATCCTTTTCCGTAAACACCCATAACGCTTCCCATCGATATAAAGGCTTCAGGATCCACTAACTTAATCATTCGAAGAATTGCTTGTGATTCTTTCTTCTTTGCCAAAAGTAGCATTACATTAACCTTGTCTTGACTGTATCCTCCAATACCGTTTAACATTGTGATTCCTTGATCTAATGTATGGATAACTTCTTTGCGAATTAGTTCAGGGTGTTTTGTAAATATGATTACTTGAACGGACTGTTTACTTCCTTCAATAATCATATCAACACAGTAGGCACTAACTCCCATGGTTACAAATCCATATACTACCTGTTCAATGGAATTCGAAATAAAATAGGAGGAGGAGATAATAACAACATCAATAGTAAGGAGCAATTGCCCTGGACTGTAATTGTGGTATTTATTAATCATCATTGCCAGAATATCAGTGCCGCCAGTACTTCCACCTCTTGATAATATCATTCCGGCACTGGCACCGGAAAGAATTCCTCCTATGATAGAACACATAAACCTATCCGAAACCAAAGGTTCTGTAATAAGTGTCTGAAATAACCAAAGAAAAAAGGAAAGTACAGTAATTCCATAAATGGTTTTAATTCCAAAGCTAAAGCCTAACACTCTTAAGGATACCAGTAGAAATAGAGTGTTAATTAGAAATACACTATATCCAACTTTAAATCCTGTGGTATAATAAATAATAGTAGCTATTCCACTTACTCCGGATCCAACTATTTCGGATGGAATTATAAATCCTGTCCATGCCAATGAACCAATTAGTAGACCTAATGTGATGATTAAATAGGACTTGAGTTCGCTTACGTTTATTTTCATATTATTTAAATTTTCTGACAGATGAAACTTTCTAAACTCCGAGAAATTTCAAAAATTATTATTTAGAATCTTTTGCCGATCTATGCTCTGATCTCTTCAAATCCAAAACCATAAACTCCCATTACCGATCCCATGGATATAAAGGCATTTGAATCAACCTGTTTTACAATCTTAAAAATGGATTGTGTTTCGAATTTACGAACAATAACCATCAATATTTTTCGCGAATCTTTAGAGTACCATCCTGTTGCGTCAATTACTGAAACTCCTCTTCCTAATCCGTAACATATCTGGTTAGCTATTTCTTCATATTCCGAAGAGATAATAAACATTTGAGCTGATTGTTTTGATCCGGAAATAATCATATCAATAGAGTAGGATGCCACAGACATTACAACATAGCCGTAAACAACAGTTGGAATATCTTCAAATACAATATAGGAGGAAGCAATAATGAAAATATCAATGTATAATATGATTCGCCCGGGGCTAATGTTTTTATATTTATTAATGATCATTGCGATAATGTCTGTCCCTCCAGAGCTTCCTCCTTGTGATATTGTTATTCCAACTCCAACGCCACTTAAAATACCTCCAATTATCGCAGCCATAAATTTTTCATGTACTAAAGGGGTTGTAATATATTTTTGAAAAGTTGATAATAGTATGGAACCAACAATAATTGCAAAAATGGTTTTTACTCCAAATTTACTGCCTAAGATTTTTAGAGCTATCAGAATTAAAAAAACATTAATGATAAAGAAAGAATATCCAACAGGTATCAGCTTATTTGTAGCGTAAAATATCAAAGTACCTATACCACTTACTCCTCCTCCAATTAGTCCGGATGGAATTAAAAAAGCTGTCCAACCAAAACTGTAAATGGCAAGACCTAATGCTATAATTACAAATGATTTGATTTCGGAATAATTTATTTTCATTTGATCTAAAAATGAAGTAATGAGTTAATACGAAAAATTGAATTGTGCGATTTAGAATGAGAAGGAATAGTAATTAGAATTTCCTAATTCAAAAAGAGCTTTAAGTTTCATTGCTTGATAGTCAATGAAGTTAAAGCTCTTTTGCTATAGGTTGAACTTATTTCTTAGACTACAATATTGATGATCTTCTTGGGTACCACAATCACTTTTTTGGGATTTTTACCATCTAACCATTTTTGAGCTTGTTCACAATTTAAAGCCGCTTGTTCAATCTCCTCCTTGCTTAGGTTTAGCGACAAGTTGAGTTTAAATCTCATCTTACCATTAAAAGAAACTGGATATTCATGGGTATCTTCTTGTATAAAGCGTTGTTGAAATTCGGGAAATTTTGTCTTTGTAATACTTGCTGTATTTCCTGCCTTTGCCCAAAGTTCCTCCGCAATATGTGGTGCAAATGGAGCCAAAAGAATCAATAACTCTTCTAAAACTTGCTTATTGTTACATTTTAAGCTGTTCAATTCGTTTACACAAATCATGAAAGCAGAAATGGCTGTATTAAAAGAAAATCTTTCAATGTCATCTTGAATTTTTTTAATAGTCTTGTGCAGAACCTTCAATTCTTCTTTCGTAGGTTCACTATTTGATATGTAAAATTTATTTTCTTCATTATGGAATAGTCTCCATAATTTTTTCAAGAATTTATAAACACCGTCAATTCCGTTTGTATCCCAAGGCTTGTGTGCTTCTAAAGGCCCTAAAAACATTTCATACAAACGTAAAGTATCCGCACCATATTCGTCCACAATCACATCAGGATTAACAACATTAAACATGGATTTAGACATTTTTTCAACGACCCATCCACAATGATATTTGCCATCTTCTAAAATAAAATCAGCATCCCTGAATTCAGGGCGCCATTCTTTAAAGGCTACGGTATCCAAAATGTCATTTTTCACAATATTTACATCTACGTGAATAGGTGTGGTCTCATAGTCCTTTCTCAAACCATAGGAAACATACTTGTTCGAATTCTTAATTCGATAAACAAAGTTTGATCTTCCTTGGATCATCCCTTGGTTGATTAATTTCTTAAATGGTTCATCCTTACAAACCTCATTGATATCATAAAGGAATTTGTTCCAAAATCGGGAATAGATCAAGTGACCAGTGGCATGCTCTGTACCACCTATATATAAATCGACATCCTGCCAGTATTCGTTCGCTTCTTTTGAAACCAATGCACTATTATTTTGGGGATCCATATAGCGTAAATAATAAGCAGATGATCCAGCAAATCCAGGCATGGTATTTAATTCTAAAGGATATCCGTCAACCGTTTTCCAATTGGTAGCACGACCTAATGGTGGTTCTCCGCTCTCGGTTGGTAGGTATTTGTCAATTTCCGGAAGTTCCAGAGGTAATTGATTTTCTTCCAATACATAAGGGATCTCATCCTTAAAATATACAGGGAAAGGTTCGCCCCAATATCGTTGGCGGGAGAATATTGCATCTCTTAATCTGTAGTTAATCTTTTGTTTTCCTAATCCTCTTGCTTCAATTTCTTCATTTGCTTTTTCGATAGCATGTTTAACATCTAATCCGTTTAAGAAATCAGAATTCATTGAATTTCCCTCTTTCGCATCGTAAGATTCTTCTGATATATCTCCGCCGGATACTACTTGGATAATGGGAAGATCAAAATGTTTTGCAAAGGCATAGTCTCTGCTGTCGTGAGCAGGAACAGCCATAATAGCACCAGTTCCATATCCTGCAAGAACATAATCACTAATCCATACAGGTATTTTTTCGCCTGTGAAAGGATGTATAGCATAAGCGCCTGTAAATTCACCACTAATTGTTTTTACGTCAGCCAAGCGTTCTCTTTCAGTTCTTTTTTTAGTAGCTTCGATATAAGTTTCAATTTTTTCTTTGCAATCAGGAGTCGTAATACTCTGGACCAATTCACTTTCGGGTGCGAGTACCATAAAAGTCACCCCAAATATTGTGTCAGGCCGGGTGGTGAAGATTTCCATTTTCTGTTCGGAATTCTGGATTTCGAAATTAACCTCAGCTCCAACAGAACGTCCAATCCAGTTTTTCTGAATTTCCTTTAAGGATTCAGTCCATTCCAAATTATTTAATCCGTCAAGTAATCTTTTAGCATAAGCAGAAACGCGCAATGACCATTGTCGCATTTTCTTTTGTTCTACAGGAAAACCACCACGAACCGAAAGGCCTTCTTTTACCTCATCATTAGCGAGAACTGTACCTAATTCAGGACACCAATTAACCATTGTCTCTGCTAAATAGGCCAAGCGATAATTAAGGAGAGTCAATTGTTGTTCTTTCTCTGAATAATTCTTCCAATCTTTTGCTGTAAAACTTAAAAGTTCAGTGCAAGCAGCATTAATATTTGAGGTTCCGTTTATTTCAAATTCTTCTATTAGACTTGTGATTGGTTCAGCTTTTTCTGTATTGTTATCGAAATAATGATTAAACATTTGTATGAATGCCCATTGAGTCCACTTATAATAATCCGGATTACATGTACGAATTTCTCTATTCCAGTCGTAGGAAAAGCCAATTTTATCTAATTGCTCTTTATACCGTTTAATATTTTTTTCTGTTGTAACAGCAGGGTGCTGTCCGGTTTGGATAGCATACTGTTCTGCTGGCAGACCATAGGCATCATAGCCCATTGGATGAAGCACATTAAATCCTTGAAGCGTTTTATACCGGGAATAGATATCTGATGCAATATAGCCAAGAGGGTGACCAACATGTAATCCTGCTCCAGAAGGATAGGGAAACATATCAAGTACATAAAATTTGGGCTTGGCTGTATCAACTTCCACTTGATAAGTTTTATTTTCGAGCCAATATTTTTGCCACTTAGTTTCTATTTCTTTAAATGTGTATTCCATGGTATTTTCGATAAAAAATGCTTGTTTCTTTCGTTCAGATCGCAAAATTAGTAAAACTTTGTAAATATTTCCTTTGATTTTAAGGGAAGTGAACTTTTATTAAAAATTGGATTCTAGCTGTTTAGGTGAGTAGTTCGCAACTATTTATTATTTGAGTCTAAGCATGCATGGTTAGGAACCAATTATTTTTTTAAATTTGAGCTCTAATTGGTCCCGTAGTTCAGCTGAATAGAACGTCAGATTCCGGTTCTGAAGGTCGTGGGTTTGAATCCCGCCGGGATCACAAATAGCCTGGATAATATTCCGGGCTATTTTTTTTTGATTTAATTGAGCCTAAGAAATAATTATAAATGAGTGTATCACTTATTTAGTTATTAAAATGGTCAATTAGGAAATAAAAAAAGGAGTCCAACTGGACTCCTTTTTTTTATCTGAGTTTGGAATATTATTCCGCAGCTTGACGTGTTGAATAGTTAAGCTTTAAAGCACTCGCTTTTCTTAACTCCTGCTTAATGTCAATAATAACACCCATTTTGGTGTATTGATCAACTTTAAGAGATGTCGTTAGTTTGTTACGTAATTCTTCTTTTCTTGCTTCTCTTTCTGATGCAATAAAAGATTGAATATCGTCTACAGTAGCAAATTGATCATTCAACTGAATCTTTGGTTCAGTACCAAATGTTTTCTGGAATTTTCTCATAGGAACACCTACATAAATGTTGCTTACAAGATCTTTCTTCTCCAATTTTACGATTTCTTTTGCTTCCGGAACCAAAACACTAACATTCAAGTCTACTTCGCGCATGGTTGTACTAACCATGAAGAAAAATAGCAACATGAATACAATGTCAGGAAGGGAAGCTGTAGATATTGCAGGTGTTTCTTTTCCACCTTCTTTTCTAAATTTTGACATTATCTTCCTCCTCCTACATTTTTAGGTTCTGCTTCGGATATCTGCATTGGAACGTATTTTTTAACAGCAGCTTGTTGATCATCATTCAAGTCTCTGAATTTTTTGCCCCATTTTAACATTGCTTTCTCGTCTTTCAGTTCTCGAGATGCAGCTGCAAGCTCATCTTGAACACGAATGTATGTTTCATAACTCGTTCCACGGTCGTTCTGCAAAGATACCAATCCTTTCGAAACCATAACATCACCAAAATAAGGGATGGTTTTTACGTTCTTTTCAGGAAGGTTCTTGTCATTCTTAGGATTCAGGATAAACTCTTTTGTTTTTTCACGCAATTGTGAAATATCAAGAAGTTCTCCATTAACCAACAACTCGTTGTTACGGTTAACCAAAATAGCTAAAACATTACGTTGCTTAACTTTTGGTTCATTTTCTGGTGTTTCATCTTCTGGAATTGGAGGTAACTTTTTGTAGATACCAGTATCAATATCCATTGTTGTAGAAACGAGGAAGAAAATTAACAACAAGAATGCAATATCGGCCATCGAACTCGCATTAAGTTCTGGTGTTTTTCTTGCCATAGTATTATTTCTTAAGTTTATTTTGATCCGGCATTAGAACCGGATCATTTTCCTAACGTAATTTTCTGATCACTTCGGTTACTACAATAGCAACAACAGTTCCAATACCTAAAATGTACATAGTGTACAAAATGGTATCAGCGAATTCCAATGAACCAGGATTGTTGTCAACACCAGTATATCCAGGTAAATTTAAAAGAGTACCGTCTGACAATGAATAGGAGATAAGGATTATTAGTCCTAGTCCGACCAATCCGATTAATCCTTTAAGTGCACCTTTAGGGTTTACTATTAATTGGATAATAGGAAAAACAACAGCTAAGCCTGCAGAAACAATAAACAATACTTTGGTCCAGTTGATCAAAAGATCAGTATAAACTGGAGTATCATATGCTTGATTTGGAATGTCACCACCCAAGTAAAACATGGCCACAAAAATTGCAGTAAGACCAATCATTACATAGGTGAGAATATCTAAATATTTACTCAATGTATTTGACATAGTCTAATATTATTTTTTTAGGTTGTATTTTACTAAAATATCAATAAGCGTGATTGATGAATCTTCCATGTTATTCACGATGCTATCAATTTTTGCAGTACAGTAGTTATAGAAAACTTGAAGGATCATTGCTACGATCAAACCTGATACTGTTGTAATCAATGCTACTTTAATACCACCTGCTACCGCTGCTGGAGAGATAGTACCCATTGATTGGATAGAGTCAAAAGCGTCAATCATACCAATTACAGTACCCATGAAACCCAACATTGGAGCCAAACCAATCATCAAACCAATCCAAGATAAACCTTTTTCTAAAAGACCCATCTGAACAGAACCGTAAGAAACTACCGATTTTTCAACAACTTCAATACCTTCATCAATACGATCAAGACCTTGATAGAAGATACTTGCGATTGGACCACGAGTATTTCTACAAACTTCTTTTGCCGCGTCAACACCACCATTGTTTAATGCATCCTCAAGGCTTGCAATTAATTTTTTGGTGTTAGTTGAAGATAAGTTCAAGTAAATAATTCTTTCGATAGAAAGAGCTAAACCTAAAATAAGTGTTAATAACACAAAGCTCATAAACATTGCACCACCTTGGATGAATTGTTTTTTAACTACCTGATGGAAAGATGTGCTTTCAATTGCTTCATCTTCAAATGCTGGAGGTGTAGCAGTTTCCTGAGCAACTTCTTCTGTAGCAGTTGTGTCAACTTGTGTAGTATCTACAGTAGCTTCTGCTGTCTCATCTTGAGCAACTACATTAAATGATGCTCCAATGTTTAGCATCCCAATAACTGCTATAAATGCAAATAACTTTTTCATAGTCTGTTTTTCAAATTTTAATTAACGAAATTATTTTTACAAATTTAAACGATTGTGAATTAACAATAAAATATAATTTTTTGTTTGTTCTAAATTCTTACTTTTTTACGGGAAATACCAGATTTCCTGCCTATTTGGCTCTCACCTTCTTATGTAATACAGAGGGGCTTAAACAGTGCACCAAATTACAAAAAAAATGTGAAAAACAAATATTCTATTGGCTTATTTCACCTTTAAGGGATTTATTTAAAAGCAATATTATTTGTTCTTTCGATAGGTTTTTTCCTAGTAAATACATTAGTTTGGTTAGTGCAGCCTCTGTGGTTATATCGTGTCCACTTACCACTCCTGCTTTTAGTAACTCAAGGCTAGTTTCATAGAGTCCCATTTCTACACTTCCGGCAGCACATTGGGTAATATTATAGATTACTATTCCTTTAGATATAGCTTTTTTAAGAGCATCAATGAACCAAATATCAGTTGGTGCATTCCCTGCCCCGTAGCTTTCCATTACCACTCCTTTTAAACCTTCGATATTCAATATTGATTCGACTACCTGTTTTGTGATGCCCGGAAATAATTTTAGAATAGCAATATTTGTGTCAAGCTTGGTAGATATTTGCAGATTCTTTTGATGGCTTGGGTAATGTATTGCTGCGTAATTGTAATTAATATGAATTCCGATTTTTGCCAGATCAGGATAATTGTAAGAATAAAATGCATTGAAATGTTCTGCATTGTGTTTGGTTGTTCTATTACCGCGGAACAATTTATTTTCAAAGACAATACATACTTCAGGAACCATTGCCTGGTTATTTTGTCTTGCTGCTGCAATTTCTATTGCTGTTATTAAATTTTCTTTACCATCTGTTCGTAGCGTACCAATGGGTAATTGTGATCCTGTAAGAATAATAGGTTTTTGTAAATCATCAAGCATGAAACTTAGTGCAGATGCTGTAAAAGACATTGTATCGGTTCCATGTAGAACAACAAATCCATCATATAGTGAATAGTTATCCTTGATTAGTTCTGCAATTTTCACCCATACTTGCGGGTTAAGATTGGAAGAATCAATTAATGGTTCAAAGGGAATGGAATGAAGATCAAAGCCAAATTCATTAAGTTCGGGAACCTGTTTTAGGATATGATCAAAGTCAAACGGTTTCAAAGAGCCTGTTATCGGATCATTAACCATGCCGATTGTTCCACCAGTATATAGTATTAATATGGAGGTTTTCTTTGATGTCATTTAATAGTTGTTTATTTAAAAATTAAACAATGTTTTAGCATTGTGGCTTGTGGCTTTTGCAATATCCTCTATACTTATATTGTATATTTCTGATAATTTTTGAGCTATATGTATTAAAAAAGAGCTTTCATTCCTTTTCCCTCTGTGGGGAACTGGTGCTAAATAAGGTGAATCCGTTTCCAGAACAAGGTTTTGTAGTGGTATTTTAGATATGGTTTTGTCTACACCAGCATTTTTAAAAGTAACGATTCCATTAATTCCAAGAAGAAATCCTAAATCAATGGCGTGCCTTGCTTGTTCCTCATTACCGGTAAAACTATGAAATACTCCTTTATATTTCTTGATTGGATGATTATCCAGAATTTCAAAAATTTCATTAAATGATTCTCTGCAATGAATTACAATTGGTAAATCTAATTCAATGGCCCAATTAATTTGTGTTGTAAAAGCAACTTTTTGTTGTTCGAGGAAAGTTTTATCCCAATATAAATCTATTCCTATTTCACCAATTGCAATGTATTTTTTTTTGGAAAGCCATTGTTCGCATAATTGTAACTCCTCCTTGTAATTTTCTTTTACCGATGTCGGATGCAAGCCCATCATGGGAATACATGTTTCCGAAAAGTTGTCCACTAAATTGTGTAATTGTGGGATGGATTTGGAGTCAATGTTAGGAAGGAGAATTTTATCTATGCCACATTCTTTTGATCTGGAAATAATGTCCTCTATTTCAGATTTAAAATCATCTACGTAGATGTGGGAATGTGTGTCAATTAATTTCATTACTATTCTATTTTTTTTGCAAACATAGGTAATTGAACAGCGATAGTCAAAAGCTTTTTTGAATAAAATTGAAACTAAAAAAAAGCCGGCATTGCCGGCTTTTTCAATATATGGCATTTATTTAATTACACGCAACCTTGAGCTAGCATTGCTTCGGCAACTTTTACGAAACCGCCAATATTAGCACCTTTAATGTAGTTGATGTGTCCATTCTCTCTTCCGTGAAGCACACAAGTATCGTGAATGTCTTTCATGATGCGACCCAATTTTTCATCTACTTCTTCAGCAGACCAATTGAAACGCATAGAGTTTTGAGACATTTCCAATCCGGATACTGCAACACCACCAGCATTAGCTGCTTTTCCAGGAGCGAATGCAATAGCATCAACCAAGTAGAAAGCTGCTTCAGCAGTACAACCCATATTAGAGGTTTCAACAACAAATTTACATCCGTTCTCAACTAATTGTTTTGCATCGTCTAGGTTCAATTCATTCTGAATTGCGCAAGGGAAAGCAATATCAACTTTTTGTTCCCATGGTTTTTTGCCAGCGAAGAATTGAGCACCAAATTTCTCAGCATATGGTGCAACAACATCATTGTTTGTTGCTCTAAGATCTAGTAAGTATTCAACTTTTTCACCAGTAATACCATCTTTGTCGTAGATATATCCGTCAGGACCAGAAATGGTTACTACTTTAGCACCTAGTTCTTCTAATTTAAGAGCAGCACCCCAAGTTACATTACCGAATCCGGAAAGTGCAACAGTTTTACCTTTAAGATCTTGATTGTTTTCAGCCAACATATGTTGAGCGAAATAAACAGATCCAAAACCAGTAGCTTCCGGACGAACTAATGAACCACCAAATGCAAGACCTTTACCAGTTAATACGCCAGTAAATTCATTACGAATTCTTTTGTATTGGCCGAAAAGATATCCTATTTCACGTCCACCAACACCTATGTCACCAGCTGGTACATCTGTGTTAGGACCAATGTGTTTGCAAAGCTCAGTCATGAAACTTTGACAAAAACGCATAATTTCATTGTCTGATCTTCCTTTAGCGTTAAAGTCAGATCCTCCTTTACCACCACCCATAGGTAGAGTAGTTAAAGAGTTTTTGAATGTTTGTTCGAATCCTAAGAATTTTAAAGCACTTAGAGTTACTGAAGGGTGAAAACGTAATCCACCTTTGTATGGTCCAATTGCACTATTAAATTCTACACGATAACCACGGTTGATTTCTACCTCACCGTTGTCATTGATCCATGGTACCCGGAACATGATAGTACGTTCAGGTTCACACATTTTTTCAAGAATTTTTGCAGCTTTATATTTTGGGTTTGAATCGTATGTTTCCCAAACTGTTTCGACTACTTCTTGAACTGCCTGATGGAATTCTGCTTCTCCAGGAGTTTTAGCCTTAAGGCTATCCATGAATTCATTAATCTTTGCTTCCATATCCAAAATATGTTATGAAATTAAAATTGTTTGTTGTGTTATAATAATTAGTTCTTGGGGTCAAATGTATATATTTTTTTAAAACCTCAAATTAAAAGTGTAAATATTTTATAACGTTTTCGTAAAACGTAAGTGGCGGAAAATCAACCTTATATAATGATGACAGATCTGCTTTATAACATTAGACTTGAAAAGATGACAAAATTCATGAATTCAAAGAGTAGATTTTACCCGGGTGCGACTGAACGATGCCATTAAATTCTAGTTTTAAGAGAAGGCTGGAAACTTTGCTCATGGGAAAGGATGTTTTCATACATAGAATATCGATAGGAGTTTTGTTTTCCTGTTTGAGTATATTCGCAATTATTTCTTCCTCTTTGCTAAGCTCTACAAAAAGCTGTGTCTGGATTTCTTTCTTCTTAGGTGTCCTGTTTTCCCATCCCAGAATGTATTCTAAATCTTTTGCACTCTCTATAAGATGAGCCTGATTGGTTTTTATTAATTGGTTACAACCTGTTGAAAATCGATCAGTAGTTTTTCCGGGAAAGGCAAACACATCACGATTGTAGGAATTGGCTATATCAGCTGTAACCAGAGAACCTCCTTTTGCAGCCGATTCTATGACAATTGTTGCATCTGCCATGCCAGCAATAATTCTGTTGCGACGAACGAAATTTTTAGGATCAAACTTACTCTTTGAGGTAAATTCGCTGACAATGGCACCATGATTGGTAATCTCAGCTGCATATTTTTTGTGCTGCGCAGGATACATTTGGTTCAAATCATGACCTAGCGCGGCAATGGTTGGTAAGTTGTAGCGTAATGCCGCTTTGTGAGCACAAATATCTACACCATAAGCTAAGCCGCTAATAATAGTTGGTTTAATTTCTTTTTCAGATAGGTCTTGTATTAATTTATTGCACATCTCCCGGCCGTAATCGCTGGCATTTCTGGTGCCTACAATACTGATTGTTCTTTCTGCATTAAAATCAGTTTCTCCTTTATAATATAATATGCAAGGCGAGTCGGCACAATGAAGCAAGCGTTGCGGATAAGTTTTGTCCAGGTAAAAGCTGTATTTTATATCGTTATCTTTCAGAAATTCCAATTCCTTTTCGGCTAATAGAAGTGCATTGCTACGATCTAATTTACTGAGAAAGGAATTGCCTATGCCTGGGATTTTCAGTAGATTTTGTTTTTTCTCAGTAAAAAAAGCTTCCGGACTGCCAGTATAAGCGATTACTTTTTTGCTGTTTACAGGGCCAAGACCGTTTAGAAAGCTAAAGGCGATTTTATATATCTCTTTCATAGATGATTTTTGGGTCATGAAAGGAGATAAATTTACAAAATACTTATAAAGTAAACGTAGTACCAATGGTTAAAAATCCGCCATTGCCCCATCCAAATTCCGAGAAAATGCCAAATTGATCGGTAAAATGATAACGTGTTCCAAGGAGAACTCCCAAATCTAAAAGCAAATCATTGCTGCTATTGCTTCTGTAGATAGGATTGTTGCTTGCATCCGGGTCGGTGGAGGAGGCTTTTTTGTGCTCCATCGAAAAACCAACTTTCATATTGGTATATATTTCAATTCCGTATTCCGGAAAAATATTCATTCCCGATAGCCAGTGATTTAATTCGTAGGTAAGTGATGTTCCAAACCGATAGTAATTATATTTCACCTCACTAAAGCCCAAATTGAATTCCTGTTTTTGCCCCACATAGCCAATGTAGGCTCCAATGCTTAAATCCTTTTTCCAGTTTTGTTGCACTTCAACCAGCAGAGATGGAGAATTGGTTTCGTTTGAACCGGCAAAATTGTGATCAAATTTCCCGTATTTTCCCAATGGGATACCAATATTAATTCGGGTGTTGTTCTGTTGTGCAAATATACTTGTAGTAAATACTAATAATATGGATAGGAGTAATGTGTACTTTTTCATTTTTAATGGAATATTGATTGTAATACTTTAATTTCTGATGATAACGCAATGTTGTTATATATAGTATTGCAGGATATTATTTTTGAGTCAAAATATTTTTATTTAAAATGGCTTTAACCTTCTTACGGTCTGCTTTTGTAATTGCCGAAAGGCTTACTGCCGGATATTTTGCAACTCCCTTTGTGGTTTGCTGATATAAGGTGAGCTCAGGTCTTAAACCAAATATTTTATTTTTCCAGTCATAATGAGAAAGACTATTTCTGGAGATTTCTATTGATTTAAAATTATCATGAAACGGGTGAAGCGGATAATATCGGAGGATAATAAAGTCATCCGATTCCTGAAAGATGATAAAATTATAATTTAAGAATAGGCTAAATATTATAAGCGTGAAGAATAGTATGCTCATTGCTCCTAAAATAATATAGATGTTGGGAATGCTTAAGTAGATTAATAATATGGTTAAGCTTAGGTAGATAAATGTACCAAGATAATAGGAGAGCTTTATCCAGGCTGCTCTGTTCTGATTGTTAATAGTCATGGTTGTGGGGCAAAAATTATAATTTATGCTCTAAAGGTAGAAACTAATGCTGATTTGGACAATCAAGGCTCGACTAGTTTCGTAGTCTTATTTATTTTGAAGGCGTTTTCGCAGCATGAAATTTGAACCTGGTAAAAAGCTTTCCAGATTATTTCTAATATAGAATGATTATTTAGGCAGACTTTTCTATTTTTACCGGGGATTTTCCCGCATGTTATCAAGTTAATTTTTTGAGTAATTAAGCGACGAAGAGGTGAATGACCCGCTTCTTCCGGGTTTTTGCGTTTTAAAAGCAATAGCTTGGAAGTTTATTAGAGAGTTGTAAGACACCTTTTTAGAAAAATATAATAAGATGGAAGCAAGACTTCAAGAAGCAAAAGATTCGATTAGAGATGTAGTTGATTTTCCGAAAGAGGGAATCGTTTTTAAAGATATCACCACCATGTTGAAAAGTGAAAAACACTTGAATACCTTGGTGGAAACATTATATCAACAATATAAAGGAAAAGGAATTACCAAAGTGGTGGGATTGGAAAGCCGTGGTTTTATTTTAGGAACCGTGCTTGCCTATAAATTAGGAGCTGGTTTTGTTCCTGTTCGTAAGCCTGGTAAATTACCTGCACCTACCTACTCCGAAAAATATTCACTTGAGTATGGAGAGGATGAGATTTTTATCCATCAGGATGCTTTAACTGCTGACGATGTAGTGTTGCTACACGACGATTTATTGGCAACCGGAGGAACCGCAAAGGCTTCTATCGATTTATTGAATCGTTTCCATCTGAAAAATGTTTTTGTGAACTTTTTGGTGGAATTGGATTTTCTGAAAGGGCGCAATAAATTGAATACAAAATATGAGGTAGATTCTTTATTTCATTTTTAAATAAAGATTTTAAATATTGATTATCGGCCAACAATATCTGTTTTCATTGTTGGCTGGTTTTGTTCTATTCCTAATTTTTCCCATTAAAATTAAGCAAGCATGCAATACTCCATTTCTAAATCATTAAAACATCTGGATGGCAGAGTGGTATTACCTGCTTCCAAAAGTATTTCGAATAGGGTGCAGATAATCAATGCACTTAGTAATAGTTTTGAGCCGATTAAGAATCTGTCGGATTGCGACGACTCGAAAGTAATGCAGCAAATATTATTTTCGAATACCAATACTTTTGATGTGGGGCATGCAGGTACAAGTATGCGTTTTTTAACGGCTTATCTTGCTAAGATTGTTGGGGAATGGACTTTGACCGGATCGGATAGAATGAAACAACGACCAATAGGTGTTTTGGTGGATGCACTTAATTCTATTGGTGCTCAAATCTCCTATCTGGAAAAGGAAGGCTACCCTCCTTTAAAAATATTTGGCTCGAATATCACAGGTAAAGAGGTGGAATTGGCTGGTGATACCAGCTCACAATATATAACTGCCTTATTACTGATTGCTCCTACTCTGGAGAGTGGTTTGAAAATTAAGTTGAAAGGAAAAATTGTTTCGCGCTCGTATATCGAGATGACACTGAATATTATGAAAGAGTTTGGTGTGAAATCGGAATTTAGAGGACAGGAGATATTCGTTGACAAACAGCAGTATCAGCGAATGCCTTATACCGTTGAAGGCGATTGGTCGGGTGCATCATACTGGTTTGCATTTATGGCATTGGCTAGCGAAGGAAAGTTGTATTTGGATGGTTTACGTCGACATTCTTTCCAGGGAGATGCCGGTTTGCTTCCCGTTTTTGAAAAGCTTGGCGTGAAGGCACAATTCTCTAAGCGGGGGATGTTTATCGAAAAAATGGATACGGATTGTAAAAAACTGCGATTCGATTTTAATCAGATGCCCGATTTGGCACAGACTTTTGCTGTATGTGCTGCTCTAAAAGGAATTCCATTCCATTTTACCGGACTGGAAACATTGAAGATTAAGGAAACAGATCGTATTTATGCGCTAATTACCGAATTGGGAAAATTAGGATATGTGCTTTTTGAGCCTCAGCAAGGCGAATTGGCTTGGGATGGTGAAAGAAAAGAAGCTGCCGAAAATATTGTAATCGAAACCTATCACGATCACCGAATGGCAATGGCTTTTGCTCCTGTAGCTATGCTTCGCGCTGATATTGTTATCGACTCGCCCGATGTGGTGAAAAAATCTTATCCCAATTTTTGGGAGCAACTAAAACAATTGGATTTCGAAATTAAAGAAGTCTAATTCACTTATCGACCCGTCGGGATTCAAAAATCGGACGGGTTTGTTTTTTCGGATATAGCTGCTTATTTCCTTCTCTTTTTAAACTCCGCTTTTTTTAATTCCTCCTTAATTCTGGTTCCCGGACGAAATGCCATTTTAACCGTATGGATATTGCGGGTATTTATCTGTTCGGGTTTTTGTACTCCTTTGCCGGTAATATGCAGGGAGAAGGTGCCAAGCTCTCCTAATTCTACGCTATGATTGTCCAGCAAAAAATAGGGGATCTCTGTTACAAAAGCAGTGAGTACTCCCTGAACATCTATCTCGCTAAAGGTTGAGATGGATGCTATTCTTTTGGCCATATCCCGCAAATTTATTTTTTCACGATTGCATACTCTTGGATAGAATAAATGGTCTTCACCTTCTTTTTTTATTGGGGTTTTGATTTGTACTACTTTGTATTCTATGGTCATGTTCTGATGATTTGGGTTAATGCTAAGGATGTTTTCCTGAAAAGGACAGTACCTTTTAATTAAAAGATAAGCTTAAGTAAAAGTTATCATGTACAAGTTAATTATTTTTGATGTAGATGAAAAATAAATATGATGTAGGTGAAAATTTATTTTGATGTACATCAAACTTTTAAAATGTAAGGTAGTTTTTACTGAAATATGCTGAGGTAATAATGTAAATGTACCTGAGTTTGGTTGAATCGTGAGGTGTTGTTGCCAGATTGGCTGTTTTATTGAAGCGGGCTGCGTGAAGGATTGCAGCGGATACCCCGCAGCAGGCTTGGGTGGTGTGATGGGGGCGAGGAGTAGCAGCGGAAAGCCTGACCCGAGTTTTGGGAGGGGCACGCCCTGAAATTTATTGGAGCTTGTATAAAAAAAGAAAGAGGAAGCTTGCAAACTTCCTCCATTCCCTACATAAATGTATCTGATCTAAAATTATTGCCTTATTGCTGTTTCCAAACCCAATTCAATCATAGTATGAAGGGTGGTTTGGCGTTCTTCTGCACTGGTTGCTTCGCCGGTAAGGATATGATCGCTTACGGTTAGAATGGACAATGCTTTTGCTTTTTGACGAGCAGCGATGGTATATAAAGCGGTTGTTTCCATTTCAACAGCTAAAACACCGTAATCTGCCCAGATTTTAAATGGCTCCGGATTGTTTTCCAAATCGTGGTAGAACACATCTGAGGTTAATATATTTCCGGCCTTTACATGAATGCCTTTGGAAGTAGCTACCTGATGTGCATCGGATAACATTTTAAAATCGGCACATGGTGCGTAATCCATGCCTTTAAATTTATTTTTGTTGATACCGGAATCGGTGCTGGATGTCATCGCTAATATTACATCGCGAACATTAACATCATGGTTGAACGATCCGCAGGTTCCTATTCTGATAAGGTTTTTAACACCATATTGAGTGATTAGCTCGTGTGTGTAAATGGAAATGGATGGTACACCCATACCTGTTCCCTGAACCGAAATACGTTTGCCTTTGTAGGTTCCGGTAAATCCTAACATTCCTCTTACTTTATTATAACATACAACATCCTCAAGAAAGTTATCGGCAATGTATTTTGCTCTTAAAGGATCTCCTGGCAATAGAATAGTTTCGGCAATGTCGCCCATTTTGGCTTCGTTGTGTGCACTCATGATATTTTGTTTTAATTATAGACTAATAAAGATAATGGTTTTCTGCATAAAGACACAGAAAGCATTACGCTTACTCGTTTCAAATAAAAAAGAGAATGGATTATAAAATTGGTTGGATGGTAGTGGTATCGCGATTGTTTGATAAAGTAAAATTACCCCTAATAAAACTTTTCAAATCGAAATCGATCAACTGATTGCAAAAATAATATTTTAAATGAAATAATACTATAATTGCAATTTTTATCTCTGAACAGAATCGCTATTCCGTCGCGAACAATCATTTCAGACTAAAACATCACACAATTCAGCTAATCCCGAAGCCTGAAGGGCTCATATACTAGAACTAGGGGCATCGCCCCTAGTATTTATGTGTCACGATTAATTCAGGCTGAAGGCCTGATATATTCCAGACCTTCAGCCTAATGATTTACAGTTTTATTATACTAGGGGCGATGCCCCTAGTTAGGGGATTAGAGCCTTTCAGGCTCGCCGAATGCCAACCTAACACCAGCATTCTTCCCTCCTCAGGGAAAATCCCTGCTCAAAACAACTACATATCTTTAAAAACTGAATTAAGCTATTCTCTTAATGTGGGTATCGCCAATCGGGCGAGATGCGGGAGATACTGCTGCTATGAAATGCCGAACAGCATCCGATTGGCTTGATTTTTTGTTTCCTTTTTTATCTAAGAACCGAACGGAGTGAGCTCATGAATGCCCGTGAAAATAATTTGATGAATAAAAAAGGAAAAGCCTGTCCGGCTTGAGGACTAGTAAGAAATTAATCACATTAAGGCAAAAAACAACAAAAGTAATATGTTCATTGCCTTTTATTTCTGTTATAGCGACATTCTTTTCTTGGTAAAAAATTCCTTGATTAACTCGCTGCTTTCTTCTTTCATTATCCCCGAAACAACTTCGGTTCTGGGATGCAAAGGACTGGGAGTAAATCGCGTAAATCCTCTTTTCTCATCTTTTGCTCCGTAAATTATTTTGGTGATTTGCGCCCAGGCTAGCGCTCCGGCACACATATTACAGGGTTCGAGCGTAACGTAAAGGGTGCAATCGATAAGGTATTTGCCTCCCAGAAAGTTTGCTGCGGCCGTAATTGCCTGCATCTCGGCATGGGCAGTAACATCGTTTAAGCGTTCGGTAAGATTATGGGCACGGGCAATTATACGGTTGTTACAGACCACTACTGCGCCAACGGGAATTTCATTAGCATCGAAAGCTTTTTGCGCTTCCTGTATGGCTTGCTTCATAAAATATTCATCAGAAAAAGGGGAGATCGGCGCGTCTTCGTTCATATTTTTTGGTTTGTAATTATTTTAGAAATTCTGATTGTAACAATTGCTTGATATTTAGGGATAGACTTGACTTAGTGCAGCTGTTTATTATTTGATTTAGAACTAATTTAAACTAAATCCACATTCCTATTCTAAGAATCTATCAATCTATTAAATAAAACACTACTCAATTTCGCAAATTGTTAGTATTTTCGCAAAGTTAACAAAATAGGAATAATACCGATTATTAATCATTTACAATGGTTTTTTTGTGGTGATAGTATCCCGATAAACGGGATGGAATATCACCTTATTGGTTGGAATCATTAAAAGGTAAAAGATGTACAGAACTCATACTTGTGGAGAATTAAGAATTGAGCAGATAAATCAAACGGTAACATTAAGCGGATGGGTGCAAAAAGCACGCGATTTGGGTGGAATGACCTTTGTCGATCTTCGCGATCGCTATGGCATTACCCAATTTGTTTTCAATATGGAAACCAATGCTGAGCTTTGCGATAAAGCCCGTAAACTGGGACGCGAATTTGTTGTTGCCATCACCGGAAAGGTTACGGAGAGACAAAGTAAAAACAACAAAATTCCTACCGGAAATATTGAGATCATTGCCGATAAATTGGAAATTCTCAGCAAATCAGCTATTCCTCCCTTCACCATTGAAGATGATACGGATGGCGGGGATGAGTTGCGTATGAAGTATCGCTACCTTGATTTGCGTCGTAGCTGTGTACGTGAGAACTTGGTTTTGCGTCATAAGTTGGGAATTGAAGTACGTAATTATCTGGATCAATTGAATTTTATTGAAACAGAAACTCCTGTTTTAATTAAGTCAACTCCGGAAGGTGCTCGTGATTTTATTGTTCCTTCGAGAATGAATCCCGGACAATTTTACGCTTTGCCTCAGTCGCCTCAGGTATTTAAACAATTGTTGATGATCTCGGGTTTCGATCGTTATTATCAAATTGTAAAATGTTTTAGGGATGAAGATTTGCGTGCCGACCGTCAGCCTGAATTTACTCAGATTGATTGTGAAATGGCCTTTGTAGAACAAGAGGATATCTTAGATACTTTCGAAGGTTTAACCAGGCATCTGTTTCAAAAACTGAGAAATGTTATATTCGACTATAATTTTCCAAGATTGGAGTATGCCGATGCGATGGAGTTGTACGGTAGCGACAAGCCTGATATTCGTTTCGAAATGAAATTCGTTGATTTAAGCGTTGTTGCTAAAGGAAACGGATTTAAAGTTTTTGATGAGGCAGAATATATTGGAGCAATTTGTGCCGAAGGTTGTGCAAACTATACTCGTAAGCAATTAGATAAATTGACTGATTTCGTGAGAAAACCACAGATCGGGGCCAAAGGATTGGTTTACGTAAAATATAATGAAGATGGTTCTTTCAAATCATCGGTAGATAAATTTTATGACGCTGCGCAATTGCAGAAATGGGCTGATGCCTGTAATGCCAAGCCTGGTGATTTGATTTTGGTTTTGGTTGGCGATAAAAGTGCTACGCTAACGCAGCTAGGCGAATTACGTTTGGAAATGGGATCGCAGCTTGGCTTAAGAGATAAGAATGTATTCAAACCACTTTGGGTGGTGAATTTTCCTCTTTTGGAGTGGGATGAAGATTCTCAACGTTTCCATGCTATGCACCATCCGTTTACTTCTCCTAAACAGGAGGATTTCCATTTGTTGGAAACTGATCCGGGAGCTGTTCGTGCCAATGCCTACGATTTGGTAATCAATGGTGTTGAAGTTGGTGGTGGCTCTATTCGTATTCATGATACCAATTTACAGGCAGAGATGTTTAAGCATCTTGGATTTACGGAAGAAGAAGCCAAAGAGCAATTTGGATTTTTAATGAACGCTTTTCAATTTGGTGCGCCTCCACATGGTGGAATTGCCTTTGGTTTTGATCGTTTGGTATCTATGTTTGCAGGTATTGATTCGATTCGTGATGTTATTGCTTTCCCAAAAAATAACTCCGGTCGTGATGTAATGATTGATTCTCCTTCGACTATTGCCGAAGAACAAATGATTGAGTTGGGCTTAGATTACAGAAAAAAATAAGATAATATCCTAATACTTAAAGAGGCTGTCTAATGATTTAGACAGCCTCTTTTTATGCAGTAATATGGTTTATTCTTCGGTTTTCTCGTCCTCTTTTGGTAATGATGCTTCTCTTTTGATCATTTCCTTATACATGGTACGCATGAATTTTACTCCGTAGCGAACGGCTTCATCCTTGCTGGTGAAACTAGCTTTTATTAATTGGTTAACACTGGCATCTTCGTTTGGATCGTCTGTATAGTAATAGATGCTTACATTTGGTCTGCCTCCTTTTTTCTTGATATCCAATCCAAACCAGGTTTCAAATACCTGATCGTCTACTTTGACATGGCGTTTAAATTTTATCATCTTAAATCGTTTTATTCCGCTGCGAATTTAATTCAAATTTTTAAATAAATGCACCTATTCTTTGGTTTTAGATATATAAAAAAAGAGAACCTTATCGGGATAAGATTCTCATTTTAAATAATGTATAATTCTGTATTCTTATAAGGAAACTTGTGGATTTAATAGCTCCGAGGCAATTTCATTAAACTTGCCGGAGTAATTTTGGTAGCACCAGTTTTTAAGGGCTTCAATTTCTGATGGCTTAAGCCACTGGATGGCTTTTGCTAATTCTTTTCGGAAAAGCCCAAAATCGAAGCTCACATTAGCAAGGACGATTTTTGTTTGTTCAAGCATCTTGTTTGTTTTTGTTGGGTTTGTAAACCTTCTTGTACGAATCTACTAATTAATGAGAAAACTATGGAGTAGATTAACAAGCCTTAACATTTTTTACGATTTGGAATCTTAGCAACTATCCTTCTGATTTGTAACCGTTGTATAGCATAAAAAAGAGGAGCTATTCTTGCTCCTCTTCTTTGTTTTTCTCTAATTCTTTAATTTTCTTCTCTTGGTTACTTAATAATACCATGGATAAAGTAAGTATAAACATCACAACCAGTTCGATGTAAATTCCTGTTCTATCAGGTATTTCTGCCGAGGAATTTAATAGATTGAAAATTGCAGCCACCATTATTAAAAAAGTGGACAGGATAAGAAGGAGTTTTATAAGTTTCATATTTTAAAATATTAAACGATACAAGTAAGTTTCATTCTATTGCTATTGTATTTTTTTGATGGTTTTAATTTACTGATATTTCCGAGACTCTAATTGATCCGTTTCAATTAATTTATTAACATCTTTTTTAAACGAAGTATTCTTCAGGATATAACAGAAAGTCTATTGCATAGAAAAGGCTTTCGATAGAAAGCCTTTTTAGTTTATGATTCTGGTATAAAATCAGGTTTTGATAATTCCAATTGATTTTTAACCGGATTGGCATATATTTCGAAATAAATCTCATCTAATCTTTTTCGATTGCCTTCGACAGTTCCCAGCTTTTTCTCCATGTGCTTTAGGAAAAGTTCTTTTTCCTCGGAAGTGTATTTCTCTGAAAACTCATTGGAATTGTTGATAATATCGAAGGCAATATAATTGTCTGGCCAAAGTTTAAAGTTCTTATGAATTCTATAATCAATTACTTCAGCTAAAGCTTTAAATTTATCTCTGCTATCATCCATTTCTTCAATTACATCAAGTATCTCAGAAATGGGATTACCTATTGCAAAATGAACCCTGCCTTTTTCATTGGTTATACCTTTAATCATACTTCGTAAATCATCCTTGGCGGTTTTATGGAAACCTTCGTCGCTTTCTTTTAAATAGACTTCCAATGATTTCATTGCATCGCATGGTTCATATTCGTATGAAATAGCAACAGGAACTATTCTCAGGCTCTTAAAGTGTTTTGCAAATTCTTTTTTGCCACTCATTTGCAGCATTTTGAGCAGGCTTTGTTGCGTACGATCATCCCCGTCTTTGGTTCTTCCTTCTCTTTGTGCAATCCAGATCGATGATTTTTTCGTATTTAAAGCATACGAAATATAATCGGATAGCAACTTGGAACAAGTTAGCATTTCCCGAACAGTAACATTCCTTTTTACTACAAAGCTTTTGTTTAATTTAACCAAGTCTTCAATCCATGGTTGAATTAATAAATTACTTCCTATTGCAATTTCAGTAGTATCGAAACCATTCTTATGGAGCATCACATTTAAAAGTGCAGAATCCAAAATGATATCTCTATGATCTGAAATAAAGAGGTAGCTTTCGTTAGGATCTAAATTATCTAACCCATCAATACTTATTCCTTTGGTGGTATTATCGATAATGTGTTGTGCTAAAAGAACAATGAATTTGGTTTGAAAATCATTGATGGTCTTTACTTCGCTTATTGCCTTTTCAATCATTTCTCTTGAAAATCCGGGAAACAATTGTTGTGCAAAACGAATAAATGCCTCTTCTGTTAACAGTCTTTTAATAACACCAGTTACTTCGGAATCCTTGTACGGACGAATGGCATCAAAATCTGATTCGGTGATCATTCTTTGGTTGATTTTGTTTTTTTAAGGAGTGCCAAAAATACGCAAATTATATGGAAAGTCTAAGGAATGCGTATTACTTTTTACCAGTAATGTTTATTAATCTGACTGAAATTCAAATATTTGAATATTTCTATTGATAGGTTTTTGTTGATGAAAAATACATGTTGAGGATTGGAATAGATGCTCTTAGGCTGCCAATTAGACATTCTTTTGAAGTATTATTCTATTGGCAAAGAATTTGTTTGTGAAGAGTTGATGATTCCTAATAAATTCTAAATTAATAAGCGAAAAGATATGATTGGTATTTGGTTGATATTTATTGTTTTTATGCTTATCAGTTGGCTGGTAAGTAATCAATTAAAGTCGAGGTTTAAAAAATATTCTCATATTTCCACCTCTAATGGCATGAGTGGTAAGGAGGTGGCAGAAAAAATGCTTCGGGATCATGGGATTATGGGTATTCGAATTGGTTCTGTTCAGGGACAATTGTCGGATCATTATAACCCTGCTGAGAAAACAATCAATTTGAGTAAGGATGTTTATTTTGGCAGAAACGTGGCTGCCGCAGCTGTTGCGGCTCACGAAACAGGTCACGCTATTCAGCATGCTCAGGCTTATACATGGCTAAATATGAGATCTGCTTTGGTGCCAATTGTAAGTTTTAGTTCGAAATGGATGCAATGGGTTTTGTTAGCCGGGATTTTATTGATGAACACCTTTCCTCAATTACTGTTGGCAGGTATTGTTATGTTTGCAGTAACAACATTGTTCAGTATTATTACCTTACCCGTGGAAGTGGATGCAAGTCAGCGTGCCATAAAATGGCTGAAAACTACCGGAATAACCAATTACGAATCGCAGCAAAAAGCAGAGGATGCGTTGCGTTGGGCAGCATATACTTATTTTGTCGCGGCACTTGCTTCTTTGGCTACCCTATTGTATTATGTGATGTTATATATGGGACGCAGGAATTAACAGAATCTTCGTAGTATTTCTGCAAAGTCTATCATAGTTTGTTCAAATTAGATGAGCTTCTTTTTTTGGGAGCTCATTTTAATTTGTACAGTGCGGAATTTGGAAGACAATATTAATGTCTACAGCTCTTCTTTCTAATTTATTTTTTCTTCTTGGAGCTATTGGACTTTGAGTTCCATTTTCTTTTCTTATTTTTAATCATTCAAAATAAAAATAACTGATATGGGCAAAATTGCTAAATACGGATTTGTTCTCTCCTTTGTGTGGGCTGGGTTTTTACTTGCAATTAGTTTTATGGAAGCTTGGGTTAAATTTAGAGCTACTTCTCTTGATTTTGCGACAGGCTTGGATGTAGGAGTGCATGTTTTTGGAGCGCTTAATCTAGTGGAACGTTTTTTTGCTGCGGCTTTATTAGTGTATGTGTTTATCTATTATACCGATAAGGTCGTAGTTGTAACGGGACTAACTATTTTTACTTTTATTGTGGCCCAATCCGGTTATCTATTACCAGAGTTGAATGATCATGCAATATTGATAATGCAAGGCATGGAACCAGAGAAGAGTTCCTCTCATCACTTGTATGTTGGAATGGAAATCGTAAAATTAATTGCATTATTTGTTTTAGGATTTAGGCAGGTGAATTTATGGAAGAAAGCTTGATTGTTTCATTGTGAATTTGCCCGATAAGGATGAAGAAGCTTTCATTTCTCATTATGTAGGCAATAATCTAATTTGTATCCATTTCCAAAATCAATTAAGGGAAATTCTAGGTTTTGAATTTTCAAAAAAAGACAGAGATGCTCCAGTAAAGGTGCAGAAAGCAAAAGATCTTTTGAATTCCTTCGAAATAGCCGATATTATAGCACATTTGACAAATTTACTACTAGCCATTAAAGAAGAATGATCCTATAAAAACTTCAATAGTGATTATTGGTGCTGTATAACATGCCTAATATTTTAATGGACGAACATGTTCTGCAACACAAAAACATAATCTCCAAATAAACTTATTTGTGAATAATCTCAACTAAAGTTAAAAATAAAACAAGTATTTCTGTTTTTTTAACTGATTTACCCTAATAATTCTCTCTATTTAGAATGGATAAACAGATGTCTTGTAAGTCTTCCTTATTCATTTAGAATTGATCTTTATATGGGAAAGTGCAATCGTTTTCATCCTTGATTAAAAAAATTATCTTTGTTCCGAAAATTAAACAAAAACTTCTGAAGGTAATAGTACAGGAGTATTTCGATGGATAGATAAAATTTTTTTCAATGAACAAGATAATCTCACTTGGCGAGGCAGTAGCAAAATTAGAAGATGGAATGACCATCATGATCGGAGGATTTCTTTCGGTAGGAACTGCAAATAATATGATTGATCAAATCGTTTCTTCTGATGTTAAAAATTTAACGATCATTTGTAATGATACAGCTTTTGCTGACAAAGGTCTTGGAAAGCTGATCGAGAATAAGCAGGTTACTAAGGTCATTACTTCTCATATCGGAACAAATCCAGCTACTATTGAGCAAATGAATAGCGGTGAAATTACTGTAGAATTTAGTCCTCAAGGCACCTTGGCTGAGCGTGTGCGTTCTGGTGGAGCTGGTTTGGGCGGTGTATTAACACCAACCGGATTAGGAACAATGGTAGCAGAGGGAAAGGAAATTATAACAGTAGATGGTAAAGATTTCTTGTTGGAAAAACCTTTGAGAGCTGATGTTGCTTTGATTGGTGCCAGTATTAGTGACACGCTTGGTAATTTAACTTATCGTGGAACCACGCAGAATTTCAATCCATTAATGGCAACCGCAGCCGACTTGGTAATTGTGGAAGCACAAGAAATGGTTAAAGCAGGAGATCTTAAACCAGAAGAAATTAAGACACCTTCAATTTTCGTGGATTATATTGTAAATAATTAAACTAACAGATACAAATGGAACAGGCAATTATTAGAGTAAGAATGAGTTCGCATGATGCGCATTATGGTGGTAATCTAGTAGATGGAGCAAAAATGCTTCAATTATTTGGAGATGTTGCAACCGAGCTTCTGATTCGTCACGATGGGGATGAAGGATTGTTTAAAGCTTATGATATGGTTGAATTTATGGCACCTGTTTATGCCGGTGATTTTATCGAGGCTGTTGGTGAAATTACTCATGCAGGAAATTCTAGTCGGAAGATGACATTTGAAGCAAGAAAAGTAATCGTTCCTCGTGCAGATATTTCTGATTCTGCTGCTGATGTTTTGGCTGAGCCAATTGTGGTGTGCAGAGCTTCAGGAACATGTGTTACTCCTAAGGATTGTCAACGAAATAAGTAAAATGCTATGGAAAAACTAATCATCACAGCTGCGATATGTGGCGCCGAAGTAACAAAAGAGCATAATCCTGCTGTTCCTTATACGGTAGAAGAATGTGTTCGTGAGGCTGGTTTGGCATATGAAGCAGGAGCAAGCATCATTCATCTTCATGTGAGAACAGATGATGGAACTCCTACTCAGGATAAGAATCGTTTTAAGGCGGTAATGGATGCTATTCATGCAAAATATCCTGATGTAATCGTTCAGCCTTCAACAGGTGGTGCTGTAGGAATGACTAATGACGAAAGACTACAACCAACAGAGCTGAATCCGGAAATGGCAACATTGGATTGTGGAACTCTAAATTTTGGTGGTGACGAAATATTTGAGAATACGGAGAATACAATCAAGTATTTTGGCGAAAGAATGATTGAGAGAGGTATTAAGCCTGAACTTGAGGTTTTCGATAAGTCAATGATTGATATGGCACTTCGTCTGAATAAGAAGGGCTTTATTAAAGCTCCCATGCATTTCGATTTTGTGATGGGTGTGAATGGTGGTATTGCCGGAACACTTCGTGATTTTGTATTCCTACGAGGAAGTATTCCAGCGGATGCAACTTATACGGTTGCTGGTGTTGGTCGTTTTGAATTTCCATTGGCGGTTGCTGCTATTATTGATGGCGGTCATGTTCGTGTAGGATTCGAAGATAATACAATGCTTGCTAAGGGTGTGCTTGCAAAATCAAATGGAGAGTTAGTGGCTAAAGTGGTGCGCATTGCAAAAGAACTTGGACGCGAAATTGCTACTCCTGCTGAAGCTAGAAAAATATTGGGTTTAAAACAAAAGTAAGTCTTTTAAATAGATACTTACTTTTTGATATCAGATAGTAAAATGAATAAAGGAAATAAATATGGAACTCATAGAGTGCTGGAACCAAAAGGCACTCTTCCACAACCAGCACAAAAGCTGGATAACACAATGTCGATTTACGATAATGAAGTTTTGATTGATGTTCAGACTTTAAATATCGATTCGGCAAGTTTCACACAGATCAAAGGTGCTTGCAATGCAGATACTGCAAAAATGGAGGAGATGATTCTTTCTATTGTTGGAGAACGCGGAAAAATGCAAAATCCGGTTACCGGATCCGGAGGAATGTTGATTGGTACAGTTAAAGAGGTTGGTCCAAATTTTCCAAATCAGAATTTGAAGGTGGGAGATAAGATTGCAACTTTGGTCTCTTTATCCTTAACACCGTTAAAAATTAATAAAATCAAGAATATCAATTTGTCTAACGATCAGGTGGATGCAGATGCACAGGCAATTCTTTTTGCAAGTGGTTTGTATGCGGTTTTACCTTCGGATATTCCTGAAAAATTGGCTTTGGCTGCTTTAGATGTAGCGGGCGCACCTGCTCAGGTGGATCGCCTGGTTAAAGAAGGCGATACCGTTTGTATTATTGGTGGTGGTGGAAAATCCGGTATGTTATGCTGCTATCAGGCAATGCAAAAGATTGGTCCAAACGGAAAAGTGATCGTTGTAGAATATTCCGAAGAGAATGCGCGACGAATCAAGGAACTTGGATTGGCAACTCACGTTTTGGTTGGTGATGCAACTAACGTTATGGATGTTTATAACAGAGTTACTGAAATTACGGGGGAAGATTCTTGTGATGTGGTAATCAATAATGTAAATGTTCCTTCTACAGAAATGACTTCTATCCTGATTACAAAAAATAGAGGATGTGTTTATTTCTTCTCCATGGCTACCTCATTTAGCAAAGCAGCATTAGGTGCTGAGGGTGTTGGTAAGGATGTGGATATGATTGTAGGAAATGGTTATGCTCTTGGTCATGCCGATCTTACTTTAGATATTATCAGAAAATCAGAAGGAATTAGAGATTTGTTCGAAAAATTATACGTGTAATGACTAATAGTAACAGACGCAAAGAATTGTTTCCTGAGGTAACCGACATACAGTGGAATGACTGGAAATGGCAGGTTCGCAACCGTATCGAAACTTTAGATCAGTTAAAAAAATATATTCAACTTACCGAAGAGGAAGAAGAAGGAGTTAAAAGATCATTGGCAACACTTCGCATGGCAATAACTCCTTATTATTTGACTTTAATTGATCCGGATAATGCAAATTGTCCGATTAGAAAGCAAGCTATTCCAACAGCTGCGGAAGTACATCAAGCGGATGCTGATCTATTGGATCCACTTCACGAGGATGAGGATTCTCCAGTTCCGGGATTGACTCACAGATATCCGGACAGAGTATTGTTTTTGATTACCGATATGTGTTCTATGTATTGTCGTCACTGTACTCGTCGTCGTTTTGCAGGCCAGTCGGATGCTTCTACTCCAAAAGATAATGTTGAAAAAGCCATCGAGTATATTGCAAATACACCGCAGGTGCGCGATGTTGTACTTTCTGGAGGAGATGCTCTATTGGTAAGTGATGATAGATTAGAATATATCATTAGCCGATTGAGAGACATACCTCATGTTGAAATTATTCGTATTGGTAGTCGTACTCCAGTGGTATTACCACAGCGTATTACCGAGAATTTGGTGAATATGTTGAAAAAATATCATCCTATTTGGTTAAATACACATTTCAATCATTCTGATGAGATGACCGAAGAAGCAAAAGCTGCTTTGGCTCGTTTGGCAAATGCTGGGATTCCTTTAGGAAACCAATCAGTATTGTTAAAAGGAGTGAATGACTGTGTGCATATCATGAAAAAACTGGTGCACAATTTGGTGATGAACCGTGTTCGTCCGTATTATATTTATCAGTGTGATCTTTCCATGGGATTAGAGCATTTCAGAACTCCGGTATCAAAAGGTATCGAAATTATTGAAAGTCTTCGTGGTCATACTTCCGGATTTGCAGTTCCTACTTTTGTAGTGGATGCTCCGGGTGGAGGTGGAAAAATACCTGTTATGCCACAATATGTAATTTCTCAGAGTCCTCATAAAGTGGTTTTGAGAAATTTTGAAGGGGTGATAACTACCTATACTGAACCAACCTATTACGAGGATAAATGTACTTGTCCGGATTGTTTGATTCAGGATAAAAATGAAGGTGTTGCTTCTCTTTTAGACGGGGAGAATTTATCTATTGAACCGGATCATTTAGCACGAAAAGACAGGAACAAAAAAACGCATGCCGTTTCTTAATAATATAGAGAGCTATAGCAGTCTTTCGATTGTAGGACTTGAAAAAAATACTGGTAAGACCGAGTGTTTGAATTATGTGCTGTCCCGTTTAAGGGGCAGCCATAAACAAATTGCTGTTACTTCGATTGGTATTGACGGGGAAAGCCGCGATCAGGTTACACATACGCATAAACCAGAAATTGAATTGAGTGAAGGGATGGTTTTTGTGACTTCGGAACTGCATTATCAGAAACGAAATTTACTTTCTGAAGTATTGGATGTTTCTCGTCAATCTACCAGTTTAGGGCGATTAGTGACAGCCAAAGTTTTAAGTAAGGGGAAAGTGCTTTTATCTGGTCCTGCAAGTAATCATGCCATAAAGGAACTTTTAGCTGACTTGAGAAATAAAGGGGTTGATTTGAGTATTGTGGATGGAGCATTATCGCGCAAGAGCTTGGGTTCTCCGGCTGTAACTGAGGCTATGATTTTGGCGACAGGAGCAGCTCTTTCGGTAAGTATTTCACAGTTGGTTTTCAAAACACAGTATGTGTATGATTTAATTCAATTGCCGGAGATAAACAGCAAGCTTAAAACAAAGCTATCTGAAGTGGGAAGTGGAATTTGGTCGGTTGATGCAGAGGAGAATATAAAGGATATAGGAATTAGCTCGGTTTTATTGATTGATAAGGAAAAGGATAAGCTTTTTAAGTATGGTCATCGTTTTTTTGTAAGTGGAGCGGTAACGGATAAGTTCTTGGGTTTTCTGAAGATTCAAAAACAGATTGCAGAAATTCAATTGATTGTTCGGGATTTCACCAGTATTTTTGCGAGTCCGGAAACTTATTATGCATTTGTAAAGAGGGGCGGAAGTATTCGTGTTTTGAATCATACAAATTTATTGGCTATTACAATAAATCCAGTTTCACCTGATGGTTATACCTTAAATTCGGATGAGTTAAAAGAGGCATTAGAGCGTAAATTAGATATTCCGGTTTACGATATTAAAAGAATATAGCATGTTATTTCGAGAAGCCATATTAAACACAAGCGGATTGCAATTTCTGGTAGAGAATTTGGATCTGAAATCTTCTTTGGGAAGAAGATTTCTGCTGAATTCGAAAATGATGTATGAGGAGTTCGAAATTGCAGCAGAATTGAATTTGGTAAATCAGTTTGTACAACTCCTGGCTTTCGAACCAAATGCAGAGATCCTATCCAAAATTCAGCATAAGTTAAGCCAGTTGCGAGATATTAGAGGAACCGTAAATAATTTGCAAGCTAATTTGGTGTTGGACGATGTGGAGCTTTTCGAAATTAAAGTTTTTGCTTTGCTTACGCAGGAAATTAAAGTATTGCAAAAAGAGTTGAAGAATGTTGTTCTTGAAATCCCGGATCTTCAACCATTAATAAGAATTCTTGATCCTCAGAATACAAAAATCCCATCTTTTTATATTTACGATAACTACTCTGAGGAATTGGCAAACGTTCGTAAAGCTTTAAAGATAACGAAAGCAAAGGACGGGGTTTCGGATAAAGAAGTGGAAGTGTGTTTTGATAAGGTTCAAAAAATTGAAGCTTTGGTTCGGGAAGATCTTTGTGCGAAGATTAAGATGTTTGGTAATAATCTGGCACAATCATTAAATCAGCTTGCACATTTGGATTTATTGATTGCAAAGGCAGCTCAAGTTTTGAATTTGAATTTGAATCAAGCAGAAATATCCGAAAAGAATACAAATTATAAGGGAATGTTCAACCCAATGATAAAAAATGAACTTGAAAATAAGGATAGAAAATATCAAGCAATAGATATTGAATTGGAGAAATCGGTTTGTTTGATTACTGGTGCGAATATGGCAGGCAAAACAGTAGTTTTAAAAACACTGGCTCTTTGTCAGTATTTGTTTCAATTTGGTTTTTTTGTGCCGGCAGATTCCGCTCAAATTAGAATTGTTGACAAAATAAGCACTTCAATTGGGGATGAGCAGAGTGAACTAAACGGACTTTCTTCTTTTGCTTCGGAGATGCTAAAAGTAAGTGAGATGGTTGAAGACGCTCAAAAATATGAAAATGTACTGATCCTAATTGATGAATTGGCAAGAACAACAAATCCAGTAGAAGGATTGGCAATAGTTAATGCTGTGGCTGATATTTTTCATCAAAATAAAATATGTAGTGTAATTACTACTCATTATAGTGGATTAAATCCTTACTTCAGAAAACTACGGGTAGTTGGTCTGGATAAGGAATTGGGAGATAATTTGATCACCCAAAAAAATATTAACAGTTATATGGATTATTCATTGGTAGAGGATTACAATGGGGAAGTTCCTCACGAAGCGCTTCGCATTGCCTCCTTGTTGGGAATCAATAAGGAAATTGTAGAAAAAGCGCAGAACCAATTGAATGGAAAGCTAGTTATTAATAAATGTTAGATCTTAAAATCTATCAGGAAAAAGAATAAATTGAAATGCAAAGGAGCAAACTAGGTCTTGATTTTGAAAAAATAGGACATGCAAAAGAGGTGTCGAAGCGAATTGCTGACGATGTTCAAAAATTCGTAGACAATTACTCAACAGTAGCTGTTGAGCGTACTTTGTGTCGTCTTTTAGGTATTGATGGAGTGGACAAAAATGAGGTGCCATTACCCAATATATTGGTGGATGAGTTGAAGGAAAAAGGAGTGTTGAGCGAAGGCGTAATGTTCTTTTTAGGGAATGCTGTTCTGGAAACAGGATTAAATCCACAGGAAATTGCAGAAAAAATTGCAAATGGGAAGTTGGATATCACTAAAATTCCGGTACATACTAAAGAAGAAATTCATCAGACAATTCAGCCTTTGGTAGAGAAAAGTATCCGGATGATCAAAGATCGTAAGGCAAAAAGAGATAATTATCTGGATACTATTGGAGAAGGAAGTAAACCATATTTATACGTAATTGTAGCTACTGGTAATATCTACGAAGATGTGGTACAGGCGGAAGCTGCTGCTCGTCAGGGTGCAGATATTATTGCAGTAATTCGTACCACAGGACAAAGTTTGTTGGATTACGTTCCTTACGGTGCAACTACCGAAGGTTTTGGTGGTACTGTCGCTACTCAGGAGAATTTCCATATCATGCGTACTGCTTTAGATAAAGTTGGAGAAGAGGAAAAACGTTATATCCGTTTATGTAACTATTGTTCTGGCTTGTGTATGCCGGAGATTGCTGCCATGGGTGCGATTGAAGGTTTGGATGTGATGTTGAATGATGCCTTATACGGTATTCTTTTCCGTGATATTAATATGCAACGCACCATTGTAGATCAATACTTTTCAAGAATATTGAATGGTTTTGCAGGTGTTATTATCAATACCGGCGAAGACAATTACCTTACTACTGCAGATGCTTTTGATGAGGCACATACCGTTTTGGCTTCAGATTTTATTAACGAGCAATTGGCATTAGTAGCAGGATTACCTGAAGAACAGATGGGATTGGGTCATGCTTTCGAGATGACTCCTGATTTGGAAAATGGTTTCCTTTATGAGCTGGCACAGGCACAGATGATCAGAGAGATTTTCCCGAAAGCGCCTTTGAAATATATGCCACCAACAAAATTTATGACCGGGAATATCTTTAAAGGAAATATTCAGGATGCTTTATTTAACCAGATTTCTATTTGGACCGGACAGGGAATTCAATTATTGGGAATGCTTACCGAAGCAATTCATACTCCTTTTATGTCGGACAGATACCTTTCCATAGAGAATGCCAAATATATCTTCAATAATATGAAAAGCATTGGGGATGAGATGGAATTCAAAGAAGGTGGAATCATTCGCAAGAGAGCTGCAAAGGTTCTGGATGATGCAATTACCTTGGTGGAGAGCATCGAAAAAGAAGGATTATTTAATGCTCTTGAAAAAGGAATTTTTGCGGATATTAAACGTCCTAAAAATGGAGGTAAAGGTTTAGATGGAGTTGTAGAAAAAGGAAGCAACTACCTCAATCCTTTTATTGAATTAATGCTAGGTAAATAGATTATTAGACTAGAGTGCTGAGTATCGGAACAAGCGATTCAATCAAATGTTTCCGGCCTCAGATCTAAATATATAGGAGACAAAAAAAATGAGTGGAGGTCTTTATTCAACAGAATCAAATGAGTTTGATAAAACCCTGGATCTAACTAAGATAAAACCTTACGGGGATACCATGAACGATGGTAAAACTCAGCTTAGTTTTACCCTTCCGGTAACTAAAGGAGAGGAAGCAATCGAAGCGGCTAAACAATTGATGAGAAAAATGGGTTTTGAGAATCCTCAGGTTGTTTACGTGCAGGAATTGATGGAAGGATTTACATTTTTCAATTGCTATGGCAATTGCACACACACTGTTGATTTTACAGATATTGATGTTCCAAAAGTAGAATCTACTACTATGGATATGCACGAAACAGACGATTTTATAAAGGAAAATATTGGTCGTTCTATTCGTGTGATTGGAGCGAGTACCGGGAGCGATGCTCATACAGTTGGAATTGATGCGATCATGAACATGAAAGGATTTGCAGGTCACTATGGCTTGGAGAGATATGATATGATAGAGGCTTTAAATATGGGTAGTCAGGTACCAAACGAAGAGTTTATCGCTAAAGCAATTGAATTAAAAGCTGATGTTTTATTGGTTTCTCAAACGGTAACTCAAAAAGATGTTCACATTAAAAATCTTACTGAATTAGTAGAATTAATGGAAGCAGAAGGACTACGCGATAAGGTAATTTTGATTTGTGGTGGACCTAGAATCTCTCATGAGCTTGCAAAAGAACTTGGTTACGATGCAGGTTTTGGAATGAATAAATATGCTGATGATGTCGCTTCTTATGCGGCTCAGGAATTAAGTAGAAGATTGAATGGATAGCATATAGTCACTTGTTACAGGTCATTAAAATATTACCGAATTCAATGGCCATTGATAGTTTCGCTATTGAATAGTGACTAATGACCGATATAACTAATAAGACATGGATAAGAAAGAAATCAGAGAGGTGATTGCCAAAAGAGCTGCTCTCGAATTAAAAGACGGTGATGTGGTAAATCTAGGCATTGGTTTACCTACAATTATTCCAAATTACGTTCCTGAGGAAGTGAATGTAATTCTTCAGTCGGAGAATGGATTACTCGGAATGGGTGCTGCTCCTGCCGAAGGAGAGGAAGATCCTGATTTTGTAAATGCTGGTGGTGGTTACATCACTTGCAAGGCCGGAGCTAGTAGTTTCGATAGTTCTGTTTCTTTTAGTATCATTAGAGGAGGACATGTAGATGTTACTGTTTTAGGAGCTCTTCAGGTGGATGAAAAGGGAAATCTTGCCAACTGGATTATTCCGGGTAAAAAAACTCCTGGAATGGGAGGTGCTATGGATCTTATTGTAGGAGCAAAACGTGTTATTCTTGCCATGGAACATACTGCCCGTGGCAACCATAAAATCATGAAGGAATGTAACCTTCCATTAACAGCAGCCGGACAGGTGAATATGATTATTACTGAAATGGGTGTTATGGAAATTATTCCGGAAGGAATTCTCTTGAAGGAATATAATCCGGTCTTTACCTTGGAAGAAATCCAGAATGCTACTGATGCCAAATTAATCATTGCTGAGGATTTAATTGAAATGAAAATTCAAGGCCAGAACATCCCTTGTCATAGCTAAATATTCCATAGATTATTAATGATCAATCTTAAAAAATAAAGATATGAGCAAAGTATATATTGTTGCAGCCAAACGTACTGCAATCGGAAAATTTTTAGGAACATTAACTCCTGTGAAACCTGCCGATTTGGGAGCTACTGTTATCAAAAACATCATTGAAGAAACTGGTATTGATGCCGCTCAACTTGATGAGGTAGTTGTAGGAAATATTCTAATGGCTGGTCAGGGACAAGGTGTTGCTCGTCAAGCTGCCATTAAGGGCGGTGTACCTCAGGAAGTGCCAGCTTATGGAGTGAATATGATTTGTGGCTCGGGAATGAAAGCCATCAATTTGGCCTATGCAAACATTAAAGCCGGAGAAGCAAAAATGATTCTTGCCGGTGGTACCGAAAATATGTCGAATGCAGGTTTTGTGATGCCAGGTACGGTTCGTACCGGTCATAAAATGATGGATTTAAAAGCTGTTGACCACATGGTTTATGATGGCTTAACCGATGCTTTCGGAGGATATCATATGGGAATTACTGCTGAAAATATAGTGGAAAAATACAATATAACTCGTGAGGAGCTGGATGCATTCTCACTTGCTTCTCAGCAAAAAGCAATGGCCGCTCAGGATAAGGGAAACTTCAAAGCAGAAATCGTTCCTGTAGAGATCAAAACCCGTAAGGAAACGATCCTATTCGATGCTGATGAGTTTATTAATCGTAGAACCAGTGCCGAAAAGCTTGCTGGTTTAAGACCTGCCTTTAAAAAAGATGGTACTGTAACTGCCGGAAATTCATCAGGAATTAATGATGGTGCTGCTTTCGTTTTACTTGCTTCGGAAGAGGCTGTGAAAGAGCATAACTTAACTCCATTGGCTGAAATCGTAGCTACCGGACAAGGTGGTGTGGATCCTGCAATCATGGGAATGGGACCAGTTCCTGCTGTTGCCAATGTATTGAAGAAATCGGGTATGAAATTGGAGCAAATGGAAGTATTGGAACTGAATGAAGCATTTGCTGCTCAATCTTTAGGTGTGATCAAACAATTAAGTGAAGATCATAACGTGGATGCAGAATTCTTTAAGGAGAGATCTAATAAAAATGGTGGAGCTATTGCTTTAGGTCATCCAATTGGATCTTCGGGAACTCGTATTACTGTTAGCTTACTACACGAAATGAAAAGAAGTGGTAACGAATACGGATTGGCTTCCTTATGTATTGGTGGCGGAATGGGGACTGCCATCATTTTGAAAAATGTGAACTAAAGTATCTGATAATTGAATATTTAATTAAGACTCAAGAGCTGTTTTCTTGAGTCTTATTGTTTATATCTTGATATTATTTTAATAAAAGACATGGATTTTAGCCTAACTAACGAACAAGAATTATTTCAGCAAATGATTAGGGACTTTGCTGAAAATGAGGTGAAACCTTTGGCGGCAGAAGTGGATGATCTGGAGAGATTTCCCATTGAAACGGTAGAGAAAATGGCCAAGATTGGAATTATGGGTATTCCAATTCCAAAACAATATGGTGGTGCCGGCGGAAACAATTTAATGTATGCTATGGCAGTAGAGGAATTATCTGTTGTTTGTGCAACTACCGGTGTAATTGTATCTGCTCATACTTCTTTGTGTGCTGCTCCTATATTGGAGAATGGTACCGAAGCTCAGAAACAAAAATATTTACCAAAACTAGCTTCCGGCGAGTGGGTTGGTGCTTTTGGATTAACCGAGCCAAATGCTGGTACCGATGCTGCCGGACAGCAGACGATAGCAGTAGAAGATGGTGATAATTATATTATCAATGGAAGTAAGATATTTATTACCAATGCCGAATTTGCTCATGTTTATGTGATTTTTGCAATGACTGATAAATCGAAAGGTACTCGTGGTATCTCTGCCTTTATCATCGAAAAGGATACTCCGGGATTTTCTATCGGTAAGAAAGAAAAGAAAATGGGTATTCGTGGTTCTGCAACTTGCGAGCTGATTTTCGAAAATGTAGTGATACCAAAGGAGAATTTGCTGGGGAAATTGCATAAAGGTTTCGGAATTGCCATGAAGACTTTAGATGGCGGTCGTATTGGAATTGCTGCTCAGGCATTGGGAATTGCTCAGGGAGCTATCAGCGAAACAGTGAAGTATGTGAAGGAAAGAAAGCAATTCGGTCGTCCGATTTCAGGTTTTCAGAACACACAGTTCCAATTAGCAGATATGAATACCAAAACCGAAGCTTCGCGTATGTTGGTTCGTAAAGCTGCCAATAAAAAGGATAAGAAATTGCCTTATTCTGTGGATGCTGCTATGGCTAAATTGTATGCTGCAGAAACTGCAATGGAAGTTACCAATAAGGCAGTTCAGCTTCATGGTGGTTATGGATATACTAGAGAATATCCGGTAGAACGTATGATGCGTGATGCAAAAATTACAGAGATCTACGAAGGAACTTCAGAAGTTCAGAGAATGGTGATTTCTGCAAATATGTTGAAATAGGTTTCATATCTAAAATCTGAAAGAAAAATGAAAATAGTTGTCTGTATTAAACAAGTACCGGATACTACTGAAATAAAAATAGATCCTAAAACAGGAACTTTGATTCGTGATGGAGTGCCAAGTATCATGAATCCGGATGATAAAAGCGGTTTGGAAATGGCATTGCAGTTGAAAGACGAATATGGAGCGCATGTAACAGTGATTACCATGGGACCTCCTCAGGCCGAATTGATTCTTCGCGAAGCATATGCCATGGGGGTTGATCGTGCCATTCATCTTACCGATAGGAAATTTGCAGGTGCCGATACCTTAGCAACTTCGCATGCTTTGGCTGGTGCATTACGAAAAATAGATTTCGATTTGTTGATTACCGGTCGCCAGGCGATTGATGGGGATACTGCTCAGGTGGGTCCTCAAATTGCAGAGCATCTTGATTTACCACAGGTTTCCTATCTACAGGATTTGAAATTTGATGGGGTAAAGACCTTTACCATGAAACGTCATATCGAAGAGGGATACCAAATGCTTGAGGTAGATGCTCCTTGTGTGGTAACCGTACTTTCATCGGCTAATAAGGCCAGATACATGAGCGTTGGTGGTATTGTGGATGCTTATCAAAAAGAAGTGGAAGTTTGGGGCTTCAACGAAATTGAGGTGGATGAGGCTAATTTAGGTCTGAAAGGATCACCAACAAGTGTTTATAAGGCTTTTGCTCGTGGACTGAAACCTGCTGGTGAATTGTACGAAGTGGAAACCGACGAGGCTGTGGGTATCATCATCAAGAAATTAAAAGAGAAATTTATTCTTAATTAGGGGGTGGCTATGAACTTAGAAGAATATAAAGGCATATACGTTTTCATCGAACAACGGGAAGGCGAAATTCAGAATGTAGCATTGGAATTATTAGGGCAGGCCAGAAAATTGGCTGATCAGCTTAATGATAAGGTTTACGCCATGCTATTTGGTCATAAAATTGCAGACAAAGCAAAGGCGTTAATCGCTCATGGAGCAGACGAGGTGTTGCTTGTGGATGCTCCTGAATTGAAAGATTACACAACAGAACCTTATGCGCAGGCTATCTGCCAGATTATCCGCGAAAGAAAACCAGAATCTTTATTGATTGGTGCTACTACCATTGGTCGCGATTTAGGACCGAGAGTATCGGCTCGTGTAGGTACTGGTTTAACTGCCGATTGTACAAAAATTGAGATTGGCGAAAAGAATGAAATGTTGATGACTCGTCCTGCTTTTGGTGGGAATTTGATGGCTACTATCGTTTGTAAAAATCATCGTCCGCAGATGGGTACTGTGCGTCCGGGTGTACTATTTGCCATGGATGCAGATGCAAATCGCAAAGGGGAGATCGTGAATTACGAGGTGAAATTTGATTCCAGTAAGTTTAGAGTGAAACTATTGGAGACCGTGAAGGAGGAAAACGATTTGATCGATATTACCGAAGCTAAAATTTTAGTTTCCGGCGGACGTGGTATTGGTAATAAGGAGGGATTTGCTGCTATGGACGGATTGGCTAAAACCTTAGAGGCGGAAGTTTCGGCTTCGCGTGCTATGGTGGATGCTGGTTACATCGGACACGAGCGCCAGGTGGGGCAAACAGGTAAAACCGTTCGTCCTGACTTGTATTTTGCATTTGGTATTTCAGGAGCCATTCAGCATGTTGCCGGAATGGAAGATTCTGATTTGATTATCGCTGTAAATAAAGATAAATATGCTCCCATATTCCAGGTTGCCGACTTGGGTATTGTGGGAGATGCCAAACAGATCATCAGCAAACTAACCGAGCGTTTGGGAAAATAATATTGTTATAGATTAGGTGCCTGACAGATTGATTTACTATCCGTAAATTAAATTTGTCAGGCTTTTTAATTTCTGCTTATTTTCGAGATTATAAGCATACTGTCTTCGGCAGCGATTAGTCGGATATTTTCCGATTTTATTTGGTGAATCACTAATAAGTCATCCTTTTCCAGATGTTGATTCCCTTTGGGATGGGACAGGCTGATTTTTCCCGAATGCACATAAATCAAGACCATCTCCCAGTTATTGTCTACCTCATAATCCAGCAATTCCTGTTTTAAAAGCTGCTGGCAGGATAGTTCTCCCCTGGCATTTCTGGCAGTCATCAGATTAAAATCGGTGCATTTACCTACCGAGGTAGTTTTCCAATCGCCCTCGAAGGCATCTAAATCAAATTGCTCCAGTTTTTTTGTGTAATGATTCTGGTGTGCAATGGTAATTTCTCCTTCTAAAATCATAATCTTACGAGATATTCCCGGCAGGGACGTAAAGCTCGATTGCTCCATCTCTACTTTGGCCGAACTGATTCTGAAATCGAAATCCCGAGCCTGATAATTAGCTGTTTCGGGATAGATATAGAGTTGGGTACTGGTTCCTCCAGACCAATTAATGGTTTCGAATTTATCAGCTTTTACAATGGTATATTGCATGAGTCTTTAATTTGATTTTTGGATTTGCTAAAAGTAGCATTTTTGTTTTTTCCTTTCCCGGAATAGCTTAGATTTTGCCTTTAAATCTAAATTAAAATGATCAGATGCAGTTTTATGAATATAAGTGGCTCTGCGTATTTAGAAACTATTGCTGCGCATTAAGTAGTCATCTCTACGCACTTTTTACCCGCTCATCGCTTCTGGAAACCATTTCTACGCATTAAGTAAGCTATTCTACGCACTTGGGAGCTGCTCATCGCATTAAGTAGTCATCTCTACGCACTTTTTACCCGCTCATCGCCTCTGGAAACCATTTCTACGCATAAAGTAAGCCCTCTACGCACTTGGGAGCTGCTCATCGCATAAAGTAGCTACTCATCGCGGGGCTTTCAGAGGTTTTTGATGATTTTGTCTCAAGAGGTGGTCGCCAATTTTGTGTAATGCTTGATATTTAAAAAATAAAAAGCCGAAAATCACAACGGCCCCTATTTTCCGTGCAATTTTCGGCCAGGGAATTGTCTATTTAAAAACCAGAAAATGGTTTTCTTGGAAAACAGACCCCTATTCTTCCTTCCGCTGGTAGGTTAATAACCCTATTTCTGGTTTTATTAATATTCAGCTTCCGGAAGTTTTTATACTTATAAAATCAGGAGAACGAAGCCCAAATCAATTGAGGTAAAGTGAAGTTTTGGGCTTCGACTCCTGGTATTATTTATCCAATTCTTCCCACCAAACCGAAGTCATGGTTCCGGCAACAGGCATCCCAACCAATTTGCCTAAGCCCATATGCCCAAGGTGTGCTTTGTGCATTGGAATACTCCAACTAATAGATTTTCCAAATTCATGTTTCGTCTTTTTCCTTGTGATTGATTAATTAAGTATGTTTTGCCGGTTTGGACTAGTCTAATTAAAAGATAGGAAGCCGGTTTCCCAGACTTCCTATGTGTTATTGTTTGTTGTAAATAAAGTTTTTCTGTGCCTTGCAAAACACCTCTCCCATAAGGAGAAGTGCGGTTCTGCAAGGGTATTAAAATTTACACAGACTAATTCTTATCTAGTTCGGATAATAAGGATTCAACGGCTTTTTGCAGTTGTTGATCCTTACCTTTAATTGCTTCTTCGTATTCGTTGGCAACTTTTATATCCGGTTCTATTTGATGATTTTCGATATACTGTCCGTTTAGGTCTTTTACACCTACCATTGGCATTCCAAAGTATAATGTTGGGTCCTGAAGTGTTTCCCACCAAACAGCGGTCATGGTTCCGGGAACCGGCATTCCTATAAGCTTACCAATTTTTAAGGTTTTATAAACGTATGGAAAAGCACAAGCATCGGAATAGTTACTCTCACTAACCAAAACAGCAGATGGTTTTTTCCATTTCGACAATGGTTCTGTACCTAAATCTTGTCCTCTTGGGGATAAGGTAGAGTACATTTTTCCGCTTAGTAAGGTAACCAGATCGTCGTGCAACCAACCGCCGCCATTAAAACGGGTATCCACGATTATTGCCTCACGTGTTCCGTATTTTCCAATTATTTCGGAATATACTTTTCTAAAGCTTTTGGAATCCATTCCTCTTACATGAACATAGCCAATCCGCCCGTTGGATAATCGGTCACAATCTTCCTGACGCTTCTTTACCCAACGTTCGTAAAGTAAGTTACCGATTCGTGAAACAGGCTTTACGGTTTCATCCCAACGCTCTTTCGAGTAAGGATTGTATAGACTAAGCAATACTTTTTTACCTGCTTTGTGATTTAATAAAGGATAATAGCTTTTGTCTTTTGTAATGGCAATGCCATCAATTTTTTCGATAATATCACCTACTTTAATTCTTGCATCAGCTATATCTAAAGGTCCCTTTTCAATAATCTCAGCAATGCGTAGTCCATTACCTTCATAGTTCCAATCGAAGAAAGCACCCAAATGTGCTGTTCTGTCAGGATTTTTAGGATTAGGACGATATCCGGAGCCAGTATGAGAGGCATTTAATTCCCCTAATAGTTCGCTTAGCATTTCTGCAAAATCGTAATTGTTGTTGATATAAGGTAAAAAGCGTTTGTATTCTTTTTTATAAAAATCCCAGTCGATGCGATGCATTTCAGGATCGTAGAATTTCTTTAGCATTTGGCGCCAAACATGTTCGAATAGATAAGCTCGTTCTTTGGCTTTATCCAAATACATTTCGGCAGTGTAGCTTATGTTTTTGCGTTTGTTTGATGCTACATCAACTTTAATGATGCTGTTTCCCGACATCAGGAACAGATTTTTAGCATCTTTATCGAACTGCATGGCTCCACCGCCACCTTTTAGGTCTAAAATCTTTTTGGTTTCTTTCTCCTCCAGATCATTCACCCATAGGTCATATCCACCATCGAATTTGCTTAGATAGAATAATTTTTTTCCGTCAGGAGTAAGAATTGCATCCGAAAGTTTAGATGGATTGATCGTTAAACAAATCTGACGATCTTCCATTCCGGAAAATTCAATTTTAAGATCCTCAACCTTCTTTTTGTCTTTCTTGTCCTTCTTATCTTTTTTGGACTTTTTGTCTTTATCTTCTTTTTTATCGGCGTCAGCTTCTTTTTTCTTTTCTTTTTCGGCTTCTTTCAATAGCTCTTTCTCTTCTTTCGATAATTGGAATTTGTCGAAGGCTTTCTTATTGAAAAATTGAATGTAAACATCCGATTCCGCTCCCCAACTACCATGACTTCGATAGCCACGTTTGTCGGTAAACCAGATCATAGCATCTCCTTTTAAGGACCATTTGGCGTCCGAATCACTATATCCACTTTCTGTAAGATTCACAATATTTTTATTTCCTTGGGCATCCACCAAAGCAACGTCGGGCATGAAAATAGTGTGAGGATAAAAATTGACTAAAAACCATTTTCCATCTGGCGACCAATCGTAGTGTTGATCTCCATCAGAATAGGAATAATTCCATTTTTTGCCCAATATGGTTCTCACTTTTTTAGATTCCAGGTTAATCACTTTTAAGATTACTCTTTCCTCTAAAAAGGCAACTTCTTTTCCGTCGGGAGAATATTTAGGTTGAAAGGTTTCTGCCTCTGTTTCCAAAATTGGTTCTTCTTTTAAAAGAGTAGCATTGGCAAAATGAGTCTCCTCTTCGCGAACCAATTTGGTTTGATATAAATTCCAGCTGCCATTTCTTTCCGAAGCATATAGTAATGCTTTTCCATCAGGGCTAAAACTAACCGAACGTTCCTGTTCCGGAGTATTGGTAATTCTTTTGGTGGTTCCATATTCTACCGAGGTGACAAAAACTTCTCCTCTAACGATAAAGGCAACTTCTTTACCGTTTGGGGAAACGCTCATTTCTCTTGCTCCGTTTCTTAACTTCTCGTAGGTAATGGCATTCTCCTTGTTATCTACTGCTACACTCACCTTTAATTTCACAGGTTCTTTTCCTTTTTCCTGGGTGTATATTTCTCCATTCCACGAATAACAAAGTTTGTCCTGATTAGAAATACTAAGGAAACGCACCGGATGTTTTTCAAAAAAGCTTATCTGAGTTAATTCAGTTTTGTTATCTACAGGAGCTTCCCATACATTAAAGCTTCCCGATTTTTCACTTAGATAATAGATGTTTTTGTTGTCGGTACTATAAACCGGATATAAATCTTCGCCTTTGAAAGTGGAAAATTTATTGTGTTTTTTATTTTTCACATCATATAACCAAATATCCCGTGTTACTGCCGAGGTATGGTGTTTTCTCCAATGGTTTTCGTATCCTTTACTGTCGCGATACAAAATGTAATTCATGTCTTTGCTATATTTTGCATCTAATGCAGGCGAGCTTAATAATTGGGTGATTTCGCCACCTTCTGTTGGAACACTATATAATTCAGGTAAGGTTCGGGTAGGGAACATCACACTTTTGGGTTTGTCGTAGATCATTGCCGAAAAGAGAATTTCCTTACCATCCGGATTAAAGCTGGATGGTGTTTCGCTTCCGGAGTAGAAGGTGAGTCTTTTGGGGCTTCCTCCTGTGGCAGGAATAGTGAAAATATCAAAATTTCCATGTCTGTCTGATGCAAAAGCAACGGTTTTGCTGTCGGGAGACCATATAGGTTGATAATCGTAGGCTGGATTGCTGGTTAGAGGCATTGCGATACCACCTTCAGCAGGAATAGTGAAAAGGTCTCCTCCATATTCAAAAACAATAGTTTGTCCGTTAGGGGATATTGCTGGATAACGTAGCCATTGTGGTGTCTCCATTCCTAGAAGACTTTCTGCCAAGGCCATTAAAAATGCAGAAATAAAAAAGAGCTTTTTAATCATGTCTTAAAAAATTGCGTTAAAAATCTGAATAGCATATAATTGTTAAGGTAATTTGTGGTATTTATCACATTTCATACCATAAATTGTAAGCATTTAGTATTGTGTGGGTTCTACAGGGATGTGTAATTGTATTATGAATGCTTTTGTTCGGATATGAACAAAAGTATGTTCGGTATCGAACGTATTATGTGGATTCAGATCAATATTAAATTAGAACCGAATTATTGTTTTTTAAGGAAAATCTAGTTTCTTTGCTGTGTACACATAGCTAATAACCAGCCTAAAGGATATGTTGAATTTTCGAATGGAAGATCAATCGGTTGTTGCCTCCTTGGAGGGAACAAGAAGAATTAACAGTAAAATTTCCGATTTGGTGAAAAAGGAAATTATTGAATTTATTGAACAATCAGGGAAACAAATTGTACTAGATTTAAAAGGAATTAGTTTTATAGATAGTCAGGGTTTTTCTGCATTAAAAGCTATTGCCGAATTGGCTTGTGCACAGGATCGTTTATTTGCTCTAGCCAATGTTTCTGATGATGTATTGGAGTTGGTTGAACTTGTAGGATTAAAGGATGCTTTTGTGATTGGGAAAAATTAGACTTCATTAAATTCTTTTGGATATGCTACACAACCGTGTACATTTTGTAGTGTATTCTTCACTAATTCAATAGCCATAAAAACATTATCGGGTACTTCAAAAGGTGCTGTAATCCTGTATTTACTAGCAGGAAGGAATCCAAATCTTGGATAATAGTTTTCGTGCCCTAAAACAATTACTGATTCATGTCCTAATTTTTTTGCTTTAGCTAATCCTTTTTGAATCAATTGGCTGCCAATTCCTAAAGATTGTAATTCTGGAATAACTGATACAGGTGCTAGCGCAAGAGAATTGAATATCTTATCTTCATGTTTAATGAGTATTGGCGTGAATAGAATATGACCAACAATTTCACTTCCCATGCAGGCAACTAATGATAAATCTTTAATAAATTTTCTGTTTTTGCGAAGATTTTCAATCAGTTTTCCTTCTTCTTCCCTGCCAAAAGCCATATCTGTCACCATGCTTATTGTTCGGTAATCAGACTTATTCTCAGGACGTATTGTAATCTTCATGGATTGGAAATTAAAGATTTAACAAGAGGTAGTGAATCAATAACTATTTGAACTAAAGATAAGAAAATAGTATGTAGTCATACTGATACAGGATTTTTTGTAATCAGTATGACTTGTTTATTTATATTGATTCTCCAATTAAAGTAGCTTGGGTACAATCATTCACTTTTACCTGAACAAAATCTCCAACTTTGTAATTTTTTTTAGGGAATACAATTACTTTATTTTGAGAAGTTCGGCCAAATAATTCCTGATCAGATTTTTTGGAAGTTCCTTCTACTAATACTTCGAATACTTTTCCAAGATCTCTTTTGTTGCTCTCATGCGATAATTGATTCTGTAATTCAATCATTTCACTAAGCCGTTTTCCTTTTACTTCTTCCGGAATATTGTCTTTCATGTTCTTGTAGGCATAGGTTCCTGGACGCTCAGAATATTTAAACATGAAAGCCAAATCATATTTAGCCCATTTCATCAAGTCTAAAGTTTCCTGAAAATCTTCATCACTTTCGTTGTGAAAGCCACAAAATATATCCGAAGAAATCCCACAATCCGGTATAATGTTTCGGATGGCTTCTATCCGGTTCATATACCATTCCTTAGTGTATTTCCGTTTCATATTGGCCAAAACCGAATTGCTGCCAGATTGAACAGGCAAATGGATGCTTTTGCAGATATTGGGATATTTGGCAATTACTCTTAGGGTGTCATCGCTCATATCTTTAGGATGAGAGGTGGCAAATCTAATACGTAAATTAGGTTCTGCTAATGCAACTATTTCTAATAGTTCAGGAAAATTAATTTCCGAAACAGAATTCTTATAATGAAAGGAATTTACATTCTGTCCCAAAAGGGTAACTTCCTTATATCCTTTCTCTACCAAATCTTTTACTTCTGTGAGTATGCTTTCAGGATTTCTGCTACGTTCTCTCCCTCTTGTATAGGGTACAATACAATAGGTGCAGAAATTGTTGCAACCTCTCATGATTGAAACAAAACCTGAAATGGATGTTTCATCTATTCTTGATGGGCAAATATCCTTATAGGTTTCTGTGAGGGATAGCTCGATGTTGATAGCCTTTTCTCCTTTTTCTGCCTTCTCCACTAAAAGGGGAAGATCCATGTAAGCATCCGGACCCACAATAAGATTCACATTTTTCTCTTGTTCGAAGAGTTTGTCACCCAATCGTTCGGCCATACAACCGATGACACCAATTAGTAATTTAGGATTTTTCTTTTTTAATGCTGCAAACCCTTGTACTCTTCCTCTTACCCTCTGTTCTGCATTTTCTCTGACTGAACAAGTGTTGACTAAGATAATATCTGCCTCTTCGCGAGTTTTTGTAATCTCATAATTGTTGTGTTGCATGATAGAAGCAACGACTTCACTATCTGCAACATTCATTTGGCAACCATATGTTTCCAAAAACAATTTTTTGTTCTTATTACTCATTTTCGATATCCCCACTTTTAAATTCCGCACAAAGTTATATTATCTCCATAGATTGACAAGTTCTTGGGTATTCAATTATTTTAGATATCATCTTGAAAATCTACTATTTCATTCTTCATATATGTTTTTTGATGATAGAATCTTTTCAAAGATTAATTTGTAAATTGAATTAACTTGCAAAGTCAATTTTTTCTAATTCCTAATTAGACTGCATAAGCGCTTAAATTGTGTTTGTTGCTAAATATTTTTGTGTAATTTTAACCTGCAAATGGCGTGTCGTAGAAGGTATTGATATGTAGTTTGTTAGGAGGATTTCTCTTTCTAGGTTATTCGTTTTTATTTTTATTTAGGAAATCAAAACTGCATTACGAACAGTTTAATTTAAATTGAAAACTTAAGCATCATGAAGCGTATTCTGGTACCGGTTGATTTCTCTGGAGATTCTATTAATGCTTTGAAATTTGCCATCTATCTGTCAAATAAACTTGGAGCACATCTAAGAATGGTCCATGTGAAAAAATCTGAAAAGTTTGTAATGCCATTTCATTTTGATGAACTCAAAAATGAGATTATACATACGGTTCAGGAATATTTTGAAAAATTAATAGAACTCCATTCTCCTAATTATCAGGTTGAGAATGGGGTTTTTGATTTTAAGATAAGAATAGGAAGCGTATATCGTGAAATTATAAATCAAGCTAAATATGGTGACTCTTATTTAATTGTTATGGGTGCCTATGGAGCTTCTGGGTTTGAAGAATTTTTTATTGGGAGTAATGCTTTTAAGGTTGTAAGCTATTCTACTTGCCCCGTGGTTACAGTACAAAATGAAGGAGAACATAGCGAGGTAAAAACCATTCTTATGCCTATTGATGCAAGTAATGAAACCAGAAAAAAAATACCATACGTTACAGAACTTGCGCATAACTGTAAGGCTGAAGTTCATATATTAGGCGTTCATGAAACTTCTAATTCCAGTGTGATTGGGAAAATAGAGCATTATATGCAGCAGGCAGAAGATTATTTGCAGGAAAAAAATATAAAAGTGATTAAAAATATTCGAAAAGGAGATAATAATACAATCACAGCCTTGGAGTATGCTCGGGAAATAGATGCTGATTTGATTGCGATCATGAGAGAACAGGCTGAAACTACATTTAATATGTTTTTCGGTTCTTATGCTCAGCAAATGGTCAACCGTTCAGAGATACCTATTTTTTCTGTTCCCAACTAAATTTATTTTGGAGAGAATGAATTTAGCGTGTTTTTTTAATAGATAAAATAATTGGAATGAAGTATCGTAAATTGTTTTTAGGTCTAGCTATAGTTTTATCAGGATTGGCAGTAGTTGCTCAAAATAGTGCACTTACCTTTAAAGTAGATTCTCAGATTATTAAAAAGGATAGTTTGGGAACTGTTAATATCATACAGGATGATAGAGTGAATGAGCTATTAAAAACAGATAGTACTATTAATTCGAAGAATCTGGGTTTTACCGGATATCGAATTCAGATATTTTCAGGGAGAAGTACCGATAAAGAAAAAGCAGTTGCAGTTAAGAATGAGTTTTTACAATTATTTCCTACGGAGAGAGCTTATGTGGTGTATTCTGCTCCGGATTTTAGGGTTCGGGTGGGTAATTTTCGCACTAAATTAGAATCTATAGCTCTGTTTAAGGCTTGTGAAAAGTATTTTCCAAACTGTTATCCCGTAAAAACAAGAATAACATTTGCGGATTTAGAGCCATTAAAAATAAAAGATAGTGAAAATCCAATTTTAGAGGAGGAATAGAATAAACAATACATACTAAATAACCATTTAAGAATTTAATAATGAGTGATCAGTTAAAGCATGAGTGTGGTATAGCAATGATTCGATTGCTAAAACCTCTTGAGTACTACCAGGAAAAATATGGATCCTGGAGATATGGTATTCAAAAGCTCTATCTGTTAATGGAAAAACAGCATAACAGAGGACAAGAAGGAGCCGGGGTTGTAGGCATGAAATTGGATCAGAAACCAGGTGAGAAATATATTCACCGCCATAGATCCAATGGCGATCAGCCAATAAAAGAAGTTTTTGACCGCATTTATGGGGAATATAAAATCGCTGAAAGAGAAAATATTGAAAATTTTAATGATGCGAATTGGGCTAAAAAGAATTTGCCTTTTGCCGGGGAATTGTATTTGGGCCATCTAAGATACGGTACTTTTGGACGTAATAGCATTGATTTTGTTCATCCGGTAATGAGGGAAAATAACTGGAAATCCAGGAATTTGGTTATGGCTGGTAATTTTAATCTAACAAATGTTGATGAATTATTTAACTTGTTAGTCGATTTGGGACAGCATCCTAAAGATTATACAGATACAGTAACCATATTGGAGAAAGTAGGCCATTATCTGGATGAAGAGAATCAAATGCTTTTTCGTCAATATAAGAATGATGGTTATTCAAATAAGGAAATTTCCCCTCTAATTGAGGAAAATATTGAAATTCAAAAGATTCTTTCAAATGCAAGTAGATCCTGGGATGGAGGTTATGCTGTGGCCGGATTATTCGGACATGGTGATGCCTTCGCTATGCGGGATCCTTGGGGGATTCGTCCAGCATTTTATTATCAGGATGATGAGATTGTAGTCGTAGCCTCAGAAAGACCTGTAATTCAGACAGCTTTAAATGTTAGAGCAAAGGATGTTAAAGAAATTTCTCCGGGAAATGCTGTCGTGATTAAAAAGAATGGAACAGTTGAAGAATTGCCTATTCGAGTACCTCAAAAAAGAAGATCCTGTTCGTTTGAACGGATTTATTTTTCGAGAGGAAGTGACAAGGATATTTATAAAGAAAGAAAGAAGTTGGGGGAATTATTAACTCCTTCGATTTTGAATATCATTGATTATGATGTTCAAAATACAGTTTTTTCATTTATACCTAATACTGCAGAAACGGCTTTTTATGGAATGATGGAAGGTGTGAGATTACATCTTATGGAGGAGAAAAAGCGAAAAATACATGAGCTTAATGGTAATTGGACGGAGGAAAAATTGCAGGAAATTATTTCTGTTGAGCCGCGTGTTGAAAAAATTGCTATTAAGGATGTGAAAATGCGCACCTTCATCACCAATGATGAAGGTAGAGATGATTTAGTTGGTCATGTTTATGATGTTACTTATGGTATCGTAAAAAACCAAGAAGATAATCTGGTAGTTATCGATGATTCTATTGTGCGTGGGACGACTTTAAAGCAAAGTATATTGCGTATTTTGGATAGGCTGCATCCTAAAAAAATTGTGATTGTATCTTCCGCACCTCAGATTCGTTACCCGGATTGTTATGGAATAGATATGACACGTATGAGTGAATTTATTGCTTTTAATGCAACCATTGCTTTGCTTAAAGAAAATGGCATGGAGAATTTAATTGAGGAAACTTACAAGAAATGTAAAGCTCAGGAAAATCTTCCTAAAGAAGAGATGGTTAATTATGTGAAGGAGATTTATAAGCCTTTCACTGCAGATCAAATCTCTTGTAAAATAGCAATTCTTTTAACACCATCGAAGATGGATGCTGAAGTTGAAATTGTGTATCAATCCATAGAAAATCTGCATGAAGCTTGTCCTGAAAATAATGGAGATTGGTATTTTACTGGCAATTACCCTACTCCTGGGGGAAATAAAGTGGTGAACACTTCATTTATTAATTATGTTGAAGGTAGGGATAAAAGAGCATATTAATTCACAATAATTAAACAAAATAAAGAAACCCGCTTGAATTAAGCGGGTTTTTCTTTGTCAATAATTTTGATGGAATTTCAATTTGGAATCAAATTATTTTTTTTTGAATATTTTCAATTTCGTTTTAGGTAATTTAATATTTAAAAAGGATAGATATGATGAGATATGCCTATCTTTTTTGTTCTCGTAAACGTCAGCAATGGTAATCATGATCCCTGTTTCTTCTACGTTTCCAAAATGAGTATTGATTGCTGTTCCAAAACATTTCATAGTTGGAGAAAGTCCCATATAAGCATTAATGAGTGGTGGAATATTCTGGCCATTTTTTCTCACATTTTGCGATAATATCTTATAATTTTCATCAAAGGTTGCTCCACAGAAATCATGGTTCATTTGCTCAACATCCATGTTAGTTTCGAGAGGAGTAACAGGCCATGCCATTTTATCTTTATCCTGAAACATCATATTCATGAAATATAATATGTGATTTCTGGCATCACGATTGAAATGGGGATACATAGTTACTTTTCCAAAAAAGTACTTTATTTCCGGGTAGTCAACGATTAAAGAACCTAGTCCATCCCAAAGATTATCCAAAGCATATAGGCTTTTCCTACCTTTTCGGATTGATTGATATTCTGGTTGAACAAAAGAACGCCCCAATTCAATCATATGAGGCATGTAGTTTTTCTTGAAATCATCTGAAAAATTAAACAGTCTTGAGGTTGCAAGATAAGTATCGCCATTTTTATCGACAGGAGATTCACTGCATAGGATGTAACGATATCCCCCGAGTATTTCTTTCGCTTTTGGATCCCATACAATTAGCTGATGATAGGGTTTCTCATTTGTGTCGAATTTATCGATATCGATTTCTTTTCCTGTTCCTCCACCAGCTTTTCTAAAGGTAATTTCACGCAATCGGCCTACTTCCCTCATTAAATTTGGAGAATTATGATGGGTGAAGCAGTATATTTCATTGGATCCCTTGTTTGTTTTGCGTACAAATCTTTCTTCTGTTAGCTCCTTTTCAAGTGCTTCTCTAGATACTGGAGGTATAATATCTTTCATCATTAATGGTGTTAAACTCCTACAAGTAAAGGATTATTAATTGCTTGACTTTTATTTTGATTATAATAGCTTACGAAAATACTTACTTTATAGATAGTATGAGTTGTTATCCGAAAGTTTTTGACAAATCAACATTTATTTATTGATTAACTAGCTTATAAGTTTCTTTTTTCATTTTTTCAGCCCATTTACTATAGCTTTTGTCAAATGTTTGGTATGAAATGGGCTTTCCAATCCGAACTGTAAATGTTTTACCCCGTTGTTTGAATAATTCGTTTGGCAAATATAACATTTCCAAATTTGATTTTAATCCAAAGAATTTTCTAAGGTTAGCCAAATTGTAGAAAAAATCTGAATTTCTTCCATCAATATGAATCGGTACAATATTCCGTTGGTGCTTAACGGATTTGGCAATGAAACTTTTTTTCCAATCTAGGTCTTCAATTTTTCCTTTTTGCTTGCGGGATACTAAACCAGCAGGAAAGGTCAATATCGCAGCATCTGATTTGTAAGCTTTTTCCAATTTTAAAGCAGCTTCTTTAGCTTGTCCACCATGTTTGTTGATCGGGATAAATACATCTGATAAATTCCTGATATTCATCAATATGTCGTTAACCAAGAATTTAATTTCTGGATAAATCTTACCAAAAATACTTATCAATATAATGCCATCAGGTCCACCTAATGGATGATTAGAAGCAAATAAATATCGATCTTCTTTGTTGATATTTTCCAGCCCCTCGATTTTAAAAGATATATCTAATTCTTCCAAAACACTATCAGCAAACTCAATTCCTTGTTTATGATGATTCCTTGATAAAAAATCATTCAGTTCATCCTGATGAATTATTCTTTTCAGGTAACGAATAATGAAATTTGGTAATAACTTTGCAAGTTTTTCACTCTTACCAGCAAATACTTTTTCTATATCAATTTTTAAAAACTCGGGCACATTTTGTTTTTGCATAAAATTCGAACGGTTTTAATTTAATATACACATAGAGAGTAATTGAAAAAATCTACCAATGTTAATTGATGCTGTTAAGCCTATTTGTGTTATAGTTTGAGAAGGTTTCTGTTCAATTTCTAAATTATCAATTTACTGTAAATTCTGATGCAAATATCGCAATTTTCTTGCTTGTTTGTTCTCATTTTAAGGAGTAATCAAATTGTCTGACTTATAATTACTTGTTTCAATTGTGAAAAGTTATTAACAATAGTATAAAAGTGGGTGAGTGTGGTTGAAAGTGGGTGATTTTTTCTCTAATTTTACAATTGTAAATAGATTTTATTAATGACAACGTTTATAGGTGATTATAATTGCAAATTGGATGCAAAAGGACGCGTAATATTGCCTTCTGCCTTCCGAAAACTCCTTAATGGAGATTCTGAACATCGTTGTGTATTGCGAAAAAATCTATATGAAAAATGTCTGGATTTATATCCATTGGTGGAATGGGAACGACAAACCCAAATTGTTAGATCAAAACTGAATCCATTTGATAAAACTCATGCAGGATTTTTACGAGAGTTTTTTAGAGGTACAGCAGAAGTGCAAATTGATAGTAATGGACGAATATTAATTCCCAAAAAGTTTTTTGATTTTGCTGGATTTTCCAAAGATATAATATTGGCAGGACAGGATGGGAAAATTGAAATATGGGATGAAAAGAGTTATCAACAAGTAGCCTGGAGTGAGGAAGGATTTAGTGACTTAGCCAACGAGATATTGGGTGGCAAACCAGAGGAAGACTAAGTTTTTTTTTCAAATTAAAAAGATTCATTAAAAATATATGAGGATGAATAGTGATTATCACATACCCGTTTTGTTGAAGGAGAGTTTGGAAGGGTTGGATATAAAATCAGATGGCGTTTATGTGGATCTGACTTTTGGAGGAGGAGGACATTCCCGTGAGATATTAAAGAGATTAACTAGTGGTAAATTGGTTGGGTTTGATCAGGATGAGGATGCTGAAGCTAATGTGCCAAAAGATGATAAATTTATATTTGTGCGTCATAATTTTCGGTATTATAAGAACTTCTTAAGATATCTTGGCTTTGATAAAGTGGATGGTATTTTAGCTGACCTTGGTGTTTCCTCGCATGAATTTGATGTTGCAGAACGTGGATTTTCCTTTCGATTTGATGGGGATTTGGATATGAGAATGAATCAAAGTTCTGATTTTACTGCTGCGGACGTTTTAAATCAATATGCTGTGGAGGATTTGTTCCGCATTTTTAAGCTCTATGGGGAAGTAAAAAATCCGGGACGATTGGTGAAATTGATTGATGAGTATAGAAAATCCAATAAAATAACTACAATTCAGCAGTTTAAGGAGGTGATTGCACCTTGTGTTCCTAAATTTAAGGATCACAAATATTTGGCGCAGGTTTTTCAAGCTTTGCGAATAGAAGTGAATCAGGAGATGGAGGTTTTAAGAGAAATGTTGATGCAGGCATCTGATGTCCTTAAACCTGATGGAAGACTGGTTGTTATAACTTATCATTCCTTAGAGGATCGTTTAGTGAAAAATTATATACGCGATGGAAAATTTGAAGGTGGAGCGAGTAAGGATTTTTTTGGAAACATCCAGACGCCATTAGAGGCGGTGAATCGAAAGCTAATTATTCCTTCTGATGAGGAAATAGAACGAAACGGAAGAGCCAGAAGTGCAAAACTTCGGATTGCAAAACCCAAATCTCATTAAAAGATGTTCAAGTTTGGAAAGAAATATAATGATTTTATAAAACCTAGTGAGGAGCTGAAGGAAACTCCATCGGGATCGATAAAAGATTTTATTGACGGAAGTATCTTAACCAAAACGGCAGTTGTTCAGCAATTGCCATTTGTGCTTTTTTTGGTAGGGTTGGGGATTTTTTATATCAGTAATCGTTATCATTCTGAAAGAGTTTACAGAGATATGGTTACCCTGCAAAAGGAACTGAAGGATCTTCGATTTGAATCGATAACAACAGCTTCTGATTTGATGTACATGAGCAAACAGTCGGAAGTAGTAAAACGGGTAAAAAAGGACGGTTTGGATTTGATTGAGTCAACAGAACCTCCTGTGAAAATATATATAGACGAATAATGCCCATTAAGAAAGATATCATATGGCGTGTTGGGGCGATCTACATTATGGTTTTGCTGATTGCAATACTTGTAGTGGTTCGGGTGGTAGTATTGCAATTATTCGAAGGTGACAAATGGAGAAGTAAAGCCCAAACTATTTCGCAACGCGATGTTGTCGTTCATGCCAATAGAGGAGATATCTGCGCTGATGATGGTCGTTTGTTAGCAAGTTCTTTGCCATATTATCAAATTCGAATGGACTTTAGGGCATCGGGCTTGTCAGATGCTGTATTTAGAGCAAATGTAGATTCTTTAGCGCTGAAACTTTCGCGATTCTTTAAAGACAAATCTGCAAGAGAATACCGTAATAAATTATGGAACGCAAAGTATCATACAAAGTCAAATCGGTATGTTTTAATTAATCGCCGTAGAATTAATTATAATGAACTGAAGCAAATTAAAAAATTTCCATTATTTCGAATGGGGAAAAATAAAGGTGGATTAATTTGTGAGCAGGAAAACAAAAGGGTACAACCGCATATTGATTTGGCAACAAGGACAATAGGGTATTTGTTAGAGGGGGAAGGAAAACGACATGTTGGTAAAGTGGGAATAGAAGGTGCGTTTGAAAGTGAATTAAAGGGTATTGATGGTATCAGTTTGATGCAAAAAATGTCTGGTCGGTGGTTGCCGGTGAATATGGTGGATCCAAAAGATGGGAATGATCTGATTACAACGATAGATGTTAATTTTCAGGATGTTGCTGAATCTGCATTACATCAACAATTGATAAAATATAATGCAGATCATGGTTCTGCGATATTAATGGAGGTGAAAACAGGAGCCATCAAGGCTATCGCCAATTTGGGGTTTGATAGCGAAACTAAAACGTATAGAGAAATTTATAATTACGCTATTGGTGAAGCAACAGAACCAGGATCTACTTTTAAATTAGCCTCAGTAATGGCTTTGCTTGAAGACGGCTATGTGGGTCCGATGGATTCAATAGATACCGGGAATGGTATTTACAGTTATTATAAGGAAAAAATGAGAGATTCTCATTATGGAGGTTTTGGGAAAATTACTGTACAAGAGGCCTTTGAAAAATCATCCAATGTTGGTATTTCAAAATTAGTGTATGAGCATTATAAAAATAAACCACGATCGTTCATTAATAGATTATACGATTTTCGTTTGAATGAGACACTGGGTTTAGATATTAGAGGAGAAGGTATACCTGAAATTAAATATCCCGATGATCCAACCTGGTCTGGTGTTTCCTTGCCATGGATGTCAATTGGTTATTCGGTAAAGCAAACCCCTTTGCAAACCTTGACTTTTTATAATGCTATCGCAAATAATGGTAAAATGATGAAGCCTCGTTTTGTGAAAGAATTGCAATATCATGGCGATGTAATTCAGCGATTTGATACAGAAGTGTTGAAATCGAAGATTTGCTCATCCGAGACTTTAAAATTAGTAAAGAATATGTTGGAAGGGGTTGTTTTACGCGGTACAGCTCGAAATCTAAGGAATACGAGTTATAAAATAGCCGGAAAAACTGGCACAGCCCAAATAGCTGATAACAATAAAGGATATGCTCATAAAGTTTATCAGGCGTCCTTTGTTGGTTATTTTCCTGCTGATGACCCTATGTATTCGTGTATTGTTGTTATTAATCGTCCAAATAAAACGAAAGGGTTTTATGGAAATCAAGTGGCAGGACCAGTTTTTAAAACTATTGCGGATAAGGTTTATGCAATGACTTATTCTATGCATCCTGTAAAAGATAGGAAGGATCAATCAGAACCGAAAGTTCCCTTATCTCTAAATGGAAATAAAAAAGACTTGGATGAAGTTTTTGACGCATTGAATTTTGTAGTAGTAAATAAAGAAATTCCATCTCGATGGGTAATGACATCAAGAAAAGATTCTATAATCGAATATAAATATCGGAGAGTTAAAAAATATTTAGTGCCAAATGTGAAAGGAATGGGGATTCAGGATGCATTATATATTTTGGAGAATGCAGGACTTAAAGTCACGGTTCGAGGTATTGGTGCAGTTAATAGTCAATCGATAAGACCTGGAGCTTATTTTAAAAAGGGAGATAGAATAACTATAGGATTATCTTAAAAAGATATAAGATGAGCAAAAATATCAATGAACTCTTTAGTTCAGTCAATATACAAAGCATTAAGGGATTTTGGGATGTTGAAATTCAAAATATCCAATTTGATTCTAGAAAGGTGGCGGATGGAGATTTGTTTGTGGCTTGCCGAGGAACACTTAGTGATGGTCATAATTATATCAGAGAATCGATAGAACAAGGAGCAAGAGTAGTGGTATGTGAAGAATTACCCGAAGAGACTAGTTCCGAAATTTCTTACATTCTCGTGGAGAATTCTCTTTTAGCTCTTTCACAATTGGCTAGTAATTATTATGCTCTACCGAGTAAAAACATTCAACTAGTGGGGGTGACCGGAACGAATGGAAAAACAACTATTGCTACCTTATTGTATCAATTGTTCAGGAAATTAGGATATAAAGTTGGATTACTTTCAACGGTATGCAATTATGTAGATGATAAAAAAATTGCAGCCACCCATACTACTCCGGATCCGATGCAAATCAATTTGTTACTTTCCGAGATGGTAGCAGCTGGGTGTGAATATTGTTTTATGGAAGTAAGTTCTCATGCTATTGATCAGAATAGAACTACATCCTTACATTTTAAAGGTGGAATATTTACGAATATAACACACGATCATTTAGATTATCATAAAACTTTTGATGCTTATTTGAAGGTGAAAAAGAACTTTTTTGATGATTTAGATAAAAAGTCTTTTGTAGTCACAAATGTGGATGATAAAAACGGAAAGCTCATGTTGCAGAATACCAAAGCTCACAAATTTTCCTATTCGACTCGTTCTTTTGCTGATTTTCGATGTCAAGTATTGGAAAAGCATTTTACTGGCATGCTATTGGAGATGGATGGTGTTGAAATCTGGACCAATTTTATTGGTGATTTTAATGCACATAATTTGCTTGCTGTATATGCTACAGCCAGATTGCTGAACCAGTCAAAGGAGGAAGTGCTTAAAGGAATAAGTGAACTGATTTCAGTTGCAGGACGATTCGAAAGTATTATTTCTCCTGAGGGAATTATGGCAATTGTGGATTATGCTCATACACCAGATGCTTTGAAAAATGTACTGGATTCCATCGACGCCTTACGTACTAAAAATGAACAGGTGATAACTGTTGTTGGTGCGGGAGGGAATAGAGATAAAAAGAAACGTCCTTTGATGGCAAAAATTGCTGCGGAATATAGTGATAAAGTAATTCTGACTTCTGATAATCCAAGATCCGAAGATCCCGAATTAATTATTTCGGAAATGAAAGCAGGAGTGATATTTAATGATTTAAGGAAAGTGCTATGCATAACTGACAGAAAGGAAGCGATAAGAACTGCATGTATGTTGGCACAAAAAGATGATATTGTACTTGTGGCAGGTAAAGGTCACGAAGATTATCAGGAAATTAAAGGAGTGAAACATCATTTTGATGATAAAGAAATTATACGTGAAATTTTTAAGCTGTAGCTATGTTTTATTATTTGTTTAGATATTTAAATCAGTTAGATTTTCCTGGTGCCGGAATGTTTGATTACATCTCTTTTAGAGCAGCACTGGCAATTATGGCCTCCTTATTTATTGCAACCGTCTTTGGTAAAAAAATCATTTTGATGTTGCAAAAACAACAAATTGGTGAGATTGTTAGAGATCTTGGATTAGCTGGTCAGTTAGAAAAAAAGGGAACTCCAACAATGGGTGGAATTATTATTATTATCTCCATCATTGTTCCTGTTTTATTGTTTGCGAAACTTGAAAATACTTATATCATTTTGATGATAATTACGACCATATGGCTTGGGCTAATTGGTTTTATAGATGATTATATCAAGGTATTTAAGAAAGATAAAGAAGGATTAAAAGGGCGCTTTAAAGTTGCTGGACAAATTGGTTTGGGATTAATTGTTGGATTGACTCTTTATATTAGCGATGATGTTGTAATTCGAGAAAAAGCTGATATGAATGAAATTGGAACTCGAACGGAACTTGTCGATGAAGGTTTTACGGTTGAAAATCCAGGTAGTACTAGATTGACCAATGATGTTAAGTCGACTAAAACCACTATTCCTTTTTTTAAAAATAATGAATTTGATTATGCTTCTTTGGTTGGTTTTGCAGGAAAATACTCTTCTAAATTAGCTTGGTTGGTATTCATAATTATAACAATATTTATTGTTACAGCCGTTTCTAATGGGGCTAATATAACCGATGGATTGGATGGATTAGCGACGGGTTCTTCTGCTATTATTGGGGCAACACTAGGGATGTTAGCCTACGTTTCAGGTCATGTTGTTTATTCTGATTATTTGAGTATTATGTACATTCCAAATTCCGGTGAATTAGTAGTGTTTGTTGCCGCCTTTATAGGTGCGACTATTGGATTTATGTGGTATAATTCTTATCCGGCACAAGTTTTTATGGGGGATACTGGTAGTCTCTCCCTTGGGGGGATCATAGCTGTTTTTGCCATAATTATTCACAAGGAATTATTGATTCCGATATTGTGCGGAATCTTTTTAGTTGAAAATATTTCGGTGATGATGCAGGTTTCCTGGTTTAAATTCACTAGAAAGAAATATGGAGAAGGAAGAAGAATTTTTAAGATGGCTCCATTACATCATCATTATCAAATGAAGGGATATCCGGAGCCAAAAATTGTAACCCGTTTTTGGATTATTGGAATTTTTCTTGCGGTGATCACCATTGTAACCTTAAAAATCAGATAGGAATTTATGGCTAGAAAAATTGTCATATTAGGAGCTGGAGAAAGTGGCGTTGGCTCAGCAGTGTTAGCTAAAAGTAAAGCTTTCGATGTGTTTGTTTCTGATTTTGGAGAAATTGATGAGAGGTATAAAAAGGTTTTAATGGATTACCAAATCCCCTTTGAGGAAAAGCAACATAGTGAAGACATTATTCTCTCTGCAGATGAAATAATCAAAAGTCCAGGAATACCTGAAAAAGCTCCAATAATTTCAAAATTGAAGGAGCATAATATTCCAATTGTTTCTGAAATTGAATTTGCAGGAAGATACTCTACTGCGAAAATGATATGTATTACAGGTAGTAATGGAAAGACAACTACAACTCTGCTATTATATCATTTATTAAAGAGAGCCGGTGTAAATGTTGGGTTGGCTGGTAATGTTGGTAGTAGTTTGGCGTGGCAGGTAGCAGAAAAGGATTTCACTCATTATGTAGTGGAATTAAGCAGTTTCCAGTTGGATGGTATGTATGATTTTAAGGCCGACATTGCAATTCTAATGAATATAACGCCAGATCATTTAGATCGATATGAGTATAAAATGGAAAACTACATCAGTTCCAAGTTTAGAATTATTCAAAATCTCACAGTGAGTGATGCATTTATTTTCTGTTGCGACGATGAGATTATTCAACAACAAATGACAGAACGTAGTACTCCATTTCAGTTATACCCTTTCTCTGTAAAGCAAAAGCTTAATAATGGAGGATGGTTAGATAACGAAACATTAAAAATTCATTATAACGAATATAACTTTTCTATGGATAAGAAGGATTTATCTTTACCCGGAATACATAACATATACAACTCTTTGGCATCCGGAATTGCAGGAAGTGTATTACAAATTCGTAAAGAAACCATTCGTGAAAGTTTAAGTGATTTTCAAGGAGTAAATCATCGTCTCGAAAAGGTGGTAAAAGTTAGAGGTATTCAATTTATCAACGATTCAAAAGCCACCAATATTAATTCAACATGGTACGCATTGGAGAGTATGGAGGAACCCGTAGTTTGGATTGTGGGTGGAGTCGATAAGGGGAATGATTATACTGTACTATTCGACTTGGTTGACGAGAAAGTAAAGGGTATTGTATGCCTAGGTATAGATAATAAGAAAATTCATGATGCTTTTGATGGAAAAGTGGCAAATATTGTTGATGCGAATTCTATGAAGGAAGCTGTTACAAAAGCTTATAACATAGCGAATAAAGACGGTATAGTACTATTATCTCCAGCTTGTGCTAGTTTCGATTTATTCAAAAACTACGAGGATAGGGGAAATCAATTTAAGGAAGAGGTGAGAAATTTGTAAACATACAAGTTCATGGGAGGATTATTAAGAAAGTTGAATTTAAAAGGGGATAAGGTGATATGGATTATTATATTACTATTATCATTAATATCCTTACTTGTAGTTTATAGTTCTACAGGTACACTTGCCTACAAGGTAAAAGGAGGAAATACATCCTATTTTTTCATCAAACAGTTAATCTTGTTGGGGGGATGCTTCTGTATTATTTATGTAGTTCATAAACTTCCTTATTTTGTTTATTCCAGCTCTGCTAATGTTGTTCTTATTGTTTCTATAGGATTGTTGATTCTGGCTAAATTTGTAGGTACAAACCTGAATGACGCATCCAGATGGATTACAATTCCTGGGATTGGATTTAATTTTCAGCCATCAGAACTAGCTAAGCTGGCACTGATACTTCATGTGTCGAGAACTTTATCAAGATACCAATCAGATAAAGGATGTAAAAATGAAGCCTTTTTAAAAATTATTATACCTGTTGGAATTGTCTGCATATTAATTTTTATGGATGATTTCTCTACTTCTGTTCTATTGGGAGGAGTATGTTACCTACTGATGTTTATTGGCAGACTTGCAAGAAAATATATGCTTGGTACTGTTGGTGTTGTTTTGGGTTTAGTAATACTATTAATTGTCCTTGCTCCTATGTTACCTAGTATTGGACGTGTTCAAACTGTTCGTAGTCGAATTGTGAATTTTTTCGATAAGAATGAAACTAAGGTAGGGAATAATCAAAATTATCAAGTAGAACAGGCTAAAATAGCTGTTGTTTCTGGCGGAATATTTGGGAAAGGGCCAGGGAATAGTACTCAGCGCAATTTTTTACCTCATCCATATTCAGATTTTATTTATGCAATTATTCTGGAGGAATTAGGTTGGTTTGGAGGCTTTACTATTTTATTATTCTATCTCTTTTTAATGTATAGGGCAGGATTAATTGTGAGAAAATGCAATAGAACTTTTCCGGCTTTTTTAGTGATAGGTTTAACTTTAAGTATTGTATTTCAGGCTTTAACTAATATGGCGGTTTCTATTAATTTAATACCGGTAACCGGACAACCTTTGCCATTGGTAAGTATGGGAGGTACATCTCTTATCTTTACAAGTGCCGCATTTGGTATGATTTTAAGTGTAAGTAACTGGGCAAACGAAGAAGAAAAAAGATTGAATGAAGAAAAAGATAAAAATAATAGTTAGTGGTGGAGGAACTGGAGGTCATATTTACCCAGCAATTTCTATAGCGAATGCATTAAAAGAGAATTATTCTAATTGTGAAATTCTTTTTGTAGGTGCTGAGGGGAAAATGGAAATGGAAAAAGTTCCTGCTGCTGGTTATAAAATTATAGGTCTTCCAATAAGAGGTTTGCAAAGAAACTTTTCGATGGAGAATTTGAAATTTCTTCCCCGATTAATGAAGAGCTTAAGCATGGCAAAGAGAATTGTAAAAGATTTTCAGCCCGATGTTGTGGTTGGCGTTGGTGGATATGCTAGTGGACCTTTATTATATATTGCTTCAAGATTAGGAGTTCCTGCTATCATTCAGGAACAAAATTCTTATGCTGGAATTACGAATAAATTGTTGTCGAAAAAAGCACATAAAATTTGTGTTGCTTATGAAGGGATGGATCGATTTTTTCCCCCCAAAAAAATATTACTAACAGGTAATCCTGTTAGAAATGATTTAGTTGATATTTTTTCTAAAAAAGAAGAAGCAATATATTACTTTGGTTTAGATCCTAATAAAAAAACTATTCTTATTGTAGGGGGAAGTCTAGGAGCCAGAACTATAAATAATAGCGTGATAAATTCTTTCTCCAAAATAGGGGAATCTGGTGTTCAGTTTATCTGGCAAACAGGTAAATATTATTTTGATAGTATAAAAAAGGAATTGGAAAATTGGGATATGCCTGATATGAGAGTTCATGCTTTCTTGAGTCATATGGATTTAGCTTATGCAGCTTCAGATCTGGTGATCTCAAGAGCTGGTGCAGGAACGATATCAGAACTTTGCTTGGTCGGTAAACCGTGTATTTTAGTTCCATCTCCAAATGTTTCAGAGGATCATCAAACTAAGAATGCAATGGCTTTGGTCGATAAAAGGGCGGCAGTAATGGTTAAAGATGCTGATGCAGAAAATGACTTGATAAATCAGGCATTGTATCTCGTGAATGATTTTAAGAAATTGACCGAGTTGGCATCTAGCAGCAAGGCCTTGGCTAAACCTAATGCCGCAACAGATATTGCAGAACAAATTCTAGCTATGATATAAATTATGAGGATAGAGGAATTTAAAAATATTTACTTCATTGGAATTGGTGGGATAGGAATGAGTGCTATTGCGCGTTACTTCTATTACAATAGTAAAACTGTGTTTGGATACGACAAAACTAAGACACAACTTACAGATGAACTAAATGCTGAGGGAATAGGGATTACATTTAATGATGATATTGATCAGATACCTAAGAATTTCAATTCTAAAGAGAATACTTTGGTGGTTTATACACCTGCAATTCCAAAAGACAATCAACAATTGCGCTTCTTTATGAATAATGGATATTATGTCGTTAAACGCTCTCGGGTTTTAGGTCTTTTATCGGATGGTTTAAATGGCATTGGCATTGCCGGAACACATGGGAAAACAACAGTCTCCACTTTAACAGCACATATTTTTAAAACATCAAAGTTGGATTGTAATGCTTTTTTAGGTGGAATCTCCAGAAATTACCAATCAAATCTGTTACTATCAAAGCATAGTCCATGGGTGATTTTAGAAGCAGATGAGTTTGATCGTTCATTTTTGCAGTTACATCCCAAGCTTGCATTGATAACCTCTATGGACGCAGATCATTTAGATATTTATGGTGAGAAATCCGAGTTAGAGAAAAGCTTTTACACATTTGTTGATCAAATTAAAGAGGGAGGAATATTAGTGCATAAAAAAGGTCTTCATATTCCGCACAAAGAGCTTCCTACCTTTACTTATGCTTTAACAGAAAAAGCTGATTTTTATGCCTGCAATCTATTATTGGTTGATGGATTTTATCAATTTGATTTGGTTTATCCGAATGGGATAATGAGAGGACTGAAATTTTCTTATCCAGGAAAAATAAATGTGGAAAATGCTATTGCTGCTTCTAGCATTGCAATTCTTAGTGGAGTAGAAGAAAATGAATTAAGGAAGGCACTTGCCTCTTTTTGTGGTGTACGCAGAAGATTCGATTATCAAATAAGAGAAGACAATTTAGTTTTTATTGATGATTATGCACATCATCCTAAAGAGTTGCAGGAGAGTATTTCTTCAGTGAGGAGTATTTATCCAACCCAAAAGATTACTGGAATATTTCAACCGCATCTCTTTAGTCGAACCCGAGATTTTGCAAATGGTTTTGCGGAGAGTTTAAATTTATTGGATGAGGTGATTTTATTGGATATTTATCCTGCTAGGGAATTGCCTATTCCTGGAATTACATCAGAGATAATATTCGATAAATTAAAAATTCCTGCTCAATTGTGTTCTAAGGATCAATTATTAGATATCTTAAAGAAAAAGGAGATTGAAGTTTTGTTAACTTTAGGTGCAGGAGATATAGATAAAATGGTTCATCCAATTAAAAACATGCTGATTGAGAAAATAAAATGTTGAAAAAAATCACGAATATATTACTTTGGGTACTAATCATTGGATATTTGATGGTAAGCTTTTCGTTTGTGACAGAGAAGAAAAACCAACTTACCTACACAGATATTAAAGTTAATGTGGTAGATAGTTTGAATAGTGGTTTTGTGAGTGAATCAGATGTGGAAAAAATAATAAAAAAGAAATATCCGCGATGGAAAGGGGAATCAATTTTAAATATTAATAAGGAGGTTTTAGAGGATAATATAGATAAAATACCATTTGTGAAAAAGGCAGAGGTTTATCATGCTCTAAATGGAAAATTAGTCATTGACATTCAACAACGAAAGCCAATTGTTCGAATTTTGAGTGCTAAGGGATACTATTTGGATATGGAGGGAAATAAAATGCCACTGTCTAATAAATTTACATCACGAGTTTTGGTGGTTTCAGGGGTTGTTACAGATCAATTGATAAAAGAAGAGCTTTACGAGCTAGTTAATTTTATTATTAATGATGAATTTTGGAAGTCACAGATTACGCAAATTTATGTGAATAATAATCGGGAATATATCTTGATACCAAGAGTGGGGGCTCAAAAAATTGATTTCGGTGGAATTGATCATTATAAAAGAAAATTTAAGAAATTATACGCTTTGTATACCGAAGGTTTTTCAAAAACTGGATGGAATAAGTACAATCGAATAAATTTAAAGTACGAGAATCAGGTCGTTTGTACAAAAAAGAAGTAGAATGATGGGGAATAATAACAGAATTGCTGCAATAGATATAGGGACAACTAAAATCGTTGCCATCTTAGGTTCGGTTACTTCAGAAGGCAAGTTGAAAGTGGTTGGAATGGAAAAAACTCCTTCTAAAGGTGTTAAAAGAGGGGTAATTCATTGTATTGAGGATACGATTAAAGCGATTAGGGAAGTTGTGAATCGTTTGCAGAATAATTCTGATGAAAAAATAGATCTAGTGTATGTAGGAATAGCTGGTCAGCACATTCGAAGTTTAAAACACAGGCAATTTAAATATATTCAAAACGATATTAATGAAATTTCTAAGTTGGATGTAGAGGAGATACTGAATGAGAATTTCCGTCTTCCGATTGAGGTTGGCGAGCAAATCCTTCATGTTATTCCTCAGGATTATGTTGTTGATAAAGAGGCTGGAATTAGAAATCCCATAGGGATGTCCGGAAGAAGACTCGATGGCAACTTTAATGTGATTATTGGTAGAACAGCTTCGGCTCGTAACATAGAGAAATGTGTTAAGGAAGTAGGACTAAGTATTGAGGAATTAGTATTGGAACCATTAGCATCTTCGCTTGCGGTTCTGACAGAGGAGGAGAAAGAGGCTGGAGTTGTTTTAGTTGATATTGGCGGTGGCACTACTGATATAACAGTTTATTTTGATGGGGTATTGCGACATACTGCGGTAATTCCTTTTGGTGGTGATATTGTAACCAGAGATATTAAGGAAGGTTGTTCTATTTTAATAAAACAGGCAGAGGCCCTTAAAACTCAGTTTGGTGAAGCAGTTTCAGATATAGCCTCAGAGGAAAAAGTGGTTACAATTCCTAGCATTGGAGGTTGGGACCCTAAAGAAATTTCCTTCAATACGATTGCACAAATAATTCAATGCCGTATGGAAGAAATTATCGATAACGTTAATTTTCAGATCGAAATTACTGGTCTCCACGAAAAAATTGGAGCTGGTATTGTACTTACAGGAGGCGGTGCATTATTGAAGAATTTAGACGTATTGACAAAAGAACAGACTGGTCTAGACGTAAGGATTGGTTATCCAGGTCTTTCGTCTAAAATAATATTGGATGAATCATTAGATTTACCCATGTATTCAACTGCCATTGGATTGTTGTTACAAGGTGTAAATAACCCAAAAAGCAACAAAGCAGAATCAAATATTAGCAATAAGAAAATTACAAAGAAGAAGGGATGGAGAGGAGTTTTGGAAGCTATATTTGATACTAAAGATATGGAAATGTAGAATTAGTTTAACCCTAATAACTGTGACATCATGATTGACGAATTATTACCGGTTGATTTTGAACCTAAAGAGAAATCCATTATTAAAGTAATTGGAGTAGGTGGTGGTGGTGGAAACGCTGTTAATCACATGTTAAAAGAAGGTATTACTGGAGTCGACTTCGTAATTTGTAATACAGATTCACAAGCTCTTGAAAATAGTGCTGTACCAATAAAAGTGCAACTTGGCAGATCATTGACGGAAGGTCGTGGAGCTGGAAATAAGCCAGAGCGTGGAAGAGAATCTGCAATAGAGAGTATAGAGGAAATTAATAAAGTACTTAGCCAGAAGACTAAAATGGTATTTGTGACTGCAGGAATGGGTGGTGGAACAGGTACTGGAGCAGCACCAATAATTGCTGAAGCAGCTAGAGAACAAGGAGTTCTCACCGTAGGAATCGTGACTATACCTTTTCGATTTGAAGGCAAAAAGAGAATAGAACAGGCATTGGAAGGAATTTCAAATTTAGAAAAACATGTTGATGCTTTACTGATTATAAACAACGAAAAGTTGCGAATGATGTATGGTGATCTGAAGTTATCGGATGCTTTCTCGAAAGCCGATGATGTCTTATCCATTGCAGCAAAGAGTATTGCGGAAATTATTACGGTTCATGGTTATGTAAATGTTGACTTTGCAGATGTTGAAACTGTTATGAGGAATAGTGGAGTTGCTGTAATGGGGTCCGCCTCTGCTGCAGGTGAGGATAGATCGATTCGTGCGATTGAAGAAGCGCTTACTTCTCCATTACTTAATAGCAATAATATTTGTGGAGCACGTAATATACTTTTAAATATTATCTCTGGAAAAGACGAAGTAACCATGCAAGAAGTGAGTCAAATAACAGACTATGTGCATGACGTTGTTGGTGATGAGGTAAGTATTATTTGGGGTAATGGTAATAGTGATAAATTAGGCGATGAATTGAGCGTAACGATTATTGCAACTGGATTTTCCGAAAATCCAATTCCGGATTTGAATATTCAACTTGGAAAAAGTCAAAATGAAAATGTACCGGAACTTGAATTGATTATAGAAAATCCTGCAGAAGTAGAAGGTATGGCTGCTGCCAAGAAGAGAGAGGAGAGACAGAAAAGGGAAGAATTAATGAGAAAGAGATCGGAAATTTCTAAAGAGGAGACTATCATGGAACCAAAAAAGGAAATTTACCAGGAAACTGAGAAGGAATATCATTCTGAGGAAATGGTGGAAGATGAAAAAAAGAACAGTTTGGATTCTTGGTTTAAAGATAAATTCACCCAAATTTTCGATAGTAAAGATACCTCAATGTAATATCATCCTATAAAGTTTGGTGCTTCATAAGAAGAACAACTGCTGAATATAACGAATAAATTTATCTTAAAAGTTACAAACAGACTTATAATTTATAAATTAAATGACTGAAGATTTAATTGATTTTAGCTTACCGGAAAATGAATCATCAATTATTAAGGTAATTGGAGTAGGTGGTGGTGGTGGTAATGCGGTTAATTATATGTATCAAAAGGGTATTAAGGATGTGGATTTTGTGATCTGTAATACCGATGCTCAGGCTCTTGAGAATAGCATGGTGCCTGTTAAAATTCAATTGGGAGAGTCCTTGACAGAAGGTCGTGGAGCTGGAAATAAACCCGAAAGAGGTGAGCAATCTGCAATCGAGAATCTTGAGGATATAAACGAGTTGTTGGCAGAAAACACTAAGATGGTATTCATTACTGCCGGAATGGGTGGAGGAACAGGCACTGGCGCCGCCCCGGTAATTGCAAAAGCTGCAAAGGATTTAGGTGTACTAACTGTTGGAATTGTTACTATTCCTTTCCGATTCGAAGGGCGACAGAGATTAAAGCAGGCTTTTGAGGGAATTAATCGCTTGAAGGAAAATGTAGACTCTCTTTTGGTAATTAACAATGAAAAGTTGAGTGAGATATATGGTGATTTAAAATTATCATCAGCTTTTTCCAAAGCGGATGATGTTCTATCTACCGCCGCCAAGGGTATTGCTGAAATTATAACATTGCATGGTTATATTAACGTCGATTTTGAGGATGTTAAAACTGTCATGACAGATAGTGGTGTAGCAGTAATGGGATCTGCAAACGCCGAAGGAGAAAATCGTGCAGTCAATGCAATTAAGGAGGCACTTACATCTCCATTGCTAAATAGTAATGATGTGAGGGGAGCTCGAAATATTTTATTGAATATTACCTCGGGTGGGGAAGAGGTGACAATGGATGAGGTTGGTCAAATTACTGATTACGTGCAGGAGGCCGTTGGCGATAGTGCTTCAATTATATGGGGAACAGGACAAGATACTGCTTTGAATGATAAAGTATCTGTTACAATAATTGCCACTGGCTTTGATAATGGTAATATTTCAGAAGACGATCCATCTAAAAGTACATTTCAGGCGAGAAGGGTTCAAAATAATATTTCGAATCAAAGCAGATTAAATTTAAAAGAGGAGCAAAATGATTCACAAAATATTCTCGAACAAAAGCTTATTCTGACGAATCTTAAAGATACAGAGATTGACGAGATTGAGAGTATCCCCGCATTTAAACGCAAACAAAAAATTCTGGAAAAGAGTCAATTCCAATCCGGTAATGTCATTAAATTTACGCTTGATGAAGAAGAATAGCAATAAATAGTTTTCTTTTTAAATATAGAATAATGAGCTTATTAGAACAAATTAATGCAGATATTAAGTCTGCGATGAAAGCTAAGGAAAAAGATAAATTGCAGGCAATTCGTTCTGTAAAATCTGCCTTTATGCTAGAGATGACAAAGACTGGAGCCACGGAGCTTGAGGATACTAAGGCAATTGGGATCCTCCAAAAACTTGTAAAACAGCGTAAAGATGCTGCAGAAACATACAAGAGTGGTGGAAGAGAGGATTTAGCAGATAAGGAACTTCTCGAAATGGGTTTTCTAGAGGTTTATTTACCAGCTAAATTAACTGATCAGGAATTAAGCATAGCTATTGAGCAAATCATTAACGAAACAGATGCTTCATCAATGAAGGATATGGGAAAAGTAATGGGAATTGCGTCCAAACAATTGGCAGGAAAAGCTGATGGAAGATCTATTTCTGACAAAGTTAAAGCGTTATTATCCTAACCAAATATTGGTGGTTGAAATGCTTAATTTGACCTGAATATTACGGATTTAAAAGACACAAAAAAAGCGGAATGATTTCGATCATTCCGCTTTTTTTGTGCGATAAGTTTCTAAAAGAACTTATATCTTTTGTCAACAACATTAGCATTATCTTTCAAAGCCTGATAGGATTGATAGTTAGTGCGATATTGATAACCTTGTTCTAGTCTTGATTTGTAAACATTAATTGTCTCATTAGTCACTTTATCCTCAGAGGTATTGGTAACTAAAAGAACATATACACCCTGATTCCCTTTTACAGGAGAGGATAATTTCCCTTTTTCAAGGATAGAGGCAGTACTAATTACATTAGGCTCTATTCCAGCTCCAGGTATTTGGAAAGATTGAAAGCTAATTCCAGATGCATTTTTCAATTCAAGATTCTCTTTCTGTGCAACAGACAAAAGGCTTTGTGCACCCTTGCTATCTCTTGTGAGTTCTGCAATTATTAATTTGGCTTTCTTATCTTTTCTAATCTCACGTTTTATCGTTGAAGCTACATCTTTAACAGCTGCATATCCTTCAGCTTTTATATCAGATAAAATGGCAACAACAAACTTATTTCCAAATTCAAAAACACCAGAGTTCTCGTTATTCAAGAGGATACTCTCCATTTCATCGTTCTTAAAAGCAGCTCTCACTAAATCTCTGGAGTTTTCAAGACCGGGAATTAATTTCGTATCTCTTTTTAAATTAGCTGTTCTTCTTTGAAGTTTTTGATCGGAAATAGCTTTAAAAAAGGAATCTTTATCCTGATTGTTTCCGGCAAAAGTACGTGCTATTGCATAAGCAGCCTGAGTAGTTTTCTGACTTGCTTCTACTTTTCTATCAATAATAGCGAGTTGAACTTTCTTAACTTTTTTACCAAGGTTAGTCACCTGAATGACATGAGCTCCAAATTTAGTTAGCACTACTTTTATTTCATTCTTTTTAGAATTGAAAGCTGCATCATTAAATTCTTGAATCATTTTACCTTGTGTAAACCAGCCTAAATCCCCACCATTTACAGCAGAGCCTTGATCGTCGGAGTTAGATTTTGCTATATCTGCAAATCTTGCACCTTTCTCAATCAAAGTTTTTAAACTATCGGCTTTTGCTTGTGCAGATTTCATATCTCCCTTTATTGGGCGAATTAAAATATGACGGGCTTTTACAGAATCAGGTAACATTTTAATGTCACTTATTTTAGCTAATTTATAAGTTTCATTTTCAAAATATGGACCGAATACTTCTCCTTTTTTGCCAGTGAAGCTAAATTCTTGTAAATCCTTATTTTTAATTTCATCTTTTTTGAAATAGTAAGGATTAAATTTGGTATCGCCATTTAAATCAACAAACTGAATGTTATTGATCTCTGAAGTAAAATCACCTTTGATGTCAGCAACCCATTTTTCAGTTGCTTTATAATCTTCTGTTGAGGGTTCAATCAAAAAAGGAACGTAGTCAATTCTTCTTGATTCGGTTTGCTTGAATAAATCCTGATGTTCGTTATAATAGGATTGAATTTCATCATTACTAACAGTAACTGTACTATCAGAAATTAAATTATAACTCTTAACAATGTAGTTAAAATCAACTTTTTTGCTGCCTCTATTTGCTAAATCCTTCACAATAGCATTAGGCATATATAGTCCCTTTTGAATCAAAGAATTATATTTGGTTAAAGTTCTCTGGTTGCTAATAGCTTCTTCAATATTTAACCAATAAGCCTTTTGTGGAGTTCCATTAGGAGCTGAAATTAATTGCTTTAATGTTGATACTATTTGTTCTGGATTTACGGTTCCATTTTCATTTTGGAATAATTGACGGATTGTTGGATCTATGTTACGACCTTGAACCATGTCAAACAATTCGTCTGAAGAAACAGATATTCCAAGTTCATCGTACTCGCGATTCATCACTATTTCCTGAACCATTTGTTGCCAAACTTGCTCTCTCATTCTTTCAATTTGATCAGAAGGAATTGCAGATTGTCCTGACATTAGTTTCGCCACCTCAACACTATGATTGAATCGTTTTTGGAAATCACGAATATTAATTGATTCACCGGCAATTTCTGCCATTTCATTTCGTGAATTTGCCAATAAGGAACCACCGGATTTCAAGGCATCTCCAGCAATAAATGCAAGTAAAGCACCTCCAATAATGATTCCAATAAAAACACCACGGTTTCTTATTTTTTGTAATGTTGCCATCGAAAAAGATTTAAATATTCTTAATTAGGCTACGAATATACAAAAAAATGAGAAATGATCGTGTTTTATTCAATCCCGTTTGAAAGTTTTATAGTAAAATAAGATTAGCAAGCTTTTTGAGGAAAAATTGACACTTTTATTCGATGATTTATTGGCAAATTTGAGGTGAAAACTAAGGATTAGGATGTCGTGGTTTTGCAAGAATAAATCTTGTAATAGACTAGGAGTCAATTCTTAAATTTATTTTTTCAATTCTAGTATTACTTACTTCTATTATTTTAAAAGAAAATGCATCAATTTTAATACTCTCATTGTATTTCGGAATACTTTCGTGATTAAATAGAATGAATCCATTCAAGGTTTCAAAATCTTCCGATTCAGGTAAGTTAAAATCATATTTGTCATTTAGGTAATCAATTTCCAGACGTCCTGAGAATATATATTCCGTATCGGATATTTTTTGCTCTATTAAATCAATATTATCATGTTCGTCTTCAATTTCTCCGAAGATTTCCTCCATCACATCTTCTATCGTTACCATGCCTGAAGTTCCGCCAAACTCATCGACAACTACAGCTATACTTTTTTGTTCTTTGGTGAAGAGATTTAAGAGTTTATGAGCAGCCATGGTTTCGGGTACGTAAATAATTCTGCTGAGAGCCGTTTTAATACTTTGTGGTTTTTTGAATATTACGGATGAGTGGACATAGCCAATGATATCATCAATAGAATCTTTGTAGATTAATATTCTCGAATAACCAGTTTCAATAAATTTCTGTGTTATTTCTGCAATACTACAATTCTGTTCTAGTGCTTCTATTTCATTTCTTGGGACGATGCACTCCCTTAATTTCACTTTAGAAAAATCGAGTGCATTTCTGAATATTTTAATGTCATGAATCTCTTCTTGGGCTATTGCTTGGGTTTCTTGACCTTCCTGAACTAAATGATCTAAATCAATCTTTCCAAATACTTGTGTGGCATTCTCACCAGATATCTTTGTGTTTAATACTTTGTGAATAATGTTTTTTGAAAACAGCATCGTTATTATCGTAATTGGATAAAAAAGGATGTAAAAGAACATTACTGGAAGTGCAAATAAATTTAATGCTAGATTTGGATTAATTCGGAATAATGTTTTTGGTATAAATTCAGCGGTAACTAATATTAACAGAGTGGAAGTAACAGTTTGAATGGTTAAAACTAAAGAGGCCGAATTGGTCCAAATATGGATGTATGGCTCGAGAATCTTTGCCATGATTATACCATAAACTACCAAAGCAATATTATTACCAACAAGCATTGTACTAATATAGTTACCAGGGTAACGGGAAAAAATGGATATAATTCTGCCGGATATGGTGTTTTTGCTTCGGTCTATTTCCATCCGGAGTTTGTTGGCTGTAATGAAAGCGATTTCCATACCAGAAAAAAAAGCTGATAAAGCCAACATTAAAAAAACAATGAATAGATTATTCATTCTAATTCTTAGATTGGTTCTTTTCTTCTGTTTTTCTTAAATATCGGCGATAGCTAAACATGAAACTAGCAATAAGTGCAATAAAATACAAAATTAAGTTATCGGTGAAATTTGTTTGTATGGTTTTATAAATGGCGACAACTAAACTGGAGATCATTATTATCATCCAGACAATTTCGAGAATAAAAGTTAATTTGTGCTTCACAGTAGATATGGTTTTAGATGCAAGATAAAACGTTTTATTTTATTTTTGTGTTTTGTCATCTAAATAAACTTCACCACTAACTTTTTTAAGTGTAATCTTGTCCATTTTTTCATCTGAGGTAAATCCGGTTCCTTCCAGTACTTGATTGTCAATGGTAGTGATACGTACATATTGATCCGAATAGATTAGATGTTTTGCTTGATCCCAATATAATAATTCGGTATTGATTGTCTTTCCGTCATCACTAATTGCTTCCACATCATAACGGAGTTCCCATAAATTATCATTAGTGTAATTCTTTGCAAAGTTGGCCTTAATTTGCCACGCTTGGGTTCCATCCTTTTTGTAGGAAATGATTTTACCACCCTTTTGAAATTCGTTATAACTCTGATCGGGATTGCGAATTTCAAAAAATTCAGGTGCGAATGCCCGATAAGTTATGCGTGTAGAATCTGTAATTATATATTCTATATCATTACCAGATTGAGTAGGTACTTCATTTTTACTAGTGAGATTTTGTACCTCTTTTATGCTGTTCTCACATGACAAAAGCATTGTAATCCCTAAAAGGACTACAATGCTTTTGATAATATTGTTTGTGTTTTTCAATGTTCTATTCGGTTAGCCTTACTTTAGTAGATTCATTAATCCAACCCCCTACTTTATAAGTGTCGCCATTTTTAATTCCTTCAAAGAAAGCGTCCTCTTTACGTGGAAAATACTTAGAGTAAGTGTTGATTAATCCTCGAGCTTCCTCAGAGCATTCAGGATCAATGTTTTTAGCTTTAATGAATTTATCCACAGCAACCCAATAAACTGCTAAGTGTTCAATTGGCTTGGTTCCGTATTTTTTACTATAAGCAGCATATGCTTTACCGATCAAAATATATGGTTGACCCCAATTTGGTCGTTCACTAATTGCTTTTAATGCATTAGATTTAGCAGCACTATATTGATTTTGCATTAATTGAATGGTTGCCAATTTGAAATGTAGATCAGCTTTTATATCTGTATTTTGCTCCAGTTCAATAGATTTGGATAAGTAATTTTTACTCTTCGTAAAATCTTTTTTCTTGATAAACATTTTAGCCAAATTGTGTGCAGCATCAGCATTTGGTTCTAATTGATATTTTCTTTCTGCAACTTTGGCATACAACGCACCATCTTCACACTCCTGACGATTCAACATGCGTAAAATCTTGTTGATTAAGGTAAGATCGTCTTTATTTGCTTCAAATTTAGGAGTGAAAATATTACTTAGCGTTTCGCAATCAGCAACACCAGCTTGGAAGAAAATTTGCTCAACATTCAAACGAGCATTTTCAATATTTTGTAATTTCTTAGGATTTTTTTCTATTTCCTTCTTTTTAGCAGCCATATCCATAAACAGTAAGTAATTGTCAATTACTTCCTCTGGTTCAATTTCTTTGTTTTGAACTAAAATTTTGGATGCTTCCATGGTATTGGCAATTACTTTGGCTTCCGATTTTAATCCACGCATTTCAATGGATTTTTTCAAGATACCATAGGCTTCTTTTACAGCAGGAATATTTTTTCTCTTGTAAGAGAATAAGTCTCCTCCTTTTCTACCTAAGATATAACCTTTCGGGTATCTACGATCCTTGCCAAAATATTTGATCCTTTGATCATATACCATCATTAGGGTATCTATGTACTTTGGGTTTTGGGTTTTTCGAAGCATCCCACGCATTATTTTAATACCATTACTGTAGGTTGATTTTTGAAAAGCAGGAGCATTGTTGTACACATATCTCCATCCTTGAAGTGCTTCTGCATAATTTTTTTGTTTTACCATCTCTACGTATAAAGAGGCATTCAAAATTGTTTGCACACTATCCAATCCATACTTCGACTCTACAGTTTGAGCCTTTACAGTAAAGAGACTTGAGAGCAAAAGAACTACTGTTACGATTGAAAGTCTTGTCTTCATGTTACTAATTTTTTATAATCAAGTTTATTTTTTTTGCAAAACTAGGGAAATAATTGTTAGATCTTTTTGAATAATGTCATAAGTCAATTTCAGAATAAAAATAACGAAACTTTTAGTTTTGTGTGAACTAAAACTGCAAAACTCATACCAAAAATTCAGTATAAGCCTTATAAAAAGATCATGACGATCAATTGATAATGCATAATTTTAGATTCATGCAAAACTATAAATAAATTAGAATTGTGCAAAAACTTTCCTCACTAATCATTAGAATGAAGTAAATTAAATTCTAGTATACGATTTAATCCAATTAATAAGATATCAGATTCTAATTGGCTAAAATTCTGAATAGAATGGCAAATAAATTTAGCATCTCCACCTGTTATTACCACTTTAAATTCAGTATGCTTAGCTTTTAATTTCGTAATGTAGGAATCTACTTCAAATACAATTCCATTTTGAACTCCATTTAGTATAGCATCGTGGGTGTTTTTCCCGATCAGGCTAAATTCATCCTTGTGGGATAGTAGCGGAAGTTTTTTGGTAAAATGATTTAAAGCCTTAAATCTCATCTCTAATCCGGGAGAAATGCATCCTCCAATGTATTGATTTTGAGAATTTACAAAATCAAATGTAATTGCAGTGCCTGCATCAATTACTAATATATTCTGATTTGGATATTTACCGGATGCTCCAATGCAAGCTGCAAGACGATCGTATCCTAAGGTGCTTTTCGATTCGTAAAGATTTTCGATAGGAACGGGTAAATGCGAATCAAAGAAGAAAACTTTCCGGCAGTGACTTTTTAAAAGAAGTATTAAGGATTCAGGAAAATCGCGTACCGAAGAAACAATAGAATGTTTTATATCCGGATGTTCTGCAATCATAGCACGAATGATTTTTTCTTCCGTATCCGACGAATATTCAAGCAGAATCATCTTGCCTTGCTTAAATAAAGCTGTTTTCGTTTTGGTGTTTCCTATGTCGATAATGAGATGTAAACTCATAAAATGATTAGGTGAATTTATTGTAATAATCTTGTAAAATCGGCTAAAATTAGCAAACTTTAAGCAAATTAGTTTTCTGATCTCTAGGAAATTTAATATCAGGGAAATACATAGCTCCAAACAGATTGATATACAAGTAAGTTGTTGCGGGATATTTCAATGAAATAGATTCAGAATTTATGCTATTAAAAATTCAATAATTATTTGGATGAAGAAAAAGATTTTGATTGTTGAAGATGATAATTTGATTTCTACCATCTTCCGAATGTTTTTAAAGGAATTAGGCTATGATTTGCTTGGTATTGTTGAGGATGGCAAGGAAGCAATCCGCATGTGTGAACAATTAAATCCTGATATTGTATTGATGGATGTACATTTGGGAGGAGATTTGGATGGAATACAAGCTACCGAGATTATTAAAACAAAATTCGATATTCCGGTTATCTTTCTTTCCAGTGATACCGAGGAAAGTACAATTCAGCGGGTTATTAATACGCATTCCTATGGATATTTGGTGAAACCCATTGACAAAAAGGAGTTGGGAATATCTATTGAATTGGCTTTTTACAAACATCAATTTGACTTGGATCAGAAAATGCGGGAAACACGCTTCCGTAATTTCATCTCCGATTCTCCAGAAGCTATTTTGGTGGTAAATGAAAATGGTTTGATCGAATACCTGAATTGTCTGGGTTTAAAACTATTCAAAACCGCTTATATTGAAGACTTGATGGGCTTGCCATTACTTTCATTTGTAGAGGAGGAAGATCATGCTGATTTTAAGGAGAAATTGGATTCTTCTCTGACAATGGAGCAGGGGATTGAATATACACACCTAAAATTAAGAACCATACATGGCGATTTTATTGATGTTGGACTAACCGGAGCCCAAATTGAATTCAACGGAAAGAAAAATTTACAGTTGATTATTCGGGATGTGACACAAGAATATGCGTATCGTCAGATGCTAGCTGAAAAAGCCAATATCATCAACAATTTTTACGATGGAGTGGTGACTTTTGATATGAATGGTAAGGTGAGATCCTGGAATAAAGGTTGCGAGCGAATATTTGAAATTTCTGAAAAGGAAGCGATTGGGAAGTTTTATTCGGAAATGGGAATATCCAAAAACCAAAAAACATTTGCTGAAGATTTATTAATCCCCACCAATAAAAAGGGCAATTTGGAACTGGATATCGTGATGGAGAGAAATGGTTCTTCCTGTGTGCTAAACGTTTTTTCCTCTCTGCTGCGAAATGACAAAGAGGAGGAAACAGGAATTGTATGTTATATCCGCGATATCAGTGAAAAAAGAAAGCATGAACTGTTGCTGGAGGAGAGCGAACAACGCAACAGGGATTTGATTAATGCAATTCCCGATTTGATTTTTGTGGTGAATAAGGACGGTATTTTCGAAGATTACAAATTAGATGATGAATCTGTTTTGGCACTTCGTAAAGATTCTATTATTGGTTCGCATATTAGTGATGTATTCGATAATTCTACACTAAAAGAAGTGGAATCGAAGATTTCTAAAGTGCTTTCGATAGGCTTTATGGAAAAATTTAAATACCAAATGGATACTGCGAAAGGTTTACTTTGGTTTGAAGCTCGCATCACCAATCTCGGAAACGAAAAGGTTCTGGTTTTGGTACGCGAACTGTTAGAGATAAAAAAAGCTTAAGCCTAATGCTATTCCGAAAGAATTTGAGCCAGTGTTTCACTGGCTTTTTTTATGCCATCAATATGCTCGAAACTTAATTTTAGGCGATTTTTGGCTTCCTTCATCTTACAAGGAATTGTTTGGCTTTGTACAAATTGTAGTACCCTGCTAAATTGAGGCGATTGATAGTAGGCCGATTCCTGATCGGAAATAAAATAAAGTACCATCTTGTGGCTTTTTAAAACCAGTTTCTCAATTCCCAAATCTAAAGCCAACCATCTCAATCGAACCACATTTAGCAAATCGAGACTTGCAAGGGGAAGTTCTCCAAAGCGATCTTTTATTTGGCTCTCGAATTGCTGTATTTCTCCCTCCTCTTTCATGTTGTCCAATTCGCGGTACAACCTGATCCGCTCCGAAATACTTTCCACATAAGTATCCGGGAATAAAATTTCCATGTCGGTATCTATCTGGCAATCGTTGATGAATCGGATGGTTTCTTTTTGCGCTTCTTTTTTCTCGTCGGCAAAAACATCCTTAAATTCGTTTTCCTTTAATTCATGCATGGCTTCGTTAAGGATACGTTGATAGGTTTCGTAACCAATATCCGTAATAAAACCACTTTGCTCGCCACCCAAAAGATTACCCGCACCACGAATATCCAAATCCTGCATGGCAATATTAAAGCCACTTCCCAACTCCGAAAAACTTTCGATAGCCTGTAGTCTTTGGCGTGCTTCCTGAGTCATCGATTCCATAGGTGGAGTAAGCAGGTAACAGAAAGCTTTTTTATTGGATCGGCCTACACGACCGCGTAACTGATGCAATTCGCTTAATCCGAAATTCTGACCGTTGTTGATGATGATGGTATTGGCATTTGGAATATCTAAACCCGACTCGATGATGGTGGTTGCTATCAGCACATCGTAATCGCCACGAATAAATTCCAACATGATCTTTTCCAGCTTTGGTCCGTCCATCTGGCCGTGAGCCACAACGGTAGATACACCGGGCACAATGCGATGTAGCATCTCCTGAACCTCCTTGATATTTTGTACCCTGTTATGAATAAAGAAAACCTGCCCGTTTCGTTCTACCTCGTAGGTAATGGCTTCGCGAATAATATCTTCGTCGAAATTGTGAACTTCGGTAGCAATGGGATATCGGTTTGGCGGTGGCGTATTAATGATGGATAAATCGCGCGCACCCATCAGTGAAAACTGCAAAGTTCTTGGGATAGGGGTTGCTGTTAAGGTAAGGGTATCCACATTCACTTTCATTTGCTTCAGCTTTTCCTTTACCGATACGCCAAACTTTTGCTCTTCATCAATAATCAGTAAGCCCAGATCTTTAAACTCAATATCTTTACCAATAATTCGGTGTGTGCCGATAAGAATATCAATCTGCCCGGCTTTCAGATCCTTTAAAATTTCCTTTTGGTCCTTCGCTTTTCGCATCCGACTGATATAATCTACCCGACAAGGAAAATTGTGCAGTCTGTCGCCAAAGGTTTTGAAATGCTGAAAAGCCAAAATGGTAGTAGGAACCAAAATGGCAACCTGTTTGTTATCAGCCACAGCTTTAAAAGCAGCACGAATGGCAATCTCAGTTTTTCCAAATCCCACATCACCGCATACCAGACGATCCATAGGGTGGGGCGACTCCATGCCTTCTTTGGTGGCGATGGTGGCTTTCACCTGATCGGGAGTATCCTCGTAAATAAAGGATGCTTCCAGTTCTCGTTGCAGGTAGGAATCGGGGGTGAACTGAAATCCTCTTTCGGCCTTTCGCTTGGCATATAAGGCAATCAGATCTTTGGCAATATCCTTCACCTTGCTTTTGGTTTTCTCCTTTAGCTTTTGCCAGGCACCGGTTCCCAGCTTATATATTTTAGGTGCACTGCCGTCTTTCCCCTTGTATTTTGATATTTTATGCAGGGCTTGCAGACTAACAAATAATATGTCGTTGTCCTTGTACACCAAGCGAATTACTTCCTGGGTTTTGCCATTTACATCAATACTCTGTAATCCTCCAAAACGACCAATTCCATGATCGGAATGTACGATATAATCGCCCGGATGCAGTCGGTTGATCTCCTTTAAGGTAACTGTTTCTTTAGCCTTATGTACTGTAGCGGTCTTCAGGTGGAATTTATGGTAGCGATCGAAAATCTGATGATCGGTGAAGCAGGAAATTCTAAGGTCGCGATCCGAAAAGCCTTCGTGCAGGGTGTTTTTTACATCCTGAAAGTCAATTTCTACGCCTTTATCTTCGAAAATATTACGGATTCTTTCAATCTGCTTGGGATTATCGGAAAGAATATAGTTGGCCTCGGCTTTTGCATTGTTGTTGAGCAAATGCTGGGCGAGTAAATCAAAATTTTTGTTGAAGGATGGTTGTGGTGCCTGGTTAAAAAGGATTTCCTCCTGTGGTGGGAAAAAGAATTTCTGACCGAATTCCAGACTGGAGAACTTATCCAGATGGTTGATAAAATCCATTCCTTTAATCAGGTAATCTTTTGTTGCTACGGTATCTTCACCCAGTTGCAGGTGAGGTACTTTCTCGATTGTATTTTCGTAGATAGACTGAACTCTATCGCTGATGAACTGTACATTCTTACACCAGAAAATAGAATTGCCGGGAACAAAGTCGAAGAAATCTATTCGCGAGTTTTTCAACAGATTTTCCTGTATGTTCGGAATCACGTTAACCTGATCGAGCTTTTGAATGGAGAGTTGATTTTCCACATTAAATAAACGGATGGAATCTACTTCTTCGCCAAAAAAATCGATACGGTGAGGATGCTCATCTGAAAAGGAGAATATATCGATGATGCTTCCGCGGATGGAATACTGACCGGGTTCTACAACAAAATCGGAACGTATAAATTCGTAATCAACCAGCACTTCCTCTATAAATTCAGGCGAGAGCTTTTCGCCAACCTTTATCTTGAGGGTATTTTCATTTAGTTGGTTTCTGCTGATTACTTTTTCGACAATAGCTTCCGGAAAAGTAATGATGAATCGGGGTTGATGACCGGAATTTAAGCGGCTCAATACTTCGGCGCGCAGTATAATGTTAGAGTTTTCGGTTTTCTCGTATTGTACCGATCGTTTGTACGAGGATGGAAAAAACAGCACCTCTTCCTCGTCGATCAAACTACACAAATCATTATAAAAATAGGCTGCTTCCTCCTTATCGTTCAGGATAAAAAGTTGCGGGCGATTCTGCGCTTGCAATGCTGATACCACCAAAGGCAAGGAAGAACCGAGCAATCCTTTCAGATGAATTTGAAATTTCAGTTCTTTCTCGAAGTATTTTTCAATGCTGTATCGAGCAGGATGCTCCTTAAATAATTGTGTGAGTTGTTTCAGTTCCAATTTCCTGTACATTATATATTGAATGGCAAATTTAGGGAAATCTTGGAAACAGAGTGCCTAACAAGCTTCAAATTATAAATAGGATGCTGTTGGCTTGTCAAATGGTTACTGCCAACCTATGACTTGTGGCTTATACTATCAAATAACAATAGACTTGCAGTAGTTGGGGGTAATTTCTTTCTTATCGTAGTTTTCAGACCTGTCAGGTTTTTTAAAACCTGACAGGTATAATCAGTGGGGGTGTCTTTAATAGCTGGTATATTTACATGATTTTGGGCTTTTTATGCTCTGTCTGTTAATTGCGATGGTTCTGTATAACGACTAAAAAGCATGTTTAATCGACTAAAATGCATGGTTTAAATAATAAATAATAGAATGTTGATGTTTTTATAAATTGGGAATATAAATATTTGTTAAATTTATATCTCAATCATAAAAAGAGGGGGTAGTAAGGTTTCGTGCAAGATTGATGTTTATGATTTAGTTAAGAATAAGGAATTAATATATTCTCTTCGGAGAGTTTTTGTATAACTAAAATAGACCAAATCATGGCTAAATTATTAAACGACGGAATGTCATCGCAAGTACACATTAGTAATTCTAACCGACATGTTCGTTTGTGCAAACAAACCAAAGGAACAGAAGTATTGGTGGATGCAATGACTCCAAAAATCAGTACTTTAAAAGAAAAATATGCTGCAACATTAGGGCAAAAGGAAAATCGCGATGCTGCCTACGACAGTCTGGTTTTTAACGATGCTGTTTTAGACGATCAGATTCGGAGTACTTCGGATATTGCAAAGCAATACGATAGAGAGAATCCTGGACGCCCGGTTCATAAACTTCTTTTTCCTGATGGTGGCTACACCAGTGTTCTTCGTTCCTCTTATGCTAAAAAAGCCAATACTGCCGAAGAAATTATTGAGCGTATTAAATCATTGGGAGAGGAACATCCATTGGCAAGTCAAATTATTCATCTAACAGAAAGTATCGCTAAAGTTCGATCCTCTATCACCGCTTTGCAACAAGCAAACACAAATGTACGCACTGCCATTGCCAACGAAGAAGTTGCCCAGGCAAACCTACGACAGCAATACGAATTCAATTACCTCGATGCCATAAAGATGTTTGGCAAGACATTCGCCAATCGCCTGTTTCCACAAACTGTTTCCAAGAAAAAAATTGAGGAAGATGTGACAATTATCGATGCATAAGCACTCCGATAAAGGAAAAGTATGCTGTGTAAGATTACAAAGCATACTTTCCCAAAATAAAACAACTCATGTAAGCTTGCACGGTATATTTTCCAAAAGAAAAATTGCTAATGTAAGCTTACAAGGCGCATTTTTAAGCTGTTAAATATATATTGTAAGCTTACATGGCATACTTTCATGGAGGAAAATAATAAGTGTAAGCTTACATAGCACGCTTACCCAAAGGAAAACTGCCTTTGTAGCTTTACAGGCATAGCTTGACAAAAATGAAATGTACTTTGTAAGGTTGCAAAGATATTTGACTGGAAAAAAAACAGGAATGTATTTCTTGCGGTAGTGGTGCCAATACATTTTTAGTGTATTAAATATTTTAATAATGAGATACAAATTACTTTTAATTGTTTGTTTCGCATCCTATGTAATGATTGGATGTGAAGATAAGGACAGAACTAAAATTCCTACAGCATCATTCGATATGTATGAGTTGAGCAAGATTGTTATTCAGTATGATATTCCTGGGGAAGGAGGTGAAATATTAAATGTTGATACTTCGGAAATTGTCCCTAAATTATTTTTGCTTCACGATAATCTATATAATGGTGTTTATTACGATCAAATTTTAGAGAACAGCAAACCTGATGATGTTTTTTATTTTGAAAATGGATTCGCTGAGAAGTTTCAGCTTTATAATTTTTCTCAGTATGTGTTCTGGGATAGAAAGTTTGAGCTGTGCGATGAATATGCACGTAAAATGAATGGGAAATTTTACCAGTTTCCTATCAGCGAAATACCTGTTGATTTTAAGGATACATTAAAATACTCTGACGTAAGACACACCATAGTAACAAAAAAAGTGGATGATTTTATTACGCTTAGTTTACAATCAAAAAATATTGCTACCGATGTTGTTTATAAAATAGATCATATTTATAAAGCGACAGGTGAAAAGGTTGTTTTGCCTTATTATGGAGAATAATATTCAGTCTTATCTGTGCCGCAAGTCTGCGAGCCCAGATAGTCCGAGTATGCAATGACTGATGGTGCGAGCGTGTCGCTCGTATCTATTTTCAAAGAAAATAATTTAGATACAACCTACTTGCAAAAAAATGTGAGTGGGTTTTTGTGCCTTATAACTTTCTATATTCGAAATATATCATAAATTTGTTAACGATTCACTTAATGCATGTTGATTTGTACTGCCTTTTAGCGCATTGCATTTCGAAAAGTCACCAAAATCTACTGCGGCACAGGGTGAGCGCATCACTGGAGATATAGTAATGCTAAAAATTTTGCAGGAGAAAAAGGACAAATTGATGTTCAATTTTTGTAAGGACTGTATTCACAGAGCACGAGCGAAACGCTCGCGCTAGCCTTTGCTAGAACACACTGGGACTATGTCCATTTAATAAATACGAAACGTTTAAATTTGAATAATTATTAACCTATACAGGTTGATAATTATTTTATTCATGGTATAACCAATATGCCACTGTCGAAAAATTATAAACATATGAGAAATTTCATAATCAACCGAATTAAAAGAGGCGTTGTTTTTGGTGTAATATTTATTGGTGTAAGTATATATTTCTATTTTACTAATGCATTAGATTTGGCTTTAACTTTTTTTGTAATTAGTATTACTCTAATTGTTGTGTATTTAATTTATTTTTTTTCAAAGAAAGGATCGATATAACAAGATAGTTTGTAAATCTTGTGAATATCGATATGCTTGTATGGATTGCCGTGCATTTGTTGAAGATATAAATGATCCCTATTCAAAACCAATAAAATGTTTTAAAAGCAATGAAAAAATTTAAGTTATTTTCACTATTTTTTCTTTTAACGGCTATAAGATTATTTTCACAAGTCCCTTTTCCATTTAAGCCTTTGCAAACGAAAGATTATTATGAAGCCTTTTGTTTTCTTAAAAATAACAAAGACAAGTATGTTGGGCATAAGTTCGAAAATCAATTCTGGCAAGCCTATGGCACATTGTCAGCTTTCCTTGGTCAATATAAAAAGGCAGATAGATGTTATTATTTAAGGGATTCTATTTTTAATAATTTAGGGGACAGTATCGATCATTTAAATATTTCAAAATATGCCATTAGCCAATTAGACCTAAATAAGTTATATCAAACTAATAGTGTAATACTTTTAAACGAAGCACATTACAAGTCTGAGGATAGGGCTTTTTTATACAACCAACTACCTTTTCTTAAAGAAAAGGGCTATAAATACCTCGCTATTGAAGCTTTAAACAATGGAAAGTGGTTAGATACAGATTTAGAGAAGCGTGGTTACCCAATTTACAATAAAACTGGAGTGTATATAAATGATCCGATTTTTGCTCATGTCATTCGCAAAGCTCTAAAATTAGGATATCAATTAATTCCGTATGAATCTTACTCTCAGAAGAGAGAAGAGGAACAAGCAGAAAATATAGTGAAAGTGTATAATCCAGCAGAAGGTAAACTTGTTGTATTTGCTGGATATGCTCATATATGTGAAGATTGCAATAAAAAATTAATGGGATCTTTTTTAAAAGAAAAATTAGGACAAGATGTTCTGTCCATATCTCAAGATATTCCAAATAAATTGAGATTTAGTATGCATGACTCTGTACAGTTTTATTTAGCAAATTCTGAAAATGAATGTTATGATTATTATCTGACATCTCCCCGAAAAATCGATAATTTAAATATTCCTGGATGGTATGAGTTAATGGATTTTCAATTGCAACCTTTACATGATTATTATACCAAAACAATCGAAATTCCTTCTCTTGTTCAAGTTTATTATCCTAATGAACAAAATGGAATCCCAGTTTTTCAATATCTGATAGAGAGTGAAAATGATAAGAATATGTTACTAGCTTTTCCTTCTGAAGGAGAATATAATTTAGTTGTCACTAATAGCAACAATATCGATTCATTAAAAATTAACACTACAGTCCGATTAAAATTCAGACGGAGGTAGATATTGATAATAGTATTCTCATCTACGTGGCTCTCTTTATTATTATAAACTTATTTTTACCATACCATAGCTCCTAAGGGAGCTAAAAAAAATCCCAGAGGGATGGTATGGTAGAAATCTATTTCTTGAAAAAGTAATAAGTATCATAGATACGACAGGTAATTTAATAGGAAATGATTTAAACGGACATCAGGGAAAAGTTTACTTTAAAAATTCTCACTAAAACCAAAGCCACTCTCAAGTAGAGAATGGCTTTAGTTTTAGTAGTGTATTATAATTTTCTTCTGAAAATTCGGTTTCAGATGTTGTCAAAAAAGTCCAGAAATTCTTCTGCTTTTTTCATCATGTTGGTCGATCCGGTATAGAAAGGAACACGCTGATGTATGGCTTCCGGAGCAATTTTTAGAATGCGCTGTTTACCATCGGTAGCTTTTCCTCCGGCTTGTTCTGCGATAAAAGCAATCGGATTGCATTCGTAAAGTAATCGGAGTTTGCCGTTGGAATTTTTATTGGTTTGCGGATAGATAAAAATGCCGCCTTTCAATAAATTCCGGTGAAAATCTGCCACCAATGATCCTATATAGCGCGAAGTGTAGGGACGTTTGCTCTTCGCATCTTTTTCCTGGCAAAACTTGATGTATTTTTTTACACCTGAATGGAAATTGATGTAATTTCCTTCGTTGATGGAATAAATAGTACCGCTCTTAGGAGTTTTGATGTTGGGATGCGATAAGCAGAATTCCCCAATCGATGGATCCAGCGTAAAGCCATTTACTCCGTTTCCGGTGGTATATACCAACATGGTAGAAGACCCGTAAATTATATATCCGGCAGCAACTTGTTTGGTTCCTTCCTGCAAGAAGTCTTCGATTTTAGCTACTTCGCCACGAGGAGAAATACGCTCGTAAATCGAAAAAATAGAACCAATCGATACATTCACATCGATGTTGGATGATCCGTCAAGCGGATCCATACAGAAAACGTATTTTCCATTTCTACCCATTTCATCCTCGAAAAGAATGATGTTTTCATTCTCTTCGGAAGCTACAGCACAACATTCGCCGCTGGCTTTAAGTGCATTAATAAAGTGGGAGTCTGCAAAAACATCTAGCTTTTGCTGATCTTCGCCCTGCACATTCTGATCACCCTGTTCCCCCAAAATATCAACCAGTCCCGCTTTATTCACGGCACGGTTTATAATTTTGGCGGCAATACCAATATGGTGCAAGAGTCGGGAAAGTTCCCCTTTTGCGCCAGGGTATTCTGATTGTCTTTGGATGATAAATTGATTGAGGGTTTGAACATTAAATTGTTCAGTCATTTTAAAAGGCTTTTTGGTTTACATTCATTTGGTGGCATAAAGTTATGCTTTTTTATGAAACGCTGAAACTCTTATTTCAAACGTTAACGATAAAATATTCCGATACGCTTTATTTAATGGTTTAGGATAAATATTAAGGACGCAAAAATGAAAAGATTCGGAAGGTATATTTTAATATTTTCTCTTATTCTTAATTTTAAAAAAAAATGTAAAATCAGGATACTTATTTTGATTCAATTGTTGGAGAAGCAATGCTTTATTTATTAACTTCATTTTTTATTTAGAAAAGTAAAAGCTTCTAAATCATAAAAACAAAACAAACGACTGTAATGAATATTTTTAAATTTGGCGGAGCTTCGGTACATAATGCCGAGGGAGTCCGGAATTTTGTGAAAATTGTACAAGCCTATAAAGAGGAGACTATCATCGTTCTTTCTGCAATGGGTAAAACAACCAATACTTTAGAAGAGATAGCAGATGCTTTTTTTATCAGAAACGAATTATTGGAATCGAAGTTCGATGCTTTAAAAATCTATCATTTAGATATTGTAAATGAATTGTTTCCAAAGAAAGATGATGTGGTGTTCGAAAAGGTTGAAAAGCTTTTTAATCAGTTACACGATTATCTGCAAAGAACTCCTTCGTTGAATTTTGATTTTGACTACGATCAAATTGTATGCTTTGGCGAATTACTTTCTACTACTATTGTGTCGGACTATTTGCGTTTAAGTGGAAAACCAAATAAATGGGTAGATATTCGCACTTGTTTAAAAACAGATGATACTTATCGGGAAGGAAAAGTGGACTGGGAATTATCTCAAAAGCTGGTAGAACAGGTATTTAGTTTCAACAATACTTTTGTGTATATCACACAAGGTTTTTTAGGCGGTACAACTACTAACTTAACGACTACGTTGGGGCGCGAAGGTTCGGATTATACTGCTGCTATTCTTTCTTTTATTTTGGAAGTGGAGCAGTTAGCCATATGGAAAGATGTTCCGGGAATCATGAATGCTGATCCAAAATGGTTACCCGATGCCAAAAAGCTGGATCGTATCTCGTATCAGGAAGCCATTGAGTTGGCATTTTATGGTGCTAAGGTCATTCATCCCAAGACGATTCAACCGATACAGAAAAAGAAAATTCCACTTCAGGTTCGTTCGTTTCTCAATTTTAACGATAACGGAACCATGATTAGTTCTGCCTCTCAAAAGTTGGAAAATCAGAATCCGGTTTACATTCAGAAACAAAATCAGGTGTTGATTTCTATTCGACCCAAAGATTTTTCTTTCATTCTGGAGGAGAATCTCAGCAGGTTATTCTCCCAATTCGCAAAGTATCGGGTAAAAGTAAATCTGATACAGAATTCGGCAATCAGCTTTTCGGTGTGTGTGGACAATTCCGGAAATAGGTTAAAATATTTGCTGAACGAGATTTCAAAAGGTTTTGAAGTGAAATACAACGAGGATCTGGAATTGATAACTATCCGTCATCATGATGATGCATCTGTGGAACGCATGACAAAAAACCGAAAGATTTTGTTGGAACAACGAAGCAGGGATACAGCACAATTTGTGTTGGCCTAAAAGAATAATGAATGCAGCATATCAAATAATGTTATCAATTGCCCTGGGTTTTACCTCAGGGCAATTGATTTATAGAGCTGGTTTAAATTTTTTTTCATCTAAAAAATAAGATTTGCTTATATAAGGTATAACTCGCAGATACCTAGCTGGAAAAATAAAGACAAGTGGCATTTCCAATTTGGAGATTTAAAAAACCTGCCTATCTTTGTTTCCAACATTTAAGGTAAAACTCCCCGGAGTATATCTTTAATTTATACAGAAGAAGTGAGAGAACAGGCTCGTAGACCTTCTGACAACCTCGGCAAAACAGAAGCTGAAAGGTGTCAAATCCTGACCATTTAGATTGGTGAATATAAATTAAAAGATCATGAAGAAGACAGAAAATCAACACTTCCATCAGCAGGCTCAATCAGAGCAAAACTATTCATTGCAATTAGTATCTATTACCACTATGATGCGAATGCAACGAATGATGCGTATGCTGTAACGCATTCTGTCTAAGATTTTTTCCTATTTTTTTAGATGCTGGTGCGTATAAAACAACTCCGAACCAGGAAATTCAAATTCCAACTTATTTTTTAGATGTGTTTTTGTTAAGCAGAAACAGAAAGGCATATGTTTTATTCTGTGGCCACAAATTAATTCAGAATAGAGCTAATGCTGATAAGTAAGGATTTGTGACATTTTTTCATCAAAACAATTTGAAAGTTTTACATCAAAACTTAGGGTTTAGCCATGAGTTTTTGCAAATCTCGTCAATTGTTTTGATTAACTATTAACCAATTTTTTTTTACTGGATGAATCGTGACAATTACGCTTTATCTGACAAGGAATTAACCAAATAAATATAGAATCGCTATGTCGAAAAATTTAAGATACGAAACATTACAACTACACGCAGGACAGGAAATTGATGCAACAACTAACTCAAGAGCAGTACCCTTGTATCAAACCACCGCTTATACATTCAATAATTCGGAACATGCGGCCAATCTCTTTGGATTAAAGGAATTCGGGAATATCTATACCCGTTTGATGAATCCAACCAATGATGTTTTTGAGAAGAGAATTGCCGCTTTAGAAGGGGGCGTTGCTGCAGTAGCAACTGCATCCGGACAGGCAGCTCAATTTTTAGCGCTAACCAATATTTTAGAGAGTGGTGATAATTTTGTGAGTGCGGCTCAAGTCTATGGTGGAACTTATAATCAGTTTAAGGTACAGTTCAAACGACTGGGAATTGAATGTCGTTTTGTGGATATCGATCATCCCGAAAGCATCATTCCCTTGATTGATGCCAAAACCAAAGCAATTTATGTGGAAGCATTGCCAAATCCCAAATTCTCTATTCCCGATTTTGATGAGGTGGCAGCTATTGCAAAACAATACGATCTACCACTTATTGTGGATAATACTTTAGGTGCCGGTGGCTATCTGTTTCGCCCATTGGAACATGGTGCTAATGTGGTAGTGGAGTCGGCCACCAAATGGATTTGCGGACACGGAACAGCTGTGGGCGGTGTAATTATAGATGGTGGAAACTTTAATTGGGGAAATGGAAAATATCCTCAGTTCACAGAACCTTCCGAAGGATATCACGATTTGGTATTCTGGGATGTATTTGGTGCTGACGGACCATTTGGGAATATTGCTTTTGCTATTCGTGCCAGAGTGGAAGGATTAAGAGATTATGGTTGCAGCCAAAGTCCGTTTAATTCCTTCCTGCTTTTGCAAGGACTGGAAACCCTTTCGCTTCGACTTGACCGACATGTGGAAAATACGCAGACTTTAGCCGAATGGTTGCAAGATCAGGATTGGGTGGAGCAGGTGAATTATCCTGGTTTGCCATCTAGTCCGTACTACGAAAAAGCAAAAAAATATTTCAAGAAGGGTGCTGGTTCGGTACTGACATTCAAAGTAAAAGGTGGTAAAGAGGTTGCTGATAAATTGGTGGATGGAGTAGAATTACTTTCTCATGTTGCCAATTTGGGAGATGCTAAAACCTTGATCATTCACCCTAGTTCTACTACTCACGAGCAATTGAGTTTGGAGGAACAAAAAGATTCGGGGGTAGAACCTGGCTTGTTACGTATTTCTGTAGGAATAGAACATATCGAAGACATTAAAGCCGATATCAAACAAGCAGTAGAGAAAGCCATTAATGTGGAAACAATCAATTAGTTCTTTAGAAAATCCGATCGGAAGATTGATTTTAGAATTGGTATTTCGATCGGGTACTCCAATGTTTGTATAGGTATAAAACTCCTGTGCAAATTTCACAAAACAATAAACAAGCAAAATCAACAAAGCGTGAATTCAAAATATTATATCCATAAAGAAGGTCTGCAACTTGAATCAGGTGAGCGTCTGAAGGAGTTGACAATAGCCTATCACACCTATGGGAATTATGATCCCAAAAGGAATAATGTGATTTGGGTTTGTCATGCACTTACAGCCAATTCTGATGTTTTTGATTGGTGGAAAGGCTTATTTGGGGAGAATGATCTTTTTAATCCGAGGGATTATTTTATTGTATGTGACAATTTCCTTGGTTCTTGCTACGGAACTACCGGACCACTTTCCGAAAATCCGGAGAACGGACAAGCATATTATCATGATTTTCCACAATTAACGGTGCGTGATTTGGTTGCTGCACATGAAATACTGCGAAAGCACCTTCAGATTGAACGCATTCAAATGATGATTGGTAGTTCTCTGGGAGGAATGCAGGCTTTGGAATGGGCGTACTTATTGAATGGTGAGTTGGATAATCTGGTGGTTTTGGCTTCGAATGCTAAACACTCGCCTTGGGGAATTGCCTTTAACGAGTCGCAACGAATGGCTGTAGAGGTAGATCCCAGTTGGAAAGAATCTAACGAAAAAGCTGGTTTGGATGGGATGAGGGTAGCACGATCCATTGCCTTATTAAGCTATAGAACCTATGCAACTTACGATCATTCGCAACAGGAAAATGAGGAGGATAAGACCGATGATTTTCGTGCAAGCTCCTATCAACGCTATCAGGGCGAGAAATTAGCCCGGCGATTTAATGCTTATTCCTATTGGCATCTTTCCAAAATAATGGATAGTCATGATCTGGGTAGAGGGAGAAATGGTTTAGTTGCGGCTTTGGGTCAAATTAAATCCAGATCCTTAATAATTGGAGTGAATACGGATCAGATATTTCCAATTGATGAACAACGCTTTGTGGCAAAACATATCCCTCATGCATCCTTTCTGGAAATTAAATCCCTTTATGGACACGATGGATTCCTTCTGGAACAAGAACAACTAAGCAAAGTATTAGAATCCTTTTTAATCGAAAGTAAAAACAATGAGCAATAAACTAAAAATAGGAGTTTTCGGATATGGCGTTGTCGGTTCCGGATTGGCTCACGTTCTAAAAAATAGTAAAGGACTGGATGCATCCATCGTGAAAGTATGTGTGAAGGATGCGGATAAAGAAAGAGAATTGGATTCCAAAATTCTTACTCTTAATCCGGATGATATTTTAAATGATCCTGAAATTAATGTGGTAGCAGAATTGATTGATGATGCGGATGCAGCTTATCAAATTGTGAAAACGGCTTTGCAAAATGGAAAACATGTGGTTTCGGCGAATAAAAAAATGCTGGCATATCATATCGAAGAACTAATTCAATTGCAATGGCAATACAAAGTTTCCTTTGTATACGAAGCTTCGGCCTGTGGGAGTATTCCTATTATTCGCAATCTGGAAGAGTATTACGACAATGATTTGTTACAATCGGTTAGCGGAATTCTGAATGGTTCCTCGAATTACATCCTAACTAAGATTTTTAACGATCATCTGGATTATAAAGTAGCATTGCAACAAGCACAGGAATTGGGTTATGCCGAGAGCGATCCCACTTCGGATGTGGATGGATTTGATACCTTGTATAAGCTGATTATTCTTACTGTTCATGGATTTGGATTATTTGTACATCCCAATCAGGTATTTAATTCCGGAATTTCCAACTTAAGTGTGAAGGATATCGAACTGGCATCTCAAAAGGGATATAAAATCCGCTTGATAGGAAAAGTAACTAAGGTAAATGGCAATAAGGTGAATCTTTTGGTGATACCTAAATTCGTAAAACCTGAAGAACATGCCTACACCGTAGATAGTCATTATAATGGGGTTTTGATACAAGGAAATTTTTACGACAATCAGTTTATGTACGGAAAAGGAGCAGGTGCGCATCCTACAGGTTCTGCAGTATTATCGGATATTACCGCATTGGCATACAACTATAAATATGAATACAAAAAACTAAAATATTACGGTGGTTTGGAATATACCAATGATATGGAGGTTAAAGTGTATTTAAGATATAACGATAAAAACGATTTGGATTTGTTTGATTTTAAAGAGATTTCTGAATCCCTAATCGGGAAGGATTTTAACTATGTGATAGGAATTCTAAATCTAAACGATCTGCTTAAGATTCGTCAACAGATAATAGGGAAAGATATATTCCTTGCTTATTTGGGCGAGGAGTAGGCTTTATTTAAAGGCTTTTGATATTATCTGTTTGATAAAAGAGGAGAAAAAATGATCATATATAAATTTGGAGGAGTATCGGTAAAGGATGCTTCGGGAATTAAAAATATTTGTCAAATCATTGGCAATGCAAAGTGTCCGCTCACAGTTGTGATTTCTGCAATTGGGAATACTACCAATTTGTTAGAAGCACTAGTGGAAGCTTATTTTTCCGGTAATGATAAGCTAAGAGAACTTCTGAATCAGGTGAAGAAAAACCACACTTCCCTGATTCATGATTTATTCGAAGAAGTTCCCGAGCAAGTCCTTACCGATGTGAACGCTCTTTTCATCGAGCTGGAAACCAAAATTACCAAGCCATCATCTGATCAATTCAATTTTGAATACGATCAGGTGATCGGTTTTGGGGAATTACTCTCCACTACTATTGTGTCAGCTTATCTAAATCAGATAGGACAAAACAATGAATGGGTTGATGTACGTACTTGTCTGGATTCAGATGACAATTATGTAGATGCCAATATTCTTTGGGAATCATCTAAAGAGAAGGTCTGTACGAGATTCACTAAAAACCAGAATACCCTTTACATTACTCAAGGCTTTATCGCCAGTGATCCGAAAGGAAATACAACTTCTTTAGGTAGGGAAGGCTCGGATTATACGGCTGCAATTTTGGCTCACTTGTTGGATGCAGAAAAAATGATTATTTGGAAAGATGTACTTGGTATTTTGAATGCCGATCCGGATTATTTTGAGAACACCACAAAGTTGGACACCATTCCTTATCACGAAGCCATTGAATTATCGTATTATGGAGCAAGCGTAATTCATCCCAAAACAATCAAGCCATTGCAGGCAAAACAAATTCCTTTGTGGGTGAAATCGTTTATAGAGCCGAATCAGAATGGCACTTTAATTACTAAAGGAGAGCGACCACAGCCTTTGCTTCCCAATTACATTGTGAAAAAGCAACAGGTTTTGGTGAGTTTGAAACCGTTAAATTTTTCATTCATAAGCGAGAAAGACATGGTTTTTATCTTTTCGCTTGTGACAAAATTTAGAATAAAGCTTAATTTTACTCAAAACACAGCCGTTAGCTTTGTTTTTTGTGTAAATACTTCGGCAAGAAATTGGAAAGACCTAGCTGTTGAGTTGGAGAAATATTATGAGGTTGAAATAACCGAAAATCTGGAATTAATTACCGTTCGGCATTATACTTCAGCCACTATTAAGGAAATACAGTTTAAGCATCATGTGTTGGGAGAACAAAAGAATAGGAATACGGCCATTTATCTGATAGATACGAATTGGAATTTCCCCCATATCCCTAAGAAGGAATTCGAAAGTGCCTTGCGGGATTTTTCTTTTCAGGAAAATTTAGAATAGGGATGCTATTAGAAATGGTTTTTAAATTATAGAAAGGAGTAAAGAATTGACAGCCTTAAAAGAAACATTACAAAAACAAATTCTGGTATTAGATGGAGCCATGGGAACCATGATACAGTCTTACCAATTGGGAGAGACTGATTTTCGTGGGGATCGCTTTGCCGATTTTCCATGTGATCAGAAAGGGCATAACGACCTGTTGAGTCTGACCCAGCCGGAGATAATTAAGGATATTCACAGGGCATTTTTGGTGGCAGGAGCAAATATTATCGAGACCAATACCTTTAATTCCAATGCTATTTCACTTGCTGATTATCAATTATCAGAATTGGCATATGAACTGAATTTGGTGGCAGCTAGAAATGCACGAGAAGTTGTGGAGGAGATGAACGCAATCGACCTGAATACCCCACGATGGGTAGCAGGTTCCATTGGTCCTACCAACAAAACAACCTCTATGTCTCCCAAGGTAGAAGATCCGGGCTATCGGGATGTGAGTTTTGATGATTTAGTAGCAGTTTATACCGAACAAATAAGAGGTTTGATTGATGGAGGCGTAGATGTATTACTGATCGAAACTATTTTTGATACTTTAAATGCCAAAGCTGCCATTTTTGCTGCCGATCAGTTACTGGAAGAGCGTGGACTTGATGTTCCCATCATGATTTCGGGAACCATTACCGATAGAAGCGGGCGTACTTTGTCCGGACAAACACTCGAGGCTTTCGTTACTTCTATGAAGAATGACCGATTGTTGAGTATTGGACTGAATTGTGCTTTTGGTGCGAAAGATTTAGTGCCGTTTATTCAGCAACTGGATACACTGCTTCCTGTTTATGTAAGTGTATATCCCAATGCCGGGTTGCCAAATGAATTGGGAGAATATGACGAAACGCCGGAAACCATGCGAAGCGATTTGCAGGAATTGCTGCAAGGTCGAAAAATTAATATTGTTGGTGGTTGCTGTGGCACACGTCCCGAGCATATCAAAGCATTGGCGGAGGCTGTGAAAGGAGCTGCACCAAGGGTAATACCTGAAATTGAAAAGGAAACCCGGTTGAGCGGATTGGAACTATTACGCATTAATTCACTTAGTAATTTTGTGAATGTTGGGGAACGTACCAATGTTGCAGGTTCGCGGAAATTTGCGCGTTTAATTCGGGAGGAAAAATACGAAGAGGCTCTTTCCATAGCTCGGTCGCAGGTCGAGAATGGTGCTCAAATCATCGATGTGAATATGGATGATGCCATGTTGAATGCTGAAAAAGAGATGGAGATTTTCTTGAAATTATTGGTGTCGGAACCGGAAATTTCAAGAGTTCCTATAATGATTGATTCTTCGAAATGGTCTGTCTTGGAAACAGGATTGAAATGTGTGCAGGGAAAATGTGTGGTAAATTCCATCTCGCTGAAAGAAGGGGAAGATGAATTTATTGCTCATGCAAAGCAGATTAAGCGATATGGAGCTGCTGCGGTGGTAATGGCTTTTGATGAAAAAGGTCAGGCCGCTACCTATGAGCGGAGAATTGCTATTTGTAGTAAAGCTTATCAAATATTAACCGAAGAAGTTGGTTTTCCTGCCGAGGATATCATCTTCGACCCAAATGTATTGGCTATTGCTACCGGAATTGAGGAACACAACAATTATGCGGTAGATTATATCCAAACAGTAAAATGGATTAAAGCGAACTTGCCATATGCAAAAATAAGTGGAGGAATTAGCAATTTGTCTTTTTCGTTTCGTGGGAATAATACAGTACGGGAAGCAATGCACTCGGTATTTTTATATCATGCCATCAAAGCTGGCTTGGATATGGGGATTGTGAATCCGGGAATGTTGCAAATTTACGATGAAATTGATCCTGAGCTACTAGAGAAAGTAGAGGATGTAATTCTGAATCGTAAGTCGGATGCTACCGAAATACTAATTGACTTTGCAGAGGGACTGAAATCGGAAGGAAAAATACAGGTGAAAACCGATGCGTGGAGGGAGAAAGCTTGTGCCGAACGTTTGTCTTATGCTTTGGTAAAGGGAATTACCGACTATATTGAAGCCGATGTGGAAGAAGCCAGAAAAAGCTATCCGAGGGCTTTGGATGTAATCGAACAACCTTTAATGGATGGCATGAATATCGTAGGGCAGCTTTTTGGCGACGGAAAAATGTTTTTGCCTCAAGTAGTGAAATCTGCACGAGTGATGAAAAAGGCAGTTGCCTATTTGCAGCCATTCATCGAGGCGGAGAAAAACACTTTATCGGAGGCTTCCAATGCCGGAAAAATAGTGATGGCTACCGTAAAAGGGGATGTTCATGATATTGGTAAAAATATAGTTGGCGTAGTCTTGGCTTGCAATAATTTCGAAATAATTGATTTGGGAGTGATGGTGTCCAGCTCTCAAATACTGGAAGTTGCCAAACGCGAAAAAGCAGATGCCATTGGTTTAAGTGGGTTGATTACACCATCTCTGGAGGAGATGTGTTTTGTTGCAGAAGAAATGAAACGATCGGGATTCGATATTCCTTTGGTGGTTGGTGGTGCTACTACTTCGGAATTACACACGGCAGTGAAAATTGAACCAAATTACGATCATGGAGTAGTTCATGTTATAGATGCATCGCAATCGGTAGGTGTTTTTAAAAAGCTGTGCAATAAAGATAAAAGAGAAGATTACCTGACCGAAGTACGAAAGCAATATCAGCAAGTAAGAGAAGAACACAGTAATAAAAAATCGAAAGAATATTATAGTCTTGATGAGGCGAGAGTAAATAAGGAAAGGATCGATTGGAAATCAGCTCCTATTTATAAGCCAAAACGAACAGGGTTACAGGTAAAGAAGAATTATTCTATTGGTGAGATTCGTAAATATATCGACTGGACTTTCTTTTTTGTAGCATGGGAACTAAAGTGCATGTATCCCGAAATTATGGAGGATCCCGATTTAAAGGAGGAGGCTAAAAAACTATTTGACGATGCCAATTGCATGCTCGACAAAATTGAGAAGGAAAAGTTATTGGAGGCAAGTGCCGTGTACGGTTTGTTTCCTGCCAATGCCGATGGAGATGATATTGTAATTTATAGTGATGAGGATAGACGTGAAGAACGGACTAGTTTTACTTGCATTCGTCAGCAGGAGAAATTTGCAAAAGGCTTGAGTAGTTTGTGTTTGAGTGATTTTATTGCTCCCATAGAGTCTGGAAGAATTGACTATCTAGGTGCTTTTGTAGTGACTGCGGGATTGGGAATAGAAGAAAGCCTGAAGCATTTCGCAGCTCAGCACGACGATTATAATAGTATCATGATAAAGATATTGGCAGATCGATTGGCCGAAGCTTTTACCGAATTGTTGCACGAGCAAATCCGTAAAGTGGATTGGGGATATGCCAATGGTGAAGATTGGAGTGTGGAAGAGATGCTTCGCGAAAAATATCAGGGAATACGTCCAGCATTTGGTTATCCATCCTTACCCGAGCATTCCGAAAAAGAAGTGCTTTGGGATTTTTTGAAGGTAAAGGAAAATATTGGAGCAACTTTAACCGAGAGTTTTGCCATGTATCCGGCAGCTTCGGTGAGTGGTTTGATCTTTGCCCATCCCGATGCCTTGTATTTTTCCATAGGTAAAATCAAAGAGGATCAACTGAAAGATTATGCATCCCGAAAGGGAATATCCGAAGAGAAGGCTAGAAAATTATTAGCTCCAATTTTATAAACATTAAATTAAATAGAAAACAGCAAATGCTGATTCTTTTTTTCAAAGTTGAGGGACTTTTTTAGCCCACGACGATTATTAACCAGTGACCAATTAATCAATGAAAGTAATCGAACTATTAAACCAGGCAATTGAGAATAAAACCACACATTTCTCATTTGAATTGCTCCCTCCCTTGCGGGGAAACAGTATCTATAAAGTTTTTAATACCATAGAAAAACTCAAAGAATTCGATCCTAAATACATCAATATTACGGCGCATCGCGATGAATTGGTGTTTACCGAATCGGAGAACGGAGTATTCGAAAAGAAAATAACACGAAAGCGTCCGGGTACTGTTGCCGTAGCTGCAGCAATCAAAAATAAATACAAACTTACGGTTGTACCTCATGTAATTTGCAGTGGCTTTACTCCCGAGGAAACCGAAAATGCGCTATTGGATTTAAATTTTCTTGGTATTTATGATTTGTTGCTTCTGCGAGGAGATTCCTCTTCTCGTCATGAGTTTATATCCAGCGAGGGAGAACACAAATATGCCATTGATTTGATTCATCAGGTCAATAAAATAAATAAAGGGGAATTTTTAGATGGAACGCATGTAGAACCTTTCGAGACTCCTTTTTCTTACGGTACCGCCGGATATCCCGAAAAGCACGAGGAAGCTCCCAACATGGATTCGGATATTTATTGGCTGAAACAAAAAGTAGATGCCGGTGCCGATTATATCGTAACGCAAATGTTTTTCGATAATCAGAAATATTTTGATTTTGTACAGAAAGTACGCGCTGCAGGTATTACTGTTCCGGTAGTTCCCGGAATTAAACCTTTATCGGCATTAAGCCAGTTAACAGCGCTTCCGCAGATATTTAAAACGGATATCCCGGAGGCTTTGGCTGCCGAAGTTCGTAAGTGTAAAAATAACGAGGCAGTAAAACAAGTTGGAGTAGAGTGGGGAATTCAACAAGGGAAAGAACTGATTCAACAGGGAGTGCCTTCTCTGCATTTTTACACCTTGATGGCTTCGGATTGTGTTCGTAAAATTGCCAAAGCAATTTATTAGCCTGATTTCGAATAAAACAGTTAGTATAAAAACAGTACAGGATTGATTAGAATGTAATAAGCTTTAATAGTCCTGAATGTTAATAAGGAATCTTTTTAAATCGGAATTGCCAAAGAGTCTCTTTCTTAGTTTGAAAGGGATTTTTTTATGGGAATACTCAGCCAATAGCAATAAAATAGCTTCTTTTGCAGTTTTCTTTTTAATAAGATTGAACCATAAAATGAGATGATATTTGCTCTGCAAAGCAATATTTTTTTCTTGTTTTTGATAATTTAAATTTGATTACCAATAATAAAAAATGAAAAGATTACTAATTGTACTGATAATGATTTGTGGAGCAGGCATAGTGAATGCTCAGGTTTTTAATACTTCCGGGATTTTAAAAGGCGGTGATGTGGCAATTGGATTCGAACCATCGCTTTTGGTGTATGATGGAACTACCGATGCTCAGATGTTCTTTCATGCAGGTGTCGGACTTGGACGTAATATGGATTTAGGTGCAAAAATAGGAGCCTTTGGCGAGGAAACTTATTATGGTGGGGATCTTGAATTCGGGATCAGTAAAAATTTATCCCTCTCAGCCGGAGCTCATCATTTTCATGATTTTGGCTTGGATGGCACTGCAAATGTAAGCATTCCATTGGTGTCGGGAACAAAGTTGATAACCGGTTTGGATATGGATATTAATTTTGGTGAGACAACCAAAATTCCACTTTGGGTGCCTGTAGGTATAAGGGTTGCCGTTGGTAATGGCTGGTCGATGATTATGGAGGCCGAAATTGAACTTACCAATGAAGCTTACCATTATTTTGGAATTGGAATGGCTTATGGATTTTAAAAATGATAATATTTGATAGATTGACTCCGCTTTGTGCGGAGTTTTTTTTGACTATTTAGTGGGCTTCACCTCTTGGACATGCTGCTTTTTGTGTTACAATATTATTCACCGATACCATTGAAAAAAAATGGAGAGAGTTAATAGTAGCATCTTCATACCATTTATCGATAGTGCGGCAATAGAAGCCAATAAAAGAAAGAGAGCCTACCAATTGGTTGAAGTTCGAAACACCCATAAAATGGATCTTCCCGCATTTGCGGAAGCTCAAGTCAACATTGGGATAGCACTCCGCGCAAGCGTGGGAGCTCAAGTCAAAAGTGGCGCGATAGCAAACACATGTGCGGGAGCTCATCCCGACATTTCTTTATGCTGCGCAGCCGTGCGGAGGTCTAAGTCACGATTGATTTGGCTTCCTGCAATCCTGCGGACCTCACTTCAAGCGTGACTTGGGTTCGAACAGTTGTGGGAATGCCATTCCACAATTGAAGTGCTTCCACGCATACGTGGGCACTGTGTCCCAATATTGGGATGGCTTCGCGCAGTTGTGGGAAGCCCATCCGGATTGTGACTTGGCTTCCTGCAATCCTGCGGACCTCACTTCAAGTGTGGCTTGGGTTCGAACAGTTGTGGGAATGCCATTCCACAATTGAAGTGCCTCCACGCATACGTGGGCACTGTGTCCCAATATTGCGATTGCTTCGCGCAGATGTGGGGAGCTAAAAATCAATATCTAAGCCCTATATTATCCTACAGAATTGTCGTTTTTCCCAAACAGGATTTCATTTTTAGCTTCATTCTAATAACGGAAACAAAAAAGATTAAGGCTGCTCAGGTTTATCTATTTTAGAGTGTTTTTTGCCATAAACATATGCTATGCAATAAAAGTTAATGGCAGTTTTGATGTTAATTAAGTATCGCTTCTTAGGTGAAAAATATATTGTTTCTTAGAAGTATTTGCTGTAAATTAAGACTTTGATATTCAGAACAGAGAGTTTTTTAAGAATTGTTGTTATCACCCTAAATCATTCACCATCAAAGCTAACCACATGGAAAAAGAAAAATCATCTATTCAAAAGTTAAACGAATTTGCTGAGCAAACCAACCGACTTATTACATTCACCGATAAACTTTACCCGTCGAATGCAATACATCCTGTAACCTATCGTCGCAGAACTTTATACATACCAAATAATAAAGGAAGAAGCAGCTATTTTGTATGTTTTGATGATTCGCGACGAATGAACAGATATGCAAGATATAGTGGGGTATTCTTCCCGATAGAATTATCTAAATCGACAAAAATTTGTATTCGCAAAAAAGATATTGTGGATAAGCTAAATTTTTTTACCAAGACCAACCGTTGCAAAATCGGGCAGGAGAGCTTCGATTCCCATGTGATTTACGAAGAGTTTGATTCTATTCGAAATAATCAAATCTTTACCAATACTAAGATTCAGGATTTAATTCGGAAAGCATTTGTTTTAAAACTCAGAGTAGGCGTAAATATGCTTCTTGTCGATTTTGTGCCGGGTTTTAGAAAGCAATCTTACTTTGGTATTTACACCACACACGAATGGCTGACGAATCCGATGAGAATAGAATTCTTATTCGATCTTGCTGAAGAAATAAATAGAAACATTAATAGTATGCAGGAAGCTCTTGAAATGGCTGAATTGTAATCTGTGTTTTGGGAGAATATTCAACAAAGCTTCAATTTCGATATAGAATTGAAGCTTTGTTGTTTCGTAAGCATTAAGGAGATTATTTTCCAAATTCATCGATAATTTTTTGAGCCGTAACTTCTGATAGCTTGATGTTGGATTCGTGTGTCCAACCACCAACATGCGGACTTAGTAGCACATTTTCTGCTTCGATTAAATATTGAAAATCTGTGGGTAATTCATTCGCATGTAAATCCTCGAAAGAGGTTTTTTCATATTCCAATACATCCAAACAAGCACCTTTCACCTTTTCATTTTTCAGATTTTTCACCAAATCGGCAATACGAACTACTTTGCCACGGGCAGTATTTATCAGGTAAATTGGTTTTTTGAATCGTTTTAAAAATTCATCATTCACCATAAACATGGTTTCTTCGGTTTGCGGTACGTGCAGACTTAGTATATCGCATTGTTCAAATAAATCGGACAATTGCTTTTCCTGGCAATATTCATCCGAATAATCGAATTTGTATTTGTCGTAGGCAATTACCTTGCAGCCAAAACCCTTTAAACGTTGGGCAAAAGCAGCTCCCATATTGCCATATCCGATAATACCAATCGTTTTTCCTTTAATCTCTATTCCTCTGTTTTCTTCTCTTCTCCATTTTCCATGTCGCACTTCCCAATTGCAACGGCAAAGATTATTGAATAGACAAAGTAGCATTCCAACTGCGTGTTCTCCAACCGCATCCCGATTCCCTTCCGGTGCATTAAAGCATCTTATCCCCTTGCTTTCGGCATAGGGGACATCAATATTTTCCAATCCAGCACCAACTCGGCCTATAAATTTCAATTTGGTGGCCAAATCTAGTTCTGTTTTGGTCAGCTTAAATTTACTTCGGATAATAAACCCATCAAATTCGGGGAATATATTCAAAAGTTCCTCTTTGTTTTTCTCGGGAGCATAAGTGCAATCAAATCCGGCCTCCACGAGCATTTCCCTCAATCGAGGATGGGTAGAATCTATAAATAGTACTTTCATGATAATTGTTTCAAGATAGAAGTGACTGAAATTAAGCTTGCAGGTCTTAATTCGGTACACTATTCAAATTATAGTGGTGCAAAAGTAGACGGAAAATCAGTAAAATTTAAATTTCTTAGAAAAATTAAATACGCTCAGAAAACAGATAGACTTGTGTGGTTTGTTAAAAAGCCAGGTATCTAAATATGCTCAGCATTTAATTGCACCACAAAACCAGCTTTGTAGCCTCTAATTTTTCCTGTCGAATCATATAATTCATAAGCCAGCATTATTTTATTCACCTTTTTATGAAGGCACATATTCGCTTTATCCCAAAACCATTCCTCTTCAAACTGAATTTTACCAATTCTATCGGTAAAGTTATTTTTAGATATTATTGTCCTAACCTCTTCATTTGTTAGCTGATGATTATCGTAGTAATCAAAAGCTTTTAATTTTCCCGATTGTACAGCTTTGATAATATCAGTAAACATGGTTTTGGTATCCGTGTTGGCTAAACATTCCGTTTTCCAATCATCTTCTGGATTAGGGTTGTGTGCCAAAACTTCATAAATAATTGGATTTGCGATTTTCTCACCGATAAAGACTTTTCCAGAAGAATGATTCTCCTGCTGACAGCTGAATAAAAACAGCCCTGAAATAATCAGAGCTGTTGATGTATGATAGCATTTCTTCATGTTCTATTTGCAGGTAAATTAAGATTAGCGATTAAAACTTAATCTCATTCCTTTGGTGCTTTCATTAAAAGTACCCTGATCGTAAACCAAGTGTCCATTCACAAATGTCCGATCTACTTTATAATGAAATTCTTCACCATCAAAAGGTGTCCAGCCACATTTGTATAACGCATTTTCATTGGTTGCAGTCCAGTTTTCCTCTTTCAATAAAACCAAATCGGCATAATATCCTTTTCGGATAAAACCGCGTTGTGCTACCTGAAAAATTTCAGCAGGTGTGTGAGACATCTTTTCTACTACTTTCTCAATACTGATTTTTCCCCGATGCGATTGTTCCAGCATAGCCACTAAAGCATGCTGTACCAAAGGTCCGCCACCGGCTGAATTTAAATAGTTTCCATCTTTCTCCCCGATTGTATGCGGAGCATGATCGGTAGCAATAATATCTAATCTGTCGTCGAGCAAGGCTTCCCAAAGTTTATCTTTGTCTTCTTTTGTTTTGATAGCCGGATTCCACCTGATTCTTGATTTTTTTGTCGAATAATCCCGATCATCAAACCAAAGATGATGTACGCATACTTCGGCAGTTATCCTTTTATCTTTAGCAGGAATAGTATTGTCGAATAAATCCATTTCCATTCCCGAAGATAAATGCAGAATATGCAATCTGGTGTTGTATTTTTTTGCCAGCTCAATCGCTTTTGAAGAGGATTTGTAGCAAGCTTCGGCACTTCTTATTTTACCATGAAATTCCATGGGAATATCAGCACCATATTTTTTAAAATATTCAGCTTGATTCTTTTCTATAGTCGGAGTATCCTCGCAATGAGTAGCAATCAATATTGGCGCTTTTTCAAATATCTGCGAAAGCGTATCAATATTATCCACCAACATATTTCCTGTTGAGGATCCCATAAATATCTTAATTCCACATACTGTTTTGGGATCTGTTTTTAGAATTTCTTCCAGATTATCATTGGTAGCGCCCATATAGAAGGAATAGTTAGCCAATGATTTTTCTGCTCCAAGTTTGTATCGTTCCTTAAGTAAATCCTGAGTTATAGTTTGTGGTTTCACATTGGGCATATCCATAAAGGAAGTAGTTCCACCCGCTACAGCTGCTCTTGATTCTGTATACAAGTTTCCTTTTTGCGGCATTCCCGGATCTCGAAAATGAACCTGATCATCAATCACTCCTGGAAGCAGTAATTGCCCTTCGGCATCAATAATAGTCCATTCCGATTCTTGCTTTTCAGGAACCGAAGTGAAAATTTCTTCAATTATTTGATCTTTTACCAGCACACTCCCGGTAATTTTTTTGCCTTCGTTGATAATCAAGGCATTTTTAATTAGAAAACTCGACATTTGGTTGTTTAGTTATAGTTTAGGCGAAAATCTATCTTTCGTATTTTGTAAAAAAGCTTCTTAGCTTCATTTTTATTACTCCCCAAACGGCTTCATTAAAAATTCCACCACTCATTTTCGATGTTCCTTGTGTTCTATCGGTAAAAATAATTGGTACCTCAATAATATTAAAGCCAAATTTCCATGTTGTAAATTTCATTTCTATTTGGAATGCATATCCCTTAAATCTGATTTTATCCAGATTAATAGTTTCCAGAACCTTTCGTGTATAACATTTAAAGCCTGCAGTAGCATCATGAATATTCATTCCAGTAACTATACGTACATATTTCGATGCAAAATAAGACATCAGTACTCTTCCCATTGGCCAATTTACAACATTTACACCGGAAACATAGCGAGATCCAATAGCCATGTCGCCACCTTTGCTTGCACACGCATCATAAAGACGAACCAAATCTTCCGGATTATGCGAAAAATCAGCATCCATTTCAAACACATATTCATAGTCGCGTTCCAAAGCCCATTTAAAACCGGAAATATAGGCAGTACCCAAACCTAATTTTCCTTTTCGCTCCACCATATATAAATCTGTAAATTCATTTTGCAGATTTTTTACAATATCAGCAGTGCCATCTGGTGAATTATCTTCTATAATTAGAATATCAAAGGCTATTTCTAGCGAAAAAACCTTTCTAATAATGGCTTCTATATTTTCTTTTTCGTTGTAAGTTGGAATAATAACAAGTCTATTTGTCACCTTGAGAGAATTAATGAGTTAAAACAATTTCCTAACACGAAGATAGTATATCTCCCTAAAATCCTTTTCCAAGAAGAGTTAAAAATGTAAAATATAGAGATTTTGTTATGGGCATTTCCCTTTGCCTTATCTTCAAAAAAGGCAAAGCGTCGGGCTATTCACTATATCTTTTGCTCCGTTCCTCCGCAAAAGGATGCCGTTTCTATCTCTAATGTGCTATTTTTCGAATTGGAGAGCTTCAGAGTAGCGAATGGTATTTTATTCGGTATTCTTCCTGCTTATTCGCTATTAATTACTTTTCTTAAAATTTTTCGATCAGGTTCACAGGATGTTAAGGTGTGAGGCAGGAAAAAGATAAGAATTGGATTAGGAAATGGGGAAATAAATGATTTATCTTTGCACCGCTTTAAACGTAAGGCGGGGGTTTTGAAAGGGGT
>NZ_RJJX01000097.1 GCF_003996985.1 Ancylomarina longa
TCTTGTGTGTTAAAACCTTTTATATCATGTATATATGAATGTATATTTAACATGAACGAATTGGATAAAGTTAAAATGTAGGTATAATGATGATGCGTCGGGCCAATTGAACAAATAGTAATGAAAATAAAGAATGATTTTTGTGTTATAAGAGCAATCTCAGGAGTTGGTCTAGATAAATATGGTGGTAGCTTCGTGAGAAAATTCTCGGAGTTSTGRTGAGAAGCCGTGAYCAGTRGARCYAATCSGTGTCSGGTAGAAACAGGTGTCTACCWCARTACAATGGAAGATGGTCGCRCWWYTTSGTGGATTGGTTGAGRTTAGACATTRRYASCATTGGATGCCGGCTCAGTGGTCCAGTAGGWTAAGCGTTCGCRCGCGAGACTGAMKGYCCTGRGTTGGAATCCCGYGAGCGGGATCGTGSATRYGCACTGYTGAGSAGTCCCACARTAGGACGAAACGCCTGTCCACTGTTTACGCTAATTTCTTCTATATCTGACTCCAATAAATGATATCCCGTTAACTGGGTATTTAAGGTRGGCTAAATCTCCTAGTAGAATTATGGATTTACTGGAGATTATTCAGAAGCCTGAACATCAGTTGTAYAGATATWTTATTSTTAARSATAAATAACATCCGCAAGMGTACAGTGAGCCAGCACACTGTGAAATCACGAGTGTCTGTTTCTCTCTCTCTGTGTGTGTGCGTTTGTATGCGAGTTGAAAATCCATATATATTTTTGAGAGTCAATCAAGTGTGGATGAATTATTGATTAAGTGAATGTTACAACCAGTAGGATAATGGAATGAGGTTGATGTTCAGACACGCGCTCAATCATAAAAGCA
>NZ_RJJX01000098.1 GCF_003996985.1 Ancylomarina longa
ACACCCCATTAGCACGGAGATCCAGTTGTCGATTCAAATTCCGTAGTGGTAGAGATGGTAAGAGTATAAATTGTTATCAGAAAAATAGGGTTTGAAGATGTTATTCAAGGAGTATAATCCAGTGAAATAAATTTGGAAAGCGAAAAAATAAAGGGACATGAAGAATTCAGAAGATTAGAATTTGGGAGAACACAAAGAGTGGATGCACCTGCGCCATTGCAAACGATTTTGAGCCATGTCATTCAGGGTCTCTAACCATCGGTTGCTATCATCTCGCGGTCCCCAACCAGGTAGTCTACACCTACCAACATGACTCAGTCCACTTGTCAGTGACTTCATGGACTTGTGCCATGTTTTGGTCTGGCCGCCCCTAGCTTTCTTCCAACCTACTCCTATACCACTGAACATCGCACGTCGAGGCAGTCGGTCGTTGGGCATACGTACCACGTGTCCCAGCCATCTCAACTGATGAAGTTTCACTACTTCATCAATTGATTTGCCATCCTTACCTAGTACCCGTTTCCTAACAACTGTGTTACTTACTCGATGGTCCCATGATATACGAGCAATGTTTCGAAGACACCTATGATCGAATACTAGTAACCTACGAATATCCTCTACTCTTACCGGCCATGTTTCACTGCCATAAAGTAGGACGGAACGAACTGCTGCGCAGTAACCGCGCCCTTTGGTTGATAGACAGATATCTCGCCTCCGCCATAAATGAGGCAAGTTGGCGAAAGCTAGTCGAGCCTTCTGTATCCGTGCTGAGATTTCGTCACACACCAGACCACAAGGGCTGATGAGACTTCCAAGATAAGTGAAGCGGTCGACACGCTC
>NZ_RJJX01000099.1 GCF_003996985.1 Ancylomarina longa
GACTGTAGTAGTATGTGGACATATGGTGTATGTGCATGTTAGTAATTGTGAATGGATGATGTGTGTTGTTCTGTTGGACAGTAGGTTGTCCCGCGTGGTCTAGTGGTTAGGATTCCTGGCTTTCACCCAGGCGGCCCGGGTTCGATTCCCGGCACGGGAAAGTTCTCACATCTACACACACACACACACACACACCAATCTACACAACACTCATCAACACTAGATCAACACCAACAAACACTTCCCGACCACTGACACTAGCATCCGTCACGTGCCTACATCGATAGGCAAGCACAAAATGTAAGCAAAATGTTCGATGACATATTGATTAGTCGTTCCACTTGCAGTATGTCGACAATATTCTATTCACACACTCGCTTCAGCACGTATCAAGAAACACACAACGTGTCATGGGAATTCACACTGAAACTTCGAACAATTCAATTCTCCTCGACTCATTCCTCGATTCGTGAAAGTGGAGAAGGTGAGGTAAGACACAGTGAGCCATTGCAAAGCATACGAACAAATTGGATTCATTAATCAATCTGGTGTCTCACTATCAACCAATCGCAACGTCTGATCCCTACAATACACGCACATCGGACCAGTGTGCTCAATCCAATCTCGTGTTTTCACTTGGGCTCCGTGTAGCATTCCACATTCCCCTCCATCACACCTTCACTCACATTCAGTCATTCACTCTCCTTCCATTTAGTTCTCTCTGTCGTAGTCTGTCTTAGTGGTCAGCACATTCAGCTGCTGGCAGACTGTAAATCATGATGTCTAATGAACCAGGTTGATTGTTGCATGTCCACATTGAAT
>NZ_RJJX01000100.1 GCF_003996985.1 Ancylomarina longa
GGGGCATTCAAGAAGAACAGGCTGTTCCAGCTCGATACCGCCAAGAATTTTTGACTATCGCATGGGAAGAGGTTCATCTTCGAAGCATTTTCCCTTTCCAATATTTTTCCATTGGAGCTTCTCTAATTCCTTTTATCGAACATAATGATGCGAATCGAGCTTTAATGAGTTCTAATATGCAACGTCAAGCAGTTCCACTTTCTCGGTCCGAAAAGTGCATTGTTGGAACTGGGTTGGAACGCCAAGYGGCTYTAGATTCRGGGGTTYCCGCKATAGCYGAACACGAGGGAAAAATCCTTTATACTGACACTGAGAAGATCGTTTTTTCGGGCAATGGTGATACTCTAAGCATTCYATTRRTTATGTATCAACGSTCMAACAAAAATACTTGTATGCATCAAAAACCYCRGGTTCSWCGRGGTAAATGYATTAAAAARGGACAAATTTTAGCGGAWGGTGCYGCTAYMGTTGGYGGKGAACTCGCTTTGGGKAAAAAYRTATTAGTRGCTTATATGCCATGGGAAGGWTACAATTYTGAAGATGCGGTACTCATTAGTGAGTGTCTAGTATATGGTGATATTTATACTTCTTTCCACATACGGAAATATGAAATTCAGACGCATGTGACAACCCAAGGTCCTGAAAGGATCACTAAAGAAATACCGCATCTAGAAGGTCGTTTACTCCGAAATTTAGACAAAAAT
>NZ_RJJX01000101.1 GCF_003996985.1 Ancylomarina longa
TCTATCATTCAATCGTACATTGAATCGCTCACTCTCACGATCAATCAGATTCTCACACACACCCATTCACTCAATCAATCATTCAATCATACACTCAATCGCTCACTATCACAATCAATCAGACTATTCAATCATACACTCAATCGCTCACTATCACAATCAATCAGACTCTCACTGAATCTATCGATCTCCCTCTATATATCTCTCTCTGCCACAGCATTCCACACACACTCACACTCACACACACACAGTCACTAACTTGCACAATCACAACATCATTCACACTTGTGTTCATTGTGAATARTCGGTATTTATCTTGGTTGTAGTTGCAAGCAMGTGTYGATCACACACAMACACACACACACACACCTGTCACGATCAGTCTCTTTCCAATMRTGCCTATTTGATGACACTACTGCAAAAACATACGGTGAGTTTCAGGTATAAGTTTTCTGCAATCATAAGCTCATTTTAGATGGTTCGTAAATCAATCATTCTATCGAACAATTAATCAACCATTATCTCCTCCACACACTCACACACACACATTCACTCAATCTATCATTCAATCGTACAYTGAATCGCTCACTCTCACGMTCAATCAGATACTCACACACACTCATTCACTMAATCWATCATTCAATCATACACTMAATCGCTCACTCTCACAATCAATCAGACTCTCACWCAATCTATCGATCTCCCTCTWTATATCTCTCTCTGCMACAGCATTCCACACACACTCACACTCACACTCACACACACACAGTCACTAACTTGCACAATCACAACATCATTCACACTTGTGTTCAT
>NZ_RJJX01000103.1 GCF_003996985.1 Ancylomarina longa
CCGATGTATCTGCCTCCCTTATTAGTAAGGTGACGGATGTTGTCATTGAACAAGTGACAGAATGGCAAAATAGAACACTCGATAGTCTAGAGGTGGATCAGGAAATTTGAACAACACTTATAAGTGATATTTTGCTCCCCAAATGATGTTATAAACATCAATATATGGAGTATTTTATGGCACGTAGACCAAGAAGAAATCATTCAAATGATTTTAAAGCTAAGGTAGCACTTGCTGCGATTAAAGCAGAAAAAACACTTGCTGAATTGAGTGCTGAATTTGATGTTCATCAAAACCAAATTATCGACTGGAAAAATCAACTGATTTCAGCTTCCTCGCAAGCTTTCGATCAATCAAAAGCTCCAACAGAACCACCCATCGATCTAAAAAAACTACATGCAAAAATCGGTGAGCAGGCATTAGAAATTGATTTTTTAGAAGGTGTGTTGAAGAAACTGGGCCGCTTCAACCACAAAAGTTAATCGATGACTCACTTCAGATTTCAGTATCTAAGCAAGCTCAGCTGCTGAAAGTCTCCCGTGGTTGTTATTACTATCGCCCAAAACCTGTGAGTGCATCAGATCTGAAGCTAATGCGGTGTATGGATGAGTTACATATGCAATACCCTTTTGCAGGTAGCCGGATGATGCGTGATTTGTTGAATCGTCAAGGACATCATATAGGACGACGTCATACACGTACTTTAATGAAGAAAATGGGCATTAATGCGTTATATTGCAAACCAAATTTAAGCCAGGCTAATCAAGCTCACCGCAAATATCCATATCTGCTCAAAGGATTGGCTA
>NZ_RJJX01000104.1 GCF_003996985.1 Ancylomarina longa
CACACAACATTCCGCGTCAAACACACTCTTCCTCTCTCTCCCTCTCCCTCTCTCTCTTATTCATTATCCACCACATTACATTCAAATTACTCTTTGCGAATCATCAATCACACCCGTACATCAGCACAAGAGATGAGCTGATGCACAATGCCGATTCGTCCACCACCAAAATTCCGTTCATTTCACTAAATCCTCTCACAACCACACTACATTACATTCAAAYTACTCTTTGCGAATYATCAATCACACCCGTACATCAGCACAAKAGATGAGCTGATGCACAATGCCGATTCGTCCACCACCAAAATTCCRTTCATTTCACTAAATCCTCTCACAACCACACTCATCTATCCTCATCTCACCAAATACACATCACACACCTCACATWCTACTCATTTCGTCAGAAAACCTCATTCAGTAGACTGCAACGTCAATAGTCAAATTAAAGTAGTGAACAAGAACACCAGTGGGGAACAATCGACTGTATTTGTCAACAAATAAACAACCTGTTRGTAAATTCGAACAACCATGTAGAAAATGCTCAATTCGCAAAACGACCGTCAATTGTCTGAAAATGGCGCACACTTCATWGTTCATGTATTTTCATATAAATTGCATTCTCCTTCCATTGCTTACTGTTCGATCCTCTTGTCTCTCTGCTGCCAGCCATTCTGTTCCTGACTAGCGTCATATACTACTTATGTCAATGTGAGTAGCTCACAGCAACATTACATTCAAATTACTCTTTGCGAATCATCAATCAGGTGCAATGCTCAGACTCCAACCGGTCACACAACATTC
>NZ_RJJX01000105.1 GCF_003996985.1 Ancylomarina longa
CGTTCATATATAAGCAGTTTATGCTTTCAATTTGGAATGCGTGAGCTTCGTCCTGTTTGTCTGTATGAGCCCTACGTGAATGGATAGGCAGCCCACCTACATAGGGTTTGCCGAGGTGGTAGGCCCTGTCCTTTACACTTTTTTATCGTCTAGACAGTCCACAAGTGGAATGATCAGACCCAACTTGCCTTTGTGTTTGGTCCTAGTTTCGTATGGCCTATCCGGGTGCAYRTGGATYMCAGKTGGCAAYCGACGTCTGTTGSCACGAARTGCTTWCAGAGTTGCAGCCGCCATATGGAAAGATGGGAAGGTTATCTTCATTAAACGGGGTCTAGAATCACCATCCTTCTTGGCTAGTCTCGTCACATGYTGAGYYAGTATGTKTTTGAGCCTCAAGGACTGTTTRATGAATTTCCATTCCCTRATRTCAGARKTTGMTTGASTAGGGTCCRTRTTTTCCKGTAYACCTTGCACAATTATGTTTCTTCCGYGGAAAAACTTCTCACGTGATTCTTTAGGGGTGTTCCGTATGATATCGCGCTCAGAGTACGGTATGTCGAGCAGTATTCTTACGTTCCTATCGGATTTCAGCAGGTCACTGGCTAGCAAGACGTCCTCTACGTCGRTAGCATTCTYAAGTGTTACWCGARGWAGCCTCGGGTGATTTAGATGCTTAGAWTCCTTTCCTYGAGTGAGCCAGATGACCGTCAAAGGCTCTCCCAGGTAATGCTAACTCTTTGTCCGACAACTGAGAAGATATACAGGTTTCAGATATTCCTATCAATGGGCCTTATTAGCG
>NZ_RJJX01000012.1 GCF_003996985.1 Ancylomarina longa
ATATAAAAACTCAAATAGCGTCGATTTGAGGCACCAGGAATTTACTTCAAAAAAATAAGGTTGTAGTCAAAAGTATGTGAAATACTCATTCTACAACCTTATATATTTTCACCCCGATGGAAATTTAAAGGGGATTTTCAGTGCCCTCTTAAATCGACAGCCTCTTTTTTTATCTTTTTTCATATTGCTGGTTGTAATACTTCTCGTAATCTCCTGATAAGATATGATCTAACCATTCTGAATGGGATAAATACCAGTCAATTGTTTTTTCAAATCCTTCTTCGAACTTGATGCTTGGATTCCATCCTAATTCTTTTTCTATTTTGGTAGCATCAATGGCATACCTAAGATCATGACCAGCCCTATCTTTAACAAAAGTGATGAGTTTTTGTGCGGTGCCTAATTCCTGTCCTAGTTTTAAATCCATTATATCGCATAATTTTTTAACTAATGCCAGATTAGACCATTCATTGTTTCCTCCAATATTATAGGTTTCTCCTATTTTACCTTGATGATAAATAAGGTCTATAGCTAAAGCATGATCTTCAACAAAAAGCCAGTCCCTCACGTTTTCTCCTTTTCCATAAATTGGAAGTGGTTTTGAGTTTTTGATGTTGTTAATCACCAAAGGAATTAATTTCTCGGGAAATTGATTTGCACCATAATTATTAGAGCAATTGGAAAGCACTACAGGAAGGTTGTAAGTGTGATGATATGCACGAACCAAATGATCTGAACTTGCTTTAGAAGCAGAATAGGGACTTCTTGGGTCATATGGGGTGGTTTCCGTAAACTTACCTTCTTTCCCCAACGAGCCATATACTTCATCGGTGGAAATATGATAAAACATTTTACCTTCCATATTATTTTTCCAAGTCTCCTTGGCTGCATTTAGTAAATTTACCGTACCTACAATATTGGTAGTAATAAAAGCTAATGGATCAGAAATAGAGCGATCGACATGAGATTCCGCAGCTAAATGCAAAACACCATCAAATTGATGTTTTTGAAATAAATCTGTAACAAAGGTAAGATCTGTAATATCTCCTTTTATGAAACTATAATTGGCATTGGAATCAATGTCGTTTAGATTTTCTAAATTACCAGCATAGGTTAGAGCATCTAAATTCACAATTTGGTAATTCGGGTATTTATTTACAAAAAGTCTAACAACATGAGAGCCTATAAATCCGGCTCCTCCGGTAATAAGAATTTTCTTTTTCATTTTTATAAATTTTCCTGTGCCTAATTTTGGGGTAGAATATTTAGACTGTTAGTTAGATTTTAATTGAGCGATTGCTATTTGCCATTTCCATGCTGAAAGCAAAGTTTCTTCTAAAGTACATTGAGATTTCCAGCCAAGCGTTTTATTGGCAAATGAAGTGTCTGCATAGATTTTTTCAATATCACCAGGACGTCTATCCACAATTTTATGAGGTACTTTTTCTCCAGTTGCTCTCTCAAATGTTTCGATGATTTCTAATACAGAAACTCCTTTTCCGGTTCCAACATTAAAATATTCGTAATGAAAATCTTGTTCATCTTTCAGGAGTCTTTCAATAGCAACAACATGTGCTTTTGCTAAATCTATTACGTTAATATAATCTCTGATACAAGAACCATCCGGGGTATTATAATCAGATCCAAAAACGTTTAATTCCGGACGAATACCAGCTACTGTTTGGGTTAAAAATGGAATTAGATTATTTGGTACACCTAATGGTAATTCACCTATTATAGCACTTGGATGAGCTCCAATTGGATTAAAATAGCGCAAGGCAATACCTTTTAATTCTGGATGGGCTTTAATCGTGTCACGAATAATGTCTTCACTAATTGATTTGGTATTTCCGTAAGGAGATTCTGCTTCTTTTCTTGGTGTAGATTCAGTTACCGGCAGTTGATCCGGCTGACCATATACGGTACAGGAGGAAGAAAAGACAAGATTGTAAACTTTATTATTCTTCATGTTTTCCAAAACATTCATTAGAGAATTCAAATTGTTTCTATAATAAAGTAATGGATTTTCAACAGATTCTCCTACAGCTTTACTTGCCGCGAAATGAATAATGGCTTTCAGATTTGAATATTTTTCAAACAATTTATCAGTCTCAATTTTTTCACTTAAGTCAACTTTTTCAAAAATTGGGCGAATTCCACTTATTTCTTCAATACCATCTAGTACTTCAATTTTTGAATTAGATAAATTGTCCGCAATAACAACTTCATATCCATTTTTTTGAAGTTCTACAGTAGTATGTGAGCCGATATAACCTGTCCCTCCAGTTACAAGTATTTGTTTCTTCATAATTTAATAATTGATTGCAAATTGATAAGTAAAATTAGAATCTTTTTATGGGATAAGTGTTACTAAATATCAAAAATAATATTTCTTTTCAGAATACTTTGATAATTAAAGAGTTGCTGTTTGTATGTGAATTGTCCATTTGAGTGACATTTATTTTTAATTATATTTGTATACTATGTTGGAAGTATCAAAATATATATCGGATTTACTCTTTATTCACGATTGTGTAATTTTACCTGGTTTTGGTGGATTTGTGGCTAATTACCAACCTGCCGAAATTGACGAAAATCAATCTCTATTTTTACCGCCCAAAAAAGCGATAGGGTTTAACCGTAATTTGACTCAAAATGATGGTTTGTTGATTCATCGTGTAGCCGATTCTGAAAACTTAAGCTATGTGGAGGCGGAAAAATCTGTGCGGTTTTTTATTGAGGATATAAGCGTAAGAATCCAGAGAGGTGAAAAAGTTTCCATAGATAAGGTAGGAGTTTTCTATAACGACAGAAGATATAATTTGCAATTTGAACCTTCAAAGAACTTAAATTATTTAGCAGAGGCTTTTGGATTGGAGCAAATTAAGATTCCTCAATTGAGTTCTTCTGTACCAGAAATTTTGTTGACGGATAAAAAGAAAATTAAACTTTTATTTTCTGAAAAAAGATTGCGGTACGCAGCTGTAATATTACCTTTTGCACTAGCTATAGCTTTAATTCCAATGAGCTCGGTGAACTTACCAAATTTAAGTTCTGCATCGATGAGTTGGTTTCAAAATGACAACAAGGTACTTTTAGAGAAAACAGCTCCTTCCACTCAGATTTCGCCACCTGAAGAATACGTGCGATTTGAGCCTAAATTAAGTGAAAGTATTGTAAAGGCTAAACTTCCTGTGAAAGGAAAATATTATTTGATAGCAGGTAGTTTTACTTCATTAAATAATGCAGAAATTTTGCGCAAAGAATTGATTTCAAGAGCATACCCTGCAAGTATTATTCGAAACAAAAATCTATATTCTGTAGCAATTAATCAATTTGAGAATAGATTTGAAGTGGATTTGTTCAAGAAAAAAGTAATTGCAAAAAATCCAAAATCATTTTGCTGGATATTAAAAAAGTAATAAATAATACTATCTAGGAGTTAAATAACTTCTTATCAATAAGACTAAAAAAGGGAACTTTGTAAAAAGTTCCCTTTTTGTTTGCCCTATGTTAATGGATTATCCGCATTTTGAAGTACCACACGATTGGCAAATTAAACATCCTTCCTGATAAATAATATGCTCAGAACCACAACTGGTACAAACCATGCCCTTCGCTTTAGTCCCATTAGGAATATATTTTTTAAGAGCTCGTTCCACACCATTTTTCCATGTGTTTATATTTTCGCTATCCAATTGAAGACCTGCAACCAAATTAACAACCTGTTCTATCGGCATACCATGTCGTAATACTCCTGATATTAATTTAGCGTAGTTCCAGAATTCTTTATCAAATTTATAGGATAATCCTTCAAAGGTTGTTTTGAAACCACGTTTGTTACAAAATTGAAAATCGTAACGTGTATTTCCTTCTTCATCCTTACGTTTGATTATTACTCCCTTATTTACGGATTTTGGAAGCAGTATACCTTCTTCGTCATCCTGAATACCAGTGAAGATTTCGTAAGGTTGTCCTTTATATAAACCAATAAATGCGATCCACTTTTCCTTGTTATTTTGAAATCGAACCACGTCTGCCTCTAATTCAACCGGACGTTTTTCAGGAATATCTTTCATCTCCTCTTTGCTATCATTGGCAATCAATACTCCAGAACGTGATCCATCACGGTAAACGGTGCAACCTTTACAGCCACTTTTCCATGCTTCAATATATAATTCACCAACTAATGATTCAGAAACATCATTTGGTAGATTTACAGTTACGCTAATGGAATGATCTACCCATTTCTGAACTTTACCTTGCATGCGAACTTTTTGAAGCCAGTCCACGTCATTAGAGGTGGCTTTATAATAAGGTGATTTTTCGACCAAAGCTTCAATTTCTTCATCGGAGAAATGTTGGGCTGCATTGATTCCATTCGCTTCCATCCAGGTCACGAATTTATGGTGAAACACTACAAATTCTTCCCAACTGTCTCCAACTTCATCTACAAAATCAACTCTAACATTCTTATCGTTAGGATTCACTTTTCTTCGTCTTTTGTAAACAGGAAGAAATACAGGTTCAATTCCGGATGTTGTTTGTGTCATCAAACTAGTTGTTCCGGTAGGAGCAATGGTTAAGCAAGCAATATTTCTTCTACCATATTTTACCATTTCCGAGTATAAGTTCTCATCGGCTTCTTTTAATCGAAGAATAAATGGATTTTTAATCTCACGGTTCGCATCGAAAATAGTAAATGCACCACGATCTTTTGCCAGATATACAGAAGATCGATATGCCTCGATGGCTATAGTTTTGTGAACATCAATAGAAAAGTCTATGGCTTCATCGGTTCCATAACGCATGCCAAGTGCTGCCAACATATCTCCTTCAGCAGTTATTCCTACCCCAGTTCTTCTACCTTCTTTTGCTTTTGTTTGAATGTTTTCCCAAAGTTTTTGTTCTACTCTTTTGATTTCGGCATCTTCAGGATCTGAAATTATCTTTTCAATAATTGCATCAATCTTTTCTAATTCTAAATCAATAATATCGTCCATCATGCGTTGAGCCAAAGCAACATGCTTTTTGAATAAATCAAAATTGAATTTAGCTTTATTGGTGAATGGATTTTCCACATAACTATACAGATTTATCGCGAGCAAACGGCAGCTATCATATGGACATAATGGGATTTCTCCACATGGATTGGTAGAGACGGTTTTGTATCCTAAATCAGCATAGCAGTCTGGTACAGATTCTCTTGTGATGGTATCCCAGAATAAAATTCCAGGTTCAGCCGATTTCCATGCGTTATGAACAATCTTGCTCCAAAGCTTATTTGCATCAATATCTTTGGTGTAGGTAGGTTGTTTAGAATAAATAGGATATTGCTGTGTAAATTTATTACCATCGACTACAGCTTGCATGAATTCGTCATGAATTTTCACAGAGACATTAGCTCCGGTTACTTTTCCCTGCTCCATTTTAGCATCAATGAATTCTTCGGAATCGGGATGCTTTATGGAAACACTCAACATTAAGGCACCACGACGTCCATCCTGAGCCACTTCACGAGTGGAATTAGAATATCTTTCCATAAATGGCACAATACCTGTTGAAGTCAGGGCAGAATTCTTTACAGGCGAACCCTTAGGGCGAATATGAGATAAATCGTGACCCACACCACCTCTTCGTTTCATTAATTGAACCTGTTCCTGATCGATTTTCATAATACCGCCATAGGAATCGGAATCACCATCGTTGCCAATTACAAAACAATTAGATAGGGAGGCAATCTGAAATTTATTGCCAATACCAGACATAGGACTTCCTTGGGGGACGATGTATTTAAAATCCTTTAAAACAGAAAATATTTCTTTTTCTGTCATAGGGTTTGGATATTGCTTTTCGACTCTTGCAATCTCTTTTGCAATTCGTCGATGCATATCATCAGGAGTTTTTTCATAAATATTTCCGAAGGAATCTTTCAGCGCGTATTTGTTCAACCAAACTCGTGCGGCTAGTTCATCTCCTTTAAAATACTTAAATGATGCCTCAAATGCTTCTTTGGGGTCGAAAGTTTCTTTCATTTCCTTAGCTTGTCGCTTCTTCTCCATTACTTCCATTCAGATTCAAATAAAGTGGTTTTTTACATGGGTTTACTTTCTCTCAGTAGCAAAGGTTTAGCTGATTTTATTTTGAGAGAAATTGTACTTTGCAAGTTAGGTAATGTCCGCTTTCTGTACAACAAGTAAAATTAAATTTACAGAAAAGTTATCCACAAAAATATGTTAATAGGCAGATTAGTAGTAGTTTAAGTTTCTGTAAAATTGAAAAAGTTTTCTAAAAGAAAAACTTTTAGTCTTATTCAGATAAGAAAACCATTCGAATAAAACAAATTATTTCACCACCAAAAACAGATGTTTGGTAAAAATTAAACATGAAAATCGTGGCACCTCCAGTAAACATTGAGGATCTTGAAAAAATAAAATTTGAAGTGATAAATCAGGACTGGATTAAGGAGAGAATTTTGTTGCTGGCACCTCTCATTTCATCCACATAGTTTTTGGATTTCTGACCGGAAGTTTGTCTGAATTCTGTGTTTTTATGGTACTTGTCGAAATGTTTTTCTAAATCTCTGTAGTTTTCATAAGAATAAGCAGCTCCGATTGCTATCAGATCTTTTGCTTCCTGGAATTTTTGATAATTAGGCCCGAAAAGAATGGGTAAACCGAAGGTTGCAGCCTCCAAGGTATTGTGTATTCCTCTGCCAAAGCCTCCGCCAATATAGGCAATATCGCCATATCGATAAAGAGAGGACAACACCCCAATACAATCGATCACTACCACTTCGGCAGCTTCTATTTCCGCTTTGCTGGCTTGAGTATAGCGCACCCATTTCTTGTTGATCTTCGATACAATATTTTTCACATGACCTTCGTCTACCTCGTGTGGGGCGATGATGTATTTATAATCAGACTTGCTTGTATTTAGGTAACGAATAATATTGTCCTCATCTTTTGGCCAGGTGCTTCCTGCAATTATAACGGGTCTGGCATTGCTGAAGTTTTCCATCTCGGGAAGTGTTTTAGAACTGGTAGCAATGCTGTACACACGATCGAAGCGGGTATCCCCAGTGATGCTGACATTATCAAGTCCAATACCCTGAAGTAAATTCTTAGATTCCTGATTTTGTACAAAAAGATGGGTAAATGCACCAAGCATTCTTCGGTGAAAAGTGCCGTATGATTTAAAAAATAGTTGGTTGGGACGGAAAATAGCAGAGAAAATATAGGTGGGAATATTTCTGTCTTTTAATTCTTTTAGATAATAATGCCAGAATTCGTATTTGATGAAGAAAGCCATTTTGGGCTGAGTCAAATCCATAAATTGTTTGGCATTTTTGCGGAAATCTGCTGGTAGATAGAAGATAAAATCAGCACCCTCATAGTTTTTGCGAACTTCATATCCCGAAGGAGAAAAGAAGGTGAGTAATATTTTATAATCGGGATAAGCCACCTTAAAATTTTCGATAACCGGGCGTCCTTGCTCAAATTCCCCTAGGGAAGCAGCATGAAACCAAACCAATTTATTCTCTCCTTGCAAGGATTTTTCTATTTCCTTCCAAATGTTTTTTCTCCCAACTACCCATTGTTTGGCTTTTGGATTAAAAAGTGATGCTATGTTTATAAGGAAAACATACAAATGGATAGAAATCTTGTATAGGAAAACCATAATGGAAGAAAATTAATGTTTAACGTCTCAGGTTCATTATCTTTATTCCTTGCAAAACTAATAATTTTAAACCTTAGATTTCGTTAATAGTAGAACGAACTTATTTTCCCTGACCCAGACCTGAACCTAAGAAGATTAAGACTGTTGAAAAGCCGAATCCTACTCATATTGCTGTTTTTATTTACAGCAAATTGCTTTGCTCAAATGCAGAACAATTTGAGGAGTAAGTATATATCTGTTCGTAAGGATAGTATTGCATTGGATTCTTTATTGATATTGCCTGCAAGCGTAAAAGTATTTCATCAACAGCGAGAGGTGGATAAGAGTTGGTACCGGATAGATCCCGGTAAGGGCATATTGATTCCATCGGAGGAATTAAAACGATTGGGAGATTCGGCTCGAATTGTCTACCGGATTTACCCTTTTAATGTTTTGAAGCCTATATATCAGCGGGATTTATCGCAATTGAATCTCGCCGGAAGTAGTGCAAGTCCTCGAATTTACTCGCTTGATCATTCCTCCGATAGAATTGGCATACTGGGGAATGGACAATTGGAAAAGCAAGGCAATTACTCTCGTGCTATTTCTTTTGGGAATAATCAGGATGTGGTGGTGAATTCCAATCTGAATTTGCAATTATCGGGAAAGCTTTCGGATGATGTGAACATTTTGGCCGCTATGTCGGATAATAATATTCCCATTCAACCTGATGGAAATACCCAAACTATTCAGGATTTCGATAGAATCTATATCAAGCTTTACGATGAAACCAAAGAACTTACTCTGGGGGATTATGAGCTCGAATCGCCTACGGGAAAGTACATGCGTTTTTATAAAAAAGTGCAGGGAGGTAGATTTTCGGGTTTGATCGTCAAAGGCAAAAAAAGCGGCAATGAATTAAAATCTACTATTAGTGCCTCTATCGCAAAAGGAAAATTTAACAGACTGGAGATGCCTGGTTCGGAAGGAGTGCAAGGTCCCTATCGATTGACTGGCGCGAATGGGGAGACCTATATAATTGTTTTGTCCGGATCGGAGAAGGTGTTTGTAGATGGAAAACGTTTGGTAAGAGGGGAGAAGAACGATTATGTGATTAATTACAATACGGCGGAGTTGACCTTTACTACCAATCAGCCAATTACCCGAAATACCAGAATTGTGGTGGAGTTTGAGTATTCGGAAGAAAACTATGCTCGTTACCTTCTTTTCAACAGCAACGAATACAAGACGAAAGCCGGTAAAATCTGGTTCAATTTTTATCAGGAACAGGATAGTAAGAATCAAAGTATTGATCAGGCTTTGAGTGATGAAAACAAACAGCTGCTTGCAAGCGTTGGCGATCAGTTGAATTTGGCTCGTGTTCCTAATGTGCAGCAGGTTGAATATTCTAATGATTTTGTGTTATATCGAAAAATAACGAAACAGATAGATGAGCAGCAATACGAAGTATATGAATATTCTACCAATGCAGATAGTGCCATTTATCGGGTGAATTTTTCTTTCGTGGGAAGTAGTAAAGGAAATTACAGGCAAGTAAATTCTGCCACCAACGGAAGGGTTTATGAATGGGTGAATCCGGTAAACGGTATTTTGCAAGGAGATTTTGAGCCAATAGTACAGTTAATAGCCCCGCAAAAACAGCAGATGATGACTTTGGGTGCCGATTATCATTTGAATAGAAATCTGAGTACCCGAATGGAGTTGGCATGGAGTAATAGGGATGTAAATACCTTTTCTGCTTTGGATGATAGCGATAATCAGGGACTGGCGGTAGATTTTTCTATTCAAAAGAAGAGTGCTTTTGCAGATACCGTAAAGCAGATGAAGAGCACTTTTCGTTATCATCATATCCAGAAAGAGTTTGAGGCGATAGAGAATTTCAGAACTGTGGAATTTGAAAGAGATTGGAATATTTCTGCATCGCTGATGGATTTGGATGAGGATTACTATTCCCTGCAGAATGCGTTTTCGAATGAAAATTGGGGAGCTGTAAGTTACGAAATAGCCTTCCTGCAGAAAGCCTCTGCTTATCAAGGATTAAAACATGGTGTATATCTAAATTACGATAAAAAAAGATGGACGATGAAGTTCTCGGGAAATGCTTTAACAACGGATCAGGAGCAGTTGAAGAGTAAATTTTATCGCCACAGCCTGAATACTTCTTATGCCTTATCTTTTGTAAAAATTGGAGTGGAAACCGAAAATGAAAACAATAGATGGGAGCAAAAGGAATCCGGACTGTTACAGCCGAATAGCTTTTCCTTTTATTCCTACAAGTTTTTTATTGCCAGCAGAGATTCTGCTATCAATACCTTTCAGGTCTATTATCGTAAGCGAAAAGATTTTTTGCCGGAGAAGAAAGATTTAAAGGCACAAAGTGAGTCGCAGGATTTTGGTGCGGAATTTTGGCTGAAAAAGAATCGAAACAATCAACTTAAAGTAGAAACGGTTTACCGCAAGCTGTCCATATTGGACGATAGCTATACGGATGAAAAACCCGAAAATACATTTCTCGGCAAACTGGAGCATCAGGCTCGAATCGCCAAAGGATTGCTGCAATCTTCTACTTATTACGAACTGGGATCGGGATTGGAAAGCGAGATGGAATTTGCTTATGTGGAGGTGAATGCCGGACAGGGCGTTTATCGTTGGTCGGATTACAATGGCAACGATATAAAGGAGCTAAACGAATTTGAAATCGCCAGCTTTAAGGATGAGGCCAGGTACATTAGGGTGGCTACCAGCACCAATAATTACCAAAAAGTATATACCAGCGAATTCCGACAGATCTTTTATCTGCGCTTAAAGCACTTAAAATCGAAAAGGAAAGTAGTGGGCTTTCTGTCGCGTTTTAGCAATCGTTTTGCTTATCGGATATCGCGAAAAAGTTTGAATAATGATTTTAACCTTTATGCCAACCCTTTTCGTTCCCGCGCAACAAATGATCAGCTGCTAACGGTTCATTCCAGTTTTCAGAATACCTTGTCGTATAAAAAGGCTAAATCGCCAACCAGTTGGGATGTGATTCATTTAAGCAGTGACAGTAAACAGTTGCTCACACAAGGATTTGAAAGACGCAAGTTTAATCAGGATGGTTTTCGCCTGAACTGGAAAATTGGAAATTCAAATTTGCTTACCAACAGGATAGATTGGAGTGAGAAGCGTCTGGCAAATGAATTTTTTACCGATAAGGATTACCAATTAAAGGAGCTGAAGAATGAACTGAAACTTAAATTTCAGGCAACGCTTGCTTTTCAGTTTGGATTGAATTATACCTATCAGCAAAAGGAGAACCATTTGGGTACAGAGCAATCTACTACGCACAATATTGGCGCCGATTGTAATTATGCTTTCGACAAATCGGGCAAGTTGATGGCCAGTATTAATTTTTTGAATATCGATTTCAATGCCGATTCCAATACTTCTGTGGCTTACGAGATGCTGGAAGGGTTCCTGCCCGGGAAAAATGCCAGTTGGAACCTGGGATACAATCAGCAATTGTCTAAAATCTTTCAATTGAATATTACCTATAATGGCAGACAAAGCGAGGGTGGTAAAACCATTCATGTGGGGAGTATGGAGGTGAGAGCTTATTTTTAGGCAGGCTACATTTGGTGCAGTTATTTCGAAAAGATAAGGAGTGAAGTATCCAATAAGTTGAAGTTGGTTTCTCCTATATCGCCGGGAGCTTATATAAAACGACTGTACGATTGGAATGGAAGCTTTCTTGAGAGTTTCGGCAGATAAAAATTTTATCCCGGCTCTTAAATACTATGATGAAATGAATAGTGCCGATAGATCATTGAACTACTACGGAATGTTATTGTATTAATTCACTCACATATTTAAATAATTGATCCAATAATCAGATAAAAACTTTATCCAGACAGGATAAATGATAATCCCGATAGAGTACGACAATATAATAATGGATATAAACATTGTGTTGTTAGTAGTTGACAATATCCCGATTAATTGTGTTGTTAAGTTGTCGGTATTTATTAATTTAGAGGGAAATAATAACAGGGTAATATTTCCCTAAAAATTGATTTTAATGGATAAAAGAACCAATGCCCGTTACAATGCCCTACGACAGGTTATGTTGACTTTAAAGAATAATCAGGAGAAGTATAAAAGTATTTCTATGCTGGTGAAAACAGTGCTCGATTTAGAACAAAGAGTTCTGAAAATAGAGTCCTTAATTGAGAAACGACAGAGTATTCCTCGCAAACCATCCGGAAATAAAAATTTGGCGCAGCAAGAACTGGTAGATGCAGCTCACCAGGTGGGTAGTGTTTTAAAAGCTTATGCGTTTATCAGCAAAAAGCAGAATATCCGGACTTATTTAATTACTTCAAAAAGTGAGCTAAGCGAGAAATTGCCTCAGCTACGTTTGCTGGATTATGCGAAGAATCTATTGGAATTGATAAAGCCCATCTTTAAAGAATTACAAGAGTTTGGTTTAACGCAAGAGATGAAACATGAGTTGAAGCTTAAAATACATCAGTTCGAAAAGTTGATGACAGAACCTCGCCAGCTGATTTCGGAAAGACATACGACCATTTTGATGTTGAAAGTGGAGATCGCGGAAGCGTATCAGATTTTAAAAAACCAAGTCGATCCTTTAATGGAATTATTGAAAGAGGATAAGGAGTTTTATCTATCGTATAAATCGGCCCGAATGATTGTGGATCCGGCTACAAGGAAACGAGTTGGAAAAGAGCTTTAAAGATGATAATACGATGGGTCGATTTTAAGTATTGTATCTGCTAACAGATTGAATATTTACATTACAATTCAACATCCATCTCCGAACAATTGTCGGCATAAAAATGTAATTTTAGCACTTGTTGTAATCATGGTGTATGGCTGATAAAATAAAAATTGTTGTTACTGATTTAGATGGAACCTTACTTCCATCGCGTGGAGAAGTGAGTAAAAAAAACTACGAATGCCTCGAAGGTTTAGGGCAGGAGCAAATCATCCGTGTAATTGCTACTGGTCGTACTTTATATTCTGCCTTGGCCGTTTTGCCCGAAGACTTTCCTATTGACTATCTGATTTTTTCTTCGGGAGCCGGAATCATGAAATGGGAAAACAAAGAGTTGATATATTCGCAGCAGCTGGAAGCAGGAGAAGTGTATGAATTAGCTGAAATTTTGATGAAGCAGGAGGTCGATTTTATGATTTTAGATCCAATACCTCTGAATCATCAGTTTTGGTATTATCAAAGTGGTAAAAAAAATCCGGATTTTGATAGAAGATTAAGTCTCTACAAGCAATTTGCTACTCCTATTGGAAAAATGGAAGATAGCAGGAGAGATGCTTGCCAGATCCTGGTTATCCTGCCGAATAAGGTGGATGGCTTTGAAGAATTAAAAACTAAATTCCAGGATATAAAAATTATAAGAGCCACCTCTCCACTCGATCACGAATCCATTTGGATGGAGATTTTTCCGATACATATTTCTAAAGGGTTTGGATGCCAGTGGTTGTGCAATCATTTGGAGGTGTCGAGAGAGGAATCAATAGTTGTTGGTAATGATTATAACGATATTGATTTATTAGAATGGGGCAAATATGCTTTTGTGGTAGAAAATGCCCCACAGGAATTAAAATTGAAATATCCACTCACCAAAAATGTAATAAACGATGGATTTGCTTATGCCGTGGAAAAAGTATTAGGCAAGGATTCTATCCGCCTTACATCGCAGCAAGCAAGAGATCGATATCTTTAGCAAGTATTCCAAAGGTATTTCCTAAACGCTGATTGGTAAGTATTCCACGATACAAATAAGTGCCATGTCTCATGCCTTTATCGCGCTTAATAAATTGTAGCACCCCACCGTTTTGACCAACATTAAGTAATAATGGAGCACAAATATTGCTCAAGGCTAAGGATGCAGTTCTGGATACATGTGATGGAACATTGGGAACACAATAATGAATAACGCCGTGCTTTTTATAAATAGGATCCTGATGAGTGGTCATCATAGAAGTTTCAAAGCAGCCACCTTCGTCTATGCTTAGATCGATGATTAAGGATCCCGGCTTCATGATTTGTACCATTTCCTCGCTTACCATGAATCCGGCATTTTCTCGTTCTCCACGTACCGCACCGATCACCACATCTGCTGAAGCAAGCGCTTTCTCCAAGACCTGGGGGTGGAAGATAGAAGTAAATACCCGATGACCTAAATGATTCTCCAAACGTCGCAATCGGTAGATGGAGTCGTCGAATACTTTAACCATTGCACCCAATCCTAAAGCCGATCGGGTGGCATATTCTGCAGCTGTTCCTGCGCCTAAAATGATAATTTCAGTAGGTGTGATTCCGGTAACACCACCAAGCATTACGCCTTTTCCTCCGTGGGCTTTACTCAGGTATTCTCCGGCGATCATGATGGAGGATATACCTGCTATTTCGCTCATTGAACGCACTACCGGAAAGAAATTATCCTCATCCTTAATCAGTTCTAAGGCAATTGCAGTTACCTTTTTTTGCATCAGCTTCCGGATATTCCCACCACACTGACTCTTGATCTGTAATGCCGAAAACAGGATTTGATTTCCCTTGAGCATGTCTATTTCGCTATTCGATAAAGGGGAGACTTGCAATATCATATCGCATTGGTAAATCTCCTTTTTCTCATTCATAATCATAGCGCCATTTTCACTGTATTCTTTATCGGAGTAGTTGGAAGCCAATCCAGCACCTCGTTCCAAGAGAACTTCATGTCCGTTGTTTACCAATATCTCTACAGATTGAGGAGTAAGGCAGATTCGATTTTCGCCTCTGTATTCTTCCTTTGGAATACCTATGCTTAGCTGCTTGCGTTTGCTTTCTATTTCCAACATTTCCTCTTTAGGGTGATAAAATTCATGTCCTAATGGAAATTTCTTTGATTCTTCACTTAATGACGCCATATGAAAAATTGTAATGTTAGACTATTGTGTGCTCCAAGGTAATTCATCTGTTTACAACAAATTTTTAAAACTATTTTTTCCTTATCCATGTAAATATGTACTATCTGGAATTAGGGAATGTAGTTGGAGTGTAGCATTACAATTTAAGCAATTTTTTGCTTTTATTCCGATATAAAAATAGTGGGCTTATTGTATGTTAAGGATTCTGGTACCATTGGCAGTTTCGCTAAAGTGAATAACAACAGTTTCTTTGGGTAATAGGCTTTCTATTTTTTCGGGCCATTCGATAAAACACATGGCATCGCTGTAAAAATAATCCTCATAACCAAAGTCGTATGCTTCTTCCTCCTCTTCGATCCTGTAAAAGTCAAAATGGTAAATAATGTGGTCGGTAGCACTATGATATTCGTTTACAATAGCAAAAGAAGGACTGTTCACACTATCCTGTACTCCAAGTTCTTCGCAGATTGCTTTTATAAAAGTTGTTTTTCCAACTCCCATATCACCATACAAGGCAAATACTTTTTTATTGCCAACTAATTGAAGGAATTCTCTTGCAACAGCATGGATTTCTTCCAGGGAATTGATCTTTAACGCTTTCATGTTTTACTACCGTTGTATTAATTCTTGCGAGGACTAAGTGTTACCAACGGAATTATTACTTCTTCCAAGGAGATTCCTCCGTGCTGAAAGGTGTTTTTGTAATAGGAACTGTAATAATTAAAATTGTTTGGGTAAGCTAGAAAGTCTTCACCGGATGCAAAGATATAAGAAGAACTTACATTTACCTGCGGGAGAAGTGCTTTTCGCGGATCGGTAACTTCAAATACATCTTTAGGATTGTAATTTAGATTTTTTCCTTGCTTGTATCTTAAGTTGGTATTAGTTTGTCGGTCGCCAATTACCTTAATCGGATTTTGTACCCGAATGGAGCCATGGTCGGTTGTAATAATTAGTTTCACATTATTCTCAGCCAGTTTTTTAATCAATTCCAAAAGCATAGAATGTTCGAACCAGGAAAGTGTAAGGGAACGGTATGCAGATTCATCCGTTGCTAAATCGCGAATCATATCACTCTCGGTTCGGGCGTGAGAAAGCATATCTACAAAATTATATACGAAAACATTCAATGGGACGTCTAACAGAGACTTAATATTCTCAAGTATTTTTGCACCCATTTTTTCATTATTGATTTTTTCGTAATGATAGTCGTAATCTTTATAGTGTCTTTTCAGTTGAAAACCAATGAAATCCTTTTCGTGGAGATTCTTGCTGCTCTCTTCATCTTCATTAATCCAATGTTTGGGATGACGGGTTTGAATATCCAAAGGCATCAATCCGGAGAACATGGCATTTCGTGCATATTGGGTTGCGGTTGGCAGTATAGAGTAATACATCGCATCGTCTTCCAGTACAAAATAATTACTGATAACAGGATAAAGGGTTTGCCACTGATCGTAGCGCAAATTATCAATTAAAATAAGTGCAACTTTCTGACCTTTATCGAGCAAAGGATATACCTTCTCGCGAAATATATTTGTCGATAGTAATGGTTTGTTTTTCTCATCCGGATTAAGCCAGGAGAGATAGTTTTTCTTAATGAATCGGGCAAACAAGTTATTTGCTTCGGTTTTTTGCATGCGCAAGACTTCATCCATTCCAGAGTCCTCAATATTGGCGAGTTCCAATTCCCAAAATACCAATTTGCGATACAATTTCATCCAATCTTCAAAATCACGACAATCGTTAATCTCCATACCTAATTGTCCAAATCGAGATTGATAGGCTTGGGTTGTTTTTTCCGAGACCAATCTTTTCTTATCTACATTTTTTTTGATGGCGATGAGGATTTGCTTTGGATTTACCGGCTTGATGAGGTAGTCGGAAATTTGTTTGCCAATAGCTTCATCCATGATGTCTTCCTCCTCGCTTTTGGTTATCATTACCACGGGCAATGCCGAGTCTATTGATTTTATCTCCCCCAAGGCTTCGAGACCACTCATACCAGGCATATTTTCATCTAAGAATACCAAATCAAAATGCATACTTTTAACCATGTCTAAAGCATCAGGAGCATTATTACACGATTTTACATTATATCCTTTTTCCTGTAAAAAGATAAGATGTGGCTTTAATAAATCAATCTCATCATCAACCCAAAGTATACTTATCTCTTTCATCATGATATTTTTTTGAAATATATAGTTCTGTCTGTTCGTGATATATATTATCCTATAGATTTTATCAGTGTAATCTGCGAGCTTATCCTAATAATTACATACATTTTACCCTAATCGTCTTAAATTTTGGAAACACAAAATAAACGAAGAAACGTACTTAAGGTAACGATAGGGCGAGGTATTTATTTCATTCGTTTATTTAAGATAGTACTTTTTAAAGAACTGAAGATAAACAGCAGGATCACCATTCTTCATGAAAATATCAAGATTATTGGCTGATATCACAAAGTTTCGGTAGCCAACTTTTTCAACTGGGGCAAATAATTCCCTATTGGTTACAATAGCCCGGAAATACATCATCGCTTGTTTTTTGTTTCGCATATTTGTAACCAGAAGAATCTCCCTGTTATCATCTAAATTTCTTACTTCTACTTTTAAACTTCGAATATTATATCGCTTAATACCACTAAGCAATTGTTTTTTGTTCACATTTTCTTTTGTATAGACTAAAGCAAAATAATGTGGGGCATCTTCATTATAGGAATATAATCCATCCTGAACCAAATTTTTCTCCTTATGCACAGGGGCTTGAATATCCGCATTCAGGTAATTTTCTTTAAAGAACTTCAAATAAGGAAAAAGAGTTTTGTTGATATAGAATTTTTTGAAGTTCTCCTCGCTTATTATAAAATTACGATATTCGATATTTTGTAATTGTGTGTAAACGGTATTATCCTGAACCAGATTTTGGAAATATTTCATTGCCTCAGATTTGGTTCCAATATTATTTACTACTATCATATTCAAATCAGCATCGTATTGTTCTTTCAATACACTATAATCCTTGTCGTGATTGTAAATGTCATTTCTAAGTTTGCTAATATTCATTTTATGAACCGGAACTAAAAGAACGAATTTATGATTATCGGTAAAATTAATTGTGTAAGTGATAGAATCTAAATTAGTATTCACAGATACTAATTTGCCTTTCTTTTTTACGGTTGTTTTATTGGCTTTTCGCTCAACATTAAAATAATTCTTGGTGTAAAAATCAAGATATTGTTTAACATTTTGATTGTTCTTGAAGATATTAAAATTCGATATAGATATGATGAAATTTCTATAATCTACATCTTCCAAACCACGAAAAGCCTTCTTGTTGGTTATGATTCCATTAAAATAATTCAGAGCATCATCCTTGCCTTTTAATCCTTTCACTAAAATCATAATTTGATCTTTGTTCAGGGACAATCGATCTACTTTAAAGGTACGCTTACTGTAGGCATCAGAATTATATCTTGAAATATTAAATAAACTACGATTTGCATCTCCTTCGCTCTTATTAAACATCAAGATGAAATAATGCTCTTCGTTAGATTTGATTTGGTACAATGGTTTGGCCTTAGCTTTTTTGTTGGAAGTCTTCTTGTCAAGTTCAACTGCCGCCTGATTCTCTTCTAATCTCCAATTATGAAGCAATCGATTCTGTCTGGCTTGTTCCATGTCTAGCATAGTGTATTGTAATGGAATAGCACCTTTCTCCAAACTGGCGAGAATGGTAGTGACAGTCTGCTTAATTTCCGGACCAGGATTTGACTTATTAACTTGTAGCAACGACTGCTTGAATGGTTTAACATCTTGAGTTCTGCCAATGCAAAGTGCTCTCAGGAATAAGAATTTTGATCTAAGGTCACTTTCCGGATATCGTAGTAATCCTTCGTTACACGACTTAATTACTCTGAAGTAATAGAAATTTTGGAAGTCTTCGTAAGCTGTTACATATAGATCATTTGCTCTTTTATTTTCCGCATCAATCTTGTTGTAATAATTAGGATCGCTAAGTGCTTTGGCATAATCGCTATTCTTAAATTCGGTAAGAATTTTAGATTTGTATTGATTAGCAGCAGAGGTATTTCCCAAATTTTTATTGAGGGAATAGCAATGGTAGTAAACCGAAAGCAAGTACTGATTATGTGGAAATCTGTGAAGTAAATCTTCCAATGTTTCTAAGGCTTTTTTATGGTCTTTTAATTTTTCTTCATAGACGAGTGCTGCCTGATAAAGTCCTTTTATGATTCGTTCGTCAGATTGAAGCATGGCTGCCTTTGTCATCGGTAAATCAATCATATAATATTCTCTGGATTTTGGATCTTTTTTAAGGGAAAGTCTCGATTTCTTATTTGAATCATCCTCCTCTAAGGCAGTTTCAACATCTTCTACCGTGAAGGTCGATTTATTTTTTCTTCTCCAGTTATCTTCCAGTTTTCTTCGCCCCCATTTTCTCTGAAAATCAGCTTTTCCAAGTCCAATATTGGTTGGGTTGTAGAAATACCAATTTCCTTGATTGGAGGTGGATTTGTTACTATTTCCCAACATGTTGTTTTGACTATAGAAGTTTCGATCTGAGATAGCTTCCGCGGCTTTGGCTTTTTGCTCCCGCTCCTCGTCATTAATCTTATTAATCATGCTAGTGATAAGTTGCTCCCGATCTTTGTTACTCATGTTGGCAACTCGTTGTAAACTATCTTCTCTTTCTACCAGATTTAGGTTGTTTACCAGATCTGTAAGGTTTCCAACACGACTTGAGATCTTTGTGTAATTTGGGTAATCTTTGCCCAGATAAGTCATGGAAGAATCATAGCACAACTGAGATTTTGGATAGTTTTGATTTTCAAAGTAATAATCACCCAATTTTAAAAAGGATATTGCCTTTTGATTCTCATTAAATAGAGACACTTTGGTAGATTCCCAATAGTTCTTTAAAGCAGATTCCACATCTTCATCCTTGACGTCCATTTCTGCTAAGGCATAATAGATTTGATCCTTGTACTCCGTATTTTTCTCATCGCGAAGCATCTTTTTCAAATCCTTGCGAATTTGTTCTCCGTTTTCTTCGCCAGTATAGGAAAGAGCCCTACTGATTTTAGCATTAAAGGTCATTTCATAGGAAGGATTTAAATCTATTAATTTCTGAAACTCCCTGGATGCCTCACTTGGATTATCTGTTTTTTGATACAGTTGCGCCAGTAAATAATAAAAACGGGCTTTTTGGTGCTTATTTTTAGCAAAAGGAATGCTTTTTTCCAAAGCAGGTATTGCATTAGCATATTCTTTTTGCTGAATATAGATGTTAGCTCTTAAGGCTGAAATATCATAAAAAAAGTCTTTGGGTAAATTGGTGTTGTTTTCCAAACGATCAAGTATTTCTTTTCCAGAAATAAATTCTCCTCTGTCAATTAAACTCTTAGCTAACCATAGTTTGGCCTCCGGAATTAATTCAGATTCAGGATATTCTTTTAGTATAAATTGAAATGCTTTTTCAGCAATATGATATTTCCCTTTATAAAATTGGGCTTTTCCAATGAGAAGATAACAATCATCTATCCAATTATTATATTCCTTTTTTTTACGAAAATTCTTGTATTTTTCAGACTGATTATTCTTTTTTCGTTTTGGTTTTCGGGTGATGGAATGTATTTTGATGGCTTTAGCTGCTTTTTCAATTGTTCTATCCATTTCCGAAAAGGATAATGCTCTTGCAGTTTCATTTTGATATTCAAAAACGGGAAGTAAGAGTGTATAGTTTTCCTGAATACCATTTTCAATCTTTTTTTCTCCTTTCTTAAGGCTCTCTTTACCGTTAAAATATACATTATAATGAGTAGTTAAGGAATGGTATTGCCTACTCATGAAGGTATTCTTTTGATTAGAACAAGCAAAAGCAAATATCAGGACGAATACTATTAAAATAGTTTTGTAGAATTTTTTTGGAGCCAAGACTTATCGTTTTGTTAGATAACAGTTAACTATTCGTGTTTATTATATCAGAAATGAAAAAAGATTTATGAATACCACCTTTTTTTGTCAACCTATTTCAATTTTAAGTAATTAAGATACTCATCTTTTCTTATTGATAGTAATAAGTATCGGTAAGAATAAAATTGAATAAACTTTTTAAAAATACTCCTATTTCTGTGAAAATAAAAAAGGAGCAATAAATGCTCCTTTTTTAATGAATTAGTTTTGTTCCTTATCGAGTGATTTGAACTCGTTTTGTAGGATCTAAATTTTTATTTCTTTCGTCAACAACAGAAATTAGTTTGCTTGCTAAATCTGCAAAGGCCATTCCTGTTACAGAATCCTGATCAACTGCTGCAGGTATCCCATTATCTCCTCCTTCACGTATACTCTGAACGATTGGAATTTGTCCCAATAGTTCAATGTTTTTTTCTTCAGCGAGTTTTTTGCAACCATCTTTGCCAAAGAGATAGTATTTGTTTTCCGGTAATTCTGCTGGTGTAAACCAAGCCATATTTTCTACCATCCCCAATACGGGTACATTAACACCAGAGCCTTCAAACATACTTATTGCTTTTATTGCATCAGCTAATGCCACTTCTTGTGGGGTACTTACCACAATTGCACCTGTAACAGGAACTGTCTGAACTAGTGTTAAATGAATGTCGCTGGTTCCTGGTGGTAAATCGATCAAAACAAAATCGAGTTCGCCCCAATTTCCCTCTTCAATCATTTGTTTTAAAGCATTTGATGCCATAGGACCACGCCAAACCGTTGCCTGAGCTGGATCTACAAAAAATCCAATAGATAACATTTTCACCCCGAATTTTTCGTGAGGTTCAATCATATCTTTATCATCCAGCTTAATAAGATTTGGGCGGGCAGATTCCGAACCAAACATTTTTGGAACTGATGGGCCAAAAATATCGGCATCTATTAATCCAACTTTGGCACCTGCTTTGGCAAGTGCAACCGCAAGGTTGGTTGCAATGGTAGATTTTCCAACGCCACCTTTTCCCGAAGCAACAGCTATGATATTTTTTACTTTAGAAAGAACTTTACGATCTTCTACCACATGTACTGCTTTCACTTTAATATTTCCCTTAATTTCTGCATTTCTATCCACAAATTTTAAAATTGCGGAAACGCACGCTTTTTTTAATGGTATAATATTTGGGTCGTCGGATTTTTGGAATACCAAATCGAAACCGATTTTCTTTCCTTCAATTTTAATGTTACGAACCATATCTAAACTCATGATATTTTTATCAGAGCCAGGATAATTCACTAAATTAAGAGCATCCGTAACTTGCTTTTGCGTATAACTCATGATATATGAAAATTTAATTCTTTAATCTTTACAAATGTATATATTTAGATTCAATTTAAATAAAATCCATGTCGAGTTCTTTCATAGGATCCCAAAAAACATTTTCGAAATCTTGAATTTGATCATCAATTATGACAATTCCTTCATTTTCGAGTAATTCCTGCATGATATTTTTACCGGGAAAATGATGTTTTCCTGATAACATTCCGAAGCGATTCACAACTCTGTGAGCTGGCATAAATTCAGAAAAAGAGTGCGATTGATTCATTGCCCAGCCTACCATGCGGGCTCCTTTTGGCGAGCCTATGAATTTGGCAATTGCACCATAACTAGTGGCTCTTCCCGATGGAATCTTGCGCACAATATCATAGATTCTCAAATATAAATCAGTCATTTTTTTCTGTTCTCTTCTCGCGGCCAAAACTGCGATAGGAATCTAGTTCGATTTCTACATCAGGCTCTATAAAATGTCTTTTATCCGCCAGATTGAATTTTAGATATTTTATGGGAATTCCCCGATCTAAAAATTGCTGCTCGTAAAAGGTTCTGATTGAAAGAATATCGTCTGCAATCCCAGAGTTATATAGATCGTTCGTATTGATATCAACATTCAAATTATTTTCCTGAATGACATAGGAGGTGTATTCATATAAAAATTTACTATCGGTTTTTAAGTGAATAATTCCATTCATGGATAATAGATTGCTGTATAATTCCAGGAAGCGTGTTCCTGTTAGTCTTTTTCTTACCTTTTTCATTTGGGGATCTGGAAAAGTAACCCAGATCTCCGCGATTTCTCCCTGTTCAAAAATAGATTCTAATAATTCTGCATTGGTTCGAATAAAAGCCACATTGTTCAAATCTTCTTCCAAAGATGTTTTGGCTCCAATCCACATTCTGGCACCTTTAATATCAATTCCTATAAAATTTTTATCTGGTGATTTTCTTGCTAAACCAATGGTATATTCTCCCTTTCCACATCCAACCTCCAATACAATTGGATTGTTATTTTTAAACACTTCCTGCTTCCATTTTCCTTTTAAAGCATAATTTTTCTCCCAAACTTCGTTGTGGGTAGGTTGAAATACATTTGTAAAGGTATTCATATCAGCGAAGCGCTGTAACTTATTTTTTCCCACGATTAGAGTCTGTAATTTTATGGTTTAATTTTTCTATTCGAATGCCAACATTAACGACACCATTCAGTTTTTGGGGCCACATTCCTTGCGTAATTTCGAATACATATTTTCCGGAATGAGGAAATATTACATTTTGCTGAAAAGGTACCTGTAAGTCAAAAATATCACCAAAGCCACTTCCGTACCATTTTCCCTTTTCATCGGCAAGTTGTAATTCTATTTTTTTGTTTTCCGTTTTCCCATCAGGAGTTATTTTTTTAACAAACACCCATATGTTACTATATTCGTAAGACCCGGTATTCCTAATGTTTAAGAAAATATTATTAGCTTGAATTGTATCTTTGATATTTACTTCAAAGCGAAGGATGTTTTTTTGCTCCCACTGATAGTTAGGAATATCTTCATATTGCTCATAAACCCGGTTAAAATCGCAAGACGTAACCCCTAATCCAATTAAGATTAAAAAAAATGCCCAAATTAGTTTTTTCATTTTTTAGCAGAGGTATTAGGTTTTCTTGGCTTACGTCTAAATTTTCTTTTTCCTCTTTTTTTGCTTGGATTTTCCTTTTTATCAAATCGATTTAAGCTGTCTTGTCCAACCACATTTTCATAATCCAAAGATTTTTTAGATTTGGGTTTTGGTTCGGAAATTAATAGATCTACTTTCGTTCCTTTCTTATTAAATTGGATAATTTCTTTTACCCGATCAATTGGTACTTGTACAAGATTCATTGAGTTGAACTTGTCGAAAGAATACCACATCATTCTTTTGAAAATATCTGTTTTTTGATGATAAGCAGTTCCATCCTTTGTTTCTAATGGAATATTTGTGTTTGGAAAATCTTTTTGAGCATCGATGTAACAATCTAATTCAAAATTCAGGCAGCATTTTAATTTACCGCACTGGCCTGCCAATTTTTGAGGATTGAGAGAAATCTCCTGATATCTGGCAGCATTAGTTGTTACTGATACAAAGTTGGTAATCCAGGTAGAGCAGCACAATTCTCTGCCACATGGTCCAATTCCTCCTATTCTCCCGGCTTCTTGTCGGGCACCAATTTGCCTCATTTCAATTCTTATTTTGAATTGTTCTGCCAATACCTTAATGAGTTGACGAAAATCAACACGGTCGTCAGCAATGTAGTAGAATATAGCCTTGGTTTTATCACCTTGGTATTCCACATCACCGATTTTCATATTTAGGCGCAATTCAGCAGAAATCTGACGAGCCTTAATCATTGTCCTATGCTCCAGTGCAATGGCTTCGTTCCATTTTTCGATATCTACAGGTTTTGCCTTACGATAGATTTTTCTTGCTTCGTAAGTTTTCGGATCGAGCTTTTGTTTGCGCATTTGCTCTAACACTAAATCTCCTGTTAAGGAAACAATTCCTATATCGTGTCCTGGTGATGCTTCAACAGCGATAACATCTCCTCTTTGTAATCTTAATTGATTCGAATTTGAGTAGAATCCCTTACGAGTATTTTTAAATTTTACCTCAACAATATCTGGACATAATGCACTTTCAGGAACACCTTTCAACCAATCATAAACATCTAGCTTTCCTACCAGCAGTCTATGATCTTTCTTGCTGGAAGCACAGCCTGTGCATTTCCCTTTAGGTTCCTTGTTTTCTATCATATGTATATTGATTATTAGTCGATAATCGACCGCAAAAATAGCGAATTTAATTTAAAACCTTTAAAGGTAATGAAATCGGGTAACTATTGAACTTTAAGGGCGTAATAATTTCACTAGTTTTAAGCCCAAATCTAAAAATACAATCTTCGCATTTGCATTCCTTTCTATATCAGTATAGGCTCTGGATAATTCATCGGATATAAACCATACGTTTCCTTCATTAATGTATGGTGAAAAACGTTGTGAAAAATTCATTTCATCTCCACTTAAGAAAACCATATTAGATTGTTTTAAATTGAGAATGAAATTTTCACGAATCATTCTCACCCCGTAATTCAAAAAACTCTTTTGACGCTCCCTGCCAATACTTGCAATTTCTTCAGCCCAATCCATTATGTCAGATACTTTTCTGGCATAACAATGCCTCATAATGGCAACGAAATTTTCGAAATTAAAGGAGTTTTCTTCAGAATTTTGCACAACTATTCTGGCTTTACGAAAACTACCTTCGGACAGATGAACCAAGTTGTCGATTTCTGATTCAGAAAGATTAAAATTTTGCCGAATGGCTTGTGATAAGGCTTCTTTTTCAATTCTTGGAACTTTCACCAATTGAACTCGCGAAAGAATAGTCTGTATAATGTTTTCAGATTCTTCCGAAACCATAAAGAATAAAGTCTTCACGGGTGGTTCTTCAATCATTTTCAATAACTTATTAGCACAGCTAAGATGCATTTTTTCAGGCAACCAAATAATCATTATCTTGTAATCCGACTCATAGGTTTTTAAGTTTAATTTTCGAATTATTTCGTTACTTTCGTGAGAATAAATCATTCCCTGAGAATTGTCCACTCCAATGGTGCGATACCAATCTCCAATATCGAAGTAAGCATCTTTCAATACTTGATTTCTCCAGCTCGCTATAAAGTTATCACTCACAGGGTTGGTAAATCCTTTTCCTTTCACAACAGGGAATACGAAATGTAAGTCAGGGTGAATTAACTTTTGATATTTTTGACAAGAAGCACAGATCCCGCAAGAATCGTTTTCTCCCTTATTCAGGCAAGATACATATTGAGCGAAGGCAATAGCTAAGGGAAGTTTGCCAATACCCGTAGGACCAATTAGTAGCTGCGCGTGGCTAACTCTATTGTCTTTTACGCTTTGTATGAAACGTTTCTTTATGCTTTTGTGACCGATTATATCTTTAAATTGCATGAGTTTAGAATCTGTTCTGGTAAAAGGATGAAGTATATATATGATCGTACTAAAAACTATACTTTCATTTGGAAAAATCTCATAATAGCCTACAAAATTACAATAGGTATTCAAAGATAAAAAAATATACAGGTGCTTTTGTTAAAAGCATACAAGATGAACTTGTAATGGATAAAAAATGACGTTTTAAGGTGAATATTCAGTGATATCAAAATTAATGCAATCGTTTCAGAAACGTAGATAATGTACTCAAAATAATCATGTAATCAGGTAGTTGTGTTGTATTTGGTATCTTTTTTGCAGCAATATACAGAAAAACATACCTTTGTTTGAAAGAAAAAAAACTAAAGATATATTCCAATGCAAACTATTGATTCATACAATTTTTCAGGAAAAAAGGCAATTATTCGTGTAGATTTTAATGTGCCTTTAAATGAACAATTTGAAATTACCGATGACACAAGAATCCGTGCTACTTTACCAACTATCCAAAAGGTTTTAGATGGGAATGGAGCAGTTATATTAATGTCTCATTTGGGAAGACCAAAAGGAGTTGATGGAAAATTTTCATTAAAGCACATTGTCGCTCATCTTTCAAAAGCATTAGGAGTTGATGTTAAATTTGCAGATGATTGTATTGGCGAGAGTGCAAAAAAAATGGCTAATGAACTAAAAGGTGGTGAAGTTTTACTTCTTGAAAATCTTCGTTTTTATGCTGAGGAAACAAAAGGTGATGAAACTTTTGCAAAGAAATTAGCAGATTTAGCTGACCTTTGGATCAATGATGCATTTGGTACTGCTCACCGAGCTCACGCTTCTACAGCTGTTATTGCCAAATTCTTCCCTGATAACAAATTGTTTGGTTACGTAATGGAAGGCGAATTATCCAGCGTGGACAAAGTTTTGAAGGATACTCAACATCCTCTAACTGCAATTATGGGAGGAGCTAAAGTCTCGTCTAAAATTGAAATTATTGAGACTTTAATGTCAAAGGTGGATCACCTTATTATCGGTGGAGGAATGACTTATACTTTTGTAAAAGCTATGGGAGGAAAAATCGGTAATTCATTGGTTGAAGATGATAAGTTGGAAACTGCAAGGGAAATATTGAAAAAAGCAGAAGAAAATAATGTGAAACTTCACTTGGCTACGGATGCTTTAATTGCTGATGATTTTGCGAATGATGCAAATACTAAAGTTTGTGCGGTGAATGAGATTCCCGACGGTTGGATGGGATTGGATATAGCAGATGAAACAACAGAAAGCTTTTTTAAAGTGATTGCTGAGTCTAAGACAATCCTTTGGAATGGGCCAGTTGGTGTTTTCGAAATGGAAACTTTTGCTAAAGGAACCAGAGCTATTGCTGATGCAATTGTTGCCGCAACTGAAAAGGGAGCTTTTTCATTAATCGGTGGGGGAGATTCTGTCGCTGCAATCAATCAGTTTAATCTTGCTGATAAAGTTAGTTATGTATCTACCGGTGGTGGTGCACTTTTGGAGTATATCGAAGGAAAAGAACTTCCAGGGGTTACTGCTATCAGAGGATAGTGTCACGAACACACAATAATATAATTTAGCAGTCCGGTTTCGGACTGCTATTTTTTATTTATGATGTTTTGATATATCAATAAACGGGATTAGAATATGCTGCTTATTTTAGCGAGCTTTTTGAATAGAGGAAATCAAATATCCTTTATTTCTCATTAGCATAAACAGTAACAATAGTATGTCCCGAAGTTTTAAAAAAAGCTTTTGTTTCCGAATAATTTTGCGTGAAACCAAGCAAAAAACCACCGCCTCCGGAACCACAAAGTTTAAACCAGAATTTACTAGTTTGCAATCCTTCCAACCATAAATCTTTAAAACTTTCGGGTATCATTTGTGTGAAATATCTTAATTGAAATTGAGATAAATCAGCCAGATTTTCAAAAAATTTTCTCTTCTTTCCTGCTATTAAGTTTATGATACAATTATTGTTTCGTGGAATTAATTCTTCTTTTATCAAAGTAGAAAATTGTGGAGTTTTGCACTTGTCCAGAAAAGATTGGACGAGAGGAGCTGTATTACTTGTTTTTTCGGAATCAATCAAGAAGATTGCACTATTTTCACCAAATTTTTTTCCGGGAAGAGTCACTTGTTCAATCTTATTCTGATTGTATATCAGTAAGGGAACTTTCAGGAATGAATTTAAAGGATCTAATCCTGAACTTCGTCCATGGAATCCAGATTCAAGTTTAGACAATATTGTTTTCAATCGAATGATTTCTCCATTCTCTAATTGTGAATTGTTTTGAATGGACTGTCTGCCATATTTATTATAAATGGCAGCGCACAATGCTCCGGAACTTCCCAGACCGTAACTTTCAGGAATACTTGATTCAAAATACAATCCATTTTGAATATCCTGTTTTAAGGATGACATATTCAGTTGGGAATCAAAATTTTCAGCTGTGGAGTTTAAAAATTTCAAAAATTTGGTCAATTCCAAATTAGAACGTCTGGCAAAATCCCGGTCGGTATATTTATCTTCACTTATAAAACTTAGTTCTCCATGGAAATGGGTATAAGGAATACTCAAGCCCATAGAATTTAATAAAACACTGTACTCGCCAAAGAGTAATATTTTAGCATAAAATAAATCAGACTGATTTCTCACTTTTATTCGATTATAATTTTTTGCGGACCTTCTCCTACTTCATCTAAAAGATATTTTCCATCTTCTAGCAAGTTCTTAAGCTCAGAATCTACAAATGAAGCTATTACTTCTTTTTCCGATTTCGGAAATAAAAGGTGAATATTTGGTCCGGCATCTAAGGTAAAACAAATTGGGGTTTTGGTATCCGTTCGAAATTGTTTAATTCTTTCAATTGCTTCTAAAGTATTAGGTTTTAAAAGTGTAAATGAAGGACTTGAATTCATCATTAAGGCATGAAGACTCAAGGCTTCATTCTCTACTATCTTGGCAAAATCAATCAAATCTCCTCCTCGCAATATTCCTAATAATCTTTCAAAATTAGAAAATGCCTGTGAATATCTGGCATTAGCATAAGGATGGTTATTCATGAGCTGATGTCCGGCGGTACTGGAAACCAATTTTTGCTTCGCACTTATCAGTAATATAGTATCCTGATAATCGTGGAATACTGGATGTGTGTACTGAGAAAAGGGAACTGCATAATTATTTGATGCTTTAGAAAATGCATTAGTTTCCCCCCAAGCAGCATAACCTCCATAAATCGATCGGGATGCACTGCCGGATCCCAGGCGAGCAATAAAACTGGCTTTTTGCAGATATTCCCGTTCTTCTAATTTTTTCCCAGTAATATTTTCTTCTGCAGAGCAAAGGCATAAGGCTAAAGCACTCATTGCTGAAGCAGAACTTGCAATTCCAGCAGAATGTGGGAATGTGTTTTTAGAGGAAATATCAAATTCAAAATCAGAAATAAAAGGTAGATGATTCACTAAGGAATCGATAAATTCAGCAATTCTTTTTTCGAATGTTGGCTGTGTTTTACCATCAAATTTAAAATGTATTTTTTTCTCAGTTTTTTTAGGGACATAATCCAATTGTGTATGAGTAACAGCGTGTTTTAAACTCATGCTAAGAGACGGATTGCAAGGAAGTTGATTTCCTTTTTTACCCCAATATTTTATGAGCGCAATATTTGAAGGACTTTCCCAACATACAGAACCTCTCTGATTGTCATTATTCATTTGTAGTCAGATATATTAATTTTATCCAAGAATGATTTCATTCCAGGAAAAAATAGTTGTTAATCCTTTTTGGAAAAAGTATTGATGAACATCATTTTTTCTCATGTCTGATCTTATTAGTAAAAAATCACCTCCCCAAGCCCCAAGAGATTTCATGCTACCTTTAAAATCAGTAAAATGCTTTGTTTTTACTGGTTGACAATCCAAAATTCCAGAAATTATTTCTTCATGGTCAGCCAAAAGTAAATCAAAATCTAATGCACTTTTTATTTTAGTAATTTTTCTGCTAAGATTAGAGATATGATTCAATTTATTCTTTGGCGGTGTTTTAATATTTAAAAAATGATTCACACTTTCTTCACTGCTTTGTTTGTTTCCCTGATATACGAAATACAATTGATTGGAAAAGGATGGTGAAAAATCAACAGGATAAATCAAAGGATGATTCCCGTTTTTGCAGAACAAAATAGGTTTGCAATAATTGGCACTCGCAATATCATATCCCGAACCATTGGAAACCAAAGCGTGTAATTCGTATGGATTTATGTTAGCCCATTGAGCTATATTATTGATTAAACTGGAGCTGCTTCCCAATCCCCAATTTCTATTAAAATCAATTTCAGTCTTGATCTGTAATCCCAAATTCAATAAAAAATTTGAATTTAAGGTTTTGGCTTTATTTAAAAGAAAACAAATAAATTCCTTTTCAGTTTTTCCTTTTGTTTTTTGAATTTCAATTTCTTGCTGCTGGATGGTAAACTGAAGCCATTCTTTTCCCTGTTCAAAGGCTACCCATTGCAATTCGTTTTTATCGGTCGGGTAAATTTCCATGGATTGTCCAAATTTTAATGGTACTGCAAATGCAAGTGCTCCATGTAAAACAAGATATTCGCCAGTGATTAAAAATTTGGCGTTGGAATAGTATTTATTTATCGGATTCAAATTTATTGTAGCTTAGTTCTTATCGATTTTATAAATGCTTCTACCTCGCTGTAAGAAACGGTTTTGTGAGCAAAATACTCCAATGCCTGTTTTTTCTCTTCATAATCTGCTTTCAAAGTATTTAGTAGATTAGAAAGATGCATTTTCATATGCCCTTGCTGAATCCCAGTGGTTACCAAGGATCGTAAAGCTCCGAAATTATTAGACAGTCCTGCTGCAGCAGTGATCATCATTAACTCTTTTGCCGATGGTTTTCCCAATAGTTCCAAACCAAATTTTGCTAACGGATGCAAACTAGTGAGTCCACCAACAGTTCCAAGTGATAATGGAATTGTGAGCTGATACCGAAATCGATTATAGGAGATGCTGGCTTGTGTAAGGCTTTTGTATTTTCCAGTTTTGGATGCCCAAACATGACCATTTGCCTCAATTGCTCTAAAGTCATTGCCAGTAGCTAATGCTACTGCATCAATTCCATTAAAAATACCTTTGTTGTGGGTGGTAGCCCTATAAACATCTAACTCTGCAATCTTTGAAGCTTTTAGAAATTTTTCTGCAAATTCTCTTCCGCTCAAGCCCGGATGAATTGAATTCAATTCCTCTAAACTGCATTCCACAGAACATTCAACAAGACAGTCTGGAGTGTAATTAGACAAGATGGACATGATAATTTCACAATTTCTTTCCTCTTCGCTTAATTCCTCAAAATATTTAAAGAATTTTCTCATGGTTTGAGCCATTTGTTCCAAACAGGAATTAATGAAATTGGCTCCCATGGAATCTATTGTGTCAAAAGTAACGTGCAATTGATAGTAATTATCCATTTCTCCGGTAAGATCAACCAATTTTATTCCTTGGATTCCGCCGCCTCTTTGGCGCATATTTCGTGTCAGCTCTTTAGTTGCGCGATACAATTCAAATTTTAATTCGGGTAGTAATTCCAATAAACGATCTTTTTTCCCATTCCATAAAAAATGAACTTGTCCTGATTTTATCACCGAAATTACCCTGGCATGAAAACCACCATGGTCAGCCCAAAATTTAGCAGATCTGGAAGCAGCAGCTATAACTGAACTTTCTTCTGTCACCATTGGAATATGGTATAATTTTTCATTGATCAGAAAATTAGGTGCAACACCAAATGGTAAGTAGAAATTGGATAGTGTGTTTTCACTAATCTCGTCTAGTAAATCTTGCTGTTCCTTATTTTTCAGGCGAAAACTATCTAATTGAGATTTAATTCTTTCAGCACTGCCTGTTAATTCTGCCATTTTTTCCATTTTCTCCTCACGAGATAATTTGGAAAAACCTGATATTATTGCCTTGCGCTTCATATCGATCACATTTATATTCATCTGATTATTCATAGGAACAAACAAATGATAAAATAAAATACTTGAAGATCCTAAATTACATATTTTCTTTGTCTAGCCCAAAAAACGGTAATTTATTTGAGGAAAATCCTATTTTCTGAGTTTTAAATAGCTTTGTGATATTTGCAAGCCTTGTTTTTGTGAAAGGAGGTATGATCGTAATTTATCGTAGGATACTTGTGCATATTTTAACAATTCAGATGCTTGACCGTAAATAGATGGTAGCTTGCATTTTTCCATAAAATAGTAACCATCCAGGAAATTACGAATCCCTCCTGAGATAATTACCTCTTTGCATTGTATTTTATCATCATTAATTACGATATCATTCAGCCATTTTATCATTTGGTCGGCGGTATGCCCTACTCTGGTTAAAGGATCTAATAATTGAATATTGGAGTTCGGATTCCGCATCATTTCCACTTTAGCAAAATTGGTTCCTCCAAAAGCGGCAAATTCAATTGCCTGTAATGGCATTCTCATTAAGGTTTGCAGACTTTCCGGTCCCATTCCTTGTCCCACTTCTTTCACAATAACCGGAAAATTGATATGTTTCAGTAGAAATTCAATGCTCTCTATAGGTGGTTTTTGCATGCGATCTCCTTCGGGTTGCAACCATTCCTGCATGGGGTTAATGTGGATGATCAAGCCATCGGCATCAAGCCTTCCAATTAAATCACCTATCCTATTAAGTTCTCCATTGGCAATGCTTTCTTCCAATTGACAAATACCCAAATTGGCATAAAGAGGTAACTCGTTACCAATGATAGAGCGAACATCAAAATCAGAAAAATGATTATCATTTTGTAGTAGTGATCGGCAAGATCCTAAACCCATACCCATACCAAATTCAGCACAGGCAAGTGCAAGATTTTTATTGATTTTTTCGGCAAGCCTAGTTCCTCCGGTCATACTTGAAACCCAAATGGGAGTTCTCAAACATTTACCCAGAAAAGAAAAACTGGTTTCTTCCGGCTTTGGATGAGGACTGAGCAAAGGCTCGTAATAAAAACGTTCATCGAGTAATGCTTTTTCAATTTGAGAACGAAAAGCAAGATCGATATGATCTTTTTTTCTGTTTGCCATGTTGCAATAAGCTTTATGGTTTGTATATCTTAGATATGAAATTTTCCGACGTTATAAGAATCGAATATAACTTGAAATTACTAATCTAATAATTTCTAACCTACTCTATACCAAAAGGTGATTTTCTTTAAGATGATTGATTTCAAATTTGCTTATTATTTCAATGCTAATGCCAAATTAATATTACTGTATTTTTCCTCACAATTGACTCAATAAAATTAATAGCTTTTTTTGAACTCCTTTGTGGGCTTTTGTTGTATCTAGAACTGTTAAGAAGTTGCTGAGTTAGTTCTAAGTTCAAATATCCTGAAAAGGATAGCTCAAACCTATGCAATAGTCTAATTCCGTGAAAATTATTTAGAATCAATTTTAATAGGGAAGCTATTAGTTTTCGTAAAGGTCAATAAAAATAAGGGTTTTATGCTTTTTGATCAACTTGACACTTTTGACACTTGCAAGTTTTGGAATCTTGACCTAATTTCACAATTCGATTAAAAATATGAAGTTATGGAATTCAATATTTGGTATTTATGGTTCACCATTTCTGTGAGTTTATTTGTTTTAGAAATTATTATTTCCTCCTATACCGCTGTCTGTATTGGGTTGGGAGCGCTCGTTGCTGGAACACTTTCATTTTTGGGAGCTGATATTGGCTATCAGGTGGTTAGTTTTATTGGTATTTCAGGAGTCTTTCTTTTTTTTATAAAGTTCTATTATAGGAAACATTTAATAAGTAGATCTTATCAACCAATATCCAATTTAAATGATATTGTGGGTAAGGATGCTTATGTAATGGAAGAAATTAATCCTGTAGGAAATCACGGAAAGGTTATTTTTTCAGGCGAAACATGGAAGGCAAGAAGTGAATTCGGTGAAGTAATTTCTAAAGGTGAATTTGTGAAAATTATAGATACCGATGTACGAACCGTAACGGTTAAGAAATGAAACCCTAATTCGAAATATCCTAAAACCGGAGGTCATTCCCATTGACCTTATTTCCCCTTCTTCACAAAATTATTTCTAGCTATTGATTATTTTGCTTTTTGTCGACTGAAAAATAATTAAAAAGGAAATGAGTGGAGAAGGGTTTTTTATTTCTATACCAATTGGTAAATCTGTTTGGTGGTTGATGTTATTTACCATATAGGAGAATTGTTGGCTATAGAATTAGTTGTCGCCCATATCTGTAAACTTGTTGTTTTCACCTCAAAATTTATATTGTATTTGTCGAACTGGAGTAATCCTCTTCGCAATTTCTACAATGGAATACATTAATAATATTGCAAGTAAGTAGCTTGTTAATCTTTCAAAATTTATTGAATACAGGATTTAGGATGTATTCATCGTTCAAAGTAAATCAATAATCGGTTTTTAGAGTAGTTCATCGGGGAGATGATCTCTCTCATCGGCATTTTGAGGCTTCTATCGGGTAAATGATGCCTCCTATCGGGAAAATGATCAATCATCGCGCGGCTTTCAGGAGGTTTTATTTTATTTTTTCGCCGATAAGTCAGGATATACTCAGCAAAATTTAAAAGGTGAATAGGAATTGATTTTGGAAGATATATCAGAAAAGGGAAAACCTTTTGTATTGCGTGAAAGAATTCTGGTAGAATAATTAAAGGTGTTGATATTTTAAATCGAACTCAGGTTAATAATATCTGACCACACCAGGATCAACTTCAACTGACCAACGATTGATGCCTCCGTTAAGGTTAAAGGCTCGTGTGAATCCATTGGCGCGAAGATATTCTGTAATTTGTTTGCTCCGAACACCCATATGGCAGAAAATTACTAAATCCTTATTTTGGGGTAGATGATTTAACTTTCCTGAAATTTCCCCCATGGGAATATGTATGGCATTTTCAATATGGCAAATTTGTACTTCAACAGGTTCGCGCACATCAAGAAGTATCATATCCTTGTTTTTCTCCATTTCTTGTATCAATTCTAATGGAGTAAAATCTACTTTACTGTACCGATCATTCTTGTAAGATATACTTATGAAAAGATATTGTTTTTATTTTAGCGATAAAGATAATTGAATCTGTCTTCTGAGGGTTCCTTTTAATAACAAAAGGAGATTCCAACGAAATCTCCTCCAAACAATAATCATTTAAATCAACCACCACAAGTACCCGTACAAAATGATCAAATTAATTAATCCTGTAATTCGTCTATTTAGAAATAGCAGAAATTCAAGTTTATTGCTAACAATAGATTTGAAAAAAACACAAACAAATCAGAATTTTAAGCGACGACCAATAGTCCCTTAAATGCAATGCTTTTATCTATATCGAATAAGTTTTGAGGAAATGTAATAAATCTAGGATTTAGAATAATTACCAGGAGAGGTACCAAATACTTCTTTGAAAGAACGATAAAAATAAGTTCTGTTATTAAAACCGGTTTCATAAATCACTTCCGTAACACTTAAAGATGTTTCCTTTAAGAGGTGACCTGCTTTTTTCAAACGGTAATGCTTTATAAATCCATGAGGGGTAAATCCTGTAACAGCTTTCACTTTTCTGTACAATTGGGTTTTACTCATGGCAAGTTCTCTGGCCATTTGGTTTGCATCTAAATCAGTTTGATCTAGATTTTTTTCCACAAAACTCTGCATTCTACTAAGGAATTGAGTGTCGCGACTATTTAGTCCTTTGAGAATTTCCGGAGATTTTTCGGGAGATAATCTTAATTCATTCTGAATTCTTAAACGAGATTTTATTAATTGATGTATACGGACCTTCAAGTGTCGGGGATCAAATGGTTTTGGGATATAACTATCTGCTCCGACTTCAATGCCTTCAATTCTATGTTCTAATTCTCCCTTTGCTGTAAGTAAGATGACAGGTATATGACACGTATTAATGTCTTCTTTAATAGACTGGCACAGTTTTAATCCATTCATTTGTGGCATAATGATATCACTAATTACCACACTAATATTTTCCTTTTTTAGAATGTTAAGAGCTTCTAATCCATTTGAAGCTTGCATTATCAGATAATCTTTATGCAGAATATCGCTAAGTAAATTAAGTAGTTGGGGGTTGTCATCAACAATAAGAAGTGTATGTTCTGATTTTTTATTTGAGGATTCCATGCTAGATCTATCGCTTAAGGTTTGCTCCAATCCCATAAATTCCATAGCAGCCTTTTCTTTAATTCTGCCTTCATCAATAAGTATAGCTTGCTGGCATTCCTGCTCTCGGTATTGTTCTTTGTTCAAGGGAATAACAACGGTAAAACAACTGCCTTTTCCAAAAACACTATCTAATATAATTTCACCATGATGAAATTCAACAAGACTTTTTGTAAGAGATAAGCCAATGCCAGCACCCTCTGTTGAACCCTTTAATTTAGGAAATTCATTTGTCTGATGAAAAAAGCGATCAAATACTTTATCTTTCATCTTTTCTGAAATCCCAATACCAGTATCTTTCACTTTTATGTGAGCATTATCACCGTGGAGAGTTAAGGAGACAGAAATAGTTCCCTCTTGTGAAGTATATTTAATAGCATTCGAAATTAGATTTAAAAGGATTTTTTCGAGTATCCCATAATCGAACCACCCCTTTATTTCAGCAGGAAAGGATTCAACGGTAAGACAAACATGGTTTTGTTGGGCATATTGAACGAAAGCATCTGCAACTGAGGATATCAGTTTACTTAAACTTCCTTCTCTAATTTTGAGTTCCATATGTCCTGTCTCTATCTTCCTGAAATCAATTAATTCACGAATAAGGTGATGTAGGCGGTTGGAGTTATTATATATTGTTTTCACATAGGGAGCAATCTTTTTGTCACAGATTTCCATTAATTGTGATGCCGGAGCCATGATTAGGGTAAGTGGGGTGCGAAATTCATGCGCGATATTAGTGAAAAACTGTAGTTTGTATTGGTTCAATTCTTCTGCTTTCTGCACCTTTATTCGTTCCATTTCTAATTGATTGCGAATACGAACGCGACGAAGAATTAAAAAAATAATTATATATAAAATTATTGATACGAGACAGATATATGCTAAGTAAGCCCAAGTTGTTTTCCAAAAAGGAGGCGTGATGATAAAATAAATTTGACGTGAATGAGGACTCCAGATTCCATCTTCATTTGTACACTTTACTTTAAAATTATACTCTCCAGGAGGTACATTGGTAAAACTAATTTTTTCTTCCCCATCTGAAATTATATAATTTTGATTGAAATTTTCCAATTTATATGCGTACTTGCATTTCCGTTTGTTGTGATAATTTAAAGCTGTAAATTTTAAGCGGAAAAAGTTTTGATTATAGGGAAGAGAAATTGTATCGCTAACATCTATATTTTGAGGCAGAGTTTCCGTTGGATTGTTTGTGTTTTCAAATTCAGTAATGATCAGGCGTGGGAAATAATGAGAATCAGTAATTTGTTCCGATTTAAATAGGTTAAATCCATTTACTCCCCCAAAATACAGAAGGCCTGAGAATTTTCCTAAACATGATGCTCCATCTGTGTATTCATTACTTTGAAGACCATCGGATTGGAGGTAGTTTCTTATCTTGCTTGTTTCGGTGTTTATTTTCGATAGACCTTTGTTGGTACTTAACCAAATATTTTGTAGGGAATCCTCCAAAATTGCATGTATTGTATTGTTCGGCAATCCCTCATTTTCTGTAAAATGAGTAAATTGATAGGGAGTAGTTGACAAATTTAATTTATTAAGACCTCCGCTGGTTCCAATCCATAATTCCTGTTTGTTGCTTTTCCATAGACTTAATATATCATCATTATTGATTGTGTTTTGAATTTTTGGATTACTTCGAAATACTTCTATTTTATTAGTTATTGTGTTGAGTCGGTATAGTCCTCCTCCGCGGGATCCAACCCATAATATATTTGGACTTCCTTCAGCTATGGCATAAATAACATCACTCTGAAATCCATTTGTTTTGGATGTATCACTTCGGTATTGTTTATGATCCAGAAGAATATACTTTCCATTTTCATTTTTGTTAATGGAGAAGCCAATAAGACCGTATCCACTTGTACCAAGCCACATATGCCCATACGAATCCCTGCAGATGGAGTATACAAATCCAAAATCTACTTTTGGATGGTTGATAAAGTCTCGAGGAAAGTGAAGAATCTTACCTGTCGTTGTTTCATACATATCTATACCTTCGCCATCTACTCCAATCCAAATATTACCGTTCACATCACTTTCCAAAGAAAGCACTGCATTATTTGAAAGACCTTTATCACGATTAAAAATACGAGTTGCTCCTCCTGAGGATGGAATATAATTAAGTCCATTTCCTCTTGTGCCAACCCAAATATTTCCATTCTTATCCTCATGAATGGCTCTTACGATATTGTGATTTATTAGTCCCTTGCTAAGATTTCCTTTTTTTATAGTTGTAAAAAAATTAGACTTGGTTATATATTTATGTACTCCATCTCCATCAGTTCCAATCCATAATATATCAGGTTTGGTTTCGGTGATAGACCATATTTTCACCTGATTTCCGGAAAGGCCGATCAGTTGATTTTCTAGGAAATCAATTTTTATTTGCGGTTTCAAAGATATTTTAAAAAGCCTGCCAGAATCAGTTCCTCCCCAAAAGATACCTTTTCTCATCCCTTTTGAGATGGTGGTGACATTAAAGTTCTTATCTCCTTTATGGAGGATTGTACTCTTTCCATTTTCAAGATTTATTACAAGGAATCCTCCTTTTGCCAAGCCAACGATTAGGAAATTATTTTTTCCATCATTTACAAACCAATTTTTTTCCGGGAGAACCTCTGAATGAGAGGAGAGATTAAATTGCTTCGTTATTTTCCATTGATCAACATTTTTTAGTGCAAAAACAGCCCCATTACTATTTATCACCCATAAAATGCCTTTGGGAGAGAAAAATAACCCCTCGATATTTTGTAATAACTTGGGTTCTTTGGCAAGTTTTATGGGCGCTAAAAAGGTTTTTGTTTGCAAATCAAAATGGGTAATTCCATAATTATATACACTGCACCAGAGTAAACTATCGGGACCTATTATTGCGTGAAAACTATTTTCCCGGTAACGGTTATTCTTAATATTTTGTAAAAAGGGAGTAAACGATTCCTGATTAAAATTGTAAGAGTTAAGTCCTTTTTCGGTTACAATCCAGAGTTTGCCTGTTTTATCCTCGATAATATTACGGATAATGTTATTGCTAATACTTCCATTTATGTAGATGTCGGGTTTGAAGACCTTGATATTACTTCCATCAAATCGGTTTAATCCATCCCATGTACCAAACCACATAAAACCCCTGGAATCCTTGAAAATAGAAGTTACAGCGCTATTTGAAAGACCATCAGAATTGCTGATATGGTCATGTCTCCAGTTTATGGGTTTAAATCCGGATAAAATGAGAATGCTTATTAGGCCAATTAGGAAATTTTTCACCATCTGGGTTTTGATAATATTCTTGGCTAAAGATAATAAAAAAGCATGCTAACAAATTCTCTATTTCAGGGGATTATGTGATTTAGGAACTCCTGTGTACAAAATTGAGAATAGAGTAAACAACAGTTTTGTCTAATTAAGGTTCATTTGATCGTCAGTTGTAATACCCCCTCAAAGGATATTATCGATAACTCCTTATCAGTTATTTTTTGTAATTTATGGGGTGACTTAAAGAAATGTGAAAATGTTGAATCCTTTTAATAGCTAACGAATGGAACTTGTATCGCGAAGAATATCATTGTCTGGAGAAGTGGCAGAAGTGAATTTGAATAAACCCGTAGAACGTTTTAATGGTAATCCAATACTAACTTGTCATGAAGTAAATAGCATTTGGAAAGATCCAAAATATCAAATTATAACAGTTCATAATGTAGGTATTGCCCAATATAACGACGAAGTAATCATGTTATTTCGATCGCATCTACGAAATGGTATTTCTGTACTTGGAGTGGCACGCAGTAAAAATGGATTAAATAACTGGAGTGTTGATCCTAAACCTGTTTTGAAACCTTGTAATAGGCAGGATTTGTTTGGTGAAGGTGTGGATTCAGAGGAGATAATTGAGAATGAATCAGGAGGGCTTGAGGATCCTAGAATTTCTAAGATTGGCGACACCTATTTTATCACCTATAGTGCATATCATAGCAGTATTAAAGATAGAGTGAGGGTTTCTCTTGCCACTACAACAAACTTTAAGGAATTTGTGCGCCATGGTCCATTGATGGATGTGGATATGAGAAATGTAGTTATTTTCCCTGAGCTTTTTGGTGACAGATATGTTGCCCTCTTCCGACCTAATGATCACAGTATAGATCACACAGGAGGCGTTTTTAAAGAAATCAGAATTGGATTCTCCAAAGACTTATATAGTAATGAGTGGGATTTGCTTGAAACACCCATTATGAAACAGGGAGGTGGTCCGAGTACTTTCTCCGATAAAATTGGTCCGGGAGCTACTCCCATAAAAACAAAATATGGATGGCTTAATATATTTCATGGAGTTCGTGGCACTATGGATGGAAATCCATATACGCTGGGAATTGCATTACATGACTTAAAAGATCCTCAAAAGGTGAAAGTTTCCAATATTCCTATTCTGTTTCCTTCTGCAGCTGACTGCAAAAACCAACAAGAGGACTATGTTCATGTTCCCAATGTAGTGTTTTCCTGTGGTGCGTTTAGAAGAGAGGATGGAGCTATTTTTATCTATTATGGGGGAAATGATACAGTGGCCAATGTGGCAGTAACACATGAAGATGTATTGGTTGAACTTTGCCAAAGATATCCTCAAGATCCTTTAAGTGGTTTACCTGAATATGAATTGTAGAATGTAGCCTTGCTGATAATGGTCTAGATCTTTGAGGAGGCAGAAACTTGATTAAATGAGTATAATATTTATTTGACAATCATTAATTGCACACTTGATTGTGTACTATAGTTGCAAAAACTTGATTTTGTAATATGGTATACAAATATGATGATATGGTGGACTAAAAGTATAATTAAATGAATGTCCTTTGAAGGAAGAAAAATAAACTCTATATGGATATCGCTAAAAGATTTGAGCAAAATCCTTTGCTCGCACCGAAAGACATTACACCAAGTATGCCAGGGATGGAAATAGAATGCTTATTAAATCCTGGTGTATTTCGTTACCAAGATAAAACATGGTTATTACTTCGTGTTGCAGAAAGGCCAAAACAGGAGAAGGGGAAAATTAGTTTTCCGGTTTATAATAAGGAAGGAAATATCGAAATCTTAAGCTTTGACGAGCATGACCCGAATTTGGATGTTTCGGATCCCCGAATTGTCATTTATATGGGAAAGTATTATTTAACCACACTCTCTCACCTTCGTTTGGTGTGTAGTGATGATCAAATAAACTTTAAAGAAGCTCAGGGAGTTAGTCCTATTATGGGATTTGGCTCACAGGAAACATTTGGAATTGAAGATTGTCGTGTAGCAACAATGGATGATGGATACCACCTAACATACACAAAAGTTTCTGCCAATGGTGTAGGTGTAGGCTATATTCAAACTAAGGATTGGAAACATTTTGATCGGCATGGAATGATTTTTTCTCCACACAATAAGGATTGTGCAATGTTTGAGGAGAAGATTAATGGAAAATATTATGCATTGCATCGTCCCAGTAGTCCGGAATTAGGAGGAAACTATATTTGGATTGCCGAATCACCAGATAGAATTCATTGGGGAAATCATCAGTTGTTAGCTACTACTCGAACCGGAAATTGGGATAGTGCGAGAGTTGGGGCAGGAGCTGCACCCATTCGAACAGCCAAAGGGTGGCTCGAGATTTATCATGGTGCAACAAAAGAAAATCGTTATTGTCTGGGAGCATTATTGTTAGATCTTAATGACCCCTCCAAAGTAATTGCTCGCAGTCAAGAACCAATTATGGAGCCAATTATGGATTACGAAAAAACTGGATTCTTTGGTAATGTTGTGTTCTCTAATGGACATTTGGTAGATGGCGATGTTATCACATTATATTATGGAGCTTCCGATGAAGTGATCTGTGGAGCTCAACTCTCCATTAATGAAATTTTAAAATCTCTAAACATATAACTAATGGAGAAAATTATTAAAATATTGAAGAAGCCATTGTCTGAGTATTTTGTGTTTCTGAGTTACCCACGGGATATGAGGGTACTTCTGGTAACAAATATGATATATGCCGTGGTTCTTCCAATTATTGATCTTTTTGTAGCAGCCTATATCATGCGTAATACAAATGATCCCACACTTGTGGCCATATATCAGGTAGCTTTATATACAGGAATACCAATTACTTTTCTAATTAATGGCTTTTTGTTAAATAAAATAAAGATAACTAATCTTTACAGCTTTGGAATGCTTCTAAGTGGCGCTTCTATGTTGTTTATGATGACATTAGATGAGCTTAATATTGTGGGAATAGGTTTATCTGGATTAATCATGGGTTCTTCGTTTGGTTTTTTCTGGGCTAATCGTGATTTTCTTGCTTTGAATACAACGAATAATGAAAATCGTAATTATTATTATGGAATAGAAACATTTTTTTACACCATTACCTCAATAATAATCCCTTTTATTATTGGCTGGTTCCTGATTACCTATGAAAATTTAGGCTGGTTTGGGGGAAATATTACCAAAGCTTATCAATTGGTTACACTTTTTGTATTTGCGCTTACCATTGTTTCTTCCATTGTTATTCATAAAGAAAAATTCAAAAATCCAACTCAGAAAAAATTTGTATTCTTTCAGTTTCATAAGTTGTGGAACAAATTGCTTGTATTGGCCGGACTAAAAGGTATGGTTCAGGGGTATCTGGTAACAGCACCTGCTATTCTTATTATGACTTTGGTAGGAAATGAAAATTCACTTGGTACCATTCAGGCCATTAGTGGTATAATAACTGCGATCATACTCTATCTTTTAGGTCGTTTTTCCAAGCCAGAACACCGAATCTACATATTCACTGTTGGACTTACTTTATTTGTAATCGGTACGTTCACTAATGCAATTCTTTTTTCAGCAGCTGGAGTCATTGTGTTTATGTTGACAAAAGTATTATTCCAACCCCTTCATGATATTGCATACTTTCCAATTCAGATGAGGGTTATCGATGTGGTATCAAAAAAAGAGAAACGTAGCGAGTTTGCTTACATCTTTAATCATGAATTCGGACTTTATTTGGGACGTGTCTTTGGTTTGGGCTTGTTTCTTGTGCTTGCCAATTATGTTTCACTTATGTTTTCTCTTAAGTATTCGCTCCTAATTGTGGCGTTAATTCAATTGTTATCCATTCCAATGGCGCAACATATTATTAAGCGCTCAGATCAGGAAGCAAATTAATAATCAGATTTTAATAGGAGTCAATTAAATTTCTATTGACTAAATCTAAAGAAATAGTAAATAATTATCAAAATAATAACAGATGAACAAATTACGACTGCTTGTAGTTTTGCTTAGTTTACTGTGGGTTTCGTGTACTCAGCAAGTACAAGAACCAGTTACGCAACTGGAGATTAGTAAAATCGAAACCATGCCTAATCAACCTCAACCATACAAAATGTTGGATTGGAAGGAAAAGGCAGTGAACTTCGATAAAGTGATATTTAATTTTAAAGATACTGGAGAGTATCGTCCCTTTATATGGCTGGATAATGGTCATCGAAATCTTGATCAGCAAACTTTTGGTCTATACACTGTTATTGGGGATATTCGTCAAGGTCCACAACACAATAAGGGAGAGTTCCACGAAGCAATCAACTCACTAGGAGCCCTCATGAGTGCTGGTTTAGTTGGTATTGATAAGCGACATCAAGATGGGTACAATTATGTGAAAATGATTCAGAACTATTTCAATACTGATAATGGTTGGAATATCATGATGAATAATACTTGTCCTGAAGTTGCGCTGCTAGGTGGAGGATATGGTCGCGACTGGTGGTATGATGTTTTTCCTAATGTTCTATTTTATGCTGTTTCTGAATTGCAACCTAAGGTAGATGGAGCCGATCAAATTCAGAGAACTATTGCAGAACAATTCTATAGAGCAGATTCTACATTGAATGGGAATTACGATTACTCTTATTTCGATTATTCTTCCATGGAGGGAAAACGAAACCAAATTCCTTATCAGCAAGATGCAGCTGCAGGACATGCTTATGTACTTTATGCTGCCTATCAGAAATTTGGTGATCCTCGTTATCTCAAGGGAGCAAAGTCTGCTATTGAAGCCTTGCTTAGTCAAAAAGAAAGTCGTTTTTACGAAGTGTTGATGCCTTTTGGAGCATATGTGGCTGCCCGCTTAAATGCAGAACATGGAACAAACTATAATGTCACTAAAATTATTAATTGGACTTTTGATGGCTGTACCGCTAAGGATGGTCGTACAGGATGGGGAATTACATCTGACCACTGGGGGGATTATGATGTTTCAGGATTACAGGGAAATGTACTTCAAGAAGGAGGATATGGCTTCCTAATGAACACTTTTGATATGGCTTGGCCTCTTATTCCAATGGTTCGCTATGATCCAGAATATGCAAAAGCTATGGGGAAATGGATCTTGAACGCAGCCAATTCCACTCGCTTGTTTTACCCATATGAAATTCCTGACAATCATCAGTACTTGCCAGGTAAAAAAGCCATTACTCACAATGTAATTGCATACGAAGGATTAAAGAAAACAGATGCCTACAATAATGAGAAATTTAAAGGCGTTTCTCCTATTGCATTAGGTGATGGTCCAAATTGGGTGGTGAACCAACCAAAACTCTCTATGTTTAGTATATACGGATCAGCTCACGTTGGAATTTTTGGTTCTATAATAAGAAAGACAAATGTGGAAGAAATTCTTCAACTCAATTGTTTGGCAACAGATTTTTACAGAGGTAAAGCATATCCGACCTATCTCTATTATAATCCATATTCTGAAGAAAAGAGGATAGAATATTCCTCTGAAAAACCAATTGATCTCTTCGATATTGTCTCAGGAGAAATTATTGCCCATAAAATAAAAGGAAAGGGTAGCTTTTTAATTGAGGGGGACAAAGCAATGCTATTAGTTGAAATTCCTTCAGGAACAGAATTAATTAGAAAAAATGGAAAAGTTTTGGCTAATGGGATTGTTATCTCCTTTATTAAAACCACTAATTTTTGAAATAACATAGCTTAATCAATAATTCGTGATGAAAAACTCCTACAAATTAGCCTTCTGATTTTTTCTTGATGATGAGAATCATTTGTAGTACAAAAAATAAGATTTAAAGAATATTGAATTTTTTCTGGAGAACTAAAGAATGTTCAATGATATAGTGAAAACGATTGCAAATCACAAGGGCAAGCTACTTAGAATGAATTATTGTAATATGATAATACAAATTTCTATTTTACTATTGTTAACTAAATTAAATTAAATGAAAACTATTTTTTTCAATTTAAAAAGAGGAATACTTGGTTTTGTATTTATCTTTTTGACAAGTGCTGTCTTTGGACAAGTTCTTGTTTCAGGAAAAGTTACCACTGAAAGTGGGGAATCTCTACCGGGGGTTAGTATTACAGTAAAAGGTACAACCACGGGTACTATTACAAATATCGATGGTAACTACAAATTGGAAGTGCCAGATGATGCACGAGTATTGGTGTTTTCTTTCATTGGAATGAAAGTAGAAGAAGTTGAAATTGCAGGACAAACAAATATTAATGTCATTTTGCACGAAGATACAACTGGTTTAGATGAGGTTGTTGTTGTTGGATATACATCAAGAAAAAAATCTACCTTGACAGGTGCGGTATCTGTTGTTGATGTTTCGGATATGGAAAAAACACGGGTGCCAAATGTTGCACAGGCCTTGCAGGGACAAATTGCAGGAGTGTTGGTAACATCAAGTACGGGAGCGCCAGGGGATCCCATTCAAATAAGGATTCGTGGAGAAGGAACCATTGGAAATAATAACCCTTTATATATAGTTGATGGTGTTCCTTCACGTGATATCACCTTCTTAAATCAGGCAGACATTAAAACAATGACTGTTTTAAAAGATGCTGCAGCAGCTGCAATCTATGGTTCCAGAGCTTCTGGTGGTGTGGTAGTAATTACTACCAAAAGTGGAGTGATAGGGAAAACAAGTTTTGATGTAAGCTACTATAGAGGACTTCAAAAAGTATCTAATCTTCCTAATATGCTGAACGCTGACCAGTATATAAATACTCTGGAAAAAGCATGGAATAATTCTGACAGAACAGGAGTAAATCCTTATACAGCAGATAGAGGTAGATCTGATTTTTCTGATACAAATTGGCTAGATGAATTGTTTGAACAAGGAAAATCACAAAATTTACAATTAACGGCTAGTGGAGGAACTGATAAAATGCAATTTTTAACGTCCTTAGGTTATTATGGACAAGATGGAATTGTAGTTTACAATAATGATAAATACCAAAAATTAAATTATAGAACCAATATAAATGTAAATATAACGGATCGTTTTAAAATTGGTACGAATCTTCAGTTGTCCTATTCAACTCAAGATGCAATTGCATCAAAAGGGGAAAGTCTAATTAGATTTGCTTTATTAAGAGCACCAGTTTTAGCAGTACGTAAAGATGTTAATGATCCTACTTATTCTGAGAGAGATCCTTTTACTGATATGCCATTTTTTACACCTACTGGATATGATCAAGGATTACAAAGAACAATGTATGAAATGGTAGGTAACCCAATTGCTAAAGCCTTTTTTTCAGATGACAAACGAAAAGTTTATAAAACGTTTGGAAATGTGTATGGTGAGTATGCATTTTTGGGGAACAAAGAATTAAAATTCAGAACAAACCTTGGTGTAGATTTAACAATGTTTCACAACAAAGCCTTTAATGAGAATTTTGGTGATGATGATGGTGGTGGATCTGCAATTGATAAAGGATTGGGCAGACAAAACAGGCCAAATAATTTAAGTGAAGAAAGAGGAGAGGCGCGTACAATAACGTTTAACAACACATTAAACTACGCTAAAACCTTCAATGATAAGCATGATTTTAGTGCTATGGTTGGTACAGAATATATTGAGAATTATGAATCCTCAATAGGGGCCAGCAGAGCTCGTTTTCCTTTCACAACTGATAAATATAGATACTTAGATTACGGTGGTTCGGATTTGGATATTTGGAATAGCGGAACTGCGTCAGAATGGGCATTATTCTCTTTGTTTGCTTCAACATCGTATGTGTATGATAATAAATATATGGTTACTGCTAACGTAAGAGCCGATGCATCCTCAAGATTTTCTGAAAACAATCGCTGGGGTTATTTTCCTTCTGTTTCTGCTGGCTGGAAAATTTCTGATGAAGATTTTTTGAGCGACGTGGATTGGTTATCTAATTTAAAATTAAGAGCAAGTTGGGGTAAACTTGGGAATCAAGAGATTGATGATTATGCTTATTTAACTTTAGTTAGTCAAGTTGATGGTGTTGTTAAAACAAACCGTTTTGGTAATCCTGATTTGAAGTGGGAGAGTTCTACTCAATCAAATTTTGGTGTTGATGTTGGTTTATTCAATAATAAATTGGCAATGTCAGCAGAATATTTTGTAAAGAATACCTCCGATATATTATTGCCAATTAGTTTGCCATCTGTAGTTGGAGATGTAGCTCCTACTATCGTTAATGCTGGTGAAGTTAGTAATAAAGGATTCGAATTTTCTTTAGATTATAGAAATTCAGATAAGGCGTTTAAATACAATATAAATGCCAATATAGCGACATTAACTAATAATGTTGAAAAACTACATCCAAATGTACCCAATATTGTAACGGACGTAACAAAAACAGCAGTTGGTCATCCATTAAATTCTTATTATGGATATAGAATGATTGGTATATATCAAAATCAGGCTGAAATAGATAGTTATTTATCAGATGGAAGTGCAAAACCTGGTGATATTAAATTCAAAGATGTTAATGGTGATGGAAAAATAACTCCGGATAAGGATAGAGAATTTTTAGGAAGTCCTATTCCAGATTTAACTTATGGATTTTCATTCTCAGCAACTTATAAAGGCTTTGATTTTTCTATGTTATTTCAAGGGGTTTCGGGTGTTGATAGATACAATCAAGGGAAACAAATTGTAGATTATGACACGCGTCCTTTTAACTATACTACAGCTGTTTTAGGAGCTTGGGATGGAGAGGGTAGCAGTAATACTATACCAAGAGTTACATTCCAGGATAATGGAAGTAGTAAGGTATCTAGCATTTTTGTCGAAGATGCTTCTTATCTACGTCTTAAAAATATTGAAATTGGATATAATATTAAATCTATAAAAGGAATTCAAAATTTACGTTTTTATGTATCTAGTCAAAATCTATTTACAATAACTGACTATAGTGGATTAGATCCAGAATCTACAGATTTAATGGATTTGGGAACCTACCCTCAATCGACATCGGTTTTATTCGGCGTAAATGTTAAATTTTAATATTGAAAAATTTAAATCATGAAACATATATATAGTAATATAATCATTATTTTATTCCTCCTTACAGGTCTTGTGAGTTGTACGGATGAATTAGACAAAGATCCGATAGGACTGCTAACTAAAGATCAGATTTCATCAGATCCTACAATTGCAACAATCGAATCTTCGGTGAACTCCTCCTACTTACCTCTTGAAAACACGTTAAATGGTATCATACCTGGGTGGAGATGGGATTTAGGAACGGTATTTAGAAATGACATTGTTTTGCAAGATATTGCTTCTAATGACATGAATAAAAAATGGAATCCCGATGGAGACCAACCTTGGATGGATAAGATCGCAGATTTTAGCTTTACACCGGAGAATCAAGCATTCAATGGGATTTGGGTGTATGACTATGAAGGTATTAGTAGAGTAAACATTGCAATAAACTTCTTAACTGATACTGAGTTAATTCAAAAGGTAGGAATGGAAGAAGCACGTAAAAATCAATTATTATCAGAAGCCTATTTTTTAAGAGCTTTTTACTATTTTGATTTAGTAAATAATTTTGGTGATGTACCGTTAGTTCTTAATTCACCGGCTTCATTTGAGGAAGCTTTTGATGTTTCCGTGAGAGCATCTGCAGATGATGTTAAAACACAGATAAATTCAGATTTATCAGCTGCTAAAACAATTGCAGCAAATGCAAAATATCCTGTACTTTCTGAACCATGGAGAGCTTCAAAAGGTGCAATTATTGCATTACAAGCTAAAGTTGCATTATATAGTGAAGATTGGACAACAGTACTTAGCTTAATTGCAGAACTCGATGGGCTAGGTTTCTACAGTCTTAACGCTAACTATTTCGATAGTTTTGATGCTAATTTAGAATTTGCTGATGATGAAGTGATTTTTGCATATGATCACCGCTCAAATGAAACTCCTAATAATACTAATGGACTCAAAGATGTAAGTGGATGGGGATTTTTCTCTCCTACTGATGATTTTATTAATGCATTTGAAGCTAACGATCCTAGATTGTTATATACTACTGACATTGCTAATAAGCGTTCCTCTAAGATAGTAGGATCAACAACTGATCAGATTGATTATGGTAATAAAGTATATATACGCTATGCTGATGTATTACTTTGGAAAGCAGAAGCTCTTAATGAAACCGGAGATTATTCTGGTGCTGTGGCTATAGTTAACCAAATAAGAAGAAGAGCTAGAACCAGCCCTACTGCCGATGGTTCCATAGTACCTGTAGGAACATTACCAGATAGAGTTAGTTCTACGAATCAAGCGGAAATAAAAGATTGGTTAATGTCGGAAAGAAGAGTTGAATTAGGTTTTGAGTCTCAAAGATTTAATGACTTGAAAAGATGGGGAACTGCCCAAACGGTATTGACAGCACTTGGAAGAAATTTCCAGGACTATAATTACCTGTATCCAATTCCTCAAAAAGATATTGATAAGTCAGGTGGAAGTATTACTCAGAATCCAGGGTATTAATTTATTACCTTAGATAAAAGGAAGAGGCTGTTTCGTATAACGATTCAGCCTCTTTTTGGGTGCTGTGCATCGAATAACTAGACGGTGCAAGTCCGTTATACTTCCCTCTCCGTTTTCTAAGCTTTCGTTGTGGTTTGCTACCCAAATTTTGAGGTTCCGAACCTAAAATTTTACGTCTCCTAAGGCTTCCGTTGAGGTGCGAAACCCCAAATTATCGGTTGGCGACCGTTCTGTTTAGGTTCGTTATGCTTCCCTTCCCGTTCCCTAAGCTTTCGTTGTGGTTTGCTAGCCTAATTTTGAGGTTGGGAACCTAAAAATTTACGTCCTCTAAGCCATCCGTTGAGGAGAAGGACTGCATAACTTCGCTTCCTAAGTCCAAAATTTCGGTTAGTTAAGCCAAATGCTTTGGTAAATAAGCGAAGCATTTCTATGCAGAACCATACTACCTGTGTATCCCCAGATTGTTGATCGTGCAGTCCAACAGGCGATAATATAAGTTTTATCACCTATTTATGAGCACCAGTTTTCACCGTACAGTTATGGATTCAGACCTGAACACAGAGTGAGCAAAATCAAAGAATATATTATTGACGGCTATAAATATGCTGTGGATATGGATTTGGAAAAGTTCTTTAAAGGAAACCTAAATAAAGGAATTCGGTTATTTGGAGAGGTAGGCACTGGAAAAATCATGATTTTAAAAATTCTATGTGAGTTCATGCTACATGCTAATAAAATAATTGCCCAATATTCTGCATGTTATGTAAATAATATTTTTGAACGACGTTTAACTAAAAAAGAAAGACTTCTTGTCTCCCCTCTATTCATTGATGACATTGGTACAGAACAGCCTCAAATAAATGTATTCGGAACGATCAAACAACCAATTTACGAGATATTAAACCAAAGATATCTTGACAAACGATTCCTAATGTTTGTGACTACTAATTTAAGTCCATCACAAATCGAAGAACGATATGGTGACCGTGTAAGAAACCGACTTAAAGAAATGTTCAACGTAATGAGCATGCAAGGTGAAAGCCGAAGATATTAACAGAAAAGGAAGTACTAACAAGCACCTCCTTTTACTGGAATGTTCTAAAAGTAGAGTTCTAATGTTTCATTTAACTAGTACATTTGAATTAACATTCATTCAAAAAAACCACACCGATAGAATTATCCGTATGGTTTTCTTGTGTTGTCTTAATTTTAAAACAAATCTATATAATCACTAAAAGCATAAATCTTTTTTCTCTTTCTTCCAGTAATTTCTTTTAGTATTCCCAATTCAACCAATGATTTTATTAAACTGTAACCTGTTGCATCAGACGTTTCTGTAATTTCTGATACTTTGAAAGCATTCACTAATGGTTTTTTGTATAAATAGTTCATTAACTTGAAAGCATTTGCTGAACGATTGCCAAGAGTTTGAATTTTACTATCTACTCCACTCTTTAATTTTAGTATCTTATCAAATGTTTCAATTCCATTTTGAGTTGTTTCTATCAAACCAACTAGGAAGAATTTAAACCATTGTGTTATATCATCTTTTTCTCTTACTCTTGAAAGATTGCCGTAATACAATGTCCGATTTCTTTCAAAGAAGTCCGATAGATATAAAATTGGCTTTTTTAAAATTCCTTTCTCAATCAGATATAATGTAATAAGTAGGCGACCAACTCTTCCATTACCGTCTAGGAAAGGATGAATAGTCTCAAATTGATAATGTATTAGCGCAATTTTAAGTAGATCTGGGAAGAAAAAATCTGTATTGTGTGCAAAATTTTCCAAGTCGCCCATTATTGTATTAATAGAAGTATATACTGGCGGAACGAATGTAGCATCATTTATAGAGGCTCCTCCGATCCAGTTCTGGCTTGTTCTAAAATGCCCCGGAAGTTTGTGTGTTCCTCTAACACCTTTTAGTAGTGTTTCATGAGTTTCTGTAATTAATCTTGATGAAAAGGGTAGTCTGTTAAGTGAATCTACAGCCTTATTTAAAGCTGATATATAATTCTGGACTTCTTCCCAATCATTACGTTTTTCAATATTCACATCCTCTTTATCCAGTAAAGCTTCCTCAATATTCGTTTGTGTTCCTTCAATTTTACTTGATTGAGTAGCTTCTTTCAAAACGTGCATACTAATAAATAAATCAATATTAGGAATGTATTCTGAAAACATGTCCAGACGGCCTAGATGTCTATTAGCTTTATCTAATAAACTTATAACTTCCATGTTATCAATCTTCCATTCTCTATTTATTAGTTCTGGCTGAAAACTCTTATAAGTACCCTGGTTTATATAGTTGCCTGCTTTAAAATCTTTCATATTTTTAAAATCTTAAGTATTCTATTTTTAGATTTTAGTATGAAATTAAACTAAAAAGGCGAATAATTTTAAAAAATGGGAAAAAATTAAAATAAGAAGAATTTATCTTTTAATATTTTATCGGGAATAAAAATTAATATTTTAAAGAATTAAGAAAAATCGAAGTAAAAATCTATTTCTCTAAAAAAAAGATAATTGATCAAATTCTGATTCTCCAGAAATTCAATTATAAGATTATCTGGATAATATTTCAAAGAATTTAATAAACGAACTAATACATGGAAGAAAAGCCACATCGATAAAATTATCAGTATGGCTTTCTTGTATCATGGATTTTCGCCCCAAAGGCAAAGGGTAAAACAAAAATAATTTTCCGTCAGGTATTTCGTCAGGCATAAAAAACAAAACGCTTAACTTTCAGCAAGTTAAGCGTTTTTATTGAGGTCTCTGGCGGACTGAAAAATACTTAAATTAATGTTTTTCTAAACTATTAAATCACACTATAAAAATCATTAAAACTTACTATCCATAGCACTTACAGCTACTATTCGATATAAAAGTAAATTAAGTAGATTAAGATAAAATAAAGAAAAAGCGGCAACAAAAGCGGCAACAAATTCAAAATAGTATATCTTTGGCAAATCAAATAAAGAGATAAGCCAATGTCAAACGTTCGATTTACTTTAAGATCTCCAAAAAGCGAAACTGAAACCCCAATACACCTAGTTTACCGTCTAAAAGGCGAAAAATTGGTATATCCAATTGGAATAAAAGTAATTCCTAAATATTGGAAAGATCAAAGAGTGCGAAATGTCGCAGCCGCAAAAAATAAAGTTTCAATAAATAGCTTGCTTAATAATCTTGAAAATAAAGTAACCGCTTTTGTTGATGGATGTATAGTTGATGGTTTACCCTTATCAAAGTACACTTTAAAGAAATTCCTTGATAATTATTTTGCACCAGTTAATGAAAAAGAAAAGAGCTTTTTCGGATTTATAGACAAAGTAATAAAAAGCTATGAAGGAAAAATAAATCCAAGTACAGGACGACCAATTACCCAAGGAACAATAAAGAGCCTTAAAGGAACTAAAGCTGTTCTAGAGCTATTTGAAACGGCCAAATATCACCTTTCATTTGAACTTATTACACTCGATTTTTATTATGATTTTATTGTATGGTGCAACACAAAAAACTATGCTACCAATAATACAGGCAAACACATAAAGAATCTAAAAATGTTTATGGGTGAAGCTGTGGAACATGAATTAACCAACAATTTAAGTTTTAGAAGTAAACGCTTCGTAGTTCTCAAAGAAGAAGTAGATAATATCTACCTAACTGTTACAGAACTAAAGAAAATGTACAATCTCGATTTATCCGAAAAACCTCTACATGAAAGAGCTAGAGATTTATTTTTGATTGGTGCTTTTACAGGCTTACGAGTTTCCGATTTTAATGATCTTAAACCTGAAAACATTATAAAACGAATTGATGGTTATAGGCTAAAAGTTGATACAAAAAAAACAGGACAAAAGGTTGTTATCCCTTTGCACCCTATTGTAGTAGCAATATTAGAAAAGAATGACGGAAAACCACCTAAGAAAATGGCTGACCAATCAATTAACTACAAAATAAAAGAGGTAGGAGAACTTGCAGAGCTTGACGACATAGAAAGCACTAGCAAATCTAAAGGTGGCTTAAAAGTGAATAAACACGTTCCTAAGTACACTCTTATAAAAACCCACACAGCAAGACGTAGCTTTTGTACAAATGCTTATTTAGCTGGTGTTCCAGTAATTGATATCATGGCTATCAGTACTCATACCACTGAAAGCTCATTTATGAAATACATCAAAGTAACCAAGGAACAGCAAGCCGATAGAATGGCACAACATCCATTTTTTACGGATAAAGCTATTTAAAAAAAGAGATTTCTTTTTAAGAAATCTTGCGCAAAAAATAAGAATCAAAACTATCTAATGAAAAGTAAAAATTGCGAGATTTTAAACAAATCTCGCAATTTTAGCAATAACAAATCACATAATTAACTCCAACATAAGACATATACTTACAGAAAAGTACCAACAGTATCCATATGGATTCAATTATAGATTATAACCTTTTATAATTTTATCAAAATCTGAAGATTTTATAAAATTTTGCTTCTTCTTGTTGACTTTAATTATTTCAAGAAATCCTAATTCAACAAGGTTTTTTAAGTCTGTTCTTGCAGTATAATTTGAAATACTAAATCTTGATTCTATTTCTTTAGTATTAAGGACCCTATCAGCATCATCATAAATAATTTTTAATATCTGAGCCATCCTGTCATTAACTAAAGGTATTTTCAGAAATTTAGAAGCTTGAGAAACTTCCTTTTGTTTACGATTGATATATGATTTTAATGCTTCAACTGCTTTTTCCAAAGTTTTAATATGGTATGTAATAAAATAGCTTAAGTCATTCCCATCTGATTCAGTATATAAAAAAGCCTTTTCATATTGATTTTTGGATCCCTTGATAATTCTTGAAATAGATAAATACTCCGTCATCCAGTAACCTTTTTTCAACATATACCAATAAAACAAAGCTCTTGATGTTCTGCCATTTCCATCTGCGAATGGATGAATCCAAGCTAAAATAAAATGAATTATACAGCCTTTTACAATAGGGTGAATAAAATCATCCGTATCGCTATTAAAAAACAAACAAAGATCTTCGATTAATCGAGGTATTTCTTCAAAATTAGGTGGTGTGTGAACTGTTTCGCTACTTGATGTATTAACAACGAATATATCATTATCCTTTCGAAACCTACCTTCATCCTCTTTATTATCTAGAGTATTATTTGAAATTAAGCGATGAATAAAAAGTATTTTTTTAGGCGTTAATTCTTCATCTTTACTTTCTGCAATTTCTTGCATAGTAATAAAGTTATTAAGAATCATTAATTCATCTTTACTTTTAGGTTTTTGCTCCTTATGAATCATTTCTTTTGCCTTTTTTCTGGTGGTATTAGCCCCCTCTATTTGGCTACTCGAAATAGCTTCTTCTATTAATGAACTTATTATAAACTTCTTTTTGTCCGTTTCTGCAATTCCTATATTACTGCTTAAAGTACCTCCAAAATGCATATCAAAACTATGTAAGCTTCTTTGAATATAATCAGTAAGCATAAAAGAAAATTTATTTTCTCCGAATTTAACGACACTACTATTTATGCGTCTATGAAATTTTACAGCACTCCATAACTTAACGGGATCATATTGTTGAGCTTTATACTTTAATTTATCCCAGTATAAATAATTATCCTGTATGGATTTTAACAAACCGTTACTTTGCAACTCTATCATCAATTTTATTACACTATCAGTTTGTTTAATTTTTGGAGGTTGCTCAATCATATCATTCAGGTATTAATTATTAAAATTGCGAGATTTTAACTAAATCTCGTTATTTTCATATAAGTACTAATATAGTTTTAAATATCTAAAAGACTAATATAATTTATTAAAAATGCGAGATTTTAACTAAATCTCGCATTTTTGACAATAAATGAATATCATTCTTCCTGAAAAAAATAACGAGTTTTCTTTACATGAAAACATTCTTATTTAAATTTTCGAGCATTTTTTTAATTAAGGGAAAGACTTATTTAAAATTTTGATTGACTTTTTAAATAAGGATTGGATATATATCAAACTAAATCTAATCTCAATAAAAAGATAAAGCCACATCGATAATCTTATCAGTGTGGCTTTTGTTGTTATTCTTTTGCTTTATCCTGTTGCTTAAGGAAGTTGTTTATTTGCTGTTCCAATCCTCCTAAATAGTTTTCTATATTGTCGTAATATATTGGCACAAGAGACTGTAAAGTATCAGCATCTGATATATTAATATATCTAGTCAATTCTTGTACTTTTTTTAATACCTCCCATAGTTGGAGGTCAATAATTCTAGACAACTTCAATCCAGTTTTATCAAACAAACTATATTCCGTTTTAGTTTTAATATTATTAATTAGCTCGGTAGTTTCTGATATTTTATCCATGCCTGTACGTATGGCTTTAATACGCTCATAGGTTTTACTATCTTTTTGAGCAAAATTTTCTAAAGCTTCTATAAACGGCATAAAGTGTGTTAAGCAAGGTGTTAAAACAGAAAGTTCAAGCATTTTTCTTGAAATCTGTTCTTCACTATCATTATTCCCACCCACTTCAGTACCAAATAATAACCAATCCGCCGAAATATCAAATCCACTTTTTAGAGCTTCCAACATCTTGAAATTAATTTCTCTCTCTCCTTTTTCAACTAACAAATAGGTCGATCGAGATACATTTAACGTTTCGGCAAAATCATTTTGGGAAATTTTTCGCTCTTGTCTCACTTTTTTTAAACGCTCACCTACAGACATTTAGATATAGTTTTATATTTTGTGTTGAATAAAACACCGTTTTAGTATTGTTTTATAAACTTTTAATGTGTTATTTTGTGAATGTGTAATATCTCTAAAACGAAACTTAATCGTTACTAATTGTTCACAAATAATACAAAAGCACAATGATAAAGATAGAGAAAATAATAGAACTAGGAAATCAACTTCCTAGAGGGGCAAAAACAAAAATATCAAATAAGTGTGGAGTCTCCAGAACACTTGTTGTTCAGTTTTTTAAGGGTACAAAACTCCCATCTAATTACACTATAAAAAAGGTGCTCGATGCAACTAGCATAGTAATAGAAGAGTATCGAAATGAATCCAAAAGCATCAATACAATTGTAGATGGATTGAAACTTTAATAGACACGTTAATAAATATTAGTATTCAAAATACAACACACATGACTGAAAAAATATTACAAGTATCAGAAATGAGTTCAGCCGATATAATTAAACAATTTACGGCAATGAATCAAAAACTATCAGAACTAGCAGAATACGTTAAGCCTAATAATTCAGCTACATTATTAAGCCCAAAAGAAGTAATGGAATGGTTGAGCATTACTCCTCCCACTTTAAACGATTGGGCTAAGAAAGGAATCTTAAACCGTTATAAACTTGGAAATAGAGCCTTTTATAAAAAGGAAGAAATCATGGCAAATCTTGACGGCACAAAATACGCTAACAAGCTATAAAAAAAACAACACGCCAAAATCACAACACACCTTTATTCAAGGGCAATACAGAATAAAACACGCATGTAAAATTGGTACGAATACACCATTTTTTTTAGAGTCTTTATTTAAAAAAAAATATCGCTCAAATAAATAACAGAAACGCACATTTTTTTGTGACGCATACACCATTTTTTTCGACAATTAACTAACTACTTTTTTACCCTTGCTAGACGGAATCACCTTAGAACCTACAAACTTTGATATCAGCCTTTGGATAAATCATCCAAAGCTGAAATTCAATGTTCTTACTTCTGTTGAAACTGGTGAGTTAATAGGGAGTCAAAAGGCGTATTATAATGGCTTGGAATTCACCATAGAACCAAAAGGAAAAGTCAAAATAAAAGGTTCCATTCACAAGTACTACAATAATGGTTTACACAATGGTGATCGCTTCACCTTTGATAATTTTATAAATGCGGTTAGCCAATTGTCGGAGTTTGGAGTCGTTCCTGAACAAACAATCTTAAGAGGTTTCGAAATCGGCTTAAACCTAGACACTTCCAAATCAAAGATAGACACCAAAACATTTCTAGATAGTATTTTATACTGTAGAGGTGTAAAGCATTCCGATATGGAAATCAGCGGAAAAGCGGGCTACGGTTACCGATTTAAAACTACAAATACTACCTACAAGTTCTACGATAAGATGGAACAAGCTTGTTTACAATCTGAAATGCTTCGAATTGAAACCAAGTTTACCAAAATGAGAGCGGTTGAAAACTACGGTATCTTAACACTCTCTGACCTTCTGAACAAAGAAAAGCTATCCAGATTAATCAAAGACAAGTATTTGAAATTCATTGACGAAACCATCTTCTTTGAGTGGGATCAAATCAAAACACCCCGTAAACTTCCAGCCAAATACAAAAGCATATTTAAAGACTTAAGAAACCCCGATTGGTGGATTAAGGATGATCGTTGCAGAAAAGAGCGAAACAAAAACAAAAAGCTACTAGAAACGCTCATAAACAAGTATGCTAAACGTAATATCAAAACCATCCTAAAAGACCTTATTTTATTAGAACTTCAAGCTTTTTCACGCACAAAAAAAGGGGACAGATACACCGAATTTGAAAACCTTCAGTCTTGGGATGAATCCAATAGCAAAAACGCAACAAAAAAGAAGACAGATACACCATGTATTGTATGGTGCGATTCGACCGACCAAAGGGAGGTAAAAAAAGAGAAAAGATATTGCGAGGTGTGTGGAAAGGAAATCACAGAACAAAGAATAGGTTCAAAATATTGTTCCAATAACAGAAAATGCAGAGATAAGGCTTACAACCTTAAAGTTTCAGAAAAAAGAAAGTCTAAAAGATTAAATCAGGAAAAGGAAATTATAAAAATCATCAAGGAAGTAGGTAATGAGTTAAAGCTTATAAGAACTACCAACCCCAAAAGAAAGGTCAACAAAGAAAAAGCCCAGAGAAAAACCTCAATCATTGTTTCGATTAATGGAAGAAGAAAATACTTCCACGGTTTAGCTGCACGGTTTTTCATACAGGAATTTGAAAAGAAAACCATTATCAACAACACAGACAAAAAGGTAAGTGCATGAATTCAGAAAAGAAAGTATACAAATATGCCAGAGTATCAACCGTAGGGCAGAATGAAGACAGACAGGTTGACGGACTAAAAGACATTAAAGGTGAATTAGTCATTGATAAATATTCAGGAATGATGCCATTTGCTGAAAGACCCAGTGGAAAGCTCATTATTGAGGCCGTTCGAAAAGATAAAATATCCGAATTAGTTGTTTATGATTTTGACCGATTAGGTAGAAGCGTTCCCGATGTATTGAACACCTTAGAATTGATGAAAGAAAATCAGGTAACAGTTTCAATCTACAAAATTGGAATGAAAAGCTATATCGATGGCCATTACAACCAAATGTTTGATTTCATGTCTGCTCTTATGGTTTTGGCTGCTAAAATGGAATATGACCGAATCAAAGACAGACAGTCGGAAGGTATTGCCATAGCCAAGGCAAAAGGAGTTTATAAGCTTCATGCAGGAAAAGGGAAAATGACCAAAGAGCAATACGAAAAACAACATGCTGATATTATCGAACTCTTAGGCGATGGAAAATCAATTCGGAATATTGCCAAGCTGGTAAAAAAATCCACGACCACTGTTCAACGAGTAAAAAAGCATATCGATACACAAAAAGCGTGTTCATTTTAGCAACACCCAAATGAATACACAAAACAGGGCTGTTTGCACCCTATTTGATAAGTATTCCTGTACAACCCAAAGGGTATACGCTAAAAAGATTACAAACAGAGAAAAAACAGAAATTTTAATATAAACCAATAACTAAAACAGAATTAAAAAATGGAATGTGAAATTTGTGGAAAACCAATTGAGAACAAGAGACCCGATAGTAAATATTGTTCTACATCTTGCATCAACAAAGCAAAACGAATAAGGGCAAAAGAAAGAGAATTAAACGAACTGGATAATTCTTATTCTGACACTGAAATTGACTCTTACGAACATCAGCAAATAAATCAAAATCTTTCCAATGAATTACGAAACGTAGAAAGAGAACACTTCGATTATATTACTAACCTAAAAGGAGAATATGAGAATAAAATCAGAATTTTAGAAGAGAAAAATCTAAAACAGGAATTCACTATAGAAAAACTGAAGGATGAAATTAGCAAGCTAAACGAGAAATACGCTAAGGAGATTACTAAGGCCAGAACTAACGCAACAAAAGAAACCGTTACGGCAATAACAAAGATGCCTGCTATTCAATCAATCTTAGGTGCTTTTACAAATACTCTAATTCCTAAACCTACAAATGGCCTTGGCGAATTAGCAGATCAATACAGTATTCAGGAAAAACAAATTATTAGTGCAATTAGAAAAATGAAACCCGATGAACAAAGTAATTTAATACAAATGCTCTACGTTTTTTTTGCAAAACCACACGAAGAGCAAATAGAAATATTTAGCACCTTACAAACCTACATGCTGCAATCCGAGGAAAACGAAGATGTGTAATTGCCAGGCAATTTTTATTTACAATTGAGCCAACTGATATTTTAAACTTCGGGAAATTAAGACCTGAATCACTAAAATATTAATTGGCTTTTTTTATTCCCTCCTAAACGGATAAGCGATCTAGATAAAATCGGGGTAAAAACTAGTTAAGATCTAGGTAAACACCCCTTAAATCCCCTTTATAATGGTTCTATTTGTAGGTTCTACTCTCTGTAAGTGCTTATTTTCCTAGAAAAATATTAATTTCCATTAAATTGATTTGTTTTACTATCAAAAGATCATTTAAGTAGGATAAACGAGCGGGATAGAAGCTAGATAAGTGATCGAGATAGAAACTAGATAAGATCGGATAAATACCCATTTAGAAAAACCCGACTTACAAAGGTCGGGTTTATTTTTACTTTACTTCTTAGTGTAATATTCACATTCTGCTTTAAACACCCCATTATTTTCAGAAATCTTGAACTGAATACCTTCAATAACTTCTCCCCGCGGATATTTCCCTAATTCCAAATTCAAAGCTAAAACAGCCTCCTCAACAGTAGACTTTCCAAAATTCTGACCATCTGAACTTACGACATGTTTCTTTAATTCTTCTATACTCATAATTATGGTTTTGGTTTTCCTTAAAATTAATCACTATAAATCAAACTACATTAAAAATGCATTTTTAAATCAATTTCCCCTTTATTTTCTTGCAGTACATAACTTGACTTACTCTAATATTTTAAGAAAAAATCTATTTAGAATGTTTATTGATAATTGCGTCTTAAAAATTACTAATTTAATCTACACTTTAAAAGGATTAATGTTTCATACATAATGATGCTAATTTTATTCCAAATTGGTATCTGACAAAGCAGTAATTAATGACAATTGATGAAATTTATAATAAGGGTGACATTACGATAAGAGCATATAATTCCTGCAAAAGTGCTGGAATTGAATTTGTCTCTGATCTAGTCCAATACTTTCAACAAAATGGTAGTTTTAAGAAATTTAGAAATTGTGGAAATAAAACAAATTCCGAGTTAATACATTTATGCCAAAAATACCAAAGTGTTGACTTAACTGATAAAAGCACCAGTCTTGAATATAAGATTAAAAATTTAAGTAAAATACAAAGACAAATCGTCAATAGTTATGTGAAATTTAACACCGAAAACTTAAGCGTAAGAAGTAAAAATGCCATTATTGGTATGATCGGAGAACCTCTTAGAATTAAAGATTTTTCTCAAATTATATTTGAGGATAAAAATTTTAAAATACAGCATATTCGCAATATAGGTAAAAACTCTATTCCAGAACTTGAAGCTTATTTAATAAAGATAAAAGATTTCACCCTCAAAGTATCAAATAATAAAAATGAAGATGAACTAATCATACTAAAAAACAAACATCTTATCCAAAACACTTTTTCAATAGAAACTATTCCTATCCCAATTCTTCAAAGTAAATCAATTATTATAATCTGCAATTTTCTAATTAATCAGAGGGTGTTTTTTAAAGAGAAACACAATTTAATTTTCCAAGAAACAATTAATGTTTTCATTAGAGATAAAGATCAATCTCTAGATGCTATTGCTAATAAGTTTTATTACACAAGAGAAAGAGTTAGACAAATTAGAGAGAAGTGCTATGATGAGCTATTCGAAAGGCTTTCCTTTCTTAAACACATTGAAGATGATTTTAACCGAAATTACCAGATTGACATTAATCGTGATTATTTAATAATTTCTAATGAAAGAGCTAATAATATTAATAGCAGGTATGGCACACACTTCACTAAAAACTTTTTAACGTACTTATTCTCTGTCTACTTGTCAGATAGTTATAACATTATAGGAAATATTAAAGATACACTTATTAATAAACAATTCTTATCAAGGAATAGACATAATTGGAAAAACATTTACCTTGTAAAAAAAGAATTTGATCAATTAATTGATCTCGAAAGCTTAATTGAAGATATAAGTTTTAGAACTCAAGAAAAAATAGAAGAAACCTATAGTTTTAATTTCAAAAGTTATTTATCAAGATTCTTAAAAACAAATAACTTAATAATAAGTGATATAATAGTAACTTTCTGCGAAAAACTATTAATCGAAGAACTAGATATATATCTAGACTTAGACGATAACATTATTTTTAATAGAACTACTATAAAGGGGCTACCAGAATATATAATTGAAGTACTTGATGAACTAGGTAAACCAACTACTATCGAGCATATATATTCAATACTAGATCAAGCATATCCTGGGTTAACGAAAAGTAGTGAGGCTTTAAGAGGTAGCTGCCAAAGGACTACAGAGCTTATTTATTTTGGACGAAGTAGTACATATGGACTGAGAAAATGGGAGAAAGAAAATACCAATATTAAAGGTGGTACCATCAGGAGTATTGTGAAAGACTACCTAGACACTGCAGATACACCAAAACACTCTTCACTAATAGTAGAATATGTATTACAATACAGGCCAAAATCAAATGAATATAGTATAATACAAAATCTAAAACTAGACGAATCAGGCACTTTCAAATTTTTCAAAAAATCTTATATTGGTTTATCATACAAAAGATATGATTCATCATATTCAGTTGCAAACAAGTGCGAAATACCTGAGAGAAAGACTTGGGAAGAAAGCTTTAAATTACTAACTGAATTTGTCAGTCAACATTCAAGACTACCCTATTCAAGTGGTTGCCCAAAAAGTGAAGAAGTTTTATATCGATGGTACCATATTCAAATACGTAATAATAATAACGGTAAATTAGAAATTGAGAAAAGTAATAAAATTCAAGCAATTAACAACCAATTCTCAAAATCAAAAAGGAAGAGTAATTCAAAAGAAAAATATAGTGAATTAAATACCTTCATAAAGACTAATAAACGACTGCCTAGTGCAAACAAACAAGGAGAAGAGAATCTTTATCAATTTTTCTACAAGCAAAGGAAACTCTTTAACAACAACACTATAAATATTGAAGATGAAAAAAGGTTTATCGAAATAGCTAAAGAACTCCAATAAAATCAAATATGAAGATATCCGAAATTAAAACTGTCCAGAATCTGAAGCTCAAAGAAATGTGTTCAGAAAAAAAAATAGATTATAACTCTATGCTCTCTTTGCTAGATTCGGTAAAAACTAAAAAACTCTTGAAGAGAAATAATTACCATCAACAAAAATTAAATGATGAAATTGAAAAAGCTCTAAAATGAAATTTACAGGAATTAAAATAAATAATTTCAGACAATATTATGGCAATAATGATATTGACCTAAGTACTGATTCAAACAAAAACATCATTTTAATTGGTGGTAAAAATGGGTATGGAAAAACTAACTTGTTATTATCAATTGTTTGGTGTCTATATGGAGAAAAGATTTCATTAGTCGATGAAAATTTCAAGAAAGAGATACAAAAGGAAAAGAACTATTCTCTTTTTATGAAACAGTCTATAAATTGGACTGCAATAAAAGAAAACAAAAATACTTTCTCTATTGAAATCAAGATTTCTGATATCAAGTTACCAGAAATTAAAAACATAGATAATAGTAATAGTATTATAATCAGGAGAGATTTCAATGTTTCTTCTATGGAAGAGAATATATCAATTAAAAACTCATCATCTTCCAAGGAATTATTTGAAGATGATATTGATAAAATCAACTTCATTAATGATTATGTTATTCCTCTAGACGCAGCAAAATTTGTATTTTTTGATGCTGAAAAAATCTCTGAGATTGCAAATTTATCTATAAAAGAAGAAGGTAGTTTTATAAATGATGCTTTAGGTAAAATACTAGGGCTTGATATTTATGAGACTTTAATAGATGATTTAGAAATTTTTAATAACAACTTAAAAAAAGAAGGAGCAACAAGAAATTTACAAGATCAGATAATAGATACAGAAAAAGCTATTGAAATATCTAAAAATCAAATAGAACAATTAGATGAAGATAGTGCTGAAACACAAAAGAGAATAGATGATTGTAAAAAAGAAATTCGAAACTTTAATAATCTTATTTCTCAACATAGTAAAAAAGGTAAATCTGAATTTGATAGAGAAAGTATTATTCTGCAAATCGAAAAATTAAAGGAGGAAGAGTCCCGTTTAGAAGAACGATTTAATGAACTAAGTGAAATAATTCCCCTCGCGATTTTAACTGGTAAACTAGAAGAAGTAAGCGATCATATCGAAATCCAAGAAAAAAATGAGATCTTTCAGAGTTCTGCAAAAGAAAACTCAATAATAGTAGAAAATTTCATTGAACAACTGTTCAATAAACCACCTGAACCAAATAATTCCTCTATGTCATTAAAGGACAAAATGTTCTACTATAGTAAAGCTCAAGATTTGAGCGCTGAATTATTTAAACAGAATGGAGGATACAAAGAATTAGATTTCGAACACGATCTTAATAATTCAGAGAAAAATCTCATAAACGATACGATTAATCTAGTAAATGTACAATCAAAAGATCTATTTGAAACAACAATTGAAACCTTTAATTCCGTTAAAAACCAAATATTTGAATCAAATAAAACATTAAGCAAAGTTGATGCCGATTTAGAAGATGAATTGATTCTTGAATATTCTTCAAAAAAGGAATCTACAGAAAGACAAGTTTCAGAATTTCACCAGAACATAGGTATTAATAAAGGTAAAGCTGAAAAACTCCGTAAAGATATTTTTCGATTAAATCAACAATACCAGAAATTACTCAAAAGAGTCGAAATCAATCAGCAAAACAAATTAAAAATTAATAAGAGTACTGAATATTTAAGCGTACTTAAAGATTTTGTATATGAACAAAAAGAATTAAAAAAGGACAGTTTAGCTAAAAACATCTTATCAGAAATGCAAAAATTGATGCATAAGCTAAATACCAGTGCAACACAGTTTGTGACAGATGTCAAAGTTACTATTTTAGCTGAAGGTAATGGTATGAAAATTTCTCTTTATAATGCTGATGATGAAGAAATAAAGAAAGAAATTTTATCTCAAGGTGAAAAACAACTTTATATTTCAAGTTTAATAAAAGCAATACTAAAAGAGTCCGTTCAAAAACTCCCGATTTTTATAGATACTCCTTTAGGTAGACTTGACGACGAACACATAAAAAACATCCTATTATACTATTATCCAGATCTATCTGAACAAGTAGTGATTTTATCTACAAATAATGAAATCACCCCAAAAAGATATAAAGACATTTCATCAAATGTCTCAAAATCTTACTTACTGGTTAATGATGGTACGGATACAATTTTTAAAAACGGATATTTCTAAAGATATGAGAATAAGAACAAGTAAAGAAAATGATGATCTTTTATACAAAATTAAGACTTTGTATAACTTCAAAAATGATGGAATTGTTCCTCGTATCGCTTATGTATATAGCCTCATGTCAGGAAAGTTATTTAAACTAGAAGATGAGATTAATCCTGATTCTGGTGGAAAAGAATTTCGAGATGCTAAATCTTTATTTGGTACAATCGTTAATGGTGTTCCGAACACAATCATTTATAAGGTTTCTCTAGACCAACACTATGGTAGAAACACTTTTGATGATGAATTCTCGAAACTGTTCAAATTACACTTAAACCATGGTTTACATCTATGGAATAAGGAAATCGAAGAATCTAACATCTCAAATGGTGGGCACATTGACATAATATTAAAAGCTGTAAAAAAAGGTCTTCTATTGCGTAAAAATATTACAAAAGTAGGTGTTGCCCCAAAAAGAAAAGATACCAAAGAATTTAAAAAGCCATTGTCATTCTCTCTTGGCAATACTGAAGATGGTTCAAATGTTGTTATAAAAATTAATGATTTAAGAGAATTTGATAATAGGAATATAGCTATTGCTGGGATGGCAGGCTCAGGAAAAACTCAGTTAATAAAAGATATTCTATACCAAATTTCAAGAAACTCTAATCATGAATTAAAGTTTGTATTTTTTGATTACAAAGGAGAAGGAAACCCAGAGCAATTAAAACCTTTCCTAAATGCAACTAAATGTGATTTTGTAGATATTGTTAATGATAGTGGTATCAAGTTTAATCCTTTTCTATCTATTAATCTAGACGAAAAACAAAGACCATTTAGTATTAAAGCATTTGTTGATACTATCGCTACATTCGTACCTAGTGTTGGAGTAGCTCAAAAAAATATTTTGACAAATATAATTACGGATCTATTTGATGAAAAAAATGGAACGTATCCAACTATTAATGAGCTTTTTAAAAAATTTGAAGAATATTACGAAGAAAACAATAAAAAACCTGACACATTATATGCTGGAATTCAAGATCTAACAATAAATATTTTTGATTGTAATCCTAACAATATTGACATTTTAGAAAATAGCTTATATATAAATCTACCACCAGCTCTTTCAGATACTCTAAGACAATTAGTAGTATTTTTATTATTAAGATATTTTAATACATTTTTCAGTTCAACTAATGACTGCGAACCCAAAGAGCATATTTTCCCTCTTCGGTATGTTATTGTAATTGATGAAGTGCATATCTATCTCAAAAATAAAAATGCTAGAAAAGCATTAGAAGAACTTTTGAGATTACTTAGGTCCAAAGGAGTAGTAATTGTATTATTGTCCCAAGGAGTTGAAGACTATAAAACAAAAGACTTTGATTTCGCTTCTCAGGTAAAACTACCAATATGTCTTAATGTACAAAACAAAGATTATAAGTCAATTAGCTCTTTCGTGGGAACTCCGAGCAGTAAGTATAAGCTTGAAACCGAAATTAAAAAACTAGATTCGGGAAAAGGCCTTATTAATTTAAGCGAACCTAAAATGATTAAATTAAGACAATTCTGGAAAACTGTAAAACAAGAAAATTTATAAAAATGTGCTAACAAAGTGTCATATATTAATAAATCCTCAATACTATCACTTTGGGGATTTTTTATTTTATATCTAAACCATTATGACTTAAAAAAACAAAGCGGCAACAAAAGCGGCAACACATAAAAACAATAAAGCCCCAACTCGTTAAGAATTGGGGCTTTATAAATTTACTTAGAGGTCTCTGGCGGATTCGAACCGCCGTGGATGGTTTTGCAGACCACTGCCTAGCCACTCGGCCAAGAGACCCTTTTTCCTGTAAGGCGTTGCAAAGATATAAATTTCTATTTTACCTGAACAAACTTTTTTTAGCTTTTGTAATAAAAAATTAAAGCATTGTCTGCAATGCCAGACTAATCAGACTTTTATCGGCTTAAACTCAAGCTAACTTTTTCGATTTGTCCGCCCATTGGAGGATTCATTTTTGATAGTTTTACTGTTGCGTGCTTTAATTCCGGGAAATTAGCATACAAGGTGTCCAAAATTCTTTCGCATACATGTTCCAGTAAATGAGATTTAATTTGCAGCTGTTCCTTGATCATCTCGTAAGCACGTTGATAGTTTAGAGCATCTCCAATCGTATCGCTTTTAGCTGCTTGTTGGGCGTCATACTCCATCCGAACATATACTGTGAATTTATTGCCGACAATTTGTTCTTCCTTAAAGCATCCATGATAGGCATAAAATTCCATGCCCTCCAATTCAATTATTCCCATTTTTTTAGATCTCCTATTATTTGGCGAAAATAAGGGTTTAATTTTCAATAGCAAAATTCTATTTTTTATCCCGATAAGGAGACCCAGCCGTTAAAAATTAAGGGAATTTCTATACTTTTGTTTTTTCGTTTTGTTTTGCAAGCAATAAAACAATTTATTGTGCGTAATTTGTTTCGAAAGGCAAGGCAGGATTCCATTCCGAATCCGGGTAAATCATGTATCATTTTAAATGAAGTAGTATGGATAACAAAACAGCAAAAGAAGAGAATGTTAATGAAAGCAAATCTCTTAATTTTATCCAGCAGATTATTGAAGAGGATCTGAAAAATAATGTGAATGATGGAAGAGTGCATACTCGGTTTCCTCCGGAGCCAAATGGGTATCTTCACATCGGACACGCTAAGTCGATATGCCTGAACTTTAGCCTTGCCCAGCAATATCAAGGAAAATGTAATTTACGATTTGATGATACGAATCCTGTAAAAGAGGACACAGAGTATGTTAACTCCATTATGGAGGATATAAAATGGCTAGGATTCCAGTGGGATGGCGAGCCTTTATACACTTCGAATTACTTTGATCAGCTTTATGAATGGGCGGTTAAATTGATTCAAGATGGAAAAGCTTATATCGATGATCAAACAGCAGAGCAAATTTCTGAGCAAAAAAAATCACCAAGTGAAGCTGGAATTGAAAGCCCTTATCGTAGCCGAAGTGTAGCGGAAAATTTGGATTTGTTCGAGAGAATGAAGAATGGCGAGTTTAAGGATGGAGAAAAAGTTTTGCGAGCCAAGATTGATATGGCTTCTCCAAATATGCATATGCGTGACCCAATCATGTATCGTATTATGCATGCAACACATCACCGAACTGGGGATAAATGGTGTATCTATCCGATGTATGACTATGCTCATGGGGAGTCGGATTATATTGAAGGGATCACGCATTCCATTTGTACTTTGGAATTTGAGGTTCATCGTCCATTATACGAATGGTTTGTTAAAAACCTTACAAATACTGATTATAGACCAAAACAGCGTGAATTTGCTCGTTTAAATTTGAGCTACACGGTAATGAGTAAGCGTAAATTGCTTGAGTTGGTTACGGATCATCATGTAAATGGTTGGGACGATCCACGGATGCCTACCGTTTCCGGATTACGCCGAAGAGGATTCACACCTGCTTCCATTCGTAATTTTGCTGATATTATTGGTGTTGCCAAGCGTAACAATGTTATCGATGTCTCGCTTTTGGAACATTGTGTTCGGGAAGATTTGAATAAAACAGCTCCTCGTGTGATGGGGGTTTTAAATCCAGTAAAACTGATTATCGTTAATTATCCTGAGGATAAAGAAGAGTTTTTGAATATTGAAAACAATCCGGAAGATCTGGAAAGTGGAAGTCGTGAAATTCCTTTTTCTCGTGAATTATTTATTGAACGAGAGGATTTTATGGAGGATGCTCCAAGAAAATTCTTCAGAATGACTCCTGGACGTGAGGTTCGTTTAAAAGCGGGTTATATTGTGATGTGCGAGAAAGCGGTAAAAGATGCTGATGGCACCATCACCGAAATTCATTGTACCTATGATCCTAAATCGAAGAGTGGTAGTGGAACGGAGGAGTGCAAACGGAAGGTGAAAGGTACGCTTCATTGGGTATCTGCAAAGCACGCTTTAAAAGCAGAGGTGAGATTGTATGATCGTCTTTTTAATGATGAGGCGCCGGATGGTCATAAGGAAACGGATTTTAAAGAATTTATTAATCTGGATTCCTTAAGTATTTTGGATACTTGTTATGTAGAACCGAGCTTGCAAACTGCAAAGCCGGAAGATCATTTTCAATTTCAACGTATAGGATATTTCTCTTTGGATAAAGATTCTTCTGCGGAGAAATTAATTTTTAACCGAACAGTTTCATTGAAAGATTCCTGGGCAAAAACACAGAAGAAAAAGTAATCTTTCGATTAGATATATTTAAACCTGGCAGATATAGAAATCTGTCAGGTTTTTTTGTACCAACAAAAGTAGCATGTCCACTTTCCTAAAATAACTTGACAGATTGTTAGATTATAAATTAGGAGTTAATTCAATTTCTCCTAATCCATTTTGTAAAAAAACCACTCCCGAAATGGAAGTGGCTGTTCAAGAAGATTTGATCTCCTTTATTTTTTGATGTTTTCGATAGCGTAATTCAGACGGGAGATGGTTTCATTCTTTCCAAGAATTTCGATAATATCAAACATATGAGGACCTTTTCCTGCACCAACCATAGCCAATCGGAATGGATTCATCACTTTTCCAAAACCAATTTCTTTGGAAGTAATCCATTCTTTAATAATTGCTTCTGAATTTTCTGAGGTGAATTCTTCGATACCTTCCAATATCGAAGCCAATTCACTCATTAAATCCGGCGTATCTTCTTTCCAACCTTTTTTCAGAGATTTTGCATCGTATTCTTCTGGTGCTTCAAAAAAGAAATTCACCTGATCCCATAATTCTGATATAAAATCTACACGGTCTTTTACCATTCCGCAAACACGATTCACGATTTCTGGATTCGCAGTAATGTCTTTCTCCTTTAAAATCTGTTCGGCGAATAATGTTCCAATTTCATCATCTGATTTTTTCATCAAATATTGACGGTTGTACCATTTTGTTTTTTCAGGATCGAATTTAGAACCCGATTTTCCAACTCGTTCCAGACTGAAGACCTGTGCTAATTCCTCCATAGAGAATATTTCCTGCTCAGTTCCAGGATTCCAGCCTAGGAATGCAAGCATGTTGATAAATGCTTCCGGGAAATAACCTTCTTCACGGTATCCTGATGATATTTCCTGCGATTTTGGATCAGTCCATTTCAAAGGAAATACAGGAAATCCTAATTTATCACCATCCCGTTTGCTTAATTTCCCCTTTCCTACAGGTTTTAAAATTAATGGAAGATGTGCGAATTTTGGCATATCAGCTTCCCATCCAAGTTTTTTATATAACAAAACATGCAATGGCATAGAGGGTAACCACTCTTCACCACGAATTACATGAGAAATCTTCATGAGATAATCATCAACCACATTTGCTAGATGATAGGTAGGCATCCCATCCGATTTAAATAGAACTTTGTCATCTAGAGTTGAGGTATTGAAAACTACGTGACCTCGAATTTCATCATTAAGATGAAGCTCTTCTCCAATAGGCATTTTAAATCGAATTACATAAGCTACACCGGCATCAATTTTACCTTGGACTTCTTCATGTGATAAGGATAGGGAGTTATTTAAATTATCACGGGTTTGGTGATTGTAAGTAAAAGTTTTTTTCTCCTCTTCATATTTTTTACGAATACTATCTAGCTCTTCAGGCGTATCGAATGCATAGTAAGCATCTTTTGAAGCGATTAACTTATCAGCATATTCACGATACATTGGTTTGCGCTCCGACTGACGATAAGGTCCATATTCTCCACCAATTGTGGCACCTTCATCAATTTTAATTCCGCACCATTTTAGAGCCTCAACAATATAATCTTCGGCACCAAGAACGTAACGGGTTTGATCGGTATCTTCAATTCTTAGCAAAAAGTCGCCATTGTGTTTTTTTGCAAATAAATAGTTGAAAAGGGCTGTTCTAACACCTCCCATATGAAGTGGTCCAGTTGGACTTGGGGCAAATCGTACTCTTACTTTCTTATCGTTCATTGTAATATCCGTTAATTTGGCAACAAAGATAAGAAATATGGATTAGGATTGGAGAAGAGAAAAAGCAAAAATATATTATTGTAAAAATCTGGCAATAATGCTTTTTAAAGCACCAATATCGATAGGTTTGGTAACAAAATCATCGCATCCGGCAGCCATAATTTCCTCATATGCTTCCCCGTAATGGTAAGCCGTTTGAGCAATAACGGGAATATTTCTTTTCAATTTCTTGATGCTTCGTGTCGCTTCATAGCCATTTATTATTGGCATTTGCATATCCATTAGCACTAAATCGATTTGTGGATTGGATTCAAATAAATGAATTGCCTCTTGTCCATCATGGGCACGAATCAAATGAACCTTTGTATCGATAAGTATTTCTTCTAAAAAAATATAGTTGAAATCTTCATCTTCGGCTATTAGCAATACTTTGCCTTCCCAATTATATTTAGAAGAAAAATTCATGTAGCAGTAGGTCTTTTAATAATTTTTTGCGATGACTTTATCAAAGTTAAATTAATAAGTCATAACATAAAAATAGTTTTAGTGTTTTTTTCTTTTTATTTAAATTATGGCGAGTTAATTAAGCGCAAAAAAACAGGGAGAATTTCAATCGAAATTCCCCCTTTTATAATATTTAGTGCTATCTATCTTATTTCAGAACCAGGCTTAATAGTTTGGTCTGGAGAAACAAAGGAAAGTTTACCATCTGCATTTTCAGCCATAAGAATCATTCCCTGAGACTCAATTCCTTTTAGCATTTTTGGTTCAAGATTTACTAATACGCTAACCTGCTTACCTATAATATCTTCAGGTTTATAATATTCTGCAATTCCTGATACAATTGTTCTTTGATCAATTCCTGTATCAACCAACAATTTTAATAACTTCTTTGTTTTGGCAACTTTTTCGGCTTCTAAAATTGTTCCAACCCGTATATCAAGTTTCATGAAATCATCAAAATTGATATTCTCCTTAGCTGGCACTACCACCTTATTGGCAGCTTGATTGGCAACTTTTGTTGCTAATAATTTATCAATCTGAGTTTGTATGGTACTATCTTCTATTTTATCGAATAGTAAGGCAGCTTTATTAATTTGATGACCATCAGCAAGTACATTACTTCCAATATTTTCCCAATCAAGTTTTTCCATATTCAGAAAATCCCGAAGTTTTTGTGCTGTGAAGGGAAGAAATGGTTCTATCAGGGTTGAAAGATTAGCTGAAATCTGAAGACAAACATTCATGATGGTTTTTACACGGGCTTCATCGGTTTTTATCATTTTCCAGGGTTCCGTATCAGCAAGATATTTGTTTCCTAAACGAGCTAAATTCATAGCATCTTTTAAAGCTTCCCGAAAATGATAATTTTCTATATTCTTTTCAACCTGTTTCTTGATTTGGGCAATTTCAGCAAGTGTCTCTGTATCGAAATTTGTTAGTTCCCCTGCAGCAGGGATTATACCATCAAAATATTTATGAGTAAGTACTAAAGCACGATTCACAAAATTTCCTAATATAGCTACCAATTCGTTATTGTTACGTGCCTGAAAATCTTTCCATGTAAAATCGTTATCTTTTGTCTCAGGAGCATTTGCGGTTAATACATATCGTAAAACATCCTGTTTTTCAGGAAATTCCTCTAAATATTCATGTAACCATACAGCCCAGTTTCTGCTGGTTGAAATTTTATCTCCTTCCAAGTTTAAAAATTCGTTGGCAGGCACATTTTCTGGTAAAATATAAGAACCTTCTGCTTGTAGCATGGCAGGGAAAATAATGCAATGGAATACAATATTATCTTTTCCGATAAAATGAACCATTTTTGAATCTTCTGCTTTCCAGTATTTTTCCCAATCCGGAGTAAGTTCTTTCGTTGCAGAAATGTATCCGATGGGAGCATCGAACCAAACGTAAAGTACTTTTCCTTCGCCACCTTCAGCAGGAACAGGTACACCCCAATTTAGATCCCGTGTTACTGCACGTGGATGCAATCCGTTATCCAACCAAGACTTACATTGTCCGTAAACATTAGCTTTCCATTCTTTGTGATCCTCAAGTATCCACTTTTTAAGTTGATTTTCATATTTATCTAAAGGCAAATACCAATGTTTAGTTTCTTTTAATTCTGGTTTATTGCCTGTGATAGATGAGGTTGGGTTAATTAAATCCGTAGCATTTAGCGAAGTTCCGCAACTCTCGCATTGATCACCATAGGCTCCATCACTATTACAATGTGGACAGGTTCCTGTAATATATCGATCGGCTAAAAATTGATTTGCATTCACATCATAAAATTGTTCGCTGGTTTTTTCTATAAATACACCTTTGTTGTAAAGTGTTTTAAAGAATTCTGAAGCAGTTTCATGGTGTATTTTTGAACTGGTTCTGGAATATATATCAAACGAAATTCCAAATTTTTCAAATGAATCTTTAATTATATTGTGATATTTATCAACTACATCTTGAGGGGTTATTCCTTCTTTCTGAGCTTTGATGGTAATCGGTACACCATGTTCATCCGAACCACCAATCAATAGTACATCTTCGCCTTTCATTCTTAAATATCTGGTATATATGTCCGCTGGAACATACACGCCAGCTAAATGCCCTATGTGAACAGGTCCATTTGCATATGGTAATGCAGTGGTTACAAGAGTTCTGTTAAATTTTTTCATTTGAAATAATTATTTTCGAAAGGAAAAGTCATCGATGTTTTGATTTCAAGATTCCTCTGTTAATTTTGTTTACTTACTTGATTAATAATGATGATTGTATCAAATTGTTGGCAAAGATAAGATAGAATTGGCAATAAAGTTATTACCCATTTGTATTTTATTCTTAATTTGATCTTTCTATGATAAAACTAAATTGATATGTATCAACCTGCTGCCTTAAAAAAAGGAGATAAAATTGGAATTATTTCACCTGCCGGAAGAATTGACCCGGATCAAGTTGGTGTTGCGGTAAAAAGATTGGAAGATATTGGGTTAAAAGTAGTTTTAGGAAAGCATGTATTTGATGTCGATAATCAGTTTGCAGGAAAGGATATTAATCGATTGCGTGATTTGCAGATGATGTTAGATGATTCTGAAATTAAGGCAATACTATGTTCCCGAGGTGGTTATGGTAGTGTGAGAATCTTAGAACATATCAATTTTGATTGGTTTATTCGCAAGCCGAAATGGATTGTTGGTTATAGCGATATTACTGTTTTTCACACCTATTTAAATAATATTCTGGATGTGGAAAGTTTGCATGCTTGTATGCCAATTAATTTTTCGGTGAAAGAGGATGATAAAGCATTTATTAGTATGGTGGAATCACTTTATGGAAGATTTGAGAATTATGTGATCGAAAGTCACCCTCTAAATCGTAAAGGAAATGCTGAGGGGGAATTAATTGGTGGTAATTTATCTATACTATACAGTTTGAGAGGTACTTTTTTGGATTTTGAACCTCAAGGAAGAATACTTTTTATTGAGGATGTTGGCGAGAATTTATACCATTTAGATCGTATGATGCAGAATCTGAAAATTGGAGGTAAATTATCAGAATTACAAGCTCTGATTGTTGGGGGAATGAGTGATATGAAAACCGGAGATCCTAAATTTGGAAAAACGGCCTACGAAATAATTTATGAAGCTGTTAAGTTTTACGATTATCCAGTGGTCTTCAATTTTCCAGCAGGACATATTCGTGAAAATTGGTCCTTACCTTTAGGTAAATATCTTGAATTGCAGGTTGATAATGAAAAGGTGAAATTTAACTGGATTAAATAGACAAATGGCAGAACACAACGACTTAGGTAGATTAGGAGAAGATTTAGCCGAAAAATATCTCCTCAATAAAGGCTATCAGATTTTAGACAGGAATTGGATTTGGCAGAAAAAGGAATTGGATATTGTCACAATTAAGGATGATATATTGGTGGTTGTAGAAGTGAAATCTAGATCTACAGCATATTTTGAACACCCAGCTGATGCGATTACTCTATCTAAAATTAAATTTTTGGTGAGAGCAACTCAGGCTTATGTAGATTTAAAAGAAATTAAACAAGAAGTAAGGTTTGATGTAATATCTGTTCTAAAAAATGGGAATACTTATGACATAGAACATATTGAAGATGCTTTTATTGCACCAGTAGACTAGTCTGCTAAATATTTATCAATAGTTTCTAAAAGTTCTTCAAAGCGTATTGGTTTTGCTAAATAATCGTCGCAGCCTGCATCCAGAATACGCTCTCGATCACCTTCTAAAGCATAGGCAGTTTGAGCGATAATTGGAATTTGTTTGTGGTTCTTCTTAATTCTTCTGGTAGCCTCACATCCATCCATAATTGGCAATCTAATATCCATTAGAATTACATCAATATCATCGGTGAATTCAATTATATCGACAGCTTCTTTTCCGTTTTTTGCCCAAAGTAATTCCGATTCTGTCCTGCTAAGTGCAGCATCAAAAAACATGTTGTTGATTTCTTCATCTTCAACAATCAAGATTCTTTTATCTTTCCAATTATATTTTTGGATATAGCTTACCTGCTTCATAAGTTTCATAATATATTTAACACATATTCTGTGGATTAAAGATACAAAATTGCCACTAGTAAAAAAAAATAGTTTTTCACATTGATTAGATGAACATCTTCTTTTGTAGTAACCATAGGATGGTTTCCTCTTGTGTCTAAATTGGTTTCGAATAATTGCGGAATATACATAAATCTTTGCTTGCTTCTCGGAGAATAGGTTGATCTATTTAAATTAATATTGATTACTACCACTGAAATTATTGATCAAAAAATACTAGTTGTTGCCAATTGGATAGTATCTATTTGGAATGAATCAGGTTTAGATTTACAGAAGAATTCATTAATATTGAAAGGTTTAAAGAAAGACGGATTTTTAAGTTTTTATTTAAGGAGTATAAATACTCTAATTAACTTGGTTGAGAGTTCAGCTTGTGTGAAGACAGAGTGAAAACTGTTATAATGGATTTGAAAGATGAATATTTTATGAATATAGAAGATTTACGACTTTATTGTTTGGGTAAGAAAGGGGTTACCGAAGGTTTTCCCTTCGATGAAGAAACATTGGTTTTTAAAGTATTGGATAAAATGTTCTTGCTCACTAATATTAATGGTGATTTGAGAATGAATGTAAAATGCGATCCTGAAAAAGCTATTGATCTAAGAGAAAAATATCCGACGGTATTGCCTGGTTATCATATGAATAAAAGGTTGTGGAATACCATAGTTTTGAATGGGGAAATTTCGGATAATCTAATCAAGCAATGGATTGACGATTCCTATAATTTAATTGTTGCGAATCTTCCAAGAAGAAAACAGGCAGAATTAAAAAATGATTAATAAATAATTTCAATTATACTGACAACAAACTCAATTTCTAAAAAAAAATGAAAAAATTAATTTTAGCATTAATTGTATTGGCTTTTGCTAGTCAAGATATCTTGATTGCGCAAGAGAAAAAGATTGATAACAAAGAATTTACAACAGTGGTTGAGGTGAAGACTACTCCCGTAAAAGATCAACAAAGTACTGGTACGTGTTGGTGTTTTGCAACCACTTCTTTTATTGAGACAGAACTGCTACGTTTGGGAGCACCGGAATTAGATCTGTCAGAAATGTATACGGTACGATTGGCATATACACAAAAAGCCGAAAGGTATTTTAGACTTCATGGTATGGGAAACTATAGTGAAGGTGGCCAGGCTCACGATGTGATTAATGTTGTTAAAAAATACGGTTTTGTTCCACAAAATGTATATGCTGGGAATCAATATGGTAGTAAATATCATATTCATCAAGAAATGGTCAAGTCAACAAAAGCCATGTTAGATGAGATTGTAAAGAATCCAAATAAAAAGATTACTCCTGTTTGGTTGCCGTCCTTGAATGGTGTTCTGGATACTTATTTGGGTAAAGTACCAACTAAATTTGAATATGATGGGAAAGAGTATACTCCTCAGAATTTCGTTGAAGAAATGGGATTTAATACAAATGATTACGTTGAATTGACTTCTTATAGTCATCATCCATTTTACCAGTTGGTAGATCTTGAAATACCAGATAATTGGTCGAATGATATGTATTATAATTTGCCTATTGACGAATTGATGGATGTAATGAATTACGCTTTAAATAATGGTTATTCCGTATGCTGGGATGGTGACGTTAGCGAAAAAGGATTTTCACATCGTAAAGGATATGCCATCCTGCCTGCTCAAGTGGAAAAAGATATGTCCAACTCAGAAATTGCTAAATGGGAAGATGATGTCAAAAATAAATCTGATAAAGATACAGAATCCCTAAAGGAACCTAAAGTCACTCAACAAATGAGACAAGCAACTTTTAATGACTACGAAACTACGGATGATCATTTGATGCATTTAACTGGTATTGTAAAAGATCAGAATGGAACATTGTATTATAAAACAAAAAATTCATGGGCTGCTGATAGCAATAAGTTTGGTGGATATTTAAATATGAGCGAAGCATATGTTCGATTAAAAACAATTGCAATCATGGTGCATAAAGATGCAATCCCTCAAGATTTAAGAAAGAAATTAGGACTATAATTTTTGAAAAATCTTAAAGGAGGGCACCATAGCGGTGCTCTTTTTTAATTTAGAGACAGTTCGTGTTACATCATAGGGTTAAGATTAGTTTTTCTATTGTTTAATCAAAATAGTTTTGAAATATTATCTCTTTTTTTTGAAAATATTTTATAATATTGTCTGACCATTAACTATTTAACCTTATGACAGCCCATTATTCTATCCCCATAAATAAGCTAAGAGCCGGTAGTGAGAGGACTTTCAAGGAGCTCTACAACAAATATTACGATGCATTATTTCTCTTTGGACAAAAATATATTCCTAATCAAAATGCTGTGGAAGATATAATTCAAGAGAGTTTTTTAAAAGTTTGGGAGAAAAAAACTTCGTTTTTTCATGAAGCAGCCTTACGTGCATTTTTGTACAAAACGGTTCGCAATTCTTGTTTGAATTTAATAGAACATGAGAAGGTTTGTCGAAACTATCAGGAAGAGTTCGCTAAAGATTTAAGCAGTAATGATTTCTTTTTAAACAATGTGATCGAAGAAGAAGTTAATAGAATAATTACTGATACAATTCAAAAATTGCCAGAATCCGCACGACTGATTTACCTTTTAAGTTTAAAGGGATTGAAAAATGTGGAAATAGCAGAGGATTTAGATATTTCAATTAACACGGTTAAAACACAAAAGCAAAGAGCTAATAAGTTTTTAAGAGAAAATCTGAAAAATTTATTTACACTATTATGCTTTCTATGAGGAAATTGAAGATTTTTTTTAAAAAAAAGGGTGCTGAAAAAATATTTTTTGTCACCCTTTTTTAAGTTTTGCCTGTTATAGTACATGTAAATTGCACCAAAAGTATATGAAAGAGGATTGGTATTTAGGTTTTAATATCGCTGATTTAATAGTAAAGCGGCTAGAGGGGAAGCTTTCGAAGGAGGAAGAGCAGACTTTAGAAGATTGGAAATATGCGAAGGAAGAAAACTTGGTTTTATTTCATCGACTTTCCCAAAACCCGGAGAAGCAGTTTTTTAATCGGGAAAACAAACTTGAAGATTCTCACAAGGAACAAGTGTGGGAAAAAATCCGATTAAGTGTTAAACGCCAAAAACGTACGCGAATTCTTAATTCATTTATGAAAATTGCTGCAGTTTTTGTTATTGTGTTGGGGAGTGTGTTTTTCTTTTCCAATTTAAAAAAATCAGTGAAGGATGATTCCGAAACAATAATTACACCTGGTAAAAACCTTGCCTTATTAGTAATGGGTGATGGGGAGAAGTATGAGTTAGATAAAGAGGTGCAACTACAAGAAAGTGGAGTTAAAATTACGAATGATTCCGATGAATTGGTTTATCAGAAGGCGGAAGTAAATAATAAGGCGAAGAAGCAATTAACCTATAATACAATTATTATTCCTAAAGGGGGGGAATATAAATTGACCTTAATGGATGGAACTAAAATTTGGCTGAATTCAAATTCTAAACTTAGGTATCCTTCAGTGTTCGGGAGTGATGTGCGAAAAGTGCAGTTAGAGGGAGAGGCTTATTTTCAAGTGGCTAAAGATTCGCTCCATCCATTTATTGTTGATGTGAATAATGTTCAGGTTAAAGTGTTAGGGACATCTTTTAATGTGAACGCCTACGGGGATGATGATGAAATTGTGACCACGCTTCTAGAAGGAAAAGTGGAGGTAAAAGATGAATTTTTTGGGAATATGGCAAAATTGTTGCCTAATGAGCAATTTCGATTTAATAAACTAAATGGGAAATGTGCAAAGAATAAAGTGGACGCTAAAATTTATGCGGCATGGACAAATGGTCGGTTTGTTTTCGAAAACGAAAGTCTGCAAGAAATAATGAATAGGCTTTCGAGATGGTATGACGTGGAAGTTTTCTTTCTTAATAATGATGCTAAAAATCTTAAATTTTCAGGCGATGTGGCTCGCTATGAGAATATTAATCAAATATTAGAGATGATTGAAGTTACTCAAAAAGTGAAATTTACGATTAAGGATAGAAGTTTAATGGTGGAAAAAATATAAAAAAAATCCGGGATCTGCAGCCACAAACCCCGGACAAAGCCAATAAACATTTCTATCTGTGATAGAAATATAGTACTAACCAAATCACATTCAAAACTATGAAAAAAAATCGAAAAAAGTCTTTTTTACAGCAAAGAAAATTGTTTTTTGCAAAAAGACTTCTATTCTTACTTCTTGCAATCAATGTTGTGCATTTTCATGCATTGGCAATACCGCAGGGAGAAATCCTTGAACTTAAGATAGATAGTGGTTCTTTAACGGATGTTTTTAATCAGATTAAAGAAAAAACCAATTACACTTTTTTGTATAATGTTGACGATATTAAGCAAATTAAAAAAGATGTAAATTTAAATGGTTCTGCTCGGAGTGTAAAATCTATCTTAAATGATTGTCTGGAAGGTTCTGGTTTGACCTATGAGCTAAAAGATCAGGTAATTATAATTAAACCGGCTCCAAAAACTAATACAAAAGATGAGTCTACTTCTATTCAAACAAAGAAAGAGGAGAAGAAAATTTCGGGTATCGTTACAGATACAGATGGTGTTGGGCTTCCGGGAGTATCAGTTTTTATAAAAGATTCCAGTATTGGAACTACAACAAATATCGATGGATATTACCAGATTGAAATTCCGAACCAAAAGGGAGTTATTTTAGTTTTTTCGTTTATTGGTATGGATAAGCAGGAAGTAGCAATAAGCAATCAGTCAGAATTGAACATTGTACTTTCTACATCATCGGAACAAATAGACGAGGTTGTAGTTACAGGTTATCAGGTTATTGACCGCCGACTTTTTACAGGTTCAGCTGCTAAAATAAAAACAGAAGAAATTAAATTGGATGCTACTCCAGATGTATCAAGATTCTTACAGGGTCAAGTGGCTGGTGTTTCTGTTGATAATGTATCTGGTACTTTTGGTGCTGCTCCGGTTGTTCGAATTCGTGGTAATGCATCCTTAAATGGAAATAATAAACCACTGTGGGTGGTTGATGGTGTTGTTCTGGAAGATTTAATCGAAGTTACTGCGGACGATTTAACTTCCGGTAACTTGTCTACTGTTTTAAGCTCCGGTGTAGCTGGCTTAAATCCTGATGATATTGAAGATATTCAGGTTTTAAAAGATGCATCCGCAACGGCGCTGTATGGTGCACAAGCTATGAATGGTGTTATTGTAATTAATACAAAAAAGGGAAAAGCGGGAAAGCTGAAAGTGAATTATACAGGTAGTATTGCTGTAAAGGAACGTCCTAATTATTCTCAGTTTGATATCGCGAATTCTGCCTCGGAAATTACTTTTTACAAGGAACTTGTTCGTAAAGGATGGATTGATTTGGCATCTTCGGTAAAAGCCAGAGACTATGGTGTTATGGGGAAAATGTTCAATCAAATTGATGAGGGAACAATTAACTGGGGACCTGATGGAGGTTTGAACGAAGACTTTCTATCCAAATATGGTAATGCCAATACGGATTGGTTTGATGTACTGTTTAAAAATTCGATTACCCAGCAGCACTCCTTTAGTTTTTCCGGAGGTTCAGATAATGCTGTTTATTATGCATCTTTGAGCTTATATAACGATAACGGAAGAACAATTGCGGATAATGTAACCAAATACACCGCTACCATGAAAGGTGATTTTAAATTATCAGATAATTTTAAGGTAGGTCTAAAACTATCAATAAATCACAGAGATCAAAAATTACCAGGATCGAAAGATCGCGATTTTAATGCTGTAGAAGGAGTTTATCAACGTGATTTTGATATTAATCCATTTAGTTATGCTTTAAATACTAGTAGAAGTATGAGAGCATATGATGACAATGGTGATCTTGAATTTTTCAGAAGAGAGTACAACGATTTTAATATCATTCATGAGCTAAATAATAATTCGGTTGATCTTACTGCAACAGATGTGGTAGCTCAAGTGAATTTAGACTATAGTTTAAGCAAAACTTTAAGGTTAAGTACTATAGCTCAGGTTCGAAGAAATGCTGCATTACGTGAGCACAAAATTCATGAGAATTCAAATCAGGCAAATGCTTATCGGGCTGAGAGCACGCAATTTATTCGGGATGCAAACCAATTATTATTCAGCGATCCTGACGAACCAAACTCAAATCCATATTCCATATTACCTGTTGGTGGATTTTATAACACCATCAACAATAGTTTAGATTTTTTCTCTGTCCGTAATTCCATTTCCTGGAATCCAACGATTAAGGATATACATATTATGAGTTTTTTGGTTGGACAGGAAATAAAATATACTGATCGTAAAGAAATTGGAAGTGATGGCTGGGGGATTCAATACGATAGAGGTGGATTGTACAGTGAACATCCTTATCTCTCCAAGTACCTTAGTTTAAACAATCAGGTGCGGGAAAGATATGATGAGCAGAGAGATAGGTATATTGGTTACTTCTTGAATGCAGCTTATTCTTATTTGGGAAAATATACCTTTAATGGTACTATTCGTCGTGATGGATCGAATCAATTGGGAAGAACCAAAACTGCTCGCCATATGATTTCATGGAATGTGAGTGGCAAATGGAATATCACAGAAGAAGATTTTATGGAAGCCTCAGAGTGGGTGGATCTGCTTAGTTTAAAAGCTACCTATGGTTTGACTGGTGTAATGGGACCGTCGGCAAGTGCAATTCAAAAAATGATTGCTTATCAAACTTGGCGTCCTTACGATAAGGAAACAGGAATTCAGATTGAGGATCTTACCAACGAGGATCTATCCTGGGAGAAGATGTACGAGTTTAGTGTGGGTGCGGAAGCGGCATTCTTTAATAATCGTATTTATACCGATTTGGCTTACTACAAAAGAAATTCATTCGACTTGATTGGAGCAGTGCGAACTTCAGGTATTGGTGGTGAAGGTATCAAGTACGGTAACTTTGCTGATATGGAAACAGAGGGTTTTGAGATCGCTTTGAACACCGTTAATATCAAATCTAAAAATTTCAAGTGGACTTCCAGTATCAATCTAGACTATAATAAGAGCAAGATTACCAAACTGGATAATTATAATAGAATTGGTGATTATGTGGGAAATACCGGAGGAAACTTTCTGGGAAGACCACGTAGAGGATTGTATTCTATTCGCTTTAATGGATTAACCAATCAAGGATTGCCTACATTTTTAGATAGCGAAGGAAATGCAATCGAAGAAAATATGAATTTTCAAGCTCGCGAAGATGTTATGGATTATCTCAAATATGAAGGTGTACTTGATGCTCCTTATTCCGGTGGTATGACTAATACGTTCACGTATAAAAATTTCTCACTTGGCGTAGGACTTGTCTTTAGAGCAGGTAACAAAATTCGTTTAGATGATTTGTTTAAAACAGGAACAACAGGATTAAGACAATACGGATATTCTTCCATTTCCAAAGATTTGGAAGACCGATGGGTTGCTCCCGGAGACGAAAACTTCACCAATGTGCCAGCAATTGTGGATAGAAGATTTGAGGATGATTTGAATACCCGAAATCTTAACTTATACGAAATGTATAATAAAAGTGATGTGCGGGTTGCCGATGGTAGTTTTGTGAGATTAAAGACGGTTAGTTTTAGCTATACTGTTCCTAAAGATTTTATCAATAATTTGGGAATTGAGAGTGCTCGATTGTCTATTCAAGCACAAAATCTGGCTCTACTTTATTCAGATAAAAAGCTAAATGGTCTGGATCCTGAGTTTTACCGATCAGGTGGTGTTGCATTGCCTGTGCCAAGAACTTATACTTTCTCTCTTAATATTGGATTTTAATATCAAATTGGTTGATGTTTATTCTTATTTAACAACATCATCCTATGAATATATAAACTGAAATTCTTAGGGATAAATTGATCAAGAAGATTTAAAGCACATGAGAATAGCCTGGATTTTAATTAGTAATACTATTTGATAGGATCACTTAATAATTCTGCGGCCTCTATGTGGCAATTTAAAGACAAATTATAGACACATGAAAAAAATATATATAATACAATTGATTACTCTTTTGTTTTTATCCGGATGTACCGATTATCTGGATGAAACACCAGACAATAGAATTGAGATAAATTCACTCGAAAAGGCTTCTGAATTATTGGTGGCTGCCTATCCAAGAGCTGATTATTTTTTTACTGATTGGATGACTGATAATGTGGAGTTTATTGTGACCAATAAACAAATTGCACGAATGACGGATACTTATTTGTGGAAAGATTTGGATGAGTACGACGATTATAATACACCTTCGAATTATTGGAATGAAGCTTACACGGCAATAGCTCAGGCAAATACGGCTTTAGAATCACTGGCTAAAATTAACGATGATAATACTGATCTTAAGAATTCGATAAAAGGGGAGGCACTACTTTGCCGGGCTTATGCACATTTGATGTTGGTGAATTTATTTGGTAATAATTATAATGAATCTACTTCATCAACCGACTTGGGTGTTCCGTATGTAACAGAAACAGAGAAAGTTTTGTTGAAGGATTATAAAAGAAATACCGTAAAGGAAGTTTATGATATGGTGGAGAAAGATTTGACTGATGGAATGGCTCTTCTTTCGGATGATTATTATTCCGGCAGTAAAAAATATCATTTTACAAAAAATGCAGCCAATACTTTTGCCTGTAGATTTTATATGTATAAAGGAGATTATACCGAAAGTATAAGATATGCCAATCTAGTATTAGGTGATAATACGGTAAATACTGCCTTTATTAAGGATATGAATGAGTATGGTAATCAGTCTGGATCAGTAGCAAAAAGAAATTTTTTTGTGAGTAATACTGACCCTAGTAATATATTAATTGTTGAGAAACAGGTTGGTATTGGATTACGACACTCATATGGATATCGTATGGGAGTAAAGCAATGGAATAATTTGTTTGATACTAAAATTTGGAGCGGTAATGATTTAAGAGGCGATTACATGGGGTATTATGGCGATGGCGATAGAAATGTAATTCGTGCTCCAAAAATGAAGGAAGAATTTTATAAAGAGAGTTTGACTGCAACAACAGGATATCCATTTTGTGTACAACCAGTTTTTAGAGGAATAGAACTTCTTTTTAACAGGGTAGAATCTAATATCGAACTAGGAAACTTTGCTGCTGCATTAAGCGATTTAAATACCATAGGTCAATTGAGATACGATGGTGCAGGAGCATTAACTATTGCAGATATTCAGGCATATTTTGCTAGTCTCGATCCTGATGGAAATACTGTGACACCAGATGAAAAAGAAGCTTTAATGAGTTTACTTTTGGATGAAAAAAGGAAAGAATACTTGCAGGAAGGTATGCGATGGTTCGATATTAAAAGACATGATATCGAAATAACCCACATCACCTACGATGGTAAAGAAGTTGTTCTTGCTAAGAATGACAAAAGAAAAGTACTTCAAATTCCATTAAGTGCAAGTTCTAGAGGAATCATTAAAAATCCACGTTAAACCTACGGAAATGAAAAATATAATAGTAATATTTTGTTTACTTGTTGCAGGGCTTTTCTATTCCTGTGATGAAGGAAATAAAGCAGTATATGAGCCAGATAGCATTGTAGAATCTACAGATCCTATTAGTGTTTATTTTAGAGAAAACTTTCTAAAACCTTACGGAACAGCAGTGCGTTGGCAATGGGTGGACAGATATGTTGATGATTCAAAAAGAGTTACTCCTCCTTTCAGGGATGTTTGTGTTCCAATGGGGGAATTTTTGAAGCAATTCTGGTTAGAGCCTTTCATGATTACTGAATCAGGCACAAAATTTATGAAAGATCATTTTCCACCGGAAATAGTTTTTGTTGGATCCAAAATGTATAATAGTGATGGAGAGTCAATTACTTTAGGATATGCCGATGCTGGTGTGCGAATCACTTTTACTCAGGTAAATGAATACGATTTGACCAATAAGGAATGGCTTTTATTACAATTGCGAACAGCCGACCATGAATATGGACATATTATTCATCAACGTCATAATTTACCTAATGGCTTTAAGGAAGTAAGTCCTAAGAATTATAAATCGAATAATTGGTTAAATCTTGCCGGTGATGTACAAGCATCTGGTCCAAGAATTTCAAGGGAAGCTATCTCTCTTGGGATGGTATCTAACTACGGAACTTCTAACGAGAATGAGGACTTTTGTGAAATTTTATCTATTTATCTTACTTCAGACAAAGCAGAATTTGAGCAAAGATATTTGACTCATGAACCAGAATCGGCTTATCAGAAAATCGACGCTGATGGTAATCCGGTGGTTGACGCTGATGGTAATCCTGTAATGCTAGATCCTGCTGATGATGCAGTAAAAATGAACGAAGGTCGCGATTTGATTTCCATTAAATTGAATATGATTAAGAAATACTATATGGATAATTTTAATGTAGATCTTGATCAGGTTCGCGATGAGATAATGAAAAGAATTGATGAAGTTTTAAATCCAGCATAATCATGAAAAATATATTATATGTATTTGTGGCATTAATCACATTGTTTTCATCATGTGATAAAAATACCGATCCGGTGTTTGATAAAAGCCCCGAACAAAGATTAAGTTCTGTATTATCAGAATATAAAGCAAAATTGACACAAGGCGATGGTTATTGGATTGCATATTATTCGGGTAGTGCTATCCTGATGAAGTTTAATGAAGATAATACCGTTGAATTCAAATCTACATACGATGGTGGTAAAGAAGATAAAACAGTAACCTACAGAGTTGGGGCTTCACAAGTACCTGAATTGGTTTTTGAAAATTATACTGTATTTCAAGCACTTTATGAGGCTAATCGAAGTACCGGAGAATATGAATTCTTGTTCGATCATATTTCTGACGACAGAATCGACTTTATTAGTAAAACGGACTTAGGAGATATTAAGACCAAGCTTACTTTTTTTAAAGGAACACCAGAGGACATTGATAAGGTGAAAGCGATGATCGCTAAATTTGCGAAAATGTCTTTTTTTAAGAAGGTATTAGTAGCAGGAACCAGTTACGAGGCTATGTTGATCACTATTCCTGGCGAGGCTACCTTGCAGGTAGTTGATGAGGATGGAAGTATTTCTTCTAAAAAATATGATTTTGAAGTCACAAAAGATGGTCTTTTGTTTTCTCCTGAAATCACAATTGATGGCATTGATGTAGCTTCTTTTATTTACGATGAAGGAAAAGGACAATTTATTGCAAATGCTGGTGGTAAAAATATTTCGATAGAAGTGGGAGCTAAGCCAACGGCACCGCAAAAAGGAATTTACAGCGACTTTATGAAGACTAATTTTAAAGTCATTGAAAATTATTCTTATGCATTGGATTCTGTTCAGCCATTATTGAAACAGGATATTCCTTTATTAAGTGCATTTCAAATTTATGTACAGTGGGGATATGTACTTGCTTATGCACCTAAACATGTTGATGGTAAGTGGGCTGGTTTTTCTGCCTTTACTTTTGCAGAGAATCCCGATGCTGCGGATGAGTTGTTGGTGGCTTGGGATAGTCGTATATATGGCCAATGGTGGAAAGATATTTATTATAATGATGGAGGTCAAAAGTTACTTGGTTTTATCTTAGATCCTAATGGGTTATACATTATGAAAGCAGGACTTGATTCGTATTACTTGATAAGTAATTCAGACCCTTCTCAATATGTTTTGGTTGAATAATTAGGTTGATTATTAATAGAAGTATGTAGTAAAGAGGCAGCCAATCGGTTGCCTCTTTTGTTATGTGATGTTTTAATATAATTGTATAGCAATTTGTTGTCCAACCCTACCAGTACATATCAGTTAGAAATTTATTACCTTTGAATCCAGAAAATAATATTCCATAAAATATATAGACCTATGCCATCAAGTATCTTTCAGGTTTCGAATGAATCAGGAGTGCCAAAATATAAGCAACTAATCAATAGCTTATATCACACTATTGAACAGAACCAACTAAAGATAGGAGATCGCTTGCCATCTATTAATGCGATTTGTAAGGAATTCGGACTATCTCGAGATACTGTTTTGGTTGCTTTTAATGAGTTGAAAAACAGAGGAGTCATATCTTCTGTTCCAGGAAAAGGATATTATGTAGAAAGTACATCAACTCAGTTTAAGCAGAAGATATTTGTATTGTTCGAGGAATTTAATGCCTTTAAAGAGATATTATATAATTCTTTCAGGGAACATCTCAAAGGACAGGCAATAGTAGATATATATTTCCACCACTTTAATCGAAATGTGTTTAAGGAATTAATTGAAAATAACAATGGGAAATATACTTCATACGTTATTATGCCGGCAAAATTTAACGATGCCTATACGATTTTAAAGCAATTGCCTTCCGACAAAGTCTATATTCTGGATCAAACTAATACCACCTTAAAAAAATATTATCCTGCCGTTTATCAAAACTTTGAAAAAGATGTTTTCGAAGCGCTTTCTTCAGGAATCGAATTGCTTAAAAAGTATAAAAAGTTGTATTTGGTTTTTCCAGGAGGTAAGGAACCTATTGGGCAAATGAAAGGTTTTCAGAAGTTTGCAAAAACATTTTCAAATCAATGGGAATTCGAAATCATTGCCACCCTGGAAAATCATGATATAAAAAAATCAGAAGTTTATATTGTTCCCAATGATTTGGATTTAGTAACTCTGGTGAAAGAGGCAAAACGAAAATCTTTTCAGATAGGTGAAGATTTAGGTATTATATCTTATAATGATACTCCTTTAAAAGAAGTGGTTGCGGATGGAATTACTACAATAAGTACCGATTTTAGGGAAATGGGACGCATCCTGGCTGAGATGATTTTAAATGCCCAAAAAATTCATCAGGAAAATAATTGTCTGCTGATTCAGCGAAACTCTTTGTAGATCTTTTTGGTAAAGAATAAAGTGTACTCATCTTTTTCAAATTTTGAGAATAGGAAATAAACGCATATATTTGCCAACCAGTACCAACCAGTAAGATGATAGTATGAATCTTGATAAATTAAAACATGAATTTAGAAATAGCTATGGAGATGGAGTATGCAGCGTATATTTTTCTCCTGGACGAGTTAATTTAATTGGAGAACATACCGATTATAACGGGGGTTTTGTTTTTCCATGTGCATTGTCATTCGGAACTTATTTTCTGATAAGAAGAACCAAGGAAGGTTTTTTTAGATTTCGGTCGTTGAATCAAATGCAGGATGAAAAAGTGAACTTGAATCAATTAACAAGTCCGCTTAACCGGGGGAATTGGGTTAATTATCCTTTGGGTGTAATTGCTCAATTTGTGAAAAATGGATGTCATTTTGAAACAGGTGCGGATATTTTAATTGCCGGAAATGTTCCCAATGGTGCTGGTTTATCTTCTTCCGCTTCTCTTGAACTAGCAACCGGTGTAGCTATAAACGATTCCTATGGTTTTGGTAAAGATCAACTCACATTAGTGAAATATGGGCAAAAATCGGAACACGAATTTGCTGGTGTACTTTGTGGAATCATGGATCAATTTGCTTCAGGAATGGGGAAAAAAGATCATGCTATTTATTTGAATTGCGATACGCTCGAATATGAACTTGTCCCGGTTAAGTTGAAAGGTGTAAAAATCGTAATTGGCAATACGAATAGTCCGCATAGTTTAGATTCTGGAAAATATAACCAGCGAGTTGCTGAATGTAAGGCTGCTGTTGATGCAATTTCCCCCTTTAAAAAAATTACAAAACTTGGTGATTTAAGCCTGACTGAGTTCAACTCTTTATCCGATAAAATAAAAGATGTTACGGTGTTACGCAGAGCTCGTCATGTGATAAGTGAAATTGAAAGAACTAATCAGGCAGTAAAAGCATTGAAAGATGGTGATATAATGGCTTTTGGTTTACTAATGAATGCATCTCATAATTCTCTGCGGGATGATTACGAGGTTACCGGTTTTGAATTGGACAGTATGGTAGATGCCGCCAGGAAGGTAAAGGGTGTTATTGGGTCGCGTATGACTGGCGGTGGCTTTGGTGGATCTACTGTTAGCTTGGTTCAGGAAGAATCAGTAGATGAATTCATCGAGAAGGTTGGAGCAGAATATACCTTGAAAACAGGTTTAGTTGGTGAATTTTATATTGCTGAAATTGGCGATGGCGGCAAACGAATTGAATAGACAAGTTACAGACAGATGGAACAATTTGATTATATAGAAAATCCACATCGTAGATATAACCCGCTTACCGGCGAATGGGTTTTGGTTTCGCCACATCGGTCGAAACGACCATGGCAGGGACAAGTAGAAAAAGTGGTGGAAGAAAGCCGGCCATCTCACGATCCCAAATGTTATTTGTGCCCGGGAAATGAGCGGATTGGTGGAGAAGTAAATCCCAATTATAAGGATGTGTATGCTTTCCAAAATGATTTTAGTGCTTTATTGCAGCAAACACCTAAAGGAGTGTTTTCAGACGGGGAGCTGTTTCGTGCCGAAAGTGAATCCGGAATTTGTAAGGTGATTTGTTTTAGTCCCAATCATAGTCTTACCATTCCCGAAATGAAGGTTGAGAATATCCGTAAAGTAGTAGATCTATGGGCTAAGGAATATGAGGAACTGGGACAAAAAAAAAATATAAATTACGTGCAGATTTTCGAAAATAAAGGTGCAATCATGGGATGTTCGAATCCTCACCCACATGGACAAATTTGGGCATCTTCATCAATTCCTTTAGAACCTTCGAAGGAGGCACTCACGCAAAAAGCGTATTATGAAAAACATGGACGTAGCATGTTATCGGATTATCTGCAAAGCGAATTGGAAAAAGAAGAACGTATTTTAGCGGAGAATGATGCTTTTGTTGCTTTAATCCCTTTTTGGGCGGTTTGGCCTTTCGAAAGTATGATTATCAGTAAAAGAACTGTTCCCGATTTACTTCATTTATCAGATAAGGAAAAAACAGAATTAGCAGATATTTATAAAAAACTTACAATAATGTACGATAACCTATTCGAGGTTTCTTTTGCCTATTCGGCTGGATTACATCAGGCTCCAACCGATGGTCAGGAACATCCCGAATGGCATTTGCACATGCATTTCTATCCTCCATTATTACGCTCGGCTAATGTTAAAAAATTTATGGTTGGATATGAAATGCTGGCTACACCACAGCGTGATATTACGGCAGAAGGGGCAGCTAGTCGGTTAAAAAACTTATCGCCAATTCATTACAAACAAAGGACTAAATAATTTATAAGGATATGAGTAATACATTTTCATTTCTCGATTACGCAATATTCATTGCATATGCGTTGGTAATTGTTGGAGTAGGTTTATGGGTGTCGCGCGATAAGGCAGGACATCAAAAGAATGCCGATGATTATTTTTTGGCTAGTAAATCATTGCCATGGTGGGCTATTGGAGCTTCCCTGATTGCTGCAAATATATCGGCAGAACAGTTTATCGGCATGTCGGGTTCTGGTTTTGCCATTGGTTTGGCAATAGCATCCTACGAATGGATGGCCGCATTAACTTTAATTATTGTAGGAAAGTTTTTTCTGCCAATATTTATCGAAAAAGGATTGTATACTATTCCTGAGTTTGTGGAGAAAAGATTTTCTACCAATCTTAAAACAATTTTAGCCATTTTCTGGATCTCGCTTTATGTATTGGTGAATCTAACTTCAGTATTGTATTTGGGAGCTTTGGCGATGGAAACAATCATGGGAATTCCTATGATATATGGTATTATTGGTTTGGCTCTTTTTGCTGCCAGTTATTCTTTATATGGTGGTTTATCTGCGGTAGCATGGACCGATGTAATTCAGGTAGTATTTCTGGTGATAGGTGGGTTGGTTACAAGTTATTTGGCACTTGATACCGTTTCTGGTGGGGAAGGTGTTATTGCAGGATTTAAGCATATTTACGAAGCTGCACCCGATAGTTTCCATATGATATTGGATAAAACGCATAGTCAGTATATGAACCTTCCAGGTATTGGTGTGCTGGTAGGTGGTTTATGGGTAGCTAATTTATATTACTGGGGCTTCAATCAATATATCATTCAGCGAACACTGGCTGCTAAATCTCTTGCTGAATCGCAACGGGGGATTGTATTTGCTGGTTTTCTAAAACTAATTATTCCTTTGATAGTTGTAATTCCTGGTATCGCTGCCTATGTAATGGTTAATGATCCAAGCATCATGGCTGGTTTGGGTGATGCGGCACGATTAAATGTGCCTACGATTGATGCTGCAGATAAAGCCTATCCCTGGTTATTACAATTTTTGCCAACAGGTTTAAAAGGAATTGCATTTGCTGCACTGGCTGCTGCTATTGTTTCTTCTCTGGCATCTATGCTTAATTCTACTTCTACCATATTTACCATGGATATTTACAAGCCTTATTTTAATCCGAAAGCATCGGATAAGGAAACAGTTAATGTAGGTAGAATCTCTGCTGCTGCAGCTTTGCTTATTGCCGGTATTATTGCTCCGCTGTTAGGTGGCTTAGATCAGGCTTTTCAGTTTATACAGGAATATACAGGAGTAGTGAGTCCGGGTATTCTGGCTGTTTTCTTGCTAGGGTTGTTTTGGAAAAAGACAACTAATAAAGGTGCAATTGTGGGGGTATTGGCTTCCATACCAATTGCAATGTTCTTTAAAATTGGCACGAAAACATGGTTTGATGGTAGCGGATTTGAAAATTTATTTCCAAGTTTTCCATTCCTGGATCAAATGGGATATACCTGTCTTTTGTCGGCAGCTATCATCATGTTGGTGAGTTATTTGCAAAATAAAGGAGCCGATGATGAAAAAGGAATCGAAATCAGTAGAAAAACATTTGCTACGGGTAAAATATTTAATCTGGTTTCCTATGTAATCTGTATTCTTATTGCAGTTTTGTACGCCTTGTTTTGGTAAATGAGATTGGAAATTATTACGGGGTAATATGATGAGGAAAAAAGTATTGGTTACCGGAGGAACCGGATATATTGGTTCGCATACTGTGGTTGAACTTCAAAAAAATGGTTTTGAAGTGCTAATCGCAGATAATCTGTCGAACTCTAAAATGGAAGTTTTGGATGGGATAGAAGCCATTAGCGGAATTCGTCCTCAGTTTCAGAAAGTGGATTTGAGTTGCAGTAAAGCTTGCGCTGATTTTTTTGATAAACAGGATGAAGTACATGCAATTATCCATTTTGCAGCCTCTAAAGCAGTTGGCGAATCGGTGGTAAAACCATTGTTGTATTATCGAAATAACCTTAATTCTTTGATCAATATCATGCAAGCCATGAAGGATAATGAGATTTCTAATCTGGTTTTCTCTTCCTCTTGCACGGTTTACGGACAGCCCGATCAGCTTCCCGTTACCGAATCAACACCAAGAAAAGAGGCCGAATCTCCTTACGGCAATACAAAATCGATTTGTGAGGATATTATTCGGGATACAATTAGTGCCCATCACGATTTGAATGGAATAGCATTGCGTTATTTCAATCCGATAGGCGCACATCCCACGGCAAAAATAGGAGAACTGCCCATGGGAGTTCCCAATAATCTGATACCCTTTTTAACGCAAAGCGTAGTGAAAATAAGACCTCAATTAAATGTTTTTGGAAATGATTACAACACGCCGGACGGATCATGCATTCGGGATTATATCAATGTGGTGGATCTTGCCAAAGCTCATGTAGTGGCTATTCAAAGATTATTGGAGAATAAACAAAAAAACAGATACGAGTATTTTAATGTGGGAACCGGACAGGGAGTTTCCGTTTTAGAGATTATCGATTCTTTCGAGCGTGCTACCGGAGAGAAAGTTCCTTTCGAAATTGTAGAACGCAGAGAAGGCGATATTGAACAGATTTATGCGGATACTACCTTTGCTAATAAGGAGCTTGGTTGGAAATCTGAAGCCAGTTTGGAGGAAACGCTGCTTTCTGCCTGGAAGTGGCAGCTTAGCTTAGCTGAAAATTGGAAAATCGTATAGTTAGTTTTTATAGTTAGGGGTGCAAAACATCAAACGGAGTTGGTTTACATTCAATGCTCTGTTTGGTGTTTTTTTTTGAAAGCAGCTCGGCACAGACAGCATTTTAGCTAATATTTTTTCTAAATAATTCTGCTTGGTTTATCCTTAATTTTCCGAAATATCTGGTGGTGTGAGAGGTGTATCCCGACTATTTTAGTCGGGATCATCTACTCGATTACCATTCGTTGTTTTCTCCGGGCGAAATACAATCAAGTAATTTTAATTTAATTTCTTCTGAATAATCATCTTCGTATACTAAGGATTCAATTATGTCTTGGAGAAATTCCTTTTCAATTCTACCTGCAGCAAGATGATAACTAATTGTCTCCATTTTATACAAAAATCGGTGGGCTGCTTCCAAATATCCATTCTTCAATAGAAATATACTACCCAAAGAAATTGCAATTCGTTTGTTTCCATCTTGAAAGCAATGGCTTTTATTTGCAGCAAAAAACAAATGGGTAAGTTTCTCTATAAAAGTTGGATAATACAAATCATTTTGGATGTGTTCAATTGTAGATTCCAACAATCCGATATCAATTATCCCATCTGTTCCTCCGCCACTTATTTCAATAGTTTTTTTGTGGATGTCAATTACTTCCTGAATGTTGGTAATGTAGATAATCTCACTCATTCTGCATCTTTTAAACGTTTAAAAACATCCTTTGCTTCTTCAAGCTGTTGCTCAAAGTCAACACTTTGTTCTCCAAGAAAACGCTCAAAATCTGCAGGAGAAATTGACTGTATATATTGCTCTAGTTTTTTATGGAAAGCATCTCTAAAATGTAAATCTCTTGATGCCATTTTTGTTCTAGCATCTTCAATATGTGGTCTTTGTAATGGATGCTCCGAAAAATACTTGAAAATATCATCAACTTCTTTTTGATGTAATTTTCTTCCTTTTTGTTTGGAGTGCTTTTCTAGTTCAAAAGCAATTCCAGTCTCAAATGACGCAATAAGATTTAATATTTCGGCATACATTGTATCTCGTGCATTATCCTTTGTCTCAAGCTTTAATATTTGTTTATATTCTTTTGCATTTTCTTTAAATATGCAATGATATATTCTATCTGTAAAAAGAGAATACTTATAATTTCCCATATCTACATATCTGTTTAATGCTGAAGTAAACTCTTTTCTATACTTACTTTCTCGAATTGCAGTAGGTAAATAATCAGAATCTTTTCTATTAATGTATTTGGTTCCACCACCTGTTTTCTCATTAATGGTTTCAATTACAATATCAAGCATTTTTGACCTAAGGAGCTTTGCATTATCACTTTCAGCAAGCAACATTCCTAGATTTAGGAATGCCCTAAAATTAAACAATCCTAATTGAGTTGTTTTGCTCGGGACATTGATGACATGACCAAACTGTAACTTCAACTCTTTTAGTCGTTTACCCCTACTTAAAATATACCCATTATGTTTTAACTCTTGGTCATATTTCTCCAAATATCTCTTAACAGTCCTTTCGTCAATATCATAAAAATCAGCGACCATTTGAATGGTAAACTTATATTCTCCTTCAAATAGCATCCCTGGTAACCCAATGTATTCTTGGATTTTTTCAATTGCAAAACGGTTATTTAGTATATTTTGTCTGGCAATATTTGAATTTGTTAAATCTCTCATACTAAATCTTTTTACTAAGATACATTTTTCCTACAATGCTCTTTTTCAATGTATGGTAACGTTAAACTGTAAGAATCCGTCAATGGTTATGATTTTTACAGCGTGTTTATTAAAATATCAATAGGGTTTTTAAACTTACGAAAATTCTGTTTTGGATACATGAGTGTAAATTTCAGTTGTTTTCGAACTTCCCTTTCCCAAACCTTCCTGTATAAATCTCAAACCCATTCCTTACTCCCGCTAAGTTGTTAATCTGTACGAAATCGCCTAGCCTAATCTCCCCTTTCACATTTAGTATGTTTTCTAAATGCCCTCTAAAATTAAATATATTATTTAATATTTAGCAGGGATTTCATAGGTTATGATCATAGAATCATTTTAAATAAGATTTATACCAACAGTATTTGAGGAGGCGTCCTGCCGAGGTTTAGGTAATCCTGCTGCAAAAAATACCGTCCTGCCGGTAATTTACGCGTCCTGCTACTAAATAACCTGTCCTGCCGATAATTTGGTCGTCCTGCTAAGAAATAAGTCGTCCTGCCGGGCAGGGCGATAAATGATATAGCAGGGCGGGTAAACATGCAGCAGGGTAACTAATAATACAGCAGGGTAATACAAAACACAGCAGGACGTGTAAATAGCTGGCAGGAGAACACAAAAGGCGGCAGGAAATAAGGAAATACTAGCAGGATGAGAAAAAAGGCAGCAGGAAACATCAAAATGTTGGCAGGATTGCCTTTAATAGTGGAAGGGCGACAAAAAAGACAGCAGGATAAGAAATATTTCGGCAGGGAATCAGGAATACCCCTCCGCTGCCGCACGAATCCTTTCGTATAGTTCTTTTATAGAAAACGGAACGCGAGTAAATCGCACACCAGCAGGGGGAATAACTTCGTTTCAAATCTTCATTCCTATGAAGACTGGATTTGTACGCCCTAATCTCTCGGTTTTCATCGCTTTACAAACGGTACAGCCTGTTGAAAATCCATAAATTAGGAAGATTAATGCACCAGATTCACGTAAGCTCCTCCTCTGAAGACTTCAGAATACAAGAAAAATCGTCGGTAAAAGCATAGAAAATCCAAAGCAACACGGGATGTAGTTCAACATGTACTCATCGCTGGGTCTTGCAGACCGCTCATAGTTCTATTTATTGTGTGGCGTACTTTTTATTTCCTTCTTAAACTCATCCCTTAATAAATCAACAATTTTCTTGTCTGCAATAAAGTGAAATGGCGATTTTAAGTCATGTAATCCAAAAGTTGTTGAATTGATATAAATCCACTCATTTTCAAAAAGAATATAAAGTTGTCCGCCCGAACTAAATGTAGATGGTATTATTGCTTTTATAAATTTTTTGTTGTCATTCTGAATTCCCCAATTTTTGTCAGCAATTAGTCCTCTAACAATTTCTCTATTTATATCCCTTCCATTTTATAGAGTCTGTTAATATTAATAAAAGACCGAATTATAAAATATCCAAATAACTGAAATATCAAAAATAAAAATATTTCAAAAATAGTCTGTTCCACTGAAGGGTTATTCCCAAATCCATTAATTGCGTCATAAAATAGAAAAAATCCAATGACAGGAAACCATAAAGAAATTAAAACATTACCAATAAATCCTGAGACCAAATCAATCCATGTGGTTTTATATGTCATTCGTTTAAAATGTAAAGATTTATTTACGTCAATGTCAATCATTTGCAGTGATTTTGTAAGCCACACAACGGTCTTGCTAAGTTTCGTGGGCGATTTCAAAGAGTAAACTTATCAATGCGCCAAATAAGCAAGCCGAGTAAATTTGTTTATATTTTGAACAAACTAATTTTAATTGGCTTGCTGGTGTTTCTTAATTGCACTAAACTTTCGAACTGCTTATCAGCGCCCATGAAATTTAGCTTTTGTTAGCGTTTCGTACTTACACATAATTAAATGTAGACTTATAAAAAGTAATTCTCTCACTTAATTATATTCTCCAACAGTTTAATTAATTCAAAATTATTTGTTTTAGAAAACACCTGTCTGTGAGCATGTAGATATTGATACATATTATATTCTCTTTTTTTCCGCATAGAAATTTCAGAGATAAACTTATCTGAATGTGTTAACTTATCCTTATGATGTTCAGAATCCCATATAGTTAATAAAACGGAAGGACTTATAGGTAGAATAATCTCCACACCTGACATACCAAACCCTTCATTAAATCTGCGTTGATTTTGGAGGTGAGGTTTTAATAACACAGGATTATCTGATGTTATAAAATCATTGTCTGATGACACGTAATAAACCCAGTGTTTTTTCAACAAATCAGACGCACAATTTTTCAAAAATTCAGGATCAGCATAAATATCCGAATGCAAAACAGGCTCAAACTCTTTATCCAAACTTGCTTTTACCTTTAGATTACTATCAATAGTTGATGCTATTATATCAGCTGATTGTTGAGCTAGATTTTCAAACATTGTAGAAAAATTGTTTCTAACTTTTATATTTCTTAAATATTGAATAACTATTAAATAAGCAAACGTGCTTTTTTCGTCACCATCTAATATCGTAGTATCTAAATTGCTAATTTTCCAATTAGTTGCTTTGGTTATAATTTTTGAAAGTAGACTACTGAATGCTACTTCAACGTTTTTTGAGAAAAATTCCTTTTCAAAATACTTCTCTGCGAATGGCAACTGCTCTATATTTCGAATATATTTCTTTGGCAGATCATAAAAGAAATCTTCATAAGCAACTTTTCCTGTGGAACTGCAAAATGATTTTTTTATAATCTTATCGTAGGTATAAAGATTTTTTCCATTCTCAGAAAAATTCCTCAAGTAACATTGTGGCACATAATGCTGCCTTTCATTCTTTTGTCTCATCTCAAAACATATTACGATTATTGAATTTATCTTTCCTGTATGAACGCTAACGAATAGCTGTAAGAATCCGTCACCTGTTATGATTTTTACAGCGTGTTGATTAAATCATCAATAGGATTTTTAAACTTACAGAAATCTGTTTTGGATACATGAGTGTAAATTTCAGTCGTTTTTGAACTTCCCTTCCCCAAACCTTCCTGTATAAATCTCAAACCCATTCCTTACTCGCGCTAAGTTGTTAGTCTGTTCGGAATCGCCTAGCCTAATCTCCCCTTTCGCATTTAGTATGTTTTCTAAACGCCCCTTAAAATTAAATATATTATTTAATATTTAGTAGGGATTTCATAGGTTATGATCATAGAATCATTTTAAATAAGATTTATACCAATAATATTTGAGGAGTAGTCCTGCCGGGGTTTAGGTAATCCTGTTACGAAAATAGTCGCCCTGTTAGATCCAAAGTGATCCTGTTAAGGAAATAGTCGCCCTGTTAGTGTTTTGCTCGTCCTGTTAAGAAAATAGCTATCCTGTTGAACAGGGCGAGTTCGAATGTAACAGGGCTAGGTAAATAGCAACAGGATTGGTAATATATCAACAGGGTCATTAGAAATATAACAGGACGCTCTGAAAATCAACAGGGATAATAGCAAGACTAACAGGACAAGTTAAAAAGCAACAGGAAATATGGAAATGCTAACAGGGCAGCTATAAACCCAACAGGGTTTGTTGCCAAAGTAACAGGGCATGAAAAATTCTAACAGGAGTATGACCCTTCCTAAAATAGTTGGTCAGATTATTACTGAATTTTGGGAAAGCGTAGACGTTTTATTTCCCAAAGCTTAAAAAGATTTACTCGTTCACCAGCAGGTTGCAACCCCGAATATCCGAATGATCGAAACGACCGAGAATTTCGAAACTGCCATCGGTATGGATTTTCCCCAGATCTTTTGTTTCTATAAAGGAACAGGAATTAATATTTGCCAGATCAATTACATTCACACCTCCGGTGCGGCCGGTTTTTTCGTAACTAAAAGGATCGTAAGTATCGCGAATCATGATTTTCATCCATGCCGGAGTGCGAAACAAACTATTGCCTTTCGAGTAGGCTTGCGATAACAGTTCTGTCATGCCGTATTCCGAATGAATGTGATTTACACCAAATTGTTTGCACAAAAAGGCGTGTAACTCCTCGCGGGTAATTTCTTTACGGCGACCTTTCATACCTCCGGTCTCCATTACAATTATATCCTCCAAGTTTAGTTGGTGATTTTCGGCTAAATCGAGCAGGGCAAAGCTAACGCCCAAAAGCAGTATCTTCTGCTTGTTTTTTTGTAGTTCGCTGATGGTGGCAAGCAGTTCTTTGTGGTTATGAAGATAAAAACCACTTTGCGGATGTTTGCTGTCCCGAATTAGATGCTCCATCATATAAATAAGGGAGGATCCTTCTCTTTCGAGATAAGAGGGAAGTAAGGCCAACACACAATAGTCTTCTATCGATCCGTAAAATTGTTGGAATCCCAGTTTAAAACTGGCTTCGTAAATACTTAAATCGGGAACAAAATGCCGACTGGTTAAATTGCCTGTGGTGCCGCTACTGGTAAATATGGCTTGTGCTTCGGCATCGGTAGAAACAATTTTGTGCGATTTAAAAAATTCAATTGGCAAAAAGGGAATCGATTCCAGGCTTGTGATTGCAGATACCTTACAGTCCAGATGATTCAGGTATTGCTGATACAGCTTATTATTCTTTGCTTGAAACCTGAATATTTTTAATGCCAGCGCTTTAAATTCGTTTTCGTTGCCTACGCTAAATATTTCCTTTGCCTCTATCATTTCTATTACATTATTTGTGCACAGTGCTACCAATAGGTGATGTCCTGCTTTTCTGCTGCAAATTTAATCGAAATTACCGAAGTAGGAATATGTGCTATTGCGAGAGGTATAGATTTGTTTTCTCAGATTAGAATTAAAGTGTCAATATTGTCCTAACTTGATTGGCACTTCGCCCAAAGCCGATTTCATTTTTTGGCTCTTAAGAAACACTTTTTGAATGAAGCTGCTGAATCCCAGTGTTTATTTGGTTCATAGCTTTAATTCATTAATGTAATTACTTGATCCCAGAAACGGAAGTAAAAAGATCAAGGTTGCTGAGAAATAAACCCTTTACAGTGTTATTAGCCATAAACATATGGTTTCGAAATAAAAGATATAAATAAACAGAAACGTTTAGGACGATATTGTTTTTGGATATGTTTTAATTCTGATGTATCGTAACAGGAATACTATAAGTAACCTGAGTGCCATGCGTACTAGCATCTATATTTTTTAAATCAACAATCTCGAAATTCATTTTCTTCGACGATTTAAAATTGTAAATCTTCACCCGATCTAAAGCAATGGAGGTAGCCAATGATTTGTGGCCTTTTTTCACTTCATTCTTTTTGGCTTCCTCAATCCCTATTCCATTATCTCTGATCTGAAATTGAAGCAATTTCTGATTATCTGTAAGAAAAATATTGACTTGAATTTCGGCGTTGGGATTGTTTCGAAGTTGTCCATGTATCAAAGCATTTTCAACAAATGGTTGAGCCAACATGGGAGGAACAAAAATGGCATCCGGGTCGATGTGTTCCTCCACATCAAAGTGATAGGCGATATCATTTTCGAAGCGTAATTTCTGTAAGCCGATATAATCTTCCAGAGTATTCAATTCGGTTCGCAGGGAAACGAATTCCTGTCTTGAGTTTTCCAATATTCCTCGTACCAGACTTGCCAATCGCGATAAATAATTGTTGGCCTCGTCATTTCTGTCATCGAGAATAAAACTCTGAATGGCAGTTAGTGAATTGAATAGGAAATGAGGATTCATCTGAGTAAGCAATACCTTCTGGCGCAAATCCATTATCTTATGATCGGCTCGCAAACGGTTCATCCGCAAGGAAACCAATACGGCTACAATACCTAATATCAACACTACCAGTAAGGTTGTGATCCATGCATTTTTTTTATCCAGTTCTAAATTTTGAATCTGTGTACGCTGTTGTAAGAGTTCAAATTCTTTTGCTCTTTGTTCTGTTTCAAATTTTGCCAGTAGATTATTATACCGCTCTGTGGTTTCCTTATTTTCCAGTGAATCCTTTATCTGAATGAGTTCGGTTTGATAATGGAAGGCTTTTTTAAAATTGGTTTGTAATCTATAAACGTCAGTCAATGACTGAGATATTTCGGATATCCATTTGAAATTATTTGATTTTTGAGCCAGCTGATTTGCTTCCTGTAGATAGCTTTCGGCTTCTTTATATTTCTTTTGGTCTATTAAAATTTTGGCAATTTCTAACTTCGAGCTGATTACTCCATTCTGATCGCCTAATTGGATCCTTACTGCTTCAGTTTTTTTTACCTCATGAAAAGCAGAATCTAATTTCCCCTGAGCATGGTACAAAAATCCAATATTAAAAATAAGTTTCGATTCGAATAATTTATTACCAAGCTTTGCATTCTCTTCGAGTGATTGCTTATAGTAATTTAAACTAGCTTTAAATTCCTTTCTTTTTTCATTTACAGCTCCCAGGTTGCAGTAGGCATTAGCAATTTCTTTAGTATTCTTAAATTTTTTGAAGTTTATAAGGGCTAGTTGATAATATTTTTCTGCATTAGTTAAATCACCCGTTTCGTTGTAGAGATTCCCCAGATTATTGAGAACGCTACCCATGCCTCTTTGGTAATTGTATTTTTCATAAATCTTAAAATTTTTCAGATAGTATTCTAACGCTTTATCATATTGTCCTTTTTTTCTGTATAAAAGTCCAATATTCCCTAATACTTTACCGATATCAACCTGCGACTTTAATGCTTCAAACTGTGGGATTGCTTTATTGTAGTAGCTAAAGGAGGAATCAATGTTTCCTATAAAATAGTAGTTTATTCCTTGAGCTTTGTAGGCTTTTGCTGATAACTCCGGATTATTAAGCTCCTCCGCCATTTTAATTGCTTTCTGACAAATCTCAATACTTTGTTCAAGAGAAACATTTCGAAGAACCTTGGAAGAATCTAAGTATTCAGTAACTCTATCCGTCAATATTACGGTCTTTGAGTTATTTTTCTTCTGAAAAAATCCAATTGAATGTACCGAATTGGAAAACATACAAAGTAGTAATATGAATAGGGCTATTTGTTTCATGATTAGCGAGATTGGTTAAGTGGAGCTAAAATCTCTGCAAAATATCAATATTAAGTAAGTTCACCGAATTGTAGAGCTTTTTATTTGATATTTTGTGTAAAACATATAAGAGGTGCAATTAATTAACCTCGATGATCATGAAGGAGATTTAGTATGTCTCATCTCAAAATGTAAGGCAAAAAAAATGAGTCTAATCTGGATGGATTAGACTCATTTTTAAATGATGTTGTAGTAAAAGAAATTAGAAATTGTATGTAACACCTATTCCTGGAATCCAACCGGTATTTTTATATTCGCCGGAAAATCCAGTAGTAGAATCTGTAGCCTTTGTTTTTTCACCGTTAATGTAAAGAAGAGAAGCATCTAAACTTAACTTGTTGGTAAATTTGTATGAAAACCCAGTTGAAACTCCAATTTTATTTGCACCTGGAGTTTCCGGAGTATAAAAATCTTTCTGAGCTGGTGTTTCATCGTAATAGAAACCAGCTCTAAGATCTAATTTTGAGTTTGCAGAATATTGTGCACCAATTCTGTAAATCATTGTATTGTCCCAATTTCTTGGACTTTTAGAATCTAACATTCCGGTTGGATCATTTTCAAAATCGAAATCTAATGATTTATATTTATTCCATTGCACGAAGTTTACATCAGCCGAAACCAACCATTTATTATCAATTTGATAGGCAAGTCCAATATTGAAACTGGCTGGCATTGGAAGGGTTGCTGCAACTCCTCCATCGGGAAATACTGGTGCAAAAGCTGCTGGGATATTTGAAAATTTTGCATCTCCATCTGAATAATCCAGATCAATATCTACTTGTGAGCGATAAGAAAGGCCGATATTAAACTTTTCAGTAGGTTGAAGAAAAACGCCTAAGTTATAACCATATTTTATTTTGTTACCGCTTAATTCAACACCTCCATTTGTAATAAAAGAACCATCAGCAGGATTTCGGATTGGAAATTCTTTGTTTAGAGTAAATTCTCCGTATACAATATTTAATCCGGCACCTACACTAATCCAATCAGCCAATTGATAGGAAATTGTTGGTTGGATATAAATAGCTTTTAATTCGATATTCTGAATTAAATATTTTCCAGACCAGTCTTTACCCCAATCTACTTTATTTCCAAATGGAGTATAAACACCTAAACCAATCGCAAGTTTATTGCTTACTTTTACCGATCCATATAAATAGAATGGTGTTCCGGTTGGGTTATCTGTTTCTTCTTTACCTAAAGCTCCGGTGTATTCTGTTTTGATTAGAGTTGCAAATCCTCCAACCGAAAAACTGTATTTTTGATCTAGTGTAGCTAAAGCTCCGGGATTCCATTGCATACTACTGGCATCAAAGTTTAAGGCAGTTCCAACATGTCCCATACCTACTTGCTTGTTTCCTTGAAGATTTACTGCGAATCCTTCTGCTTTAACATTATAAGCCAACACAATAATGGCAATTGCTAAAAAAACTTTTTTTATCATAAGTTGATGTTTTAATTTTCGCTTGGAATATAAGTGAAATTTTAAAATTTCTATTTTCATTATACAAGAACAAGCAATTTGTTATTCGTAATAGGCAGAAAATCAAAAATATAGACATATCTGGATTCCTTGATGAAAGCTGATATCTAGCAGGTGTCTGAAGTTTTTATTAAATTATTTTTACTTTTGCCTTCAATAAGATCATTTTATTCAATGATATGAATGTTAATTTGAATAAGAAACCGAAAGGAGATTTCGGTTATCAAAGCTATAAGGTGGGTTATAGAAGTGTAACAGCTTCATTAATTAATCGTTCTTTTGAATGGAAAGACAAGCAGATCAATATATTATTGGAATCTGCTATGCTTGATTTGGGAGAATTGAATGCCTATTCAAAGTTCTATCCAAATTTAGAGCAGTATTTACCTTTGTTTGTTGCGCAGGAGGTAATTGCCTCGAATTTAATTGAAGGAAGTAAATGTAGCCTATCTCAGGTCTTTCTTCCTGACACTTCAAAGAGTTTTAAACGGATATATGAACAGAAGGAAATCACCAATCATATAAATGCAATAAACTGGGGAGTAGAGGAATTAAAAAAGTTTCCACTTTCGGTTCGCTTAATCAAAGAATCTCATAAAATACTATGCAAGGACTTACCTCAGAAGGAGGATTTTGCAGGTAAATTTCGTCCCTATTTTCAGGCTAGTGATAGTAAATTTGATCAGAATTCAGAATATGTACCTCCGAATAAACACGAATTAAAAATATTAATTAACGATGGTAAAAAATTCTGGAGAAATGATGATTTGGAATTGCCTCAGTTAATAAAAATGGCCATCTCCCTTTTTCAATTTGAGAATATAATGCCATTTCTGGATGGTAACGGACGAACTGCCCGAACCTTAATACTGTTTGAAATTTTAAGTCTGTATTTCGTATCCAGGCCTATTTTTTGTTTATCCGTGTTTTTTGAAAAGAACAGATTGGAATATTATCATCGCTTGAATCTGGTACGCACGAAAAATGATATTGAACAATGGATTAAGTTCTTTTTGACAGGTATCAAAGAATCAGCAATTCACAGCAAGGATATCTTAAGCAATATTGAAAAATTAAATGAGAAGTATCTTTCTTTGATTGATCGGGATATGGGTAAGAAAAGACAAGCGAGTGCCAAACAATTGCTTCAGGTTTTTTATCGTAACCCCTATCTCTCCGTTAATGAAGTAAAAGAAAAACTCAATGTGAGTTTTCAGTCTGCGAATCAAATTGTTAAATGTTTTGAGGAAAGTGGATTGATTCGGGAACAAGCTGGTGCTCGTCGTAATCGAATTTTTTACTTATGGGAATATTTAGCTTTGTTTGACTTATTGCAGTAAAAGAATAGTTCACGTCCCGAAGAAATTCGGGATGCTTTTTTTTGATATTTATACCAAAAATAAAGACTGATTCCTTTTTGAAATCAGTCTTTATATCAGGCTCTTAGTATTATCCTAAAACCTCTTTTAATTTTTTACCAATGTCAGCTGGGGATTTCACAACATGAATTCCCGCAGCTTCCAAAGCTTTCATTTTTTCTTCAGCAGTACCTTTACCTCCTGCAATAATTGCACCTGCGTGTCCCATACGTTTTCCCGGAGGTGCTGTCTGTCCGGCAATAAAGGCAACAACAGGTTTATCAACGTTCTCTGCGATATAAGCTGCAGCAGTCTCTTCGTCTGATCCACCAATTTCACCAATCAAAACAATTGCTTCGGTTTTGGGATCTTCGTTTAGCAATTTTACGGCATCAATATGGCGAGTACCGATGATTGGATCTCCTCCAATACCAATTGCAGTAGACTGGCCAAAACCGGCTTCCACCAATTGGTGAACTGCTTCGTAGGTTAAAGTTCCCGAACGAGAAATAATTCCAATAGTTCCCGGTTTATGAATAAAGCCAGGCATAATACCAATTTTTGCTTCTCCAGGGGTTATTACTCCCGGACAATTTGGACCGATTAATCTGGTGTTCGGATATTTTTTCAAATATTCATGAACCTCCAACATATCCAGACTTGGAATTCCTTCAGTAATACAGATCACTAAAGCAACTCCGGCTTCAGCAGCTTCCATAATAGCGTCAGCGGCAAAAGCTGGCGGAACAAAAATTACCGAAGCATTTGCTCCTGTTTTCTCAACAGCACCTCGCATGGTATTGTAAATTGGAATTTTATCCATAAACAATTGGCCACCTTTACCTGGCGTAACACCTGCTACTACATTCGTTCCATATTCTAACATTTGTTGGGTATGGTAAGCCCCTTCAGAACCAGTGATTCCCTGAACCACCAGTTTTGTATTTTTATCAACTAGTACACTCATTATGCTTTGATGGTTTTAAGGGTGGAAACAACTTTCTCAGCAGCATCTCTTAGCTCTGTTGCTGCAATAATATTCATTCCTGATGCTTCCAGAAGTTTTTTGCCTTCTTCAGCATTGGTACCTTGCAGGCGTACCACAATCGGCACCTGAGTATCGATATTCTTAATTGCTTCAATTACTCCTTTAGCAACCCGATCGCAACGTACGATTCCACCAAAAATATTAATCAATACGGCCTTCACATTTTTATCGGAGAGAATTATTCTAAATCCTTTCTCTACAGTTTCTGCGGATGCAGCACCACCAACATCTAAAAAGTTCGCTGGTTCTCCTCCGGTAAGTTTAATGATATCCATGGTTCCCATTGCTAAACCAGCTCCGTTTACCATACAACCAATATTACCATCCAATTTGATGTAATTCAAACCAGATCTGCCAGCTTCAATTTCCATTGGTTCCTCTTCATCCAAATCACGCAAGGCCATAATGTCTTTGTGGCGATATAATGCATTGTCATCGAAGTTTGCTTTTGCATCTAAGGCAATTACATCGCCTTCTTTGGTTACGACTAATGGATTGATCTCGAAGAGAGAAGCATCAGTTCCCATGTATGCTTTATATAAGGCTAGAAAAAATTTCACGCCATTTTTTAAGGCATCACCAGTCAGGTTTAATGCAAAAGCCATTTGTCTGGCCTGAAATGCTTGTAATCCTACAGCGGGATCAACGGCAACTTTTACAATTTTCTCTGGTGTTTCTTCTGCAACTTTTTCGATTTCCATACCTCCTTCGGTAGAAACCATAAAAGTAACCTTTGAACTTGCACGGTCGAAAACAATACCTGCATACAATTCCCGATCGATATTTGAAGCAGCCTCAATAAGCACCTTCTTTACCAATTTTCCTTCTGGACCTGTTTGATGAGTAACCAGAGTCATACCCAATATATCATTGGCATATTGTGTGACATCTTGTGCAGTAGGAGCGAATTTAACTCCTCCTCCTTTTCCTCTACCTCCGGCATGAATTTGGGCTTTCACTACCACCGGCAGACCAATTTCGGTTGCAGCCTCTTCAGCTTCCTTAACAGAGAAGGCAATTTTGCTCTCTGGAACAGGAACACCAAAAGCGCGTAAAATTTCTTTTGCTTGATATTCGTGAATCTTCATTCTTAATAATTTTTTAGGCTTGGATATGACCTGCGTAAGCTCTGCTTGTGTTGTTTTTGTTGATTTTGAACAGGTTCAGGCAAGTCGGTTAATAATATATTTAATGCGTTGTTTTTTGATGAACCTAAATATATAAATATCTGCATGAAATTAAAAGGATGCTCCATGTAATTTTAAAGAGTTTTGGGTCTTTATTTACAAAATAAAAAGGATGTGATTAAGATTGTAGTAAAAAGGATCTGGTTATCAGGGATTGTAGTCTTGATATTTTATTGATGGCAAACTTAATTGGTTTCAGAATTGGTATTCTTTTCCAGGATTAGAAGTAATTTCAGTTAGAATATTTAGAATTTCTATTTAATCTCTTTTAGAAATCATGTAAAAACTCCTCTTTATCGAATAAAATAAAGATTCTCCTTAGTTTGTTTGGACACAATACATCCTATTTTGTAATTTCAAACTCAAACAAAAATTTATATGGAGAGGAGTGGTATTTATTCGTTTTGGCCAATCAGGATAAATATTTCCCGATACAGATAAATTGTTCTACATTTAATTGATTCAAATTAAAAAAAACAGAAAAAATGAGCACTAATTTTAATAAGGTGAAGGATTACCTTTTGAACTTGGAATATAATATTATTCAGGAAGATAAAGCGGAAGAATTGTTTGTTGTGGAAAACCCGGATGGTGGCATTACAAACCTGATTGTAGATTGTGAAGATCCAATAGTAATCATCGAAGGATTACTTTTCGAATTAAAGGAGGAGAATACGGATATTTACAAGTCGTTATTGATGAAAAACAGAGAAATTATTCATGGAGCTTTTGCTTTGGATGAAAACGGAAAAAAAGTTCTCTTTCGCGACACCCTTCAATTAGAGACTCTGGATCAAAATGAACTGGAAGCCTCCCTTAATTCGCTGGAGATGCTTTTGAGTGAATATTCCGAAGAGATAATTTCATTTTCGAAACTGTAATTTAAAATAGGATAAAAAGATATGGGAATTTTTAGCAGATTATTCAGCGTGGGCAAAGCAGAAGCTCATGCAGCTATAGATAAATTAGAAGATCCGATTAAGATGACCGAGCAAGGAATTCGGGACTTGAAGAAGGATTTAGATAAGAGTTTGCAAGCTTTGGCGGAAGTGAAAGCAATGGCTATTCGTAGTAAACGGGAGTTGAACGAACAAAAAGCCATGGCTAAGAATTACGAGCAAAAAGCCATGCTTTTGTTGCAAAAAGCAGAAAAAGGAGAGTTGGAAATGGCGGAAGCAGAACGTTTGGCTACTGAAGCTTTAAGTAGAAAAGAACAGTCCTCCGAAAGTGTTGCAAGAGCACAGGAGGAAGTAACGAAATTTGACACCAACATTAGTCAGTTAGATGCTAACGTGAAGAAATTGAAGTCTACGATTACTCGTTACGAGAATGAATTGAGGACTTTAAAAGCCAGAGCCCGCGTTAGTCAGGCAACACAAAAAATTAACAAGCAGCTGTCTGGGATTGATAGTTCTGGCACCGTTTCGATGTTGGAAAAAATGAAAGATAAAGTGGCCCAACAGGAAGCAATGGCCGAGGCTTATGGCGAAATATCCGTTGAAAACAGAAGTCTGGACGATGAGATTGATGCAACGCTAAGTGATACCAATGTGAAAGCAACAAATGCCTTGGAGGAACTAAAAGCAAAAATGAAAAATAAGCAATAGCTGTTTTTATAAATTGAAACGAAATGCCAATTTGAATCATCATTAATTCGTTTTAATGATGATTCAATACATGCTAAGTTTCTGATTGTGGTTTCAAGTGTAATTATTAATACATCAAATAAAAATGGGATTAGCCGATTTTTTTAAGCGAAAACAGCCCAAATATGATAGCACCAATATCCGGGTAACCGACCTGGATGTTGGTTTTGTTTTTGAATACGATCTGGAAACCTGGGAAGTGCAAGCAGCCTACGAATATGATTGGGGAGATAATTACTTCACGAGTGAATTCAAGATAAATAATGGATCTAAAACGCTTTTTCTTTCGGTGGAAGAGGATGATGAAATTATTTTGTCTCTATCCGAAAAGATTAAAGTACGAGCTTTGGGTGATGATGTTGTGGAGAAATTAATGAAAGTTCAAAAGCCACCGACTACTATTCTTTTCAAGGATAAAAAGTATTTGCTGGAGAAAGAAGCCCCGGGATATTTTAATGATGGAGAGCGAGGTGATAATTGGGTGGAATTTATTTCCTGGGATTTTGAGGAGGCTTCCGGCGATAACATCCTCTGTATTGAACAATGGGACGAGAAAGAATTTGAAGCCTCTGCCGGTAAAATCATCAAGGAATTTGAAATCTCTAATATTCTGCCAAAATAATATAGCTTTGAACCCTTTAAACAAATTCAATTTATGGATAATACAGTCACAAAAATAATCATCGGTGTTATTGTGGTGTTCTTTATTGCAAAAACTTGTGGTCGCAATAGAAACACATCTTCATCCGTTGCCGAAACCTGGCAAAAATCTCCTGTAGATCAGCTGATCAAAGATTTAAATAAGGAAGCTAACTTTTCTATTGTATTATTTGATATGGATGCAGATGAGGGTAGTATTTCCTCTGATAATTATCGGCACCAATATCAGATAATCATTGAGCGACCAGATACCGTTCTGGAACAAAAAACAGGTTGGAAAAATGTAAGCGAAGCTTTCTTCTCCCAAAATATCAATAATATGGGGATGGAAATTGTTTCGAAAAAAGACGGTGTGATCACCAAACAAGCAGTTCCTGCTGGTTACAATCACTATGTTGGAAATGAAAAATATGGACGATGGGAAAATCGTGGCGGCTCCTCATTCTGGGCTTTCTATGGGCAATATGCCTTCATGTCTTCCATGTTTAATATGATGTCCTACCGTCGTTCCTATTGGAATGATTATCGCACTGGAGGATATTACGGAAGTTCCCGTGGATACTACGGTCCAAGAGGTTCAAGTCCTGTCTTTGGCACCAAATCTTATACGGGTACAAGTGCTGGTCGTAGCAGCAAATGGGGAAATAAAACCTCTACTTTCAAAAATAAGGTGAGAAGCAGGGTCAGCAGGTCATCTTCCAGCTACAACCGTAAAAGAACATCTACCAGAACTACGCGAAGTTCTTCCAGATACAGAAGAAGCTCAACACGTTCGAGAAGTGGTGGATTTGGAAAATAAATTTCCTGAAAAAATTATTGGTTAAGTACATTTTATAAATCTTAGATTATTAATTATGACTTCATTATCAGAATTCTCCTATTTTGTTTATGATGCTGTGGTTTATCTCATGGTAGCATTTGTCATTTTCCTTATTGGTAAGTTTGTTTATCAGCTGCTTCATCCTTCGTTTAAGGTACGGGATGAGTTGGTGAAAAAGGATAATTTTGCCTTTGCCTTGTCTCACGTAGGATATTATGTCGGTTTACTTTTAGCCATTGGAAGTGCTATTGTTGGACCATCAAACGGTTTGGTAACCGATGTAGTTGATATAGCTGTTTATGGCGTTTTAGCCATCGTACTTTTGAATTGCTCTATCTTTTTATCCGACCTTTTAATGCTTCGGAATTTTTCTATCCGTAAAGAAATTATCGAAGATCAAAATGCCGGAACCGGTGTGGTGGAAGGAGCCGTTTCTGTAGCTTCGGGTCTTATTATTTTTGGAGCCGTTTCCGGAGAAAGCGGAGGATTGCTTTTTGGTATCCTAACCGCTGTGGTGTTTTGGGCATTTGGTCAGTTGGCACTCATTATAACCACTCGTTTTTACAATTGGATTACTCCCTACAATATACACGAGCATATCGAAAAAGATAATGTTGCCGTTGGAATAGGATTTGCCGGTGCTGTTATTGCAATTGGTAATTTAATTCGATTTGGGTTAACCGGTGATTTTCAAGGCTGGCTTCCATCTTTCACCGAAACTAGTTTTGAGTTGCTTGTGGGATTAATTTTGTTGCCTGTGATGCGATTGGTAACCGATAAAATTTTGTTGCCGGGTGAAAAATTGACCGATGAAATCATCAACCAGGAGAAACCGAACATTGGTGCTGCATTGATTGAAGCATTTGCTTACATCGGCGGTTCGGTATTAATTACCTGGTGTTTGTAGATATATTGTTCCAATTATCATGATAATTGTAGTTCTCTGGGTTGGACTTTGTTCCTTCTTGATAGTAAAACGTGTAGAAAAGAATGTTTAAAAATCGATCAACATTATTAAAAGCAGCAATTTTTGCCACCGGATTTTCGGGGGTAGTGGCTGAATATATATTATCCACTTTAGCACAGTATTTTTTAGGTAATTCTGTTTTTCAGTGGGTGATGATTATCTCCCTCATGTTATTTTCCATGGGCCTGGGAAGCCGATTGAGTAAAGGCTTTGAACTTAATTTGCTAAAAAGGTTTTTGCTAACGGAATTTGCCTTGTCGGTACTGGTTTCTTTTGCTCCTTTATTAGTTTATACTGCCTCGGCATACACGCAGGCTATTGGTGTGTTGATTTACGCTTTAGCTATTTTAATCGGTTTATTGATAGGAATGGAGATTCCTCTGGTGATCAGGATTAATGATGATTACGAGAACTTGCGTTTTAATATCTCCAATATTTTAGAGAATGATTATTACGGCAGTTTGTTGGGCGGAATATTTTTTGCCTTTTTAGGATTACCTGTTTTAGGTCTGATCTATACTCCCTTTGTTCTGGGTTTTGTCAATTTTTCGGTGTCCATAGTGGTGCTTTTCTTTTTGTGGAATCTGCTTAAAGTTGGAGAGAGAAAGATGCTGGCCGTTCTGGGTGCTTTTATTCTAGTATTGCTAAGCTTAGGAGTTTTTGTTACCGATCCGATTATTCGATACGGAGAGCAGCAAAAATATTCCGATAAGGTAATATATGCCGAGCAAACCCAATATCAGCGAATTGTAATTACCCAATGGAAAAAGGATTATTGGTTGTATTTGAATGGTAACGAGCAGCTTTGTACCAGGGATGAACTCATGTACCACGAGCCATTGATTCATCCGGCAATGACTTTACATCCAAATCCGGTGAACGTACTGGTTTTGGGAGGTGGTGATGGATGTGCTGTTCGCGAGATCTTGAAATATCCTAAGGTAAAAACCATTACGCTGGTGGATTTAGATCCTGCAATGACCAAACTGGCTCAAACAAATCCCATACTTACCAACTTGAATCAGCATTCATTTAGTAATCCTAAAGTCAACATTATTAATGAGGATGGATACAAATTTGTACAGGATAATGAAGATTATTACGATGTAATTATTGTGGATCTTCCCGATCCGAGAACCGTGGAATTGGGACGCTTGTATTCTCATGAATTTTATAAGACTTGCTATCATCATCTTCGTCCGCATGGTATTATCGTTACTCAGGCAGGAAGTCCGTATTTCGCTACACAGGCTTTCACTTGTATTTTAAATACCATGAAGAGTGCCGGTTTTGAAACTATTCCCATGCACAATCAGGTAATTACGCTTGGCGAATGGGGTTGGTGTTTGGGAGTGAAGCAAAGTCCATATCCTGATTTAAAAAAGAAATTGCAAAGTCTGCATTTTAAGGTTCCTACCCGATGGATCAACCACGAAGCAATGAGTTTGATTACCTCTTTTGGAAAAGAATTTTATCCGTGGGAAAAAGATACGGTATATGTCAACCGAATTCATAATCCGGTACTCTACAAGTATTATTTAAAAGGAAACTGGGATTTATATTGATAGCATTCAAAATTAGCAAGCAATGACAATATTAAAATCAAAAATATTAGACGCAAAGATTCACAATCTTCGTTTTTGGATTTCGGAATTCAATCCGGAGGTATTAGAATCGATGTTTCAAAATTTTCTGGAGGAAGCTGATTTTGTGATCCTGAATTTCTCGGATTATCATTTTCCCGTTCAGGGATATACCGCTTTTTGGCTGTTGGCAGAATCCCACCTGGCAATTCATACTTTTCCTGGCAAAGGCTGTTCGTATATCGAATTGAGTAGTTGTAATCAGGCAAAATCAGAATGTTTTCATAAATTAGTAAAGCAAAGTAAATTACAGGTAGATTGGAATAAGGCTGCCATGGAGATTAGTTTACCTGAGGATTAATTCCGTAAGCAGAAGGAGGCTTTTCGTTTTTGCAATTTGTCGCTATTACAATACAATTTATATGAAGAAAAAGCTGATTTTTTTTATTGCCGCACTGCTTTATGTTTCTGCAATTCTTAGCATTCAATGGTTCGAGAGTCAATCTGCCAATGGGAATATAAAATCGGTTGGGGATGCTTTTTGGTATGCCATTGTAACGCTTACAACGGTGGGATATGGCGATTTCTATCCGGTTACTATTCCGGGGAAAATTATTGGCTTGCTTGTGATTATTGGAAGTTTGGGTTTGCTGGGATTTATTATTGGCGAAGTAACAGTTAGATTTAATCGGTATATGGAAAAGAAAAAAAATGGTTTCTGGGGAACTGATTTCGAAAATCATTACATCATTATAGGCTGGAATGAGTTCGGAAAAAAGGTGGCGAATCAAATTATTTTAGCCGATCAAAAGGTTGCTTTTGTAACCAATTCGAAAGCAGATCTGGAATTGATTGACGACTTGTATACTTCTAAGGAGACTTTCTGCTTGTTTGCCGATTACTCGAATATGGAGGCTTATGCAAAAGTGAATATCGCACAATCGAAAAGGGTATTTGTTAATTTTAAGGAGGATTCGGAAACATTGGTTTTTGTGATTAATCTGAAAAAACAATATCCTACGGCAAATGTTGTGGTTACCTGTTCGAATCCAAGTTTAAAGGAGACATTCATAAATGCAGGTATCGATCATGTGATCGCCAAAAACGAAGTTGCCTCAAAATTAGTAGCTTCCTATTTGTTCGAGCCGCACGTGGCGGCTTATACCGAAGATTTAATTGCCACCAGTGTTGCCGATGAGGATTCGGATATTCAGCAGTTTTTAATTAAGGAGGACTGCGAATTTGCCGATTACGAGTATTTGGATGCTTTTATGAAGCTGAAAAAAGATTTTAATGCCATTCTCATTGGCTTGGTTCAGGATGGTAAAGTGCTGAAGAATCCGGATAAAAAAATTACCATACAGTCTGGTGATTATCTGATTTTAATCACCGGCGGACAAAGCAGGAAAATTCTGGAGAATTTTTTTGGTGTCCATCAAGGGGAGTGATTCCACTGTGGTGAATTCTTATATCGAACAGACCTGACGGGTTTTAAAAACCTGCCAGGTCTGTGTATATTTAAACCTGTTTTCCAGATCTTATTCCATTATTGTCCTAATTAAATTGGCGCTTCGCCCAAACCCGACTTCATTTTTTGGCTTGATCCAAAAAATAGAAGCAAAAAAGATCAAGGCTGCTTTTTAAATACCTTTCTTATTTGCCTCATGCTTAAGTGCGGCCGGGGGATTTTCGAACAAAGTTCTCAACTTCCCGGTCTTACTAAAGCTTTCGTAAAACGAAAGATATTTAAAGAAGATGCCA
>NZ_RJJX01000107.1 GCF_003996985.1 Ancylomarina longa
TGGACCATAACGGAATTTCGGTCTATACSGGCACCATAATATCAGATTGGGGAGGMAGRTTAGAATTAGAGATTGATARAAAAGCAMGGATATGGGCTCGTGTGAGTAGGAAACAGAAAATATCTATTCTAGTTCTATCATCAGCTATGGGTTTGAATCTACGAGAAATTCTAGAAAATGTTTGCTACCCTGAAATTTTCTTATCTTTCTTGACCGATAAGGAGAAAAAAAAAATWGGRTCAAAAGAAAATGCYATTTTGGAGTTTTATCAACAATTTKCTTGTGTAGGYGGGGATCCTATATTTTCTGAATCCTTATGTAAGGAATTACAAAAAAAATTCTTTCACCAAAGGTGTGAATTAGGAAGGRTTGGTCGMCGAAATATKAATYGGAGACTGAATCTTRATATACCTCAGAACAATAYATTTTTGTTACCRCGAGATRTRTTRGCAGCTGCSGATCATTTGATTGGRATGAAATTTGGAATGGGTACACTTGAYGATATGAATCATTTGAAAAATAAACGTATTCGYTCTGTAGCGGATCTYTTACAAGAYCARYTCGGRTTGGCTCTGGYTCGTTTAGAAAATGTAGTTAAGGGARCTATCTCCGGAGCAATTAGGCATAAATTGATACCKACTCCTCAGAATTTGGTAACTTCAACTCCRTTAACAACYACTTATGAATCCTTTTTCGGMTTACACCCATTATCTCAAGTTTTGGATCGAACWAATCCATTGACACAAATMGTTCATGSGAGAAAATTGAGTTATTTGGGCCCTGGCGG
>NZ_RJJX01000109.1 GCF_003996985.1 Ancylomarina longa
CCTAGTCACATTCACAGACAACATGGTCTCACAGTATGCTATCACAGACAACATGGTCTCACAGTATGCTACTACTCTGATGTATGCTGATCAGTGTATTCCTAGTTGTTCCTCAAATATATACTCAGCTTGGCTATCATCACTAAGTACAACCGTAACAGGCTTTCTTGCAGCATCTTTCCTACGTCCAGTAAGACGCATACAAATACGTGCTCGTACTAGAGGATCATGTGAATCCAAGCATGTGCTCCACAACAAGCGTCAGTCTTCTATTCAGCCTCTCCACCGATGGCTGATAGGAATACACTGATCAGCATACATCAGAGTAGTAGCATACTGTGAGACCATGTTGTCTGTGAATGTGACTAGGTAAGGCAGTGCCACTGGTCGGTGTTGTGCATTGCACCAAGTGTTCAAGTGACACGRAACGCTGTGAGAATATGCAGAGTGTCACCTGTTGGTTATGKTGTGRSTSGAGTGATTGTGARGAGCTATGATGTGGGTGGGACTAGGTAAGGCAGTGCCACTGGTCGGTGTTGTGCATTGCACCAAGTGTTSAAGTGACACGRAACGCTGTGAGAATGTGCAGACTGTGAGAATATGCAGAGTGTCACCTGTTGGTTATGTTGTGAGTCGAGTGATTGTGAASARCTMTGATGTGGTTGGGACTCGATCCGGCGCCCATTAACACTGCAGGACAGATCCAACGCCTTAGACCACTCGACCASAAGAAAAATGAYAGGRAATGCACWTTTTTTTTACTTTAACCTCCATTTAYCCCACTCATATCCATCTTCATCCTACATCTATTTACACTGTTATTTTTTCCACTGACCSTGCTCACGCTCATTTATCAACCGTCTTCTCTAGTTAAAGCATTCCAGGTCACCGAATGTTATCGGCGATTACYTGATGCTACACTGGAAACTGCATRATGTAGCTGATAATTCTACTGGAAGATTAAGCCTGCTTTAAATACTCAGTTAACGGGATGATAWTATTATTCKTATAATTATTATTCATTGGAATCAGATATAAAGGAAATTAGCTTGAACAAAGTTGGTTGATGAGCAGCAGCAGCAGCAGCATCAGCAGCAGCCGCAGTGACATTTGGAACMTGCACCATTTTTGTCTACAAAGTCTGCATATTTAAAGCCAAAGTGACAGTTTTATTATTCGGTGAGTCTCATGTATGTATTTATTGTTGTTATTTGTTAATTCGTCATATTGTATATTTCAATGCTGAGCTTATTGTTATTGGTGTTGTTATTATTTCTTGGTATCATGTTATTTGATAATTGACTGAACCTTTT
>NZ_RJJX01000111.1 GCF_003996985.1 Ancylomarina longa
TATTACATCGCAACCAAACAGTCACAATACAATAAGGAAACTCTTAATAAATTATCAAATGTCACAATTCAACATCACTAGCAATACATTTCGCAATCCCTATCCACATCTCATCAAACACTCAACAACAACGCCTCATCACACTCACAATTCTCTTAATAAATTATCAAATGTCACAATTCAATATCACTAGCAATACATTTCGCAATCCCTATCCACATCTCATCAAACACTCAACAACAACGCCTCATCACACTCACAATTCTTATATACATTAACACTAATAACAATAAATTACAAGTCGAGTGGAAGCGCACTAACATCTCCTTCATTCCACATCAGCATCATCAATCTACGCAACCACCAACACCAGTACCCACATCAACATTTCACATACACTCACACAACAAYCAACCATACACATCCTCTCACTCTTAACCTACGCCTTCACGTGACCCTCAACTGCATCACGCTTCACCTATGTAGCATACAATTTCTACTGGTCTCACACTACTTTAAYCATTCACATGCACTACGCTTACACCATTCATTTTCGCTTCTTTAACCCTTATATCAATCACAGGTCGACCACAACCATTCTACCAATCATTAGTGCTCATTCTGTCTACAGCTTGTCAGCTTATCTCATCAACAACGTGCTTATCACTATAAATTCAAACCAACATTCCTTAATTGAGGGAAAAATATCTCATGACAAAATAACAATCACAACCAATCT
>NZ_RJJX01000112.1 GCF_003996985.1 Ancylomarina longa
TCGTGGTTTCACAGTGTGCTTGCTCGCTGTACGCTTGTGGATTTTATTTATGTTTARCAATAAAAACGTATCTCTACAACKGGTGTTCAGRYTCCTGAATAATCTCGAGTAAATCCATAATTGTACTAGGAGATTTAGCCTACSTTAAATACTRAGTTAACGGGATATCATTTATTGGAGTGAGATATAGAGGAAATTAGCCTGAACACTGCCTCAGCTATCGATCGGTACAAGAGTCAAGGGTGTGTCGACTGGCTGGAGAACCGGCATCTCCAGTTCATATGTTTCGATCTTGATGGCTCGTGGGCGGTTGGTCGAGCCACMTTGACACTCGTTCCATCGTGATGCTGGTYGCTGTAGCAAGCCCATTCAACTATTGTATCATTTGTCTACTCACTGTAATTCAGACACTYAATTYACTATGTTCATTTCTGTGTGTGTATGATTGAGCGCGTGTCTGCACATCAACCTCAATCTATTCTYCTATTGGTTGTAACATACASATAATCAATAATTTATCCACACTTGATTGACACTCAAACATTTATATGGATTTTTAACACACACTCACACACACTCACATATACTGTCGTGGTKTCACRGTGTGCTTGCTCGCTGTACGCTTGTGGATTTTATTTATGTTTAACAATAAAAACGTATCTCTACAACGGGTGTTCAGACTCCTGAATAATCTCGAGTAAATCCATAATTGTACTAGGAGATTTAGCCTACCTTAA
>NZ_RJJX01000113.1 GCF_003996985.1 Ancylomarina longa
TCGATATTAGACTGTTCTAAAAAATATAATTTTTACGAAATGAAAATTCCTGATGACTTAAAAGATCAACTAACAGAATATAGAAATATTCCAATACTGCAAAAAAACCGTTTACTTMATCTAAAAGGGGGAAGAATCAATAMCGCAACCTTATTCATTCTCCTATCCAAAATATCCAAATACAAGCTGCTAAATGGTCTTAAAAAAATTTATATTGAGGAACAAAGTAAAGTAAAAATACTTAGCACTTTCAAACTCCTTGAAGAAATAAAGAACCTAGTTGACACTAACACCGCATTCAAACAGAATAATGGTGCTCTGCCCCATCCAATCGAAAGGTTGGATAGTTAAGACAATCACTGGGAGCTCACTATTGGATGTAACAATTCAATTAATAGTCTAATTACTGACATTCTGGGAGGGCTTACTATGTTAGGCCGCATGGACACAACGCAGGTCGCATTGATACACCAAATTCTAGCTGCGGCAGATGAGCGAAATCTGCCGCTCTGGATCGGTGGGGGCTGGGCGATCGATGCACGGCTAGGGCGTGTAACACGCAAGCACGATGATATTGATCTGACTTTTCCCGGCGAGAGGCGCGGCGAGCTCGAGGCAATAGTTGAAATGCTCGGCGGGCGCGTCACGGAGGAGTTGGACTATGGATTCTTAGCGGAGATCGGGRATGAGTTACTTGACTGCGAACCTGCTTGGTGGGCAGACGAAGCGTATGAAAT
>NZ_RJJX01000013.1 GCF_003996985.1 Ancylomarina longa
TCTGTATATGGGCTTAAGCCTAATGTTTGTTGTTGAACGAGCATGATATTATTTTTCTAACAGGCTCTAAGATATTAAAAAAGCATCAAGCCAAAGAGTAATTCTTCGGTTTGATGCTTGATAGTATGTTACTTTTTCAGTGGCCTCCAATTAATACAGACTCTTTTTTAGATTATAATTTTACTCGCTAAGCTGATCCTTTGTTCTACTCAGTAAAACAGAATCAGCAAGTTGAATAGCAGTAATTATCAGTAATACAAAGGCAATTGGATATTTGAATTTCAAGGCCAGGTCAAGAAGTATATTTGCCTGATTCACCTTAAAATAGAACAATAATGCCACCGTAAATGCAAATATCACAATTAACCCAAGGCTCATCATCAAATGCTTGAGCAAAGACTCACGTATCGATTTCCGTTTTTCCACCACTTCAGTTACCTGGTTGGCAAAATCATGGGGAATGGAAACCTGAAACTCCTCCTGTAAACTCTCTTTCAGTAAATTATCGACTAGGATTTTTTCATCTGCCGTCCAATCGACAATGCTCTTTTCGAAATCTTTCTTCTGACGATGCATAATCTATGCTTTTTGTTTTTTAATATCAGCAATCAATTCACTCTTAAGCATTAATTCTTTAAGCATTTTGCGTGCTCTAAAAATATAATTTTTCACAGTGCCTTCCGGTAATCCGGTAATTTCAACTATTTCGTTGTATGTCATTTCTTCCAGATGGTATAAAATCAACACTGTTTTATAGGGCGCAGGTAAGCGATTTATCATTTGTTTCACCAAGTCTTTCAATTCCTTTTCTTCTACAATTTTCTGCGGATGATCTTCGGTAATCATATCCTCATGAATAAATTTCTTTTCCGAATCATCAATATCAGCTACAGCTTTTCGTTTTTTTGTATGATTAATCGCCACCCGATAAGCAATGGTGGCAATCCATGTTGATAACTTGGAATCACCTCTAAAGTCTGGCAATTTCTGATGTACCTTAATGAAAACCTCCTGACAAACATCCTCCAAATCTTCCTGTTGATTCAGTAAACGAGCAGCTACATGAAATACCAGTCGCTCATATTGCTTCACCAAAAACCGAAAGGCTTGGGGATTTCCATTACAAATTTGATGTATCAGCTCAGTTTCGTTCATTGTTTGATGGAGTAGACAAGCATTGTCGGCAATAGGTTGCAATAAATCTAATGAAAAATTATTTTTTTAATTGGGGCGTTCCCCTGCGGGTCGGGTCATTCGCTAATACTCCTCGTGCCTACACACTTTCCAAGCCTACTGCGGGGTAACCGCTTCTACCCCTAACGCGGTGCTGCCTTCCAATTCAGTAGTCCTAAAGATAGGATATTTTTCTGCTTATGTTTTTATAAAAACATGCTTACGTTTTCATCAAAACATGCTTATGTTTTTATAAAAACCTCAGTACGTTTTTTTAGACAATATTTTTCTAAGGAATTTTCTTTTATTGCTACCAAGTTTGGTCTTATTAAAGCTTTCTTAAAACGAAAGATATTTTAAAAAGATACCACTGTTCAAGCTACTTAAAAACAAGCCCTTTATAGTGTTATTAACCTGAGTTCGATAAAATAGGACATAGGAAAGGAAGCAACAATTGCAGGTTTAACTTTAGTTGTCAGAAAATAATTTAAACTTTTTGCAACATTTAAAAAGCTTGCTTGGTCTAATGGGCAAATCGAGTTCAAAACTAAAATTTAAGAATATGTCAATAGGAGATTTATTAATGGCAGCAGTGGTATTCTTCAGTATTATCACTTTCGTAAAAATAATATCATCGCATTTTTTAAAGCGGAAAATTATCAAATCAGGACATTTTGATAGAGCCGGAATTTTGGAACAGGATGCAGAAATAGAAGTGAAAAAGCAAGTGAAGTACGATCAGTATCCTGCTTTAAAATGGGGTTTAGTAGCCTTTTTCGGAGGAATCGGATTTATTGTGATGGAAGTTCTGGCAGTTTCAAATCCAATTTTTAAGCAATACGATAGCACGATGCCTTACGGGATATTTTTTGTTTCTGTAGCCATAGGATTTTTGTTATACTATGTTATTATGAGCAGAAAAGTAAAAGAGTAGGCACGCAAAAAGCTTTTAAATTCAATAGAAAAACATCCGGCTCCCGAAATATCGGGAACCGGATGTTTTTATTTGTGCCGCTGCTGAGTGGTGCTAATTTGTTTCAGCATATTATCAGGAAAATCAAGCCTGGCATATCAGAAACAATACCGGTTTTCTTCTATCAACTTTTTGGCAATAAGCCGGCGTTCCTCCTTACTGTTGAGCCCGCTGTGTTTGGTGAATCGTTTTAATCCCAAAAGGATCATTCTCAGCTCATCGCCCTGTGCAATGGAATTGGCAGCATCTTTGGCATTTTTGTGTATTCTGTCGGCGGCATCGTAGAAGAATACTTTACACATGGCAATTTGTTCTGAACAGTTTTCCAAACCTTTCAAGTCTATTCGTTTTTTCACTCTTAGCAGGAGCGATTCAGCCTGATAGCAATCTATAATGATGTCCGCAATATTCATGAGTATTTCCTGCTCATCGCTTAGTTTCTTCATAAATTTTTGAGCTGCTGCTCCGGTAATCAGTAAGGCACACTTTTTAAAGCCTAATATCAATTTGTCCTCCAAAGCAAGTAAACTGGTATTTTCTTCTCCAAATTCAGGAATCGACATTAATTCTTTCACCACATTTTTAGAGGCTGACAGCAGTGGCAATTCATTTTTGAAAGCTTTTTTCAGAAGATAATCAACAATCAGCATTCTGTTGATTTCGTTGGTTCCTTCAAATATGCGGTTGATACGGGAATCGCGATAAGCTCTTTCCATGGGAGCTTCGGTAGAATATCCCATTCCGCCGTATATTTGAACACCTTCATCTACTACGTAATCCAAAGCTTCGGAGCTGGCAACCTTTAAAATAGCAGCTTCGGCAGCAAATTCTTTTTGAGCTTGAATCACTGCTTTTTCTTTTAATAAGCCATCTTCCATCAATTGATGCATGCTGTTTTGTATGTCGTTACTACAACGATATATTGCGGATTCGATGGTGTAAATACGTATAGCTTGTTGTGCCATTTTGTACTGAATAGCGCCAAAATTAGCAAGGGGGTTTTTAAATTGAACCCGCTCATTGGCATAGCTTACAGTATTACTGATTACTTTTTTTGCAGCTCCCAAAACTGCTGCAGCTAGTTTAATTCTGCCATTATTGAGGATATTCAGAGCAATCTTAAAGCCTTGGCCTCTCTCGCCCAAAAGATTCTCTACCGGAATCTTACAATCTTCAAAAAACATCATACATGTGGAAGATCCTTTGATGCCCATTTTTTTCTCCTCTTGCCCGAGGGTAATTCCGTTAAAATCTTTTTCAATGATGAAAGCACTCAGGTATTTATCATCATTAATCTTGGCAAAAACAGTATAGATATCAGCAAAACCACCATTGGTAATCCACATTTTTTGTCCATTGAGTAGATAATGAGTTCCATCTGCAGACAGGCTTGCTTTACTCTTGCCTGAATTAGCATCCGATCCGGCTTCTGGTTCGGTTAGGCAATAAGCTCCTTTAAATTCTCCACTAGCCAATTTGGGTAAATATTTTTTTTTCTGATCTTCGGTGCCATAATACAGAATGGGCAGGCTTCCAATTCCTACATGAGCTGCAAATGCAACTGCAAAAGAACTGTAGGTTCCCATAACTTCTGTACTCAATATCGAAGTGTTCATATCCTGACCAAAGCCACCATACTCCTCGGGAATAGAAATTCCTAATAATCCCAGCTCTCCGGCTTTATCCATGAGTAAGGGCATTAATCCTTCCTTTTGACTGTCGATTTCATCTAGTAAGGGAAAGATTTCTTTCTCCTGAAAATCACGACAGGTATCCATGATCATTTTTTGTTCTTCGGATATTTCTTCCGGAATAAAAATATTCTGAGGATCGCTTTGCTGAACTAGAAATTGTCCGCCTTTTACAGTTTTTATCTTTTCCATATGATTTGTGTTTATGCAGGTTTAATTTATAGTAATGGTCAATGGTAATTAGGAACTTGTTTTTAATGTTATTTTAGTTTTTATATGGTATTTGAAGCTTGTTATAGTAACTCAAAAATTCCGGCAGCACCTTGTCCGGAACCCACGCACATGGTAACCATGCCATATTTTTGTTTTCGACGTTTCATTTCGTGCAGTAATTGCACCGAAAGCTTAGTGCCTGTGCAACCAAGAGGATGTCCCAATGCAATAGCTCCTCCGTTCACATTTGTGATTTCGGGGTTCATATTCAACTCTTTCATCACCGCTAAAGCTTGCACAGCAAAAGCTTCGTTCAATTCAAATTGCTCGATTTGATTCATGGAAAGGCCGGAAAGCTTTAAGACTTTTGGAATTGCCTCCACCGGACCAATGCCCATATGCTTTGGTTCAACTCCTGCCACAGCATAGGAAACAAAGCGTGCGATAGGTTGCACATTTAACTGTTTTAGCATTTTTTCGGATACAACAAGAACGAAGGCAGCACCATCTGAAGTCTGTGAGGAATTGCCAGCAGTAACACTTCCGCCCTGTGCAAATACCGGACGTAGTTTACTTAATCCCTCTATGCTTGTGTCTGCTCTCGGACCTTCATCTATACTTACCAAATGTTCCTTGGTGATCATTTTTTCATTTGAATTCATGATAGATTCCAATACTCTTATTGGTACTATTTCATCGGTAAAACGATTTTGGGCAATTGCCTCTAAGGCTTTTCGGTGCGAATGGTAGGAGAATTCGTCTTGCTCCTGTCGTGAAATATTGTATTTCTTTTGCAAGGCTTCTGCCGTAATTCCCATATTCCAGTACCAATCGGGGTGGGATTTAGCAATTCCCAGATTCGGAACCATTCGCCAGCCACCAATGGGCATCAGCGACATCATTTCTACACCACCAGCAAGAATGCAATTGGCCAATCCGGCTTCAATTTTCGAAGCTGCAATGGCAATACTTTCCAAACCAGAGGAACAATATCGGTTGACGGTCATTCCGGGAATACGGATATTATCGAGTCCCATTAAGGCAATCATTCTACCAATATTCAAACCTTGTTCTGCTTCGGGGGTTGCATTGCCAACAATCACATCATCAATCATCATCGAATCTAATTGTGGTATTTCTTCCATGATGTGTTGAACCACTTTAGCAGCAAGATCATCAGGTCTAATAAAACGTAATTTTCCTTTTTTTGCTTTGCCCACTGCGGTTCGGTAGGCGGAAACTATATATGCGTTCATAATTGTTGTTTTTCTGTTTAGTAAATGAATTTATTGATCAGGCTTTAATCAATTTCTTAAAATCTTTCCTTTTTGAAGCAGGCTTTGCATTCGCTCTAATGTTTTTTTCTGCTGACAAAGTTTCACAAAAGTCATTCGTTCTAAATTCAGAAGATAGTTTTCCGATACTTTTGTAGGAATGCTCAACTCACCACCACTCAACACTTTTCCCAATTCAATGGATAAGTATTTGTCGTATTCCGAGATGTAGTTGCCAACTTCCATACCGTCGGCACCAGAGTATACCAGAGCGAGACCTTCGTTTCCCAAAACAGTGATATTGGTAGTTCGAAGTGGAGGAGTATAGCCTTTTTCAAGCATTAATAAAGCGGTTTGTTTTGCGTAAGTCAATTGATGTTTTTTGCTGATAATTACTTCATCTACATGCTTGCGCAGATATCCTAAGTTAAAAGCTTCGTAGGCTGATGTGGAAACCTTAGCCTGACCAATACTCAGGAATTTATCGCGAAAGCGGTTGGTTCGAATATCATCGGGAGCCATCTCTTTAGAGAGACGATAAGCGAATTCTTTTGTTCCTCCTCCGGCAGGGATTACTCCTACTCCTAATTCTACCAAACCCATATAAGTTTCGGCATGAGCAATTACCTTATCAGAATGCATGCAAAGTTCACATCCACCGCCGAGTGTCATTCCATGTGGAGCGGCAATAACCGGTACCGATGCATATTTTAATTTCAGCATGCTATTCTGGAAAGTACGAACTACCATATCCAGCTCCTCAAATTCCTGTTCCACGGCGAGCATGAATACCAAGCCTATATTAGCACCAGCAGAAAAGTTTTCGCCTTCGTTGGAAATGATTAATGCTTTGTAATCTGTTTCTGCCAATTCTATTGATTTATTGATTCCCTGGATAATTTCACTTCCAATGGTATTCATTTTGGTATGAAATTCCAGATTGATGATGCCATCCCCCAGATTAATAATACTGCATCCCTCGTTGTGCCAGATGGTATTGGATGAACGAAGATTGTTGAGAAGTATAAGATTCTCTGTCCCCGGTATTACTCGATAATCATTCGTGGCAATATCAAAGAATTGTTTTTTACCTTTGTTTAATTGATAAAAGTTAAAATCCTGATCCGCTATTTTATATACCCAATCGGCAGCTTTATATCCTAATTCTTCCATAAGCGGAAGCGTATTTTTTAAACCGATGGCATCCCATATTTCAAATGGTCCCATCTCCCATGCAAATCCCGAACAGATCGCTTCATCTATCTTGTATATTTCATCAGAAATTTCTGGAATTCTGTTCGATACATAAGCGAATAATCCTAAGAATAACTTCTGATAAAAGAGATTAACTTTTCCTTTGCCCTTTAATAAAGCTTTAAACCTTTTATGCAGATGAGGAATAACTTTTACTGCCTCTAATTCGGCAAATTTTACACGTTGCCTGTTTTGATATTCAAACTTATTCAGATCCAAACTCAATATTTCACTTTTTCCATCTGCTTTGATCTTTTTATAGAAGCCTTGTTCTGATTTTGTTCCCAGCCATTGGTTCTCCAGCATTTTCTGTATGTAGGAAGGAATACGAAATGTATCTGCTTTTTCATCTTGGGCAAGTGTTTTTTGTAGATTTTGAGCTACCAAAACCAAGGTATCTAATCCTACTACATCACATGTTCTGAAAGTGGCAGATTTAGGTCTTCCAATAATCGGACCTGTTAGCTGATCTATTTCTTCTACCGTAAATTCAAATTCATCCAACAAATGAAAGACCGACATCATGGAATAAACACCAATTCTGTTAGCTATAAAGGCAGGAGTATCTTTACAAATCACCACCGATTTGCCAAGGAATCGTTCTCCAAAATCGCTTAAAAACTCAATTACTTCTCTTGAGGTTTTATCCGACGGAATTACCTCCAGTAATTTTAAATATCTGGGAGGATTAAAAAAATGAGTACCACAGAAGTTCTCTGCAAAATCTTCTGATCTTCCTTGCAATAATAATTGAATGGGAATACCCGATGTGTTGGTACTTATTAAAGATCCGGGTTTTCTGTGTTCCTCTATTTTGGAATACAAACTCTGTTTAATACTCAGATTTTCGATAATTGCCTCAATTACCCAATCGCAATCTTTAATTCGGTGTAAATCATCTTCGAAATTTCCGGTATGGATTCTCGAAACATAGGATTGTAGATATAAGGGAGCAGGCTTGTTCTTCACCATTTTTGCCAAAAGTTGATTCACCATGCGGTTTCTTACTTTGGGATGATTAATGGTGAGTCCCATCTGTTTTTCGGATTCATTTAATTCTTTTGCAGGCATATCTAAAAGGAGAACTTCCAATCCTATATTTGCAAAATGACAGGCAATTTGGGCACCCATTACACCAGCACCCAGAACAGCAACTTTTCTTATTTTACGGGTCATCATCTTTTTTTTTAGTGTGTGTATATAAAATCTTGTATCAGGTTTTATGTTTTTAGTTACATAAAGCAGAGCTAACATTTAAAAATGAAGTACTTATTGCTTGGAATATATCTCTTGAATGATCTGATCGTATTTTTCCTTTAACACTCTGCGTTTTAACTTTAAGGTTGGTGAAAGTTCTCCCGTTTCGGGAGTCCAGACATCGGCAACCAGCCTACTTATTTTAATTTTTTTAGGACGATCGAGGTTGACATTTGTTTTTTCTACCTCTGTCCAAATACGTTTTTGAATTCTTTCATTTCGAATGATTTGCTCTGGATTATCAAAGGCAATCTTTTTGCGTTTACAATACTCTTTTAAAAATTCAAAATCAGGAGATATGATAACAGATGGGAATCGTTTGGATTCACCAATTACAATATTTTGATCTATAAAAGGAGATTCTTTCAGAAGATTCTCTATTACTTGAGGAGCAATATATATTCCACCTGAAGTTTTAAATATTTCTTTTTTCCTATCAGTTATTTTCAAGAATTTATTGTCTTCCCAACAGCCAATATCACCAGTATGAAACCATCCTTCCGAATCGATCACTTCCTTTGTTAGTTCCGGATTTTTATAATACCCAATCATAACATTAGGTCCTCGAGCTAGAATCTCACCATCTTCTGCAATTTTAACTTCCACACCTTCCAGCACCGGGCCAACTGTTCCAAATCTTACATCAGGGTATGCGTTTTGGTTGGCTGCAATAATAGGAGAGGTCTCTGTTAGTCCGTAACCTTCCTGAACAGGTATTCCAGCAGCCCAAAACAAACGCTCCAACCGTACTTGCAATGCAGCTCCACCCGAGCACATGAACTGGATATTTCCGCCCAAAGCCTCCTGCCATTTTATGAAAATGAGTTTCCTTGCAATTTTCAATTTGAATTCGTACCACCAACCATTGGCGCCATTTAATTCATACTTTTGCCCGAGATTTACTGCCCAAAGAAAAATGGATTTCTTTGGAAAGGATAAACTCTTTCCTTTTGCCATGATTTTGTCATAAACTTTTTCAAGTAATCGGGGAACTGTGGCAAATCCATGAGGTTTGAGTTCTCGTAAATTATCACCAATAGTCTCCATGCTTTCGGCATAATAAATGCTAATTCCTTTGTATTGATATTGGTAATTCACCATTCGCTCATAGACATGATTGATCGGTAAAAAGCTCAAAGCTTTATGAGATGAATCCAGAATGAGATGAGCAGCAGATGCCAATACATTACTCATGAAATTTTGATGGGAAAGCATTACTCCTTTAGGATTCCCTGTAGTTCCTGAAGTATAAATGATGGTGAGTAGATCTTCAGGCTTAATGTTCTTTTTTATATCTACTAGTTCATGCTTGAACTTGTTTTCTGCTTTTGTTCCAGTATCCAATAAATTACTCCAGTGAGCAACGGATTTTATCTTATTAAAAGAATAAATAAATTGTACTGATGGATGTTCTTCGAGAAGAGGAGCAATTTTTTCATATAGAATGGAATCAGATATGAAAATGGCTAAAGGTTCACAATGACGAATAATAAAATCATAACTCTTTGCACTAATGGTCGGATATAAGGGAACATGAACAGCACCAATTTGTGCCAAAGCCATATCTACAAAATTCCATTCGGGACGATTATTGGAAATGGTAATTACCCGGGCTCCTTTGGTGAAGCCATTCTCTAATAAGGCATAACTGATTAGATTGCTGTATTCTATATATTGAGCTGTGGAATAGGTAATCCAATTTCCATTTTCTTTTTTTACAAAAGCATCGGTTTTAGCTAAGAAATATTTCCTGTAATTATCCAACAAGTCAAAAGTGCGTGTTACCATAGTCATAGATTTAAGGATGTAAGCAGGCGGTGCAGTTCAACAATACCATGTTAATTGTTAAGATGCAAAAAAAAGACAGTCTCTATTTCGAGATGAGAGGATGTATTGCAGTCAATATTTTATATCATTGATGTAGAATGATTCGATCTGATTTAGAGAATCATATTTCACTTACATAAAATTTACGAAAAGGATTCCGAAAATAAAAGAATAAATGATAGGAAGCATATTTTATTTGGCGAGCGAAAAAAAGGGAAGCTTTAAGTAGCTTCCCTTTGAATATTATAAATGATAATTGGATATTTGTTGAAATCCACGGAGAAAATCTTCTGTTTTCATTCGTTTCTTTCCAGATTGTTGCAATTCTGTAATGTTGAGGAATCCACCTTTTACTGCTACTTTTAAGTAAGATTTACCATCTGTAATCAATGTTCCAATTTTTTCAGAATGTTGATTTGGCTCTTTTCTTGAGCTAAAGATCTTTAATCCAATTTTTTTTCCTTCATCATTAGGTAATAATTCTGTCCAGGCGGCAGGATAAGGACTCAGACCGCGGATTAAATTATGTATGTTTGCTATATCTTTAGACCAATCTATTTTACAATCTTCTTTGAAAATTTTAGGGGCAGATTTTAATACTTCACTATTGGAATTGTAGTTTTCCTGAGGTATTTGCTTATAATCTCCGCACTCAATTGCTTGTATTGTTTTTACAACTAAATTGGCACCAACATTCATGAGTTTGTCATGAATGATTTCTACATTATCATTTTCTGCAATATCAATTTTTTCCTGAAAAAGAATGTTACCAGTATCAATTTCGTGTTGTAGTAAAAAAGTGGAAACACCTGTTTCTTTATCTCCATTTATGATTGCCCAGTTGATTGGTGCAGCACCACGATATTGCGGTAATAGAGATGCATGAAGATTTAAGGTTCCATATTTTGGCATATTCCAAACCATCTCCGGTAACATTTTAAAGGCAACTACCACTTGAATATCGGCTTTTAATTCCCTAAGAGCATTCAGGAACTCTTCATTTCTGAATTTTTCTGGCTGAAGAATGGGAAGTTCTTTTTGTACTGCAAATTTTTTAACAGCAGCTTCTTTCAGCTTTTGACCTCTTCCTGCCGGTTTATCCGGATTGGTAACCACACCAACTACATTACAACCAGCATTTATTAATGCCTCTAAGGGAGCTACAGCAAAATCGGGAGTTCCCATATATACAATTCGTAAACTCATGTTATTCCTCTTTTAAAGTTCGGTTTCCCTTGTTGTGTTTTGGAAAATAGGGACAATGCTTACAACCATTTCCACAGCAATACCCTCGTTCACTTAAATATTTCTTAGTTAGAATCCGATATCCTTGCGGACTCATATAATAGTCAATATCTGGCTTTAAATCATCAAACATATTTTTCTTAATTCATATAAATGGAGGCATAACTATTAGTTATCCGCAGAGGATTTCCTTTTAAGAAGTTGAAATGGATTCAATTTTTTTAAGAAATCGATATAATTTTCAATATTGAATAAGGTGGAATCAGTAGTTGCTTTATAGGTTAAAATGATTCCCAGAGGCATAATAATAATTGTAGATGTCCACATTCCCCAAAATGGTTGCATAACCAATTCTTTAGAAAAACGTTCTGCAGTCATTGAAATAATGTAATAAATAATAAAGAATAATACAGAAATTATCACAGGCATTCCAAGTCCGCCTTTGCGTATAATAGCACCTAAAGGTGCACCGATAAAAAAGAAAATTAAACATGCGAAAGATAAGGTGAATTTTCGATGCCATTCATTTTTGTATTTTTGAATCCATTTTGTACTGGCGATAAATTCCTGGTCTTTTCGTGAAACATTTTCTCTAGCTTTTCGCGCATAACTTAAAGCATTACTGATAGAAGTAAGCTTTTTATTTACACTCAATGAAGAAAATAAAGAATCCACATCTGAAGTCTTTGCTAATAATTTCTTTCGTTTGATGCTATCTGTTCTCAGGCTTTTCATTTCCTTTCGGAAATAGTATTTTGCAATTAGTGATTTCCCGAAGTTTTCTTTTTTCTTCAAAAGGCCATTTTCTAAAGAATCTTTTTGATTTTCCAGCTGAGTAAGATTTAGCATTCTGTAGCTATTCTTAAACTTGTCTTCATCGGTTCTATGCAATTCATTTCCAGGTAATGCAATACTGGTTCTGTATGCGCCAAATTTAATCCTTCGAAAAGGATGATGTTTATTTCTTCTTCTAATTTTTTGACGAACCTCCTCATAAATGTTTCCACTATAAAGTGTAAGATTCATCGTTAATTTATCTGCTGATGTAATCATGGTTCCGGAATCAGCAACAGTAACATTGGTGTTGCCACGATTTTCACGATGATCGTAAATTAACAGATCATACAACATACCGGATTGTTTATCTATTTTTCCAACTTTAATACTAAATTTTGGTAAGTCATTTGTGAAGATGCCTTCTTTGAGAATTAATTCAGGGTTTTGTCTTTTTATATCATATAGTAATGAACTTGTCTTAAGGGAGGCAATGGGCATTATATTATTGGAAAAGAAAAATGCTCCCAAACTGATTAAAATAACCAAAATTGTGAGAGGCTTCATAATTCTTTGAAGCGAGATTCCTGCAGCTTTCATTGCAGTTAATTCATAGTTTTCACCCATATTCCCGAATGCCATAATGGAAGCAAGAAGAATAGCAAGTGGAAGCGCCATAGGAACAAGGGTTGCCGAAACATAAAATAAGAATTCAGCAATAACTGTCCATTCTAATCCTTTTCCAACAAATTCATCGATAAACCTCCACAAGAACTGCATTAACAGCACAAACATACATATCAAAAATGTAAAAGCTAAAGGTCCTAAAAAACTTTTAAGAATAAAGGAGTGTAATCGTTTCATTGGGTAAAATATTGATTTAATAAGCTTTGATAGTTACCAATTTATATGCTACAAATTATAAGTATATCAGAACTAAATTATCATCTAAAAAATAAGACCAATAACGAAAAGAAACTGGTCTTAGAGCTTACAAAAATAAGCTATTTTTTCAGGATTTGAGGATAGGTGGTGCTAAAATTTATATACCCAATACATGCTTTAATTCGGCTATTTGTGAATCCCATAATTCGATGCTTTCATCAATTTCGTCTTCCTCAGCAAAATCAGTAATAATTAAGGATAGATCATTGGTAAGTGCATCTATTTCAAGACGAAATTCAAAATAAGCTTCCTCGTCCTCACTTTCTGTCCATTTAAATCGAACTAATCGATTATCCTTTTTAGTTAAGAGCTGCGCTTCCTGCTCTGATCCATCCCAAAAAAAAGTGAAATTTTTCCCTTTTTGATTCACATCATCGGCAAACCATTCGGATAAACCACTTGCTGTGCTTAATCTATCAAAAATAACTTTTTGGGAAGCTTGCAATACATATTCAAGTTCAAATTTTTTCATTTATTGGGGCTTATAATTGTTATATTAAAATCAGAAAATATGCAAAAACCATTAGAAATAAATACTGGTTTTTGGAATTTGTTAAGCGTAAATTTAAATTTTGTCGCAAGATACTCAAGAATAAGTAATTTAAAAAAGAGAATTACAAAGTTTAACCATTACCATATTGTTAATATTAAGAATTCTCACGGATAAATTGACCTTTATAAGGTAATGAAAATTTTAGACTTGATTATGCAAAAAGAAATTGCGAGTCCTAATAAAAAAATGGAAATTGATTTTTTATTAATGAAAAAGGATTTTATATTTGCACCGCATTAGAAAAATTGGCGAGGTAGCTCAGTTGGTTAGAGCGCATGATTCATAATCATGAGGTCGGCGGTTCAACCCCGCCTCTCGCTACTAAGGAAGAAACGAAATTGATTGGTTCAGTTTCGTTTTTTTTTGCATTAGAAATTGTTTTAGTTATATTAAAAAATATTAACAGGTGATAAATCTGTGATTGAGCGAGTTTGCATGGGACGAGAGTTTTTCTGAAAAGTTTTTTGTCCGAAAGATTTTTTATTAATGAAAAAGGATTTTATATTTGCACCGCAATCACGCAAAAATGGCGAGGTAGCTCAGTTGGTTAGAGCGCATGATTCATAATCATGAGGTCGGCGGTTCAACCCCGCCTCTCGCTACAAAAGGGAAATAAGGAAACTTGTTTCCCTTTTTTTATAAAAATATTTATCCAATTCGATAACTTAAAAGGGATTGGATATTTTATCTTTGCTATCCTTTAAAAAATTAAAATTTCTATATCATGACAAATAATTGGTTTGAATGCAAGGTGAAGTATGTTAAAATGGACGAAGTATCAGGAAAAGAAAAAAAAGTTTCTGCTCCCTATCTAGTAGATGCTATGTCTTTTACCGAAGCTGAAGCGAGAATACATAAAGAATTGGAGCAAATGATTAGCGGGGACTTTAATGTTACTAATATCAGTAAATCGAATGTAATTGAGTTATTCCCGAATGAGAATGGGGATCGTTGGTTTAAAGCTAAAGTTGCCTTTGTAGATGTTGATGAAGCTTCAGGAAAAGAGAAGAAAACCAATCAATACATGTTAGCAGAAGCTAATAACGTGAAGCAAGCCTACGAATTTTTGGAAGAGTGTTTGAGCGATATGATCGTTCCTTACGAGATTCCTGCAATTACCGAAAGTCCGATTTTAGATGTCTTTCCTTTTTTTAATGATGGCGAAGAAGCTATTCCTGAAAATTTAAAACCGATTTCAGAAATTGAATCCAACAGTAATGAATTTGAATAATTATTGATTGTTGATGTCAAAACGACAATTTACATTATAGAATTTTTGAGAGAGGTTGATCCGTTTATTCGGTTTCATCCTCTTTTTTTAGTGGATAAATTGATTAAATTTAGACTAATTTATTGTTCTTAAAAGATAAAAAAATGTCGAAGATTAGTTTTAAGCCAATAGGTATCATACATACCATTTTCCAAACTATTGAAAATATGCCCATACAACCGATGGGAGCAAAGGGTGTAAAAGCAAAAATTGTATTACAAGACGAATTTGCCTCTGGCTTAAAAGATTTGGAAGAATTTACCCATCTTATTTTAGTTTATCATTTTCATGAAGTAAAAGGATACAAGCTACGCGTTACTCCTTTTATGGATCAGGAAGAGCGTGGATTATTTGCAACAAGAGCTCCTCGTCGACCGAATGCTATTGGGATTTCTATAGTTCAACTCCTCGAGATAAAAGATAATGTCTTGTATATTGAAGATGCAGATATGCTGGATGGGACACCATTACTGGATATTAAACCTTTCTTTGCGGAATTCGATAATCGGGAAAACACAAGTTCTGGTTGGCTAGATCGAAAATGGGAAGAAAAAAATAGAAATTTAAAATCGGATGAGAGATTTAAATAAAAAAAGTAAGCTTAGGAATAAATTGAATTAACTTTTAAATGGCACTAGCTATTAATTACTAAATCTTTTAAGCATTGTATCCATTTGGGATGATCGTTCAGACTTTCAACAAGAACTAATTTTTCTCCTCCATTTTTTTTAAATAATTCCCGGTATTCAATTCCAATTTCAACCGTAGTTTCTAAACAGTCGGCAACAAATGCAGGGCTGAAGATCAAGAGATTTTTACTTCCATTTTTGGCTTGTTCTGTTACAATTTTATCTGAAAATGGTTCTAACCAATTTTTATTCAGGCGGGATTGGAAGGCAACGGTATATTTTTCTTTTGGGATGTTGAGTTTTTTGGCCAATAATCTACTGGTCTCAAAACAAGTAGCACGGTAACAAAAATAATCTGTTGAGCGATCATATTGTTCGTGACATTTACAATCTAAACAATTTCTGTCAGGATGAACTTTGTTGATTTGTCTTACAGGTAGTCCATGATAGGAAAAGACAAAATGATCGAATTTATTCAAATCATATTTTTGAGCTTTGTCTACGATCGTGTTCAGAAATCCATCATGGTCAAAAAATTGCTTGACAAATTTTATTTCCGGAATCACTTCCCAGGTTTTTATAATCTCCATCGTTTTTTCAAGAGTAGAGCCAGTAGTAGAAGATGCATAATGAGGATACATAGGAAGAATAATCAGCTTTTCGGGAATATCTTTTCTGATCTTTTCCAAAACCTTATTCATGGATGGTTGCTGATATCGCATCGCTAATTCCACTTTGAAATTTTCCTGTAACTCCGCTTGAAGTAGTTCTTTTACTTTCTCTCCATAAATCATAAGTGGAGAACCTTGCTTTGTCCAAAGTTTTTTATAGATTTTAGAGGATTCTTTTGCACGAAATGGAACAATAATGAGATTTACTAATATTTTCCGAAGTAACCAGGGAATATCAATAACCCTCCTGTCATTTAAAAACTCAAAAAGATAGCTTCGAACATCAGATACATTGGGACTTTTTGGTGTTCCAAGATTAAGAAGTAAAACGGTAGTTTTTTTGGGCATAGCTAATTTTGGATTAGACAAATTAACAAGGAGATATTGCCATTATATTTTCCAGATGAAAGTACAAAAATTTTCTCTTGAATAGTAATACAAATGGCTAGCTAAATTATTCGATGGCTCAGATTATTATTGCGAGATCCAATCTATTTCTTTTTTAAGCAAGTGTAAGGTTTGTTCCTCCTTCGAAGCTTTTTCAATAGGATATTCATACGTCCATTTCACCTCAGGTGGCATGCTAACCAAAATAGACTCGGTTCTGCCATTAGTATCCAGACCAAATTTAGTGCCTTTATCCATTACCAGATTGAACTCCACATATCTGCCTCTGCGATGTAATTGCCAATCTTTTTCTTGTGCAGAATAGTTTCTACTGGAATTCTGCTCCATAATATCACAGTATAAGGGAGCAAATAAATTGCCAATCTCCATCACAAAATCAAACAGCTGTTTTTTGCTTTGCCCGTTTGCACCATTTAAATGATCAAAGAAAATTCCTCCAATACCTCTGGTTTCTTTTCTAAAGGGAAGATAAAAGTAATCATCAGCCCAAGCTTTAAAGTTAGAATAGTACTCAGCATCGTATTTATCACATACTTCCTTCAGTTTTTGATGGAAATATTTGGCTTGCTTCCGATCAATATAAATAGGAGTAAGATCAATACCTCCACCAAACCAATAACTACCATCGGGCAGTTCGAAATATCGAACGTTCATATGAATAATAGGAACATGGGGATTTTCGGGGTGCATTATTAAGGATACTCCGGTAGCAAAAAATTCATCTTCCTGCAATTGCAACTTCTGCTTTATTTTCTCTGGCAGCTGACCATGCACTGCAGAAAAATTAACGCCGCCTTTTTCAATAATATTTCCGCCTTGAATTACCCGGCTTCGTCCACCACCACCGCCTTCACGCTTCCAGTTGTTTTCTGTAAACTTAGCTTTGCCATCGGTATTTTCGATGGATTTAGTAATTCTATCCTGTAGTTTCTTAAATGCTTCTGCGATCTGATTCTTTTGCATAGGTATTTCTGTTGTGCTGTTTGAGGAGGATACAATGGGATTGCTGATCATGGAGTTGGAGTACTCTTTTTTTTTGGTAAAAAGCGACCAAGCATTTTCTTTTCGAATCTCCAGAAGAATTCAAACTGCCCCAACAGACTTCCTACGATAATGAGTAGAACCTGATAGCTAGGGGTTATTATGAGTATACTCAATACAATTTTAATGATCAAATTAGTATCTGGCCCTATAGAAAGATATTCAAATACGAACTTGCGCGCCGTAACGGCAAGGCTACCAGTAACAGAGAAGGCGATGAAAATAAGTACCAAGCGTATGTTAGAAGTAACTCCCCATCTCCTTTTAAGTTTTTCAAACATGAATTTTTATTTAGAATAGTTTTGAATAAGACAAATATAGTATAAAAATACTTTTAGGTCTGAAATAGGAGATGAAATTTCTGTTTGATTTCATTGATGTATAGATAGGAAACGACATAAACATTTACAATTTAAATCGATAGTATGGATTTTTAGGACCTTTTGCGAAAGCAGTGGAGTTTGCATAAAAAAAGAGCTATCGAAATAGTATCGATAGCTCTGGAATTATTTAATAGAATCGAGTTCCTATTTAGGATACCTTTTCCAGTTTTTTCATGATAGAGAAAATGAATGTAGCAGCAATGAAACACAAAACAATGAAGATGGTCCATACTTGCCAAATTTCAACTCTCTCGTATAAATAACTACCAACACCTAAAAACAGGTTACCAACAGCTGTCGCACCTAACCAACATCCTTGCATGATTCCCTGATATTTTGGAGGAGAAACTTTTGATACAAAAGATATTCCCATCGGACTCAAGAACAATTCAGCAATTGTCAAGGTGAAATAAGTACTAATCAACCAACCAGTACCAACACGAAGATGATTTGGATCTGCCTGCATTGCATTAAATGGATCTAAACCTAAGGAACCAATTAATAGAATTAAGAAACCAACAGAGGTAATGATCATACCAATACCAATTTTTCTTGGAGCTGATGGTTCTTTGCCTCTTTTGTTTAGCCATGCAAATAATCCCACAATTATCGGTGTAAGTAAAACAATCATCGTTGGATTAAAGTGCTGGAATAACTCTGGAGAGAATGGGTTCACCTCGGGATTTTGGCTATAAAAATAATAGGTTGATAGAGCCGAAACAGCAAAAACAACTGCACTGATTAATTTAGTTTTAGCAGAGGATTCTCTTTTTAGGAGAGAGCTTAATGCAAGAATTCCAATTACAATGGATAGTAAAGACCAAATATTAAATACCAGATAAGTTGCAGGCCCAACGCTTGTAACTGTATAGTCTCTGGCAAAGAAACTCATGGTCAAACCATTTTGATGGAAAGCCATCCAGAAGAAAATCACTACTCCAAATACAAGGAATAGGGCAGTAAGTCTTTGTTTTGTTTCTGCTTTCGACATTTCAACTACTGGTCCATTGGCTTCTTCTGCTTTTTGAACATCTGGAAGATGTCTTTTGTATATAGAATAAACAACCAGCGAAAGAATCATGGTTAATCCTGCTACACCAAAAGCATAGTTAAATCCATCGCTATATACAGAAAGATAATTGCTTGCAAAACTGGATAAATCAGCAACATGAGCACCAGATACTTTATCAGCCAGAGTTTGTAATTCAGAAGTTATTCCTGCATCAGGAGCAGCCTGAAATTTGTGAATTAAAGCAGGAAGTGCATCATCACGCAAAAATCCTTTTGATTTGATAAACCAATTGATGATTCCGGCTGCAGCACTTGGAGCAAATAAAGCACCAACATTAATCCCCATATAGAATACACTAAAAGCAGAATCTCTTAAATGAGAATATTTTGGGTCGTCGTATAACTGGCCAACTATTGCTTGTAGATTTCCTTTAAACAAGCCATTCCCAAATGCAATAATAAATAATGCAAAAACAGTGAATATCAGTCCAAAACCAGGGATAGCCATTAAAACATATCCGGCAAGCATGGTAATCAAACCAATGTAAATAATGCCTTTGTAGTTTCTCGTTTTATCGGCAAGTAATCCACCAACAAGGGCTAATCCATAAATGGAACCGTAAAATATGCTGTATATCATACCTGCTTTGGTGGCAGATAAACCATATTTTGCTGTTAGGTAGTAAACCAAAATCCCCATCATGGTATAGAAGCCAAAACGCTCCCCCAGATTGGCGAAAAATGCGACGTAAAGTCCTTTAGGATGTCCTTTAAACATAAATGTTAGTTTTAGTTATTTAATGGTTTCGTTTTAATTCTGAGATTGACAAATATATAGAAAAAAAGCACATGCCTATAATCAATTACTATGCTATTGGTCATATTTAAATCGATTTCGGTGTCGATTCCAGATTGAAAAGTTTAGTATCTTTGATTGTGGGGCTATAACAGGGTAGATTCCAGATGTTAGTAAGGCAGAATTGGAAGGCTAAAAGACAAAAAGGAAAGAGACTTTGTAAATTCTTATTCAATGCAAGTCAATAAAGCTCTGAATTAAAGTCGAAAATGAATTATTTACAGCATCCATTTTTAATCCGATAAACCGAAAGCACTTTGAGTAGTAAATGAATGCTATAAAAAGAATGGGATAGTATCCAATTGAGAAATAGAAATCAAAAATAATCCACAAGAAAATTATAACACATGAAAATATACTCTACCAAACAAATTGCTGCTATCGATGCTTTTACCATTGAAAATGAACCCATTTCCAGTATTGATTTAATGGAACGCGCTGCCGGAGAATTGTGTAAGTGTATTTTGGAAAAATTTCCGGAACCAATCTCCTGTAAGGTATTTGTCGGTCCGGGAAACAATGGTGGCGATGGTCTGGCTCTGGCTCGAATGCTTGCAGAAAATAAATATACGGTAGAGGTGTATGTACTTCAAATTAGCAGTCATCTTTCTGCCGATGCAACAACCAATTTACAAAGACTAAAGTTGTTGGGGAACATTGCATTATTTGAAATAGATGCAGCAGAAGCCATACCATGGATTTTCCCCGATGATTTGGTGATCGACGCTATTTTCGGAGCAGGTCTATCTCGCCCGATTGCTGGTTTTGCGCTTGATGTAGTAAATGCCATTAATGCAAGTGAAGCTACTGTTGTTGCAATTGATATTCCTTCGGGTTTAATGGGGGAAGATAATTCTCAAAATAATAGAAAGGGAATTGTGAAGGCAGATATTACCCTTAGTTTTCAATTTCCGAAACTGGCTTTTCTCTTTCCCGAAAACGAAGCATTTGTAGGGGATTGGAAGGTGTTGTCAATTGGTCTTCATCCTGATGCGATAGAGAAAGGAAAGACTCCCTTTAAAATGTTAAGTCGCGATTTTGTAAAAAACTTATTGATGCCTCGTAAAAAATTCGATCACAAAGGAACTTACGGGCATGGTCTCCTAATTAGTGGAAGCTACGGAAAAATGGGTGCTGCAATCCTGGCATCACGGGCAAGTCTGCGGTCGGGAATCGGATTACTCACCTCTCATATTCCGCGTTTGGGTTATCAAATCCTGCAAACAGCAGTTCCCGAAGCCATGGTAAGTATCGATCGGTCGGATATTATTTTCACCGAATATCCCGATTTGAGTCAGTACAAGGCAGTGGCCATTGGTCCGGGTATCGATAAAAAACAAAATTCCTTTCGGGCAATGGTTGACCTATTAAAGGAAGTGAAAGTACCTGTGGTTATCGATGCAGATGCCATAAATATAATAGGGGAACATCCCGAATTGAAGGAACATCTTCCAATGGGTTCTGTTTTTACACCACATGTAAAAGAATTTGAGCGATTGGTTGGGGAATCAAAAGATAGTTATACCCGAAATTGTATGCAGCGAGAGTTTGCCCAAAAACATAGTATTTGCCTTATTCTAAAAGGAGCTTATACGGCTATAGCTTGCCCCAACGGGAATTGCTATTTCAACCCGACAGGAAATCCGGGCATGGCAACTGCAGGTAGCGGGGATGTGCTGACCGGAATAATATTATCTTTGCTTTCGCAGGGATATCCTTCCAGAATTGCTGCAATTATCGCAGTATATTTACATGGCTTAGCAGGCGATTTGGCAGCAGAAGAGGTGGGGGTAGAGGCGTTAACAGCTGGTGATATTATTTCTTATCTGCCTAAAGCATGGCTAAGTCTTAAAAAATAATGGATATATAAACTCAGGTATGAGTTCAACTTGTACCAGTGGAATTCGATAATAAATTACAATTAGATAGCGCAATCAGCGTTTATAAGCGAAAACAATATATAAAATGATTTGAAAAGGCGTTTGTGCAACGTCTGCATCTAAAAAATATGTGAAATGAATCGATCGATAATTAAAAACTTTTCAGTAATTCTTTTACTTGTAGTATTGCCATGGAATACGATGGCACAGAAAAGAAGAGCTCTTGAAACGCCCAGTACTGTTGTTTATGCATTGCCAAAAACTGTTTTAAAACTAGATGTTGTAGCCGAAAAAACGATTTTAAAGCGAGGTCCATTTGCCGATTTTGCCGAGAAGTATTTAGGACTATCAGATATAGTGAACCAAGACGGATTGGACTGGAAACTAAAATCTGTAAGGCTTACTGGAGTAGGAGAAGTGGATTCGGAGCAGTATCATAAAGTTACTACATCGGTAGATTATGAACCTGGATTAATTGCTTTAACCCCCGAAGGGTTGATTCGTGGGTTTAATTTACAGAAAGGGGAGGAAAAGATTCAGATGCAAAAGACACTTGCTATTGTGGATGAGGATATAAAGATTGAGTATGGCAAATTCTCTATCGACCCGATTTTAAAATATCGGGAAGATACCATATATAAGGTGGTTGAAACCGATACTGCATTTATAAAAGTGCCTGTTCTCGAAAAACAAGCTATGGAGAAAACATTGGAGGAGAAAGCAGCCGAAGCTGCCCATCAGATTTTTAAACTCAGAAAACGACGTTTTAAAATATTAACTGCCAACTTCGATCAGTTGCCACCCGATGGAAAAGCATATCAGGTAATTGTTGATGAATTGGCAAAATTGGAAAAGGAATATATGTCCTTATTTATAGGGAAGAGAGTAAGTTTCATGAAGCACTATCAATTTTCCTATACGCCTAAAAAAGGAGAAAAAGGAGGTGTGATTTTTCGTATGTCCCCTAAATCAGGTCCCGTTGGAGTGGATGATCTTTCCGGTCGTCCCATCCGAGTTGATTTTAAGAACTTGAATATCACCGATGAATTGGTTCTCTTGTCGAGTGTAGGCGAGCAGCCCCAAAAACAAATTTATTATCGTATTCCGGGAATGGCAGATGTTACTGTTTCAAATGGAAAAGATATCCTGTTTAGCAAACGAATGGGCATTGCGCAGTTTGGTAAGATTGCCAACATGCCAGCCGAAGTATTACTAAACGAAAACTTTGGTATTGAATTCTATCCTAACTTGGGCTCTATTAAAAATATTAGCAAATAGATCTGCAAGCTATCTTGAGCTTTTCGGCTTGGATAGCTTACTGTTTCAATAAGAAAAACAAAAAATCCCTTTCCGTTTGGAGAGGGATGTTTATTGTCCTATAGATTTGAAAATTTTTATTAGAATCGGTACCCAAATAATAGGTAGAATCTTTGAGTTATGGATTGAATTGATTTAGACATACCATTTCCTTTCTCATATCGTAATTCAAAAGATATTTTTTTGTGTTTTACTCCTAAGCCCAAAAGAAAACTTTGTTCATAACTTCTCGAGTCATCTAGCGCCTTTCCTTTATCTGTACTAACTGTAGTACCACGTGTTGATTTTTTAATTTGACTGTTCGTTTCACTAAATGCAAAGCCATTAGAGATACCACCATTTAGGTAGATAAATAGTTTTCCAATTGGGTATCTATATCTAATCAAGTTGTTTAATTTTAAATACGATTCACCTATTTCATTATAGGTTATAGCGTAGCTATCTTCGTTTATATAGTCATCATATTGTGATGTATAAGTAGCAGATGTGTAAAACAATTCATTACAAATAGACCATTTTTTTTGCTTTTTAGATAGAATTAAATCTAAAAATATACCTGCAGCAAAGTCGGTTGATTTTGAGAAATTAGTCTTGGTTAGAGTGAAAAATTTGCTATTATTAAATTTAAGGCTACTGAAGGATGCACCCGATAGCAAACCTAATTCAACAGATATCTTTTCCTTCTTCTTTTGAAATGATATTTTTGTTTGGGATATTGAATAATAATATTGGAAGAGTTTCTTTAAACTCTTGAGATTATATTTATAGATTTTAAATTTTGATGAGCTTGTAATATAATCTTTTAGATATTCTGATAGTTGCCCCAAGTATTTTTTATTCTCAATTTGAATTTGATTTCCTTCTTTTTCTTTTAGGTACTTTTTGTAGATTAATAATTCAAATTTTGAATCTTTTTTGATGTAAAAATTGACGTTCCCATTTTTGCTTTTTAGATAGTAAAGACTTTTATTTCCTTTAATTACTGTCTGAAGAAAAATCGTATCCTTGTGCAAATGCAATGATGGATCAGTCGTTAATTTACCTGTATGATATGCGCTAGTTTCAAAATTAATGATGGCACTTTCATATATTTCATTTGCCACTCTAAATTCAAGTAAATCGCATGGTTTATAAATATTTACTTTATTGGTTATCTTATCTTTAAAAGTAATTTCGTGTGGGTTTTTAATCCAATCTCTAAAATCAATGAATCCAGATACAGTATCTTTCTGATTATTAATAATAATGCCTGGTTGAAAATTTTCCTGTGAAAAGGACACTTGAAATAGCAATATCCCAAGTACTAATAGTACTGTTTTTTTAACTTTCATAATGAAATAAATGTAGAGTTTGTGAGTTAAAGTGTTATTTATTTGAAATTGAAAAATAATCTGAAATAGGATGCCTTATTTTGAGCCAAATAATATTGTAAATATCAATTAAGTTGGATTTAGCGTGTTCCGATAATCCCAACTTTCTGTTGATTTATTATAGATATAAAATTCTAAGATTTAGAAAAATGTAATATTTTATTTACTCCTTCAACACCATGTCAATAGACATTACTGCTGCAAGAATCAAGAGTCTTAGCGGAGTATCAGCGGGTACTTTCGGTGCAATTTCCAGCATGTAATTATCTGCGCTGGTGAATAGTTCTTTGCCTAAGCCGTTCCATTTTTTTGCCACATGAGCAAATTCATCTTCGTTTTTGATAAACTTAAAATTCCAGCTGGTCCATTTTCCTTTTAGAGTACACAGGTAGTTATCGTTCGGGTCGAGAACATTAAATTTACCCCCAATAGAGAAGAATTGCTGTTTGAATTTACCTACCAGCTTATCCTTATCGTCGAGTACCTCAACTGTGGAAACAAAGAAGGAAACACCACGTTTCACACTTAGTACTTTTTCGCCTGTTTTGGTTTTTATTTCGATATGAAAAGGAGTCATCCTTTTATAATCAGTAAAGCGTAATAATTTTGTAAAGAAACCTAGTTTTTCTTCCCGGCATTCGAGTATGATTTCTTGAGTAGTTGGGTCGAGAATGTCGTAGTTATTGGCAGCTTTGAACAAACCAACATGTTCTTTTACAAAGAATAGGTTACGATTTAGAATTGGGTGCATAGTTCTTTAGTTTAGGTTTAATCTTTTGAGTTATAATTAGTTTCAAATTTTTTAAGTTTAATAACAAGTATTTGGATAAAACACCTATCATAAAAAAAATCAAATCTAACAAAATTATTTTATTTGTGATATAAATTTTTTCCTTATTTATGTAATTACAAATTAATATTGTCTTACACGTTTCTGATCGCTTATGTCTTTTATTGCAAACAAGATATTTATGGCTAATAACCCTATAAATGCCTTATTTTTGAACAATAGTATCTTGAGCAAAGCGCTAATTTATTAGGACAATTTGGATTAAAAACCCATTCTCTGGAAATGCTGTGTTAGCTGCATGATTATTAGTTGTAATATTTTGAGGCAGGAGAAATTTATCTATCATGAAGAACTACCATACACGTACAATCTATTTCATCTTATATAAACTCAGCTTCAAGTCTTCCAATACAAACTTCAAGTCTTCCAATTTGAATTTCAAGTCAACTATTTTACGCTTCAAGTCTTCCAATACAAACTCCAAGTCAATTATTTTACGCTTCAAGTCTTCCATGGCAAAGTTCAGGCCTTACATGGAGGTGTTAGCATTAGTAATGTATAGATGTAAACCCATAAAGCAAATCTGCAAGTCTGTTTAAATAAGGAATAAGCCTTTCATCATCAGAACAAAGGGTGTAATACTCCGCTGTCAGCCTATTATTAGTCGATGTTAGCCTTTAATTTTACGATACAAGCCTATAGTCTTCCAAGGCAAGCCAAACATTTTCCGGCACAAGCCAATCATATAGCTGGGCAAGCCTGTAAACATGCGCCATCCATTTATAATAGTAAGGGGAAAGCCAACGAATATAACCTACAATTCTATCATAGGCAGACAGTAGCTAATGTCAGAATTGCCTGAAAGAAACCAAAAGAGCTGCGTACATTGAACAGGTTTATTTGAAAAACGTCAATTATTAATAAGCTGTGAGAATAGAGCAATCTGTGAGTGTTAGGGGCCTGAGAATATATCCAGAGTAATGGCACTACCAAATTATGCAGCTGCGCTTTGATATATATTGCGGACAGGTTTATTTCTGTCATCCTGAATGGCGGAAATTAGGAAAGGATCTGCTCACATTCCGATAAGAATGTTGTGAAAGAAAGTTATAATTCAATACTTGGTGCATTAGTATCTGCTTTGTTTTAATATTATCCATCTTAATTAGAAATTAACTTCTGGGATTTGAATTGCTCTGGGATTTGAATTGCTCTGGGATTTATCCCAGAGACAAATATTAAAATATCTTAATTCCCACTCTCTTTTCCTGATTCTCTTTTCGACTTTCTCAAAAAATATTACCTTTAGTGCTCTTAAATAATTAACACTAAAAATTTAACGGAGGAAAAATATAATGAGCAAAGAAATTTTAAGCCTCGAGCCCAAGGCAATCTGGGAAAACTTTTATTCATTAACTCAGATTCCACGTCCATCGAAGCACGAAGATGCAATTCAGGATTTCATGTTGAAATTCGGTCAGGATCTAGGTTTAGAAACCATCAAGGATGCAACTGGTAATATCATCATCAAAAAACCAGCTACAGCAGGAATGGAAAATCGCAAGTGCGTAGTAATGCAGGGACACCTGGATATGGTACCTCAAAAAAATGCAGATACAGACCATGATTTTGAAAAAGATCCTATCACTGCAATTATTGATGGCGATTGGGTAACTGCACAGGGAACTACCCTTGGTGCCGACAATGGAATGGGTGTTGCTGCAGCAATGGCTGTTTTGCAATCAAAAGATATAGCACATGGTCCTATTGAGGCTTTGTTTACTGCCGATGAGGAAACCGGAATGACAGGTGCTTTTGGTTTAGAGCCAGGTATATTAAATGCAGATATTCTGCTTAATATGGATTCTGAAGACGAAGGCGAATTGTATGTTGGTTGTGCAGGTGGTATCGATGCTAACATTAGCTTAAAATATAAAGAGGAAAAACTAGACAAAGGATATGTAGCGCACAAACTATATATGAAAGGTCTTAAAGGGGGACACTCTGGAATGGAAATCATTCTTGGAAGAGGAAACTCTAATAAATTGTTGTTCCGTTTCTTAAGATATGCAACTAAGAACTTCAAAATGAAGTTGGCTGCTGTTGATGGTGGTTCTTTGCGTAATGCAATCCCTCGCGAATCGTTTGCTGTGGTTGCTGTACCTGAGAAATACAACGAAAAATTTCTTGCTGCTGTTGCCGAATTCGAGGCTACTTATAAAGCCGAATTATCTGCTGTAGAGCCAGATTTGGCATTCTTTGCCGAAGCAACAGATACTCCTAAGAATGTATTCAAGAAAAAATATCAGAAAAAACTGATTAATGCTATTTATGCTTGTCCAAACGGAGTTATCCGCATGAGCGATGACATGCCGGGATTGGTAGAGACTTCTCTGAATTTAGCTCGCGTAGTAAGCGAAAATGGAGTAGTAATTATTCAGGCTTTATTGCGTTCTTCAGTAAATTCAGCAAAAGACGATTTGGGACAAATGGTTGCTTCTACTTTCGAATTAGCTGGTGCTAAAGTGAAATTGGAAGGCCAATATCCAGGATGGAAACCAAATATGGATTCTCCTATCCTAAAAACCATGCAGGAAGTTTATAATAACAAGTATGGCAAGATTCCTGAAATCAAAGCTATTCACGCTGGTTTAGAGTGTGGTTTACTAGGAGCAGTTTATCCTAATTGGGATATGATTTCTTTCGGACCAACCATTCGCTACCCACACTCTCCTGATGAAAAAGTGAAAGTGGATACTGTGATTAAATTCTGGGATTTCTTGGTGGAAAGTTTGAAAAATATTCCAGTTAAAGAATAAATAAATCGTTTATCGATTGCAAGGGACGTGCTAGGGTGCGTCCCTTTTTTATTAACCTATTCTCTTCCTGGTTTTAGGGGGTTCCCTTTCAGGTCGGGCTTTCCGCTACTACTCCTCGTGCCATCCCACCATCCGGCACCACTGCGGGGTAACCGCTACAATCCCTAACCCATCCGCTGCGAGCATAGAGCTACTTAGTGTGCGATCTATACCGAAATTGAAAGACGCTTACTAATCTATGTTTTTATCTGAATTTCTTTAATATCAAATAAGCCACTATAAAGAAAAGTGCACCAACCAAGAAGGCAAAAATCAAGGATCCGATTACAAATTGGTAATAGTTTTCACCAAGACTTTTAAAACTCATTAATTGGGGAACTTCCTTTTGAAATGATCCGGTAAGTACCAAAGCACCGGTTTGGTATCCGGCAATAAGAATCAAGGGGATGAAAGGTGGGATACTGCTAATATTAACAGTTATTAGAGTTAATGCTTTATTCAGCCGAAACAAAAAGGCAAGGGAAACAGCAAGCACAGTTTGAAATCCCCAGACAGGCGAAAAGGCAAGAAAAATCCCTAATCCCAGCGAGAGAGCAATAACAAGATCCGAATTGTTTGCACAGGTAACTTCCGTAACAATGGCTTTCTTTAGCTTGTTGAGTTGGAATTTTTGTAAATATTTGGGATAATTCATTTATTCAATTGTAAGCAGTAATTATTTAGGCATCATCTCCAGCCAATTTCCATCTGTACTTAAATACTGTCCCATCAGGTTGGCAGTTAAACAGGAGTGAACAGGCAGAATACCAATTAAATCGCCTATCTGAAAGCTATCGAATAAGCCATCGCTACAGCGTATTATTCCATGTTCCTGCGATAGACTTGCCAGGTAAGCACCTCCTAATATTTCGCCCCATCCATTTTCGGAGATCCGTACAATGCTGCCAAATAATTTGGTGCCTTCCTCATCGGCTTCCAAATATTCTTTCGACAGGTGAATGGCTCCTCCATAAATCACTAGCTCTTTTCTATCTATATTGCGGGCAATAATGGGGCAGGCCATGGCAACAGCAATCTGGTTTTCGTCGCAGGAGCCAAGTACATATTGCATAACATCATAAAAAACAAAATTACCCGGTCGTATTTCATCAATACCATAAAATTCTTCGCTAATGCTGCATGCCGGAGTATCGCCCAACGAAACGATCAGATTGGGAATATCTTTTCGAAACAGATCTTTCAGTTCATTTAAATCCAAGAGGGCTTTGCTGTGGTTTTTGTGAATTTCGGTTTGATCTTTAGCCTTGTAATTCTGCCCTGTATGAGCCAAAAAACCTTTGCATGTTAATTTTTCAGCATCTTTCATTAAATCAACCAGCATACGAACAGATTCTGTAGCCTCTGTTGGTATTCCACATCTTTGATAACCGGTATCTACTTTAATGAAAATACCTACAGCATGTTTTAACTCTGACTCCAGAAACAGAATACTTTCTCTTGATTCCACCACTAAATTCAATTGAATTTTTGAGGCTAGTTTATCAATTAAATCTATTTCGCGAACATTTACAGGAATAGCAAGGGTAATATCCATCCATCCGTTATCGGCAAAATAATTGGCCATGCTCATAGAAGAAACCGCAATGGAATTTATACCTCTATCCATAAACCATTTTCCAATTTCAGACGATTGATGTGTTTTAAAATGCGGACGAAGAATGGTATTAGATCGTTTCGCTTTGGCAATCATAGCGTCGATATTCATCAAACACTTTGCTTTATCAAGTAAAAGGGTAGGGCGGATTATTTTGGATTCTAACATGATTTATAGATTTAATAAATTTCAATTTACTTCTGAAACGCTATCGTCTATTTAATTTTTAGTCGAATATTCTTTAGCATCTGATCTCTTAATTTAAGGAGATTGGCGGAGATTCCTACTTTATAAATATGCGGACTAATAAAACGTTTGTGTCCTTCGGGAAGTTGTTTAAATCGTTTTAGCAGGTAGGCATTTATTTCGGCTGGATTTTGATCTTCAATCAGGATTTCTCCATTTTCCATCACCTTGTGCAGGAGTTCTTCGCAAGTATATTTACTTATATCGGTATTCTTATCAGCATGAAAGGGATGATACAAACGATCTGTAGTCTTTTCATCTTCTAATAAAATACCATCACGGAAGAACCTCCCCTCTGCATCAAAATAGCGAACCAGCTTCTTCCTGCCGGGCATTGTAATCTTTTCAATGTTCTCTGATATTTTTAAACGGGGAATACCATTGTTGTCCACCAATTTATATACACCATCTAACGCTCCGGCATCTTTTCCTGTCACCAATTCTGTTCCAATACCATAACCATCTATCTGAGCACCCTGTTCGTTCAAACTCTTAATAACATATTCGTTGAGTTGATTGGATGCGAATATTTGTACATAATCTAAGCCTGCATCATTAAGCATTTTTCTTGCCCTTTTACTAAGATAGGCAAGGTCACCGCTATCCAAACGTATACCTAGCATTTTAGATCCTTGTGCTTCCAATTCTTTAGCTACAATTATTGCATTCGGCACTCCTGATTTTAAAGTATTGTAGGTGTCCACCAATAAAACGCTCGAATCCGGATTGATGCAAGCATATTTTCTGAATGCTTCCAATTCCTCATCAAAACTCTGAATCCAGGCATGGGCTTGTGTTCCCGTTACAGGAATCTGATAATTAAAGGCACTATATACATTAGAGGTTGAGTTTGCACCTCCAATCACAGCAGCCCTACTGGCATGAATTCCTCCTAAGCCTTGGGCACGGCGCAAGCCAAAGTCGGCAAAGGTTTTATTGCCCAACACATATCTTATGCGGCAGGCTTTGGTAGCAATTAGGGATTGAAAATTGAGATAATTCAACAGTAGTGTTTCAATAAGCTGGGCTTCAATAATATTTCCCTCCACTCGCACGATGGGTTCGTTCGGAAAAGCAATTTCTCCTTCCTTAATACTATAAACACTGGCAGTAAATTTAAATTTTAGGAGATAATCAAGAAATTCCTCCTTTAAGCCTGTTTTTCTCAGAAAATCGATGTTTTCTTTACTGAAACTAAAATTCTTTAGAATATATAATAAGTCCTGAAGACCTGCAAAAACTAGATATCCACCTTGATAAGGGTTGGTACGATAATAGTAATCGAAAACAGTTTGTTCATTTTTCTTTCCGCATAAAAAATATCCCTGAGCCATGGTAAGCTCATAAAAATCGGTATATAAACCAGTATTCTCTGATAATGTATTCATAGTATTAAATTAAATAGAATCAAGCCAAAGATAGGGATTAATACGCATGTGGCCTAGAAATGTGGAATCAATATGTATTGAATGAAACATGACAAATGCTTTTTGTTTCTTTCCGGATTAATCTTAATTTAGCAGGCCTTAAAAACACTCACTTAAACATTAATTAGGAAATAAAACAAAAAATATGACTGAATTAATAAGACGTAGTCTTCGGGATTCGAAGGCAGCAAGATGGGGAGCATTGGGGATAATTTCTATCACCATGTTTGCAGGTTATTTTTTAACCGATGTAATGTCTCCTTTAAAACCAATGCTCGAAACTGAGTTTGGATGGTCAAGTACTAGCTATGGTATTTTCACAAGTGCCTATGGATGGTTGAACGTATTTCTTCTAATGCTTATTTTTGGTGGAATTATCCTGGATAAAATGGGCGTTCGATTCACAGGACTCTTGTCTTCATTCATTATGGTAATAGGTGCTGCCATTAAATATTGGGCTATTACAAATCCTACATTGGTAGATCATACTATTTGGGGAATTCATGCTCAAGTATTTCTTGCATCCATAGGATTTGCGATTTTTGGTGTAGGTGTTGAGATTGCGGGTATTACTGTTTCTAAAATCATTGTAAAATGGTTTAAGGGCTATGAGATGGCCTTGGCAATGGGAATGCAGATGGCTGTAGCACGATTAGGTACTATGTTAGCAATTGCTGCTCCTGTGCCATTGGCAATGTATTTCTCAAACATACACACTCAGGTAGTAAATGGAGAGTTGGTAGAAAAAATGGGTCCAAGTATTTCGGCACCTATTGCTTTTGCATTAGTTCTTTTGGTGATTGGTTTCATTGCCTTCTTTATCTATGTGGGAATGGATAAAAAGTTAGATGCTTCAGAAGCTGCAAATGGCGAAGAGGCTGAAGATCCATTTAAGTTTAGTGATATAGGACAAATTGTTACCAATAAAGGTTTTTGGTTGATTGCTTTCCTTTGCGTATTATTTTATTCTTCGGTTTTTCCATTTATTAAGTATGCTGCGGATTTAATGGTGAATAAGTATGGCTTAGATCAGCAAACTGCTGGTATTATTCCAAGTTTATTGCCTTTAGGTACTTTGTTTTTAACTCCTCTTTTTGGTGGTGTTTACGATAAAATTGGAAAAGGAGCAACCATGATGATTATTGGTGCTGTACTTATTATCTTCGTTCACACCATATTTGCCTTACCAATATTGAATACTTGGGTTGTGGCTGTTATATTGGTTATCATCTTGGGTATAGCTTTATCTCTTGTTCCTTCAGCGATGTGGCCTTCAGTACCAAAAATTATTCCTGAAAAACAATTGGGTACTGCCTTTTCATTAATTTTCTGGATTCAGAACTGGGGATTAATGGGAGTACCATTATTGATCGGTTACGTATTAGATAAGTCTAATCCTCAAGTTGCAATTGCAAAAGCACAAGGACTTGAAGTTCCTTTGTACGATTATACCAATCCTATGATTATTTTTGCAGCTCTTGGATTTTTAGCAATTATAGTAAGTCTATTGCTTAAAAGAGAAGATAGAATTAAAGGTTATGGTTTGGAATTACCAAACATTCAAAAATAATCTTTCTTCTAATATAATTATTGAAAGCTGTCCTTAGGGACAGCTTTTTTTGTTTTTGGAATTTCATAGTTCAATTTTTTTAATCATAGGGTAGGGCAAAGGCTCATGAAAGCGTTTTAGAAGTATACAAGTGAAATGCAAGAATGTATCGAGGGGTTGAATAATAAAGGCCGTGTTTCATTATAAAAATTTAAGGAAGAATATTAATTAATAATTGAAGCATATGAATAAATATTTCATCAGAATCAGCTTACTATTGATTTTATTAACCGGATTAATAGGGGTTTCAGGCCAAGCGGAAGCAAAAAGAGTGTATAAAAAGCATGTGGTAGTCCGTCACCGAAGATATCGAAGCTACCCAGCTAAAGGAACTGTTATTGTCAATGTGAAATCTGCTCATTCTTTTCGATATAATAAAAAAGCATATTATAGATCTAATGGAGTTTTTTATGCCAGATCAGGAAGAGGATATAAGATAATAGCAGCTCCAATAGGATTTAGATTAAGAACCTTACCTTCCAAACATGTGCGAATTCTTGTTCATGGTACATCCTACTTTTATCATTACGGAACTTTCTATATTACACAAGGGAATGAGTATGTTGTTGTTTTACCACCAGTTGGCTTACAAGTTGATGATCTGCCTGATGGATATCAGATTATTAAAAATAATGGTGTGAGATTTTATGTGGTAGATGGAGTTTATTATAAGAAAGTATATCTGAGAAATGGGCATACCGTTTTTGAAGTGGTAAAAGCAGCATAAAAAAAATCCCGCAATTGCGGGATTTTTTTTATGTGATGACTAGATATTAGTCAAGCATTCTTTCTATGGTTTGTTCTCTGTTAGGACCAACCGAAACAATTTTTACAGGAACTCCTGTCTCTTTCTCAATGAAATCAATATAAGCATTAAATTCTTCAGGGAATTCATTTTCATGCGACATAGAGGTCATGTCGGTTTTCCAACCTTTAAACTCTGTATAGACAGGTTGTGTTTCATCGTTCATTTCATATGGAACGTGTTCTACTTCCACACCGTTAAGATTATAGGCAGTACATATTTTGATCGTTTCGAAATCATCCATTACATCTGATTTCATCATAGTTAATTGGCTTACTCCATTAATCATGATTGAATATTTTAGAGCTACCAAGTCTAACCAACCACATCTTCGTGGGCGACCGGTTGTAGATCCAAATTCATTTCCATTCTCTCTTAACTTCTTGCCATCTTCATCAAAAAGTTCGGTTGGGAATGGTCCCATTCCTACACGGGTACAGTAGGCTTTAAAGATACCAATTACTCTTCCGATACGATTGGGGGCTATCCCTAAACCAGTACAAGCACCAGCACAAACAGTATTGGATGAGGTAACAAAAGGGTAGGATCCAAAATCAATATCAAGTAAGGTTCCCTGGGCTCCTTCTGCGAGAATACTCTTGCCATTTTTAAGCTCATCATTAAGGAATTGTTCACTATCTATTAATTGAAATTCACTCAATACCTTTATTCCGTCAAACCATTCTGTTTCATACTCCGAAATATCGTAATCAAATTCGTAGTACTTATCTAACATTAATTGGTGTTTGGTCACCAATTTGTCATATTTTTCTTTGAAATTATTTTTAATATCGCCTACACGTAAACCATTTCTTCCGGTTTTATCCATATAGGTAGGTCCAATTCCTTTTAAGGTAGATCCAATTTTAGACTTTCCTTTAGCAGCTTCAGAAGCAGCATCTAAAATACGATGTGAAGGCAATATCAAATGAGCCTTCTTCGAAATAAAAAGCGTTTTGGAAAGATCTATTCCCAGTTTTTTGATTCCTTCAATCTCTTTTTTGAAAATAACAGGATCAATTACAACTCCGTTGCCGATTACATTAATTTTATCATTTCTAAAAATTCCGGAAGGAATAGTGTGCAACACATGTTTGATTGCATTAAATTCCAAAGTATGTCCAGCGTTTGGTCCACCTTGAAACCGTGTTATTACATTGTACTTTGGAGTAAGTACGTCCACAACTTTTCCTTTACCTTCATCGCCCCATTGCAGGCCTAAAAGTACATCAACTTTCATCTCTTTATTATTTGATTTAAAATTCTGGCATGTTAGTCACCCTATAACTTCTCTATGGAGACTGATATTAGTGGCATGTATGCTAAAAATTATAGGTGGATATTACTGTTAACAGTCAAAGGTAGTAATATTTTTAGACTTTAGAGTCGGTAAAAGTTCCTTGTTAATAAGTCCTTTGAGGGTATTAAAAAACCCCTTTATTAAAGGGGTTTTGAAAATATTATTTGTTGATAATTATTTATTTTCAAGTTTACGACATTCAGGACATATACCATAAATGTATAAGGAATGATGAGACACTAAAAAATCCATATCGCTGGATACATTATCTTTCACGTCATCTAAACGGGTATCACAAAACTCCAAGACCTTACCACAGCGAGTACAAATTAAATGATCGTGTTTGTTGCTGTCATATGCTTTTTCAAATTGAGCTATATTTCTACCAAACTGGTGTTTGATTACCAATTTACAATCCTGAAGGAGATCAATTGTATTGTAGAGGGTTGCTCTACTCACCCGGTAATTTTTATTTTTCATGAAAATATAGAGGGATTCAATGTCAAAATGTCCTTCCCGGGAATAAATTTCATCTAATATAGCATATCTTTCAGGGGTCTTTCGGTGTCCTTTTTTCTGAAGATATTCGGTAAACATCTTCTTGACAATTTCTTTAGTGTCCTCGTAGCTCATATGTAAGAAATAACCTAAGTGTTATCTAATCTAATTTAAAATAATGGGTCTAAAATAGTGATTTTTTTTAGAAAAGGAATATTATTTAGAACAATTTTTAATTTAGCTATATTCCTCAATATTTTCGATACGTTTCACTGTATCAAGCCCTTTTATTTTTATTAATTTCATGATTAGATTGTTAAGGTCTTCAGTATTGTGAACATAGAGATGTATAAGACCTTCAAAAACGCCATCGTGACTTTCAAAGTGCAAGGATCTCATATTTACATCATGATCCTTAGAAATTATATTGGTGACATCATTTACAATTCCTATTTTATCAATTCCCGAAAGTTCGATTATCGCTAAAAAGGACATCAATCGATGGCTTGTCCAATCAGCAGCTAGTAATCTGTCTCCTTGGCTAGTCATAAGTTTTAGAGCATTCGGGCATTTCCTTTTATGTATTGTAATATTGTTTTCTGTATCCAAATAACCCAGAACCTCGTCACCGGGTATTGGATTGCAACAGGTAGCTATTTTATAACTTTCATTAGCAGCCATTTCACTTAAAAGGAGTGTTTTTTTCTTATCTACATTTGGCTTGCTTTCAGTTACATCTTTTTCTGCTTCAACGGTTTCTTCTTTTTCTTTAGGTTCTCCGAAAAATTGCAGTTTCCAGTATTTTATAAATTTACTTTTTGATTTTTTCTTTACAACAGCTTCAATTTCATGAACATCTATTTTTCCTAAGCCTATTTTATAGAAAAGTTCTTCTTTGTTGGATAACTTATAGTACTCCAACATTTTTCTGTAAGCTTTAGCATTGACCATTAAACCAGCATTATTTAATTGATCTTCTACCATTTTGGTTCCCTTTATAGTAAACTCTTTTCGTTCCTTCTTAAATGCGGATTTAATTTTCGATTTTGCTCGGGCAGTAACTGCAAATTCAAGCCATTCATGCTTAGGTTTTTGTTTTTCCGAAGTTAATATTTCTATCTGATCTCCACTTTTTAAGACATGACTCAATGGTACTAATTTATGATTTACTTTAGCACCAATACATTGGTTGCCTATATCTGTATGTATTTCGTATGCAAAATCAAGTGTTGTTGCATTCTTGGGTAAGGTTCTAATATGCCCTTTGGGGGTAAACACTTGAATTTCTTGTGAGAACAAGTTTAATTTGAACTCATCTAAAAATGCCAAAGCATCCGCTTCCGGATTATCAAGTATCTCTCTCACATCTTTGAGCCATTTGTCTAATTCTGATTCGCCGGATGCGTTGGTATTGTATTTGGATTGAACAGCAAAACCTTTCTCCGCAATATCGTCCATTCTTTCGGTGCGAATCTGAAATTCTACCCAATTGCCATAAGGTCCCATTGCGGTAACATGCAATGCCTCATAACCATTAGCTTTAGGAGTACTTACCCAGTCTCTTATTCGCTCTGGTTTAGGTTTGTAAATATCGGTTATCAGAGAATAAATATTCCAACATTGATTTTTTTCAGGAATATCTGGAATTGGCTTAAAAACAACACGAACTGAAATTAAATCATAGATTTCTTCTATGCTAAGGTCCTGAGTTTGAATTTTATTCCAAATAGAAAAGATAGATCGAGGCCTGTTTTTGATGGAACAGGTTACATTATTTTCTTTAAGTTTTAGCTCAATTGGAGCGATAATATTTTGCAAAAGCTCTTCCTGATTGGTTTCGTGAAGCTTTATTTTTTCGGATATGGATTGATAATCTTCCGGGTGCTCGTATTTTAAGCTTAAATTTTCAAGCTCTGTTTTAATGGTATACAGCCCCATTCGATGAGCCAGAGGAGCAAATAGAAATAGCGTTTCACCGGCTATTTTCATTTGTTTACGCAGTGGCATGGAATTTAGCGTTCTCATGTTATGCAGGCGATCGGCAATTTTAATCAATATTACCCTTAGATCATCAGAAAGTGTAAGAAGCATTTTTCTGAAATTTTCCGCTTGCATGGAGGTTTGTTGATCAAAAACTTCGGATATTTTTGTTAGTCCATCAACAATTTGAGCAACTTTTGCTCCAAATAAATTTTGAATATCATCTAGTGTGTAATCCGTATCCTCTACTACATCATGTAATAGTGCCGAAACAATTGATTTTGTTCCCAGTCCCATTTCCTTGGCTGCAATATGAGCTACTTCTATGGGATGAATGATATATGGTTCTCCGGATTTTCTGCGTACTCCTTTATGTGCTTCCCATGCAAAATGGAATGCTTTATCTATCATCTTAAGACTTTCCGGACCTTTACTCCTTTTAAAGTCTTTTAATAATAGCTTATAGGCTTCATTAACCAGTTGTTTATCTTTTTCCGTTTCTACACTCATTTTAATCTACTCTGTGGTTTGATGTTCCTCCTAAATGTAGCGAAAACTAACAATTTTTAGTACGAATGAGCATTCTTATTTTTCCTTTTTTCAAAGATTAACCTTCATCTTTAAGGCTTAAATTAAAGATGAGTTGTTATACAGACTTTAACTTTTATATCAGAAATAAATTTAGTTAAGAGTCATAGTTGGTGCTATCTTCTGAACCACAGACAATAAGATATAGGTCTTTTTCCTGAAGATATGTGTTCGCAAGTTTAGTTATTTGGTCTGGACTGATTTTTTTTAATTCAGAAATAAATTTTTGATAATAGGAATTGTCAAAGCCGAATGCAAGATTGCCTTTTAGACTTTCCGAAAGAGCAAAGGGACTATCTAGATTCCTCAGCATCTCTCCTGAAATATAGTTTTTCACTAGATCCAGTTCTTCCTCAGGGATCCTTTCTTCTCGCAATGTTTTTATTTCCTTAAAAATCTCTCTAATCGCATTTCTGCAAACATCTTTCCCAACTTCGGTTACGATAGCAAAGTGCCCAGCATTCAAGTGGGATATCATAAATGAATTAATACCATAGGTATATCCTTTGTCTTCTCGTATATTTTGCATTAATCGAGATCCAAAATATCCGCCTAAAACAAGATTCAACAACTGCATAGCAGTATAATCTTTATGGGTTTTATTAAAAATTGGACGACCAATTCGAATGCTGGATTGTACTGCATCTTTCTTTTCAACAAATGCTCTTCTCTTATTTGTAGCCCGAAGATTATATTCTTTCTTAGGGAGATTTGTTTGCAATGGCCATTTATTAGAACCAAATAGAGCTTCTAATAAATCTAATATCTCTTGATTGATTTTTCCAGCGATGATAATTTTACAGTTATTGGGGGTATAATGTTTTTGGTAAAATTCCTTTACGGATTTATAGTCGAGACTGTCAAACACCCCAATATCGTAGGTATTTGCATAGGGATGATTTGAGCCGTAAACCAATTCATTAAACTTATCCTTAGCCAATACGTTTGTCTTTTGGTGATTAATTTGATATTTCTGCTTCTTGTTTAATAATATGGTTTGAAATTCTTTTTGAGGAAATGTTGAGTTCTTGATTATGTCTTCCGTAATCTTCAAGGTATCCTTAATATGTTTGGTTAAGGTGTAAAGACTTATACTCGCATCATGTTTTCCTGTTGAAAATCCAATATATGCACCATAAAAATCAATTTTCTCCGCAAGTTCTGAAGCTGTATAATTAGTAGTGCCTTCATTAAGCATACTATTAGCCATACTTGCTACTAATGGAGAATTCTGATGCCAAATGCCCGCCTCAAAAATAAATTCTATTTTTAATACATCCTGGCTTCCTCCATTAATAATGTGTATTGGGATATTATTGCTTAATAGTTGTTTCTCAGAAGGTAAAATATCAATAGAATCAATAGTTTTAAAAGCTGGAGCTATATTTCTTTGTGTAGGATTCATGCTTATTTTTTTGAATGGTAATAAAGGGTTGAGCAATTCTCTTTTCTAAAAAGTTTCGCTGATGCATTTAGAATATCCTCAATATTAACTTTTCTGTATAGCAACACTTCGGTATTGATTATATTTGCATCTCCTAATATTTCATAGGTAGCGAGATTCATTGCTTTGTTCAGATAACTTATTTCTGAAAAAACCAATGAGGATTCAATTTTGTTCTTCACTTTCTGAAGTTCATATTCTGAAACTTTACTTTCCTTCATTTTATTTAGCTCTGTCCATATTGCCTGCTCCGCTTCTTCCATGCTGACACCATCCGAAAGTTTTCCGGTTATCAGAAATAATCCCGGATCAAAATCACCAGTTAAGTAGGCATCTATCGAAGAGAATAGATTTTGATCTTTTACCAGAGATTGAAATATTCTCGAGGATTGACCATTGGATAATATATCAGAAATAAGATCAATGATATAAAAATCTTCATCCAATCTTTTTCCCATGTGGAAAGCCATGTAAATAGCATCAAATGGAACATCACGCTCCAAATGCATGCTTCTAAATTCGGTTTGCTCCGATTCCTGTGGAATAGCTTTTTCAGCAATTTCCCTTTTTTCTATAGGCGCAAACCATTTTTGAGCAAGAGCCTTTACTTCTTCAATTTCTATATTTCCGGAAACTACAACTACAGCATTGTTTGGAGCATAATGGTGAAAGAAAAAAGATTTTACATCTTCCAGACTAGCATTCTCGATATGATCTATAGACTTTCCTATTGTAGGCCATTGGTAGGGATGTTGTTTATAAGCAAGAGGTCTCAGATATAACCAGACATCACCGTAAGGCTGATTAAAATAGCGTTGCTTGAATTCTTCAATTACAACATTCTTTTGCACTTCTAAGCTTTTCTCACTAAAAGCAAGACTGAGCATGCGATCAGATTCCAACCAAAAAGCTGTTTCTAAATTATCTTTAGGAACAGTTAGGTAGTAGTTGGTGATGTCATTATTTGTCCATGCATTATTATCGCCACCAACACGCTGCAATGGTGCGTCGTAATTGGGAATATTTACCGATCCTCCAAACATAAGGTGTTCGAATAGATGCGCAAACCCAGTTTTCTCCGGATTCTCATCTTTTGCACCAATATTATAAAGTATATTCACTGCAGCCATTGGAGTCGTTTCGTCCCGATGAACAATGAATCGCAGACCATTTTCCAGTGTGAATTTATCGAATTTTATCATATCTGTTTTATTTGTAAGAAGGAAATGAAAGTAGGTTACAAATCGAGGTAACTATTCTTTATTTCGGTAAGCATTGTTTGATATTCCTCTTTAATTTCAGAAATGATATCTGAAACAGATTGTATCTTTGATATCAAAGCAGAGACCTGACCAATTTCCAATTCTCCATCCTCCAGGTTCCCCTCAAATATTCCTAATTTAGCTCTTCCTTTTCCTAAAATTTGACGCATTTCATCCGGATTTGCACCTCTGCATTCGGCGGCATGAATCTGCTCGAAAAAATTATTTTTTACCAGACGAGTAGGAGCTAGTTTTTTTAGTGCTAGTTTGGTGTCGCCTTCCTGTAATTTGATAACCGAATTTTTAAAATTAATATGTGCTGATGATTCTTCAGAGATTGCAAATCGACTTCCCATTTGTACTCCATCGGCACCTAAAACCATTGCTGCCAACATACTTTTTCCAGAGCTGATTCCACCGGCTGCAATTAATGGTAGACTTGTTGCCTTACGCACGGATGGTATCAGAGCCATGCTTGTTGTTTCCTCTCTTCCATTGTGACCACCTGCCTCGAAACCCTCTGCAACAATGGCGTCAACGCCAACTTCTTCACATTTCTTTGCGAAAAAAGCACTGGAAACCACATGCACTACTTTTATGCCATGTTCTTTTAAAAAGGGAGTCCATTTTTTAGGGCTTCCTGCGGAAGTGAATACTATCTTAACCTCTTCATCGATAATGATATTCATGATTTTATCCATCTCGGGATAAAGAAGCGGCACATTCACACCAAAGGGTTTTGTTGTTGCAGCTTTTGTTTTTTGGATATGCTCCCGGAATATTTCCGGATGCATCGATCCGGCACCTACCAATCCCAAACCACCGGCATTACTTACTGCACTGGCAAGTTTCCATCCCGAACACCAGACCATTCCTCCCTGAATCAAGGGGAATTCTATATTAAAAAGTGAGGAGATTCTATTCGCCATATCTTTATTTTTTTATTCCAATAAAAAAGACACAAGAACAAATATTGTATGCTTGTGTCTTATTAGGTGTTTTTGTTTGCTGCACAAATTTAGAAAAATTCTTGATAGGAACACTGAACCTGAAAAACCTTTTCGTAATAATATCTGATGATCAGTGGCTTCATTCTATATATAGCTTTGTTTTGATTGGGTTTTTAGAATGTCCTCAATAATAAATACATGGAAGAGGCTTGAAGTTAACGAATTTTCAATTCGCTATGGTTTGTTCCTAAAAGATATTGTTTATTTTTAGAGGTCTTTGAAAGGTACAATTTTGTCTGTATCAATTCTTGAAATTTTAAAAGCTTGACTGAATAAAATTAAATGGAGAAGAAAAAATCCTTATTAGCACGTTTTTTAGTGTGGCGCCTTAAGCACATTAGCGATCGTCAATTTATATCCTTTTTAGCCGTAATTATAGGAATCTGTTCCGGATTAGGGGCTGTTGTAATTAAAAAGGTAGTGCATGTAATTAGCCATGTGCTACAAGGTAATTTCCCGGTTGATCGTCAAAATTTATTTTACGTTATTTTTCCCACTATAGGTGTTTTTCTGGTTGTTATATTTGTTAAGTATATTAATAAACGTCCGGTCCGGCATGGAGTGCCAAGTGTTTTGTACAGTATTTCTAAAACAAATGGTGAAATTAATTCTCACAATATGTTTTCGTCAATAGTAACTTCGGCACTAACCGTAGGATTTGGAGGATCTGTTGGTTTGGAAGGTCCAACAGTATTAACTGGTGCTGCTTGGGGATCTAATATTGGTAGGCTCTTTCACTTAAATTACAAACAACTTACGTTATTAATTGGATGTGCTAGTGCGGGTGCTATGGCTGCTATCTTTAAAGCACCTATTGCAGCTATTGTTTTTGCTTTGGAAGTGATAATGCTGGATTTAACCATGTGGGCATTAATACCATTATTGTTATCAACAGCAAGTGGAATTATTACTTCCTATTTTTTTCTGGGAATGCATGTATTGTATCCATTTAAAATATTATCAGGATTCAATTTAGCAGACTTACCCTATTATATTGCCTTAGGTATATTCACCGGATTGATCTCCACCTATTTTACCAAAACCTATATGTTCATCCAACAAATGTTTGCAAAAATAAATGGTGTATATCGCAAAATGCTTGTCGGAACCATTTCTTTAGGAGTTATTATATTCTTTTTGCCAGTATTATATGGGGAGGGATATGAAGCTATTAATGGTTCATTAACTGGGGATTATTCTTATCTTTTTAATAATTCATTTTTCTATTCCTATAGTGATAATTTTTTGGTGCTCCTTATTCTATTAGCATTGATTGTTTTCTTTAAGGTTATTGCTACATCCTTAACATTTGGCGCCGGAGGTATTGGTGGAATTTTTGCTCCAACACTTTTTATGGGAGGAAATTCAGGTGTTCTTTTCGCCTTAATTGTTCGACATCTTGGCTTGCGAAATGTCGATGTTAATAATTTTGCTTTGATTGGAATGGCAGGAATGATAGCTGGAGTATTGCATGCACCCTTAACCGGATTGTTCCTGATTGCGGATATATCCGGAGGATATCAATTGTTTGTGCCTTTAATGATTACTGCTACCATATCCTATGCTACGATATTAGCTTTTGAGCCTCATTCTGTTTATACCGTTCAATTGGCTCGGCGAAAAGAGTTGATGACTCATGATAAAGACAAAAATGTTTTGTCCTTAATGAGTGTCTCCAGATTAATAGAAAGAGATTTTAGTACGGTAAGTGCGGATGCTTCGCTTGGAGACTTGGTGCAAGTTATAGCGAAAGCGCATCGAAATATCTTTATTGTGATTGATGAAGAGAATAATTTTCAAGGGATCGTAAAATTGGATGATATTCGCGAAATCATGTTTCAATCGGAGAAGTATAATATTGTGCATGTACGTGATTTAATGGTTATACCACAGGTAATAATTCAATACGATGAATCGATGGCGGATGTAGCAAAGAAATATCAGTATTCAGATAAATTTAATTTGGTAGTTCTTAAAGATGGTAAATATTGCGGCTGTGTTTCCCGGGCACAAATTTTTTCTACCTATCGCAGAATGCTGAAACATTTTTCAGAAGATTAAGTAGTAAAATATTGTCTGGCTTTTAAGCAAACGATTGCTTTCGACTTTCAGTATTTCAAACAGTTACGATCTGTAGGATGGTCTTTTTTAAAATTATTGGAAAAACAGTTTCTTCTTCCTAATTATCTATTACTTTTGCATTCAAATTTTACTAGTTATACCTCTCTTAGATTGTGAAATCTATGAAAATCAATAATCTGCCCCTTAAAATTCTTGATTTTTTATGGTTATGAGCTAAAAGGCCGACTGACTTCTGGAGCCATCCGACCTGTTATTTGATAAAGGATATTTTTGGGACATTAAGAATGATTCATTAAAATGAAGAATAAGAGTTTACTTTCTCGGTTTTTAATATGGAGATTAAAAAATATTAAGGAACGGCAGTTCGTTCTTATATTGAGTTTTATAGTAGGTATTGTGAGTGGATTATCAGCGCTTGTATTAAAAAGTGCAATTCACTTTACACATCATTTCCTAACAAAAGGATTAAATGTTGATTCTGCCAATCTTTTGTATTTGGCATTTCCTGCCATTGGTATATTGCTTACAGTTCTGTATGTGAAGTTTTTTGTGAAGGACAATATTGGACACGGTGTTTCACGCATTTTATATGCCATATCCAAAAAGAATTCACATATAAAAAGTCATAACAATTACTCTTCGATAATTGCCAGTACACTCACCATTGGGTTTGGGGGTTCTATTGGATCTGAGGCTCCAATCGTTCTAACGGGCGCATCTATGGGATCCAATCTTGCCCGCATGTTTCACATGAATTATAAGATAGTTACTCTTATGGTAGGTTGTGGTGCAGCAGGTGCCATCGGGGGTATTTTTAAAGCTCCCATAGCAGGAATGGTATTCACACTGGAAGTTTTAATGCTGGATCTTACCATGGCTTCCCTAATACCTTTGTTGATTTCATCGATGACAGGAGCTAGTATCGCCTATTTCTTTATGGGAAAAGGCGTTTTACTTTCCTATACTGTTACTGAGCCATTTGTTTTTGGTAATTTTCCCTATTATATACTCTTAGGTGTCTTCGCAGGATTTGCTTCTCTTTATTTCACCAGAATATCAATGTTCATTGAATCCAAATTTGAGGGAATAAGCAACAGTTATCGAAAAATGCTTATTGGAGGTACGGTATTGGGTGTTCTCATTTTCTTGTTTCCTCCCTTATATGGTGAAGGATACAATACTATTCAAGCCCTGCTTAGTGGTAGTCATACCGATATTGTAAACAATAGTGTTTTCTATTTTTTAAGGGATAATTACTGGTTACTATTGGGATATGTGATGATGATTATCCTGTTTAAAGCCATTGCATCTTCTGTAACAACAGGTAGTGGTGGTGTTGGGGGTATATTTGCTCCTTCTTTATTCCTTGGTGGAGTATCCGGATTTTTTGTAGCGCGATTTGTCAATGGATTCAATTTCATAAAATTATCTGAAAGTAATTTTACATTGATTGGGATGGCAGGAATGATGGCAGGAGTGATGCACGCTCCACTTACAGCAATATTCCTAATTGTAGAAATAACCGGAGGATATGAGTTATTTATCCCAATTATGGTAACCGCAACCATAGCATATTTAACTATCATGTATTTCGAACCGCATTCTATCTATACCAAACATCTTGCAAAAAGAGGGGAATTGATAACTCACAATAAGGATAAGGCTGTTTTAACACTGATGAAATTAGGTAAGGTTATCGAAACGGATCTTAAACAGGTGAGTCCGGATGCTACCTTGGGCGAATTGGTGAAAATAATATCTCATTCTCAACGGAATATTTTTCCGGTTATTGATGAGGAGGACAAATTAATGGGAATCGTTTTGTTGGATGATATTCGACACATCATGTTTAATCCGGAGATGTATGATAATATCTTTGTAAGAAACCTAATGATAATGCCACCTGCCATATTGGATGCAGATGCTCCAATGGATAAAGTAATGCGTAAATTTGAAGAAACAGGCGCTTGGAATCTTCCTGTAACGCAGGATGAAAAATATCTGGGATTCGTATCTAAAGCCAAAATATTTAATGTGTATCGTAGAGTTTTGGTACACTTTTCGGATGAATAGAAAATACTGCCCTGCAAATACACATTTCTATACTGCGAGATGCAATTTCCGCACAATAAGTACACATTTCGGTGCTCCGAGATATAATTTCCATGCTCCGAGATACAATTTTCATACGGCAAGCACATATTTCGATGCTCCGAGATGCAATTTCCATGCACCGAGATGTAATTTCCGTACGGCGAGCATATATTTCGATGCTCCGAGGTGTAATTTCTATGCTGCAAGTACTCGATGCTAAACTGCAAAATATTTCATGTTCAAAATAGTATCGTGGACAAATACATCCTGCAAATAAGTATATTTGTTTGCAATAAGAAAGCTATACTAAATGAATAAATCCTACTATAAAACAGCAGATACCAATATCTGGAAGGGAAGAATTGATGATGAGGAAGACTATGATGCTTTTCGCTGGCATCAAATTGTGCAGTTCATTAATCTAACAGAGAACGAGCAATCGATTAAAAAAGGTTTTGGTTTGCTGGGTTTTTGTTGCGATAAGGGAGTTTCCAATAACTTAGGACGTACAGGAACTTCTCAGGCACCCAACAGTATCCGTAAAGAAATGGCGAATTTGCCTTGCAGTTTTCCTGCTGATACAAAGATTTATGATTGTGGAAATATTATTAGCGAGGATGGACAATTAGAGGATTTACAATTGGCATTGGCAGATGCCGTTTACCAAATATTACAATTAGGATTGTTCCCGATTATTCTGGGGGGAGGACATGAAATAGCATACGGGCATTACCTGGGAATTGAACGATTTTTGAAGGAACAGAATTTAAGCAATCCGGGTATTTTTAATTTGGATGCACATTTCGATATGCGACCTTATTCTAAGGGAAGTAGTTCGGGAACTATGTTTGCTCAGATTGCTGACCGATGCCAACAAAAGGGGCAGCAATTTAAATATATGGTAGCCGGAATTCAGCAATATGGCAATACGGTAAGTCTGTTTAAAAAGGCGAAAGAGTTAGATGTGAAATACATTATGGCCCGGGATATATCCAGCGACAATATGTTTGCTGTAGGACAGGATATTGTTCGTTTTGCCAAAAAACAGGAAAGCATTTACCTTACCCTTTGTTCTGATGTTATTTCTTCGGCATATGCTCCGGGAGTTAGTGCACCTCAACCATTTGGATTGCATCCCGAAAGCCTTCTGAAAATAATGAAGACGCTTATTCAATCCGGCAAAGTAATCAGTTTTGATATTGCCGAAGTTTCCCCTCGATTTGATGAGGATAACCGTACCTCAAAATTGGCGGCAATTATTGTGTTTGCTGTAATAAATGCAGTACTGGAATTTGGTGATTTGAGGAAATAAAACAATCCTGTTTTAAACGTTTTTCCACCGTCATTATCACAACCTGGAATCAGATATTTTAAGGGTATTTAAGTCATATTCTAAAAAAGAACCCTCTGTGTTACAATTATTCACATAAACCGATAAATTTCCACCGTAATCAAGCAAAGTGTGCATTTTTACAGCTCCTTTGGCAGTCTTATATTTAGCCCAATCAAACAGACTTAAACAAAGACTAATTGTAGATCTAAAAGGAATATTTTTGATTTAATTCTGAATTTACATTTTTTTAAGCCTTCCATGGTTTCTTTCCCGAAGCTGTCAAAATCAAATTTCTCTTTTCCCATGTCTTAAGTTGCTTATTTAATCATTAAGCCTTTATATACACAGTTGCGTGAACAATATTTTTTCAGATAAACAACAAAAGATCTCGCTAGTGGAGGTCTTTTGTTGTTTACGGAGTAAGTTAGTCGTTCCTGCTCCTTTTTTATTCGCGCTGCGGCAAAATTATAGCGTCCTGCACGAATTTTTGCAACATTGTCCAACTATGTTTTATCCTTTATTTAGAACTATTATCAGAATCTAAAATCGGTCTTCTAAATAATGTTTTATTAATTTTAAAAAACAAAAGGATAAAACACTTTTACGTTGTAGCTCATTAAACGCAACCTTTACATAGTTTTAGCATCTATATTTTAAGACTATCTTTTAACGAACCTATATTATGAATAAGCTTTTCTCACTTTTCTTAATTATCCTTACGCTATCATGTAGTAAAGATTCTGAGCCGGAATCAAACTGTTATACAGAAACAGACCCACCAAGAAATAGCCATAAAGTAACTATTTAGCAGGGTGTCTGGGGAGATGTTTGGTTTTGGAGTGGAGATTTCATGCCAGTAGGACGTGGAGAAATATGTCAAGTGAAAAGAAAAGTCTATGTATATGAATTAACGACATTTAGTGATGTTGAACAAATTGACTACACTTCGTTTTTTTCTGCAATAAATACAAAACTTGTGACAATAGTTGAATCTGATAATGAAGGATTCTTTCAAATTGAACTTGAACCTGGAAACTATAGTCTTTTCGTGAAAGAAGATGGTAAATTTTATTCAAACCTTTTTGATTCAAATGGTATTTTTCCTGTCTATATAGAACTTGACAAAGTTAGTGAAGTGAGATTTGACATTACATATAAAGCTACCTTCTAAAATTAATGAGCTACAATAAATAGAACTATGAGCGGTATGCAAGACCCAGCGATGAGTACATGTTGAACTACATCCCGTGTTGCTTTGGAGTTTCTATGCTTTTACCGAGGATTTTTCTTGTATTCTGAAGTATTCAGAGGGGAAGCTTGCATGAATTTGCTGCATCAATCTTCCTAATTTATGGATTTTCAACAGGCTGTACCGTGCAAAAAGCGATGAAAACCGAGAGATTAGGCCGTACAAATCCAGTCTTCATGAGAATGAAGATTGAAATGGGAAAATCCAATGCATCATGTATTCTGATTATTGCACAGTAGCTTGGTTCGATGGGTACGACGAAAGTACAAACGTTACAAGAATAGTATCTACCGTGCTTATGGATGGCTTAAGAGAATAAAGAAACAGTTTCCATATCTATTTTATCATTGGAAGCTGCATTTTTCTATTTAACTTGTAACATGATTTATATACGACAAGAGCCGTATGATGGGAGACTATCACGTACGGTTCTGTGAGAGACTTAGGGGGAAGTTCCCTTTGCCTACTCGACCAATTTACCGTTAGGTCTCATGTAAAAAAACGCACTGCAAATATTGATATTTGTACCATATTTTATATTTTTGGTACAAATAAGAAGAATATGGGACAAAATGCACCACATTATAGACTCGAAAAACTTCCACCTCTCAGAGAGAAAGTGGAAACGATTGAGATATTGAGACAAACAAATAAATCAACGGCTGCATTAGCTGAATTAAAAGGTATTGCAAAGACAATTCCGAATCAGGCAATGTTAATTAATGCCATTGTTTTACAGGAAGCTAAAGATAGTTCCGAGATTGAGAATATTATTACAACACAAGATGAGCTTTATAAAGCATTGACTGTTAATAAAACTCACATTTCACCAGAGACTAAGGAAGTTGTAAATTATCGTAAAGCAATATTTCAGGGATTTGACCTTGTCAAAAAACAAGGATTTTTAAGGGTTAATGACATTGTGAGTATTCAACAAGAACTAGTGGATAATGATGCAGGGATTAGAAGTACACCAGGAACAGTTTTAAAAAATTACACAACTGGAGAAATTGTTTATACACCACCACAAGATAAAGTCGAAATACTTGACTTACTGACCAATTTTATTAATCAATTTAATCAACAGGATGATTTGTCTCCATTGATTAACTTGGCAATATTACATTATCAGTTTGAGAGTATTCACCCTTTTTATGATGGAAATGGTAGAACTGGACGGATTTTAAATATCTTGTATTTAATCCTAAACGAGTTGATTGATGTTCCGATTTTATATTTAAGTTCTTATATCATCGCAAATAAACCAGAATATTATCGACTTCTAAACCAAACTAATAAGAATGGAAAATGGGAAGAATGGATAATGTTTATGCTTAAGGCTGTTGAAAGTACTTCAAAAGATACAATTTCGAGGATTACCAATATTAAAAACCAACTTGATTTTACAATAATTAAGGTTCAACAAAAAGCACCTAAAGTTTATAGAAAAGAACTTGTTGAACTATTATTTGAGCAACCTTATTCAAAGATTGAGTTTGTTGTAAATACATTAGGTGTAGAAAGAAAAGCTGCGTCAAGATATTTAAAAGAGTTGGAAAGTATTGGTGTAATAGAATCTCAAAAAGTTGGAAGAGAAACATTATATATAAACAAAGAATTGATTGAAATATTGAAACGATAATGTACGAAAGCCTAATAAATAGAACTATGAGCGGTCTGCAAGCCCAGCGATGAATAGGTGTTGAGCTACATCGCGTTTTACTTGACACTATCCCGCAAAGTGTGTAAGTTATATTTGACACTATCGTCACAAAAAAACTACGATTGCAGTACCTGTGCAATCGTAGTTTTTTAAAGATCATCCACAATTCATACTACATACTGATTGTTTTGCCTAATTTGTTGTGGTGTTTTCGATTCAAAGAATTTCTCTTCTGAAAATATTCTTGTTGTTTTTGAATCCATTCCTTGCGAAGCGAATCCATTTGATGATTCATTCGTTGCATGTGTTCTTCACGAAATTTCATATGTTCATTCATCATTTTATCAAAATCTTTGAAAAAATTCTGAGATTCATGCAAGGAGTCTTTGTTGAAAAAATCCGGATTAAAAAAATCATCATCAAAGAAGTCATTTGAAAAGAAAGGATCGGTAAATCCTCTTTCCATAAGGCTATCGTTTCTAAAGAACTTTCGAAAATGATTCATCATGAATTTACTCTTCATCAATTTTTGATTAAACTGTTTCATCATAGAAGAATCAGCAATAAAATTTTTACTACTATCCGAAGACCAGGAATAAACATAGGTAGAATCGTATCTTATCAAGTTACCATTCTTGTCAAATTCCTTTTTAACCTTGATGTTTTCGTTTGGAGAATTGGTTTTGTTTTTGGTTTGCGAAAATCCTAAACAGGGAATCAATAAAACCAAAACAAGAGGTGCAAATTTGCTTAAAGTTTTCATTTTTAATTCCATTTAATGTTAATAGGATAAAATTACAAAATAGATATATAAATTGTCCGTTAAATAAGTTTAAAAGATATTAAAAAGGCTACTCTTGATGGGAGTAGCCTAAGCTAAGTGTTAAGATGCAAAATTTATTATTCCATGTGTTTTAAATTAACAGCATAAAGAATTACAAATAAAACTGTGAAGCCTGCTCCAATCATCGTATTGGTGAGCATAGCATCAAAATCTATAAGTGCCAAAGGAACCAGTAACCAAAACAAGTTGGCAAAAGTATAAACGTAAAAACCGTTCTTCTTTAATTTAAACATCATAAAAACACCAATTAGACTAATGATGGCAAATAAGCAATTTGCTCCAGTGATAAGATCCAGATTTTCTGCTGTAGCTTTTAATCGAATAATATTGTTTTGAACACTATTATATAAAAATCCGGAATCTATGTCAGCATCATTAAATTGATCCATTGCTGTTTCCATTTTTTCCATTTCTGTCGTATAGGTAGTATCAAAAGTGACATACTGATAGGCAGAATAGATTAGTCCAAGTCCTCCGCTTCCAATCAATGATAGAATACACAAAACGGTTAAAAAAGTTGGTCTTTTTTTAGGGAGTTCAATTGTTGTAACATTTTCTTCCATAGTTAAATAGTTTTAGGGTAAATATTAAATTAGCTTAAATGTTTAAAATTGATGGCATATAAAGCGATGAACAATATACTAAAAACACTTGCGAACAAAACTCCAATATTAATAATAAAATTAAATCCAATAAATACAGGAGCAACAAATATCAATAATATTTGTGCAAGGGTATAAAGATAGAATCCAGATTTTTTTAAATGAAACATCAGGATAGCCCCTGTTAAACTTGCAGCATACAATAAGAAATTAACTAAAGAAATTTCAAAAACATGATCGAAAGCTTTTTGTGCAATATCTATTGCCATTTGAACAAATTTAGTTGCAAAATCATCCTGTACATTATCGAGAGCTTCTTCAAATATCGAAGGATCGATAAGGTTTTTGAGAGGGGATAAGATCATTCCCATTAAATTGCTAAGTGTATTAAAACCACTACCAATAAAAGTAAGGATACAGAGAACGGTTAGCAAAGTTGGTCTTTGTTTAGGGGTAGGTTCGATGACTTCCATTTTGTTTATGTTTGATGAGGATAGTTTGTATTATCTGCTTAAATTTACAATAAACGCTAGAGGTAGAAAAATGATAGGTGATAAATTCGATTTTAGCTATAGATTGTAGGTTGAGTCCTGCTTTTTACTCGATGATTGCATCTAAATAGGCACAATGCGTAAGGATTGCCTTTTTGAAATGATTGGAGCCGCTGATTAACTTTAAAGTGATTATCTCGAATTTTATTAAAATTTCATTCTATTTAATCTCTTCGTATGATTTTATTACTTTAATAATTTGCAGTGCAAATTCGATTTACTAATGAAAAGCAAGCAAAAGAAGATGTTCTAAAAATGTGTTTTGCTAAGGGAATAATAATAGAAATAATTTTTTTAGTATGGCGATTTGTCTAATTTTGAAGCTGCACTTAAAAGACTATGAATAAGAGTAATTATTACGGTGCATACTCTTCTCTTACAGGAACAAATTTCTCAGAGAGAAGGGATTTTCCTTAAACACTAACAAAAAATTAATTCATTCCGACAATGATCGGAAAAAAGACAAACATCGATGGAAAGAGATATCCAAATTTTCGACTTAATTGATCAGGAATACCTGCGTCAGAAAAATGGTATAGAATTGATTGCTTCAGAAAACTTTGTAAGTGAGCAGGTTATGGATGCAATGGGATCTTGCCTTACCAATAAATATGCAGAAGGTTACCCAGGAAAACGTTATTACGGGGGTTGTCAGATTGTAGATCAAACCGAACAATTAGCAATCGACAGAGCATGTGAATTATTCGGTGCGGAATATGCAAATGTACAGCCACACTCTGGAGCACAAGCCAATGCTGCTGTTTTTTATGCATGTTTAAAACCAGGAGATACATTTCTTGGATTGGACTTGTCTCATGGTGGTCACTTATCGCATGGTTCTCCTGTGAACTTATCAGGTACACTTTATAATCCTGTTGCTTATCATGTAAAAGAGGAGACAGGAACAGTAGATTACGATGAGCTAGAACAATTGGCGATTGAGCATCAACCTAAAATGATTGTTGCAGGTGCTTCTGCATATTCTCGTGATTGGGATTTTGTTCGACTTCGTGAAATTGCTGATAAAGTTGGAGCTTTATTGATGGCAGATATTGCTCATCCTGCTGGTTTAATTGCTAAAGGATTGCTAAATAATCCAATTCCTTACTGTCATATTGTTACTACAACAACACACAAAACTCTTCGTGGACCACGAGGAGGTATGATCTTAATGGGTAAGGATTTTGAAAATCCTTGGGGACAAAAAACTCCTAAAGGGGAGATTAAGATGATGTCACAGGTTTTAAATTTTGCAGTTTTTCCAGGACAACAAGGTGGACCATTAGAGCATATTATTGCAGCTAAAGCTATTGCTTTCGGAGAAGCTTTAAGCGATTCTTATAAGGAATATGCAATCCAAATGCAGAAAAATGCTAAAGTGATGGCTGATGAATTCATTAGATTAGGCTATAAGGTTATTTCTGATGGTACTGATAATCACTCCATGTTAATTGATCTTCGCTCTAAGTTTCCTGAAATTACAGGTAAGAAGGTGGAGAATACATTGGTGAAAGCAGATATTACTATCAATAAAAATATGGTACCATTTGATACTCGTTCACCGTTTTCAACATCTGGATTACGTGTAGGAACTCCCGCAATTACTACACGAGGATTAAAGGAAGAAGATATGCCGGTAATTGTTGAAATGATTGATGAGGTTATTTCAGATATTGATAATGAAGAGGTTATTGCATCGGTACGTAGTCGTGTAAATAACATGATGAGCGAAAGGCCAATGTTTGCTTGGTAAACATTTTATTTTTGATAAATATTTGATGGGAAGAATTTATTTTCTTCCCATTTTTCTTTTGTACTATTTCAAATTAGGTATTTATCTTTAGCTTAATGGTTTAATTGGGAATATATGGAATGGTTTAATTATTTATTAGTAGTTTTTGTAGGTGTTTTTGCAGGTTTTTTAAATACACTTGCGGGTAGTGGATCGGTTATTAGTTTAGCCATGTTGATGTTTATGGGATTACCTGCAAATGTGGCAAACGGCACAAATAGAATTGCAATATTATTACAAAATGTTGTTGGTGTAAGTAGTTTTAAAAAGCAGAAGGTTTTTGTTTTTCGGGATGGAATATGGCTGGCGATTCCTGCAATTATAGGATCCGTTCTGGGAGCAGGTTTGGCAGTGGAGATTAATCAGGATATGATGGAAAAAACTATCGGTGTCGTTCTTGTTTTTCTATTCTTCATTGTATTGTATAAGCCTGATGCATGGGTGAAAGGTCAGGTGGGCTTGATACGTTCAAAACCTAGTTTTATTCAAATCATTATCTTCTTTTTTATAGGTATTTATGGTGGATTTATTCAAGCTGGAGTTGGCTTTTTTCTTTTATCGGGATTAGTTTTAGGTGCAGGTTATGATTTGGTAAAGGCGAATGCCATAAAAGTTTTCATAATTCTACTCTATACAATATTTGCAATAGGAGTTTTTATTTTTAACAAACAAATTGATTATACAATCGGTTTTGTTCTGGCAGCGGGGAATATGCTGGGAGCATATATTGCTGCAAATTTTGCAGTAAGTTGGGGAGCTAAATTTGTTCGTTATATCCTATTAGCAGTTATTGTTTTTGCTTCTCTTAAATTTATAGGAGTGTACGATTTGTTAGGATTAATCTAATTGAAAATGGTAAGTAATAGTTCCTTTCTGATAAGCAGGAGCATTACTGTCGGAATTAAAAACTGCTTTTAAAGCCGCCTTGCGTGCAGCATCGAAAAGAATAGAATTACCCGTTGTGGTTCCTGGCATTCCTGGCCGTGCATTCACAACTTTACCATTTTTGTCAACCGTAATTTCCACAACTACTTTTCCGCTTTCTTGCAGACTATATTTCGGTTTAGGTATGCTTAGAGAATTTCTACCTTTTAAATCATAGGAATAACCATTATTTCCCATTCCACTTCCTATATAATTATTGGAGGAGTTAGAACCACTGGTAGCTCCTTGATTTCCCGAGGAATAAGTTTTACCTTGCGATTTGTTTGACGAATTGCCTTTGCCAAAAATATTTTTCGCCTTATTATTGATGTTATCAATTTTTGCTTTGCGTTCCGCTTCTTCTTTTCTTTTTCTTTCAATTTCTGCAATTCTCTTTTTTTCCAGTTCCGCTTGGTGTTGTTTTTTTAATTCTAACTGATATTGCTTCTCTTTTTCGATTTTATGAATTCGATCTTGCTCTTCTTTAACTTTTCTTGCTTTTTCTTTAACGGCCTTTTTCTTAGCTATTTCTTTTGTTGAAAGTAAAGCTGGAGCATCTTCTGTTTCCTGAGTAATTATTTTTTCTTTGGGTGAAGATTCAATTGGTTCTGATTTAGCTTTTGTTGAGGATGCTGGAACAACAGTTTTTGATTTTGGGGAATTTTGAGATTTGGCTTTGGCAGGAGCGGGATCGTTTAATCCTTTTCCCTGATTGCTATTTCCAAAATTAATAAGAATACCTTCTTCCTCAGGAAGTGGAAGAGGAGTATGAAAGCCCAGAAAGAACAAGACGGCAATTAATCCTATATGGAAAAATAGTGTTCCTGCAATTCCAATTCTATTGCTTTTGGTATTTCTCATGTTTATTTAGCTCTCGTTGCTAAAATTAGTTTGTATTTATTGTCTTTCGCAATATTCATCACTTTTACAACCTGTTCCATTGGTACTGATTTATCAACGTGAAGTGATATAGTTGCGTCTTTTTCGCGTGCAAGCTTACGCTGTAACTTGTTTTCTAGTTGTGAAAAAGGAACCGGAGTAGTTTCAATATAAAAGTTGTAATTCTTGTCAATGGAAACACTGGTAATAGGTTTTGCTGCAGTTTGATTACTACTTTTAGGTAATAATAACTTTAGTGCATTCGGACTAATTAAAGTAGAGGTAACCATGAAAAATATCAATAATAAAAACACAATATCCGTCATGGACGACATGCTAAAGTTTGCATTTACTTTATTTCGGGTCTTAAGTGCCATATGCAGATTATTTAATTGGTTCGTTCAATAAATCCATAAATTCGGTGGTTGTTGCTTCCATATTAAACACAACTTTCTCCACTTTAGCAACTAAAATGTTATAAGCAAAATAGGCTATAATACCAACAATAAGTCCAGCTACTGTAGTCACCATAGCAGTGTAAATTCCATTTGATAATAAAGAAATATCAATATTGTTTCCCGCATTTGACATGTCGTAGAAAGCTTGAATCATACCCATAACTGTACCTAAAAATCCAATCATTGGTGCTGCACCGGCAACAGTTGCTAGTGTAGGTAGGTTTTTTTCCAATTTAGATACTTCCAGATTGCCTATATTTTCAATAGCTGCATTAACATCATTTAATGGGCGACCAATTCGTTTAATACCTTTTGAAATCATTCGGGATACAGGAGTATTATTAGAATCACAAAGAGCAACTGCGGAATCAATTTTGCCGTCATGTATATAGTCTCGAATTCTATTCATGAAATTAGAGTCTTTTTTTGCAGCCTTTCGGATGGCATAATATCTTTCGAAAAAAATATACATGGCAATTGCGGAGAGTACTAATATTGGAATCATGATCCAACCTCCTTTAAAAGCCAAGTCAATAAAATTTAAGCTAATTTCTGTGGCTTCGGCTCCTTTATCATTAATAGGAGTTGTGCTTTGAGCCAAATTTTGAATTCCTGCAAAAATCAAAAGATAATTCATATTCTATGTTTTCAAGTTAGTTCTATCTCATAAAAAAACGAGATATAATACGGAATATTATATCTCGCTAAATTAATATTATTGTTTCTGATTCCCCATCTAAAAAAAGGGAAATTCATCTATCAGTGAAATAATACTGATTCAAGAATGTAAAAGGCAGCTCCTGAGGCGTAACCGATAAAAGCTAAAAATGAGATTTTTCTCAAATACCAGATAAAATCTATTTTTTCCATTCCCATTGCAGCAACACCTGCGGCAGAACCAATAATTAATAAACTTCCTCCTGTTCCAGCACAGTAAGCCAAAAACTCCCAGAATAAACCATCCTGTACAAAGTTGGCAGCATAACCAACGGCACTAGCAGATTCGATAGGATACATTCCCATAGCACCTGCAACGAGTGGTACATTATCAACAACAGAGGAAAGCATACCAATAATGATATTTATCGCAAAAATATTGTGAACATGCTGATCTAAATATTTAGCTAGAATATCCAAATGTCCAGCAGACTGTAAACTGGATACAGCTGTTAAAATTCCAAGAAAGAAAAATACTGTAGGTACATCAACTTTTTTTAGAATACCAATAACAGTAAGTTTTTTTTTGTCTTCAATATCCTTGTGCTTATGCATAATCTCAGTAACCAACCACATTATTCCTAACCCAAGTAGCATTCCCATATAAGGAGGTAAATGGGTAAAGGTTTTAAATACTGGTACAAATAGTAAGGAGAATACTCCCAAACAAAGAATGAAAACACGTTCCTTTTGTGTGGTATGTTCGTTATTATTACCATTCTCTAAAATAGGACGAACTACATTTCCTTTCATTCTGAAAGAAATAACAATTAATGGAACAATTACTGTTATTAAGGAAGGGAGTACTACTCCTTCAATAATTTTAAGAGTAGTAACTTGACTGCCTATCCAAAGCATAATGGTGGTTACATCTCCAATAGGAGACCATGCACCACCGGCATTAGCTGCTAGTACCACCATAGAGGCGAAAAACCATCTGTTTTCTTTTGCTTTGATTAGTTTTCGGATGAGTGCCACCATTACAATTGTAGTCGTAAGGTTATCTAGTGCTGCTGACATGAAGAATGTCAACAGACTTAAAATCCAAAGTAGTTTTACCTTATTTGTGGTTTTTATTTTATCGGTAATAATTTTAAAACCTTGGTGTTGATCCACAATCTCTACTATTGTCATTGCACCCAAAAGGAAAAATAAAATAGCTGATATCTCTGAAAGATGATGTAGTACTTCATGATGGGTTATAAAATCAAGCATCCCGTGCGCATTATCCATAGATGGATTTAGTTGGACATATTCATTCCAGGCTCGACTCACGCCTGAGGAAAGAATATCAATGCCTCCAAAAGCATATAATACCCAAGTTAGTACTCCAATCAGAAGTGCCGAAGCGGCTTTGTCAATTTTGAGTGGATGTTCTAGAGCAATAGCGGTGTATCCCAGAACAAATACCACAATCATTAGTGTAAACATAGTAATTGATTATTTTTTTGATGTATTAATTTCGATTTCAGAAGCTGCTAATATACTAATATTTGTTATTAGAATGCAGGCAACAATTAAAGAAAAATATCTCTTGTTTACGCTGCTGAAAAACATCAAAAAGCAATAGTTTAATGACTTAAACAATCAATTATTTGTGGGGAAATTTATTTTTTGTAGGTTTTAAAAAATTGAGGTATTTTTTTAGAAGTCCGGAAAACGTATTAAAATCCTCTTTATAGAATATACCAATGCCCTGTGTATTTCTGGATTCTTCATAAACAAGGTATTCATTAGATCGAGTAAATGCACTTAAGTGTAGTTTTCCTTTTTTGTCAAGCTTAATGTTCACATCCATATCTCCAACAATATCATTGGCTCTTTGCTGACTATTTCCTGTTCCCACATTTCCATTGATTGTAATTTTATCATTAAAAATCTGAGTAGAAAGTGCAAGTTCTATTTCATCACTTGTTAATTCATCACCAGGACGATAACTCACGCCAATATCAAAGTCATTACTGATCTTGCTAAGCCAATTTGATAATTGATTGGATAATAATTCACTTGTTGTAATACCTACAGCATAGCTTGAGTTTTTATTTTCAAAATTTGGGTCTGTAGATCTTAAATATTCAGGAGTGTAAAACCGATTTAATACCAGCAAGGAAAGAATTTGTTTATTCATTTCATCTTCAGTAGAAAATAATCCTTCCAAAATACTTTGAGTTTGCTGATCGAGTGTTGGAAAGGCGATACTAAATTTGATATTGGGGTTTTCAAGACGATTACTAAGATTCATATTACATTGCACAGGTACTTTACGTGTATTATCAATATAGGGAGTGTTTAGTAATAAGTCGTATAGTGTAGTTTTTACGTTGTAAACAGCATTAATGTTTACAGTTGCATTATACGGATCTCCAGTCCATTTGATATTTCCACCGTTTGATAAATCGAATTTTTTGTTGATAACATCCTGAAGAGTGAAAAGATAACTCCCGGTTTGTATTGTATAATCACCAAATATTTTAAAGTCTCCTTTAGTATCGATTTCTAATTTTAGGTTTCCATTTCCTTTTGCTTTTAAAACATCACCTATTTTCGAATCAAATATGATTTGAACTTCTGTTTCTGGTGTTATATCCAAATCGCAATTCATTTTAATTCCGCTTAAATCAATCTTATATTGATCTGATTCTTTATTGTTTACGAAATGAGTGGAGTTTACAAAAGTGATAAAATTACTCTCCTGGATATCACCACTATTATTCAAAGGGATATAAATTCTGGTATTTTTATCTGTTTTGGCGGTGATATCAATATCCATATTATCTGTGGGGCCAAAAAGGTGGGTGATTCCAGTTAGGTAGGCCTGGCCATAAAAAAGTTCATTGTCCGTCACCTTTGTATTTAGGATGTTAAAATTTTGAGTATTGATGGCCAAATCTAAATTGAAATTTTGCAATTGTTCGTGTGAAATTACACCATATATTGTTGCAATTTTATCGTGTTGATCAATTAGTCTAAATTTGTTGAATTGAAATTCCTTAGGGGTTATTTTTATACTATCGTTACAATAATAAGTAGTTTTAAGCTCGTTTATTGTAAAGGATACATTTTTAAATTTTAATTTACCAGAGGATCTTGGTTCTTCTGTTGATCCTTCTAAATGAAGATTCCCTGAGGTATTTCCTTTGATATTTGAGATATTATCTTGTAAATAAGGAGAAAGTAAACCCATGCGAAGATCCTGCATATCAATATTCATATTGATAGAATCAGATTCTGGGAAATAATTACCTTCCAGAGATAATTCCTTTTTTGAATTATAATTGGTAAAGGAAGAAAAAGAGAGTTTTCTCTGATCTTTATCCCAATCACTTATCAAATATAAATTACCAAGTGTATCCTGATTAAAAATAAGATCCTCAATCATTAGATTGGAATTAGAGTATCTATTTCCATATAGATCAGAGAGCTGAACGTAGCCACGAACCAATCCATTAACACCGATTTTCTTATCTCGGGTTAAATTGTTTAAGTTTTTTAGGCTGATATTGTGAACTTCAAATCTAATGCTATCTTTTGGATTGGTAGAAATTTTTCCATCTAAACCAAAATACTGATTTTGCCGCTGAATTTTAAAATTATCAACTTGGTAGCTCGTACTATCAATAACAATTTGTGATGATGGGATATTCCAAATACTGTCATCCATTATTAGAGTACTAGGCAACAAATTAATATTCCATATTGGATTACCACTTGCTTTTGATTTTTTAACCATTCCTTCTGCTGATAGATAACCACTATAAGTTCTCTTATCCCAATTATTCCAGAGTACATCTAGCTTGATTTTATCTTTTCCAACAGTTATTTTGTTTGTTAAATTATAAAGCCTGAAATCATCAGAAAAAGCAAGTCTATTCGTTCTGCCTTTTAGCTCTAATTGATGATTATTTGTTTCAAGATCTATTTTGAGTTCATCAAAATTTTTGCCTTGAACACTTAAACTTGGAGAATTAAAATGCATTTCAAGTTTGTGATCTTTTGCAACTATAATTCCATCAAGATTGGTATGGGAGGCTAAATTAATATCCGGATACAATACTTTTGTAATTGAATCGACATCTTTTAGATGGAGTGAGAATTTGAAATTGTTGGTACTATCAATTTTTGTATAATCCTTATTTGGCGCATAAGCAGGTAAATAATAATATGCCATGTTGGCAATAGACGAAATGAGACTGCCTACTTCATAATTTCCTTCAACTTTTGCATCCGAAACATCAGATTCCAAGGTTAGTCTTTTAAAATCGGGAGAAGTAAAGGAGTTAATAGTTAATTTATTTAGGGAAAATTCGCCCAGGCTATTTTTGTAATTAGTATTATTTATCTCTATAATTCCATTGGCATTATCCACACCGCTTCCAGTAAAATTTGCATTAATGGATAAGCTTAATTCTGATTTGAGATCTTTCTTTGATAAATGAAGTGGAAAAAGTTTCGCATGAAGGATATGAGAACTAAAGTTCATTGTCGGAACTTTTTGTGAGAAGTCAATTTTACCCGCAAAATCAAATCCTATATTAGGGTCTTGAATAGAAATTTTTCCATCGAATTGCGATTGAGAGAAGAATCCATCCAGAGAAAGATTTTTATACTCGTAATCGTTGAAATTAAGATTACTAATGTTTCCTTTCATTATTCCTTTCGTTGTCTCTTCGTCGGTAGAACCATTCACGGAAACATTTAATGATACTGTACCTACTTTATCCTGTTCTAAGAAGCCTCCAAGATTAAAATCTGTAGTTTTCAAATCCCCATTAAAAACAAGTCGATTGTCTTTTTTATTAGGTTTAAAGAGGATATCTGTTTTTATACTTCCTAAATCTGTTTTAAAGTTGCCGTAAAAAACAAAATCATTAATAAAGCCGTTGAATTTACCTTTATAATGAATCAAACCTAGATTACTAAAATATTCAGGAAAATTTAAATTTTCCTTATCATATCCCGGGATATATACTTTTTCAATGTCTGCTATGCTAGTGGTCAATTCGTCAAAATTTGCTTCCAAATATGCATCTCTCAAATAGGGAAGACCATTCATGTAGAATTGTCCTTTTAAGATGGTTTGTTCTCCATAAATAACATCAATATCCTTACCTTTCAGATCAAAGACAGTACCATAAATGTGTCCTTTTATACGTCCTGTTTCTCTGAATCCTTCTAACTCATCGTTAAAGTAGGCTACATCTAAAAAGCTTATTTTTGACGAGTTTAGGAGGAAATCCAATTGCATTTTTTTTGTAAATTTTCGCCAATATCCTTTGCCTGGTTCATAGTTAAAGTGCAGATATTTTGCATTTAACTCACTATGAGTAGCTGAAATTTTGACATCAGTTAATCCCCATTGATGGCTAGTGACCCAGGAGTTAGCTTTAAAATCCTTTAATTTAAAACCTGATTTTTCGGAGCAACTTAGATGTTGTATCTGAAAATTAATGGAATCTCCAATTACTTTTATATCTCTGGCTTTTAAGTATATATTTTTAACCAAAATATCGTCGTAATTTATCCCGAATTTTTGGGTTTTGGCAGCAACTGTTTTATATCCAAATTGAGAATCAGAGATATCAATATTTGAAACTAAAGTAATCCATGATTTTTTAGTGGTATCTATGGCAGGGGTTGCATTTTTATTTCTGAGAGAATCTAAAAAGACCTCCATATTTAGAATGCGATTTTTATCCTCGTAAAGGTTTACAAAAGTTTTGCTTAAACTTAATTTGTTAACGTAGATATGCTTAGTATCCAAATTAAAAGAGTCTATTTTAACCTTTAAATTGCCGACGTATACTAATGTGTCCTTCTGATAATCTTCCACATACAATCCTTTAATGATAATGCTTTTAAAGGGAGATATATTAACACCCTGTATGGACACAGGAGTATGGGTTTGTTCAGAAATAGAAACAGCTATTTTCTGACTTACATAAGTTTGCACCCCACTGCTCAAAAATATCAAGTAAGCGAGAAGGGGTAAAAGTAGAAGGACGATAATGGTCCAGATTGATATTTTGAGAAATTTTTTAATAATTTTGTATTTTCTTTGTGAGCAGCACAAAATTAGCTAAAAAGAAGAAGAATAGTATGCATAGATTGGTGCGATTGAGTGGATTTTTGATTTTTTTAACGATTTGTAGGACAAATTCTCTTTCAGCTCTGATATAATATAAATTTAATGAGTATAACAATTTTAGGAATCGAATCATCATGTGATGACACTTCTGCATCTATTTTAAGAGATGGAGTTATTTTTTCAAATATCATTGCAAGTCAGGATGTACACATGGAATATGGAGGAGTAGTTCCTGAATTGGCATCACGTGCCCATCAAAAAAACATAATTCCAGTTGTTCATCAGGCAATAGAGAAAGCTGGTATTCAGGCCAATGAAATTGATGCAGTTGCATTTACTAGAGGACCCGGATTACTGGGTTCTTTAATGGTTGGAACCTCTTTTGCTAAGGGGTTTGCATTATCTCAGAATATTCCTCTAATTGAGGTTAATCACTTACAAGCACATATTTTAGCACATTTTATCGATGATGTAAACAATAAATACGAACATCCTGAATTCCCATTTCTAGCTTTACTTGTGTCAGGTGGAAATTCACAAATTATAGTTGTTAAAGATTATTTGACGATGGAAGTAATCGGAGAAACTATTGATGACGCAGCAGGGGAGGCCTTTGACAAGTGTGCAAAAGTGATGGGCTTGCCTTATCCTGGAGGACCAATAATTGATAGCAATGCGAAGAATGGGAATCCCCATGCTTTTGAATTTAATCGACCACGAATAGCTGGTTTAAATTATAGTTTTAGTGGATTAAAAACCTCATTTCTTTATTTTGTAAGAGATAGGATCAAGGAGAATCCTAATTTTATTCAGGAAAATAGGAACGATTTATGTGCTTCGTTACAATATACAATTGTAGAGATACTTATGAATAAGGTGAAGCGGGCAGTTAAGGAAACAGGAATAAAGCAAGTAGCGATTGCTGGTGGTGTTTCTGCTAATTCAGGCTTACAAGATGCATTGCGTGAAGCTGAAGCAAATAAAAATTGGAAAGTTTTTATTCCTCAATTAGGATATTCTTTGGATAATGGTGCTATGGTAGCTATTACCGGATATTTTAAATTTTTAAAAAATGAGTTTGTAGGGCAGGAAACTGCGCCTTTTGCGAGAATGACTATAAAGTAGATTAGAAAATTATTATTCGGAGAGATTAAGGTAATTTTTTAATACCGAAATTGCATGTTCGTTAAAATGGGAGAGATCCAAAACTTGAATTTCTTTATTTTTAAGAATAAGGTTTAAGTGCTTATTTGTGATATTTATTTCCTTTATATCCTTCAAATAGATTTTAACCTCTTTATTCCTCCACCCAATTTTATATTTTAATTTTCGCGAATTTATAGTGAGGTATTCATTTGGATAAAGAACTTTACAACCAAGTAGCAATCCTATAAAATATAGTGCAAGAACTGTAAAAATGAATGCGAGATAATAATTGTAAGGAAAAAAATTGAGATGCTTTTTATAAGCAAAGAATAATACTGCGGTAATCAAAAACGCAATACCTAAGGCTAATTGAAAACCTTTCGATTTATTATTGCTGATTTTATATTCCCGTATATTGAATTCAAACTGCAGCATAAGTGATTTACTTAGATTCGTATTTAAAGGTAATAAATACTTGAATAACAATAACTAAAAAAGAGCCACTTATTCTTCGATGAAAATCTGATTAAAAAGATTATTTTGTTTTAAAAGATCGCTGTATGATTCGGAAATAATATCCTTCATATTAATTTCCAATAATTTGATAAAGTAATTGCATTGCTCTTGAAGTTGTTCTTTAGAATATAAACCATTTTCGTCATTGGCTTCAATCTCAACAAAATTTCCCAAATTCATTACCTGATCGAGTTGAAATTTCACATTCCCGATTCGGAAAATTTCTCTTTGTTTATCCACAATACAACTCACTCCCATAGATTGTTCTAATATCTGTTTTAGATTGGATTCTTTATCTGTTTTATAAAGTTGATATTTACTTTCTTTTAAACCTTTATGATCTTCCCGGAAATAATGGATGAGATTATTTTCAAAGTTTCCTTCTCGTAGTTTTAATCTTCCCTTACTTGAAATAAAATAGGTGTCAACCTGATGATCTATTCCGAGATTAACGGCATTATTGGCAAGTAAGATTTCTCTGATTTTCTTCAGATTATTGCATTTGGCTTTTATTTCAATATTTATCGGCATATTCTCAATATTTGATCTGCATTTAGTCTTGAAATATCGGTAAAATAGATCAGCTTTTCAACTAGGAGATTAACTAATATCGAGCATAGAGTAAGAAAGAGTATTGTAAATCAATGGGATGTAATTTATAGCAGTTTTAAGATTTGCTTTGCAATATCTTCAATTGTAAGGATGTAATCTGGCTTACAAGCATATATCGCCGAAAGAGGCATGATAGAAGCTATTGCTCTTTCCGGGTCTTCAACAATGCTAATACCTCCATATTTTTTAACCTGTTTCAGCCCTTCTGCACCATCCTGGTTCAGACCAGTTAAAATTATACCAATTAATTTATTTTTATAGCACCATGCTGCTGATTCAAAAAGAACATCGATAGAAGGTCTTGAATGATGGACTTTGGCTTCTGTACTCAAGCTAATTATGCCGCCTGATTCTATTAGTATATGATAATTTGGCGGTGCAAAATAGACAAAGCCAGATTTAATATTCTCTTTTTCTTCTGCCTCTTTTACTTGTAATTTGCTTATGCTGTTTAAATAGGCAATAAATGAATCATTATTGTTCTCGCCAATATGAAGTACTACTATAATTGCGAGTGAAATATCCTTAGGAAACTTTGGAATTATTACCTTAAGTGCTTCTAATCCTCCGTAAGAGGCTCCTATGACGAGCACCTTATTCATCTCCCGATTATCTTTTTAAATATTTTTTGATTGGCGTTGATATCCGTAAAATTATTTTCAAAATCAGTAAATCGCAGGCTTTCTTTCGTTCCTAAGCATAAGTATCCGCTGTATGAAAGACTTTCGTGAAACAATTTGATGACTTTGTTTTGCAATTCTCTATTGAAGTAGATAAGTACGTTTCTACACAGAATTAAATTCACCTCAGCAAAAACATGATCTGTAACCAAATTGTGATCTGCAAATACGATCCTTTTCGATAAACTTTGGTCAAATTTAATCGAGCCATATTTTACGGTGTAATGATCTGATAACTTTGATTTTCCTCCTGAATTTTTGTAATTCCTTTGGAATTTCTCCAGATTTTGAATAAGGTAGATACCGGATTTTGCAATTTCAAGAACCTTGCGATTAAAATCTGTGGCATAAATTTGACATCTATCCAATAAATTTTCTTCTTTCAGAACAATTGCCAAAGAATAAACTTCTTCTCCCGTAGAACATCCTGCATGCCATATCTTTATGAAAGGATAAGTTTTTAATGATGGTACAACCTGTGTTCGAAATGCAGTATAAAAATCGGGATCGCGAAACATCTCTGTTACATTTATAGATAAATCTTCCAACAATTCTAGAAAGAATGCTTTATCACGAAGAATTTTATCCTGCATTTGGGAGATTGTCGTGAAATTGCTTACAGCCATCCTATGCATTAATCTTCTCTTGATATGAGCCTTTGAATAATCTCTAAAATCGTAACCATATTTTTGAAATATGGCTTCCAAAAATAAAGGAATCTCTATATCTATATTTTCAATTTGGCTTTGATCCATGCTGTAGATTATGCCGTTTTTTTTGTGATTTGGCTTAATATTTTGCGCAAGTCTTCCTCTTTAAATGGCTTACTCACAAAATCATTCATGCCTGCATCAATACATCTTTGTTTATCTTCAATAAAGGCGTTTGCTGTCAGTGCTATTATAAATGCTTTATTTTCAACAGACTCCTTGTTTTCAAAGCTACGGATTTTTTGTGTTGCATTAATGCCGTCAAGTACAGGCATTTGCATATCCATTAAAATGACTTCGTATTTTTTTTCTTGATACATTTCGAAAGCTTCCATACCGTTTTTTGCAATATCACATTGCAAACCCATATGTCTTAGAGTTAGCATAGCTACTTTTTGATTAATTGGATTATCCTCTGCTACCAATATTGATAATTGTGTTGGTATTTCTTTTTCCTCATTGCTAAACATATTAACCTCCTTTTCTTGGTATCCAAATTTTAGTTCAAACATAAATTCTGAGCCATGTTCTGGTTCACTTACCAAATTAATTGTGCCACCCATTAAATGGGTTAGGTTTTTAGAAATTGCCAAACCTAATCCTGTTCCTCCGTATTGGCGAGAAATAGAACTATCTGATTGTGTAAATTCTTTAAATAATTTTTTTTGTGCCTCTTGCGATATTCCTATTCCTGTGTCTTTAATTTTGAAAAATAGGGAAATATTTGATTCTGTTTTCTCTAGACATTTAACACTTAATTCAATATAGCCTAAATTGGTAAACTTAACTGCGTTGTTGGCTATATTCATTAATATTTGGTTTAAACGAAATGAATCACCATTGATAATCTCAGGAATTTCATCATCTACCAAAATGCGTAAATCAAGCCCTTTTTCTTTGGCTTTAAAATTCAATAAATGATAAATTGTATCGAGTAATTCCCGGATATTAAAATCTATATTTTCAATCTCAATTTGTCCGGCCTCTATTTTAGAGTAGTCGAGAATGTCGTTAATGATTTGGATTAGATTTTCTCCGGTTGTACTCATTACTTTCAGCAGTTCTTTCTGATCTTTTGTTAAGTTGGATTTTAAAAGTAAGTGGGATAATCCTAAGATACCGTTCATTGGAGAGCGAATTTCATGAGACATATTCGCCAGAAATAAGGATTTCGATCGAACAGCTTCTTCCGCTTTATTTTTTTGCAGGATTAATTCTTCATTTTTTTGCTCCAAATATTTTAAAAGATTATCTAATTCTTTTCTTTGTCGATATAAATCTAGAAATACCCGAACCTTGCCAACCAGGATTTCCGGAATAATTGGTTTAGGTATAAAATCAACAGCCCCCGTTTCGATACCTTTAATAATATGTAAATCACTCTGGTGAATTGCAGAAACAAAAATCACCGGAAGTAAACTGGTTTTCTTTCGCTGACGCATGAATTCCAGAGTTTCATAGCCATCCATACCAGGCATTTGCACATCTAATATCGCCATTGCAAAATCCTCCTTTAAAGTGTGTTTTAAAGCCTCCTCTCCAGAAGAAGCTCGCACAAACTCAACTTTAAAATCGCATAGAATACGTTCTAAGCTAATTAGGTTCTCCACCTTGTCGTCGACGATTAATATCTTTTCTTTTTTCATTTTATGCGTAAACTTTTTAATTGTAAAGCCAGATTTTTAGCATAGAAAACAATTTATTTTCATCAATAGGCTTTGTTAAGTAATCATTTGCCCCGGAAGCTATTGCTTTTTGATAGTCTTCCTTCATTGCTTTTGCCGTTAAACAGATGATTGGCACTTCGTTTATTTTTGGAGTTTTCCGGATAATATCCATCGCTTCATAACCATCCATTTCGGGCATCATAATGTCCATTAAAACCAAATCTATATTCTGATTTTCCTTTAAAACATCAATTGCGATTTTTCCATTTTCTGCTTCTAGAACTTGTATGTCCTTATCCTCAAGTATTTTACCTAGGGCAAAAATATTTCTGATTTCATCATCTACTACCAGAACTTTTTTGCCTTTAAAAATGGAATCATCTAGTTCTGTAACATTGATTTTTGGATTATCAGGAATCTGAGTTGCCACTTGATGTAAGAATAAGCTTACTTCATCCATAAGGCGTTCGTCTGACTTTAAGCCTTTAAGAATTATTGAATTGGTAAACTTGCTTAGTTTTCTGTGTTCTTCACGTGATAGTTCTGATCCAGTATATATTATAGTATTAGGAATTTTAATGTTGGATGCTTTTAGCTTATCCAATACTTCATATCCCGAAATATCGGGTAATCCTAAATCTAGAATGACACAATCATATAGGTTCGATTTTATCATCGCGATTGCATCTTCCCCTGTAGAAGCTTCCTCAATTATCACATTGGTTGGGATGAGTAGGCTTTTAATAACTTTCCTTGTACTTGAATTATCTTCCACTACAAGAATTTTTTTGGATGCTAGGAATAGTTGATTTTTGATTTTATCAATTGCACGTGTTAAGTCTGTGGCATCGACTGTTGGTAATTTATTTGTATCATGCTCCCGTATTCCTTCAACAGGATTAACAATATGAATTGGTAATTTGGATGCAAATGGGTGATTGCGAAGATTATCTAGAGATTGTTTTCCGTTTTGCATTAAAAATTCCATTCCAACAATTATCGAAGTTGGATGATGTGCTTCAATCAATATAATAGCATCATTGATACTAGATGCTACAATAGCTTTAAAATTACTTTCGTGTACTTTGTGATATAAGGATTTAGCTTCATTAATATTTGAATGAATGATTAAAACCAAGGAATTTGGCAAATGAGGAATATCTCTATCGTCGGTAATAAAAAATGGTAAATTGACAGGACTCTCCAATTCATTGCTCCTAACTTCTATCTTTATTGGCGATTCAACAATTTTCTCCTGATGAACCGGGATTATCAACGTAAATATGGAACCTTCTCCTACCTTACTTTCCAGATGTATCTCTCCACCTAACATTCTCGCCAATTCTTTAGAAATGGATAATCCAAGTCCAGTACCCCCATATTGTCTCGAAGTGCTACCATCAGCTTGCTGAAATGCTTCAAATATTGCATCCTTTTTATCCGCAGGAATACCAACACCAGTATCTGAGACTGTAATTGTACAAGTTTCCAGGCCTTTCAATTCTTCTCTCCAAAAATTCAATCTGTCAGCTGTTTTCTCCATCCTAACAGCTACAGAGCCTCGAGAGGTGAATTTGAAAGCATTCGACAATAAATTTTTAATTATCTGATTAATTCGTAATGAATCTGTTTCAATTGTTGGAGGGAAATCTTCTGAAATTTGAACAGAGAAATCAAGTTTCTTTTTTTGTGCATGATGTGTAAAATCTTGTAGAATTTCACTTTTTATATCTTCAGACTTCACAGATTCGATTTGAATAGACATCTTACCTGCTTCAATTTTTGATAGATCAAGTATTTCGTTGATTAATTGGAGTAAGTCCTTCCCGCTTTTATGGATAATTTCAATGGATTCGATATCTTCTTTGTTGAGGTTGCCTTTTTTATTCTTGGATAACAAACCGGATAATATCAATAAACTATTTAGTGGTGTTCGTAGTTCATGAGACATGTTTGCTAAAAAGTCTGATTTATATTGACTTGCTTGTTCCAACTCACGTGCTTTATCCTCCAGATTGTTGTGAGCTTTTGAAAGATGCTGATTTTGGTTTTCAATTTCGTTCTTCTGATGTTCCAGTTGATTGGTCCTTTCTTCCAGTTCTTCATTTGCAACACGCAATTCTTCTTGTTGTACTTGGAGTTTCTTTTCGCTTTCGATCAAAATTTTTGTTTGTTCAGCAAGCTCTTCATTAGCAACTCTTAATTCTTCTTGTTGAACTTGAAGCTCACTGGCTTGGTTTTGAGTTTTTTCCAAAAGGTTTTCCAGTTTGTTTCTGGCAATTGAGGATGCAATTTTAACGGTAATACTTTCCTGTACAGTTTTAATAAATTCTAATAAATATTCTTCAAATATTTGAATAGAGGCTAATTCTAATACTCCCCATAAAATATCATTATAAATAAGCGGAACAATAACTATATTTTGAGGTTTCATTTCGCCAGTTCCCGAAAATACTTCAAAATAGTCCTTTGGTATGTTTTTAATGTTTTTCCATTGTTTTGTTTCAGCAACATGACCTACTAATCCATGTCCTTTTTGAATCGTTTTAAACTGATTTTTACTCGGAATACCAATAGCAGCAGAAAGAGACAAAATCTCTTTCTCTTCTTCATATACATAGATTGCTGCAAGTTCAGCACTCAAAAAATCACTTAGAAAGTCTAAAGTATTTTTGGAAACTTGGGTTATATCCTGATCACCTTGCAAGAGGTCATTTAACTGGTTAACTCCAGATCGAAACCAAATGGTTAGATCATTTTTTGATTTCGAATCCTTCAGGTTTTGAACCATCTGGTTGAGAGATAGAGCTAGTTCATCATGATTGGATTTAGGTTCAAGAATTACGCTTAAATCTCCTTTCGCAATATTCTGTGTATTATTTACAATATTTTGAAAGTCTTGTTGTATGATATTGAAAGAACTTGCCAAAGCACCAATCTCATCTTTAGTGGGGATCAATAATGGAGTATTAAAATTACCTTTGGCAATTATTTTAAAATTGGCTACCATTTTGTTGACAGGAACCGTTATTGATAAGGATATGTATCTGGCGAGAAGTAATATTAAAATACCCAGGATAAGTGTAATAACTATCATTACCCATACCAGAATGGAATTTGTTTTATGTGCTAGATTATTTACTTCTGAACTAATATTGGAATAGTACTTTTGAATTTGTAATAATTGAACTTGTGTTTTGTTGATATCAATTTCTTCATTAGAAGTAATTAATTCCTTTTTTATTTGATCAACAGCGTCTAATGTTTCGATTACTAATTTTCTTGAGGATTGCATTTCCTCATTTCCCAACTTATCTAAAATACGAAGTCTGCTGACTAGTAATAACGCATTATTAAATTCATGATTATAGATTTCTGGATAACCATCATAGAGGTAGGTTGCAATTTCTTCATCACTTTTAGAACTGTAATCATTTCTAAGTTTTAGCAAATCTTTAATCATTTGATTGGCTAAATCTAAATTTTTTGCAGAGGAAGTAATGTATTCTGGATCTTCGTGAATTTTATAATAATATAGATCTTCAAAAGCATTCTGTAATAATTTTTGATGAACCCGAACAGCATTAATCATGATACTAAGCGTTCTGCTTGTATTGAAAAAATAACTTGAGGTAAAACTCAAAATAAAAATGCTCGAGATGGTAATGAATGTCAGCAATAAAAGCTTTGATTTAATGCTCCAGTCTGCTAACTTTCTTATAGGTATTTGCATAATATTGTGTCGAAATTAGTTTTGGTGAAGTATCCTATGGAATATTCATATTTCAAGTTCGTTAGTAGTACGGTTATAGGGATGAATGGTTACTAATATTACGTCAATACGTGTAATATTTCCGTTAAAATTCCAGAAGTGTAAGGGGGTCATTTCCGGAAGTCATTGTTTTATTGTAATATATAGCAATTTCGATAGTGTGTTTGTTGGTAAAATCAGTAGTGATTTTATTAGAAAAAGCTGGCTAATTTCATTCTTAAATTCGAGGAGAACTTATTGTGTATTTATGAATGAATCAAATTGCTAGAAAGAAAATGATTTTTGAAATTCTATTATCTGGTTTATTAAGGGAAGATTCTCTATTTTAGAATTGAAAATATTAAAGTAAATTGCCAATTCAAAAATTTGAACTCAATGAGTAAATTTATTATTCTATTTTTCCTGCTTTTTAATTTTTTTTATTCCAATGCTCAAATTAAAGAGTTGCAGAAGCTCTATTCTAAAGGAGAATTTGATTTAGTAATTCAAAAGGGTAGATCCATGGTTTTGAATGAAGAAACTGAATTGGGTATTAATTTATTAATTGGCAGGGCATACGCAGATAAAAAGAAGTTTGGAGATGCGATACCTTATTTGGAACGTGCAAATTCAATAAAATCCATCAAAAATGAGTCGAAGACTTGGGTACTTGCATATTTAGGAGTATGCTATTTTACATTTGATGAGATTGAAAAAGCTCATCAATTAATACAGCAATCAATTGATCTGCATGGATCTAGAAAAGTAACAAAATTTGCCCAACGATATCGCTATTTATTTCAAAACACATCATTTTATAGTGATTGGGAAGTTGAAAGTTCTGAACATTTTCGTTTCCACCTTCAGAATAGTAAAATAGCAGGGAATTTAAATATCTATATGGCGAAGCAGGAAGTTTTGTATAAGCGGTTGACTACTTTTTTCGAATATAAGCTAACTAAAAAAATAGACATTTATATTTGGGCAGATAAATACGAGGCCTATCGAAAATTAAAGCGTCCCTTAAATTATTCTAATACTGATTTGTGCATTATAAATGTTTCTGATGATGAGAATATGGATTTTGAATTATGTCATCTGTTTGTAAATAAAATTATTAAGCCCAAGAAAAGATCCATGCTACTTAATGAAGGTTTGGCAGTATATATCAATAATATGGACAAGAATCTGTTTCTTTTGGCTCGAAAATCTATTCCTAAAAAAAAGTTTAACGTCCTTGAATTATGGGAAGAGCCAACCAGGTATGAGCGGAATCTTAGTTATCCTGTTGGAGGAGCATTAATTGAATTCTTAATTAATAAAGGAGGTAAAGCCAAATTGCAGAAATTTCTGGAAGAACAAACCATAGAAAATGCAGAGGCAATATATCCCAATTTTGATCAATGGATGAAAACATTCGAGGCCATGTTAATGAGGTAAATTTGTACTTAACTTTTACTTAGAGATATATTAGTAATTAGTTTGGTTCTTTTTGTTGTCCATCAAAAAAATCAATTAAAAATCTTTAAAACGAATTGTGAGATGATTTTTTATATATTTTTGCACCAGTAACACTTAAACGGTTCATTAATGTCAAAAATAAATAAGACAGAAATACAGGATAGAATTAAAAAAATAGCTTTAGATATGATTCTAAAGTATGGGTTACGTGGATTAAATATGATAGATCTGGCTTCGGAATGCGGTCTTGCTAAAGGCACTCTTTACAAGATAATCAGTTCTAAGGAGGATTTAATTTATCAGATTGCATCAAATATTTATGATGCAAATACGACGTCTCTTTTAGAACCTTTTACATTGTTTGAAGATCCTTTGGAGGCAACGAATAAATTTTTAGAAAGATATCTGAATTATGGTGTTGAATCTCAGCGTAGTTTAACGATACAGATTTATAAGGAATATCCTTCCATTGAGAGAAAATTGGAAGAGGATTTTAAAGATAAATCGGAGAAGATAAATAGTGTTTTTTTAAAATGGCAGGAGAAAGGTTTATTACGACAAGATATTGATGTTGTTGATTGTGTGGAAGCAATGACTGCATTAAATGATTTTTATATAAAAAGTGATTATTCTACCGAAGAAATAATTAAAAGATTAAGATCTGGATTTCGGTGTATTTTAATCGGAATGGGGATATCTATATAATATATAGAAGTAAGATTAAATAAAAGAGAGCAGAAATGTTACTCTTATTTTTGGAAATAAAATGAACTAAATAGACAGTAAGAGTACAAAACAAACAAAGGTGATGAAGAAGACATTTTTTTTAAGTAAAATTATTTTATCAATTGGTTTATCAATTGGATTATTCTCCTGTGAAAACAGAGAGAAAACTGATGTGAAGCTAGTGCAGCCAGTAAAAATTTATAAGGTAAATGAGAATCTTTCACAAAGTGAAACGAGGGTGTTTACAGGATTAGTTAAGGAGTCACGAGAGGTTAAACTGGCCTTTCAGATTCCGGGTCCACTGGTGAAATTGAATGTTGAAGAAGGGCAATATGTAAAAAAAGGTCAGTTGATAGCTGTTTTAAATGACAGGGATTATCAAGTTCAATTGGAGTCTGCAAATGCAAATTTTGAAAATGCCAAATTGCAAGCAGAACGTTATGCGGCATTATATGATAAGAGAAGTACTTCGAAAAGTGTTTTTGATCAGACACAAGCAGGATTTAAATTAGCAAAGGCTCAAAAAGAAGCTGCTGAAAATGCATTAAAGGATACCAAAATTTATGCTCCATTTGCTGGATACATTCAGACAAAGTATGCTGAAAATCATGAAAAAGTGGCTGCAGGACATCCTATAGTATCCTTACTGGATTTAAGCCATTTGGAATTATCAGTAGCGCTTAGTGAAAATGATTTTTTGAGAAAAAATAGCTTTGTAAGCTACGAATGCCAATTTGAACAGAATTCAAAAACATTTCAACTGCAATTAATAGACATTGACCGAAAACCAAATCGTGACAATTTTTATATTATGAGGCTTGGTCTGAATCCTAAGGATAATCAGATAGTTCCCGGTATGGTCGCCAATGTAAAAGTCCAGGTTAAGAATTTTGGTAAATCTCAGATAAAAGTTCCCATGGAGTCTGTTTATAGCGAAAATGGTAAAGCTTTTGTATGGAAATTTAATCCTGATAAAAGTAGTGTAGAGCGTATTCAAGTTAATCTTGCAAAATTTGAATCGAATGGTATGATCCGCATTAATAAAGGCATTAAGAATGGGGATTTAATCATTGCTGCAGGAGTTCATAATTTAACTAACGGACAGAAAGTAAAAAAATTAGAGGTAACATCAAGCTCTAATATAGGAGGACAACTATGAATTTTACAGAGTCGGTTTTGAAACAAAAAAAGGTATTGCTTTTTGTTTTAATAGCCATAACGATAGGAGGGGTCTTCTCGTTTTTTAAGATGGGAAAATTGGAGGATGCCGAAATTTCTGTTAAAACAGCTTTGGTTATAACACAATATCCCGGAGCTTCACCACATGAGGTGGAGCTACAGGTTACCGATTTATTGGAAAATGCCATTCAGAGTATGGATAATATCGACAATATTGAGTCTCGTTCCTTGGCAGGCTACTCTGAAATTACCGTTAATATTAAAAAGTCAATAAGAACCAAGGAGTTACCTCAGATTTGGGATGTTCTTCGTCGTAAGGTACGTGATGTGAATGGCCGATTACCGCAAGGCACTCACACACCAATGGTATTGGATGATTTCGGAGATGTATATGGTATTTTTCTGGCAATGAGTGGCGATGGATTCTCCTATGAGGAATTGCGAAATTATTCGAGATATATAAAAAGAGAATTGCTTCTAGTACCAGGAGTGAAACGAATTAATCTATTTGGGGAACAGCAAGCATGTGTAAATATTGAGCTTTCACAGGAGAAGATGGCCTATTTGGGAATTCATCCCTATCAGGTTGCTAAAATTCTTAATAACCAGAATAAGATGGTGAATCCCGGAGCTTTAAAATTGGGGAATAATAGAATTAGGATTGCTTCAGAAGGAAACTTCCATGAGTTGGAGGATCTTAAAAATTTATTGATATCAGGAACTGGTGAAAATTCGGTTTTTTTAAAAGACGTTGCCAATATAAGTAAAGATTACATTAAGCCCTATTCTCAGAAATTAAAGTATGATAACATACCTGCAATAGGTTTGTCCATAGCTATGGAAAAAGGTGGAAATGTTATTGAATTAGGAGAAAAAGTTCAAAAAAGAATAGATGAGTTAAAATCTAATATTCCCGTTGGGATAAATGTGAATAAAGTATTTTATCAACCAGAACGAGTGGAGAGTGCAATCAGACAATTCATGATTAACTTAATAGAATCTGTCTTGATTGTTGTTTTTGTACTTCTGCTAACCATGGGATTTCGTACGGGTTTGCTTATAGGGAGTGGATTAATATTTACCATTTTGGGAACTTTTATTGTGATGTTAGGCATGGATATTACTCTACAGCGAGTAAGTCTTGCTGCAATTATTGTTGCCATGGGGATGTTAGTTGATAATTCTATTGTAATAGCTGACGGGATTTTGGTTGATTTAAAAAAGGGAGTGCCGCGAAAATTAGCGATGACAAAATCATCGAAGCAAACAGCTTTACCCTTATTAGGCGCAACATTAGTTGCAATTCTTGCTTTTTTACCCATCTATCTATCTCCCGATAGTACAGGCGAATTTTGTCAGAGTTTATTCCAGGTAATCGCAATTTCGTTGTTTCTAAGTTGGATTTTAGCACTAACACAAACCCCGTATTTCTGTGATCTATTTTTAAAAGGGAAAAAATATGAAAAAGGAGAAGATGGGAAATCGGATCCATATAGTGGTAAAATTTATCAAGTATTCAAACATTTTGTGAAGTATTCTCTACGTCATAAAACTGTAATTATTATGCTGACTCTCGCTGTTTTTATTTCTTCAATTTTTGGCTTTAAGTATGTGAAACAATTATTTTTTCCAAATCTGGCATACAACCAATTTATTGTGGAGTATTTTCTTCCCGAAGGTTCAGATATTTCCAGTGTTGAAAAAGATTTAAGTGATATAGAATCCTATTTGATGAAGCAGGATGAGGTCTTGAATGTAACAACAAGTTTAGGTGCTACACCTGCACGATACACTTTGGTTCGTCCATTTAATCTTCAAAACCAGAATTATGGAGAGTTAATTGTAGATACAAAAGATTATGAGGCAACCTTAAATTTCGGAAAAAAATTACAAGTTTACTTGAATGAGAATTATCCTTCTGCTACGGCAAGGGTTAGATATTATGCGGCAATTCAGAGTGAATATCAGGTAGAAGCAAAATTTTCCGGACCTGATCCTAAAGTGCTGAGAGATTTATCGAATCAGGCAAAGCTTATAATGAAAGATGAGCCGTTGGCAGCAAAGGTAACCGACAATTGGAAAAATCAGGTTCCTGTATGGAATCCTCATTTTTCTCAGGCTCGTTCCCGAATGACTCATATAAGCAGATCTGATGTTTCCAATGCGTTAGCTTGTTCTACAGATGGTTTGCTGATTGGTGCTTTTCATCAAGGGGATGAGATGCTCCCAATTTTACTGAAAACCAAATTGAAGAAAGATACTTATATGGAGAGTATCGAGAACACACCAGTTTGGGGAAGTGTAGCGAAGAGTCTTCCTCTTCGACAGGTCGTTTCCAATTTCAGTATTGATTTTGAGAATCCAATTATTAGGAGGTATGACCGCCGACGAGCTATAAAAGTGCAATGCGATCCGGCACCGGGTTATAATGCAACAGATGTATTCAAAAAAATTCATCCTAAAATTGAGGCTATTCCTTTACCTGAAGGTTATGCTTTGAACTGGCTAGGGGAATACAAACAGAGTAAAGATGCGAACGAAAGTATTGGTAAATTTTTACCACTTGCATTTTTGTTAATGATCGTCATTATCATGATGTTGTTTAATAATTTCCGTCAGCCAATTATTATTGTAAGTATTCTTCCATTAGCTTTTATTGGAGTAAGTTACGGCTTATTGATAACTGGAAAAGCTTTTGGGTTTATGGCAATAATCGGAACACTAGGATTAATGGGTATGATGATTAAAAATGCTGTTGTACTATTGGATCAGATTAACTTGGAAGTTCGGGAAGGAAAAGATGTTTTACATTCTATTGTTGATTCGGCAATTTCCCGAATGCGTCCGGTGATGATGGCCTCAGCAACCACTATTTTAGGTATGATTCCTCTAATAAGTGATGAGTTGTTTGGAGGTATGGCTGTAGCGATCATGTTTGGTTTGATGATTGGAACGATTATTACTTTAATTATCGTTCCTGTCTTGTATGCTATATTTTATAGGGTGTCAACAAAGAATGTAATGGATATATAAATTATTAACAATGACTAGGAGATTATACATATTAGGTATTTTTTGTTTATTCGTATTGCCGGGAAAAGCACAAGAGATTCTTTCTCTAAAAGAGAGTAGAAAACTTGCATTGGAATACAATCAAAAAATAAAAATAGCAGAAGAAATGATTATTGAAAGCAAATCTAACGTAAGTTTTGCTTTTACTCAGTTTTTGCCAAATTTAAAGGCTGAAGGCACCTATAACTATTTCCATAATATCAGTGATATAAATATTCCCGGCTTTTTTTTGGGGACAGCGAATAGTGTAGAAGAGGCCCGGAAAGGAATTTATACAGGAGTCAGCGATGTTTATTTTCCAGGGTTCAATATTGCTTTGGGAAATGTAGATTATTATAGTGCCAACTTAAATTTAAGCCAACCAATTTATATGGGAGGTAAAATTCATAGTATCTATAATATTACCAAGCTTGGAAGGGAAATTTCTATTTTTAATCGAAGTCTTCAAAAATCGGATGTGTTATTAGAAACCGATCAGGCCTATTGGAATTTGGTATCCGTTAAGGAGAAAGTATATTTAGCAGCAAAGTATGTGGAAATGCTATCGGCTTTGGTACAGGATTTACAAAATGCCTTTGATTTAGAATTAACAACTAAAAATGAATTGTTAAAAGTACAAGTACAATTAAATCAGGCAAAATTAAATTTGTTTCGTTCCCGTAATGCGCAAAAATTATCTAAAATGGCACTTTGCCAGGTAATTGGTACCAATTTAAATAACAATGTTACCGCATCCGATACTATTGTTACCATTCAGAAAAGTGAAATTAAGCAAGACTATTTAGGAAAAGCACTTGCTCAGCGCCCTGAATTGAAGATGCTGGAAAAACAGATGGAAATAAATAAGCAGAAGGAGATAGAGAGCAGATCTGATTATTTACCACACCTTGGAGTAGGAGCATCCTATAGTTATACGAGTGATATTGCAAATTTAACTGGCAATATGAATTTGTTTGCTGTACAGGCAAATTTAAGTATGCCTGTATTTCATTGGAAAGAGCGTAAGCATAGTGTAGCCGCAGCTAAGTCCAGAACAAGGCAAAAAGCTTTAGAATTAGACAGAACCAAAGACCTGATAAGTTTGGAAGTGCAACAATCCTATTTTAATTTACAGGAGGCATTTGAACAAATTGAATTGGCACGAGTGTCACTAAAACAAGCCAGCGAAAATGTGAAGTTAACTAAAAATAGTTTTTATGAAGGATTGGCCAATACTACTGAATTGTTAGATGCTCAGGCATTTTGGCAACGAGCCTATAGCGAATTAATTGATTCTAAAATAAACTATAAACTAAAAGAAGTAGGCTTTTTAAAATCTATTGGCGAATTAGGAAATATATAGTAGGATGGGAGTAGGTTGAATAATGATTGTAATATTAGGATTACCGGGTTTTGATAATCCTGGTAATTCAGCCTCTCCTTAAATTTGAATATGTTGATGCGTAATACAAAAACCGATCGGGAATTTTTATATCAATATGGACTTGTTAAATTAGTAGTTCTATCAGATGAAAATATTAAAATTTTAAAAAATCATTTGTTTCATTTAAAATTAAATCAGGATTTTATTATCAATACCTATAATGATGTTGATGAATTAGTTAGTTTTATTAACAGAAATGAATAAGATCAAATTTAAAAAGAAGTTATACAATATTGGTGGCTATTTTATTGCTAGTATATTGATATGGATGATCGCATTTTATTTGTTGGTCTTATTTCAATTAAGCGATAGTAGTGAAATATCAATACTAAATACGGTAAGTTTAAAAAACTCATCTTTGGCGGGAGTCTTCTCTGGATTAATATGGGGGTTGATATTCAAAATTACACATCCGGTACGTCACAAAATTCCTACTTATTGGCTTTCTGTTTTAGTTCTTTTCTCCATAAATATTCTAAGTGCCTTCCTATTAGTTTATTGTTTTTATCATTTGAATGGTATTTTCACAATGATTTATTTTCCTCCCCAATATTCAAAATTAGAGTATTTATATACATCGAAATTATTTTATGCGATTTTATCTTATTTCTTCATCGTGGGTACACTTATCGAAATCTTTCATGATATCGATCGAAAATTTGGAAGGGGAGTATTAATGAAATTTTTATTAGGACGCTATTTCAAACCTAAGGAGGAGGATCGAATATTTTTGTTTATGGATTTAAAATCTTCGACTTATTATGCCGAAAAATTGGGGCATTTTAAATACAGTAGGTTAATACAGGATTGTTTTAGAGATATTTCCAGTGCTGTAATCAAGAATAAAGCACATATTTATCAGTTTGTTGGTGACGAAGTGGTTTTAACCTGGAAGTTGAAAGAAGGAATCGAAAAGATAAGATGTATTCAGGTTTTTTATGATTTTAATAATTCGCTGGAAAAGCACAAAGATTACTATCAGGAACATTATGGTATGGTTCCAATCTTTAAAGCGGGTGTGCATTCCGGTAAAGTTATGGTAGCAGAAGTTGGAGATATAAAATCTGAAATTGCATATCACGGAGATGCGATAAATACTGCATCCCGAATTCAAAGTATGTGCAATAATTACAAAACCAGATTTCTTATTTCAGGTGATTTATTAACTTCCATATTAGATAAAAATAGCTTTGATAAAGAGTATTCACATATTGGAAATGTATTGCTCATAGGGAAACAAAAATCTACCGATTTATTTAGTTTACACTTCAATTAAGCTTCTAGCTTTTCGTTTTTCTTGATGTATTTGTTGATGGTATCCAATAATTTACCTTCATCAAAAGGTTTGGCAATAAAATCATCGCAACCTGCCTCCATACTTTTATTACGATCTTCTCTAAACGCATTTGCGGTTTGAGCAATTATCGGAAGATTATCTCTCATTTTTTTTATGGATTGTGTAGCTTCTAAACCGTTAATATCCGGAAGCCTTAAATCCATTAATACCAAATTAATAGTTGGATTTCGTAAACTTAGTTCAATCGCTTTGTTGCCAGAAATGGTATGCAATATTTTAACCTTAGTTGGTTTGAGTGCAGCTTTAATATATTTGTAATTGGTCTCGTCATCCTCCACAACCAGAATCAACTTATCAGCCCACTGATAGTCTTTTTTTTTAGATTTGACATCAGATAAGGCCGCTAATTCTATTGGTTTGTAGGGGATTGTAAAGTAGAAGGTAGTTCCATTATCTTCCATCGTTTTCATTCTGATTTTGCCACCCATCAGTTCTACAAATCCTTTTGAGATAGCAAGGCCAAGACCTGTTCCACCATATTTACGTGTAAAAGATTCTTCTACCTGCCGGAATCTCTCAAAGATAATTTCTCTTTTTTCTTTAGGAATACCAATCCCAGTATCCTTCACATAGAACTCAAGAAAATTGCTTTCAAGTAATTTGTATCCAAATTCTATTCGACCCGATGAGGTGAATTTAAAAGCATTATTCAACAAATTAATCAGTACTTGCTTTAATTTTCTTTCTTCGGTAATCACTATAGCTTTTTTGTTAGGTAAGGACTTGCTTACCTTAAATTCTATTTCATCATCGGCAGTATTTTCTTTGCTGAATTGCATGTGAAGGTCGTCGAGAAGCACATTCACAGAACATTGTGTTTCTTTAACAATCGTCTGGCCGGCATCTAGCTTAGAAATATCAAGAATATCATTAATAATTTTAAGCAACTGGTTAGAACTCTTGTAAATAATATCAATATAAGTATTGTGCTGATCGTCGCTCTTACCGGGTTTGCGCAGCATATCGGCAAAACCAATAATACCATTCATTGGAGTTCTAATTTCATGCGACATATTGGCAAGAAAAGCCGATTTTAAACGATCACTTTCTTCCGCTTTCTCTTTTGATTTTACCAGTTCCTGCTGGGTATTAATGATGGTTGTGATATCATTAATAATAATCATAGATGAAGTGTCGAGAGGAACCATGAAAAATTCACAATGTCGGAGGTCACCGGTTTTTGTATAGATGTCAAGCTCTTGCTTAGGGATGTCTGAATTTTCTTTTTGGGCTTTCTTAACTGCTAAATCCCATATTTTCCGCACCTTTTCGCGATACTCAATATCCGGGAAACATTTCATATACCAATCTTCTGCTGTCTTGATATCTTGAAGAGTATAACCAAATAATTCGATAAATTTGTCGTTGAAATATTCAATATTTTGTTGATCGTCGGCAATTACAATTGGTAGAGGCGATTTGTAAATCATTTTCTTTAATCTGCGCTCGCTTTGTATGATGGCTTGTTGGGCATGTTTTCGTTCGGTAATGTCGCGGGCAGTTGATAGAATGACATGCTTTCCTTTTAAGGTCACAAGTTGGTTAACGGTCTCCATTGGAGTTGTTTTACCATACTTGGAAATAAAAATTTGCTCAGTAAGAAACTGCTTCTCGCGGGTTAATCTTTTTATAGAATTTTCCACGTAGTCAGCATCGAGATCCTGAATGAAATCCTGTATGGAGAGGTTGAGTAGTTCCTCTTTCGAGTAGCCTAGCAGAATACAAGCGGTGTCATTGGCTTCAATAATTTTTGAATTACCATTACCAAGATATTCATTTACCAGAATTATATCTGTACTACCATTAATCAAATTCCGGTATTTTTCTTCACTTGCTGCAAGAGCAGTAGTTCGTTTGGCAACACGATCCTCTAACTTCTCATTAAAGAGTCTCAGCTTTTCAGAATATTCATGAATTTCTCGATATTGCTCACGTATGGTTTCTTCCCCTTTTTCTCTTTCTGTTATCTCGTTTTGTAGTTTGGTATAGGTTTCTGTGAGTTCAGTTATGGAGCGATCGAGTAGATATTCTTCACTCATTCGTTGCGCAGAACCATATCCTTGCCCCTGATAAATTGCTTGTGCTTTATATATGAATTTTTTAATCGGTCTTGAAATACTATCAGAAATAAAATAGGTAATAACTAAACTGGCTATAACTATTAGAATAGATATGATGGTAAACCAGAATATAGTTTTTTGATGAGTTTCCGAAGCTTCTCTATAACTGGTAGTTGCCATGTTCTCAGCAAAATCAGTCATTACCTTGGTTTTTTCTTTTAATTTATTCAGATGTGCAGTAGCAATACCGTCTACCATTTGTTTTGCTGTAAGCTCTTTTCCACTAACCTTTAAATCAATTATCTGATTTCTGATTTTCTCCCATTCAACAAAGGTGTGATATGCAATTCCCACATCCCGTTTATCGCCTAAAAATCGATTGAAGACGGTATCGAATTCGGTCATAACTTTAAGATGATAAAGATTGATGGTATCAATAGCCTGATCGAATTGTTCTTGTGTATTTGCCAAAAGAATATCCTTCATGGCACTTTCCATAATCTGAATGTGAGTATTGATATCTCTTACGCTATTACTCACAGTATAAGTGTGGTTATAGATAAATTCAGATTCTTCTCTTAAGTTTTTTAGTTGGTAAATAGAGAGGACAACAAATGATACCGTAAACAGTAGAATTAGTCCGAAGCCAGCAAGCACTCGGGTGCGGAATTTCATTTTATTTAGCATGAAACCTCAACGTGTTTTAGTGTGTAATATCGTGGTGGTTGAGCGCCACATTGAATCGCATTTGTTTCTAAGTTAATTATTCTGATGGATTTACACAAGATTTTTGATAAAGCTAAGGTTATTGCTTATGTAGAGAAGAAATCAGGCAATAAAAAAGGCAACTCAAAATGAGTTGCCTGGGAAATATAATGAATTGATTTTTGATTACACAATTCCTGAAAAGCCCATGAAGGCCATTGCAAGTAATCCTGCAACGATTAATGCTGCGGGAGTTCCTTTAATACCTTTAGGCAGATCAACCATATCTAAATGTTCTCTTAAGCCAGCAAAAATAACAAGTGCCAAACCAAAACCAATGGCAGTAGATCCGGAAAATACTACCGCTTCCATAAGATCGTAGTTTTTTTGAATGGTCAAAATAGCCACACCTAAAATAGCACAGTTAGTGGTGATCAAAGGAAGGAAAACACCTAGAGCCTGATATAAAGCAGGACTCACCTTTTTTAAGATAATCTCAACTAACTGAACCAAGGCTGCAATTACCAGAATAAAAGTAATGGTTTGCATGAAGCCAATACCAAAAGGATCCAGTATGTTTTTTTGAATTAAATAGGTTACAATCGTAGCCAGAATCATTACAAAAGTTACTGCACTCGACATACCTACAGCTGTAGATACTTTCTTGGAAACACCCAAAAATGGACAAATTCCCAGGAATTGAGCTAGCACAACATTATTTACGAATATGGCTGATATAATTATAATAATAAATTCCATGGTAATTTTTATTTATGCTTTTTTAATGCGATTAATAATAGCAATTAGGTATCCCAATGCAATGAAAGCACCTGGAGCCAGAACAAATATCAGCATACCGTAATTATCACTATAAAGAGAAATGCCAAAGATTTTACCACTGCCTAAGAATTCACGAATAGAACCTAAAAGTGTTAATGCCATCGAGAATCCTAAACCCATACCTGCACCATCTAAGATAGATGGTAAAACTTTGTTTTTAGAAGCAAAAGCTTCTGCGCGACCTAATACGATACAGTTTACTACAATAAGAGGAATGAAAACACCTAATTGAATAAACAATGTGGGAGTATAAGCCTCCATTAGAAAACTGATGATGGTAACAAATGCTGCAATAATCACAATAAATGAAGGGATCTTCACTTTATCCGGAATCTGCGAACTAACCATTGAAATTACCATATTCGACATGATAAGAACAAAAGCTGTGGCTAAACCCATTCCCAGGCCATTAATTGCCGAGGATGTTACACCCAAAGTAGGGCACATTCCAAGTAGCAATACAAAAGTTGGATTTTCTTTAATAAATCCTTTGGTGAAATGTTGTAAGTTACTCATTGCTTACCTCCTCCTTCTTTTGATTTTTTTTCATATACTCGTTATAGCCAGTCCGAATGGCATCTAAAAATGCTCTGGAACTAATTGTTGCTGCGGTTATCGCATCAATATCTCCACCATCTTTGCTTACAGTGAAGTTTACTGTTCCCGGATTTTTATTAATAATGCTGGATTTTTCACGTGCTGGATCCGTAGGTTTAAACCATTTTACCATCTTGGTTCCTAATCCCGGGGTTTCTTTGTGTTCTAAAACCGAATAATTGTACACGGTTCCATCAGGTTTAAAACCAACCATTACCCATACATTTCCACCAAATCCTTTACTAGTGAATGTTTTAACTGCAGTACCGACTAATTTTCCATCTTTTTTAGCAGGATAAAATTCTAGAGTGTCCTTTTCGTTTATTCCAACTTTATAGGCTTCTTCACTAGGATTATTATCAAATGCAGGAACAACTTCCTTTATTGCATTCAGTTTTTTTGCCAGCTTAGCAGCGGCAATTGGTTCTTTGGTGATTTCGTAAACTCCACCCAAAGCAGCAGAAGCTACTAGTGTTACAACAAATAACACCAGAACCATATTTATAAATGTTGATTCTCTTTTCTCAGCCATGATTATTTCCTTTTTTCACCGAAACGTTTAGGTTTAATGTATGCATTAATTAAAGGAACAAATGCATTCATAATTAGAATAGCAAAAGATACTCCTTCGGGATATGCTCCAAAAGCACGGATTATAACTGTTAAAAATCCAATTCCGATACCATATATGATCATTCCTTTATTCGACATAGGCGAGGTAACGTAGTCAGTAGCCATAAAAATAGCTCCCAGAAGCAAACCTCCACTTAATAGTTGGAACATAGGTCCAGCATATGCTTCAGGATTTGCTAAATGAAGAATACCTGAAAATATTGCTACAGTAGCCAGAATGGTAATTGGGATGTGCCAGCTAATGATTTTTTTCGCGAGCATATAAAATAATCCCAAGATTAAAGCTGCACCGGCGATCTCACCCATTGATCCACCCATATTACCCAGGAACATATCCATATTGGAAGGTACATGAGGCATCAAACTGGAAAGTGCTTCTCCTTTTTTCAATCCCTCTTTGATAAGAGCAAGAGGAGTAGCAGCTGTTTCAGCATCGAAATAAGAAGTGCTAAATCCTAAAGGTTTCGGCCAGCTTGTCATTTGAACCGGAAAGGAGATCAGTAGAAATACACGACCTACCAATGCTGGATTAAAAACATTGTTTCCCAATCCTCCAAAGGTCATTTTTCCAATTCCGATTGCAACTAAAGCTCCAATAATAATGATCCAGATAGGAAGATTAGCAGGAACATTAAATGCCAACAGCATACCTGTAATTAAAGCCGAACCATCGTTAATAGTTGGTTCACCTTTAAGCAGGTATTTTTGTATGGTATATTCAAAAAGATAACAGGATGCTACAGCGGTTAGGGTAACGATAATGGCACCCATGCCAAAGTAAACGAACGAAAAAACAAGCGCCGGAAGCATCGCAAAAACCACTCCATACATGTTTTTTTGTATGGTGTCTCCACTATGTACGTGTGGAGAAGGGGCGACAAGTACTTTGGTGTTCATATTTATTATTTGTTAATTAATTTTCAATTTATTCATTCCAGTACTTAAAGTTTGTAAGTTAAAAGTACTTCGGATTGTTATTGTTAAAGTATTTTAAGTACTTAAGGCACTTAAAATATTTATTTTCTGGATCTCATAATTTGTCCCACTCTTCCTTTTCCCAATCGGATATAGTCCAAAAGTGGACGATTTGCAGGGCAAGTAAAACTACAGGAACCACATTCGATACAATCCATTACGGCATCTTTCTCCAATCTCTCGTAGTTTTTCTTCTCAGCCAAAACCATCAATAAGAATGGTTCTAAACCCATCGGACAAACAGATACACATTTACCGCATCGGATACAGTTTTTACTGTCTTTACGAATTGCTTCTTCGCGAGGTAAAAGCAATAATCCCGAACTTCCTTTGGTTAAAGGAACCTCAAGGTTGGATAATGCTTTTCCCATCATCGGACCGCCACCAATCACTTTACCAGTATCTTCAGGTAATCCGCCAGCAGCATCAATCAAATCATGAACAGGAGTTCCGATTCTGAATTTCCAGTTCGAAGGATTTTGTAATGATTTTCCGGTAATGGTAGCAACACGCTCAATTAGTGGTTTGTTTTTTTGAACTGCTTCGTAAACAGCAAGGGAAGTCCCTACATTTTGAACCACAGCGCCCACCTCAATAGGAAGTGCTCCGGATGGAACTTCGCGTTTGATAGTAGCAGCAATCAGCTGTTTTTCCCCCCCTTGAGGGTATTGTGTTTTTAAAGGACAAATCTCTATTCCCTGATAGTTGGCTGCCAGTTTTGTGAGATGAGCAATGGCATCAGGTTTGTTATTTTCGATTCCGACGATGGCTCTTTTTACATCTAAAGCTTTCATCAGGATTTGAGTACCAACCAGTACTTCGTCTCCTTTTTCCAACATTACGCGGTGGTCAGAAGTAAGATAAGGTTCGCATTCCACTGCATTGATGATTAAAACCTCGGCCGTTTTTCCCGGAGGAACCGATAGTTTTACATGAGCAGGGAAAGTAGCTCCACCCAATCCAACAATACCGGCATCGGCTATCTTTTTTATAATCTCCTCTTTGCTTGCAGTAATCTCTTTAAGCAAATCTTCGCTGCGGTCGATTTCTTCCATCCACTCATCGCCATCTACTTTAATGATGATAGCGGTTCTTCTAAAACCAGTTCCATCAACAATAGCATCTATTTTGAAAACTGTTCCCGAAACCGAAGAGTGAATATTTGCGGATACAAATCCGGATGATTTAGCGATTAGCTGTCCTACTTTAACCTGGTCGTTCTTTTTAACAACAGGTGTAGCAGGTGCTCCAATATGTTGAGCAATTGGAATGCTAACCATTTGGGGTATTGGCAATACCTGGATTGCGCTGTCTGCCGACAATTTGTTCTCGGCTGGATGAATACCTCCTATAGAAAATGTTTTTAACACTGATGTTCCTCCTGTTTATATTTAAGTGTCTTAAGTATTTATGAGTGCCTTGAGTTAAAAAATATCTAAAGTTATTTTACAACTTTAAGTACTCCTAAATACTTTAAACTCTAAGTACTTAATTTTATTTGTTATCAGATGTTTCTTCTTTCGAATCATTTGTTTTCGCCTCGGTTTGTGCTTTTGGGCTAACAACAGGTTTTACTGTTTTGGTATCGGCAGCAACCGGCTTTTCCTTGCGTGGTGGAAAATTTAGTTCATGAATTGCATGTGTTGGGCAAACAACCACACACTTTCTGCACAATCTACATTTATTGTAATCGATATAAGCCAAATTATTTTCAAGGGTAATGGCATCGAAAGGACATTCCTTTACACATTTACCGCAACCGATACAGGCAACACTACAAGCCTTTTTGGCTACAGCACCTTTATCTTTGTTCACACACGAGACAAATATTCTGCGGCTTTTCGGACCTTTTTTACGAAGCTCGATAATGTCGTTAGGGCAAGCTTTTACACAGGCACCACAGGAAACACACTTGTCTTCATCAATTACCGGAAGACCTGTTTCTTCATCCATATACATGGCGTCGAAATTACAGGCATCCACACATTCGCCAAGGCCTAAACAACCAAACTGACAACCAGTTTCTCCTCCGTAAAGCGATGCTGCTATAGAACAAGATGCTGCTCCATCGTAACTATTTGTTTTGGGACGATTTTCACAGGTTCCGTTACAACGAACAACAGCAACCGTTGGTTCTGCTGCTTTTACTTCATGTCCTAAAATGGCACCTACATGGGCCATAACAGGTGCTCCACCCACAGGACAAAGAAAATTGTCGATATTATCGGCTTTTACCAATGCTTCGGCAAAACCTCTACATCCGGGATAACCGCACCCGCCACAATTTGCTGCAGGTAATGCTTCTTCCACCTCGTCGATGCGAGGATCTTCGTACACTTTGAATTTTTGTGCTACAAAATACAGTATGATAGCTGATGTAACGCCAATAGCACACAAAGCCAGAATAGTGATGACTATAATGCTCATAGAATTAAATGTTTACAATTTTTTCGATAGTAAATGAAAACGTTTTCTTTAATCGCCCTTTATAAAAGGACAATACGATATAATAAGGGAATAAAATGGCCAGAGCCAAAATTCCGCTGATTAGTTCACTGGATATAAGTATTGTTGAGATAAGAAGGGTAAGGATTACCAAAACAAATGGAATTACATATGCCAAAGTCATTGCTAACCATCCCAAGGATTCCTGATAGGTGATTTTCACCCTTTCTCCCAGGCTGTATTGATTGCTGTAATCAACTATCTCAATTGATTTTTCCTTCATATCGGACATGCTGCAAGCACCTTTTGCATGACAAGCCGAACAGGCAGATACATTAATGATACCTACCGTTATCTTACCATCCTCTATTTCGAGAATGCTCCCCTCGTGATCAATTTTACTGGGATTTTGCATGAATAACTTCCCCCTTATTAAAGATTTTAAATAGGCTAATACCTATTAAATCAGATAAATCAAACAGGTGTGATATTTAACACCGCGACAAAAATAACACTTTACACTACATTTTATTCCGGGTAAAGTCAATTTATAGCGTGTTTAAATAGAGGGAGTTCCTTGCTTTTGTAAACTGGAGATTACAATTTCTAGTCTATCTGTATTGAATACAGTTAGTTTGACGTATTCGTGAAAAAATTCGTGAATTCCCTGTGGTTTTGTTTCCCTATTAATTTAGATTCTGTATAAATAACAGCACCTCAAAAATGCCTGTATGCCGTATTCTAAAGAAAAATATGGTGTTTAGACTTGACGAAATACACTTATGGATAAAAACAGATTGTCTGAATTGTTTTTTAGAATGGTTTTAAATAAACGTATTGTTAAAAATGGTATTTGATTATTATTAACTTTAATGTCGCATTAAAACAGATCCTAACATCATGGGGAGGAGCAGCCAATCCATATCTGTTTTTTTTAATAAAGTCAATAATTCGATGGGTAGAATACCTGTCGGATTGGTATTAATTAAAAATCATATTATCATGAAAAAAAATGATTTAATACAATTAGTGTTTACTCCCGAAGAAAAGGAGACACTGGAACAGAGCCTAAGTAGCCTGGAAAGTATGGCATCGAAAAACACACCCGATTTGAGTAGCGAAGATCGCCAGAATTTGGGTTCGATTAATGACATAAACAAGTTGTTTGTGAATAAGTGCCAGGTTATGATGGAACAAAATCCACAGCTAATACCCGCTTTTGTTGATGTAGATGAGTTTACTCGTGATTTTGATGCGCGAAAACAAGTAGAAGATATGATCTTGCGTTTGGATGTAATTCAACGTCAGTTGTCCGATACTAAAGTGTTGTTAGATCACGATAACTATCATGATGCACTTACCTTTTACCGTTCGGTTCGTTACTATGCACGGGAACAGCAAGAATCGGCAATACCGATTTATGATGTATTAAAAAGGTATTTTCCGGGACACAAAGCGGAAAGTAATCCGGTAGAGACGGAAGAATAATTTTAAGCATATAGTGTTGAAAACAGGGCAGGGTGTTATGTCCTGTTTTTTTTTGTATTAAATACCCGTATATATTGGTGTTTGTTGATTTATATTGAACAATATCCAGTAGGTGGGTGAGGGGGTATTTTTAGCTCTTGAAGTCCGGATTTTAGGTCCCGAGGCTCGGATTTTAACTCAGCAAGCCCGAACCTTTAGTAGGGGAACCCCGGCGAGTAGGTTCCAAAGCTGGAATTTTACCCTCCGATACCCCGACGAGTAGCTTATCCAGGTCCGATTTTTAAGTCGGTGAGCTAAACGAGGCACTTAGGGAACCCCCTTGTCGGGGTAGGTTTAGTCACTTGCCGCACTTTGGGAGCWGCAGCATGGCATTGTTTTAGGTATTTGTCGGGCTTCAGTACCACGAGYATGGCAATCWGKAACCGGTTCTCCGYACTAATACAAGCTGCTYTTCCTRCTCACTGCATATAATATATGGGGATATTTCAGAGTTTCTCCAAATCCAGCTGTCGGGAACGTTTTGCCAACGGTTTTTGTCAGATCTGACTTCCTGAAATACGCAATTAATACAAACTTGCCATCCCAGAATACGAGGTATTATCAGCTATTKAAATTTACACTTTACTCACAGGCAAAGATGTAAGCCATTGCCCAAAATGTAAAAAAGGCAGAATCTTATGCAGGGCTTTGCCAAAACCTGAAACGTGATTGATTGGAGGATCAAAACGTTCTTTGAATATCAAAAAGTAAATTTAATAGTATTGGCTTAAAGGGTAAACTATGCTCTATTCTGAACGAAAAATCTTTATGAAACGCTCTGGTTTCCTGCCACACACAGCAAATAGGAAGTCCGAAACTACTTGTCGAAAAAACAAACCAATTAAATACCCATAGTTCCGGCGACATTGTCCAACTATGTTTTATCCTTTATTTAGAACTATTCTCAGAATCTAAAATCGGTATTCTAAATAATGTTTTGTTAGTTTTAACAAACGAAAGGATAAAACACTTTTACGTT
>NZ_RJJX01000115.1 GCF_003996985.1 Ancylomarina longa
ATGCACCAGCAGTGACAACAAGTAATTTACATCGTTTCATCCACCAGCAGTGACAACAAGTAATTTACATCGTTTCATCTCATGTAGAAACACAATTTATCAATTTCATGCATTTTTAACATAACAACTAACATACCGTTCACTTACCACGTAACACCACAAAATGCATTTCCATTCAATAAGGCGWAAATTCCTATTGAACAATCAAGTCAAACGTTTGTTTAATAGAGAAGAAATATTGCAAATTCAAATGTAATCATTACTAAAGTAGTAATTAAAGGTGATGGTCACAAGAGTCACTCTCTCATGTCAGTAAATCATAACAATAATAATAATAATAATAATAATGAAATGGATTGAATTGCAGTATAATGTTATGAACAGTCAGTTATTCATTGAATCATTCATTACCAATGTGATATAGTCTAACCKTSAAAAWTGCTGATGGAATWCTSTGSATCGRTCTGCAATGTGACCACCACCACCACCACCACCACCACCTGCACGATCTTTACTATATCTGATCGGCCTGACACATACTACATATTCAACACTCATTCCTATCTATGTTTACAAGACTTCTTTATACAAAACTAACAGAAATATCACAAAGATAGATGCACCAGCAGTGACAACAAGTAATTTACATCGTTTCATCTCATGTAGAAACACAATTTATCAATTTCATGCATTTTTAACATAACAACTAACATACCGTTCACTTACC
>NZ_RJJX01000116.1 GCF_003996985.1 Ancylomarina longa
TAGACTTGTCCAAAAAGAAACGGAAGAGAAAGCGTGGGGAGACGCTCACGAAGGTGCATAGTGAGAAGAGTAAGTCAAGAGACAGACTTGTTCGAAAAGAAACAGAAGAGAATGCTTGGGGTTACACTCACGAAGGTGCATAGTGAGAAGAGTAAGTCAAGAGACAGACTTGTTCGAAAAGAAACAAAAGAGAATGCTTGGGGAGATAGAAGTGTGAGATAGTTCTCAAGCTAAGAAAGTTGTAAAAGCTAAGAACTAGCATCAAATGATGGATGAAACACAAGGTAGTTGTTGAAAAGTCAAACACTTGGTGATATGAACACAAACGTTCAATATGACAACCCCATGCCAAGTAAAGAGAAAATGAAAACTGGTGATTGTTGCGGAAATCGTCCAGGATTCCTCGACCAGAACTTGAAATCGTCGAGGGGAAAAAATCGGGTCCGAGGAATCGTCGATCTGGACTTGGAATCGTCGAGAAAAGTTTACCGGGTCCGAAAATTTGTCGACCAGGAGTGGAAATCGTCGAGAAAAATCTATCGGGTCCGAGGAATCGTCGACCAGGACGAGGAAKCGKCGAMSGGGKCCGAGGAKTTGTCGACCAGGGGYYGAARTMGYCGWCSASGYCCGAGRCTTCATCGACCGGGTCCGAGGAWTCGTCGACCAGGAGTGGAAATCGTCGAGAAAAATCTATCGGGTCCGAGGAATCGTCGACCAGGACGAGGA
>NZ_RJJX01000119.1 GCF_003996985.1 Ancylomarina longa
AAAATCGATCTCCAGAAATGGCTCGATGAACCTTTTGATCAACCAAAACCAAAGCCTATAATTGCAATCCAGGGGGTGCTATTTTAGAATATGACTTAAATACCACTGAAATGTGCGATTCTAGGTTGAGATAATGATAGTGGAAAAATGTTTAGGACAGGATTGATCCTAAACTTAATATTATACCAGTTTTCGATATAATCATATACTTCATTATATGCGTGAGTAAACGATTTAAAGTCATTACGGTATATCATTTCAGACTTAATTGTTTTAAAAAAACTTTCTGCTACGGCATTATCCCAGCAGTTACCTTTTCTGCTCATGCTTCTATTTATTTTATCGTTATCCCTAAAAACATTTCTTATTTTATTGCAAGCATATTGAATACCTCTATCTGAATGAAGTAAAAATTCATCAATTATTTGTCTTCGCTTACGTGCAATATTCCATGCTTTAAGAACTGTGTTTTCATATGTCATATCCTTACTTAATGACCAGCCAACAACTTGTCGATCTGCTAAATCAATCATTGTTGTGAGGTAAATCCATTTGTCATTAACAACGTAAAAGTGTTTTATCCTTTCGTTTGTTAAAACTAACAAAACATTATTTAGAATACCGATTTTAGATTCTGAGAATAGTTCTAAATAAAGGATAAAACATAGTTGGACAATGTCGCCGGAACTATGGGTATTTAATTGGTTTG
>NZ_RJJX01000121.1 GCF_003996985.1 Ancylomarina longa
GTGAAAATCCCTCCATGTATATACTTGAACTTTGTGGTATTAAAAGTTAATTTCACAGTATCCAACATGTAGGATGATTACAAGTGTTGACACAAGAAAATACAGCGACCCGTAAACATGTATATACTTGAACTTTGTGGTATTAAAAGTTAATTTCACAGTATCCAACATGTAGGATGAGTACAAGGGTTGACACAAGAAAATACAGCGACCCGTAAATAATGGACAAATAACATTTCATCAAAGAAGTAATGAAAACAAAGCTCCGATAAGAAGCCCGTAAAAACCTCTAATTGACTGAAATATTTTTATACGTATTTATCTACTCAGATAATAGTATTCGTCAAAGAAGTAATGAAAACAAAGCTCCGACTCACTGTGCTCTCATAACTAATATAAATCAGTGAATGTATTGTGACAACTGAGTGCACGATCTCTCGAATACCGTTATATATACACTGTATATTACATGGTTTTATTCAGAGATAGAAGACGGCACGTTCACAGAACACATATTGCAATTAGTAATGCTGATCTCATAATCTCACTCACCATGTTGAGATGCATAAAAACACAATTTCCTCACACGTTTACATAGAGCACAGCACGTGATACCCAATGATAGTACTTGTAAGATCCATTTTGAATGTTTTGTGTGTTTGTGAAAATCCCTCCATGTATATACTTGAACTTTGTGGTATTAAAA
>NZ_RJJX01000122.1 GCF_003996985.1 Ancylomarina longa
TGCGGTGAATCCCCCTGTTAAGTAGTCATGCATTACGATAGGAACTCCCAATTCTCTGGCAAATACAGCTCTTTTGATCATTTCTTCGCATGTACCYGCAGTAGCATTCAARTAATGCCCTTTGATTTCACCTGTTTCAGCYTGTGMTTTATAAAKWGCTTCGGCACAAAATAAGAAACGGWCTCTCCAACGCATAAATGGTTGGGAGTTCACRTTYTCATCATCTTTGGTAAARTCAAGTCCACCACGTAGACATTCATAAACTGCTCTACCRTAGTTYTTMGCRGATAACCCCAATTTWGGTTTAATAGTACATCCYAATAGGGGACGWCCATACTTGTTCAAYTTATCTCTYTCAACTTGGATRCCATGAGGYGGKCCTTGRAAAGTTTTARYATAAGCAGGAGGGATTCGCAGATCCTCTAGACGTAGAGCAGCCAGGGCTTTGAACCCAAATACATTACCCACAATCGAGGTAAACATGTTAGTAACCGAACCTTCTTCAAAAAGGTCTAAGGGATAAGCTACATACGCAATAAATTGAGTTTCTTCTCCTGGAACGGGCTCGATGTGGTA
>NZ_RJJX01000014.1 GCF_003996985.1 Ancylomarina longa
TAAAAACTCAAATAGCGTCGATTTGAGGCACCAGGAATTTACTTCAAAAAAATAAGGTTGTAGCTGGAAGTATGTGAAATACTCATTCTACAACCTTATATATTTTCACCCCGATGGAAATTTAAAGGGGATTTTCAGTGCCCTCCCAATCGGACAAGCTCTTTTTTATTGATTCGGAAAAGTAGCTGTTATTTCACCAGGAGTTTTCCTCGATAAATCTTTTCTCCCGATAAGTTAATGATATGCAATCCGGGTTTTAGCTGTTCCCTGTTGATGATTACATTATTTCCTGTGATGTTATCGATGATTCGAACGACTCGTCCTGTGGCATCAACCACTACCAAACGATATTTTTGATTGTTCTGATTTGGGAATACTACATGAGCATTATCTACCATTGGATTCGGATAGATTGTCAGTTTTTCCACTTTTTTATCTGTTAATTTATCATCAATACCTGTTGCACCAGCATCAAATCCTACCAAAGCCTTAATTGCAAGGGCTGTATTCGGATTTCCTGCAAAAATCTGATTGTAGGCAGTCCACGAACCATCAAATTGCATGTAGGCAGTATTATCGTAATTGGCAATGGTATCCAAAGGTAAATGAGCAACTGCAAAGGAATCTACAGGAGTATCGTATAATACCTCGTATCCTACAAAGAAATTTTCATTTACAGCAACCGGAAAATCAAGATCAATCGTCGTGAATTGTCCTTTGGTTAAATCCGAAAAGGAAACCGCTTTTTTGTAAACCTCAGTTTCTGGTTCGGTGGTTCCATTCCATATTTTAATATTGATTTTTGGATCGGTAGATTTCGTTACTAATACCGATGGGTAAATCTGTACCTGTTTTACTGCATTTAAATTAGGATTGGGAATGGTGAATTTCTCAGCATACTGCGGAATGCTAAAGCTATTATGTCCTGTTACATATCCCGAATTGTCGCCGGTAAAAACAAATTGGCTCAACTGATCTTCAAATTCCGGAAGTATATTGTACAACCATCTGTCATCAAAATCATCGGGATCGAGAACGGTAATATAATCGGATTGAAGATCGGTATCCGTAAAGGAAGCATCACCAACCTTCAGGCTCACATCAAAAGTACCAACCGTATTGTAAGTTACTACCGGATTTTGTTCTGTTGAAGTGGCAGGATCTCCACCCGGAAAACTCCAGTTCCAACTGGTTGGTGTACCGCTACTTTTATCAGTAAAGGTAACCTGCTTGCCGACATCCACGGTAGTTGGACTGCCTGCAAATTTGGCTTGCACCGATTTAACTACTATTGCCGAATTAATGGTTTGGGTAGTAGATCCGATACTATTGGTGGCAGTTAAAGATACCATATAGGTTCCTGGTGTTTTATATACTATATCCTGTGGATGTTCGTCTGTAGAACTGGTTGTTTCAGCTCCCTCAAAAGTCCATTCATAAGTAATCGTTCCATCCCCTATGGTACGGTTCATGAAATCAACCGATTCGCCAAAAAATACAGAATCCTGAGTCATACCAATTAAGGCAACAGGAGCAGAGGCGCTAAAATCATCATTTGCAGTAAAGATTCCATTACCATGTGTTGCTGCCGCGATAAAACCATCGCGTCGGCTTTTAATCATATCCACAACGGTAGTTCCGATTTTATCCATCGCATCCTGAGTCCATACTGTAGCTGCACCGCTCAGGGTAGTAGTGCTGTACAATCCGGTACTGGTACCGGCATAATAAGTTGTATCGGTAGGAGATACCATAAAGGATACTGTCCGAACGGAAGGACCATTACCGGTATCAGAACCATCTTCCAGATTACCACTTACCGGAGTCCAGTTGGCACCGCCATCTTTGGTATAAAAAATACTTTCTACTCCGTAGTTGGAGAAACTTACCAGCACTTCATTTGCATTAAGTGGATTGGCATCGATGGAACTAACATAGCCATCAGGCATATTTGTTCCGGTAATATCGCTTTGTTTTGCCCAAGGGGAATGAGAATTTTCCAGCTTATATACTTTTCCATTACTTGTTCCATAATATAAAATGTGAGCAGGATATACAGAAGATTCCAATGCAGATACTGTTCCGCTTGCTTTTGAAATTTCCAATTTCTCCCAGTTTTTTGTTGCACTGGAAGTGGACATTCGTGGTATTTGAAAGATATCGGTATTGCGCCATACATAGGAACCATCGGCATAGTACATGATTTCGCTATTATTGGCATCCACAATAAACGGATTGATGAAGAGCTGGTCAACAGCGCCATCAGGATCTACTCTGGTCCAATTATAATTTTCTGCATCAGGATCTGTCTCTACGTATACAGTTCCATTTTGAGAAGAAGAAAGAAAATGCTTGCCTTGATCGAAAATCGCACAGAAGCTACCATCTCCCGAACCAAAGGCATCCCAGTTCATATTTGGAGAAGAACTTCTTGCCAACCATGTTCCGTTATCCTGAAAACCACTCAACATAAATTCGCTGCTAGTGATATCATTGTCTATAGCAACTGTATAAGCCTGTGTAGTTAGATATCCATTGTTCAAAAATTTCCAATCTACCGGTTTGTTGTGATCATCGCCAGGGGTTGAATCGCTGGTCTTTTTATAGTTGATAGTTAAACTAATTCCACCATCATGTCCACACAGCAAACTAGTATTGTCTGCTTTAAAAGCTAAAGCATGTATGTCTGGGTGGTGATTGTCGTACTGACTCACATTGTTTTCGGTAGCATATCCGCCAATCCAAAAGGTTTTACTTGTAGATGCAAATCCGTCATCGGAACGGAAAAGGTTGGTTCCTCCGATAAAAACCATATTCTCATCATCGGGAGCTACCTTGATAACCATATCGTAGGAGCCTTGAGAATCGTAACCATCTACATCGCGGTCGCCATCACCACCTGCTGGTATGTTCTGGGAAAGATTGGTCCAGCTTGCAGTAGTCAGGTAATTTAATTTCCAAAGACTATGTCCATTTGTTCCTGAACCGGATGTTTGAGCTAGTAAATAAACGATTTCAGCACTGGCACTGCTTGGAGCATTTGCCAATACAATTCGCCTATAGCTAGTTGGAAAATTGCTTGGCGTAATATCAATCCAAGTATCTGTTGCACCCGAACCCTTTCTCCAGATACCTTTATTTTGATCACCACTACTACTTAGGGCAGCGTATTTCACTCCATCAGCAGTACAAATTACATCGGTATAAGCAGAATATTGTTTGTCCGAAGAACTAGGCAGGTCATTTGTCCAGGTAGCTCCACCATCTTTCGAGATATAAATGGCACCATAAGTAGCCACATATACATCTCCATTATTAGGATCTACACAAACATTCCAGCAAATATCAAATAAGTTATCAAAAGTAGAGAATTTATCGGTGGCAGTGACGCTTAGTGGAGTCCAGCTGTCCCCATTATCTGTAGATTTAAAAACACCATTTCCTGCATAAAAAGCACCTGTAGCACCTGCCGATCCACTGTATTCTCCGGTTGTATAATACCAGGTATTGGTTTGTCCTGATCTTGGATCTTGTGCAATAGCGGTAACACTGGGATGTTGATCCAAAGTAGTGGTGCGAGTCCATGAAGTCCCGTTATTGGTCGATTTCCACATTCCTCCGGTAACTCCACCAGCCAGAATAGTATTTCCGGTAGCATCTGAAATATCAACCGCCAGTGCTCTGGTTCTACCTCCAACATTCTTAGGGCCACTGTTTGCAAAAGTCAAACCACCTGCTTTTAGTCGCGATTGTAATCCGGAAGCAGAGGAAAGCACATATTGTTTTTCTAATGCGCGAATATTTAATGGGATTTGCCCTGTTGTGGGATTTTTTAGTTTATTCAATTCGTATTGCACTCTGGCAATAGGATCATCCACACGTTTTGGCTTCCCGGCATTCTTATCTGCTATCTTGGAAAGTTTTCGCTTGTTGAGCCTCGGGTTGGTAAGATTGTTATAGGTTTTTTCACTGATAACAATACTCTTCACTCCAACAGTAGAGCTTTTTTTTGCTTGTAAACCGACTCCATTTTGGGCACTTAGTGTAAAAGTGAAAAGGAGCATTGTTACGAGGGTAAAAATTTGTTTCATATGGTTTTTTATTTAATCCGGCTGAAGGAAATATATGCAGAAGGCGAATCTATTGATACTTAAATCTAGCTTAGATATCTGGATGAATTTCATTTTTAAATAAACAGATATACTACAAAAAAGTTTTAGAAATTGTTTTTGTTCTGCTGTTATTTCTACTTTGTTATTCCGGCTTGGGTTAGGCTTGTTAGTTTAATTTGGATGAATTGAATTTTAGTAGTTCATAAGCAGAATCGTTGCTCAATCCCATTTTCTTACGAATGGTGCACGATAGTTCTGATATGTTTTGCAAGGCTTTAATTTGCTCATTATTTACCTGTATTGTAAGATCTTGATTACGTTTGATAACATCTAAAAAGCCTGCACCGTATGCATTTACGATTTTTACTTTCCCGGTGAGCCAGTGGATATTCTTATCTGTGGATATTTGGCAATTCGAAAGAACCAGGGAACAGGTACCGGGAGCAGTTTGTCTACTCATTTCTGTTTTTTTATTCTGATCGTTAGAAACAGTAGTGCCACTCAACTTCTTTTGAGGTGTGCAACACACGCTAAAAGCCAGAATAGCAATGATCGGTATAAATTTTCTCATACTATTATGTGATTTAATTAGTTGCCTAAAGTTATAAATTTTTCTGAAACAATATAATATTATACCGTATTGCAAAAAAAATACCCCCTTATAATAAGGAGGTATTGAGTTGCTAACTTATAATTTTAATTCTGATCTAATATCCAGTTTTTAGCATTTACAAAAGCTTCTAGCCAGGGAGTCAGTTCATCGGTCTTGCGATTTTCATCGTAGTAAGCCCAGTTCCAAGGATAGGTTGCTCGCTCCAGATGTGGCATCATGGCCAAGTGGCGACCATCTTTTGAAGAGATGGCTGCAGTAGCATAAGGAGAGCCATTTGGATTTGCAGGATAGTCATTATAAGTATATTTCATTGGAATGTGATACGCTGATTCGTCATATGGCAGATCGAATTTTCCTTCTCCGTGTGCTACCCAAATTCCCAGTTTACTGCCAGCCAGACTTGATAGTAGGATGGAGTTATTTTCTGGAATTGTCACATTAATAAATCCTGATTCAAATTTGTGGGAATCGTTATGCAATAGTTTTGGATGCTTTTCGTGATCCGGATAAATCAATCCTAGTTCCGAAACCAGCTGACAACCATTACAAACTCCAAGGCTTAAAGTATCTTTTCTTTGATAGAAATTCTCAAGAGCGGCTTTAGCTTTTTCGTTGTATAGAAATGCTCCGGCCCATCCTTTGGCTGAACCCAACACATCCGAATTCGAAAATCCGCCAACAAATACAATCATGTTCACATCACTCAGATCTTCGCGTCCAGTGATCAGATCAGTCATATGAATGTCTTTCACATCCATTCCAGCCAAGTGCATCATCCATGCCATTTCGCGATCGCCATTTACTCCTTTTTCTCTGATTATGGCAGCTTTCACTCCCGATTTAGTTTTTCTTTTGGGATCGATGCTATATTGAGCAAATTTTCCGGTAAATCCTTTCGGGAATTTAAAGCTTAAGCTATTTTTTTTGTAGGATTCGAATCGTTCTAAAGCAAGATCATGTCCCGATTGATTTCTATCTAAAAGGTAGGAGGTTTTGTACCACAGATCGCGTAAGCTGGCAACATCTAAATTGTAAGCATTTTCACCCTGTGTAATATGTAATTTTCCAGCCTCCGACAGATTTCCTATGACATGGAAGTTCAATTCCTGATCAGTAAGAATTTTAGCAACGGATTCTTTATCCTTCACCTGAAAGATAACTCCCGGATTTTCACTGAAGAGTAATTTAACAAGGTCTTTTTCAGCTATAGAATTCAAATCAATACTTGCACCAAGTTGATTGTCTGCAAAGCACATTTCCAGCAAAGTAGTAATCATACCACCAGCAGAAATATCATGACCAGCCAATACTTTGCCTTCCAAAATTAAGTTTTGAAGAGTTTTAAATGCTCTTGCGAAATAAGTAGAATCTTCAATATTTGGAGTTTGTTTTCCCAATTGATTTAGGATTTGAGCGAAACTACTTCCTCCTAAATGGAATTCATCCTTCGAAAAGTCAAGGTAAATCAAATGAGAATCAGGTTCATTTTTCAGAACCGGAGAAATCATTTTATTGATATCAATTATTTCGCCAACCGTCGAAATGATTACAGTTCCAGGAGCATATACTACATCATTATTAGCATATTTTTGAGTCATGGATAAGGAGTCCTTACCTGTAGGAATATTAATTCCCAATTCAATCGCAAAATTGCTGATGGATTCCACTGCTTGATATAAACGAGCATCTTCTCCTTCATTTTTACAAGGCCACATCCAGTTAGCAGATAATGAAACTCCTCCCAATCCCTTTTCAATAGGAGCCCAAACCAAATTGGTTAAAGCCTCTGCAATGGAGAGACGACTTCCATTTTCTGAATTAATTAATGCTGCTATAGGAGCATGCCCAATAGAGGTTGCAATACCTTTTTTTCCTTGATAATCGATTGCCACAGCTCCCAAGTTATTTAAAGGCAATTGAAGCGGTCCGGCACATTGCTGCATGGCAATTTTCCCACTAACCGATCGATCCACTTTATTGGTAAGCCAATCTTTACAAGCAACAGATTCTAATTGTAGAACTTCCTCGATATAATCTTCCAGATTCTTAATATCGTATTCCAGCGATTTAAACGCTTTGCTGATACTTTTATCTTCCATTATGGTTTTCGGTGGTTTCCCAAACATTTCAGATAAACCAAGATCAATTGGGTTTTTACCGGTGTTCTTATCTTCAAAGGTGAATCTCATATCACCAGTAGTTTCTCCAATCTGATAAATCGGTGCACGTTCCCGTTCAGCAATACGAGTTAGGAGAGCAACATCCTTTTCTTTTATTACCAATCCCATTCTCTCTTGCGACTCATTACCAACAATTTCCTTAGCGGATAGGGTTGGATCACCAACAGGAAGGGCATTTAAATCAATTTTACCGCCAGTCTCTTCAACCAGCTCGGATAAGCAATTGAGATGACCACCAGCGCCATGGTCGTGTATTGAGATAATTGGATTCTCATCTGTCTCTGCCATGGCACGAATGGCATTGCAAACTCGTTTTTGCATTTCGGGATTAGAACGTTGTACTGCATTTAATTCGATAGAATTTGCAAATTCACCAGTAGCAACCGATGAAACAGCTCCTCCACCCATTCCAATTCTATAGTTATCTCCTCCAAGAAGAATTACTTTATCTCCTTTTTCCGGCACATCTTTCTGGGCTTGTTCCATTCTGCCATAACCAACACCACCGGCTTGCATGATCACCTTATCGTATCCATACTTTTTGTTGTTTTCGAAATGTTCGAAGGTAAGAACCGAACCACAAATAAGTGGTTGTCCGAATTTATTTCCAAAATCGCTGGCACCGTTCGATGCTTTGATCAGTATTTCCTCAGGTGTTTGGTATAACCATTTTCTGGCTTCGGTAGCATTTTCCCATGTACGAGAAGCTTCCAATCTTGGATAAGAGGTCATATATACTGCGGTTCCTGCCATCGGAATGGATGCTTTTCCACCTGCAATACGATCTCTGATTTCTCCTCCTGTTCCTGTTGCAGCTCCATTAAATGGTTCCACGGTAGTTGGGAAATTATGCGTTTCTGCTTTCAGAGAAATAACTGTATTTATATCTTTTGTATAGAAAAAGTCTGCTTTATCGTGAGTTGCAGGAGCAAATTGCTCTGCTATCGGACCTTCCAGAAAAGCACAATTATCTTTATATGCTGATACAATTCTGTTATGGTTTGCTTTGGAAGTATTCCTGATTAATTGAAATAGGGAGGATTCTTTTTCTTCTCCATCAATAATAAAGCTGCCATTGAAAATTTTATGACGGCAATGTTCTGAATTTACTTGTGAGAATCCAAAGACTTCGGAGTCCGTTAGCTTTCTGCCAATTTTCTCTGCAACACCTTTTAAATAGCCAATTTCTTCTTCGCTTAAAGCCAATCCTTCCTTTTTATTATACTCTTCAATATTTTCAATATATAGAATTGGATCAGGCTGTTTTTCAATCTTAAAAATTTCCTGGTTAAGGCCAATGAATTTGGCTTGCAACATGGGATCAAAATCTGCTTTAACGGAATCCTCAGAAAAGAACTGTTCTATTCTCATTACTCCCGAAATTCCCATATTTTGGGTTATTTCAACTGCGTTGGTACTCCAGGGAGTAATCATTTCTTTTCTTGGACCTACAAATGCCCCTGCAATTTCTTTGTCTCGGATTTGGGAAGCATCACCAAACAGCCAGGATAGTTTGCTTAAATCTAATCCGTTTGGTTCTTTAATGGACTGAATTACAAAGTATACTTCGTCTTTTTTGAAGAATAGTATCATCTTAGAATCTACTTATGAATTTATTAATAATGGTTGCATATTGCTAGTAAAATGCAAATATAGGCAAAAGACTTTATAAGCATTAGTCTTGCAAAAGGAATATGTAAGACTTATTTTAATCTGTTTTGACTTTAATCTGAAATAATTCAAGGAGTAATATTTTTTTTACGAAAGAGAGGATTGTCCAATCTAAATTAGGACATGATATTTGTTCGCCAAGATATGTTGAAGAATAGCTAAAAAAGTTTCTGTATTTTTGGAAAAGCTGTTTCCTTTGACGTCTGAAAATACAGGTGAAGGAGAGATAGGCTAATTTTACGCAAAGGTTTTCGGAGAATTAGTGGTAGATTCGCAACTTGAGATATAGTTTTATCTTTTATTAGTTTAGTACAGAGTGGTTAAGACGCTTTAGTGATATTTAAAAGATATGTTGAAAAACAAGTTTTATAATGTTAAAGATCATTGGTTAGCGTTTTTCTATTAGATATTTTTGTCAGGTGTTAATTTAAAAATTAGATAAATATGAAACCATCGCATATTGAACATATCGGTATAGCTGTAAAAAGTTTAGAGGAAGCAATTCCATTCTATGAAAAAGTTCTTGGATTGGAATGTTATGCTGTAGAGGAGGTTGTTGAACAGAAAGTGAAAACTGCTTTTTTTCAAGTTGGACAAACTAAGATTGAGTTATTGGAGTCTACTGATCCTGAAGGTCCAATTGGAAAATTTGTAGCAAAAACAGGAGGCGGTATGCATCATCTTGCTTTCGCTGTTGAAGATGTTCAGGAAGCATTAACTGATGCCCAGGAGGCAGGTTGTCAGGTAATCGACAAAACTCCACGCGATGGAGCAGAAGGATTGAAAATTGGATTTTTACATCCTAAGTCTACTCAAAGAGTATTGACTGAAATTTGTGGTAAAAAATAAAGAACTCAATAATAAATAATAACCAATAAGTTATGTCTAGTCAGGATAAGATTAAAAAATTAATTGATTTAAGAGAAGAGGCGAAGCTTGGCGGGGGTGTGAAAAGAATTGAATCCCAGCACAAGAAAGGTAAATACACTGCTCGCGAAAGAATCGACATGCTTCTTGATGAAGGAAGCTTCGAGGAATTCGACATGTTTGTTTCTCACCGTTGTACCAACTTTGGAATGGAAAAAACCAAATTCTTGGGAGATGGTGTGGTAACCGGACAAGGAACAATCGACGGAAGATTGGTTTTCGTTTTTTCGCAAGATTTTACTGTTTTCGGAGGTTCCCTTTCTGAGACTTTTGCTCAGAAGATTTGTAAAGTCATGGATATGGGAATGAAGATGGGAGCTCCTGTTATCGGTTTAAATGATTCTGGTGGAGCTCGTATTCAGGAAGGTGTAACTGCTTTAGCAGGATATGCTGAGATTTTTGAAAGAAACATTCTTGCATCTGGAGTTATTCCTCAAATTTCTGCAATTTTTGGTCCTTGTGCCGGTGGTGCCGTTTATTCTCCAGCACTTACCGATTTTATCATGATGACTGAAGAAAAGTCTTATRTGTTCGTGACTGGTCCTAAGGTTGTTAAAACTGTAACCGGCGAGGATATTACAGTAGAAGATCTTGGTGGTGCGAAAATGCATGCTTCTAAATCTGGTGTTTCTCATTTCATGTTGGAAGACGAAGAGGAAGGTGTTATGATCATTCGTAAGTTATTATCTTACATGCCTTCTAATAATTTGGAGGAACCTCCATTGTTGGATTGTTCTGATCCAATCGACAGACTAGAGGATGTTTTGAATGAGTTAGTTCCAGAAAATCCTAACATGCCTTACGATATGAAGGATGTTATTTATGCAATTGCTGATGATTCAGAATTTTTGGAAGTTCACCGTCACTATGCTAAAAATATTATTGTAGGATTCACTCGTATGGGTGGTATGTCAGTAGGTGTGGTTGCAAATCAACCTAGTTTCCTTGCTGGTGTTCTAGATATCGAGTCTTCTAGAAAAGCAGCCCGATTCATCCGTTTCTGCGACTGTTTTAATATTCCAATCCTTACTTTGGTTGATGTTCCTGGTTTCTTACCTGGTTCAGGACAGGAATTTGGAGGTATCATTACCCATGGTGCGAAATTAATGTTTGCTTATGGTGAAGCTACTGTACCAAAAGTTACTATCACACTAAGAAAATCATATGGTGGAGCTCATGATGTAATGTCATGTAAGCAACTTCGTGGTGATTTAAATTATGCTTGGSCATCAGCTGAAATTGCAGTTATGGGTGCAAAAGGTGCGATCGAAGTTCTTCATGGAAGAAAAATGGCTGACATGAATGCAGAAGAGAAATCTGAATTCATCATCAAAACCGAGAAAGAATACAATGAGGCATTTGCAAATCCATACAATGCCGCTTCCTATGGTTATATTGATGATGTGATTGAACCACGTAATACTCGATTTAGAGTAATTCGTGCATTCCAGTCTCTTCAAACTAAGAAGCAGGTGAACCCACCTAAAAAACATTCTAATATTCCATTGTAAAAAATACATTCTATGTTTATGAATATTTTATCTATAGGAAGTCAGGGTGGATGGACAATTGCCATTGTAGGGTATTTTATCGTATTCCTAGCTTTAGTTTTATTGGTTGTTGTTTTTGTCAATTTGCCCAAACTATTGCATCTTAACTTGAGAAAGAAATTGGTGCGAGAAGGCAGACCCTGTGCTGAAGTTGATGATCTAAATGTGGAGGCAAATGTTAATGCAGCTATTGCTATGGCTTTGTATATGCATTTTGATCAAATTCACGATGAGGAAAGCAACATCATTACAATTAAAAAAGTTACTAAGAATTATTCTCCATGGAGTTCTAAAATTTATGGAGTAATGAATCAACCAAGATAAAGAAAATGAAGGAATTCAAGTTTACAATAAGAGGGCGTGAATACGATGTTGAAATCAAAGACTTTCAAGGATCGAACGCCAAAATCGAGGTGAATGGAACAAGTTATGATGTTGAAGTTCATGTTGAGGAAAAGGCATCTAAAACTCCAAGATTGGTTCGGAAGGCTGTAGTGAATAAGCCAGGTGAAGGCAAAATCCAAAAATCAGGAGCCGGAGCATCTGTTGTTAAAGCACCACTTCCAGGAAGTATTATTAAAATTGATGTTGCCGTTGGTGATACCGTTAATCCAGGAGATACTCTTTTGGTGATGGAGGCAATGAAAATGGAAAATAATGTTTTGGCAGAAAAAGCAGGTACAGTTAAAGCCATCAAGGTTGCTGTTGGCGACAGTGTGCTTCAAGAAGATGTTCTTGTTGAGCTAGCTTAACATTATTGAAATAAAAGTCAAAGACTATATAATGAGAAAACTTTATACATTGGTATTCTCAATGATTTTGGTAATGGGGTTAGCTTTTAACTCCATTGCTCAAAAGTCATCAGATACCTCAGCAAAATTAACGACAGGGAAATGGGTAAACCACACTGATGGATATATCCCTAATCCTATTGGAAAATCAGAACGGAATGTAAAACGGTACAAGTCTTTTGAGTTTAAGGAAGATCATTCTTTCATGTTGGATTCAATAAAACAGCGATTTTCCGGAGAGTGGAAATTGGAAGGTAATAAAGTTATTATGACTTTCCATCCTAAAGTTGTAACTCATCTGTTCAAAAATACAGATCCAAATAAGATGAATGCTGGTTATAAAACCAGTAAAGAAACGCTTAATATGGGTGTTCGTATTGGAACTCTGGATGGAGATTATTTGAGATTTGCAAATAATCCAAAAATGGACTGCGAACATAATGCCGGCGCACTTATTGGATTAAAATACTTTTATGAATTCACCGGTTTTGCAAACGTTACAGGTGGTCACCTTTTCATGATTTTAATCGGATTGTTTTTTATCTTCCTTGCTATTAAATATGATTATGAGCCGCTGCTTTTAATTCCTATTGGTATGGGTATTATCATTGGTAATATTCCAATGTTCCAAGCTATTGACTTCAATCTGAAACTAGGAATTTACGAGCCAGGATCAGTCATGAATATTTTATATTCTGGCGTGGTAAATGGATGGTATCCACCATTGATTTTCTTGGGTATTGGGGCGATGACAGACTTCTCTTCGTTAATCAGTAATCCCCGATTAATGATCTTAGGTGCAGCAGCTCAAATTGGTATCTTCGCTACTTTCTTAGGAGCTTTATGGTTAGGATTTGCTCCACCAGAGGCTGGTGCAATTGGAATTATCGGTGGTGCGGATGGACCAACAGCAATTTTTATATCCTCAAAACTAGCGAACGGATTAAATATAATGGCTAATGGAGAAACTGTTAAAAACCTTATTGGTCCAATTGCAATTGCTGCATATTCATATATGGCATTGGTTCCTGTAATTCAACCTCCAGTAATTAATCTTTTAACTACTAAAAAGGAGAGATTAATTAAGATGAAACCTCCTCGTGCGGTTTCTCGTTTGGAAAAAATAATCTTTCCAATTATTGGATTGTTGCTTACAGCTTTTATTTCCCCAACAGCTCTACCATTATTAGGAATGTTGTTTTTTGGTAATTTGTTGAAGGAATCTACAGTAACCAATCGTCTTGCAGATACTGCTAGTAATGCATTGATTAATACCATCACTATTATTTTAGGAGTTACGGTAGGAGCATCTACGCAAGCTGATGTATTCCTTACAACTGATTCTGTATTAATATTTGGTTTAGGTGCTGCTTCGTTTATTGTAGCAACTGCTGGTGGTGTAATTTTTGGTAAGATTATGAACTGGCTTTCTCCTAAGGACAGACCAATCAATCCGATGATTGGAGCTGCAGGTGTTTCTGCAGTGCCTGATAGTGCAAGAGTTGTACAAAATATGGGTTTGCAAAATGACCCAACCAATCACCTTCTTATGCATGCGATGGCGCCAAATGTTTCTGGTGTTATTGGCTCTGCAGTAGGTGCAGGTATATTATTGAGTTTCTTGATGTAGAAATACATTCAAAGAGTTAGTATTTTAAAGGGTTGTCTTCATTGGCAACCCTTTTTTTTGTGATGCTGAAAATTATCATTGTTTTTCATCCAATGCTATCTTATATTTATAAGAATTAATTAGATCAGATGAAAAATGGTTTTGAGGGGAAGAGAAGTTGATTTTTGATTGGCCTCACTTTTCCTCTTTTTTGAGACATCAAGATCTATAATCCATGGCTTATGCAAAGAGAAAACTCCAAAGGGATTGTTGGTAATTATGGCTTCAAAATAAAAGGCGATTGTCAAATTGAATTTGAACTTACCACAGAGGGCGGAATCGAAATAGAGATATTCTCAAAGGTGAAGACGTTTTACGGAAATTCAATTAGGCAGCTTTGTATAACTGCCATGAAGACTTTTTCTATTCAAAATGCATGTGTTACGGTTCGTGATAATGGGGCTTTATCTTATGTTATTGCCGCGAGATTAGAAGCTGCAATAAAACAAGTTATATCCTCTGATAATGAAATTTTGAGTGAGTTTTTAAATGTAAATCATCTTGCGAGTGCTAGGGATAGAAATCGTTTTTCGCGACTTTATCTGCCTGGAAATACCCCATACATGATGATTAATGCTGGTCTTTTTCAAGCCAATGGGATTATATTAGATTTAGAAGATGCTGTTTCTTTTGATAAAAAAGAGGAGGCTAGATATTTAGTTAGAAATGCTCTGCGTTCCCAAAATTTTTATGGTGCAGAGCGAATGGTAAGAATAAATCAAGGAAAGGAAGGATGGCGAGATCTGGAATTTGTAATACCTCAAAAGGTTAATTTAATTCTCATTCCAAAATGTGAAGATGTGGAGGATATCATTCAGGTAGAGAGAGTAATTGAGGAAATTAAAAAGGATAAAAATATTAAAGGGAACTTCCATTTGATGCCAATTATTGAGAGTGCATTAGGTGTTGAAAATGCTTTCTTACTTGCAACTGCTTCTGAGAATATTGTAGCTATGGCTATTGGTTTGGAAGATTATACTGCTGATATTGGAGTGGAACGTACAAATGAAGGAACAGAATCTTTGTATGCTCGAATGCGGATTGTCAATGCTTGTCACGCAGCAAAAATTCAACCTATTGATTCTGTTTTTTCTGATGTGGGTGATATGCAAGCTCTTGCCGTGAATGTGCAACGATCTAAATCATTGGGTTTTCAGGGTATGGGATGTATTCATCCTCGGCAAATAAAGGTGATCCATGATAATTTTTCACCTTCTGAACTTGAAATTGCTAAGGCTAAGAAAATCGTAAATGCGTTTTTGAATGCAGAAAAGCAAGGATTTGCTGTTGTTTCAGTAGGGACGAAAATGATAGATCCTCCAGTTGTAAAGCGTCAATTAAAAGTCTTGGAACTGGCAATAGAACTTGGTTTAATCGAAAAAAATTGGAAGGATACATATGGGAACTAAGATGATTAAAAATGCTGTCGGTAGGATGGTACCAACGCAAATTAATGGACAGGAAGCTGTTCCATTTATGGGTGTAGGTAAGTACAAGCCAAATAAGCGAAAATTTAATTCTCAAATTGAAACTAGTGCTGATTATCCCTTGGATGGAAACAAGCAAGTGAAAAGCTTGAAGGTAGCAATGATTAAATCTGGTTTAAAAGATGGAATGAGAATTTCGACTCATCATCACTTTAGAAACGGGGATTTAATTGCAAATAAAGTGTTTGATATTGCACATGAATTAGGAGTGAAAGATTTAATTTGGTTTCCTTCAGCTTCTTTTCCATGTCACGAGCATTTGATTCAATATTTAGAAGACGGTACCATCGCAAGAATTGAGGGGAGTATGAATGGTCCGCTTGGCAGATATTGTTCCGAAGGTAAGATGAAGGGTGTTGCTGTGTTGCGTTCTCATGGAGGAAGGTATCAATCTGTACAGGATGGAGAAGTAGAAATTGATATAGCTATTATTGGTGCTTCTTCAGCTGATTCATTCGGGAATGCCAATGGATTAAATGGTAAATCTGCATCAGGTTTGTTGGGCTTTGCTTTGGCTGATTCTCAATATGCAAACAAGGTAATAGTTGTTACTGATAATATGGTTGAATTTCCTTGTGTACCATGGCAGATACAAGGTAATTACGTGGATTTTACAGTTCTGTTAGATGAAATTGGTATTCCTGAAAAAATAATATCTGGAACAACACAGATCACAAAGAGTCCAGATCGATTGTTTATTGCTGAATTAACTGCAAAATTCTGCGATCAGGCGGGAATCATTAAAAATGGATTCTCATTTCAGGCTGGAGCAGGTGGTACTTCCTTGGCAATTGGTGACTACTTTGGCAAAATAATGAGCGAGAAAGGAATAAAAGCCAGATTTGCCAGAGGTGGCAGTAATAAGTATTTGGTGAAAATGTTGGAAGAGGGATTGATTGATTATATTCTAGATGGTCAAACATTCGATTTAGATGGAGTAAGATCTATGAGAGAAAATTCCAATCATGTTTGGACAAGTCCATTTACAAGTTACAATTATCACGGTAAAGGTAATTTTGCAGGAATGGTTGATGTTGTGATTTTGGGAGCTACCGAAGTTGATTTAAATTTCAATGCAAATGTAGTGACTCATTCTGATGGTTATTTGTTGCATGGAATAGGTGGTTGGCAAAATTGTCTTTTTAGCAAAACCGTAATATTACCGATACCGCTATTCCGAAATCGAATTCCTATTATTAGGGATGAGGTAACGACAATATGTGGTCCTGGGGAATTGATAGATGTGATTGTAACAGAAAGGGGGATAGCTATTAATCCTCTCCGTATCGATCTTATCGAAAAAATGAAGCATAGTGATTTGCCTATAAAAACCCTTCGGGAATTAAAGCAGGAGGCTGAAGCTATATGTGGAAAAATGGACGCGCCGGTTTTGTCCGATGAGATTGTTGCTGCAATAAAATGGGTAGATGGAACTATTATTGATGTAGTGCGGAAAGTAGTTTCATGATTAAACTGCCTTGATTTAAAAATAGGGATTGAATATTTTTGAAGAAATAAATAATAGTCAAATATCATGAAATAAAAAAGCTTCGGGTTACCGAAGCTTTTTTATATTACCAAAGTTTAAATTTATTTTGTGTCGTATTTTCTATCTTTTGCACAATCTTTGGAACTTCCAGATCCAGAATACTATTTATATATCCAATGCATTTTCCACAACCTGTATTTGCTCCAGTGTATCTTCGTATTTCCTCAATTGTGGTAGCATTTTTTTCATGAATTGCCTTATTGATGGTCTTTCTGTCAACTAACTGACAGTTACAAACTATTTCTCTCATATAAAATTACAGTTACAAATTCTAGCTTGTAAATATATGCATTATACTATTTAAAATAGCTCTTCCTTGTTAGTTATTTTTAATGATTCTATATAAGAGGTTGGAAATAAAGAAAATTAGAGTTGGTTTTCCATGTAAATCTTCATCTGACGATACATATCAATTACAATATCTTTTTTTGGTAAACATTCATACATTCTTTTCAAATATGTTTTTTCACTAGCAATTTGAAAGCTACGTTTAAATTGAAAATCAAAAATCCACGACATTTGTTGAAGTTTGAAATCACTTAAACCGAGAATGTGTTTACTGTCAACCACTTTCTCCTCCATAATAGATTGATGAACTTTTTTGGAGATGTTAGTATTGTCAGCTAATTCTAATTCTAGTCTTTTGTTAAAACCTGATTTGTGTTCTGAATAGTATTCTGCCATTAATTCCAGATTGTCAAGTCTATCCGCATCACGGAGTACTAATAATATTGGTAAAGACCTTTCATTTACAGATTTAGGTATTTCACGTAAATTGTGAAAACGAATACATTCAATTAAAATACTTTTAGTTTCTTCGCTTAGAGTATTTGTAATTGATTCTTGTTCAGTCAGTAATAAGATTCCAATAGCAGAGTGATTGATCTTATCTGTATCCGCAAAAGTACCATGAACAATAAGCTGATTGAATCTGCCAATATCATGAAGTAAAGCAGTTATTTTGGCTAAAAGAAAATCCGATTCGCTTAAATTGGCTTGTTCCACAAATTCCTCAATTAATCCTACTACACGATAGGAATGATCACGTATTATTTCAATGTTTTGTTCAAGCTCCTTGTTTTCAGTTGAAAAACTATTGACATAGCCATCAAACCATGTTTTAATTTTGTCGTAAATTTCCTGATTCACCATATATTCTTTAAAAATAGCCCACAAAAGTACATTTTTTATCTTGACCAGAAAAGGATTTTTTATGAAAATAAATGATGCGAAAAATCTAGCGTAAATCAGCTTGACTAACGTTTTTTACACTATATGGTTAGGAATATCTATATAGAAAATAGGCGGTAGAAAAAATGCGATCTTATTTAGATCGCATTTTATTGAAATTTTAATTTTCCGGTATGTTCTGTATAACGTCGACCAGATGATTCCAAAATTTTTCAACTGTTTCAATATTGATTCTTTCATCAGGAGAGTGAACATCTCTGAGTGTTGGACCAAAAGAAACCATATCCATGTTTGGATATTTTTCAAGAAAAAGTCCGCATTCTAATCCTGCATGGATGGAACGAACAACAGGCTCCTTCCCAAATAGTTTTTTATAGGAATTTACTGCAATCGTAAGGATCTCTGAATTAGGATTTGGTGACCATCCGGGATATCCATCTGAATGTTCAATTTGTGCACCTGCTAGCGTAAACACACTGCCAACCATTTGTGCAATATTGTACTTTTCGCTATCTAAATCGCTTCGTTGAGAAGTTGTAATTTCAATTTTATTGCCATCAATCATTTTAACAGACGCAAGGTTGTTAGATGTTTCAACCATACCAGGCATTCTTGAACTCATGCTAAATACACCATGAGGGCAAGCATAGATTGCGTTCATTAGATTGTCTGAAGTCATTTTGCCCATTACAAAAGGAGGATTCTCTATGGATTCTAAACTTATTTTCAGTTTTGGTTCATAAATTTCCCAAACATGTTCCATGTCAGCAGTGTAAATGTTAAAATCTACACGAACATTCTCTTTAAATTTTGATGGAATCGTTATGATGGCATATGCTTCACGAGGTATCGCATTCCTTAAATTACCTCCATTAAAATCAGCTATTCTAATTCCATATTTTTTATTGATTTGCCAAAGGAATCGATTCAGTATTTTATTAGAATTTCCTCTTCCTTTATTAATTTCATCTCCTGAATGGCCACCAAGTAATCCTTTTACATCAATTCTTAATGCAAAATGATTTGTTGGAACGGGTTCTTCTGTAAAGGATAGGTTTGCGATGGTGTCAATTCCTCCTGCGCAGCCGATAAAAATTTCACCTTCGTCTTCAGAATCCAAATTTAAAAGGATATTGCCTTCAAAAAATCCAGGTTGTAAAGCAAAGGCTCCCGATAAACCTGTTTCCTCATCAACCGTGAACAGGCATTCAATCGGACCATGTTCAATGTCAGTTGAAGTTAGTAAAGCCATTTCTGCTGCCATACCAATGCCGTCATCAGCACCGAGTGTCGTTCCTTTAGCTTTTACCCAACCATTATCTATCCATGGTATAATTGGATCTTTCTCAAAATCATGAAGTGTGGAAGTGTTTTTTTCACAAACCATATCCATATGCGATTGAAGAACAATTGTTTTAAGTTTTTCCTTTCCTGGAGTAGCAGGTTTTTTAATTAAAACATTGCCTATCTCATCTCTTTTGGTCTCCAAATTGTTTGCTTTTCCAAAATTAAGTAGAAACTCAATTATTTGATTTTCTTTCTTAGATGGTCTTGGAACTTTGCATATGTCCTCAAAATGTGCCCAAATTTCTTTAGGACTCAGTTCTGTTAGAATATTTTTCATTGTTGCTTAATTTTTTTTCAAATGTAATAAATATTGAATATGTACTTTCAGTAGAATTTGAAATTATTTGATCTTTTTAGTCTCAATATTCAATCTATGTTTTGGTTTAAGATATTATTTGAGGAATGTAATAAGAGTTAGAGGTAAGAAATGCAATCGGATTTAGTGCTATAAATATTTAAATGTAGAGCAGTTAAGGTGTAGAATTAGATAAGAGAAGAAATATCGATAGTTTTTTTTTAAAAAAAACAGGCTAAATTGGTCTTTCCAATGTTTATTTTCAAAAGGAGGCGATTAATGTCGTTACTCGTTTGATTTTGAATCCTAAGTGAGATAGCAACGGCTTTGTTTATGTTATAAAACACTTTTTAAAAATAGGACGGAATCATCTAATAGCTGATAAAAGTCATGAAGTTTAAGTAGTTAAAAACTTGTTAATTTTTGTTAAAAGCATTTAAAATGCTATTTTTAGAGCCTAGAATTACCATTAACCATTTTGCATCTTTACTTAATTACTAACTAAAAAGTTTTTTTTATGAAAAAAATGATTGGACTGTTTGTCTTTCTCATCTTTATGGGACTACAAATAGTAAATGCGCAAAGCAAACAGATTACTGGTACTGTAACCAGTGCTGACGATGGTCTGGGCATGCCCGGAGTATCTGTTGTTCTTAAAGGTACTACCATAGGTGCTAGTACTGATATTGACGGAAAATATTCTTTAGAAGCTAAATCATCAGATGTTTTGATGTTTAGTTTTGTAGGTATGGTTTCTCAGGAAATTGCCGTTGGAAACAAAACTGTAATTAATGCGGTTTTAGAAACTGAATCGATAGGTGTTGATGAGGTTGTTGTTACTGCATTAGGTATTACTCGTAAGAAGAAAGCTTTAGGATACTCCGTTACTGACTTAGGTGGTGACGATGTAACTAAAGTAAAGCAACAAAACCTTGTAAGTTCATTATCAGGTAAGGTTGCTGGTGTTCAAATTAAACAATCTAATAACTTTGGTGGTTCTACCAATATGACCATTCGTGGTAATTCTTCCATTTATGGCGGAAATCAGCCATTATTTGTTGTGGATGGAGTTCCTGTTGGTGGAGGTACTTTTAACTCTGCAGCTCAACGTGGTGGTAGTACTGGTTATGACTATGGTAACGCTCTATCAGATATCAATCCTGACGATATCGCTAACATGAGTGTTTTGAAAGGTGCTGCCGCAACCGCTATTTATGGTTCACGTGGTGCTAATGGTGTTGTGATGATTACAACCAAAAAAGGTACAAAAAGAAAAGGTGTTGGTATCAGTGTAAATTCTGGTATTACTATTGGTAAGATTGATAAAGATACCTTTGCTAAGTATCAAAAGGAATATGGTGGAGGTTATGGTCCTTATTATGGATCAACCGGATACTTTGAAGATATTGATGTAGATGGTGATGGAACTCTTGATTTAGCTGTGCCAAATTACGATGATGCTTCTTATGGTGCTAAGTTTGATGGAACAAGTGTTTACCAGTGGGATTCGTTTGTTCCTGAATCTCCAAATTACTTGAAAAAGTATGAATATAAAGGTGCAGAACATGATCCTGTTGACTTTTTTGAAACAGAAGTTGGCTATTCTAACAATGTTGAATTTACCGGTGGTAATGATCAAGGTAATTTCCGTTTAAGCTATACTAATTTCCATACAAATGGTGTTTTACCAAACTCTAAATTGAATAGAAATACAATTGCTTTTAATGGTGATTATAAGATTAACGAGAAGTTAAAAGTTGGTGTTAGTGCCAATACGTCTTTCCAATATACCAAAGGACGTAACTCTACTGGTTATTCAGACAATATCATGTCATCTATGCGTCAGTGGTGGCAAGTAAATACTGATGTTAAAGCTCAGGAATCTATCTATAAGCAAACCAGAAAAAATTACACTTGGAATAACACTTCTACTATTGGTGGTGATGCAGTGACTGGTTTGTATTGGGATAATCCATATTGGTCGAGATTCGAAAATTACGAAACAGATAATCGTGATAGAATTTTCGGTAATGCTTATTTCAATTTGGAAGCTACGGATTGGATGAATGTTACAGGTCGTGTGTCTATTGATACTTATAACACTTTGCGTGAAGAACGTAGAGCTGTAGGTTCTGTTGCTGCTCCTTTTGGATTATTAAGAGCTGATGAAGGTTCTGGTTATCAGAGAAGTGAGATTTCATTTAAAGAAATCAACTATGACTTAATGGCCAATTATCATTTCGATTTAAATGAAGATTTTGCTTTAGCTGGACTTGTTGGTTTCAACATGAGAGATGAAGCAACCGGTCAATATTATGCTTCTACTCTTGGTGGACTAGTTGTACCGGATTTGTATTCTTTAAGTAATTCTGTGGTTACTCCTTCTGCTCCTGTTGAGACATTGCGTAGGAAAAGAGTTTATGGCTTATACGCACAAGCTACTTTCTCATACAAAGATTTAGTTTATCTTGATTTAACTGATAGAGTTGATAAGTCATCTTCTCTTCCTACAAGTGAAAACACTTATAATTATTACTCAGCTGCAGCTAGTTACTTGTTCTCTTCTCAATTAGAGCTTCCTTGGTTAAACCTTGGTAAATTAAGAATGAGTTATGCAACTGTAGGTAACGATACTGATGCCTTAAATGTAAATGATACATTTACTAAATTGGATAATTTTGGTACATACACATTATTCTCATTTCCTTCTACAAAGAACAATAAGGATTTAAAATCAGAATTATCTTCAGAATTTGAAACTGGTTTGGAAACTAAAATGTTCAATAATCGTTTGGGTGTAGATGTTTCTTATTACTACAAGAAAACCAAAGATATGTTGATTCCTGTTGAGGTATCTAAGGCTACCGGTTATTCTTTCCGTTGGGTAAATGCTGCGACAGTTGAGAATAAAGGTTTTGAGGTTGCTGTTTATGGTGCTCCGGTAAAAACAAAAGATTTCTCTTGGGAAATTAGCGCAAACTGGGCAAGAAACCGTAATAAGGTTCTTGATTTATTCTCAGGTGTTGATAATATCGTGATCAATTCTTATCAAGGTGGTATTTCAATTAATGCAACCAAAGGTGAAGCTTTAGGAACTATTCGTGGTACTGGTTTCGTTTTCGATGAGAATGGAAATAAAGTTATTAATTCTTCAGGTTATTATAAATCTCAATCAGACCAGGTAATTGGTAATCAAAATCCTGATTGGACAGGTGGTGTAACCAATACACTTAGCTATAAAGGACTTACTTTAAGTTTCCTTATTGATGTTCAACAAGGTGGTGATGTATATTCTTTGGATATGCACTACGGACAAGGAACAGGTGTTCTTGCTCATACTGCTGGTTTAAATGAATTGGGAAATCCTAAGAGAGATCCTGTTGCCGATGGTGGTGGTATTTTAAATGTTGGTGTAACCGAAGATGGTGCTGTTAATACAACCCGAGCTCGTGCTGATTTTTATGGCGGTGCTTATTATTGGGGTAATTCTTCAAGAAACCCTGCTGCGCTTACTGTTTATGATGCATCATTCGTGAAGTTGAGAGAAATGTCCTTAACTTATAATTTACCTAAAAAATTGGTTAGCGGATTCGCTAATAATGTTTCATTATCCTTGGTAGGTAGAAATCTATGGATCATCAGTAAGCATGTGCCTTACGCAGATCCAGAATCAGGTCTATCTGCAGGTCTAGCTCAAGGTTATTTGTCTGGATCTTATCCAACAGTAAGAAGTTTTGGATTTAATGTTAAGGTTGATTTTTAATTGATAATTGAAAGAAAATGAAAAAATATTTATATAAACTAAGCATATTATTGCTTGTAGTATCGTTTTTCGGGTGTGACTTGAATAGTCAGCTTGAAGAGTTAAATGTCGATACTAAAAATCCATCGGAGGTTCCTGGAGAACCGCTATTTACTAATGGAGTTCGAGAGATGTTCGATTTAATGAACAGTACGAATGTAAATGAAAACGTATTTCGTTTATATGCGCAGTATTGGGCACAAACTACTTATCCTGACGAAAGTCAATACAATCAAGTTACAAGGAATATCGGCCGAAATATGTGGCGAACTTTGTACAGAAATACTTTGAAGGATATTAGTGGTGCTAAGGAGATAATCTCCTTACAGGAAACAGTTACTCCAGTTGAAGAAGCTGTTAAGAAGAATAAGTTAGCTGTAATTGATATAACAGAGGTATACGCTTATTCTACTTTGGTTGATATTTTTGGTAATGTACCATTTACTGAGGCTTTGGATATAGAAAATCCATCTCCAAAATATGATGATGCAGCTACTATTTATACTGCTATTATTGCTGAATTGGATGCAGCTATTGCTTCTATTGATCCTGCTAATGTCGGTTTTGATAATGCTGATCCTATTTATAATGGAGATATGGCTAAGTGGTTGGCTATGGCTAATTCATTGAAACTTCGTTTAGCACTTCGTTTAGCTGATGTTGATCCTGCTACTTCTAAAACTATGGCAGAACAAGCTGCTTCTGGTGTAATTGCTGACAATGGTGGAAATTTTGGTATTCAATATACCGATGCTTCTCCTAATACCAATCCATTATGGGTTGATTTAGTAGCTAGTGGAAGAAAAGATTTTATTCCTTCATCAGTTTTGACTGACTATATGAATAATGTGAATGATCCAAGAAGACCTATTTATTTTAGTGATCCTAGTGGTGTTTATTCTGGTGGTGTTTATGGTGACGCAAATGCTTCATCAGGTTTTTCACAAATCGGTGATATCATTAAAGAACCAGATCTATTAGGTACTATTCTTTCTTATTCTGAAACAGAATTTCTATTAGCAGAAGCTGTTGAACGTGGTTATGCTGTTGGTGGAACTGCTGAAGAGCATTATGATGCTGCAATCAAAGCATCTATGGATGAATGGGGTGTTAGTACTGCTGATGCCGATGCATATCTTTTGGAAGCTGATGTTGCCTATACTACTGCACCTGGTGCTTGGAAACAAAAGATTGGTTCTCAGAAATGGTTAGCAATGTATAATATGGGTTTTGAAGGATGGACTGCATGGAGATTGTTAGATTTTACCGGTATTTTGGTAGCTCCTCCAGATATGTCTTTATCAGATATTCCTACTCGCTTTATCTATCCTATTGAAGAGGCTGTTTTGAATGGTGCTCAACTTGACGCTGCTGCAACCGCAATAGGTGGTGATTTAAAATCAACTAAAATTTTCTGGGATAAAAACTAGTTTTTATTCTCGTTAATAATATTGGAGGCTGCCATTTGGCAGCCTCTTTTTTATTACTAATATTTAATGTGGTAGGAAATAGACTTGAATCTTGTGAAGCGAATAGATGGAGTGATCAAGTAACTTTGAGATACTCACACACAATTTTAAATCCAGCGAATACTTATACTCAAGTAGGATAACTTCAATATGATAGTAAACAAGGAATAAAGAAACCTCCTTTAAAAATCTAGATTTTAGAAGTTAAAGGAGGTTATAAAAATTGCTTAGGATACAATTACATATTGTTCTAATATTAAGAATTATTCAAATTAAGAGGATGTAAAATGAAGTGGAAATAATTCCTCAAATTTGTTTATATTCTAGTTTTAAATTGCAGTACTTTATTTTTTTAAATAATTATAGTAGGTAATTATCTTACGCAAATCGCATTCTTTCTTAATATTTAATCTGTTGGATTTTATATAATTACTAATTTGCTTTTTCTCTTCACCTAAAAGATTTATGAGTGTAGATTTATTGGCAATGAAGCTAACATTTGGAGTTTCTCCCTTAGTAAGAAAAAATTCCGTTTTATTCTTCTTAAATTCTGCAGGTCTTGCATCTTGATAGCCTCTAGAGGGTTTAGCTTTAATATAGGCGATTGTTTTTCGAGCATATAAATTGATAGATCCTTTTTCAAGCCTTTCAAAATAACCAATTTTTTGGGAATTGTCGTACTTGAATACCTTTTTTTCATAAACAATACCTTTAATAGATAGTTGTTTTATTGGAAATTTATTTGATATCTCGAGAGCAAACGAATCTTTTTTAAATTCCATTATATCTTCATAGGCATTGTACCGCAAATAAATTCCACTATACAGAGTACTATCTTTTGTAATGATATTACCTTTCTCAAAATTTTTAGAAAGGTAGGGAGTTCCTGTTATTTGCTCGATATCAGTATTCGACATTTTCTTACTGATAACCATATCATTGTATTTTTTCACTACTGCAGGGTCGTATAAATTTAAATTATTATATAATTTTTGGGGAGTATGTTGCCCAAAAGAATTACAATAAATCAATACAAAAAGGAATAATAAATAATGTTTAGTTTTCATAATAAATAAATATTAATTCGATTTACTCATAGAATAATTTAAATTTAAGGAATTTATTTTAATATTATAGCCTCCTCCCATTTTTATTAAAGCTTGATAATCTATCTATTACTATTTTATTTTGTAGGTTAGTGATGCTATTATATTCCTTCCTGCAGCGCATATTCCCGAAGAGTAAGGTCTGTAGCGTTTGTTTAGGAGGTTTTCTATGGTAAATTGAAGATGAACATGGTGTTTAAATTGATAGGAAACACTTGTGTTTAGAATTGTCCAAGAGGGAGAATACGGTAGGTCATTTGAATTTTTGGCATATAAATAGGCTTTACCTCGTTCTGAGTCGGCTAAATTTTTATAATTAATATGGCCGTTAAATTGCATTGTTAATCTTGATGTGAATTTTTGAGATTTAAATTTTAGTATAAAGTTGCCAAAAATTGGAGGAACATGGCGAACAGGACTTCCATTTTTGTATTTTCCTTGAGTAGAATTAATAAAAGAAGAAGCATTTAATTTATCTGAAATTTTTAAAATGGCCTGAAAACTAGTCCCATAAATTTTAGTATTATCTTCATTTACTAGTGCTTGTACTTCACTCAATTCGCCATCATATAGAATTGTATTTTTACTGTTAAAAGTAAACTCCTCCCTTACCATTGCCTGATCTAAATAGGAATAAAAGATATTTACATCCAGAAATAATTGGTTAAAGAATGTTTTACTAATATCTCCTTCTAAATTATAAACATACTCCGGTTTTAGATCTTTATTAGGAACAATAACTTTGCCAGGTTCAGAATCGAATACTTTGCCTACATCATCTATATTAGGTGCACGAAAGCCTGTTGTAGAATTCAATTTGTTTGATAGTTGATGAGTAACGCCAATAGCTCCGGTTAGTGCTCCATTAGAAAGATTTAAATTATCAAAAGGAAAAGGATAAAAGCTAGTATTTAGCTTTGCATTAATCCAGCTTTGGGAATATCTAATTCCTGAATTTATTATCCAAACAGGATTTAACAACCATTTGAAATTTGAGTATAGTGCAAAACTCAAATACGTTGATCCATAGGGATAACGACTGGAGATTTCTTCTCGTACATTTGAAGAAATATTATTTTCAAATCCTTTTGATTTTAGGAAGTTATGAGTCCATTCTGCTCCATAAAAGAGAGAACAATTTTTATTTAATTTATCTACTGACCTCTATAATTTTAATTTATTTCAAATATATGATTAATATCTCAACTTGAGAATGAAAAAAGGCATCATTTCTGATGCCTTTATATGAGATGAGAATAGTTTTTTAATTTTGAGTTATTATTTCCTTTTCTCCCTGATCATAAACCAAATCTTTAGGGATTTTTGCTCTTTGAATTTTATATAAATCCTGAAGTAGATTGTTTCGAATATATCCCTTGTCTTTTATTAAATTGTCAGCTGCTTCATAATCTCCATTACCTTCAATCTCCAGAACTAATTTAGATAATGATTCAATTGCTTTCTTCATTTTATAGAAATTAACAGAGTAGGTTCTTGTTCGTGGATTGTATTTAAAAGCTTCATTTTCTTCAAAGTAGTAAAACCTTATCATATTAGCTACACCTTGTGAGTCGGTAACTCCAAATCTGATAGATCTGAATACATCCGCCATATAGGTTACATAGTTGTCCATTAAATCAGTGTCTTTCAATTCACGCATATCGAGTAGTTTGCCTAATAAAAACATCCTTAATACATCATTTTTTAATTCTGAGATCACATTGTAATGATCTTTTAGTGCTTCTTTTACGCTGCCTTTATTATTGATAGTTTGTGTAATACCCAAACCATTGCTAATCTCATAAAAAACTGTGTTTTGAAAAAAAGACTTGAATTTAACATGTTTTTTTTGTTTTTCTTCTATTACGATATTAGTGATAGGAGTTAATATTTGTTCAAATTTAGCTTGCATTACATTCTTAAAATGTAATTTTCTAGTTCCGCATTTGATAAGATTATCTCCTATTGGTAAATTCAGTCCAATTAGTTTATTTCCTGCATTACAATAACCCGAATTATATAGTACATCGTAAATAATTATATCAGCTGAATTTTCAGGTGATTCCTGTTTAAATTCATCACTAACCGGAAGGTTTTTTTGTAAGAACGGAAGAAGTAAAGAATATTTTTCTACGTTTTTTGTCCATTCTTTATTCTTTAATAGAATCATGGCACCGTAAGAATATTTAGTCCAGATTAAGTGATCTTCCGTATTTACAATAGGTCCAGCGATGAAGTCTAAATCTACATCTTTTAAATCCATCCAAAGTTGGTCACTTTTATCGAAATTATCGTTAAGAAGATCTTCAGCTCTTTGAAGAAGATAGGCCTTAAATTCATTTGATTTGGTTAACATTGCGGCAGCTTTTAGGTGTTTAGCTGCTTCCTTTAATTCATCAGCAAATTCAATATGGTATGGAACTACGTTCAGTTTATCATTGGCATCCCTGGTAATCATGGTATAAGGGCTAAATTTTGCATCATTTTTTAATGCAAAGAATTCTTCCTGATTGAAATCTCTTGGAAAGAATCCCACTCCTAAAGGTCGTGGAGGAAAGTCATCCGTGAAAGGAGTAAATCCATCCAAACGATCCCAAGGGCCATAATTGATCATGGCATATTTTTTCATGTCCGGATCGGAAATATCATTTAATAAATAAGCCTTAACACCATAAGCTTGCCGCCAGTAGATTTCATCTATAGCATTAGCAGCTTCGACCAATTGTGCGAATAGCTTGATTTGTTGAGGAGATAGTTTACTTAAATCGGCAGAAAGTTTAACTTCTGCGTAATTGGCTAATTTCCGTTGCATGACAGAGTCGTAATTTTTCGACTTTCGTTGCTTCGCTTCAGGCTGACAGGAAAAAGCTACAGCAATCAATGCGGCTAAGCCAAATAAAAAAATGGAGTTTCGTATCATAATAGATGGGTTTTGAAGTTAGATTAACTAGTTGTCAGGAATAAAACTTGGATTATTCTTACATTAAGTGTCGAACTTATTTATTGATATTAAAACATCTCATTTTATAAGTTACAAAAAATAGATCTGGAAAAAAAATGTACTCCATTGCTCTAAAAAAACATTATTTTCACTGATGAATAGCCTTCAGAATAGATGTAGAAAAGCTATGTGTATTTGAAATTTTGTTGGCAGCCCTATCAGTAGAATGAATGTTATAAGTCAGAATTTAAAATTTTTAAAGGCGAGTTTTATAAAAAAAAATACGATGAAGTGCATATTATTGCCTTATTGGTACTAAAGAAAATTTCTTGGTGACTATTATAGTTGAGTTTTTTCTTTTGGATATTCTATACGTGCATGATATACATTAATCAGAGCATTCGTAAATATGTCCTTTATTTGATTTATATTTTTAAAAGTGATATCAGCATTCGCAAATCTATCTTCACGAATTTGTTTATCGATCATATTTTCAACCAAATCTCTTATGGTTTGCGGTGTTTTTTCTTTTAGGGTTCTGGATGCCGCTTCAATGCCATCGGCCATCATTAGAACTGCTGTTTCTTTAGTGAATGGATCTGGCCCTGGGTAGGTGAATTTTTCCTCATCAATTTCTTTTTCCGGATATTTGTTTTTAAATGAAGTATAGAAATACATCACTTTACCTGCACCATGATGAGTCTCTATGAAATCAATAATTTGCTGTGGTAGTTTGTGTTTCTTCGCAATCTTAACTCCATATTTTACGTGATCAGTAATTATTTGAGCGCTTTTATCAAATTCCAATTTGTCATGAGGATTGGAATTGGAAAGCTGATTTTCAATAAAATATTCAGGATGTTTCATTTTACCAATATCGTGATATAAAGCACCAGTTCTTACTAAAAGTGGATTGCCTCCAATTTGGTTAATTGCAGCTTCGGCTAGATTTGCAACCTGCAAACAATGTTGAAAAGTTCCAGGAGAATGCTGGGTTAATTGTCTTAGTAAAGGATGATTTTGATTAGACAATTCGATTAGCGTAACATCTGAAAGAAAACCAAATAGTTTTTCAAAAATATAGATTAAAGAATAGGAAAAGGTGAGCAATAAACCATTAATTGGAAACCACATAAAATTACTCCATTGAATTTCTTTAATACTACCTTCTTGAGTAAGTGCAAAAGCAAAATAAACAACACTATAAGTGAGAAATGTAATAACACCTGTTAATACAAGTTGTCCTCTTCTTTCCAACCTAGGTAAGCTATAAATAGCCATAATTCCAGCAGCTAATTGGAGAAATACAAACTCAAAGCTATTAGGTGCTAAAAAGCCAGATATCAATATCGTTACGATGAAAACAAACAGTGCTGTACGACTATCCATCAACGTTCGTACAACAATAGGAATAAGTGCAAAGGGAATTATATAGACATTAATTTTGGGAAACCTAAGAACAAGTGAGGTTATACCTACAAATATAATTACCAGAAGAAAGAGAAAGGTCATTTTCTTTAGGTCGTGCAGAATCTTTCTTCTAAAATTTCTTAGATAAAGTAACAATAAAATAATACAAGAAATGATTAAAAGACTTTGTCCACCTACAATCATATAATGGCTTTGCGAAGAACCTAATATACTTTCATACTCCTTTTTTAGTGATTCTAAAATCAGAAATGTATTATCATCAATAATATCCCCCACCAAAACTATTCTTGTTCCGGACTCAATGAGTCCTTTTGTAAGAGAAATGTTCGCAAGTTGGCTACTTTTTACTTGTTCCGACATGTTGGCATCGTAAAAAAGGTTTGGGCTCAAATCTGAATCTAGATTCAGATTTTGAATAAAACCTTGAAAGGCCTTGGTAGGGTAGGTGTTTTTTAATTCCTTAATTAAAAATTCGTAGGCACTTTGAGTCGTATATATGTTTTCTGTTTTAACAAGTTCGTTTACATTATTTACTGATTTATTGATATTTTTAGGTAAGTCAGCTCCTAAAGATTTTTGGTCGTTTTGAAAATCAGCAATTCCAATCTGATAGATGCTTTTTAAATTTGTTTTAAGAAAGTTATGGCATAATATTCTTTCTGCTTCAGTTCTTTTACTTGAATAGTTTAACTTTAAAAAGGGAGATGATTTCGTGAATTTTTTCCATTTTTTATTGAAAATGGATTCAAACTTTTTCATCTTATTTGGGTAAATTGATGTGTCTTCTTTGAAAAAAGGACTGAATTGTAATAAGATGCTATCTTGTTCCTGTTTTAATTCTTTGTTTGTTTTTAGAATTGAGAAATCGAAAGGAGCTATGAGTGTTTCGTGCATCCATGGTTTTCCTTTTTGGTATTCATATTTGAAATTACCAATATTTGGGAATAACATTGTTATCAAGATTACTGTGGCAGTAGTTATCAGGAAGTTGAAAATGTTATTTGAATTTTGACGAATCCATCTAAAATATTTGCTCATTTCTTAATTATTTTTGAATGCAATGGGTATAAAATTATTTGCATAAAATTAAATGATTAACCTGTGGCGTAATATAAATATTTCATTTTTTTATATCACTTATTTTGAATTTAATTTATCTAACTTGATTTGAAAACATAATTGTATTTTTTATATTTGATTTCAAATTAACACAAAGCCAATTTATCGATGAATTATGGAATTTCTGATCTAAGTATTATCCCGGTACGAAAAGAACCTGAGGAAAAGAGTGAAATGTTATCTCAAATTTTATTCGGAGAACATTTCGAAATCTGTGAAATTATCGATAATTGGGCTCGGATACATTTGGCATTTGATAATTATGAAGGCTGGGTAGATTTAAAAATGATAACACCTATTGAGGAAGGCTTGTTCAAGCATTTATGTGCGAAATTACCTGTTGTTGCAAACGATACTTTCAATTTGGTATTTCAGGATAAGGATTATTCCAATAAGTTAATTGTTCCAGGTAGTTCCTTCCCATTTTGTGATTTGGAGGAAAAGTCTTTTAGGATTGGGGAGAAGAAGTATTTTTATCAGGGAAATGTGGCTGAAAATAGTGATGAAAAACAAGTTCGGGATTCTATTGTGGAGTCCGCTTTAAAATATTTTAATGCACCCTATTTGTGGGGAGGAAGAACTCCTTATGGGATTGATTGTTCTGGTTTAGTTCAAATTGTTTATAAGCTTAATGGGGTTTCTTTACCACGAGATGCCAATCAGCAAGTTTTAAAAGGAGAGCCATTAACTTTTGTGGAAGAAGCTCTGCCTGGAGATTTGGCCTTTTTTGATAATCAAGATGGTCAAATTACTCATGTAGGAATCATTTGGGATCGGCATAAAATTATTCATGCGTCAGGTAAGGTACGTATTGATAATGTGGATCATCAGGGGATTTTTAACACTGATACAAAAAGATATACTCATAAATTAAGGGTGATTAAAAGAATTATTCAGGATTAAATTATTTATACAAGAAAGAAGATGTTTACCTACAAATATCCCAGACCTGCATTAACAGTCGATTGCGCTATTTTTTGCAAGATTAAATCCATATATCACATTCTATTAATTCAAAGAGCAAATCCACCTTTTCAAAAATTGTGGGCATTTCCTGGGGGATTTGTAGATATTGACGAGGATATTGATGCCGCTGCTTATCGCGAATTAAAGGAAGAAACAGGTTTCGAAGGGCTGGCACTTTGTCAGTTCAAAACTTATGGAAAACCTGATCGTGATCCTCGCGGAAGAACCGTTTCTGTTGTATATTATGCTATATTGGAATCTGAAAATCTACCCATAGTAAAGGGAGAGGATGATGCTCTAAAGGCAGATTGGATTCCTTTGAATCATTTACCCGAATTGGCCTTTGATCATCAAAAGATATTGAGTGATTTATTAGATTATCTACAATTTTGATATACACGACTGCAAGTAGGAACTGCTATCTGGCCCTAAATTGAAAATTAAATCCAGAATACTAAGATTGCCTTCAAAGCCTAACTTCTCACTAAATACTTGAGTATATTCTCTTGGAATAAAGAAGGTATCTTCTTCAGTTTTTGATGTTTTGGGATGAATTGAATAGCGAAAATCATTACTATTTTGAATGTTTATTTCGATAAAATCATTGGTTAGTTTATAGTTTGAATCCAATTCAATCAGACTACAAATTTCATCTTGAATAGCCAGATTAAATTCCAATAAGGAATTCCATTTTTGATGAAAGAATTGTGCCAAATCATCAATGTAGAATTCATAAAAAGGAGATGACTTATAGGCAGCCTCAATTCCTTTCCAATGGAGCTTTTGCCAGTTGGTGTCGTATGAGATTTTTACATCGCGCAATAAGACTTTTTTGTTTGTTGCTTTAACTACGGGTACTGATAAAGCTATCACACCATTTGCACCATATATATTGCAACGATTTCTATAGGATTGTTTTGGATAGTGTTCCCATTGTTCAATTAATGTTTCTGGAAATTGAATCAGCTTACAATAATACTGAATTGGTGCAAAATAAGCTGTCGAGAGTATTCCTTTTAAGTCTTCCATTTGATTTTTTGCTAACAACTGCGAAACTACAAAAATTGAGTAGAAGAAAAAAGACACCTGCCAGGTGTCTTTAATTCTATATTTTAATATTTACAATGGTAATTTTCTATACCACTCAAATATAATTAAAAAGGAACTATTAATGGATCCATTTAAAAATTCGATTCCATCTTATTTTACTCAGAAATGACTTATCCTTATCAAGCGATAGCCAAATAAAGGAAGCCTTACCTACCACATGATCTTCAGGAACAAATCCCCAGTATCTTGAGTCTGCAGACATATGGCGATTGTCTCCCATCATCCAGTAGTAATTCATTTTAAAGGTATACGTCTTGGCTGGAGCTCCATTGATATATATAACAGAATCTTTAACTGCCAAATTATTTTTTTCATAAGCATGAATCACTCTTTCATAAAATGGGAGATTTTTAAGATTTAAATCTACAGTCTGTCCTTTTTTAGGAATTGAAAAAGGTCCAAAATTATCACGATTCCAGTTAAGCTGATTACTGAATGGAAAAACATCCTCAGCAACACCAAGGCTTGAGTTTCTGCGGATAATGGATATTACATTACTCATTTTCTTAAGTTGTTCTACTTTCTCATTCGTCAATGGCAAACTATATTCAGAACCTTTTCTGATACGATCTTCTTTTGCAATATGCAATTCGTCCAACTTGCGAGGATTGATTAAAGTACCATTTGTGCGGACAATATAATTGTATTGCATTTGATCGATTTTCTCCTGTATTTTTCCATTAATATACATTTGTCCATCTACACATAACAGAGTATCTCCCGGAGTACCAACACATCGCTTAATGTAATTTTCCTGCTTATCTACCGGACGGGTTCTAATTTCATTATGGCTACTAATATATTTTCGAGCCATATCAGTATATGCTTTTGGAGATTGTAAACTTCTGCCTTTCTTCATGTCATCCTCTTTAAAAAGATAAGAATATCCTCGAAGTTGGGAGTAGTAATCTGGATTTTCATTTCCTACTACAATGGTATCTCCAGCAGGGAAATTAAAAACTACAACATCATTTCTTTTGATATCTCCAAAACCAGCAAGCCTTTTGTATGGCCATTCGATCCATTCTAAATAAGATTTTGTGTATTTGGTTCCTGGAAGCGTATGATGTGCAAAAGGAAATGATAAAGGTGTATTTGGTATGGTTGGTCCATAAGCCACTTTACTAACGAATAAATAATCTCCAACCAGTAAAGACTTTTCCATTGACGATGTAGGAATAGTGTATGCTTCAATAAAAAACATTCTAATAATTGTGGCGGCTATTACAGCAAAAATTATTGCATCAATCCATTCTACTGTAGCACTTTGTTTTTTTACACCTTTCTTTTTCCAAAATGCCCAATGTACTTTTTTACTGATATAAATATCGTACAGAACAGGAATACCAAGAATTAGCCAATAATTGCCAATCCAAAGCATCATTAGTAAATAGCAGATTAAGGTTGTTGAAAACTTAAACCATTTATTTTTTAATATTTGTTTCATTTAATGCGTTTTAAATGATTAGATAATTTCTTGTTTGATATGTACTTTCTCATAAATTTAGCAGATCTTTCATTCCAAAAAAGCCTTGTTTCTTCGGCATAAATTCTGCAGCAAGAACAGCTCCTAAAGCAAAACCTTTTCTACTATACGCTTGATGTTGGATGCTTATTTGATCCACTTCAGAATGCCAAGTTATGGTATGGGTTCCCGGAACAGATCCATGACGCTTAGAATAAATACTCACCTCTTTAGCTTCTGAACTCATTCCTTCAATCCATAGTTCCTTAATGGGGTGATTTTTAATAATTCCTTCGGCCAATGTAATTGCTGTACCGCTGGGAGAATCTAATTTGTGAATATGGTGGATTTCTTCCATATCTATATTATATTCCTTAAATGGAGCCATTAATTCTGTTAATTTCTTGTTTAGCTCAAAAAACAAATTAACACCAAGACTGTAGTTGGAAGCATAGAAAAATCCACTTCCATTTTCGCATTTTAATTGGACTTCAGGAAGGTGTTCGAGCCAACCGGTGGTACCGGAAACAATAGGGATATTCGCATCAAAACAAGTCTGATAATTATTTAGAGCAGATTGAGGATTCGTAAACTCAATGGCTACATCAATATTCTTTAAGTTCTCTTTACAGAGATCTTCTTGATTGTTCTGATCAATAATTAAGTCAATTCTATGTCCTCTGGAAATGGCAATTTGCTCGATTGCTTTGCCCATTTTTCCATATCCAATTAATGCTATTCTCATTTTTTTTATTGAAAAGGTCAACCCAATAAATATTTTTTACCGGGTGGTGGCTTTCTAACATTAAAAATTCAATAAGAAACTATTTTTCTTAACAAGAATTTACTGTTAGCCCTGTGCAAAAATAGTAAATCTGATGACAATAAGGATATAGGATTATTTTAAAATAAGTTAATTTTGATTTATGGATGGTCTTTAAATATTCTGTTGGTATATATTTATTTTTTAGATTCCGAATGTCCATGTATGGATTTTAGAACAACTTATAATGACATTACTATAAGTATTGCAGGGAAGTAATAATAAGGAAATTGATTGCTTTGGTTTTTTTTACTGAATATAAAATAGGAATAAATCTTATTGAATTGTGCTTATTTTATCTCAAAAAAAATGCGGATATTCGTATTAGAAATTAATCAAAAAAAACATAATATAAACAATGGAGAAAAGTATAAAGGGTTCTAGAACAGAAAAGAATTTGTTAAAGGCTTTTGCCGGAGAATCACAAGCCAGAGGAAGGTATACCTAATTTTGCAAAGCAGGCGAAAAAAGAAGGTTATGAACAAATTGCAGCTTTATTTTTAGAGACTGCAGAGCAGGAAATGCAACATGCAAAGCGTTTCTTCAGTTTTTTGGAAGGAGGAGATGTGGAAATGTACAGCTACATATCCAGCAGGAATGGTAGGAACTACAGCAGAAAATTTAAAAGCTGCGGCAAGTGGAGAAAATGAGGAATATACAGAATTATATCCTGAGTTTGAAAGAATAGCACAGGAAGAAGGCTTTGTTAAAGTTGCTTCTGCTTTTAAATTAATTGCCAAAGTTGAACAGGTTCATGAGGAAAGATATCTTAAGTTGTTGAAAAATATTGAGGATAATTTCGTTTTTGAGTCGGAGGAAAAAGAGGAGTGGTATTGCCGAAAATGCGGTTATGTACATAAAGGTAAAAAAGCTCCTAAGAATTGTCCTGCCTGTCAGCATCCGCATGCATATTTTGAGAAAAAGCCAAGTAACTATTAAAATTTAGAATAGAGGAGCGATTACAATAGGTTCGCTCCTTTTTTGATTTTATTCGTCAAGCAAATCCGGGCGTAATTTTTTTGTTCTTTTGTAAGCTTGATCTTCCTGCCATTTTTCAATTTTCTTGTGATTTCCGGATAATAAAATATCAGGTACTTTCCATCCTCTGAAAATTGCAGGTCTTGTATAGATAGGAGGCGATAATAAATCATCCTGAAAAGAATCAGTAAGAGCAGATGTTTCATCACTCATGGCACCAGGAAGTAGCCGAACAACACTATCGGTGATTATTGCAGCAGCTAGTTCACCACCAGTAAGAACGAAATCACCAATAGAAATTTCTTTTGTAATAAAATGATCCCTAATTCGTTGATCGATTCCTTTATAGTGACCACAAAGAATAATTATATTCTTTTTTAGAGATAAGGTATTTGCACTTTTTTGATTGAATTGTTCCCCATCAGGAGTTGTGAAAATAATTTCATCATATTCTCTCTCATTGGTTAACGACTCAATTGCTTTAACAATTGGTTCTAAACGCATCACCATCCCAGCCCCACCGCTAAAGGCGTAATCATCAACCCTTTTATATTTATCCTCAGAAAAATCACGAATGTTGTGAATATGTATCTCTACAACACCTTTGTCTTTTGCTCTTTGAATGATGGAGTGATTAAGTGGGCTTTCCAGTAATTCCGGAACAACTGTTAGAATATCGATTCTCATTTTTTAAATTTTGTGTAAAAGTAAATATCCGTTTGTTGTCTTGCAAGAAAATAATGTAAGGTTTATAAACAGGAACAAATAGGGATAAAGAATAATTTTTCAAATAAAGTGCAGGTATGTTTGCTCCGATTCATGGAATGGTTCGTTTAAGAGAGTAAAAGAAGTGTTTTGTGTTGGAAAAACATATTGTTCTAGCGGTTGTGACGTGAAATAATAGTGGCTGATGGATGTTTTGATATGCATTTTTAGTTAATTTCAATTATCAGAATAAGTGGCAATGGAGGAGGAAGTGTTAAATATAGTTTCCGAATTTCTTAAGCCATAATTAGGAAAGGTAATTCCCTGCAAAACCACTAATGTTTTAAAGGGATGGAAATTTGTGGAAAATCTTTGAGGATTAGCACATAATTAGTTAAATTCGTAAGAGTAGTGATTAGAGTTTTTATCACAATTGTATTGCTAACGCGGTTTTTCTTTTGAATAGATAACCCAAACTAATCCAGATTGTATGGACGCACGAGATCTAACTAAACCCTCACCAGAGAATGAGTTGAATGAAAATTTAGAAACACAACAAGAGTCTACTGGTTCTCAAAAAATCGAAATTAAAAATGAAACACCTCCAGACCATGATGAATTGTCCCATGTAGAAGAGGAAGTTGTTGATTCTGTATCAGGTGGGGAAGAAGCCAAAGAAGAAAAGACACCGTCTAAGAATGCAGAACCACCGGTAACAGATGCTGTTTCTAAACTTCAGGAGGAGCCGAATTACGCTTCTATGAAGAAAAGTGAGTTGGTGGATCGAATGGTGTTAATTCTCGAAAATAAATCTTTGTCAGGATTAAAAGATCGCGTTGAGTTGATAAAGCAAAATTTCTATAAAAAGAACCGGGAGGAAATTGCAAGTGCAAAAGCTAAATTTATTGCAGATGGTGGGGCTGAGAAGGATTTTGAAATTGGCGGGGATGAATTACAAGTAAAAATGAAGGAACTGCTCCAAAAATTTAAAGATCGCAGATCGCAGATAAGTAGAAATTTAGAACAGGAAAAAGAATCGAATCTTCAGGAGAAATACAAGATTATAGAGGGAATAAAGGATTTGGTTCATCGGGAAGAGGCTTTCGATAAAACATTTCATGAATTTAGAGAACTACAAAAAAAATGGCATGAAATAGGTATGGTACCACAACAAGCTTTAAAGAATATGTGGGATACCTACCATCATCATGTTGAGAATTTCTATGATTATATCAAGATAAATAAGGAGTTACGGGATTTAGATTTGAAGAAGAATCTGGCTTTAAAGATTCGTTTATGTGAGGAAGCGGAAAAGCTAATTGACGAACCTTCGGTAGTAAAAGCTTTTAATACACTCCAAAAACATCATGAACAATGGCGTGAAATTGGACCGGTACCCAGGGAACAAAAAGAAGATCTTTGGACAAGATTTAAAAGTGCTACAACTATAATTAACCGAAAACATCAGGGGTTTTATGAGAATTTAAAATCCGATCAAAAGAAAAATCTAGAACAAAAAGAAGTGCTTTGCGAGAAAGCAGAAGCGATTGCGAATGCAGAAATTGGTTCTCATAAAGATTGGAATACCACTTCAAAGCAAATAATTGATTTGCAAAAGGAGTGGAGAACCATTGGTTTTGCTCCCAAAAAAGATAATAACCGGATATACCAAAGATTTCGTGCTGCCTGCGATTTGTATTTCAACCGTAAGCGGGATTATTATTTGCAGCTAAAGGATGTGCTGAATGAAAATTTGGTCAAAAAAACCAGCCTTTGTGTTACGGCTGAAGAATTACAGGATAGTACAGATTGGAAGGAGACTACAGAAAAATTAATTGCGATACAAAAGCAATGGAAAAAAACCGGACCTGTACCTCGAAAAGTATCCGAAGAATTATGGTTGAGATTTAGAGCTGCCTGTGATAAATTCTTTAATAACAAGGCGGAACACTACGATAATGTAGATTCGGATTATGTGGTGAACCTGAATTTAAAACAGGATCTTATCGATAAGGTAAATACTTATGAATTATCCGAAGACAATGAGATCAACTTGTCTGCAATCAGATCTTTTCAAAAAGAATGGTCAGAAATTGGGCATGTTCCTTTTAAGAAAAAAGATAAGATTCAAGTCGATTTCAGAAAAGCAATAAATTCTCTTTATGAAAAAATGAATTTAGATAATGAAAATTTGGAGGTTCAAAAATTCAGATCTAAAATTGATTCTTTTCTGTCAATGGATCACTCCGAAGATAAGATTATCAACGAAAGGAATAAGATTGTAACTAAAATAAAACAATTGGAAAGCGACATCTCCCTTTGGGAAAATAATATAGGTTTCTTTTCCTCCTCAAAGAATTCTACTGTTGTGAAAGATATAGAACAAAAGATTGAAAGGGGAAAGGAGAATTTAAATATTTTAAACCAAAAGCTATTGGTGATTGATAGTTTGGTTTAGTTGATTATTGGTTGAAATTACAAAGGGGATATTCTTATAAAATGTCCCCTTTTTTGCAGGTGAAATTGTTTGGTTGGATAGGCTAAATGTTAAGCTTGTGGATGTTAATAATCTGATCCTGTAAATAAATATTCTCAAATTGACTTATAGATCTTTTGAAACATGGAAATTGTTTCTTATAAATCTATAATTTGACTACTTTTGCAGTTTTAATAATCCATAAAACGTTCAAGAAAGTGTCAAACACCAAATACATCTTTGTAACAGGCGGGGTAACCTCCTCATTGGGAAAAGGAATTATTGCATCATCTTTGGCTAAATTACTTCAGGCCAGAGGATACTCAGTAACGAACCAAAAATTAGACCCTTATCTAAATGTAGATCCAGGAACTTTAAATCCATATGAGCATGGCGAATGCTTTGTTACCGATGATGGTGCAGAGACAGATTTGGATTTAGGGCATTACGAGCGTTTTACCAACATTCCAACCTCTCAGGCTAATAATGTTACTACTGGTAGAATATACCGTAATGTTATTAATAAGGAACGAAAAGGAGATTATTTAGGAAAAACAGTTCAAATTATACCTCATATTACCGACGAAATCAAAAGGAATATTAAACTTTTGGGAAGTAAACAAAAGTTTGATGTGGTGATTACAGAGATAGGAGGTACCGTTGGTGATATTGAGTCTTTACCATATATTGAGGCCGTTCGCCAGTTGAAATGGGAACTGGGACATGATGCACTTGTAATTCATTTGACATTGGTGCCATATTTGGCGGCTTCAGGAGAATTGAAAACAAAACCAACTCAGCATTCTGTAAAGTCTTTATTGGAAACTGGTGTGCAACCAGAAGTTTTGGTACTACGTACCGAACATGAATTGACTGCAGATGTTCGCCGTAAAGTTGCACTTTTCTGTAATGTAGAGCCTAAGGCTGTTATTGAGTCTATTGATGTATCTACCATTTATGAGGTTCCTTTAAAAATGCGGGAGGAGAAATTAGATTCCACCGTGTGTGAAAAATTAGGATTGCCATTAAATAAGGAACCTAAGTTAAAGGAATGGACTAAATTTTTAACACGCCTGCAACATCCAAAAACCGAAGTTACAATTGGTTTGGTTGGTAAATACGTTGAATTACACGATGCATATAAGTCTATTGCCGAATCATTTATTCATGCAGGATCTGTGAATGAGTGCAAGGTGAATATTCAATGGGTTCATTCCGAAAAGTTGACCGATAGCAATTATCAGGATCAATTAAAGGATTTAAAAGGAATTCTGGTTGCACCAGGATTTGGACATAGAGGAATTGAAGGAAAGATATTAGCTGCAAAGTTTGCACGCGAAAATAATATCCCATATTTAGGAATTTGCTTAGGTATGCAGATTGCGGTGATTGAATTTGCAAGAAATGTACTGAAATTAGAAGATGCAGATTCTTTGGAAATGAATCCAAAAACGCCGTATGCTGTTATCAACCTGATGGAAGAGCAAAAAAATGTTACCGAAAAAGGTGGTACCATGAGATTAGGTGCATATGATTGTACTTTAAAGGATGGCTCGAAAGCAATGACTGCCTACGGGCAAAAAGAGATTTCGGAGCGCCACCGTCACCGTTACGAATTCAATAACGAGTATTTAGAGCAATTTGAGTCCGCAGGTTTAAAGGCAATGGGGATGAATTCTGATACCGGATTGGTTGAGATAGTAGAATTAGAAGGTCACAAATGGTTTGTAGGAGTTCAATTCCATCCAGAGTACAAGAGTACAGTTATCAAACCACATCCATTGTTTGTAGAGTTTGTAAAACAAACCATGGAATAGAGCACTAGAAAAAACATCAAAGAAATTATATAGAAATGGATAAAAAATCAATTTTAGGCTTAGTCATTATTGGAGTGATTTTAATTGGGTATTCGTACCTGACCAAACCTTCTGATAAAGAGATTGAAGCCATAAATACCCGAGATTCAATAGCTAAAGTTGAGCGTTTAAAAAAGGATCAACAAGAGGCTTTGCGTATCGAGAAATTGAAAGAAGAATACTCGGAAGCGAAGAAAGACTCGACAATTAGTAAAGCGACTTATGGTGCTTTTTCTAAAACGGTAGATCAAAAAGAAGAAATTATTACCCTGGAGAACGACTTGGTAAAGATAAATCTGAATACCCTGGGAGGTCGTATCAGTTCTGTGGAGTTGAAAAAATTCCAAACACATGACTCCCTGCCATTGATTTTGTGGAAAGAGAAAAATAGTAAGTTCGGCTTAACGTTTTATTCTGAGAACAAAGCAATGAATACGCAAGATCTGGTTTTTGCTTCAATGGATAAGCAAGTTTCAGTAGATGCTACTTCTTCTCAAAAGGTAGTTAGCTTACGTTTATATGCTGGTGAAAATAAATATATCGAATATAAATATACGCTTGCGCCCGATTCTTATATGGTTGATTTTAATGTCAGCATAGTAGGGATGCAGGATGTAATTTCCCGAAACTCTAATTTTGTAACCTTTAATTGGAAAGCAGATATTCCAGGTCAGGAAAAAGGAAGAAAATTCGAGAATCAGTATACAGCACTTTACTATAAATTCTTTGAGGATGATGTGGAGAATTTGTCCGCTGGCGGTGACGTAGAAAAGGAATTGAACACAAAGGTAAAATGGATAGCATTTAAGCAGCAGTTTTTCTCCTCGGTACTGATTGCCGAAACGCCCTTTAAAGGAATTAAGTTGAAATCTTCAACAATGGACGAAACTTCGCCTATCTTAAAAGATTTCTCTGCTGAGATAAGCCTTCCTTATCAGGGAAATAATATGGAAAACTATCCCATGAAGTTTTATTTTGGTCCAAACAAATATACAACGCTTAAAAAGTATGGGAAAGATATAGAACTACAATCATTGGTTAATTTAGGATGGAAGATTTTCTCCTGGGTAAACAAGTGGTTTGTAATTCCAATCTTTGGTTTCCTTGAGAAATATATATCGAATTATGGTATTATCATTTTGATTTTGACCATCATCATTAAATTGTTATTGGCACCATTGACCTACAAGTCGTACATGTCAACAGCCAAGATGAAAGTGCTGAAACCTCAGATTGATGAGATTAATGAAAGAATACCTAAGGATAAAGCAATGGAGCGCCAACAGGCAACTATGGCTTTGTATAAAAAAGCAGGCGTAAACCCGATGGGTGGTTGTTTGCCGATGGTGGTGCAGTTTCCATTCCTGATTGCCTTGTTCCGCTTTTTCCCGGCGTCTATCGAATTGCGTCAGAAAAGCTTCTTATGGGCAACCGATTTATCATCCTACGATTCCATAGCACACTTACCTTGGCATATCCCATTCTATGGCGATCACGTAAGTTTGTTCTGTTTATTAATGGCGGCTACCAATTTGGTGTACACTCGCATGAATAGCCAAATGCAGACTTCCTCGCAAATGCCGGGAATGCAATCTATGATGTATTTAATGCCGTTAATGTTCCTATTCTGGTTTAATAATTATGCAGCCGGATTGAGTTATTACTATTTCATCGCAACATTATTTACTGTAGTTCAAACTTGGGCAATCCGTAAATATTTGGTTGATGATAAGAAGGTATTGGCAATGTTGAATGCTGCCAAAAAGAAGCCTGTGAAGAAATCTAAATTTCAACAAAGAATTGAGGATGCTGCTAAACAAAAAGGTTATAAAGGACTTAAAAAATAAGCAATATCAATCAATATAAAATAGAAAGAGCTCCAGTTTTGGAGCTCTTTTCTGTTATACGAAATGATGTATGTGTAGTAGAATAGGAGAGGTTGCGGTAAACTGTATCACCCTTGAGGGGTATCTCCATTGAACCTCTTGATTTGATAATGCTTTTTGGGAGCTGTACTCTCCTCTCCTTCAGGAGAGGGATAGGGTGAGGCAATTTTTTAAATTACGGATTGTAGAACATGCTCAATTGCAATAGTATTTACCTACTCGTTACTTGTTCCGTAATAGTTACAGTGATTTTGTATTTAGACTTACAAAGCAATAGTTCCCTCTCCTCTTTTTATTTCTTTTTCTCATCTTGAAATCTGTTCCTCTCACCTCCAGACCTATTCCTCTCACTTTCGGAAGCCAATTTCTCACCATTGAACCTGTATTTCTCACCAAGAGAGTTACTATTTCTCACTCCGGAACCCCCATTTCTCACCAAATATGCCATTATTGGGCAGAGAGGAAATATTGAACTGTTGAGATTACAGCATAAAAAAAGGAGTCGTAAAGACTCCCCATCAAACCAAAATAAAAAATTAAACAATTATTATTAAAATCAGAGATTATTCTTCATTATCAACTACTTGTTTCTTACGGTACTCTTTATTGCGATGGCGATTATACTTACTTGCGTATAAACGAGCATGCTCCTCGTCCTTGCGAAAAGCGAATTTACCATACTCGCGAATCTCATCCACAAGCTCTTTCACAAGGGTAAAAGCCTTATTGCGGATTACTTTTTTATCGTCATCGACATACATGGTGCCATTTACTGATGCTAGTAAATCCCCCATACGTACCGATTCGGTAGTAGCTTTATCGCATAATGTAAGATCGAAGTTAATGGCTTGCAGATGTTCGGGATGTGCTTTTCCCAATGTGCCTAGTCTGTCCAAATCCATTACCGCATCGGCATTTGTATCTCCTTCCTTTATGCCTTTCAGAATATCCATTAATTCAGGCTCATTTCTATAGGCGAACTTCATGTTCTCTAATAAATCGTTATGCAATTCAAGCATATCCGATGCATTGTCTTTCCATGTTTTTATGGCATCTTGCCGTTCGGTGGTTTCTTGTTCCCAGTTCAATTGAGCAGTAACCAATGCTCCGGTCAGCGTGCTCAATTTGTCTAATTTTTCCTGAGCCAGACCAATGCTACTCAATACCGTAAAATCGATAGTAGCACGTTTGTGTAATCCTTTGGCTTCGTGGATAAAGATTTCCAATGGCATGTTGCAGTACTTGATATCCTCTTTTTGCACTACATTAATTTCAGGTAATGTTTCCTGGTAAGCTTCTAATTCTGTCATAACAGTAATGTTTAAAGGTTTATAATTTCCCCTATCACCAATCCGTCTGCACGTGTTAAAAAATTAAATTTGTTAGTCTGTTCTGTAAAACGATTTTGAAAGTATAAAATTATGATGTAATAACAAAATGGAGGTTGAAAAATAATTAAATTATTATGCTGGAAAAGGGGTTCGAATTATCTGCACTGTTAATGTTTAGTAGGGATAGGTGAGTTTTGATAATAAATGTTAAAAAAAACATTTGTGGTAGTAAATTAGAAAAAGGAGTGTTGAAAAATACCCAATTGCTTAAAGTATGTTGAAATGCTTTAAAGGCAATTTAAAAGCTATAAGTGTGTCCGTAAATTAAAAAAACAGATTATATATCCATGTCTTTTTATTGTAGGTGCAAGCATTAAGTTACATTGGCAATAGTACTCGCTTGTCTGTTTGTTTTAAATGAAAATGAATAAGCGATTCAATTTGCTGTTTAAGTATATATGATTAAATTAGTTGTCGAAAAAATAATGGTTAATTTTGTGATTTGTTTTTTTTATGGAAAGTTAATATTGGACTATCTGATCAATTAAGGAAAAATTAGATTGAATGAAGCTATTTGTGAGTATTATTTAAATGAAATTATCTACCAAAAAATAAATGACTATATGATGTTAGAGAATGAACAAGGTGAGATTGAGGAAATAAAGGAGGAATTGGAAGATTCGTATTCTAATGATGATTTATATAATATAAATTCATGGGGTGCAGATTTATCTTTTAGAGAGTTAATTTCGATGTATGAAGAAGAGGAATTGTTAAAACCTGAACTTCAAAGAAAATATGTTTGGGATAAGTCTGAAGCAAGCAGGTTTGTCGAATCTATTTTACTGGGATTACCTGTTCCAAGTATTTTTTTAGCGAATACAAAAGATGAGAAAAAACTGATAATAGATGGTTATCAGAGAATAATGACAGTTTTTGACTATGTTAGTGGCGTTTGGACTAAGGATGGTAAAATATTTAAACTTTCCAATACTGAAAAAATAAATGAACGATGGAGGGGAAAGGCATTTGGAGAATTAGAGAAAGCTGATCAAAGAAGGATACGGAGTACGACAATTCATGCGATTGTTTTTGAGCAAAGATCACCTGCAGATAATGATACAAGTTTATATCAAGTGTTTGAGAGAATTAATACAGGGGGAAGAGCTTTAATGCCACAAGAAATTAGAAACTGTGTTAATCAAGGCCATTTTAATGACCTTTTATTTGATTTAAATAAAAATCAATATTGGAGAATCCTTTTTGGAAAAGAAGTTGAGGATTCAAGGATGAGAGATATGGAATTTATTTTGAGATTTCTTGCTTTGGATACAGAATTTATTCATTCTACAGAAGCTTCAACTATATCACTCAAAAAATACTTAAATGAGTTCATGGGAAATGAGAACTCTCAAAGCCATGAAACTATAATAAATAGGCGTGATAAATTTAATTTCGTTATGGATTTTATTCATATGCATATCGGTGAAAATGCATTTTATAATATAGTTTCTGGAGAAGAATTTAAAATAAGAAAACGATTTTACCCAACTATTTTTGATGCAATATGTCCTGCTGTTTCAATCGCTTATCAAAGATTAGGAAATGAAATTCCAAAAGATAATCTTGAGATTAAGCGAATAGCAATGTTAAAGGACCCTGATTTTAGAAAATACACAAGTGAAGGAACAATGCAACTTGCACATATTCATGGTCGTATTGATAAAGCATTAAACTATCTTTTTGGAATTAAATATGAAGAATAAAGAAGCTCTTGATTCAATTGAAAGCTGTGTAGATGAACTACAGCGAATCTTTCATCTTATTGAAGGTTTCGGGCACACTAGCCCTATTGTGCCATTTTTAACAAACTATGCAATAGTAAAATCTTGCGGTACCGTTGAATTTTGTTTTAAAACAATCATCTCTGATATACATTCTGAGCAGAGCCCCCAAATTGTAAATTATGTGGATAGTACAATACGGAATAGCTCTATGAATCCGAGCTTAGATAATATCTGTAAAACATTAAAAAAATTTGATACTTCCTGGAATGATATATTTAAAGATAAACTTAAGGCGCATGAGGATACTCAGAGAATAAAATCTTCTTTAGATTCATTAAATACCGCTAGAAATACATTTGCTCATGGACAAACGCCACCATCATCATTTGAAAATATAAGAACGTATTTTAAAGACACAGTTGAAGTATTGAAAATATTAGATGACGTGGTTGGGAGTTAACAGTAAACAAATCAGTACATTATCTTATGAAAAATTTCCCAAGCGGAAATTTTTTTATGCCCTTTATCTATCTCACCGATCTTTAATAGAAAAAGCAGTTTCGTATTTCTATTTAAATTTAATCTAAACAGAATTTTACGGAATTTGATAGTACAAAACGAATGTTTGCAGGCCAGTGAAGTTGGACAGTTTTGCTAAAAACAACACAAAGACATCTGTCTTTTAGTCCTCTAAAAATTGATTGGCACAATTTAGAAATCTTTCCTTATTCAGAAATATCTTGACATTAAACAGTGATATAAATCAAGACTAAAAACAATAATCATGTCAAAATTCACAATTGATGATGCACTTCGTTATCACGAAGGTACTCGCCCTGGAAAAATAGAAGTAGTTCCAACAAAACCACATTCAACACAAATTGATTTATCCTTGGCATATACGCCCGGCGTAGCTGAGCCTTGCCTTAGGATTAAAGATAATCCTAAGGAGGTGTATAAATATACTGCCAAAGGAAATTTGGTTGCGGTAATATCAAACGGAACGGCAGTTCTGGGTTTGGGAGATATTGGTCCTGAAGCCGGAAAACCGGTGATGGAGGGCAAGGGCCTGCTCTTTAAAATCTTTTCGGATATCGATGTGTTCGATATAGAAGTGGATACCAAAGATGTGGACGAATTCGTGAAAATTGTGAAGGGAATAGCTCCAACTTTTGGGGGAATTAATTTGGAGGATATTAAGGCACCGGAATGTTTCGAGATAGAGGATAGACTTAAAAAAGAGTTGGATATTCCAATTATGCACGACGATCAGCATGGAACTGCAATTATATCTGCGGCTGCAATGTTGAACGCCCTCGAGCTACAAAATAAAAAGATAGAGCATTTAAAACTGGTTGTGAATGGAGCCGGGTCGGCATCGGTAGCCTGTACCCGATTATATCTTTCATTGGGGGTAAAGCCCGAAAATATTGTTATGCTCGATAGTAAAGGAGTAATTCATCAGTCCCGAAGCAATTTAAGCAAGGTCAAAAAAGAATTTGCCACCAATAGAGACATACATACGCTGGAGGAAGCGATGAAAGGTGCGGACATGTTTTTGGGTTTGTCTGTTGCAGATGTGGTAAGCCCGGAGATGGTGAGGAGCATGGCAGATCGTCCTATTGTATTTGCATTGGCGAACCCAGTTCCTGAGATATCTTATGAAGTAGCTATCGCAACCCGGCAAGATATCCTATTGGCAACAGGTCGGTCTGATCGTCCGAATCAGGTAAACAACGTTCTTGGATTTCCTTTTATATTTCGTGGTGCACTGGATGTGAAGGCTACGGGTATCAACGAAGCCATGAAGATAGCAGCAGTAAAAGCATTAGCAGCTTTGGCAAAGGAAGATGTGCCGGACATTGTGAATACGGCTTATGAAGAAATGAATATTAGCTTTGGCAAGGATTACATCATTCCTAAGCCTTTAGACCCAAGATTGCTTACCGTTGTAGCGCCTGCTGTAGCTAAGGCTGCAATGGATTCGGGAATTGCTCATGCTCCGATTACCGATTGGGAAAAATATAAGGCAGATTTGGAACACCGGATGGGTCGGGATAATAAATTACTTCGTGCCTTAACAGACAAAGCAAAACATCATCCCAAGCGAGTTGTATTTGCAGAAGGTGCCAATTTTAAAGTGCTGAAAGCAGCACAAACAGTAAAGCATGAAGGAATTGCAATTCCTATACTACTCGGTAATCCTGATAATATTCATAGATTAATTAAGGAGAATGATCTGGATCTGGAGGATGTTTCTATTATAAATTGGAGAGCTCCGGAGGAACAAGTGCGAAGGGAAGCATATGCTCAGATTTTATTCGGGAAGAGAAGCCGAAAAGGCTTGACTTATTCCGAGTCCTTAGAGAAAATGACCAATCGGAATTACTTTGGATCAATGATGGTGGAAGTAGGCGAAGCAGATGCACTGATTAGTGGATCTACTGCAAAATATGCCGATGTAATTCGACCAGCCATTCAAACTGTGGGAATTCGTCCAAAGATCAATCATATTGCAGGAATGTATTTAATGATGACAAAAAGAGGACCTATATTCTTCTCCGATACAACCGTAAATCCCCGTCCGGATGCCAAAACTATTGTAGATACTACACTTTTAACTGCTGAGGCCGTCCGTAAATTTAATATAGAACCGGTGATTGCTATGGTTTCCTATTCCAATTTTGGAGCCGTTAGAACTGGTAGTCCTGTAAGAGTGCAGCAAGCCGTGGAAATATTACATCGGGATTATCCTGAATTGATTGTAGATGGTGATATTCAAATGAATTTTGCAGTTAATAGAGAATTGAGAAGTAAAATGTTTCCATTTTCAAAACTAGCCAACCGTAAAGTAAATACGATCATTTTCCCCAATTTGAGTAGTGGTAACATTGCTTATAAATTAATGCAGGAATTGGGTGGTGCAGAAGCCATTGGTCCAATATTATTAGGTCTAAACAAATCTATTCACATCGTTCCTATAGAAAGTTCGGTACGCGAAATTGTGAATATGGTAACTATGGCGGTAGTGGATGCGCAGTAAGTAATTGACTTTTTTTGTTGCTTAAAATTTAAAGCAATCTGTTGATGTGATGTCTAAACGGAAAGTCATCGCAAGAAGCAGATTGCTTCTTTTATTGTCATTCTATTGTCGTGATTTACAAGTTGGTCTTCTTTGTAAAGGCAGATATGCTATTTGTATAACTCAGTTATTCTCTTGTGAATAAAGAATTATTTCCGAAATAGATGGTTTTTGAAAATCAGAAAAATAACAAAAAATACCTTAGTCTTTCGAAATAATGTGTTCATGAATTGAAAAAAGGTTTTAATATAAAATAAACATACCTGCCCTGTTTAATATTTCTTATCCATTCACTATCAGGCAAAAGGGGGCGTTGGTCAGCTTAGAATATCCTCTCACCAAAATAGATTAGATTGATTCTAAGTATAACAGCTTCAAATTTGTACAGTTCCTAAAATCTCACGAAATTCTATTTAGATTTTATAAGTAGAAAGTAGCATACAGGGTGATATATGGTACAAAACTTCTGTAATTATATTACTGCAATCTTACTTTAAAATCTTACCGCCCCAAAAAAACGATAAAACTACACTCGAAAAGTTTTGAACTTTTCTGATTTTAAATTGACGGCAAGGAGCTTACTTGTGACCGAGGGAGCGAAGCCGTGCCAATAATAGTTTAACTACTACTCCTCTCCTGAAAAAGATAATTTTAGTTTTCAACCATCTAAATGTCTTTCTCTTGTACTCTTAAATATTCACTGGTAATAAACCTTAATTCAATCAACCATGCGTGCCATTAAAAAGCCTTATGCCTGGCATGCGATTTATACCAGATCGCGTGCCGAGAAGAGGCTGTTTCTAGATCTGTGCTCAAAATCCTTTGAGTGCTACCTTCCTTTAAAAAAGGAGCTCCGGCAATGGAGCGATCGGACAAAATGGGTAGAAGAACCATTAATTCGATCCTATTTATTTGTAAGAGTCAGCGAAAGGGAATACTACGATGCTATCAACTCAAGATATGCAGTCGGGTATGTAACTTTCGGTGGCAAAGCTGTGCCTATACCTGATTGTCAGATTGAAGCACTTCGGACATTTCTACAAGATGAAAATCGTAAGGTAGATCTATGTCAGGAGAATCTTCAAAAAGGAGAATTAGTTGAGGTTGTAGGCGGCCCCTTAAAAGGTGTTCAAGGCGAAATCTTACAAATAAAAGGTCAGAATCGGATTGTGATTCGGTTTGATTCCTTAGGGACTTGTGTTTATACGGATGTAGCTCTACACCACCTTAAACAAGTTCAACTTGTCGATTAAATAAATTCCAGATCATCTTATGGAAAATTTTGAAGTAGTTACCACCATTGGTTTGGGGTATATTGGGCTTCCTACGGCTACTTTAATTGCCAAAAGCGGAATCCTGGTAAATGGGATTGATGTAAACCCAAAGGCAGTTAATGCAGTAAATAAAGGAGAAATTATTATTGTGGAGCCTGATTTAGATGTACTGGTAAAGCAGGTTGTTGAAGACAAAATGTTAACGGCGTATCTCGAGCCGCAAAAGGCCGAAGTTTACACTATTGCAGTTCCCACTCCCTTTAAAGGTAATTTTGAACCCGACATCTCTTATGTTTTAGCAGCTACAAATTCGATCATTCCTATTTTACAGGAGGGTAACCTTGTGGTGGTAGAATCCACATCTCCAGTTGGAACGACAGAACAGCTTAAAGACCTCATTTATTCGAAACGACCAGAGTTGGAGGGGAAACTTTTTATTGCTTATTGTCCTGAGCGCGTATTACCCGGTAATATTATTTACGAATTAAAGCATAATGATAGGGTGATTGGAGGAGTTGATGAGCAGTCGACACAAAAAGCATGTGATTTCTTTAAATGTTTTGTTCAAGGCAAATTACACAAAACCAATTCCAGAACAGCCGAAATGTGCAAATTGGTCGAAAATTCATCTCGTGATGTGCAAATCGCTTTTGCCAATGAGCTATCGATCATCTGCGATAAAGCTGGAATTAATGTTTGGGAATTAATTGAGTTGGCTAACAAACATCCAAGGGTAAATATTCTAACACCCGGCTGTGGAGTAGGCGGGCATTGTATTGCGGTGGATCCCTATTTTATAGTTTCGGATTATCCCCTCGAAAGTCAGATTATCGGAAAGGCAAGGGAAATCAACAATTATAAAGCATTTTGGTGTGTTGAGAAAATAAAGAATGCCAAACTGCAATATAGACTCGAAAATGGACGCGATCCAAAAATTGCACTCATGGGAATGGCTTTCAAACCAAATATTGATGACCTGAGAGAATCTCCGGCGAAATACATTGCTCAGAAAGTGATGCAGGCAGAGCAAAATGGAATGATGGTGGTTGAACCCAATATCAAAGAGCATAATATTTTCAAATTAACCAACTATCAGGAGGCTTTCGATAGGGCTGATTTAGTGGTTTATCTGGTAGCTCACGATGAATTTTTAAATCTCCCTAAATTAAGTAACAAATTGATACTCGACTTTTGTGGCATAAGTAAGCACCAAGTATAAATTGAACACGAGTACAAGTAAAGGATTACATATTTCACTTTTAAAACCTACCAACTTATGAGTTTAAACGATAAATATAGGGTATTGCTGGTGTTTGGAACCCGACCCGAAGCTATAAAAATGGCTCCTTTGGTGAAGGAGTTTCAGAAACATTCGAATGATTTTGAAACGATTGTCTGTGTTACCGGTCAGCATCGAGAGATGTTGGATCAGGTTTTGGATTTATTTGAAATTGAACCTGATTATGACCTGCACATCATGAAACCAGGACAGGATTTGTATGATATCACGAGTAGAGTTCTTACCGGTATGCGGGATGTTTTTAATGCCGCAAAACCCGATTTGGTGATGGTGCATGGAGATACAACCACATCATCAACAACAGCATTGGCCGCCTATTATCAGCAGATTCCGGTGGCTCATGTAGAGGCTGGATTGCGAACCTATAACTTATATTCCCCTTGGCCCGAAGAAGCAAATCGACAAATTACAGGAAGACTGGCGCAGTGGCATTTTGCTCCAACCATAATAGCACAAAAGAATCTGATGGATGAAGGGATTAGTAAGAATAGAATTCTGGTTACGGGAAATACTGTAATAGATGCACTTCAATTGACTCTGACAAAAATACATCGTTCTTCAAAGGTGGTTATGGAGATTATCAACGGATTGCAGTCGAAAGGAATTCCAACAAGATTGATTGCTGATTGGGTGTATCGAGCACGAAAAATGGTACTGATAACCGGACATAGACGGGAAAATTTTGGAAAGGGATTTTTAAATATTTGTGAATCTATCAAGTTTTTATCTGAAAAATATCCGGAGGTAGATTTTGTATATCCGGTTCATTTGAATCCAAATGTTCAGAAACCTGTTTACGACATCTTAGATCACAAAAGAATTAATGGGGAAAGCACAAGCAGGAATGTATTTCTAATTGACCCTATAGATTATTTGCCTTTCGTATATCTCATGGATTTATCTTATCTGATCTTGACAGATTCAGGAGGAATTCAGGAAGAAGCTCCGTTTTTGGGTAAACCGGTATTGGTGATGCGAGATACCACAGAACGCCCCGAAGCGCTTAGTGCCGGGACTGTTAAATTGGTAGGAACAGATTCGCAGATGATTGTTGAATCAGTGGAGATGTTATTTACCGAAGAAGCCGTTTACCGTAAAATGTCACACGCAAACAATCCATATGGTGATGGAAAAGCATGTATTAGAATTGTTCAGGAACTGAAGAAAGCAATATCTGTTAGGGAACGAATTGTAGCTTAGATTATAATACAGATGTCTGAATTAAAGAGCCAAACCATAAAGGGTGTATTCTGGAGTTTTCTGGAAAAATTCGGGAGTCAGTTCATTTTGCTGATTTCTCAAATTGTTCTGGCCAGAATTCTGGAACCAAGAGATTTTGGATTATTAGGGATGATAGCAATTTTTATTGCGGTTTCACAAGCCTTTATTGACAGTGGTTTTGATAATGCATTAATTCAAAAGAAGGATGTAAATCAAACTGATTTTTCAACTGTTTTTTATTTTAATATCAGTATAGGATTTGCACTTTATATCATCTTGTTTTTTGCCGCTCCGGCAATCGCTGATTTTTTTAGAGCACCACAACTGGTCAACTTAACCAGAGTTGTTTGTCTCATATTAATTGTCAATTCTTTTGGTTTAATTCAATTCGTCAAATTCAAAATCGAAATGAATTTTAAGGCCATAGCGCAAGTGGTAGTAATTGCAAATATACTATCTGCTATTGTTGGAATAGGAATGGCATTATTAGATTTCGGCGTGTGGGCTTTAGCCGGTCAAATTATTGGAATTTATACTTTTAGGACCATTCTGTTTTGGATAAAGAGTGAATGGAGACCATCTTTTGTATTCTCGTTAGAATCATTTAAAAGCCTGTTTAATTTTGGATCGAAACTATTATTATCCGGATTAATCAGTCAAACTTTCGAGAATATATACTTGCTCGTAATAGGACGAATGTTTTCCGCAACAGCTCTTGGCTTTTATGCCCAAGCCAGAAAATTACAACAAGTGCCTGTTGCTACTTTGGCGCAGGTGGTTGGAAATGTAACTTTTCCTGCATTCTCGAAAATTCAGGATGAAAATGAGCGTTTGAGAGTGGGGTTCCGTAAGCTAATAAAGCTATTGGTTTTCATCAATTTCCCATTGATGATAGGATTGGCAATTATCGCAAAACCTTTATTGGTACTTATTCTAGGAGTCAAATGGTTGCCATCTGTTCCTTACTTTCAGCTACTCTGTATTGCCGGAATGATCTACACTTTGCATGCCTCCAATCTGAATATATTAAAAGTAAAAGGAAGATCAGATTTATTCCTTTATCTGGAGATAATTAAAAAGGGGATTGTTGTAATAGCTATTGTCATTGGTCTGAATTGGGGTATTATCGGTCTGGTTGTTGGACAAATATGTACCTCATTTATCAGCTTTTTCATCAATGCTTTTTATACCGGAAAGTTGATTGCATATACCATTCCCCAGCAATTAAAAGATGTTAGCCAGACGTTTATTATCACTTTAATAATGGCAGCAGTAATGAGTATTGGCTGGTTAATTCAGGATCAAATTCTCACACTCTCTTATCAGATACTTAGTGGTATCTCTACTTATTTACTATTGGCTTTTGCTACCAAACAAGAAGCTGTTGTGGATGGTATTTTAATTTTAAAAGAAATCATACCCTTACGAAGATGGAAAAACGTAAAATATTAGTAACACGCCCTCAACTACCTCCTTTAAACGAATTTATTCCTTTGTTGGCAGATATTTGGGAAAGCAGATGGCTGACCAATAACGGGAAATACCATCAGGAATTTGAAAAAGCACTTGCAGCTTATTTGGGTGTTCCTTACGTATGTTTATTTGCCAATGGAACCCTGGCTTTAATGGCCGCTTTGCAATGTTTGCATATTAAAGGTGAGGTAATTACCACACCCTATAGTTTTGTAGCAAGTACGCATGCCTTATGGTGGAATGGAATAAAGCCAGTATTTGTAGATATAGAACCTGGTTTTTGTAACCTGGATCCAAAACGGATTGAGGCTGCGATAACACCGGAAACAACAGCTATTCTTCCGGTTCATGTCTATGGTAATCCATGCGAAGTGGATGCAATTCAAAATCTTGCTGATATATATGGGCTAAAGGTAATCTATGATGCTGCTCACGCTTTTGGTGTACGGCAGAATGGATCCAGTATTTTGAATTTTGGGGATTTATCAATCGTGAGTTTTCATGCGACAAAAGTTTTTAATACGATAGAAGGTGGCGCTATTATATGTCACGATCAAAAGACAAAACGGAGAATAGATTATCTTAAGAACTTTGGAATCGCCAATGAAACAACTGTTGTGGCTCCGGGAATTAATGCCAAAATGAATGAGTTACAGGCTGCATACGGTTTGCTTCAGTTGAAATATTTTGATACTGTTATTGATGCACGGCAACATATAACCAATAAATATCGCGAAGGATTGAAGCATATCGCAGGCATCCGGGTTTTGGAAGAAATGGAAACGGTAGATCACAATTACGCCTATTTCCCAATATTTATAGATGTATTGGAGTTTGGGCACAGCAGAGATGATGTATTTGAAGCCTTAAAGAAAGAAAATATTTTTGGGAGAAGATATTTTTACCCATTGATTAGTGAATTTCCAACCTATCGAGGCTTAGCTTCTGCAAAGAATCTGGATATTGCCCATGAAATTTCACGACAGGTTATTTGCTTACCCTTATATCCCGATTTACCTGATGAGGTAGTAGATACTATTCTCTCCTTACTCCGCAATATGGCTCAAATTCAGAAGAAGAAAGTCTCCGTTAAAGTTCTGCGTCAATCTCACAGAAAGTAAAAATCTAATCGAATGAATCAAAGGAAAATATTACTATTGGGAGGCTCTTATTTTCAAGTTCCCTCGATAATATATGCCATACAGGCAGGTTACTATGTGATTACTTGTGATTATATTCCTGAAAATCCAGGTCATCAGTACGCAGATGAATATTATAATATCAGCACTACGGATAAAGAATTGGTATTGGAATTAGCAAGGAAGTTGAAAGTTGAGGGAATTGTTGCCTATGCTTCCGATCCTGCTGCACCTACAGCAGCCTATGTGGCCGAAAAAATGAATTTGCCTGGAAATCCTTATAATTCTGTGAAGATATTGGCAGAAAAGGATCTTTACCGAAAGTTTCTTTCTGAAAATGGTTTTAATGTCCCTAAAGCGAAAGGATTCGATAAATTAGATGATGCGTATAGGGAGATTGGCAATTTCCATTATCCCGTAATGGTTAAACCTGTAGATTCTTCCGGAAGTAAGGGCGTTATAAAAATTAACTCTACGGTTTGTTTGCCAAGTGCTTTCGAATATGCATTAAACTATTCAAGAGCAAAGCGAATCGTTATTGAGGAATTTGTAGAGAAAAAAGGACCTCAAATTCATGGCGATGCTTTTGTGATGAATGGCAAGGTGATTTTTTGCTATCTGGGGGATCATCATTACAACGAGAGGGTAAATTATTTTGTTCCCTATTCCACAACGCTACCATCAGAACACGATAATTTTGTATTGCAAGAAATAGAAAATGAATTTCAGCGATTAATAGAGCTATTGCAAATCAAGCAGGGAGCTTTTAATATCGAAGCACGAGTTAATAATAATGGAGATATTTTTTTAATGGAAGTAGGACCTCGGAATGGAGGAAATTTAGTACCGCAATTAGAAAAGTATGCAAGTAGTTTTGACATGGTTCAGGCTACTGTTGAAGTGGCCATGGGGAATTATGAATTTGAAACTCCTATTCAGAAAAGAGGATTTTATGCTTATTGCGTGATTCATAGTGATATCGATGGGGTACTTAAAGAAATTCAGTTTTCTAAGAATATTGATAAAAATATTGTAGAAAAGCATGTCTTCAAAAATCCGGGAGATATGGTAATCTCTTTTCAGGGTTCGGATGCGACAATCGGTGTTTTACTTTTGAAATTTGCGACGCGTAAAGAGATGATAAATAAAATAGAAGGTTTTGAGAATCATATCAAAGTTATTGTTGGCGATTTTGAAAAAGTAGGGAATATCTAAAGCATACAAAATAGAGATGAAGGCGATCGGAGGATACTTTGAATTGGAACTATCAAAGGGAAAGGAATATCATCCACATCTCTTGAAATTAAATACAGGACGCAATTGTCTGGAGTATCTGCTCCGGACAGGAAATTATAAAAAATTATATCTGCCTTGTTATTCCTGCAAAGTACTTCTGGAACCATTAAATAAACTCAAAATTGAATATGAATTTTATGATATTGACAGAAATTTAGATCCTATTATTAAGAGTTTACCAAAACCAGAGGAAGCCTTTTTGTACATTAATTATTTTGGGATTAAGAATGAAATGGCAGAATTTCTAAAGAAGAAAATCAGCAATTTAATTCTGGATAATTCACAGGCATTTTTTTCACCTGTCATTTCATCAACAGGAACATTCTACTCCGCGCGAAAATTTTTTGGAGTCCCTGATGGAGCTTACCTGGCTACTAATAAGGAATTGGATGAAGAATTAGTCCCAGATCACTCTGATGATAGATGTTCCCATTTGCTAAAGAGAATAGATTACACTGCGGAATATGCCTACTCCGATTATCAGGATAATAATAGAAAATTAAGTCATCAGCCGATTCTGCATATGTCAAAATTAACGCAGCAGCTATTAAATCAGATTGATTATGCCAGCATCAAAAAAAGGAGAGAAGAGAATTTTTCTTACCTCCACAAATCTCTTTCCGCTTACAATCAATTAAGAATATCTAATTCGGATATTCACGGACCAATGATCTATCCATTATATATTGAAAATGATGAGATAAGACAGGAACTTATCAAGCAAAGAATATTTGTAGCGACTTATTGGCCTAATGTACTGCAAGAATGTTCTGAAGACACAGTGGCTTATCAGATGGCAAAAAATCTGCTGGCTTTACCAATCGATCAAAGGTATTCCATTCAAGATATGAACCGAATAATAGAAGTAATTCAGCAAATTTTTGTGAAAGCAATTTAATTTAGAAAATATGACCAATCCATTTGTTAGCGTGAAAACGATCACTTACAATCATGAAAAATTTATTGCCCAGTGTATTGAGGGAATCCTGATGCAGGAGACTAATTTTTCTTTTGAATATATCATCGGAGAGGATTGCAGCACAGATAGAACCATGGAGATCGTGCAGGAGTATGCAGCGAAATTTCCGAATATAATAAGGGTGATTACGGATGATAAAAATGTTGGTGCTGTTGAAAACGATAATCGTACGGATAGGGCTTGCCGGGGAAAATATGTTGCCTTTTGTGAAGGGGATGATTTTTGGACCGATCCCTATAAATTACAGAAAGAGGTCGATTTTTTGGAAGCCAATCCTGAGGTTGGTTTGGTACATACCAGCTTTTCTTACCTGAATGAAGGAAAAAGAACCAAAGACGTGTGGAAGCACAAGCATATTCCTCAAGGGGATATTCTTGACCATTTAATTTCAGGGAATTATATTGCTACAGCTACGGTTTGTATGCGAAATGAATATTTGAAAAAAATTAGAATTGCCAATCAGATAAAGGAAAACCAATGGAGAATGGGGGATTATCCACTATGGATAGAGGTTTCAGCTCAGACAAAAATTGCTTTTATACCTGAGGATACCATGACTTATCGGGTACATCCTGATTCTGCCACACATAGCTTGGATTGGAATGGAGATTATAAATTCTTTGAGAGTAGATATCGAATTAAAAAGTTTTATGCCGAAAAATATAAGCGGGATAATTTAATACCTCTTTTGGATAAAATGTATCATCGGGAGCTTTTAAAATATGCTATTTTCCTTAAAGATGAGGAGATGAGGAATACTTGCAGTAAGTATTTCGTGAATAAGGGAATGGGTAAGGAGTTGTTATATTACTTGTTTGCTAAATTTTCGTTTCTGGATACTCTGTTTGAATTTATCTACACCTTCAAAAAGCGTTATCAAACCTTACACTAGAGATTGCCAAAATATATAGGATTATTAAACAAATTGTAATGAAGAATAAGCAACAGAAGCTATTAATTCTTGGGGGAACTTCTTTTCAGATTCCATGCATCGAATATGCAAAATCGATGGGCTATCATGTTGTTGTTAGTGGCAATGATCCTGAAAATTTGGGCTGTAAATATGCTGATGAGTTTCATAATGTAAGCACTACGGATCTAAAGGGAGTGTTAAAATTGGCTCGTAAATTAGAGATTGATGGAATTCTTGCTTATGCATCCGATCCTGCCGCTCCAACTGCTGCCTATGTCTCCGAGAGAATGGGATTACCAGGGAATTCCTATAAATCGGTAAAAACCTTGTCCGAAAAAGATCTTTACCGGAGTTTTTTGCGAAAGCATAAATTTAATACACCCTGGTATGGAGGATTTAGTACGCTGGAAGATTTTGCATCTTACTCCTCCGAATTTACTTATCCTGTAATCGTGAAGCCAGTAGATTCATCGGGGAGCAAAGGTATTAGTGCAGTAAATGATTTTTGGGAGATGGGAAAAGCCATTACTTATGCGATATCATTTTCGAGGTGTAAGCGGTTTATTGTGGAGGAATTTATTGAGAAAAAATATCCCCAACTGGATGGAGATATCTTCGTTTATGATGGCAAAATTATCGCTTATTATTTGGGAGATCAGGGGAATGATGAGACCATTAATCCTTTTGTTCCTTCCAGTATCAATTATCCTTCCTTGCTTGCAAGCACCTTGCATGAAAATATTCAAAAGGAATTACAGCGAGCAATAAATTTACTTAAAATCAAGTTTGGTGGCTTTAATATCGAGGTTATTATTGATGAGAATGATGAAATATTCCTGATGGAGATAGGAGCTCGAAACGGAGGCAACTGCATTCCGGAAATCATTAAATGTGCCAGTAATGTCGATATGATTAAAATGAGTGTAGATGCTTGCATGGGAGTGAAGCCCCAAATATTAAACCAAAAGGATATAGATAAGTTCTATACCACATATGTGATTCATTCCAAAAAAGACGGACGATTAAAATCTGTGAGATTGGATGATAGAATATCAGACTATGTGCTGGATATAAAATTAATGGTAGAGCAAGGTGAGCCGGTGCTCAAATTCATGGGATCGAATTGCACAGTTGGAATTGGTTTGCTCGAATTCCCGAATGAAGATATTAGGGATAATATGATGAATAGAATTGAGGATTTAATTGCTGTAGAATTAGAATAAATGGGACAGAGGTCAATTGGTGGATATTTCGAATTGGAAAGCAGATTTGAATCTGAATATCATGCTGGACTAGTTCGCCTAAATTCTGGACGAAATTGCTTAGAATATATACTTCGGGCTAATCATTATCGTAAGATATACCTTCCTGTTTATTCGTGTTCAGCATTATTGGAGCCTATCCTTAAATTGAACTTGGAATTTGAATGGTACGCTATTTCTTCAGATTTAGAACCAATTCAATTGAAGCCATTGAAGGAGGATGAATGCCTTTTAGTTATCAATTATTTTGGATTGAAAGGGAGATATATTGCTGAGCTTAGTAAAATGGCAATTAATCTAATCGTTGATAATTCGCAGGCTTTCTTTGAACTACCACTTCCCAAAGTAGATACCTTTTATTCGGCGCGTAAATTTTTTGGTGTACCCGATGGAGCCTATCTGTCGACAAACTTATTTTTAGAAGAGGAATTTGAAAAGGAAGTATCGTGGAACAGAACGGAACATCTTTTAAGAAGATTTGAGAACGGTGCAATGGATGGTTATTCCCGGTTTTTGAAGAACGAAGAATATTTGTGTGGTCTGCCAATAAAATACATGTCTAATTTCACTACCAGAATTTTAGCAGGAATAAATTATAAATCTGTAGTAACCAGACGAAATCAAAATTTCCAATACCTTAATTTAAAGCTAAAGCATAAAAATAACTTGTCTTTTTCCGATACAGAAATTGATGGACCGATGACTTACCCGCTTTATGTGGAGAAGGATTCCCTTCGGGAGGAATTGATAAAACAGGAAATTTTTGTGCCTACTTACTGGCCAAATATTTTGGAGAATTCGAAAGCAGACCAAGTAGAATATCAATTGTCAAAATATATAATCCCTCTTCCGGTAGATCAACGATACGGCTTACTAGATATGGATAGAATTTGTAATGTAATTAATAGTGTGTTGTGAGATCGATAGTGGTAAACAAGCTTTTTGTTTCTAGTCCTATGGAAGTGGTTTAGTAAATAAAAATGGCATTTGCATGAAATATATTGGTATAGGATTGTGGTTTGTGCTTTTCTTTCTGGCCTTTTTCTTAAAGTCATATAGTATTGGGGGACAGGAAATGGCTTATGTATGGAAAATGCCATTGCTAATATTTCTGATCATTAGCGTTCTCGGACAGGATGTGAAATACTCTTTTTTGATACTCGGATATGCCTTTGCACTTAAGAATATTGTGAATGTTTCATTTTTCCATTTTCCTATTGATGCCATAATCAATCTTACTAAATATTTAAGTATACCAATTATAATTCACTGGATCTATTTAAATGTGAATACGCCAAGAGCACTTAAAACATTACGAATAGTTCCGCTGTATCTTTCAGCTTTTTATATTCTGTCCAATATTCCTTTTTATTTCGGTGTCTTTTCTGCACCGGTAAGTGCAACCATGTTATGGATGGAGGATACATCCCTCGACGGATTAGTGGGGATTTTAGGAGCACCACATTACACATCCGCCATGTTGGCGATTGCAAGTATTGTAATTCTGGAGTTTGTGGTGAAAAAGCGTGGTGATTTCCGTCTTAATTTTATTCTGGCACCTTTATTTTTAATTGGAGTATTCTTTCTTTTTAAAACCTATACCCGAACCGGATGGCTTATGTTTGTAGTTGGTGTGATTGTTCTTTTTATCCGAAAAATTAGCATAAAAGATTTGGGTAAAATTGCAATGGTAGGATTGCTTCTTTTTGGTGGATTAATTGCCTTGTTTCAAACCAACGAAGGTTTTCGCAGGAGAGTAATGGATGAAAGAACCGGACAGGAGGATAAATCATCCTACGAAACAGTTGGCTCCGGCAGATTAGAAATAGCTCAGGTTTATTTAGAAAATTTATATGAAAGTAACTTCGTGACCTACCTCGTTGGTATGGGAATGCAGGAATCTCAGAACAGATATGAAAAAAAGGATGGTATGCCTCTTTTTGCTCATAATGGTTTTGTTCAAACAATTGTAGATAATGGGATTATAGGTTTTCTACTGTATCTGGCATTTTTATATACTCTACTCGATGCCATTCGGAAATCGAAAAGCAGCCATAACCAATTAGCTGTTGCTATCTTTTTCATGTTTATATCCTGCTTGGCAACCCAACAAGCCAATTATTTTTTGTTGGATGTATTTTTAGCGATTTACACCGGAATGACATTAATAGAGAGTAGAATTAACCAATATATTGAAATAAAAAGAAATTTTGGAAACATTAGCTTATACAAAAAAACATACTACCGAATCTAAAGCGGAACGAGTATATCAATTCCGTAGCATTAGTATTGAGGAGTTGGCGAAAATCCATTATCACAGTAATTTCCCCAGCTGCAGGGCTCAATGGATGAGCAACTGGTTGTCGGTATTTAAAGAGGTGAAGAATAATGTTATTGGCTATGGGAAAAAGCCATATATTATCGCTGCATTTCAAAAAGAGGAATTGGTAGCCATCGTTCCATTATTAAAATTAAATCGCACTTATTTTAAATACATACGAATTGAATTTCTGGAATTTCTCGGGCAGCAATGGTCTAGTCTGGGCAATGATATTATAGTATTGAAAGAATTAGAGGTCGCTTTTACAAGCGAATTGATTCGTTGGATTAAAAAAAATATTCCTTTCCATTTTTTGTTTTTGAAGTATCTACCAGAGAATTCCATTTTTGCCAAACAGCTAAGTTTATTTCATTATGCGGGTGCTGCATTCATAGAAGTGGATTCTTACAATAATTATGAAGATTTTGCAGAGAAGGTTTATACCCGGAAATTTAGAGAGGACTTGCGACGAACCTTGCGGCGAACCAATAAACACGGTTTTGAAATGACCGTAAATACAGAAAAAATTACGAAGGAAAGCCTGAAACAGATACGCAGAATTTCCAAATCAAAACTAATTGATGGAAAGAGTTTTTTATATGAAGATGCAAAGAAGGAGGAATTTCATTTGAAAATGTATGAGGAGTTCAACTCACAGGTTGTATTTGTGAAGTTTAATGGTCAGCCGGTAGCTTATGGTACCAGTATCGATTGGAATGGAGAAAGAATTGGAATTGATGCAGCATTTGATAGGGATTATAGAAAATTCGGAGCCGGAATTCAGTGCATCAATGCAAGTATTAAAACGAGTTTTGAGGATAAGATGCAAAAGATGTCTTTTGGCATGGGACTCGACACCTACAAATTTCAGTTTACTGATAAGGTTCAAACTTATTATATGAGCTTTGATTTCACATATCGTTTGAAAGCCTTGTTGGCTTTGCCTTATTTCTATTACCAATTACAGAAAAGGGACAAAAAAGTAAGCGAAATGCTCAGGAATATTATTAAGAATGAATAATATTTTCAACTAGAGAAAAACAAAACAAACAAATTACAATAACAAAACTGTCAATTATCGGGATTGTATTCACATTCGCCTTTCAAAATCGACAAAGTACTATTCTTTAAGGTCACATTGAATACCATATGATATTCAATTCTACCTAATTAATTAGCAAAACTTTAATCTCAAAATTTTATGAATAATGTATCGCTTTCATTCCATTGGCCTGCAAGAATTGGAAGACATAAACTATAAAGAAACTTATCCGAGTAATACTTTCCAATGGATATACAACTGGTATTCTGTATTTGAAAATGTTGAAAACAATGTAATTGGCTATAAAAAAAAGCCATATATCATTGCGGCTTATTTGAATGAGGAATTGGTGGCAATTATTCCTTTGCTTAAGCTAACTCGTATCTACTGTAAGTGTTTGCGATTGGAATTTATCGAGTTTCTGGGACAACAATGGTCCTGTATTGGAGAGGATATTATAACTCTTAAGGATTTGGATTCTGTTTATATTGAAGAGCTTATTCATTGGATAAAAAAACATGTGAAATTTCACTTTATCTTTTTGAAATACATTCCGAAATCATCTCTTTTGAATACAAAATACAAATTGTATCATTATTCAGGTGCACCTATAATACCTGTTTCGAGTTACAGTAGTTATGAAGATTTCTACACGCATGCTTATGCCAAAAGATTTCGAAAGAAATTGCAACGAACACGACGCAAAATTGAGAAAGATGGGTTTCGTTTAAAATTATCCTACGAAGAGATTAATAGGAATAATTTTGAAGACATTAAACGAATTGCCAAATCAAAGGAAATTGATGGGAAGAACTATGTGTATGAAGATCCCAATAAGGAGAAATTCCATTTACTTTTGTATAAGAGCTTTCCGTCTCATGTGATGTTTGCAAAATTTAATAATATGCCTGTTGCGTATGTTACAAATATAGATTGTAATGGAGTTCGGATAGGTCTTGATTGTGCCTTCGATCGGGATTACCGAATTTATGGAGTAGGCGTGCAATGTATGGATTGTAATATTCAAGAATGTTTTAAGGAACATAAGAAAAAGTTCTCCTTTGGTGTGGGCCTCGATGAATATAAATTTCAGTTTACTCATAAGGTAGAGGACTATTATATGAGTTTTGATTTTAGCTATCGCTTAAAAGCCTTGTTGGTCTTGCCTTATTTTCTGTATCGCTTGAAAAGAGAAGATAAACATGTGTTAAAAGAACTCTCAAAATTGCATTGTGATGTATAAATTAAGACAAGTACTAGGAAGTTTTATAGGATTAATTTTGCTAATTTTTTTCAAGAAATCAGCATTAGAGAAATTCAATACGCAAGTGTTGTCCATTTATTTCCATAATCCATCGGTATATTTATTTAAAGGCATTGTTCGCTTCCTTAAAGCTTCCGGATTTCAATTCATCGATCAGAAGGAGTATTATGAACTTGCGATTGGGAATCAGGAAGTTTCTGGCAGGAAGGTATTTATTTCTTTTGACGATGCCTGGCAGGGAAATTTGAAATTGATTCCTATCCTTGAAAAATACCAGATTCCAATAAGTTTATTTGTACCTGTAAAACCTGTGGTTACCGGTAATTATTGGTGGGAATATGCTGCATATTTAAAATCGGATACCTTGAATATCAATGCTATTGAAGATTTAAAAAAAGTACCGAATAAGAAGCGAATGGAGGTGATTCATAAGTTGATGCAAGAATTACACTTAAAACGATCTGCTATCAATTTAAAAGAATTGGAATATTTGCACAATCATCCACTTGTGACTATTGGTTCTCATACCTATCATCATCCTATTACTATTCAATGCACTAATGATGAGTTAGATTTTGAATATCGCGAATCGAAAAAAACACTGGAGCGATGGCTCAATACCTCAATAAACTCCTTTGCATTTCCCAATGGCGATTACGATGCCAGAGATCTAAATCTATTAAGGGAGCATGGATATAAGATGGCATTTACTACAAATCCGAATCTTTTGAACAGAGGGAGTGTTTTTGAAATGCCACGAATTTCTATGAATACCAAAGGAGGCAGGTATGAAAACATTTGCCGAATGCTTGGTTTGTGGCATAAGTATGTGAAGCCAATACAAATAAGATTAAAATCTGCCAGTCATAAATTTAAAATAGAAAAGCAGTTTTCTTAGTTCAATCAAATGAAATGAGAAAATCAAGAATAGTAAGGTATGTTTGAATGCCATAAATGATAAGAACGTGGAACCCGAAAAACGAAAGAGTAGGTTAATATTAAATTGAGGTAAAATGAAAAAATTAGCGTTTATAATTATTTTATATTCTTTTCTAAATCCGGAAATTGCTTCTTCTCAAATGAAGAAGGGAGATATGCTTATTGGGGTGTCTTCTACCTTAAATACGCTTGGAACTGGTTCTAATCTAATGAACCTTAGCTTTTCGAGTGTTAAATATAAAAGTAATGCTGAAGGTTATAGGGAATCTGATGCTGATAAGCTTACTAATTATAATTTACAACCCAAGGTCGGATATTTTATTACAAATAAAATTGCGCTTGGACTCGATTTAAATCTATCCATATTTAAAAATAAAGATGGAAGCAGTAGCGATGAGGTTACGCAATCTTCATTTAGCATTGGTCCCTTGTTCAGATATTATATTCCATCCGAAAAAGTAATGCCGTTTTTTGAGCTAAGCACTGCATTTGGTAGCATGACAAACAAGTATCAATCGGTAAATTTAAATGATAAATCAACATCCAGAATTACCTCTCTGGGGGGTGGTTTTGGTATTGCTGCTCCACTTGGCAAAAAAGTAACTTTCGATGTTCTGGCAGAATATAGTTCACTAACAATTAAGGATAAGGATAATAACCCGGATGATGAAAAAACTGTGATTGGTACTTTTGGTATTAATTTTGGATTTACGATCATTCTTGGTGCCAAATAATTTAATTTTTTCAGCATTTTGATTATACATCGTCTGCAAACTAAATTTTCTAGTGAAAGAAGTACTCTACATAGCTCCAGGGAATCAGAATAGCAAAGGAGGAATTGGTTTATGTGTGAATAATTATTCAAAGCACATGGATGATTTTAAGGTTCTGCTTACCCATCGATTTCACTCGAAGATCGTGAATACGCTTTGGTTTCCGTTCTGTATGCTGGAACTTTGGTTCCGTTTAATTCGGGATTCTGAGATTAAAATTGTTCATATACATGGAGCTTCCAAGGGTAGTTTCTATCGCAAATACCTGTTATTTTCCTTGGTTCGAACTTTCTTTCATAAAAAGATCATCTATCATGTACACGGAGGTGGTTTTCAGGATTTTTACTTGAAGTCTCCGGTTTTTATCCAAAAACGAGTTCGTTACGTTATGCATTCCGCAGATTTGGTGGTTTGTTTATCCGAGAAATGGAAACTCTTTTTTACCAGTGCTTTTCGTCCCAAGCGGGTAGTAATTGTTAATAATATGGTGATTCCTCCGATAAATACAGACAGAATTAAGCAGAATGGGAAATTTCAACTGTTGTTTTTAGGATTGATAGGAGATAATAAAGGCGTTTTTGATTTATTAAAAGTAATCGTAAAGTATCGTTCAAAATTTGAAAATAAATTGATTTTAAGGATTGCAGGAAATGGCGAGACGATTCGGTTGGTGAATGATATCAAGAAACTGAAACTAGAAAAACTGGTTCATTTCGAAGGATGGGCAGATTCCATAAAGAAGGAACAACTATTTCGCACTTCTGATGCCTTTATTCTAACTTCTTACAAGGAGGGATTGCCACTTTCTATTTTGGAAGCAATGAGTTATGGATTACCAGTTATTGCAAGTAAGGTGGGTGGAATTCCCGATCTGTTATACAAATACAGGAATGGACTTCTTGTAAAACCGGGTGATTTAGCTACAATTAAAAATGCAATAGATAAGTTCCTTCAGAACGAAGCACTATTGCAAACATTCTCTCAGAGGTCAGCAGATGGAGCAGCTGACTTTTATCCGCAAGCTGTATTAAAAACTTTATTCTCAATCTACCATGAATTACAGGGGAATAAGGGATTTCTTTTTGAGCAAAATTAAATTTGGTTATGGTTTTGAAAAAGAATTAAAACGAATTGAGAAGTTATACTCAATTAGTGAGTCCCGTTTAGAAGAATTAAAAAATCAGGAATTCGTAAATCAGTATCGCAATGCTTTTATTTATTCAAAGTTTTATAGCCAATTGTATCGCAAGCATGGTTTAAGACTGGAGTCGGTTCAATCTATCGAAGATGCTGAAAAAATACCAATCATTACAAAGGAGGATATCCGAAACCGCGTAGATGAATTATTGACTACCAACAGAATGATGGTATATAAGTCTTTTACAAGTGGAACAACCGGTACTCCGCTCAAACTCTATCGCGATTATGCATCGGTTTGTAAGGAATATTCTTACGGATACAATTACCAGCGTATCCATGGCTATCAATTAGGCGATAAGGTGATTTCGATTAAAGGTGATTTATTCAAAAATGAAATATATCGCTTCGATAAATCATTAAATACCCTGCATCTTTCCAGTTACAATCTGAATGAGAAAAATATAGAGAAATATTATCATCTGATTCAAAACTTTAATCCCAAGGTAGTGAAGGCTTATCCTAGTTCCTTGCAAATACTATCTACTGAACTGTATAAAAAAGGATTGGAGTTAAATATTCCAATTGCTTTTACTTCCTCCGAAGTATTGCACGATTTTCAACGCAGAATCATCACGAAAGTGTTGCATTCTACCATTCGGGATTGGTATGGGAATTCAGAACAGTCCATTGCTATGGGACAGGTAAAGGAGGATTTGTATCAGGATATTCCTTTGTACGGACATATTGAGGTGAAAGAAAATTACATTATCACAACAGGATTTATCAACAAGTCATTTCCATTAATACGTTATCGAATCGATGACGTGATAAAGCTAAAATGCGATAGCTCTTGTATTCGATGTTGCACCAGCCGGATTTTAGGCCGCGACAATCAATATATAATTCTAAAAGATGGACAGCAGGTTGGATTACTCGATCACGCTTTTAATTTTAATAAAATCAAGAATATTCTGGCAGCTCAAATTGTACAGAAAAAGAGGGGAGAAATGGATTTAAATCTAATACCGGATTATGGCTTCACCGATAATAACAAACAGGAAATATTGAAGAATTTGAAGGAGCTACTTGGCGACGATTTTATTATTCATTATAAGGAAATTACCGATGAGGAAATTATTCTTAGCAAGTCGGGAAAATTCAATCTCATGGTATCGCAACTGAATGCCGAAGAAAAGGATAGTATCACACAGAAAATCCTTAACGAGATAGAGGAAGATCAGTAAGGAATATCATATCCTACATTAATCTCAAATAGTTAAATCAATTAATTTCGAGATGAACCTATGGCCATAAATACCATTAAAGATTTAGTTGCTTACAGAATCAAGTTTGGTGGAGGATTCGAAAAAGAGCTCCGTAAGATTATTGCTTTAAGTGAAAAATCTAAGGCTGAAATTCTGGCATTAAAGAGCATCGAATTCGTAAAGCAATATAAAAATGCTTTCGACGATTCTGTATTCTATAAGGATTTGTATCAAAAGCATGGTCTCGATCGAAATAGCATAAAGGAAATATCAGATATTCACAAATTACCTGTTATAACGAAAGCGGAGGTGAGGCAAAATACAGCAGGTATTTTGGCAAGTTGTAAATTATCCGTTTTTAAAGCCTATTCCAGTGGAACTACGGGTACTCCGCTGCAAGTCTATCGCGATTTTAAATCTACGATTAAGGAATATGCTTACGGGCATTTTTTTCAGCAGATGCATGGTTATCACCTCGGCGATCCGGTAGTTTCTCTGCGTGGTACTTTAGATCGGAATACTTTTTCTTATTACGACAAAAGTAACAATGTGCTTTATATGTCGAGTTATCATTTAAGTGCTGATCGCATAGACGAATATTACAAGATGATTCATGATTTTCAGCCTAAAGTGATCAAAGGTTATCCTAGCTCCATGCACATACTAGCAACAGAATTGTACAAATCCGGTAAGGAATTACACATACCAATTGGCTTTACTTCCTCCGAGGTTTTACATGATTTTCAGAAAGATATCATTCAAAAGGTATTGCATACAAAGGTGTTCGACTGGTATGGCAATGCAGAACAAACCGTTGCTTTCGGGCAATTTGATGATAATCTGTATCGCGAATTTCCATTGTACTCGCATATCGAGGTGGCCGACGATCATTTAATAACTACCGGATTTATTAATTCAGCCTTTCCGCTCCTTCGTTACAAAGTGGAGGATGTGGTTAAATTATCGCCAACCAGTAATGGTACTTGTGTAGTACAAAAGATCGAAGGCAGGGATGATGATTATATCCTTTTAAAGAATGGACAGAGAATTGGACGACTGGATTTGGCATTTAAAAAAGCCCAAAAAGTGCTGGCAGCACAAATTATTCAGAAGCGAGTCGGAGAAATTATAGTGAATATCGTGCCAGATAAGGGATTTTCAGAAATACATATTCGCGTGATAGAACAGAATCTGCGACAATTGATTGGAACCGATTGTCAGGTTCGTTTCGAGAAAATCGAGACCAGTCAGTTGATTCGATCCCCAAAGGGAAAATTTAATTTGGTAGTATCTCAAAGAGATTTAGTCTAATGTCGAAAAAAATTGCACACCTATTAATCGTTGGGGCAGGTCCGCAAGCGCTATTCCTACTTCGGGAATTTAGTCGCATGGGCTTTAATATTTTGTTGCTGGGGAGACCAAACGAAATAGCCATGCACTCGAAATATGGCGAGAAAATAAGACTGGAAAAAGAGGAAGATCTGGTTAAAATATTAAGGCAACTGGCCTTGGAGAAGGAACAATGGACTTGTTATGTGGCTAGTGGATTTTATTTAGCTTATCTCCTGAATCATTATCCTGAGTTTTATATCGATTATCAGGTAATACCGAACAATAAAGAGTCTGTCACCAGTTTAATATCAAAATCCAAATCCTATCTATTGGCCGAAAAGGTGAAGCTGGATTATCCGAAAAGCGTTTTATTAAAAGAGTTAGAGGAGAGGAAAGATTGGAGTGATATTCGATTTCCTCAAATTGTGAAGTGGGATCGGGATATTTATCTCTATACCAAACCGAGATTTAAAACCGCCATTCTTAATACGCTTGAGGAACTCAGACAGCTACTGCAGAAATGCAGTCCGAAAGAAAAGGAAGCATTAATCATGCAGGAATATCTGGGAGCTGATTTGAAAAACAATATATCCTACGGTGCCTATGTGTTGAATGGAAAACCTCAGTTGGGAATTTGTGTAAATGAAGTGCGGCATTATCGATCGGGCGTTTCGTCTATGGTCGAAGAATATACCGGAGCATATGCAGCGGAAATAGAATCCAAAGCTTCACAGCTACTGGCTCAAACTGGTTTTACAGGATTTCTGGATGTGGAATTTAAAATATTTAAGGATCGGATTTATTTACTCGAAGTGAATCCCCGTCCCTTTGGCTTCATTCGTATCCTCAAACTAAAATATCCCGATCTGATTCCCTTTGTATTAGGCTTAAAAACGGAGGCTGCGCAAAATCCCTATCGGGTAAAATGGATCAATTGTATGAGAGATATGGTTTTGATATTAAAAGCACCCAAACACCTGTTTCATATGTTGTCTGTGCTTCTGGATTTCAAGGGAAGAACCTTTGATGTCTGGGATAGTAAGGACCCCAAACCTTTTTTCTATCAGCTAAAACGTTAAAGTGAGGGCTCCATACTGATAGGATAGAAGATAAGGCGCTGGCATAAATACACCTAACTGTCAAGATGTCACGGAACAAATGAAAGCAATGTACTGTAACTGTCAAGATGTCGTAATGTAAGTCGAAGCGATAATAGAGGAAACCGAAACTACAACACACGACTGCCATGATGTCATAGATAACATGTCGTTAACCTATCGTAATGGACAAACTGTCATAGAACATATCGAAGCGATGATAGAGGACACCAAATCAGGAGCAGAGAACATCAAATCTAAGGTGCAAGCCCTCAACAGAAAGAGGTGGTCGCATATTTTCAAAATCACGAACCTTTTAGATATCCGCTAATAAAGAAATAACGAATGACCGCACTGTGTTTGACTATTGATTACGAATTATTCGGATCGGGAAAGGGAGATGTATTTCAACACATCATCGAACCAACCAACCAATTACTGGATTTTTGTCTGGAATTCGATATCAAGCTCACTATTTTTTTTGAGGTAGTGGAATATTGGAAAATAAAGGAAAATTATGAAAATGGTGTGGCTATGGGATATGAAAAAAGTCCTGCCGATGCCATGGTAGAACAAATACAAAGGGCCTATCAATTAGGACACGATATCCAATTGCACTTGCATCCTCAATGGATTGATGCAAAATATGAAAATGAAGAATGGATTCTGAATTTAGATTATTGGAGATTACCCGATGTTCCGGATCAAGCAAATGATACTATAAGCATGGGGTTGAAGGAGCTGATTTGGAAAGGGAAGCAGGAGATCGAATCCATTCTTCATCCTATCAATCCAGCCTTTCAATGTAATATTATCAGAGCCGGAGGATACAATATCGACCCATCGGACCGATTGTTGAAAGCATTAAAAGAAAATTCTTTTCTTGCCGATAGCTCGGTTTATTATGGTGGTTATGCCAATGGAAAATTGTCCCGCTACAACTATCGGCATATACCCGAAACAAAACCTTATTGGTTTACCGAGCCAGATTCCCTCATAAGATGGAATGGTTTCAAGAGTGGATTTCTGGAATTGCCAATCTTTGCAAAAAAAATGAAACGTATTTATAAGTACGATGGCATTCGAATCCGGTCGGCATTAAAGAATAAAAAAAATGCCCTGGAGAAGTTTAAAAATAATAGCAATAAAAAATCCAAATGGCAGACCATCCGTTTTTTAATGGAGGAAGAAGCCATTACCTGGGATTTTTGCCTGTTCTCAAAATCAAAAATGAGTCGCTTTCTTCGAGCTGCTCAACAGGTAGAGCGAAATTCCGAAAGTGATTTTCATCCTTTTGTTCTGGTAGGACATCCCAAAGATTTTTATTACACCAATGGAATCGAATTCTTAGCAAATCGCGAAGATTTGGAATTCTATACCCTCACCGAAATGCTTAAAAAAATTAGAGGGGAAGAATAAAATCGCAATAGGTTTTAAACTAAGAAGAGAATGAGCCTGAAAGGCTCAAATATTTATAGCTCGGGATAAAGGAGCGATAAGCGACTGCCATCCCGGGTAGAAGGAAAAACGAGTTACCCCGTCGCGCAGGATTGTTATAATTAATGTAACAAACCAACTTCGCGACGGAATGCAGCAAAGCCAATTACATCCCAATTATTAACAACATCCCCTTTTTCTATCATGATAAAACAAAGTTTTGAAAAACTTCGAATCTATATCGAAAACCAGGAATATAAAGGCTGGGATCCCTACGATGGGTTAAATGCCAAATTGTTTCAAGCCCTTCCACTACTAAAAAATAGCAGATGGATGCGCTTGATATGGATTCAGGCTTTCAAAAGAAGTACAATGAATTTCCGGGGTCTTACAGGTGTAGATAAGGCTTATAATCCCAAAGGTCTTGGTTTATTTCTTAGTGGATATTGTAAGCTTTATCAACTCGATCGAACTCAGGAGGTAAGATCCCGGATTCATTTTCTCAGTAATAAATTACTCGATTTACAATCCCAAAATTGGTCAGGAGCATGTTGGGGATATAATTTCGACTGGCAAGCACGAGCTTTCTTTCAGCCCAAGGGAACACCATCGGTAGTGGTAAGCAGCTTCGTAGGAAATGCGATGTTAGATGCCTATGAGATATTGGGCAGACAAGAATTATTGGATACAGCGATCAGTGTAAAGAATTTTATCCTGAAAGATTTGAATCGCACCTACGATGGAAATGGAGATTTCTGTTTTTCCTATTCTCCATTAGATAACACAACCGTTTATAATGCTTCTCTTTTAGGGAGTAGAATGCTAGCTCGCATTTACCACTACACAAAGGAGGAGGAATTGCTCGAAACGGCAAGGCAGTCGGTTCAGTTCTGTTGTAATCAACAACAAAACAATGGAGCATGGGCTTATGGCAGCTTAGCTTATCATCAATGGATTGATAATTTTCATACCGGATTTAATTTAGAAGCGCTCGCCGATTATCAAAAATATACCGGGGATACTTCCTTCGCAAAACAAATAGAATTGGGCTTGGGTTATTATCTCAAAACCTTTTTTACCGAGCAAGGAGTTCCCAACTATTATAGTCATTCCAAGTACCCGATAGATATTCATTGTCCGGCACAATTGCCAATTACATTGAGTAAAACCGGAACTTTTGGGGCAAATCAGAAATTAGTAACTAATGTATTGAATTGGACGATTCAATCGCTGCAAGATCCTCAAGGTTACTTCTATTATCAAGCGGGTAAAAGAAGTATAACCAAGATACCATACATCCGATGGGCACAAGCCTGGATGTTTTTGGCATTATCCACCTATCTGTTTGAACCCATAAAAACACCAGAATATGAGAACACGAATTACAATAATGAATTCGCCGGTTGATGTACTCACCATGCGCGAAACGATAGATATCATTAATGATTCTATCCGGGAGAAGAAGACAATTCAACATATCGTGGTGAATGCTGCCAAATTGGTTCACATGCAAACCGATAAGGAATTATACCAATCGGTAGTCAAAAGCGACATTATTAATGCCGATGGAATGGCAGTGGTATGGGCTTCAGAATTATTAGGAACTCCACTTCCCGAAAGAGTTGCAGGTGTTGATCTAATGCAGGAACTGGTGATCCTGGCTTCTCAAAAAAAATATAAGATATTCTTTTTTGGAGGAAAGGAAGAGGTGGTGAGTGAGGTCGTAAGAAAGTACACTTCCATTTTTGGGGAGGAGATCATAGCCGGTTATAGAAATGGATATTTTAAACTGGAGGAGGAAGGGGATATCGCTGCTGAAATTGCTGCATCACAAGCCGATATTCTGTTTGTTGCTATTAGTTCCCCTACCAAAGAAATTTTTTTAAATAGCTACAAAAACGATTTAAAAGTGCCTTTCATAATGGGGGTTGGAGGATCATTTGATGTTGTCGCAGGCAAGGTGAGGCGCGCACCTAAATGGATGCAGAAACACGGATTGGAATGGTTTTACCGTTTTGCGCAGGAACCACGAAGAATGTGGAGAAGATACCTCATCACCAATTCAATGTTCCTCTACTACATCTTCAAAGAAAGAATTCTGAAGTTTTTTAAATAATCGAAATTTCATGTATTGGCGCATTCTAGTGCGTCTCTACCCAAAAAATATTAACCATGATTAAAGGAAGAGAACAAACATTGGCGAGGCTCAGCACACTGATACAGGTTACCTTATCGGCAGCTTGTTATTGGTTCGTAACGTGGGCTGTGATTCATTATTTACGTCCGGTAAAAATTGATATCCACGATAACAATACTATTTATCTCTTGATAATAGCCATTTGGTACACCATGCTTAAGGAGTTTAATTTGGGCAAAATGTTGCGGGTGAAGACCTATTCCGAACTTTTTGCAGATTATTTCGCCATGGTGGTGATAAGTTCAGGCTTATTGTATTTGGGAAGTTTGTTTTTAACCAATACGGTTCCTGTTTTGATATTGTGCCTTTTTGCATGCCTTAATATGGTATTACTCTTTGGCTTTCGGATATTGGTTTACAGGATATTTAAAGCCCTGAGAGGGAAAGGTTACAATACAAGAAATGTATTGATTATTGCCGATGATGAGGCTTATCTTCATTTTATCGATCGCATGATTTTTATTCGCGATTGGGGATATAACGTATGGGCTATCATGTCCGATGGAAAGCATATCAAAGATAAGTATTCCGAGCATGTTCGGGTTTTACACGAGCATTTTCAGCTTAACGAAATCATCGATGCCAATGTGGTGGATGAGGTGATTTATTGCAAAGGTAAATTTAACAACGAGGAAGTAAGAGCATTGATCTATGCTTGCTCCGAAGTAGGTGTAACCTTTCGGGTATATTCCGAATTGCTTAGCGTAGTAAGTAAGCGATCGCATCTTACCTATTTTAAGGAATTGCCTTTCCTGACTTTTGCGGGTCATACTAAAAATTACTTCGCACTTAAAGTGAAGGAAATGCTAGATTTTACACTTTCTTTCCTCATCGTAATTCTTATTTCCCCTGTATTACTTGCCATTGGCATAGCCATAAAAATGGAAGATGGAGGTCCAATTCTCTTCCGGCAAAAACGAGTTGGCTTGAATGGAAGATCATTCTCCTGTCTGAAGTTTAGAACCATGGTAGAAAATGCCGAAGCACTTCGGGTACGACTCGAGAATCTGAATGAACAAAGCGGACCGGTATTTAAAATGAAAGACGATCCTCGAATTACCAGAGTTGGACGTTTATTGCGAAAAACTTCCTTAGACGAATTGCCTCAGTTTTTCAATGTTCTTAAAGGAGAGATGTCAATTGTAGGCCCTCGTCCTCCAATACCATCCGAAGTGGTGCAATACCAACGTTGGCAACGCCGCAGACTAAGCATGAAACCCGGAATCACCTGTATCTGGCAGGTATCTGGTCGTAATAATATTCCATTTGAGGAGTGGATGAAATTAGACATGCTCTACATCGATACCTGGTCGCTAAAACTCGACCTAATGTTATTCCTCAGTACCATTAAAGTAATGATAACCGGAGAAGGACAGTGATGGCTCTTTAATTTAATAGAAATGAGCCTGCGAATTAAATTCAGAAAAGATAAAGTGAATGAAATAAACAGTATCCATAATAAAAAACCAAGACCATGAAGAAAAAGTATGTAATCCTAATGATGCTCCTGATAGTCGGGAGTCTCATTTCCTGTCGGTCGAAGCAGGATTTAGTTTATTTGCAAGATGTAAGTGCCGAAGTTTTAGCTCCTGAATATACGGTGGAGATACCGACTTATAGAATTAAAACCAACGACAATCTTTTTGTAAGCATTAAATCGCTGAATCCGGAAGTAAATCAACTCTATAATCCAGCTCAAACCATTAGTGGACAGCAGGGTTCTCAACAATTGTACAGCAATTTGTCCGATCAATATCTTAACGGATATCTGGTAGATACTAAAGGTAATATCTCTCTGCCTATCCTTGGGGAAATAGGTGTTGCCGGACTAAGCCAGAGCGATGCGGAAACGAAGGTGCAGGAACGTGCCAATGAATATCTGAAAGATGCCACGGTAAAAGTCAAACTCCTTAATTTCAAAGTCAGTGTAATGGGAGAAGTGACAACACCAGGGGTTTATTACAATTACAATAGCAGTTTAACGGTTCTCGAAGCCATTAGCATGGCGAATGGAATCACCAATTATGCAAAAATAAATCGTGTATTGGTGATGCGATCTACCGATAATCAAAGCAAAATGTTTCGAATTGATTTATCGAATAAAAGTTTTCTAAAATCGGATGCATTCTTTCTACAACCCAATGATGTAGTATATATAGAGCCAGCCAGGATCAAAAGTACTGATATGAATTCTGCGGTGTATAGCATATTGCTGTCAACTATATCAACAGCAGTATTAATCACCAGTTTGATCTTACGATGAGTGCAAATATAAAAAGCTATTATTATGCATTATGTAGATGAAGTAATGGACTATTTTGATAAAAAGGAGAGTCCGGATATTAAGGAATTTCTATACCGCATTATGGCTCGCTGGAAACTTTTTATCATTTGTGGTGCCATAGGAATAGGTTTGGGATATTTGGTTAGCAAGTATTCTAATCCGGTATATATGATTCGCAGCTCTATTTTGGTTCATGTCGATCCACAAGAGACAAGTGCCAAAAAACTCTTTGATGCTTACCAAATACGTGATAAAGCGAATATCCAAAATTATGTAGAGATACTAAAATCCTATACTATCAATAGGAAAGCAATGGAGAATCTGGGGTGGAAGCAGTCGTGGTACAAAAAGACGCTGTTTTCGAAAAAGGGTTTGTATCGCAGAGAACCATTTGAAGTGATTCAGATGGAAGGAACCAATCTCACCAATCTTCCCATCTCTATTATTCAGATGGATAAATATACTTACAAGATTAAAGTAGATGGTAAGGCTCAATACAAAGGAGAGGAAGTATCTGTGAAATTTGAGAAGACAGCTTTTTTTAATAAAACCTTTAAAAACAAGTATTTTCAATTTAAGATTAATCTAAAACAGGCAAAAGTAGATTATGGTAAAGATTATTATTTTGTCTTTAATGATATAGATAAGCTGACATTGCAATATATGGAAAGTATGGTGATTAGTCTGGCAGAAAAAAAGGCAGAACTAATACATCTAAGAATAGACAATAGTGAGCCGGAGCGAGGAGTAGATTATCTAAACGAATTGAATTGGGTTTATATTCAATTTGGATTGATTGAGAAAAATAAGAAATCGGATAATACCGTGAAATTTATTGATGCTCAATTGTCGGGAATTGTAGATTCCTTGCATAATGCAGGGCAAAATTTCACCAATTTCCGATCCCGGAACCGAATTGTGGATATGGGGCAGAAAGCGAGTGTGATAGTTGCCAAATTGGAAGAGTTGGAAACACAATTATCCCAAGCAGAGATAGCGCTCGAATATTATCGCAAGTTACTCCGTAATCTGGGGGATGCCAATCAAATAAAACAAGTAGTTGCGCCATCTGTAGCCGGAATGACGGATCCTTCATTGGATGCTTTAGTGGTGAAACTTACCGATTTATATGGCAAGCGGGAAGTACTTTCCTATAGTGTGCAAGCCAAGAATCCAAGTTTACTCATATTAAATAAAGAGATTAAGGTAATACAGCAAAGTTTGGATGAAAATTTGAAATCGCTGGTAGCCAATTCGCAAATTAATGTGAGAAGCTTAAGAGATAGAATGGATAAAGTGCGCAATCAATTGTCCAAGATGCCAAAGAATGAGCAGAAATTGAATAATATGAAACGGCGTTTCGATTTGAACAACGAGATCTATACATTCCTGCTTAAGAAAAGAGCCGAAGCAGCAATTACAACAGCTTCTAATGTGTCGGATTCTCAAATTATCGATCCGGCCCGATTGGCAACCATTGTAAAGATTAAACCCAAAACAGCAATCAATTTATTGATTGGATTAATCCTGGGAATTGGACTGCCATTTCTGATGATAATCCTCAATGAGTTTTTCAATGACACGATTAAGAGCCGTGAGGAATTAATGAAGAAAACTCAATTGCCAATACTGGGGATAATTGCTCACAATCGGTATGCAAATCAGCTGCCGGTATTCCAGCATCCGCGCTCGGCAATATCGGAATCATTCCGGAGTTTGCGGACGAATCTCAACTATGTATTAACCGATAGTCCTACTAAAATTATTGGAATTCATTCCACCGTTCCGTCAGAGGGAAAGTCCTTTACTGCTATGAATTTGGCAACTATTGTTGCCATGAATAACAAAAAGGTGCTCCTAATTGGTGCAGACATGCGAAAACCTAAATTGGAGAATTTATTTGAGTTGGAGAATGAGGCAGGCTTGAGTACCTATCTCATCCGACATCACAAATGGCAGGAAGTGGTGCAGAGAACACATATTAAAAATTTATCTTGTATTCCTTCAGGTCCGATACCACCAAACCCCGCTGAATTGTTGGAAAATGGGAGGTTCGAACTGTTGCTAAATGCCTTAAAAGGGAAATTTGATTACGTGTTTATAGATAATGCTCCGGTTTCCATGGTAACCGATGGAATTATTACCGGCAAGCTAACCGACACCAATTTATTTGTGTTGCGGCAGGCATATAGTCATAGAGATCAGGTGAATTTTGTCAATCAATTGGCAGATCGCGGAACGTTAACAAACCTTTCCCTGGTGTTGAATGATGTTACTTCCAATGGTTTTCAGAATGGTTATATCCATTCCAAAAATAGTAGTGGATATTATTACGAAGAACCTACTCCGGGAATTGTGCAAAGGCTATGGACAAAAGTCAGCAAGAATTAGAATAGGTTCACTACAAGAGTTGGACAACCACAACAATAGATTCCTGAAATAAAAGCTACACTTAAATCTTGTTCAGGATCAAAACCAGATGAATAGTCGTTTTTTTGAATTTGCTTCAAAAGAACGACTATTTTCTTTTTTGTCACCGGTTTATAGCAGAAGAAACAAATAATATCAATTTTATTGGTCCGTGGGTTATAATAAAGGTGGAATATTTTAGACTTATTCGAAATGAAAAGGTAAAGTATAGCAGGCTATGTTGCATCTTTTCTAAGGATAAAGAAGTTCAAATGAAATAACTTTATGGCTCACATATTAGTAAATCTGGTATAAATGCATAATTTTGATAGGTATTCTTTATAAATCCTTCTTTTTATGATTATTGCTGTAGATTTTGATGGTACGATTGTTAAGCATAAATATCCCCATATTGGGGGTGAGATTCCATTTGCAATTGAAAGCCTGATTGCCTTACAGAAAGAAGGGCATCAGTTGATTTTATGGACTTACCGTACGGGGGAGTTATTGCAGGAAGCAATAGAATACTGTCGTATCAGAGGCTTAGAATTTTATGCGGTAAATCGCAATTATCCCGAAGAGGAATTCGACGATACTATCAGTCGCAAAATATATGCAGACTTATACATCGATGATAGAAATGTTGGCGGCTTGATGGATTGGGGCGAAATCTATAATATGATTTCCACACAGGAATTAGATTTAAGAAGCCAACCCAAATCCAAAAATGCAATTTCCCGTTTCTTCGATCAGTTATTTAGTGATTAGCACTTGCTTTTAGTCTTATATCAGGATTATCATTGATACTTGTATCGACTTGCTTGTGCTATGATGTTTTAGTACGCTTGCATAATCCGAACCGCTTTTTTCTTTATTCGCTCCGCTCTCAGTTTACCGATTAATTTCTTTCCCAAGCCCCTTTGTACGGCAACATAGGAGGAATGATCAAGCACATCAATCTTACCCAATTCATCTTTTTTAAGTTTCCCCATTTTAAAGAAGAATCCCACCAAATCTACTTTGTTTATCTTGTCTTTTTTACCAAGATCTACATATAGTGTTTCCCATTTAGGTAGGGGAGGAATAATAGCTTCTGCAGGTAAATTCTGGATTTCCAAATCCTTCGAAATAAATTCCGGAACTTTTTCCTCTTGAGCAAGAATAACATAGGAAGTACCCTCTGCTTTCATGCGTGCAGTTCGGCCATTTCGGTGAACAAAGGCTTCCTCTACTCTTGGTAGCTGATAGTGAATTACATTTTTAATTTCAGGAATATCCAGTCCGCGCGAAGCTAAATCAGTAGTAATTAGTATTTGGTGACTTCCATTTCTAAATTTGATTAAAGCTCTTTCCCTGTCGGCTTGTTCCAGTCCGCCATGAAAAATATCGCAGCAAATATCTTCATCATATAAATGATCAGCAATTCTTTCCACAGCTTCGCGATGATTACAGAAAACCAGGCTCGCTTGATCTCCTAAGAAACAAATCAGATTAAATAAGGCGCTTAATTTATCTTTATCATTTGCAATCACCTTTTTTTGCGATAGGGCAAGTGTACTATGCTTTGGAATAAAATTGATTTCTTTCAGCTGGTACAGATTCGTGAATTCCGGAATTTTTATTCTCTGGGTAGCTGAGGTGAGCACCTTTCGAACCCCATTGGGCAAAGCCTCTACAACTTCCTTCATCTCGTTCTGAAAACCCAGTTCCAATGACTTATCAAACTCGTCTAAAACCAAGGTATTGATATTTCTGCAATCAAAATTTTCTCTTCGGATATGATCTGCAATCCTGCCAGGAGTTCCAATCAATACCGCTGGTGTATCCTTTAGATTGTTCTTTTCAATTTGCATGGCATGTCCGCCGTAGCAACAGTTTACTTTAAAATCCGTCCCCATCGATTTAAAAACACTCTCTATCTGCAGCGACAGTTCTCTTGCCGGAGAAAGTATAAGCGTTTGAACTTCTTTAATATTTGGATTTAATTGGGAAACTATAGGTAGTAAAAATGCCAGTGTTTTACCCGATCCAGTTGGGGAGAGCAGCAATAAATCATTCTTCTCTTTCCACTGATTCGCACAGCTTATTTGCATTTCATTCAGTTCCTGAATACCTATTTTCTTTAATATATCTACATTTTTTGATTGCATGGCGCAAAGGTAATAAAACAAAGATGTGAAAAACGGTAAATGGTTAATAAGTAAAGACGCACGATTCGTGCGTCTCTACATTCTTATAAACACTAGTTTATTTCTACCTTATCTGCCTATGGCATTGGGAAAGAGGAATTACATTTTCAAACCAGATTGAAATATAGTAGGTTTGTGATAGAAAACAGACCCCTTGCCTTAATTCTATGATGCCAAAAAATAAACTTCTAAGCACTTATCTTCGTCAGAAGAAGTTAACCGCTTTAAAAGCGCTGCTTCCTGACCTTTTCGAGAAGGACAAATTAAATATTACCTCCTTAAAGAGATTTTTGGGATCAGAGTATCAAATGGAGGAGAAAAATTATGCCTTGCATTGGTTTGGCAAGGAGAATGCCTTGGCAAATGCAAAGCATGCCGACAAGCGAAAACGGGTGTTCGATGCCAAAAAATCTATCCATCCCGAACACAGCAAAAATCTATTTATCGAAGCCGATAATTTAGATGCCATGCAAGCTTTGCGAGTGGATTATCAGGAAAAGATTAAGCTGATATATATGGATCCTCCCTATAATACAGGACGCGATTTTGGCTACAGCGATAAGTTTCAAATTCGTTCTAAGCCTTATCTGGAATATTTGAATAACACAGATATTGGCAGAGTAGATTCGAATTTGAAGAATCAGATTGAAAGTGGCGAAATACACACCAACTGGCTAAACATGATCTACCCCAGATTGCTTGTTGGCCGGGAACTGTTAACACAGGATGGAGTGTTGTGCATCTCTATTGACGAGATGGAAAGGGGGAATTTGCAATTACTGGGGAGCGAGATTTTTGGAGAGGAAAATTATCTGGGATGTTTTATTTGGGTGAATCGTGGTATTGCCAATGATTGCAAAAACCGTTTCGCCAGTACACACGAATATATTTTGCTTTTTGCCAAAGATGCAGCAAAGGTGCAATTTCGGGGAGAGGAGAAAGATTTCAGCCCATATTCGAATCCCGATCAGGATACCCAAGGAGATTGGATGCCTGATAATCCTACTGCATCGAGCGGAAATAATAACTCCCGATTTCCAATCATTAATCCACATACTAGTGAAGAATATTTGCCCCCCAATGGCAGATATTGGGCTTTTTCGAAAAATAGAGTAGAGGAGTGGACGAACACAGGGAAAATGGTGTTCCCAAACGAAAAAGGGAAGCGTTTTTTGTTGAAGAAATACAAAAGTGAACTCAAAAGTAATTTTAAACCTATTGCTTCTGTCCTGGCGAATATTCCTACGGCAAAGGGGACTCGTGAGTTAAAAGAATTATATCCGGAAGGGCTGCCTTTTAAATATCCTAAGCCTACCGATTTGCTGATAAAAATATTGGAACAATTAAGTGATGACAAGGATGTTATTCTGGATTGTTTTGCGGGTTCTGCATCAATGGCTCATGCGGTTTTTGAGTTGAACGAGAGGGAAAAATCTACTCGTAATTTTATTTGTATCCAGAACACAGAAGCTTGCAAATCCGGCTCGGATGCCGCTATAATGGGATTCAAAACTATTTCTGATATTGCTATGGACCGAATCAAAAGAGCAGGAATATTATATCCAAACTTAGATACGGGCTTTCGATTTTATTCCTTGGCGGAGAATGAGTGATGGAGGAATAGCTGTTGATTTTATGCGGTTAACATTCGCGGAATCTGGCGGAAAGTCTCCTAATAGGAATGAGTCATGATAAAATTGGGAGAGCAATCGCCTAATCGGGCGGGCAATCGTCAAAATTGGCGAAGACCTGCCAAAATACGGAGAGGAATTGCGAAATGTGGAGAGGAATCAACCTTATGGGCGGAAGTTGGTCAACTTGGATAAGGTTCATTCTTTTCTATATATATCTTTATCCGAAAGAAAATTTACTGCTCCAATTTGTATTTGGTAAATCCACAATAGCAGTTTTATTATTTTAATTAGGCAAATGTAAGGAGTTAAAATATCGAGTTGTCACATTATTCAAAAGGAATTACATCCGGTTGAGAAACTTTAAAATCGTTGAATTTAGGACGCTCTTCTCCAGATAGGCGATAGCCGGTAGTACTAAAATCCGAGGGAACTCTAGGGTAGAATGCAAAACGAAATTGTATGGTTTTAAACACCAAATTTTCATTATTGAGGCGCACTCCTAAACCTAATCCATAATAATAGTTTCCTTTTAGGATGTTTCTTTTATTGCTGCCGATAATTCCTAAATCAGTAAAGCTAAAGAATGCAAAACGAAATCCTGCTAGCGTGTAAGGTGTGAATGCAACCGATTCTAATTTTAGGTTTAGCTTTTGGGTTCCTTTCACTTCCTTGCTAGAGAATCCTCGAATTCCATTTCCATTATTTAAGCCAATAAATTCTTCCGGAAATCTCCGAATACCAAGAGTGTATTTAAGATCTCCAAAATTACGAAAGCGAAGAGAACCAATCTGTCTGATTCTACTAAAAAACTTAGTTTGTGCGATTAAAGTTCCCTGTTCGAATCGGTGGGAATTAAAAAATCCTCCAATCGCCAGGCGGTTAAAGATATAGGATCTGCTTTTACGCATATAACTGGCTTTCTGAAAATCAAGTCCTAAATATCTGCGATGTGTAAATTCACGTTTTTCATATCCAATATTTATTTGGGTCATAAAACCATAAGGGATATCTTCCGTACGTCCAAAATTATAAATCAGGTTACTCTTATAGTATTGAATTTGACTTAAACTCAAACCAAGAAGATACATGGTGTGGTTATGAAAGAATTGATTTAAATCGATGGCAACGGGTGGGCGATCAAAAAATTTCCTGCTTCCAATTCTTCCCGCTAAATAAAATCTTCTGCGAGCAAATAAATTTCCCGATTTCATAGGAAACGATCGTCCGAACCATATATTTCCGTAGTTAAAATCAAGGGGGATTTCGTTTAAAATGGGATCATTGTCCAATATTTCTTTAGACCGCATGGTTCTCGATAAACTAAAACCACCAGCATATTTCGTATTATAGGTTTCAAATTCACGTTCGAGATCTATACCAACAACAGCCTGCTCATAAGTATTAGCATAATTAAGTGTCGCATTAATATAGGATCGTCGGATGTTATTAATCTTGTATTTGCCAGCATAACCGAACTTTTGCTTTTCCGAGGAATGATAGGATACAGTATTACTAAATTCATGTCCAATTCCGTAAAGATTTCTGCTATAGAGTTCAAATTCTGAGGATCCGCGGGAGCCTACAGCTATGTTTGCGCCCCATGAAAATTGATCTTTTACCCATAACTGAAGATCTACATATTTTCTGGAACCAGGAACCGGAATCACTCTAAAATAGGCATCTCGCACATAGGTAAGCTGACGGATGATTCTTTCATTATCTGCCAGATTGTAAGCATCTAATTTATCTCCTGCGCTTATTCTCAAAAGTTTTCTTAAATGACCTCTCTTACTTGTGTGATGTAATTTGTTGGCTGTTTTTTCCAACCAACTATTTGCCATTCTACTAGTGTCGGTTAGGCTGGGACCAAATGGCTCTAATACTCGAATGTCTATTTTGCGGATTGTTTTTCCCTGATAAATAACAAAGGCTGTTTCACTACGCTCGGTTTTAATCGTATCCGTAGGATTTAATTTATCCGGAGACACGAAAAACATTTTGTAGAGCTCTTTCGTGAATTTATTCTTATAAGCTCCTCGTTGAAGCGATTGATAGAAATTCTTTTTCTCTGTCGGATAAACTGCTCTTTTTTCATAGACGGTATCCAATAAAAAAATGATGGTGTCCATGGAACTAATAATGGTGCTATCAGCTAAATCCCTATAGTTGGGAGATGAAGACAAGCTATCTTGCCTCAAGATGCCTATTGCATGTGCTTCGAACAAGTTCCCGAAGAAGATCAATAGAAACAGGCTATATGTAGCTAATTGTTGAATGTGATATAAGTTTAAGAGCGGTGCAAATATATGCGATAAAGATAAGGAAAATGGGTTTGCCTGAACAAACCAAACAAGAATCGTTCCTCAAATTTCAGCTTACTGAAATCTGCTTTTCCTTATTCGCAGATGGTTTTTAGTTTTTGGTTAATTTGCTCTATGGTCTCCTCTTGCCATTTCCATTTACCTTCTTTTCGGATTTCCCCCACCAGGATTTTTTCTTTGAATAATTCCAGAGTAGGAGTCGCTGCACCAAATCCAAAGCGTTTTAAACTCATTTTATAGTTGAGGTTTTGGTAGGGAATTATTTCTCTTCTTTTAAAAAAAATTAAATAGAAATAGTGCAGATATACTTCTCGTTCTTCAGAATTAAAGTCAACTTGAACAATAATTCTATTTCGCTTTAAAGACAACAGCAGTACATACATGATAATAGTAGCTGTGAAATAAACGACATTCAATCCTACAAAAAACAGGAAGATCGCTAGCAATAAAAGCAAGAAGGATAGCTCTTGCCATAATCTTTTGCCAATAGTATATTCCGAAAGAGGCAACTCAAATTTTTCCATGACTAATTTTTTGCATAGTTAACAAATTCGAAGGCGGTATTCAAGATTGCCGGGAAAAGAATTTGCTGCGGTGATTTATTTTTAAATTAGGTCGTTATGGGTGCTTCATCATTTGGAGGTGATTAGTGATACTTTAGAGAAACTAGTGAGAATGCTCGAAATTGAAGATTTAGATGCCTCCCCACTAATTACGGCCGAAGAAAATATTAAAGAAGGAGAAAATACTGGTGGTTTGGAGAAGGATCTTTAGATTTATTTTTAATATCTCTTAAATCCAAATAGTATGTGTTTTCAACATTTTGTTGTGTAGGTAGTTGTTCTTAGAAAAAAGAACAGCACCTAATTATCTTGTTGATTTAGGTGCTGTAATTTCTTCAGATATTGGTTCATCTAATTAAACCATGCATCTATTTTTGCTTTGTGTTCGGCATACCATTCTTTAGCTGCTTCATCTTCTTTGCCTGGGTTTTTTTCAATCTTAAGCATTAATGATCCGAGCATAATATCGTCCATTTTGAAGTTTGAAAAGAACTTGGCTAATTCAGCATTTTGTTTGGACCATCCTTTAGTCGCAATAACAGATATTGTTTCACTTGTACCCATTGTCTGTTTGTCATCAACAAGCATCTTTAAATCATAGCGAGTAAACATAGTATGTGGTTTCCAGCCAGTAACTGCAATCCATTCTTTTTTGTCATATGCTTTTTTTAATGCAGCAAGCATACCTGCTTCGCTTGAGGTTACTAGTTCCAAGTCCAATCCATAATCTTCAATCACCTTTTTAGTGATCTTCATAATTCCAGCACCCGGATTAATTCCTATGATTTCCCCATTAAATTTATCTTTTTGATTCTGTAGTTCTTTAATAGAATCTATTTGAACATATTGAGGAACAACAATGCCTAAACGTCCATCATTGTAAATGGTTCCCAATTTTTCAATTTTATCACCAAATCTATCCATGTAGGGTTTGTGAGTGATTGGTTCCCATACCTCCATAAATACATCAGCATCTCCCTTGGCTACGGCTGCAAAAACAGGGGCTACGTCAGCATTGATTAGGTTGACCTTGTAGCCTCTATCTTCAAGAACTACCTTTGCTAAATGGGTGTTGGCAATGCATTCAACCCAATTAACCATGGCTATGTTTATTTCTTTTTCTCCTCCTGTTTTACTCTTTGGCTTGCAAGCACTAAAAAGTATCGGAACTAATATAATAAAATACCATTTTTTCATAATCGAAATTTTTAATTGAAATTAAATATAGAGAAATATCTTCTGTGAGTATCTATTTTTTGCCAATGTTTTGAGTGATTCTATCAAGGATGATTGCCAATAAGACAACGGCTAGTCCACTTTCAAACCCTAAACCGATCCGAAGCTGGCTAATTCCTTGAAGTACAATTTCCCCTAATCCTTTTGCACCAATCATGCTGGCAATAACAACCATAGAAAGAGCCATCATGATGGTTTGGTTGACTCCGGCTAAAATGGTAGGCATAGCTAAAGGAATTTGTACTTTAAATAAGAGCTGTTTCGGTGTTGCACCAAAAGCCGTAGTAGCCTCAACAATGTCTTTTGGAACCTGAAGTATGCCAAGTGTAGTTAAGCGAACAACGGGTGGCATTGCAAATATGATTGTGGCAAATGCACCTGGGACTGTACCAAGCCCAAAAAATAAAACTGCTGGAATAAGATAAACAAATGCCGGCATGGTTTGCATGAAGTCTAAGATGGGACGACTAATTTTGTTGACAGTATGGTTTTTTGCACTCCATATTCCTAATGGGATTCCAATAGCTAAGGCTATTATCGCTGATGCTAATACCAATGATAATGTTTGCATGGTTTCATCCCAAAAGCCAGCTGCATAAATATAGCTAAGTCCTAGTAGTGTAATTATAGCATTTGATTTTCCCGCTTTCCAATATGCAATCCCCGTAAATAAAGCAATTACAATATAAAAGGGTGTCTTCATCCAAAACATTTCGATGCCACCGATCAGGCCTGACATAAAGCTGTTTATTGCATCGAAAACTCCGGAAAAATTCTCTGTTAGCCAATTGATGGCTTCTTCGATATACTCTCCTAAAATCATAAGTCTATAGCCTTTTGAATAATATTATTGATTTCTCCTTTGTTTTTTCCTGTAGTTTCAGCTATCAGCGAAGTAGGGCTTACAACCCCAACCAAATGATTTGATTCGTTTACAACAGGAATGATGTGGTTCGTTTTGCTTAACAAGGGTAACATGTCCTGAATAACAGAATCTGGCGATACGCACATAACTGATTCTTTTATTGCAGATTCTATGCTGTTTATTCCATTGTTTTTTAGGTCTATTACATCCTTTAAATGGATAAAACCAAGAAATGTTCTGTTTGTTCTAACTACAGGTAGGATATTTGTACCGGAATCTCTCATAATTTTTAAAGTAATCGAAGGTCCATCCTTTGTTAGTCGTGCCACTTTGGGCTTAGGGAACATGATGGAACTTGCAGTTGTGATTTTGCTTCTGTCAACATTTTCCACAAATGCTTCTACGTAATCATTGGCTGGATTGGTGATGATTTCTTCAGGAGTTCCAATCTGAACTATTTCGCCATCCTTCATGATTGCAATTTTATCGCCTAACTTAATGGCTTCTTCTAAATCGTGAGTAATGAAAACAATTGTTTTCTTCATCTTTTCTTGAAGAAGGAGTAGTTCATCCTGCATTTGTGCACGGATTAATGGATCAAGTGCTGAAAAAGCCTCATCCATTAGTAATACCTCCGGATTGTTTGCTAATCCTCGGGCTAGCCCAACTCTTTGTTGCATTCCACCTGATAGTTCGCTTACTTTTTGATTTTCATATCCTTTTAGGTCTACCAACTCGATTATTTCAAGAGCCTTTTTTTCTCTCTCTTCTTTGCTTATTCCTTGTAATTCCAATCCAAAAGCAACATTACTAATAATCGACCGGTGTGGTAAAAGCCCAAAGTGCTGAAAAACCATTGCGAACTCTTTTCTTCTAATATTCAAAAGCTCTTTGTTATTCATTTTGGTAATCTCTTCATGATCAACAAAAATCTTACCTTCTGTAGGAGTAATTAGGCGATTAATGCATCTTAGTAATGTTGACTTCCCACTTCCGGAAAGTCCCATTATAACATAAATTTCCCCTTCTCGGATAGTCAGGTTGGCGTTTCTTACGGCAACATTACATCCTGTTATACTTAAGATTTCATCTTTGCTTTTATCTTCTTTTATCATTTTTGATGCTTTTGATTTATTCTTACCAAAAATGAGCGAAAGGTTTTCTATGATTATCTTATTTTTCATGCTAAAAATAGTATCCTATATTAATATTGAATCTCTTATTCCATTCAGCATCAGGGGTGCCTGTCCCTAAACCTTTGCCGAATGTTGAATTTAGCCAGGGTTGATTTTTCCCCATGGCGTAATCAATATACGTATAAACAGGTCCTGCAGAAATTAAAACGCCTGGTATTAAATGTTGCATATCTGCATATTGAGATTTTATTTTGTCTACATAGGTGTAATCCACATAGAATTGTATTCCTTTAATTGGGCCAAAGTCAGTTTTAAAACTTTTGGCAATTCCAATAGCGTAGGTATTTGCTTTGGTGATGACATCATAGGCTGATCCGTAGGCTCCCATCTGAATAATATCAAGATTTCTACCATCATCAGCTTTAGCTCTGTAGTTGTGCTTGATTAAGGAGCCTTTAAGATTCCATCCCTGCCCCCAATTGGCAACAATATGAGTACAAAATGCGGTACTTAACTCCGTTTCATCGAGTGTTTTATTGTAGATCCCACCTAATTGTGCTGAGAAGCCTAATTCTATAGATTTATTTAAGTGATATGCGGCGCGAATATTGAATTGATTTAGCTCTCTTATGTTAGCGTCAACTTGCTGAGTTCCAATCCTTCCAAAGCCCGGAGTGATATCGTAGGAATATCGGCCAGGTCCGGCATTGCCATAGGTGACTCCTCCAGCACTTGGTCCTTCAGGTTCAGCTTGACGAAAATACGCGAAACTCAAATCCAGTTTTTTAATCCCACTGTAATCAAACTTGATCCCCATATCATAATCATCCTCTAGTCCAAAATAATACTGTCCTTGAAACCACCAGGAATGGGATGCAAATTTTGTAATGCCAAATGGAACTTGTGTTACCCCAAGTTTCATATATAAATCTTTATTGAACGCATACCCTAAATATCCATGGTGGATGAAATGTGTATCAAAGGTTGGATAGAAACGATATTCAAAACTGAAATCAATGCCACCTTTGGAGCCATCAACGTTAAGGCGCCATGTGTCCCATGTCATTTCAGGTTGAGTTTTATCATCTACCCAGCTTTTGGCGTATAGGTTAAAACGTACAGCACCTCCTATCTTGAATTGGTCTTGTTTTTTTTCTCCGCTAGCTGAATTCATTGTTAGAAGTAAACTCAGGAAGATAGTCATAATCTTCACCGTAGGTTTAGTTATCATTTTTTTTTGCATAAAATGTGTTTGATATTAGATTAAATTGCGGCAGGAAGTTCTTATTGTTTTTGTGCGACAAAATAAGATAAAATACACTAAACGTCCAAATTGGTGTATTTCTACAGGGCAAACGCATTTAAATTTTTTTCTATATTTTTGTATTGCAAGTCAGTAATCCTGTAGAGCATCAGCTCTACAATAAAAAAAATGGCTCTAACTCCCGCTTCAGAATCTTATGATAATCTTTTCATTATTTTTTTTTCAAGCTTAAAAGATCCTCGTAGAATAACAAAAGGTAATTTGCTTCATAATTTATTAGATATATTATTCCTAACTATATCAGCAGTTGTAAGTGGCTCTGACAATTGGGAGAGTATTAACTTATTTGGCAAGAGTCAAATAGATTGGTTGCGTCAATATCGTAAATTTGAAAATGGCATTCCTTCAGCTGATACATTAGCAAGAGTTTTTGCTGTATTGGATCCCTTAAAATTTGAG
>NZ_RJJX01000123.1 GCF_003996985.1 Ancylomarina longa
TTTGTACCACATAAGTGCCTTTTTTAGGTAGTTATTTTCCTTCATTTTTATTGGTTTTGATCACCCTAAAAATGAAGGATTTTTTTTTAGTTCCTAACTGGTACTTTCCTGTTGCGAAAATTTGACACTTTAAAGTTGCTGATTACAAAACACTGCGAGACTAAAAAAACTGCAACTAGCAACGGATTGTCACAGTCACTAGCGTTCCTTCACAAGGTCAGTCGATTCGGATCGTTGGAGCCGTGGTAATCCTTACGAACACTACTAAGTTCAAAACAATTGCAATTAGCTTCGCATTTAGTAGAGCCTGAAAGGCTCTAATCACATAGCCAGGGGCATCGCCCCTGGTATTTATGTACCACGGTTAATTCAGGCTGAAGGCCTGATATATTCCAGCCCTTCAGGCTGATGACTTACAGCTTATACTAGGGGCGATGCCCCTAGTTCTAGTATATGAGCCCTTCAGGCTACGGGATTAGCTGACTGAAGTGATGCTTTAGTGTGAAATGATTATTCGCGACGAAACAGAGATCTCTTCAGAGATAGGATTGCAATGCTTTCGTTCATTTTGCCTTGATGCAAAAAGAACCAAAAAATCAAGAAAAAAATATGCTATCCCCACACTCTGGATATTCTTAACGACTTTTCTGGTTAGCAGAAAAGTCTAAATATCCATTCACCCCACCGCTGGC
>NZ_RJJX01000124.1 GCF_003996985.1 Ancylomarina longa
CGAGGATCTGACTCTAGTACGAGAGGACCGGGTTGGACTAACCYCTAGTGTATCTGTTGTGGCGCCAGCTGCATTGCAGAGTAGCTACGTTGGGCAGGGATAAGTGCTGAAAGCATCTAAGCACGAAGCCTACCTCAAGATGAGATTTCTWTARAGGGTCGTTGGAGACGACAACGTTGATAGGCCACAGATGTAAAGGCAGTGATGTCAAAGTCGAGTGGTACTAATTACCCATAAGCTTATGAATGCAGAAGTCAATGATTGAATTCTGAACAAAACTTACAACTACTTTTTTTTTCAATATGTCTATGATATTTGTTGACAGCTAGTGCACAGCACCAAGCGATAGTTAACTGAAGATTTTCAGGTATCTATAGCAATGGGGTTCCACCTCTTCCCATCCCGAACAGAGAAGTTAAGCCCATTAGCGCCGATGGTACTGCCGAAAGGTGKGAGAGTAGGTCGATGCCAACTTTTAAGCGTCTTATTCCTCAGCGGAGTAAGACGCTTTTTTTATGCCCTAAAGTCAAAAGAAAATTACGATCCCGATAAATATCGGGAAAAAATTACGAATTGAAACTACTTCTGATTCCTGTTGATACTTCCTCCCCAAGACACTATTTTAAGATCGCTAAGCTTAATATCTATGTTGACTTTATAAAGTTTATTCTATCTCCCAACATGATCTCTG
>NZ_RJJX01000125.1 GCF_003996985.1 Ancylomarina longa
AGCGTGACGTTGGGTCGCGAACACATCGTCGCTGTGGTCTAGTGGTTATGACATTGCGTTGTGGCCGCACTAACCCACGTTCGAATCATGGCAGCGACATCCGCCTTATTGCCTCCACTACACACATTCACTACCATCGACTGCATTCGCACCATCCCACACAATCACCACTGCACTTCACACCAACCAATCCACAATTGACACTTCCAATTCAACTGAGTCCTCACTGACACCGGTGTCCCGTGACGACGCACCGACACAAGTCATAGACCGCATTCCGTCGCACACTTCCGATAGCGTACACAGCACGTCAGTCGTCATTTGACTTCATCTCAATTAATATTATATGATGATCATTGAAATTATTCGTATTGATGTGTCAAGAATTCCCAGATCAGTCCAATCTAATGCAGACAGAACACGATGAGCACAACTCAACGTGTTATATTCGGAATTTGAATTAGCCACAGAATGAAGCACAATGTAATCACAAATTGGTTCAAATAACACAACCGCTACAGCTTAAATGGGAATCCAGATTTCTGTAGTTTATTATTCATTTTCTCAGTAGGTCGGTCATGTGTCTGTCCGGTTGTGTATTGAGTATAGACTGTGTGTGATCTAGAATGTACTCATTAGTATTATAATTAACTACGGAAATTGGAACGGACTCATCTGAATCCTTGTATT
>NZ_RJJX01000126.1 GCF_003996985.1 Ancylomarina longa
CGCCGACACAAGGCCGACTGCGATCAGTAAAGTTATCCAGAGTCATCACAGAATGTAGCAGGCACAGCCGAAGCCGCGCCCGATTGGTTCTGTTCTAATAAATGCACCCGTTCCCTTGCGGGTCAGGGATTCAAGGCATGTATTAGCGCCGACACAAGGCCGACTGCGATCAGTAAAGTTATCCAGAGTCATCACAGAATGTAGCAGGCACAGCCGAAGCCGCGCCCGATTGGTTCTGTTCTAATAAATGCACCCGTTCCCTTGCGGGTCAGGGATTCAAKGCATGTATTAGCTCTAGAATTACTACAGTTATCCATGTAGCATTTACGATCTAAGGAACCATAGCTGATTTAATGAGCCATTCGCGGTTTCACCGTTTTAAGGTATGTACTTAGACATGCATGGCTTAATCTCTGAGACAAGCATATGACTACTGGCAGGATCAACCAGTTTGTTCACAGTTATATAATATACCCTTGTGGGCCAGGGTAATTTTACATTGGTTTTCAGGAGAACCAGACACCATCCGGACTTTCACGTAAAAACCCAAACAGTGCAGCTCAACCCCGTTTAGCAGAGGAACCAGACACCGTACAGGCCTTAACGCTACAATCTGAATGGTACAGCTCAATCCTGTGGCGCAACCACACAGGTACCAAGAACCCTGGTGGAC
>NZ_RJJX01000127.1 GCF_003996985.1 Ancylomarina longa
GCATGAACAGTAACATTCACATCATCGCTGGCGGAACAGCCATTGGTATTGGTTACAACAACGGAATAGTTRCCACTAATTGATGTRCTAATTGTTTGCGTAGTTTCTCCGGTACTCCATAAATATGTTGCTCCCGCATTGCCGGCATCCAATGTGATGCTGCTGCCTGCACAGGTCTGCTGATCCGCTCCCAAATCTACGATTGGATTGGCATGAACAGTGACATTTACATCATCACTGGCGGAACAGCCATTTCCATTGGTTACTGTTACAGAATAATTTCCTGATGTTGATACATTGATAGTCTGTGAGGTTTCTCCGGTACTCCATAAATATGTTACTCCCGCATTGCCGGCATCCAATGTGATGCTGCTRCCTGCACAGGTCTGCTGATCGGCTCCCAAATCTACGATTGGATTGGCATGAACAGTAACATTCACATCATCGCTGGCGGAACAACCATTGGTATTGGTTACAACAACGGAATAGTTRCCACTAATTGATGTGCTAATTGTTTGCGTAGTTTCTCCGGTACTCCATAAATATGTTGCTCCCGCATTGCCGGCATCCAATGTGATGCTGCTGCCTGCACAGGTCTGCTGATCCGCTCCYAAATCTACGATTGGATTGGCATGAACAGTAACATTCACATCATCGCTGGCGGAACAG
>NZ_RJJX01000128.1 GCF_003996985.1 Ancylomarina longa
CAGATAAGGCAGCACAGCTAGCAGCAGCAGAAAAGGCATTGTCTGAAAAGTATGCTGCCATCATTAAATTGGCAGATTCCCAGTTTAATTCTGGTGATTATACTACCGCAAAGACAAGTTATACAGATGCATTAAGTCTGAAAGCAGAGGAAGCTTATCCAAAAACTCAGATTCAGAAGATAGATGCACTGTTAGCAAGYCAGCAAGCCGAAGCAGAAAAGGCAGCACAGCTTGCAGCAGCAGAAAAAGCATTGTCTGAAAAGTATGCTGCCATCATTAAATTGGCAGATTCCCAGTTTAGTTCTGGTGATTATACTACAGCAAAGACAAGTTATACAGATGCATTAAGTCTGAAAGCAGAGGAAGCTTATCCAAAGACTCAGATTCAGAAGATAGATGCACTGTTAGCAAGCCAGCAAGCTGAAGCAGATAAGGCAGCACAGCTAGCAGCAGCAGAAAAGGCATTGTCTGAAAAGTATGCTGCCATCATTAAATTGGCAGATTCCCAGTTTAGTTCTGGCGATTATACTACAGCAAAGACAAGTTATACAGATGCATTAAGTCTGAAAGCAGAGGAAGCTTATCCAAAAACTCAGATTCAGAAGATAGATGCACTGTTAGCAAGCCAGCAAGCCGAAGCAGAAAAGGCAGCACAGCTTGCAGCAGC
>NZ_RJJX01000130.1 GCF_003996985.1 Ancylomarina longa
TTTCAAGGAAAATCTTATATGCCTTTTTTTGGCGTTCTAAGAGCGATTTAAGGCTTTCTGACTTGGAATGGCTAAAGGTAAGGGTTAATAGCTGAATTGAGCCGTCATGGCTTGTTTGCCACGTATTAACAGCCTTTTTAAGCTCCTCTCTCCGTTTTTCAGTAATTTGTTTGGCACAAACAGGACATGACCAAATAGAACCACAACGCTGGACATTGGCCCAGTGAGCTTTTTTTCTAGATTCGTTGTATTTAACTTCGCGTAATTTATCTTTATCGATGCGTTTTTTTAAACAATTTCCCACACGTTCTCGGGGTAAAAGTTTGGCAGATTGGTCTTGAAGTAAAAAATTATGGAATCGCTGAAAGCCTTGCTGGCTGTGGATTACCTGAGATTTCGTAAATATACCAAGGGGCTGGCTATTTTTAGCGCTTTTCGGGCTTGATAGGGACGGATTTTCCCCATAAAATGTACTCATGGACATTCCTTGATTAATGTTCATCACTGGGTTGAAGTGTTAGCGCACTGTCAGCCCATTTTTTTTGCCTCGTAGTATGGGAATAATGGTACCCGTAAATAAATATTGAGGACTTGCTTWCATTGTGCAGTCCAAAATATACGCCACATCATAAAGTTATTGCAAGACCACATGACAACACATAG
>NZ_RJJX01000131.1 GCF_003996985.1 Ancylomarina longa
GCACCAGTTGAGCACAATAGGATATATCCTTGAGAAGGAATTGTATCCACGCCCAACAGGCATTCCTTATCTGCAAATTTCAACCTCCAATTTGTAATGACTATAGGATAATCTTTAGTATTGTAAAGTTCAAGATATTCGTAATCCGATAATCCAACACTAGGTGAGGGATCTGCCATGATTTCATTGATTACCAAATCATGAGCGTGAATTTCATGATAGGTAAATTCTATTAGACTATCCAATACATTTCCACACTCATCTTCCAAATATTTTATTTGCAACCTTTCGGGGATACCATCTTTAAAAGGTTGTTGAAAGATTAGAGCTATTGATTGTTGTGAGTTCAAATCAACCTGACTTATCGTATTTGTTTCCAGAGTATAATTCGAAAGCATCTTTAAACTCAAACTATCCATATACTCACTAAAATTCAGAACCAATTCATGATCGGAACTAATTTGTATACTACTTATTACAGCACTCCTAGTATCCGGATTTTCTGCGTTAACAGAGTTCTTAAGTCCTGGTGTTCCACCTGTTGTTGAAAGGGAACTCGTCCAGTTCCCAAAAGTACTGCATGTATTCATCGGATCAATTCGCTCCAAAGACCAACCGCCTTCGCTTTTCTCTGCAGACTTATACCATATATCAGAATAGTT
>NZ_RJJX01000015.1 GCF_003996985.1 Ancylomarina longa
TTGGTACGATTGAGAGTGTTGAGTTGGCAAAAAGATAGTTTAGGTCTTAACTATTTCAATTCCACTTTGGTACGATTGAGAGCTTGTCCTTTTTCAGCCGTTGAGATTATACCATCAGGATTTCAATTCCACTTTGGTACGATTGAGAGATTCCAACTCTTTATAATAATACTTTAAATAAGGTCTATTTCAATTCCACTTTGGTACGATTGAGAGGAACTGGAATACATTACCAATGAAATTAATCCTTTTATTTCAATTCCACTTTGGTACGATTGAGAGTTCAAGAATGAAATTTTTGAGAAGCATCGTGATTTGAATTTCAATTCCACTTTGGTACGATTGAGAGCTTACTAAGGAAATAGGGCCATATGTTGGCGGAATCAATTTCAATTCCACTTTGGTACGATTGAGAGTGCAGATTATGTAGCAAATAAATTAACTATACACGGATTTCAATTCCACTTTGGTACGATTGAGAGACGCTTGACGCTCGTCTGGAGGCCTCTCTATATACTTATTTCAATTCCACTTTGGTACGATTGAGAGGTTAATTCTTTTACGCTTCCGCTTGTTATTATCTTTATTTCAATTCCACTTTGGTACGATTGAGAGTTTCTTTTAGTAAATAATGCGCAAGTTCGCAATTAATTTCAATTCCACTTTGGTACGATTGAGAGTAACACTATCATTAACAGCGATTACTCCGATCGGGATTTCAATTCCACTTTGGTACGATTGAGAGTACGTACAAATCGTCAAGCTGCCAAACTCCTGTTTTAATTTCAATTCCACTTTGGTACGATTGAGAGATTCAATGCCAAACAATGTAAATAGAACATGAACATAATTTCAATTCCACTTTGGTACGATTGAGAGATCCTGATTCTCGTTTGTTGGGTCGCTATCGTTATCATTTCAATTCCACTTTGGTACGATTGAGAGGACGAATTTTTTATGTATTGGCGTAACTCTTCCCCAATTTCAATTCCACTTTGGTACGATTGAGAGACGACATACGATTCACTTAATAGTTCATCTTCTTGTATTTCAATTCCACTTTGGTACGATTGAGAGCGTGTGAAACACTGTCTGCAATAATAACCTCAATTCCATTTCAATTCCACTTTGGTACGATTGAGAGATTGCTGTTGGGTAATGGTTTATATTAAGCCTATTATATTTCAATTCCACTTTGGTACGATTGAGAGTACCCAAGCATCTGTTTTACTTTCTGCCAGAGTATAATTTCAATTCCACTTTGGTACGATTGAGAGCTTCCTCAATTTTTAAAGTTAGCGTATAAGGACCGGATTTCAATTCCACTTTGGTACGATTGAGAGTTTGTTTTAAATTGAATATTAACAAAGTTTCGTAAATATTTCAATTCCACTTTGGTACGATTGAGAGGATCTCGACCTTGAAAACATCTAGCGATTTAGCGATATTTCAATTCCACTTTGGTACGATTGAGAGATTAAGCCAAAGTTTTATTCTGCACCAAATACAAATATTTCAATTCCACTTTGGTACGATTGAGAGAGGAAGACCTGAATGGGGAATTCATGCTCGAATCTGATTTCAATTCCACTTTGGTACGATTGAGAGATTACCTTCATTGTGTTTATTGGCACTTTCTTTTATATTTCAATTCCACTTTGGTACGATTGAGAGAATTTTGCAGCAAATGTCTGATGTGAGAATATTATTATTTCAATTCCACTTTGGTACGATTGAGAGTGATATCCTTGATAAATGCCCAGGCTTTGATATAGTAATTTCAATTCCACTTTGGTACGATTGAGAGAATATATCTTGAGTCTGGTATAGCTGAAGGTAGAAGATTTCAATTCCACTTTGGTACGATTGAGAGGGTTCACGGTAGCGGCAATAAATTAGAATTAAACTAATTTCAATTCCACTTTGGTACGATTGAGAGTATTGCAGCGAGGGAAGATAGCCCAACCGATGGCTAATTTCAATTCCACTTTGGTACGATTGAGAGTGACTCAAGCGGTACACCTTATCGAATACCTCAATTATTTCAATTCCACTTTGGTACGATTGAGAGCCGAAACGCTACATTGGTGCAATTGTTCGTGAAGAATTTCAATTCCACTTTGGTACGATTGAGAGTAAATCCTACGTTTCCTTAATGTCCAATGTAGTTCCATTTCAATTCCACTTTGGTACGATTGAGAGCCGCAATTAGGGCAATAGCCTTCGTTTATTATTGTTATTTCAATTCCACTTTGGTACGATTGAGAGTAAGCTTCCGCACGAAATCAATTGGTTGGTTATTACTATTTCAATTCCACTTTGGTACGATTGAGAGAACCAAGACTAACTTTGTTGCCATAAAAGTTCCTGCATTTCAATTCCACTTTGGTACGATTGAGAGTCTGGTCTTAATTCGCATAAAGTATCGCAATTCTGATTTCAATTCCACTTTGGTACGATTGAGAGTATGAATAGTAAAACTTATGTGTGGTGGTTGAATACATTTCAATTCCACTTTGGTACGATTGAGAGTTTAATCTCTGGCCAATTTTTCTTACTGTATTTAATATTTCAATTCCACTTTGGTACGATTGAGAGAATTATTTACTCTCTACTTCCCGGTAAGGGAAGTGCATTTCAATTCCACTTTGGTACGATTGAGAGGGTCGAAATAATAGCGAAACAACAATGGCTATTAGATTTCAATTCCACTTTGGTACGATTGAGAGTATTAAAGCTGCAGCTTCATACAATACCGGGTACATGATTTCAATTCCACTTTGGTACGATTGAGAGAATCCTGACGTAGCATTATTATAACCAGTTGTTTTAGATTTCAATTCCACTTTGGTACGATTGAGAGTATCAATTGCATGGCCTTTTAATCTCCATTTTTGGGATTTCAATTCCACTTTGGTACGATTGAGAGGATATTTGGGAGCATTTTGAAAATGCTTTACGTTCATTTCAATTCCACTTTGGTACGATTGAGAGTATCCTTTTTTTTCATTACGGGAGTCTTGCAACAAATTTCAATTCCACTTTGGTACGATTGAGAGTAAAGGTAGGAGGTTGCGAGCTTCCTATCTTTTTTTATTTCAATTCCACTTTGGTACGATTGAGAGTCTCTTTTTATCTTCTTTAACAGCACGTAGCTATATTATTTCAATTCCACTTTGGTACGATTGAGAGTTATCGATTTCATCCTGATACTCTTTCTCACTAATAAATTTCAATTCCACTTTGGTACGATTGAGAGTGGCATCTGGAATGGGATTACCGGACTCGTCTTTTTATTTCAATTCCACTTTGGTACGATTGAGAGCATCTAAATCGGGGGTGTTATCATGAACTGAAAAATATTTCAATTCCACTTTGGTACGATTGAGAGGCATATCATTTTGTTGGCGGCGTGTTCCTTGTTCTTATTTCAATTCCACTTTGGTACGATTGAGAGAAAGAAAAAAGCTACTCGAGGACATGAACATTACCGAATTTCAATTCCACTTTGGTACGATTGAGAGTTATTCTTAGCTACGGCATAGGCGAATTTTACGCCTATTTCAATTCCACTTTGGTACGATTGAGAGTTTATCTTCCAAAGTATATTGATAAACATATCCCGAATTTCAATTCCACTTTGGTACGATTGAGAGAGTTTGTAATGTTTAATTAATTTACTTAAAGAATCCAATTTCAATTCCACTTTGGTACGATTGAGAGGCGATTTCCACGAAACAACAATTTCTTCCGGATCCATATTTCAATTCCACTTTGGTACGATTGAGAGAGCAGTAGGCGATTACATCATGGTAATTTTGAATGAATTTCAATTCCACTTTGGTACGATTGAGAGACACATCATAGAAACGTATTCAGCATCGCTTTTCCTATTTCAATTCCACTTTGGTACGATTGAGAGATTTTAAACAACAATTTTTCGCAAGCACTTTCAATCATTTCAATTCCACTTTGGTACGATTGAGAGAGTTATGTTACTAAAGACATTGAACAGGGGATAGGATTTCAATTCCACTTTGGTACGATTGAGAGTTAATTTACTTAAAGAATCCATGCTAATAACTTCAATTTCAATTCCACTTTGGTACGATTGAGAGAATCCACACCGTACCAAACACAGACGCCTTATAAGTATTTCAATTCCACTTTGGTACGATTGAGAGATTTTAAACAACAATTTTTCGCAAGCACTCTCTATTATTTCAATTCCACTTTGGTACGATTGAGAGGATTATGGCTTTTATGCTTTTAGCAACGGCATTGTAGATTTCAATTCCACTTTGGTACGATTGAGAGTGTAAAAGTGTATGGTAAAAATGGCGAAGTAGCAATTATTTCAATTCCACTTTGGTACGATTGAGAGCCAATTACCATTGTAAACCGTAAGCACAAAATTAACGATTTCAATTCCACTTTGGTACGATTGAGAGTGCATCGACGCCGCCTGTAAAGTCTATGTCTGGTGTATTTCAATTCCACTTTGGTACGATTGAGAGTGCGCCGCCCCCTATTAATAAACTAGTACCAACAGGATTTCAATTCCACTTTGGTACGATTGAGAGACACAACAGTTCCAGCACCTGCAGTTGTAGAACCTTATTTCAATTCCACTTTGGTACGATTGAGAGCCAATGCACATCGGCATAGGAGCTACACTGGTACTCAATTTCAATTCCACTTTGGTACGATTGAGAGCGCACTGGTGGCAAACACAACCGCCCCCGCAATTGCATTTCAATTCCACTTTGGTACGATTGAGAGTTGCAGGTACATATCCATGCACAAAGTATTCAACTATATTTCAATTCCACTTTGGTACGATTGAGAGGAATACTCACATTGCTGGGGAAAAGGATCTTTTTGTATTTCAATTCCACTTTGGTACGATTGAGAGTTTTATCATTAATTTTTACATCCAACTTTAGTAACTCATTTCAATTCCACTTTGGTACGATTGAGAGCTGCCAATCCATCAATTAAATCGGCAACCTTTGGTGATTTCAATTCCACTTTGGTACGATTGAGAGTTTTTTTTCGACCATTTTCCAAACTTTTTAATCCCGATTTCAATTCCACTTTGGTACGATTGAGAGAGTTTCGGCATCATCCATAACAAAAACTTCGATAGTCATTTCAATTCCACTTTGGTACGATTGAGAGGAACTATGTTTTTAGTTATACATTTTGTACACTTGATTTCAATTCCACTTTGGTACGATTGAGAGTCGATCGACGACTCAAAAAAAATACCTGAAAATCAATTAATTAAGATTTGCAGATATAGCTAAAATAGTAAGTATAAGTTGTCGATGGGTAAAAGTATAAAATATACGGGATTTCGACAACATTGCCGAAACATTAGTTTTTTTAGTATGTCAAAGATCGTAAATAGAGAAATGATATTTCTGCGAATGGGAGAGAGGAGGCGGATAATACCTTATCGACAACTATAAGAATTGATCGAGATCATTTTTTTCATGTCCAATCACTTCTTTCTCGAGCCATTTTTGATCTCTACTTTTAAATACAATCAAGCTATCGTGTTCTTCTTCATTCATTATAAATTCTGCTCTCGAGATTAACTCTTTTAGTTTCACCTCCGATATTTCGCCTTCGAAAACAGAGTTTTGAATCCAATTTAAATATTGTCTGCACAGTTTTAACATTTTGCCAACTCGTTTTTCGCCCATGTCATACATTAATATCACATACATTACCAATAAATTTTAAAGGGTTTGTATTCATCAATTTCAAGCAGGTGTTTTTGCAATTTATAACATTCCAATTTTATTAAATGTTTGTAGCTTACATTTCTATTTAAACTTCGGTGTTTTATGGTTTCTTCCAATCGTTTTTCAAAAGCCTGAATAAACTTTTTCTTCCCCTTTTCTTTCAGAATAATTCGGTTCAATTTTTCCTCAAAATCATGCTCCTGAATCTCTTTTTTGTTTAAAACCTTAAAAATAACCCGATCTACTAAAAAAGGTTTAAAAACTTCCGCCAAATCCAAAGCAAGACTAAATCGGCGTTCTCCCGGTTCGTGCAAAAAACTAATGGTGGGTTCCAGTTGAGTTTTTTGAATAGCACGCAAACACTCCGAATAACACATCATATTGCCAAATGAAATTAGACTATTTACAATATTTAAAGGAGGGCGTTTGGTCCGAATTCCCATTTCATGATCATTGATAATTAAATTGAACGCATCGTAATAGTTTTTCCGGATATTTCCTTCAATACCCATCAACTCATCAACTTTTTTGGTCTCTCTAATTTTTTCCCGAAGCAGTTCAATACTATCAATTACTGGCATCAAATCTTTACCTCTATTATCGTAATATCTCAAATTTTTCAGCATATTAAACGATGCACCTTCGATAAAAGATTGGGCAACAACGATACGTTTCGATTTTTTTAAATAAGCCTGAGTTTGAGCAATTAACATTTTGCCTGATAAAAGCTTACATTTAGGTGCAAACGATCCGGTATAATTTTCATAGTAATCGTAAAAATGAACAGCAATATCATTTTTACCTAAAAAATTATAAAGTGCCGAATTAGCATCTAACGATCCAAAAACATATAATTGGTCAATATGTTCAACGGGCAGATATCGAGGTTTTAAATCATTACCCTCTTCATCTACCGGTGTAAATTTTAGAGTATTATCTTTTCTCGATAAGCGACCAGGGTTGAATAGGTAGTAGGTTTTTTTCATTTTGAGATAGGGTTTATTGTTGCCAGATAATCAGTCTTATTCTTCACTTTCAGAGCTGTAACAAAAATCGTAATAGGAACATTTTTTACATCTAGGTTTATTTATGGCTTCTGGGCATTTATTGGCGTGTATAATTTGATCAATTTCCACAAGAAATTCCTTTATTCGTTCCCGGTCTGGCGTACTCAAAAACACGTCCTCCGTTTTTCGCTCCTTCGGATATTCTAGTACGCCCGTTACGTCATCAATACCCTTCAATTCTAAAATATAGATGTAGTATTTTATCTGCCAAATATGAGTTTCATGAAATTTACTTGACTTTTTAACTTCATGAATTATTTTATTCTTGGTATCGTAAAAATCAATTTTTATGGGACCGATTTCAACTTGTTCATACTTGGATGAGCGTTGCTGGTAAGAGGTTTTCTCTATTAAAACGCCCATCGCAACATCTTCCGAATTGTCTTCAAATTTTATATCGTTTGCATGCAACCACATGCGACGGTGGCAATAAAAATAATATGATATTAAAGTTCCTGTTATTTGCATTATAAAAAGCAGTTTTCAATGTTATCAAGAATTAATCCTTCTGTAGATGAATAATTATTCGTAGAGATAAATTTAATACCTAGTATTTCGTCTTGGTATGGTTCTGGCATTTGAGCCTTGTTGTATTTGTTAACGCGAATATTCAGTATTCTTCCACTTAACTTTTTTATATAGTCGCTTATTTTAATTTTCAAACGTTTAGAATTCGCATAATCTGTTTGCAATTTTAGCTCATTAAGTAATTTATTAAGCTTTTCATAACATTCATCCATCTCGTTTTTCAAAATATAATATTGTACTTGGTCTCCAATATCATTATTGATGAGTTTGAATTTTCCCATACTTTCAAATTCGGCATTATTGATGCACTTAACCATATTTATAGAAGCATCTTTATCGGCTTTAAATTCTCCTATTGTAAGATTTTGCTGCAATGAGATCGAGTCTGTTTTGGAGCTCGACAATACTTTAAATTCTCCTATTGTAAGATTTTGCTGGATGCTTTCAAAAAATTTTGATTGAACATCAAATAGTTGGTTTTCATTAATTGAGGTTGGAATTTCTTTACGGCAAAAGTCTAAAAACCTTTTTCCTTCGTTTCTATAGATTAGTTTAGCTCTCGATTGACCATTATCGCTAACTAGCTCGAAAAAATAGACCTGTCCTTTATCTAATTTATTATTCCTATTACAACGGCCAGCACTTTGAATAAGACTTGGTAAGGGACACATATCGCGATAAACAATAGGGAAATCGATATCAACACCTGCTTCAATTAGCTGTGTTGATATTAAAATTACTTTTTGGTTAGCTTTTAATAAATCTTGTGACTGATTTATTATTCTTGTTCGATCATCAGGAATGAAATGAGTATTCAATAGAAGAACGTTCTCCGATTTTCCTATCAATTCATTATAAAGGTTCTTTGTGTCGGCAATTGTATTTAAGATTACTAAGCAAGAACCGTCTAATTCAAGAATATGGTTTACCAACGATTCATTGGTTTGTTGATCGGAAAGAACTTTTATTTCATAGCGATTAAAAATATCTTCTGCAAAATATTTTTTGCAATCGATTAACTCATTAGGCACAGTGTAATCTTTAAATAACAAATCTGCTCTGCAATCTTCATCAGTATCTTTGATAGGAATTGTCAACTTGGGCATGGTTGCAGTTGATAGTATTGCGTAAGAATCGTTCCTCCTACAAAATTCATCTAGCCATGCCGAAAAGAAAATATATAATCGAGGAGGCAATGCCTGAACTTCATCAATAAGAAAGATTCGTTTTTTGAAATTTGGGAGCTTTAACAAGGTAGAGTTCTTATTGCTTACTAAGCTTTCAAAAAACTGAACAAACGTTGTAATAATAAAAGGATGATCGAAGGTGTTTTGAATAAAGTCTTCTTTTAAAATCTCTGTTAGGTTCTCAGCAGATTGATTATTTTCATAAGATTGCTGTGCATTCCGAATTCGTTCGTTTTCAGTTTTAGAATTAACTGACATAACATCATCTAAAAGTTCTTCAGCAATTTTTTGAACCTGTTCAGTTATAGACAAGAAAGGCAGTGAGTAAATAATTCCTAAATTCCCTTTTTGTTTTCTAATTTCGTCGGCAATAGAAAGCATAGTAAATGTTTTCCCAGCCCCTGTTGGTGCTGTTAGCGTAAAAATGCGTTCATCGTTCAGTAATCCTTTTTTTACTCCCTCAATTGCTTCGAAACGAATTTGAGTCCTTAATATATTCAGTTGCGATATATCTAGATTTTGATCAAATTTATCAAACGTACTAGTAAGGTTTATTGCAAGTTGTTTTGTGTTTGTTTCAATGGTTTCGTTAAAAAAGTAAGAATCATTTTTTCCCGCATCTTTTTTATCTGCTTCAATCAAGGCAGAAAAAGATTCCTGAGTATCCATAAAGAATTTTAAAGGAGCTTGCTTCCATGCTTTCTTTTGATACTTGGACAAAAAAGAAACGAACATATTTGATTGTTTTCCCCACTTCAATTCAAATGATACACAATCTAATTTTAATGTTTTATTTACAAATTCACTTATAGGAAGATCGCATACATTTTCTTTGGCAAATTCAGTAGCCCTAATTAATTCTTCTGAGCCAGTAAAAGCGTACTCAAAATTTGGTAAGTTCTGGTGATGTTTGCCAATTAGAACAGCAACTTGTAAAATAAATAACGAAAACTCTTCCTGAGTTTTCAATCCATGCTCCATCATGATGTCTTTCATGTTGATCAAAGCATAATTAACCCATGCGATTACCGACAAGTAGGAATGATTCCCATATCCAGTGCTTTTTCCGTGGAGTTTGTTTTGAAAATTGGGATTGATTTTTCCCAAATCGTGAAATAAAGCAGCCAATCCAGCAATTGGTAACGAAGAACTTTGGAGAGTGCCTTTGTGTACTCCCCAAATGTGTTCTTCCAATAATTTACCTGGATGCGATTCAAATGTTAAATCATGCACCATTGTGATTCGTTATTAAATTCAAAATATGTTCCTTCTGATTTTAACTTAAATTGATTTGAAGGGTACACTACCTTACAAAATTTTTCGGGTAAGTTCCAAAAATCATCATTTTGAAAAGTAGGTATTTTATCAAACCCAATCCTGAAAGACGTTAAATCGTCCATTAATGGCGGATAATCATCTGTAATAAAACCGAAAGTTGTAAATGTTCCGTTTTTCTCAACAATCTCACCTTCTTCAAGAAACTTAATCTCTGCTGGACAGTTGTGCAAGCCTAGAACAGGAGTAAAACAAGCCTGACCTTGTTTGCAAAATGAACTAAAACGAGTGAAGTAATCACTGTATTCTTCGTTTTTTAATGCTAAAACAACCGTGTAGTTGGGGTGTTTGATGAACTCCATTTGTTTAGGAGCTTTATCCCAAGCATTATTTACCTTTCTTAAAGTGAACCCCCACGATTGTTTAATGACTTCATTGTTTACCTGAACCGAGTAAAGTAACCCTTCGCTGAACAAAGGGAACAAAGGTTTCATTTCGTTGCGTTCAATCCCAAGTACTGCTCCAATCATTCCAATAAAGGCAGTTTTGGTAATGAAATCGTGCGAAAGCGGATTGTTATTGGTTTCGGCTTTACGGAACTGTGCCCAATTGCCTGTTATTTCCAATTTTATCGCCTTCATCTTATAGTGTCATTTCTGTGAATTTATCACCTATTAGTTGCTTTTTGATTTCTTCAATTTCTGTATAAAAACGAATTTCTTTTACTTTTTCAGATTTCGTTATTGCCTTTAATTTATCGAAGTTGAAGTTGTAATCTTCCATTGAGCGTATTTGTTCATCTTCTTTTTCTGATTCGATGTTAACTAACCGATCTGTACCATACAATTTGTCGGTTGGTTCTTTATAAACAATTTGCAATAAAAGAACAGAGCTTTGGTTTGATTTGCTTCTGGTATTGATATTATTTATGCTGTTCCACATTGCTTTAAACAAATCGTTAATGTCATCTTTGATTAAACCACTTTTTTCTGCAGAAAAAGGATTTATCCAACCTTGAATTTGATTGATGGCATAAGGGACGACTGTTGTTGTTGCAATAGAACCTTGTTCATTATCTGCTTTGGAAAGCATGACGCTTGTATTCTGATGAAGTCTCATGTCAACTTTATTCAGAGATGGATTTAATAATGCAAATTGGGTTGGCCCAGTAATATTTAAATGATAATTAATTAGTTGCTTGTCATTTGAGTCAATTTTTACTTTTGATTCTTTTTTTTCAATAGTTGAAATTCCTCCGAACAAACGCACATCAATCATCGATTGCATTACTTTTCGGATGTCAACTTGCTTTTGCTCAACTGCAAGATGTTTAACCATTTTTTTTACATCTGTTTTTCCAATTGGTGAGTTTTCTGTAATAAATATTCGTTTTCCTAATAACTCAAAGTAATCGCGCACATACCTTTTAATCCGTACATCGGATACCAATACTTTTTTTGTTTCTTCGTCGTAGCGTTGTTCACCTGTAAATGGATCTCCGTTTGGGATGGTGTATTTACTTTCAAATAAGAATAAGATTTCTGATTTTTCAATTGTATTTTCCATGATATTATTTTTTAGTTGATTTGTTGTTCTGTATTTGATACTCTTTTTCCATAATAGCTTTCGAAAAATCCTAATGCACAATTGTGACGGTTGTATTTTTCTCCTTCAAAATTGTTGATAGTCTCTACTAAAGAAGAATATGCATCTTTAATATAGATATACTTACTTTTACTCATGAAGCCATGAATAGTAAGCTTCTCATTTAAAAAACCAGAAAATTTAACTAGTTCTTCAATTGAGGTAATGCGTCGCGAAAGATTGCCGACATAAGATTTTTCAAACGATTTAATTGGGCAATCGTCGCGCCAGGCAGCAAATCTATTTGCCATAATACCCAGGTTTTTACCCAAGTCATAACTTTTAGTTTCTGTTATTTTCATTAGATTATTATTTTTTTGAATGTTCATTAAAAAATAGAAGTCGTATTTGAGTATGTTAAAAAGTTGTCCACCTTCTCTGATATTATATTCCACTTTTTCTATAAAAGCGGGTAACAAGATTGGGTCTTGATAATAGGTGTTTGAATATAATTGAGGTAACACTTTTAGCAAATGTGATTGATACTTCTTTTTGTCTTTGGTTACATCTCCCAATATTTTTAAGAAACTGTATCGAACAGAAAATGCAAATGGCTTTTTAGTATTAGGAAAAGCTTTATTAGTACGGTTTAATATCTTAGCCTTTTGAGATAGAATATGTTCATGTACTTGCTTTAATAAGCTTTTTTCGATATTTGATATTTCTATTAAATCACTAAAAACTCCCGAAGGTGATTTAGGAATACTGGAAAATATGATGTCAAATTTTACAGTATCTGCAAACAAATTTTCGGTTAGTGGGGCAAATATGTCATCAGATTCTAAAACAATAGTTTCTTCCTTTCGTGCCTGCGTTGAGATTGACTTTTGTTCACGGTTAAAAAAGGAAACTATTTCTTCTGAGGTGATTTTATCAGAATGAGGCAAGGCAATGATTCCAATTTGATTAATCCTAATTATAGGATCTTGATATACTTGTGTTGCGTACATCAGGCTAATAACATTATCAATTGTAAATACCTTATTCTTGTATGAATAAACTTCAGAAAAACCAGGTGTTACACCACCCAAAGTTTTATAAAGATATTTGTTAAGTGTTAGTTTTGCTGATAAATTATTATTGTCGATGAAATCCTTATCCAACTTGTCTTCTAAATACCCAACAAGACTTTCATTTTTACCCTTGGGTTTATAGAATAGAATTATTGAATCAACGTCTTCAACAATATTTGGTAGTTTATACCAAGGGTGAGTATTAAATGTAAAGTGTAGAACAATTGATTGTTTTGATTTTATCAACATCTCAAACTGTTCTTTCTTATTCCTATATGCATAACGAAACTTTTTAATGTTGTCGCTTTTAATAAATGCATTTAATGGTTCAGCACCTTCAAATGATGATTTATTTTCCCATTTTCCAAATAAACGATAATTTCCAAATTCATTCAGTTTGTTTTTATTATCAATAAAATGACTATAAACAATGTCTCCGAATAGGTAGCGCTTTTCTGCATCCTTTTTTGAGGTTTTGAAATTTAGATAATAGATTTGTTTTTGTTTGTCTTCGTCTTCAATTTCCTTTAGATTTTCAAAGTTAAACTCAAAAGTATTTCCCTTATCGATCACAGGTAATTCATAAAAGACGGTATCAATCACATTGCCGTCTTTATCTTTCTTTTTTCGCAGAGCTTCCACATCTTTCCATGCATGATTTATCTGCTCATGGTATTTATGGGCATTAAGGGCTTCACGGTAAAGTTTTCCAATTTTAATTACAGTATCTAGCATTGTTATTTAATTTTTACTTCTCCCTGTAATTATTACAGGGAGAAGAATATTATCAATAATCCACCACCATTCGAGCCTTTAAATAGCCATGATAGAAGTTGGCATCACGGCGTTTAAATATTTTAATCAGGTTGTCGAGCTGATTCGAGAGTAGGTCGTTTGCCTCGGTGAACAGCTCTTCCAGGCTGTGTGTAGCCATGCTCGATTTAATCTGATACTCGCGAGGTTGCCCATTCAGTTCCAGAAAATGGTCGTAATCGGCTTTCAAATCGCTTACTTGTTCGGTGTTTAGGCCATAATCAGCAGCCAAAGGTTCTTGTAAATCAGTAGCCTTTCCAATAATCAATTTCACCCGTCGAAGCATATCGTCGTTTTTCATCTTGAATAAATCAGAAGCACTATCGGCCATTTTTCCGGCAAGTTTGTCCTTACTGTTCATCACGGCATATACTTCTACAATGTCATTAACAATATCGGCTTTTTCGCATATGGTGCGTTTTAGGGTTAATTTTACTTTCCCCATTGTTACCTTCGAATCAGATTGAAGTTCGGCAGCATCGTTTATTGCCAGGCTAATGTTGCCAATCTTGTTTTTCACCTCCCCAATTTTGGCGATACTTTGCCAGATAGTAGCATTCTCGTCGAGGTAAGTCACTGTAGCCTCAATCATGTGCTTTCTGTTCATTTGTGATTGATCCATAACATTAAAAATTATTTATTATTAATTAGTACTGCATTCAATTTTGGATATTCCATACATTGAGTGCTTATTTCTGTTTATTGTCAGGTAATTTCTTACCATCGAGCAATTATTTCGGCCCATTGTCTGCTTCTTACTTTGCACCGGGCAGGCATTTCTATGTAACGAGCAAGTATTTCGCTTCGCCGACTGACTATTTCCGTATGGCGAGCAGTTATTTCCATGTGCCGAGTGCTTATTTCTGTGCAAGCAGTCATTATTCAGTTTTACTCTTTTCAATCCCCTCAATCCACCCAAAACCACTCGAACTTTTCTCGCTGACACCGGCACTCCAAATCATCTCATGCACTTCAACAGGCGCATTCAACTCAAACTCAAATAAATTACCAACGATACGCGATTGCTGAGCTGTTCCTGGTTTCATTACAAAGCCCGAACGTTTAAAATCGTTTAGCCTCCTAAAATTAATTTGTCCTGTTGTAATTGATTTTGGATAGCGAGTGTTGTTGTATTTTTCAACCAGATGATTTATTGTTAGGCTTTCAAACAGTTCATTATTCGGCGAAAGGTATTGTGGATACCTGGCATTTTCTGCCTTAAAGCTAATTACCCAAGGAGTCTGCAGATGGTAACGCATGCTTTCCGAAAACTCAGTTTTAGGCAGTGCTTCTACTTTGGCTACCTTAAAGTCGATACCATTGAATTTGTCACCCAAATAAAATTCCTGAAGCATAAACAAACCTTTTATAAAATTGGTGGCGGCTTCGTTTACATCGAAGGATATTTGCAGTTTAATTTCGTGTGCCGATATTTCAAATAGTTTTTTCTCTTTCCAGAGTTTCGGTTTCCCAAAATTTAATCTCGAAAAACAGAACAGTTTGTAAAGTTTGTTGTCATTTTCATCCTTCCTATAACCTTTGTTATGCAGAAAATTGGCAAAATCGGCATCGGCTTGTTTCAATACTTTGTAAATCCAGGCACTGATGTAATACTGATAATCCATGGGCAGCATACGCTGCTTTGTGGTACGGTTTAATGTTAATTCGAATCTCATTAATAAGCTTTTGTATGTTTTGAGTGATTAAAGAAATAATAGATTACTGTCAACTTCTGACCGTTAGAATTTTTTCTGCTTTATTTTTTAGAAAATCTTTTAATGACTCCGGATAGATTATTTTAATTTCCTCACATAAACCCATAATAAAACGTCCTACACCATCAAAACCTGAAACAGGAGCTTCAAAATCAAATTGCTCCTTATTTATTTGTGTAATGTATTGTTCCGATAGCGGATATTCTTCCTGAAGCAGTTCCGCAGCACGGATTGAAAGTTGTAATTTTATGTCGGTCTTTTCTTTTGAACCTATTCTAAAAATATCCATCGGTAATTTTATATGATTTCCCTTGTGTTCCCAAGGTTCAGGTAAGATTTGGACGGAGGCAATACGAGTATTTTTAAAAGTTTTGCAGCATCCGTCTTCAATGTCGTATGCCCATATTGCAATGTAGTTGTTTGTAAAATCGAAGGGTTCAACAATACGGTCTTTTTGTTGTTTGCTGTTCGCCGATAGATAATCGCGTAGAATTACTTTGTTCTTGCATTTAATGGCCTGCATTAATTGGTGAATATTTACCGAATATTTTTCTTTCACAATAGTATCAGCAACCCTTTCGAAATCATAAAGAGCATAAAGTTTTTTAACGAGGTTTTGTTTTAGTGGATTTTCGTCGCTAACCGAATGAATTGCTTTCTGAAGAATTATAGCTTCTTCTTTCGAGAAATGTATAAGCTCACTAATTTCTTTAAAATAGGCCGACTCTTTATCGATGTAATATCTTCCGTTTTCAGGTTTTGGTATTATGAATCCGGCCTCGCGAAAAGTTTGGATGTAACGTCGGGTTGTTCGTTCCGACATCTCGAAGCGCTCTGCAATTTCCTCTAAAGTGTATTTAATTCCACTTGAGAGGAAAACCATTATTTCCAGTAGTTTTTGGATTTTGTTCTGTTCAATCATCGTGTAGAGGTCTGTTTGATAGATTTGGCTTATGAAAAACAATATAAATTTATAATAAATTATGTGTTAATTGTAAACATTGTTCATAAATTATTGAAAAATATTTTCAATAGGCGATTGTGATGCCATTCGAAAAGGAGGTGGAAAAATAGTATGACAGTTGAAAAAGAAAGATGTTAAGTGCTATTAGCAACGATTTGTATTTTTTTTTGAAAGAACGAGGCTTGGATTAGCGAAATAAGGCAAATCACTCCGAACTAAAATAAATAGATTTTGTTAGGTAATCCTGCAAAATAAAAAAACAATATTTTGTGAACTTGCCGAAAAGCTGATGTTTCCTGCTTATTTTAATATCAGAAAATAGATAGAGGGATTTTGTGGTGTTGGAATTTTTATGCGGATAAAACGATCAAAACTATGATATTGATAGGTGGATAAATGAGTGCGCCAAGAGCTGATGTGTTACATGGCTTTATTTTGCTCTGTTCTGCTGAGTAGACTTGCTTTTCTTTGGTATAATGGAATGGAGGACATACCTCTTTTGTTATTTTAGCAAGTCTGACCAAAAACGAAAAATAGGGATACTAATTATTCATTTTTTAAAAATGGTATCTGTTTTTTTTGATGTGGTTTGAATATGAAGACACAAAAAATCCGCTAAAACTGAAGAGTTTAAGCGGATTTGATTATCGTCTAGTGGAGCTGCAGGGAATCGAACCCTGGTCCAAACAAGTGATCAATAGGCTTTCTACATGCTTATTGCTTTATTAATTTTCGATTGGGATTTGGGAAAGCACACCCGAGATCCTAACTTATCTTCTAAATTTCGCCAACTCCTCAAAGCTTGAAGCTGACTAACCCTGAATTGATAGCATCCAATTACTTACCGGAACAAGGTAGGACCATAAGCTGGATGTCTCGTCTTCACTCCTAGAGTGATGATAAAGCTTTAATCTACTATAATTCGATTAAGCAGCAAGAGCGTAGTTATTTTCGCCAATTAAAAAGTATGATATCCGATATTTACGAGCTGGAATAACAACGCTCGACATGCTTACATATCAATTCTACATGCTGTCAAAACCACGTCAGCCCCAGAATTCATGCAAAATTAGCAAAAAACATATGCATCGCATGATTTTTTTCATATAAAATGTGTTTCTTAATTACTAAATTAGAACGGCGTGTGTCAAGAAATAAGAAATCAGGCATTTGGAGATTCTGTATTCTGTAAGTGTAGGGTGAATATTTCAAGATGAATAGCTAGTATAAAATGCATTAATTCCACTTTTAACTGCTAGTCGCACCTTAATATATATTCATATGAAGAAAAAAATTAGAGTTGGAGTTCTTAGAGAAACCAAAAATCCACCTGATCGTAGAGTTGCTATTCCACCACAAATTGGTTTACGCATACTTGACAAATATTCGGATGTTAGTATTTATATTCAGCCAAGTGATATCCGCTGTTTTTCTGATGCGGAATATCGGCAACAGGGATATTTTTTAACTGAAGATCTGCGTGATTGTGATATACTTATTGGTGTAAAAGAGATTTATATTCCTACTCTAATCCCTAATAAAACGTATTTGTTTTTCTCACACACCGCAAAGAAACAACCCTATAACCGGGAATTGTTACAGCAAATTATTAAGAAAAATATTACGCTGATTGATTATGAATATTTAACGAATAATAATCATCAAAGATTAGTCGCCTTTGGGCATTGGGCCGGAGTTGTGGGGGCTTACAAAGCCCTAAGGGCCAGAGGTGTGAGAACTGATTTTTTTGATCTTCCTCCTGCTGGTTCTTGCCACGATATGGGGGGGATGTATAAGCATTTAAAAACAATTCAACTGAAACCAATAAAAATCTTAATAACTGGTGGTGGTAGAGTGGCGATGGGAGCGATGCAGACGATTCGAACTTTAAATATTAAGGAGGTATCTCCTAAGGATTTCCTAAATAAGAATTATGATGAGCCAGTTGTCTGTCGTATTGATCCGCAGTATTATGTAGAACGAAAGGACGGGCGTGCATTTGATTTACAAGATTTCTTTGAATATCCCGAAATGTATAAATCCACTTTTAAGCCATTTACTAAAGTTACAGATTTGTATATTGCTTGTCATTTTTGGGATCCTAAGTCTCCCAAATTTCTAACCCAAGATGATTATAAAGAAGATGATTTTAAGATTTCGGTAATTGCAGATGTGAGCTGTGATCTTAATGGTCCTATCCCATCAACCTTGCGACCATCAACTATTGCATCATCATTTTATGGATATGATCGGTATAGTGGAGAAGAAACCATCCCTTTTGTTGATAGGAGAAATGTAACTGTAATGGCTGTCGATAATTTACCTGGAGAGTTGCCACGAGATTCTTCAATAGATTTTGGAAATGCTTTATTTGAAAATGTGTATGATGCTTTGTTTGGTGATGATCCGGAAGGCATAGTGGAACGGGCAACAATTGTAAAGGATGGTAAACTAACACCTCCATTTGCATATTTAGAGGATTATTTGAAGAATGAAAATATCCTGAAAGTTTAAAAATGAGTTGGGCTGAATTTTTACTAATTCAGCCCAATTATTTATAATTTTTTCAACTCTGATATTGTTTGCGCTGGATTATTGGAGCCAAAAACAAAGCTTCCTGCTACCAGAGCATTTGCCCCGGCATCAATAAGTTTTTTTCCCGTTTGTAAATTTACTCCTCCATCAATTTCTATGAGTGTATCAGCCTGTTTATCCTGAATTAATGCCTTTAGTTTTTGTACCTTACAATAAGTGTTTTTGATAAAACTTTGTCCTCCAAAGCCTGGATTTACACTCATTAATAACACAAGGTCAATGTCTTTGATTACATCTTCTAAGACAGAAATTGGAGTATGTGGATTTAATGATACTCCTGCTTTCATCCCATGTTGTTTAATATTTTGAATGGTTCGGTGTAAATGAGTACATGCCTCATAATGAACAGTTAAAATATCAGAACCGGCTTTTTTAAAGGCTTCTACGTACCTGTCCGGATCAATAATCATCAAATGGACATCTAATGGCTTTTTTGCAATTTTGTTGATTTGTTCAACGACCGGAATACCGTAGGAAATATTGGGGACGAAAACTCCATCCATAATGTCAAGGTGGAACCAATCGGCTTCACTATTGTTTACCATGTCAATATCAGCTTGTAGATTTGTGAAATCAGCAGCTAAAAGAGAAGGTGAAATTAATGTTTGCATTTAATTTTCTGTGTTTGGATTATATTTTGCGCAAAGATAAAACAATTAAGGATAAGAGATGAAAATGATATTTCATGATTCTCTTATCCTTTTAGTGTATTCTATAAAAAGATTATTTATTCTCCAAGGTAGGTTTTTAAAATTTTACTACGAAAAGTTGTCTTCATTCGTTTGATTGCTTTTTCCTTAATTTGTCGAACCCGTTCTCTTGTAAGTCCGAATTCTTTACCTATTTCTTCCAAGGAATATGGCGGTTTTCCATTTAGTCCAAAATATAATCTAATAATTGAGGCTTCACGTTTTGAAAGTGTCGAAAGGGAGCGATCAATCTCTTTTTTTAAGGAATCCTTAATTAATGTTTTGTCAGGACTAATATCATCATTACTTAGAAGAATATCGTACAGTGTATTTTCTTCATCAGGATTAATAGGAGCATCCATGGAAACATGCCGTCCAGAAGCCTTTAATGCCTCTTTTACATCTTTCGGACTCATCTCTAATATATTAGCAATTTCTTCAGGCGATGGTTCCCGCTGATACTCTTGCTCTAATTGGGCGAATGTTTTGTTGATTTTATTAATAGAACCAATTTTATTTAATGGTAATCTAACAATTCTGGCTTGTTCTGCCAAAGCTTGCAAAATTGATTGGCGAATCCACCAAACTGCATACGAAATAAATTTAAAACCTCTTGTTTCATCAAATCTCTGTGCAGCTTTTATTAATCCTAAATTGCCTTCGTTAATTAGATCGGGTAGACTAAGTCCTTGATTCTGATATTGTTTAGAAACGGACACAACAAAACGCAGATTACACTTAATTAGTCGATCCAGAGCTTTTTTATCTCCTTTTTTTATCAACCGGGCAAGTTTTACCTCCTCTTCAGCTGAAATTAGGTCGACTTTCCCGATTTCATGCAGATACTTGTCCAACGACGGAGTCTCTCTGTTTGTTACTTGTTTGGTTATTTTTAACTGTCTCATAGTGGAATTAAATGGTATTTAATAAACAGGACATGCTTGCTCATTAATATTTAAATATAGCAAAATGATTTAATAAATGAAATTAGCAATCTATTACATTTGAAAGACTTCTAGGGTGAAACCTCATTGGGTCGTATGTAATTCACATTCGATAAATTTTGAATTATTTTTTGTGAATTATAACTTATTGCGTAATATTGCACTTGAATTCCGATTGATTCTTCTCATATAGAGGTCGAAAGATCAGGTTCCGTATTGTTCAAATACAAATTCTATCTAATAACATTACCCTAAAAATATTAATAATTTATTTATGTACGATATTCTTGAGTTAAACAAGAAGCTTGTGCCTGAATTACGAGAAATCGCAAAAGAACTCAAAATTAAAAAAATTGAGTCTTTTAAGAAACAGGATTTGATATATAAAATTCTGGATCAACAGGCAATTGTAGCTTCTGAAATGAAATCCACAGAGAAAAAAGCTCCCCGAAAAAGAGCAATGAAATCTGATGTGGATGATGAGCAGTCTAAACTGAAACTGCGAAAGAAGAGAAAATCAGAACAACCTGTAAAGGATGTTGTGAAAGAAACGGCTGTTCAAATGGGTAAAGAAGATTTTAAACCAAAAGAAGTTCCTGCAAATAAAAGAAGGCAAGAGAGAAAAGTGGTTGAAAATTCTACTTTAACTCATCAAGAAGAAAAATCCCCTGCTAACAAACCTTCTTCGGAAGATCTTAAAATGAAGGTTGAAAGACCGGAAAGAGCAGAGAGACAGGAGAGAGTAGAGAGACCAGAAAAAAAGGATCGACAGGAACGTTCCGATAGGTCTGAAAGACAAGATAAACCCAATCCAAACAAAAAACGCTTCGAGAAGCGGGAGAAAGAGAAGATGTTTGAATTCGATGGGATTATTCATAATGCCGGTGTACTGGAAATTATGCCTGATGGTTACGGTTTCCTACGTTCTTCAGACTATAATTATTTAAACTCCCCTGATGATATCTATGTTTCTCAATCTCAGATTAAATTATTTGGATTAAAAACAGGAGATACAGTCAATGGTACTATTCGTCCTCCCAAAGAGGGAGAAAAATATTTTCCATTGATAAAAGTGGAAAAAATAAATGGACGCCTACCAGATGTTATTCGGGATCGGGTACCATTTGATCATTTAACTCCCTTATTTCCTGATGAGAAATTCAATCTTACTGGTAAAGGTACGCCATCTCTTTCTACCAGAGTTGTGGATATGTTTGCCCCAATTGGAAAAGGACAGCGTGGTTTAATTGTAGCACAACCAAAAACAGGTAAAACTGTTTTATTGAAAGAAGTTGCTAATGCAATTGCTGCAAATCATCCTGAAGCATTCATGATTATCTTATTAATTGATGAACGCCCGGAGGAAGTTACAGATATGGCTAGAAGTGTAAATGCCGAAGTCATATCTTCTACTTTCGATGAGCCAGCAGAGCGTCATGTTCGTGTTGCCAATATTGTTTTGGAAAAAGCCAAACGTATGGTAGAATGTGGGCACGATGTTGTAATTCTTCTAGATTCTATTACGCGATTAGCTCGTGCTTACAATACTGTTTCTCCTGCATCAGGAAAAGTGCTTTCCGGAGGGGTAGATGCAAATGCATTACACAAACCAAAACGATTCTTTGGTGCTGCGCGGAATATTGAAAATGGTGGATCTTTAACTATTTTGGCAACGGCACTAACAGAGACGGGATCGAAAATGGATGAGGTAATCTTTGAAGAATTTAAAGGTACTGGTAATATGGAATTACAGCTCGACAGAAAATTATCTAATAAGAGAATTTATCCTGCTGTTGATATTACCGCATCAAGTACTCGCCGTGAAGATCTTCTTTTAGATGAGAATGAATTGAATCGTATTTGGATTCTTCGAAATTATCTAACGGATATGAATTCGATTGAAGCAATGCAGTTTTTAAGAGATAGGCTTAAACGAACCAAATCCAACGAGGAGTTTTTAATTTCTATGAATGATAAATAAATCATTGATATATGAATCAAAAAAGGCGGTAATTATTTACCGTCTTTTTTTTGTGGAATTATTTTGGGGATGATGATGTTCTGGATTTGTGAGATTTTCATTATTAGATATCTAGCTTGAATTTTAATTCTATATAATCTTGATAAATACTTTTAGAAATTTTCAAACCTGCTTATTTTAAATAAGTATAAATTACAAAACAAAGAATGTTTTGTAATCTCCGGATAGCAAAAACTGTCATTAATTCCATAAATTTGCGAAGTAAATTCAAGAATGAATGAATACTTTAGTTCAGACACATAATAGTTTGTTGAAAGACAAAAAAACTACCATTAGGCGTGAATTGGCTGATGAAATTGATTGGTCGCAACGTTTAATTGCAATTAAAGGTTCCAGAGGAGTAGGAAAAACTACATTCTTATTGGATTATGTGCGTGAACACTGTGCTAATGATAAATCATGCTTATACATTAACCTAAACAATCTTTTCTTTACAGAGAGGGGTCTGGTTTCATTTGTTGATGAATTCTACAAAAAAGGAGGTAAATTATTACTCTTAGATCAGATTCATAAATACCCAGAGTGGGCCTCGGATCTTAGAACTTGTTATGAGAATTATCCCGATTTACACATTATTTTTACAGCTTCTTCTATTTTAAGAGTTAAAACAAATGAGGAGCTGAAAGGTATTGTACATGTTTATTATTTGAACGGACTATCTTTCAGGGAGTTTTTAAATCACGAAACGGGAAATAAATTTCGAAGATATTCTTTAGAATTTATTCTAGAGCACCATGAGGAAATTGTGGATGAGATACTTGAAAAAGTGCGTCCGTTAGCCTATTTTAATAATTATTTACGATATGGATACTATCCTTGCTATTTGGAGGAAAAGAGTTTTATTGACAGTTTGTTAAAGATTATCAATCTGATGCTTGAGTTTGATATCACTTATTTGAACCAGATTGATTTGAAATATCTACAAAAACTTAAGAAACTTCTGTATATAATATCTTGTAATGTTCCTTTTCAGCCAAATGTAAGCAAATTGGCAAATGATGTGGAAACATCCCGAGCCACTATTATGAATTATCTGCGTTATCTGAAAAATGCGAGATTAATTTTTCTTTTGAATTCAAAGGAGAGCTCGAAAGATTCTTCAAAAAAACCAAATAAAGTTTACTTGCATAATACAAATCTTCTGTACGCAATTTCACCAGATAATATAGACGATGACAATTTACGAGAAACGTTCTTTTATAATCAAGTAGGACCGGGCAGATCTATTACAAGTACAGATAGAGGGCATTTTTTGGTGAACGATCAGTATAATTTCGAGATTAACGAAAGTATTGATAATCCCGAATCTAAATTTAGAACAGAAGACTTTTTTATTGCAGCCGATATGATAGAACGTGGAGAAGGAAACAAAATTCCATTGTGGCTTTTCGGCTTTTTATATTAGAGAGAATAAATAACAGAAATAAATTAACTACCATTAATTAAAATTAATTGGAGGAGTAAAATGGTAAAAGAAAAAAAATTCATTACCTGCGATGGTAATGCTGCTGCCGCTCACGTAGCTTATATGTTTAGTGAGGTGTCCTGTATTTACCCTATTACACCATCTTCGCCTATGGCCGAAAATGTAGATGAATGGGCTGCAAAAGGGCGTAAAAATCTATTTGGTGATACAGTTCGTTTAGCCGAATTGCAATCAGAAGGTGGTGCTGCAGGAGCAGTTCACGGTTCTATGCAAGCAGGTGCTTTAACCACGACTTACACTGCATCTCAGGGATTATTATTGATGATTCCTAATATGTACAAAATCGCAGGAGAGTTGCTTCCATGTGTTTTCCACGTAAGTGCTCGTGCTTTAGCAGCTCAGGCTCTTTCAATCTTTGGTGACCATTCCGATATTTACGCTGCAAGACAAACTGGTTTTGCAATGTTGGCTTCAGGTTCTGTTCAGGAGGTTATGGATCTTTCCGCAGTTTCTCACCTTACAGCGATTAAATCAAGAGTTCCTTTCGTAAATTTCTTCGATGGTTTCCGTACTTCGCATGAAATCCAGAAGGTGGAAGCGATTGATATGGAAGATATGAGAGGTTTGGTTGATATGGAGGCACTTCAGCAATTTCGCGATCGTGCATTGAATCCAGAATCACCTGTAACAAGAGGTACTGCTCAAAATCCAGATATTTATTTCCAGTCGCGTGAAGCTGCTAATCCATTTTACGACAGAGTGCCGGATATGGTTGAAGCATACATGAATGATATCAATAAGATAACTGGTAGAGAATACAAGCCATTTATTTATTATGGTGCTGAAGATGCTGAAAATGTAATCATTGCTATGGGATCTGTAACCGAAACAATTAAAGAGGTTATTGATTTTAAATTGAAAAATGGTGAAAAAGTTGGTATGGTAGGTGTTCATTTGTATCGCCCATTTTCTGCTAAGCATTTCTTGAATGTACTACCAAAATCAGTGAAACGTATTTCTGTATTAGATCGTACCAAAGAACCGGGTGCTAATGGAGATCCATTATATCTTGATGTTAGGGAAGTTTTATACGGAAAAGAAAATGCTCCTATCGTTGTGGGTGGCCGTTACGGTTTGGGATCAAAAGATGTAACTCCTTCTCAAATCATTGCTGTTTATAAGAACCTTGCAATGAATGAACCTAAAAATCAGTTTACCTTAGGTATTGTTGATGATGTTACTTTTAGATCTTTACCATTAGAAGAAGAATTGAAAGTGAATTCAGAAAGCCTTTACGAAGCTAAATTTTATGGTTTAGGATCTGATGGTACAGTTGGGGCTAATAAAAATTCTATCAAAATTATTGGTGGAGCAACCGATAAATATTGTCAGGCATACTTTGCTTATGATTCAAAAAAATCAGGTGGTTTTACTGCTTCTCACCTTCGTTTTGGTGATGATCCTATTCGTTCAACTTACCTGGTAACAACACCCGATTTTGTTGCATGTCATGTACCAGCCTACTTGTATCTTTACGATGTATTGAAAGGTTTGAAAAAAGGAGGTTCATTCCTTTTGAATTCAATTTTTGATGCGGAAGAAACTAAAAAGAATCTCCCAGATCATATGAAACAGTACTTGGCTCAAAATGATATCAAATTTTATATTATCAACGGTACTAAATTAGGTGAAGAGCTTGGTTTAGGTAATCGCACAAATACTATCATGCAATCTGCATTCTTCAAGATCACAAATGTAATTCCATTCGAATTAGCAGTTGAGGAAATGAAGAAAGCTATCGTTAAGTCATATGGTAATAAAGGAGAGAAAATTGTAAACATGAACTTTGCCGCTGTTGATGCTGGTGGAAATAATGTTGTTGAAGTTGAAGTGCCTGCTGATTGGAAGAAACTGAATGCTACTGCTGAGTTTGGTTCTTCAGAAGGTCGTCCTGATTTTATTGCCAAGGTTTGTGATCCAATGAATGCACAAAAAGGGGATGATATTCCTGTGTCTGCATTCTTAGGTATTGAAGATGGAACTTTTCCTGCCGGAACTACCAGATTTGAAAAACGTGGTGTTGCTGTAAATGTTCCTGAATGGAAGGATGAAACTTGTATTCAATGTAATCAATGTGCTTTTGTTTGCCCTCATGCAGCTATTCGTCCATTCCTATTAAGTGAAGAGGAACTTGCTGCTGCTCCAGAAGGAACTGCAGTAAAACCTGCTACCGGTAAAGGTTTGAAAGAATATAGTTTTCGTATCCAGGTTGATGTGGAAGATTGTACTGGTTGTGGTAACTGTGTAGATGTTTGTCCTGCTCCTAAATCGAAAGCTTTGGAAATGAAGCCTCTTGCAACTCAAGATGCAGAAAGAGGAAGATGGCATTATATGGACGAAAAAGTTGGTTACAAGGACTTGTTGCCAAAAACAAATGTGAAAAACTCACAATTTGCACAACCTTTGTTTGAATTCTCTGGTGCTTGTGCTGGTTGTGGAGAAACTCCATATATCAAATTAATTACTCAAATGTTTGGTGAAAGAATGATTGTTGCCAATGCAACAGGATGTTCTTCTATCTATGGTGGATCTGCACCTTCTACTCCTTATTGTAAAAATTACAAGAGTGGTAAAGGTCCAGCTTGGGCAAACTCATTATTCGAAGATAATGCTGAGTATGGTTTGGGTATGGCTGAAGCTGTTAAGAAAATGCGTACTCGTATTACTGAGCGTATGACTGACAATATGGATGCTGTAAATGCAGAAACTAAAGTTGCTTTTGCTGAATGGCTAGAAGCTAAAGAAGATGCTGATGCATCAGAAGTAGCATCTGAAAAAGTAATTGATGCTTTACAGAATGAAACTCATAAAGTAGCTAAAGAAATCCTTGACCTTAAACAATACCTTATTAAAAAATCTATGTGGATTTTTGGTGGTGACGGTTGGGCTTATGATATAGGTTTCGGTGGATTAGATCATGTACTTGCTTCAGGTGAAAATATAAACGTATTGGTACTTGATACTGAAGTTTATTCAAATACTGGAGGACAGGCTTCTAAAGCAACTCCAGTAGGTGCTGTTGCAAAATTTGCTGCTGCTGGTAAGCGTATCAGAAAGAAAGATTTGGGTATGATTGCTATGTCTTACGGATATGTTTATGTTGCTCAAGTAGCAATGGGTGCTAACCAAGCTCAGTACTATAAAGCTGTTAAAGAGGCTGAAGCTTATCCGGGACCATCATTGATTATTGCTTATGCACCATGTATTGCTCATGGCTTAAAGGCATCAATGGGTAAAACTCAAGCAGAAGGTAAAAAAGCTGTTGAGTCTGGATACTGGCACTTGTATCGTAACAATCCAATGTTAGAAGCTGAAGGAAAAAATCCATTCGTTTTGGATTCGAAAGAACCAGAATGGGCTAAATTTCAAGATTTCTTAGCTGGAGAGATACGTTACACTTCACTTCAAAAATCTTTCCCTGAGCAGGCTAAAGAGTTATTTGTTTCTGCTGAGGAGAATGCGAAATGGAGATATAAAACTTATCAACGTCAAGCTGCTTTAGATTATTCTGAAGAATAGAGACATTCTGATATTCATGATAAGGGATTCCAATAATTGGGATCCCTTTTTATTTGAGCAAATGTCTGTTGTATGACATTTTAAGCAGTTTGTTTTAAGTATTTTATCTTATACAATTTATTTTCAATTAAAACGAATTTGATGAAACGGATAAGTAGACTTTTTACAATTTTAATTCTAGCCTTCCTATACTCCTGTAGTAGCGGCGGAGGTGATGATGGAATGACACCTACACCAAATCCTCAACCTAAAGCGGATTTTACTGTAAGAACAGCAACAAAAACGGCCAGTCATCCTTGGGCTAATAAAGGACATTCTGTCGGATACACAATAAATGGAATTGAAGCCCTAACTCTAACGCTTACCAGAGGAACAACTTATGTTTTTGAAATCCAAACTAGCGGTCACCCTTTTTATATAAGTACTGATGAGATTGGAGCTAGTGCAGGCGAAGTAACAGATGGTATTGTTGGTAGTATGACAGAGAACGGAACATTGCGATTTACACCTAATAGTAATCATCCTGATTTATTGTATTATCAATGTGGAATACACCAACAAATGGGGTATATTATCAATATTGTAGATCCATAGTTTTTTCGGGCTTCTTTACTTTTAATGATTTACGATTCAGGTAAATTTTTTTTTAAATCTTGAATCGAAGTGGCAGAATAGATGGTTGGTAGATCTTTCTATTCTGCCCTTTTAAATAAAATAAGACCCTAAAATCTTAAAAAAGAGAAAAGTAGTTGTTTTTAAATTGATAGTCAGCATATTAAATTTGATTTTGATTGAATATCTCAACATCATTTATTAAATTTAGATACATCAAGAAATTTTAATCCAAAATCATATGGCAAATTTAAATGTTGAATTCATGGGGTTGAATCTTAAAAATCCCATTATTGTTGGTGCTTGTACCCTTTCCGCAACAGTAGAAGGAGCACAGGAACTAGAACGAGCAGGTGCTGCAGCTATTGTTTACAAATCTCTATTCGAAGAGCAAATCCAAATGGAAAGAGCTCAACTTTCAGATGAATTGGATGAGTATACTGAGCGTAATGCTGAGATGACTTCTATTTTTCCAGCACTAGAGCATGCTGGACCTAAGGCTCATATTCTTAAACTAGCAGAGGTGAAAAAGAATGTAAGTATTCCAGTAATAGCTAGTTTGAATTGCATTTATGATATAACGTGGTTCGATTATGCGAAGCAATTGGAAGACGTAGGAGTTGATGCATTAGAATTAAATTTTTATGCAATGCCCGGTGATGTTGATAAATCTGCTGCTCAGCTGGAAGATGACAAGGTTAAAATTGTTGAAACCTTAAAGGAAAGACTTAAAATTCCTTTCTGTATCAAATTGAGTCCCTATTATACAAATACTTTGAATTTTGTGAATCGTCTTGATCAAGCTGGAGCATCTGGATTTGTGTTATTTAATCGTTTGTTTCAGCCAGAAATTAATATTCAAAGTGAAGAACATGTCACAAAATTTAATTTAAGTAATCAGGGAGATTTTAAATTAGGATTGCGATATGTTGGACTTCTTTATAAAAAAATAAAAGGAAGTTTATGTGGAACAAATGGTATTTACAAATTTGATGATGTTATTCAAATGCTTTTGAGCGGTGCTAATACTGTACAAATGGTGAGTGCATTGTATAAAAATGAACCCACATATATTGCAGAAGTATTATCTGAACTTGAAAATTGGATGGATAAAAAAGGCTACAAGTCGATAGATGAATTTAGAGGGAAACTTTCAGATAATGAATTGAAAGTGTCGGACATTTATTATAGAGCCCAATATCTTGATTATTTACTTCATCCGGAAGAGATCATGAATAAATATCCAATGAGATAAATAGTAAAAAAACCAATTTTAAAACCAGTCTGTTGGCTGGTTTTTTTATTTAATTATTGTCTGATTTTGTTGAGGGATTATGCCTGCAAACGTTTGAAAAAGAAATATCTACGATGAAGTTTATTTTATTACTAAAAGCTTCCGAAATGAGCAATTAATATTTTTAAATTAAAAAAAAGAAAGCTACTTTTGTGTGCGTGAAATTACATGACAAAAATCATATGTAATTCCTTTATTTATATTGTTTTAAATAATTTGAAACTAATAATATAATTGTTGTTAAAGGTCATTTTGAATTGATTTTTAACTTTAAAACTAAAAAGCGATAATTATGAGTACTAAGTACGTTTATACTTTTGGTGACGGTAAGGCCGAAGGTAAAGCAGACATGAAAAACCTGCTTGGTGGAAAAGGCGCTAACCTTGCAGAAATGAACCTAATTGGTGTTCCTGTGCCTGCAGGTTTCACTATCACTACTGAAGTTTGTACTGAATACAACAAGCAGGGAAGAGATGCTGTTGTAGCAATGATTAAAGATAATGTTGAAGCATCTATCGTAAAAACCGAAGAGGCAATGAATGCTAAATTTGGTGCTAATGGCGATGCATTTCCATTATTAATTTCTGTTCGTTCTGGTGCTCGCGTTTCTATGCCAGGCATGATGGATACCGTTCTTAACCTTGGTATGAACGATGAAACTGTAAAAATCATTGCTGAAAAATCAGGTGCTGAAAAATTTGCTTACGATTCCTATCGTCGTTTTATTCAGATGTATGGTGGTGTTGTAATGGGAGTTGAGGCTGAAAATGGAAAACACGATCCATTTGAGTTGGTTTTAGATAAAGTTAAGAGCGATAATAATTACGCTTCTGATGCAGAAATGACTGTTGCTGATTTAAAAACTGTTGTGGCAGAATTTAAAAAAGTAGTTAAAGAAAATGCTGGTCAGGATTTCCCAACAAACCCTTGGGATCAACTTTGGGGAGCTATTTGTGCTGTATTCGATTCTTGGAATACTGAAAGAGCTATTCTTTATCGTCGTATGGAACAAATTCCTGATGAGTGGGGAACTGCTGTGAATGTTCAGGCAATGGTTTATGGTAATATGGGCGAAACTTCTGCTACTGGAGTTTGCTTCTCTCGTGATGCTGCTACTGGTGAAGATCTTTTCAATGGCGAGTATTTGATTAATGCTCAAGGTGAAGACGTTGTTTCCGGTGTTCGTACTCCTCAGGAAATTACTTTGATTGGTTCAAAACGTTGGGCAGAGAGAAATGGTACTTCTGAAGAGGTTCGTGCTAAAGATTTTCCATCTTTGGAAGAAGCAATGCCTGAACTATACAATGAATTGAATGCTGTTCAAGAAAAATTAGAAAACCATTATCATGATATGCAGGATATGGAGTTTACTATTCAAGATGGTAAGCTTTGGATGTTGCAGACTCGTAACGGTAAACGTACCGGTGCTGCTATGGTGAAAATGGCTGTAGATATGTTGGCAGAAGGTTTGATTGATGAGAAAACTGCTGTTCTTCGCCTTGAACCAAATAAATTGGATGAGTTACTTCACCCAGTATTTGAAAAATCAGCTATTGCTTCTGCAAAAGTACTTTCTAAAGGATTGCCAGCATCTCCAGGTGCTGCAACTGGTAAAATTGTATTCTCAGCTGAAGATGCTGAAGAATGGTCTGATAGAGGTGAGAAAGTAATCTTGGTTCGTCGTGAGACTTCTCCTGAAGACTTGAAAGGTATGTATGCTGCTGAAGGTATTCTTACTGAACGTGGTGGTATGACTTCTCACGCGGCTGTAGTTGCTCGTGGTATGGGAAAATGTTGTGTTTCTTCTGCTGCTGGTATTTCTGTTACTCCATCTGCTCTTAAAATAAATGGTGTGGCATTCAAAGAAGGTGATTTTATCTCCTTAAATGGTACTACAGGTGAAGTTTACGAAGGTAAAGTTGCTACAATTACTCCAACTTTAGATGGTGACTTTGGTAAGATCATGGATCTTGCAGAGAATAATACCCGTATGTATGTAAGAACAAATGCTGATACTCCTGCTGATGCTAAAACTGCACGTGAATTCGGAGCTAAAGGTATTGGTCTTTGCCGTACAGAGCACATGTTCTTCGAAGGAGAAAGAATTTGGGCTATCCGCGAAATGATATTAGCTGAAGATCTTGAAGGTCGTAAAGCTGCTCTTGATAAATTACTTCCTATTCAAAGACAAGACTTCTCTGGGATTTTAGAAGCTATGGACGGTTTAGGTGTAACTATTCGTTTATTAGATCCTCCATTGCATGAGTTTACACCAAATGATGCTGCCTCTCAAGCTGAAATGGCTGAGAAATTAGGTGTTGATGTTGAAGTTGTGAAGGCTAAAGTAGAATCTTTACATGAATTCAACCCAATGTTGGGACACAGAGGTTGTCGTTTAGGTAACACTTATCCAGAAATCACAGAAATGCAGGCTCGTGCTATCATTGAAGCTGCTTGTGATTTGAAAGCTAAAGGATTGGATCCAAAACCAGAAATAATGGTTCCATTGATCGGTACTGTGAAAGAGCTTAAAATGCAGGAAGGTATCATTAGAGAAACTGCTGCTAAAGTATTCGAAGAAAAAGGTGTGAAGGTTGATTATATGGTAGGTACAATGATCGAGATTCCTCGTGCTGCTGTAACTGCTGATGAAATTGCTGAAGTTGCTGAATTCTTCTCCTTTGGTACAAATGACTTGACTCAAATGGGATTCGGTTATTCTCGTGATGATGCAGGTAAATTTTTGCCAATCTATATCCGTAAAGGTATCTTGAAAAATGACCCTTTCCAGGTTCTTGATCAGGATGGTATCGGACAATTGGTTCGTATGGGTTGTGAAAAAGGAAAATCAACTCGTCCAAACATCAAATTAGGTATTTGTGGTGAGCACGGTGGTGAGCCATCTTCAGTTGAGTTCTGTAACTCAGTTGGTATGGATTACGTTTCTTGTTCTCCATTCCGTGTACCTATTGCACGTTTGGCTGCTGCTCAAGCAAACTTGAAGCAAAATTAAGAGATTAATTTCTCCATCAATAAAAGGCTGTCTCCTTGGAGACAGCCTTTCTTGTTTCTTATACCTACCAGGATTAGTATTTAAATATTCAATTTTAATTTTCAGGAATTGTTATAGCACTTAGAAGTTGAATGTTATTTATGTCAGAGTAATCGTACTGATATAAACCATCAGAAGATACTACAACTAGTATTGACTCTAATGGGATTACATCATAAGGATTAATATCCGTAAAAGTACTTAGGAGATTAGAACCAATTTGTAAGGGATCCGTTTTATTGTAAATTTTCAAACCTGTTCCATCGCACACAAATAATAAGTCTCCATCAACACCTAAGCCATAGGGGTTTTGCATTTGGTATGATTTTATGAGTGTTGGAGTAGTAATATCGCTTAAGTCTACAACATCTAACTGGCTGGTGTTTTGACCACAGAAATTGCCAGCTCGCAGAGTAATGTATGCAGTATTATTGTCTACTACAACAGGATCACAACTACGAAAATGAGGGTATTGTGAAATGAATTGAGGAGATAATGGATTAGTGATGTCGTAAATGTACATTCCGCTCTGCGCACCAAAAAATAAGTTTTGCTTGTAAGCAAAAATGGTTTCAATATCCCAATTTACACTAATGTTTCCTTGCTTTGTAATGTGTTTCAAATCCGAAATATCGTATATATCCAAAGCATTCGATGAGTTTAGTGTATAAAGAGTATTCGCATAGATCATGAATCTTGCCATCGAGCCTGCTTTTCCGGTTGAGCTACTAATAGCTTTTCCTGAGGCAGAATTTTCGGAGTTGGAAAATACAAGATCATCCAAGTATGGATAGTAATGTGGTTCTTCGTAATCTTCACTTATGCGTTTTACATTCCATCCAACTACAACTCCTTTTTCCGGATCAATTGAACCTAACCTATAATTATTTCCCGTAGGAGGTAAACTGTAATAAAAGACATTATTGAATTGTTTGATTTCTTTTAATGTATTTATATCGCTAATATTTATTGCAAGCAAATCAGAATAAGAATCGGCATACAGAATATCGTCCTGAACAGCCATGTCAATATTACCGGGAATTGTTATAAAAGCTGTCTGCTCAGGATTTGAAGGATCAGAATTATCGAATACATGAATTCCCTGATATTTTTCATTCACTAGAATATAGTCTTTGTAGAAATATATTTTTCCTGTTTCCTGCATAGGTTTCGGAGCTTCTGATTTCACAGCATTCTTAAAGTCAGCCTTACTCATGTAGATTGGTTCGTTGATGGTATATTCATGCTTAATTTGGTCATCGCAGGCATAAGTAAGAAAAGCATAGATACTTATAATTAATGTTTTAAAAAGAATATTTGAAGTTTTCATAAAATGAAATTTAAAGTGAATTTGTCTTTTGAATTCTATTTATAGATGCAGAATTAACTTTATGGTTGCGTTTCATTCATCGCGTTTTAATTTAGTGCGGTACGCAACCATTCTAAGATGTTAACATCATAAGGAAAACTAATATTCATACTATGAAGACTTTTCACTTTCCGATAAAATCATTACTCATTATGGGTTTTTTAATAATGGGCTCTGTTTTTACATCAGCACAAAAGCATTTGGATGTAGTAAAATTGAAGAATGGAAATGTGTTGAAGGGTTATATCATTAGGCAGATTCCTGGTAAATTCCTTGAATTGAGAACGCTTGATAAAAATTATTGGAAATTCGATATGAATGATATTGCCGAGATTAGCTCTGCTATGAAGAGAATTCCAAAAATTGCATCAGATAGTATCCCTAAATTGGATAAGGGACTGTTTTATGAATTACAATTAGGAGTGTTGGTGGGAAATAAGAGTAATTCAAGTAGTGCTCCATTTAGTTTATTGGCTTCTGCTAATTATTTATTTAATGATAAAATATCCATTGGTGGAGGTATTGGTTATGAATCATTTGAACAAACTCAAATGCCTGTTTTTGGAAGTCTGCAATATCATACCAGAATAAAAGGAATGTCTTCTTACATTTTTTGCCATACAGGATATTCTTTTTCAATAGATAATAGAGATCAGATCTATTATTCAAATGATAATTTAGACTCGAAAGGTGGTTGGTTGTTGAATCCGGGAGTAGGATTTATTATTGGGAATAGATCTACTCCAATGATGACACTCAGTATTGGTTATCGCTTTCAAAAAATAAAGCATAAATGGGAGAATACCTATACGCAGGATACAGAATATCTCAAAGAAAAATTTAATCGCTTGAGTATTCATTTGGGAATTATTTTTTAATCTATCTACAATTTAATATAATTATGAGATTCAACAAACTTCTCTTTTAAAGGTCTGATAATTTAATATTTTGGACATATTAATATGCCTTTACCTACTCCTTCTTGAGGCATATTCGACAAAATCTAACTAGAATTTATATCTTTGCAATTCAAAATCAATATAAATAAGAATATTGGCACGAATTGTAGCAATTGATTACGGTAGGAAAAGGGTTGGACTTGCAGTTACCGACCCTCAGCAGATTATTGCGAATGGTTTAGATACCGTTGCAGCAAAGGATGTTCTCGATTATTTGGAGAAATATATGCAGACCGAAAAGGTAGAGTGTATTGTGGTTGGATATCCCAAACAAATGAATAACGAGGATAGCGAATCGATGAAATATCTTAGACCATTTTTAGGTCAATTAAAAAAGAAATTTCCTGATATTCCTATCGAGATGGTTGATGAACGATTCACTTCAAAAATTGCTTTTCAAACAATGATTGATGGCGGGTTAAAGAAGAAACAACGTCAGAATAAAGCAATGATTGATAAAGTGAGTGCCACAATTATTTTGCAATCCTATATGGAAACCAGAAGAAATTTATTGTAGGATTTTGAAAACCAAATAGTAAAACGAGAAATAGAAAATGATATTACCGATTACCATTTACGGCCATCCTGTATTAAGAAAGGTTGCCAAAGATATTGATAAAGATTATCCTGAATTGGAGAAGTTTAAGGAAGATATGTGGCAGACTATGTATTTTTCTGATGGTGTAGGACTTGCAGCACCTCAAGTGGGAAAATCTATTAGAATGTTTGTGATAGATTGTTCAAACTTTGCGGATGAGGAGCCTGAATTGGAAGGCTTCAAAAAAATGTTTGTGAATGCAAAGATTACTGAAAGAACGGGAGAGGAGTGGTCGATGTCTGAAGGATGCCTTAGTATTCCTGGCTTGAATGAAGACATTACTCGTCCAGAACATATTAAAATTGAATATTACGATGAGAATTGGGAATTTCATGAGGATGAATATTCCGGATTTGCTGCTCGGGTAATTCAACATGAGTATGATCATCTGGAAGGAATCCTATTTACTGATCATTGTGCTCCCATTAAAAAGCGATTACTGAAAGGTAAACTTACCGCTATATCGAAAGGTAATTTTAAAGCGAAATATAGATTTACACTAGCAAAATAAAAGTTAAACCCTGCCAATTTGGTAGGGTTTTTTTCTTGCTAGACGGTTGATATTAACAGGGAATTATTACGAACTGTATAGGTGTGCATTAAGAGCCATAAAATGAAGTCGGGTTAATGCAGTAGAAACTATATTGGCGTGGAAACGTTTGGGAAAGGATTGATATAGGAAGCTTAAGTTGCATTCCGGAAATAAGGGGAAGCAATGCATTTGCGTGGCTTTCCTTTTTTGGAAAATGTATTTACGCTTCTGCTTTCATTACCCACAAATTGGAATAAAGCAGATTGTATTGGTAATTGTATTGTTTGCACTTGGAATAAGCCTGCTGATAAAAGAAAATCTGTAACAGATATAAAAAGTATAATAACAGTGTATCTGATAACGATAACGGAATAAAAAAGTGGAATAACAGGAAAAAATAAAATAACGACAGACAAAAAAAATTAATAACAGATAAGAAAAGTTCTATGACAGACAGATGAAATTGTATAACGGAGCAGTAAAAATCTATAACGGTGAGGAAATATTCTATAACAGACCTGTGCCGAGTCTTATTCCAATCTGGATCTTGTTGTTGCGTTCCATTTTATTTTTAAAGCCTATCCTTCGTTTTTTATTTCCTGATAGAATGAAGCATGCTTCTTTATTGAGAAGTTAATATCGACCTAAACGATTCTGTTTATTTGTGTTTTTTGTTGCAAACAAGATGTTTATGGCTAATTTCTATGCAATTAAGACCCGTTTTTGTTGTGATATTTGTAGTTCATGATCAAGTCTGGTTCCGAGGATTTTTGGTTGAGATCTGGCTTAGGTATTAGGCTACAAGCTCATTTCTATGAGTAATGTTTCTTAAGAGCTAAAAAATGAAGCGGGTTTGGGCGAAGCGTTAATATAGTTGGACAATATTGATTTAATATAAACAAAACCCTTATTTCTCCGTAACAAGACACATTGTATCGACCACTAATTAAAATCTAAATATGATGAAAAAACTAATATTGCTATTTTTTGTACTTGTCCCGTTTTTAGGGAAATCTCAAGATATTGAACAATTTCTTTTGGCAGGCACTCAGGATGCCTCAAAACTTACAGAACAATATGTGAATCCTGTTGCCAAGGGGTTTATGTACGGATTGAATAATGGATGGTATTCCACAGCTAGAACCCATAAGAAATTAGGCTTCGATATTACTTTAGTTGCTAACCTGGCAAAAGTTCCAAGTAAAGATGAGGCCTTTTTGTTTGTACAAAGCGATTACTCGAATATAAGTTTGGTGAATGGTTCAAGTGAGATCCAAACCTTGATGGGAGGAAATAATAATACCACACTTGCTGCTAGAATTCAAACCGATGGGGGTGATTATAAATTAACAGAATTTTCCATGCCCGATGGAATTGGAAATGATTTACCTATGAATGCAGTTCCAAGTGCTACACTGCAAGTAGGAATTGGGATTCCTGGCATTGATGCAGATTTAAAAGTGAGATATCTTCCAAAAGTTAAAACATCTGATTTGGATGTAGGTATGTTTGGTATTGGTCTTCAGAAAAGTTTCTCTAAATTATTAAAGATTGATAAAACACCTGTTGATGTTTCAGCATTGGTAGCCTATACAAAATTGACTTCGGAATATGATATTCAGAATAAATCAGGTTTAAATGGTAGTGCTCAATTAATGGAATTTACTACTAATGCATATACCATTCAGGCTATTGCTTCGGTAAATCTGAAAGTAATTGAATTTTATGGTGCAGTAGGAATGAATACTGCCAAAATGGATGTGGATATTAAAGGTAAATACGATTTGGAATATACCTTAGAAGGAACTGGAATGACAGTTTCTGAACAAGTTACAGATCCTGTATCTGTCAATTTTAAAGCTAATGGTATTAGAGCCACTATTGGAACAAGGTTAAATTTGGGATTTTTCAAAATATTTGGTGATTATACAATGCAAGAATACAATACCATCACAGGAGGGATTGCCTTTAGTTTTAGATAATCTTCAGAAAACCGGAACCTGGTTTCCTATTCAAAAAGATATAAGTCCTTGTTTTTTAGCAAGGACTTTTGTTTTTTCCGCTTAAATGTCTAAATTGAGTTAACGATAAATTCTATTATTAATGTCTTTTCGAGAACTCATTCGACAATATCCCTTTATTCGCCTTCTTTTGCCATTGACAATTGGAATATTTCTTGCAAATGCATTGGATATTCAGGAAGACTACCTATTCATAGCTATTTTTATAAGTATTCTTGGAATATTGCTTTTTAAGTCCACTCCATTCATGCGAAAGTCACCATCTCTTCGTGTCCTTTTTGGAGCTTTTGTTTTTCTGCTTTTTGTTGCAGTTGGAAGCTATAGAATTAAGGTTCAAACAGCTTCCATGAAGCTTAATAGTGCAGATACAAATACTTATTACATCGGCAAATTACTTGAGAATCCAATTGCCAGAAACAATAGTTATAAATGCTCTTTTGAAATATCTGCTGCTCATATAACAAAATCATGGCGAAAAGAATCTGTTAAGGTTTTGCTGTATTTTAAAAAAGATTCTTCAGTAAATAATTTATTGGCAGGATCCCAGTTGCTGATACATACAAGATTGCAAAGGGTGAGGAATGCAGGAAATCCCAATGAGTTTGATTATGCCGCTTACCTAAAAACACAGCACACACTGTATTCCGCATTTTTACCACCGTCGAAATGGCAAGCTATAAATGTTCCGCGTAAATTTAGCATTACTGATTTTGCATGGAAATGGCGAGCTAAATTATTGGGGATTTATAAACAGAATGGTATAACTGGCAATAGTTTTGATATTCTTGCAGCTTTAAGTCTAGGTGCAAAATCGGATATGGATCCGGAAATAAAACAAGCATGGACTAATGCCGGAGTGATGCACGTATTAGCTGTTTCGGGTTTGCATGTAGGGATAATATACGTACTCATTCATGCTTTATTTTCTTCTTTATTACGATACAGGTGGGGAAATTTGGTCCGTGGAATTTTATTGATTATTCTGATTTGGATGTATGCTATCTTAACAGGTTTATCTCCTTCTGTCATGAGAGCAACTTGTATGTTTAGCTTTATAATTGTTGGAGAAATACTAAAGCGAAGGGGTGGTGTTTTTAATTCATTGGCTGCATCGGCATTTTTCCTATTGTTGATAGATCCTTATTTGATTTTTACTGTAGGATTTCAATTCTCCTATCTTGCCGTTGCGGGGATTGTCTTCTTTCAACCCAGATTTAATCAGTTGTTTTATGTGAATAATTTCATGCTTAGATGGTTTTGGAAGTTAACAACACTGTCTATTTCGGCTCAAATTGCAACAGCACCTCTGGCTATCTATTATTTTCATCAATTTCCTTCCTACTTTCTTTTATCCGGCTATATCGTAATTCCTATGGCTGCAATACTAATATATTTGTCAGTAGCCTTGCTATTCCTGTCTCCATTCAATTATCTATCTCATCAGGTAGGAAATTTAATACAGTATTTAATCGATTTTTTGAATTGGTTTGTTCTCAAAATTCAACATCTTCCTTCATCGATAATTAACGATCTTTTTCTTAGTAATTATGAACTAATACTAATTTATCTTCTTCTTTTTAGTTTGATATTTATCTTGGTGTTGAAGAGGAAAACTGCTTTATTTTTGTTTCTAATCATTCTAATTGCTTTTTCATTTCCTAACTTGATCCAAAAATTTAAAAAATCTCAAAAAGAGTTAATCGTATTTAATGCAGGAAATCACAGTCTTATTGGTTTATCCTATGGAAAACAGGCGATTTTTTTTAAAGACGAGAATCTATCCGAATCAAATTTTGTGAGAATTACCAAACCATATCTACAGAATAAAAGGATTCAAAATTATCAAATAAATACTTTATCGCCGATGGAATTTTTTGTCTTTGGAAAGCAAAGAATTGCAGTAATTGAGAAAAGTAAAACCAATCAAGCCCAAGCATTGGATTCTTTGAAACCAGATTTTGTTATTATTCGTAGAAGGGGAACAAATAAGATAAATGATCTGATCACCAATTCAAATCATATGCGTTACATCTATGAGTTTAAGTTAGCTAGGAATAAAATAAATAGCATTGATTCCATAGCTAAAGGAAGACAAGCAGATATCTTTTTTGTGAAAAATTCAGGTGCTTACCTATACAATATATCTACACAAAATTAATATTCAGCCCAAGTAATGTAGTATTTAAAGAGTACTCTTGTTTTATAAAAGTCTTTTGGTAATTTAGATAGTTTCGCATTTAAATTAAATTCGTCAAATTATATCCAATTTTGATAGATATTGTGTTAATTTGTCGCTGAATTTTTCCCAACTAAATTATTGGGAAATGATTGTTTTGTGATAGTTAGCTTGATTGGTATCAGGATCTTTACTAGTTTCTGATTTTATTTAACTATTAGATTTAATCACTTTAGAAAGTAGTCCGAACGTTTAATGTAGGATTAGTTATTAATGAATTAAAGTTATGAAGATTGTTATTGCAGGAGCCGGAGCAGTCGGTACGCATTTGGCAAAAATGCTTAGTCATCAGGATCATGATATTATTCTTCTGGATAATGATGAAGATAAATTGACGGAAATCGATTCCCATCTGGATCTGCTCACCGTTGTTGGTTCCAGCACTTCTATGAAGGATTTAAAAGAGGCAGATGTTAAAAAAGCAGATCTTTTTATTTCCGTAACAGAGTCCGAAGCTACAAATATTACTTCCACAATTCTTGCGAAAAAAATAGGTGCTCAACGTACCATCGCACGAATTGATAATCAGGAATATTTAGAACCTGAAAATAAGGAATATCTTCAGACATTAGGAATTGATGAATTGATTTATCCGGAGAAGCTTGCTGCAAAAGAAGTAATTAGCTATCTATCCCGATCAGGAACAAGGCAGATGTATGAGTTCTCAGGAGGTAAACTGTTACTTTATGGGATAAAAATTAGTAGTAAGTCTGTTATTATGGATAAAACCTTGGCTGAGGTTTCGGGAATGACTCAGGATATGGATTTTCGTGCTGTAGCTATTAAACGAGAGGATACTACAATAATACCAAGAGGACATACCCGTTTCTCTCGTGGTGATCTGGTTTTCGTAATTAGTAAATCTGAGTGTATCGAAAAAGTAATGAATCTGGCAGGGAAACGGAAGTATGACATAAAGAATGCCATGATTCTGGGAGGAAGTCGTATTGGTCAAAAAACTGCCTTGGAACTGGGTAAAAAAATGAACCTTAAATTACTGGAAATAGATAAGGATAAAAGCTTAAAATTGGCAGATTCTCTTCAGGATGCATTAGTTATAAATGGCGACGGACGAGACAAGGAATTGCTCAAAGAAGAGGGAATTCATAAAATGGATGCTTTTGTTGCCGTAACCGGAAATTCCGAAACCAACATATTAGCTTGTTTGTTAGCTAAGAAAATGGGGGTAAAACGTACTATTGCTGAAGTTGAAAATATCGATTACATCGATTTGGCAGATAGCATTGGAGTTGGTACAATGATTAATAAGAAATTGCTTGCTGCCAGTTATATTTACCGTTTTACTATGGATGCCGATGTGCAACATTGTAAATGGCTTACTGTATCGGATGCCGAAGTATTGGAATTGGTTGCTAAGCCAGGCTCAAAAATTACCAAGGGAAAGATTGGCGATATTGACTTTCCTGACGATGCTAATATTGGAGGTATTATTCGGGAGGATAAAAGCATTATTGCTACAGGTGATATTCAAATTCAGACCGATGATAAGGTGGTGGTTTTTACATTACCATCCGCTATTAAAAAAGTAGAAAAACTTTTCAAATAATATTAGTATTTCCGGATGGGAGAGAGCTGTGAGTTATGGTGATAGCTAAGTACTTCATACAAGCTCATTTCTATTTTCGGAGAACTGATTTTCTTAGTTTGTGAACGATGCTCAATTGGAAATATGTATTTTACACCATGTCGGTGCTTTTGATTGTAGAAAGTGTTTTCTTATTCATTAGTTCCGGCATCTCTCTTATTTATGGAGAAGATGACTTTAAATTTTTTATACAAGCAGTTGCCATTACTTTATCAAGTGGTGGTATAATTTATCTTTTTACCAATAATTGTAGTAAAGAAATAGGTAAACGCGAGGCATTTGTTGTCGTGAGTTTGGTATGGGTTGTGTTTTCTATTTTTGGAGCATTGCCTTTTTTGTTAGGGGGATATATTCCCAATTTCACCGATGCTTTCTTCGAAACAATGTCTGGATTTACAACTACAGGAGCATCGATTATTAATGATATAGAAGCATTACCACATGGTATTTTATTTTGGCGTTCCCTAACACACCTACTTGGAGGTATGGGAATTTTGGTACTTACAGTTGCCATTCTACCCATTTTCGGTTTTGGTGGTATGGCCATGTTTAACGCCGAAGCCGCAGGGATTACAACAGATAAACTTCATCCTCGAATTAAGGAAACTGCTCAGCGACTTTGGGGTATCTATATGCTGTTAATTGGAATCGAAACCATATTTCTTGTTTTAGGGAAAATGAGTTTATTCGATGCAGTTTGTCATTCGTTCGGAACATTAGCTTCCGGAGGATTTTCCACTAAAAACAGCAGTATTGCTGATTATTCACCCTATATACAATATGTAATTATTGTATTTATGATTTTGGCCGGAACTAATTTCACCCTGCATTATTTTGCCATTAAAGGAAAATTTAGCAAAATATGGAAGAATGAAGAATTCAGGGTTTTTCTTGGCCTGATTGCAGTGGTTACTGCGATTATATCCTTCACCTTGATTTATGTGGATCATGGACCGGTAGAAAAATCATTTCGTGATGCATTGTTTCAGGTTACCTCAATAATTACCAGTACCGGTTTTGTGAGTGCTGATTATACGGCTTGGCATCCTTACCTTGGGTTCTTAATATTTGGTCTGATGTTTACAGGTGCTTGTGTGGGATCAACCTCGGGAGGGGTTAAAATTTTACGCCATTTATTACTTTTCAAAAATAGTATTCTGGAATTTAAGAGAATGATTCATCCTTCGGCTGTTTTGCCAGTGAGATACAAGAAGGAAATGGTGCACAAAGATGTCATCTTTAAAATATTGGCCTTTGTAATTCTATATTTTATGGTCTTCTTCCTGGGATCATTTGCCATGACTCTAATCGGTCTGGATGTTACCTCTTCTATGGGTGCTGTTGCAACAACAATGGGAGGTATTGGTCCAGGTCTTGGTTCTGTGGGGCCGATGAATAATTTTGCGGCTGTACCTGATGCAGGAAAATGGGTGCTTTCTTTTTTAATGTTATTGGGACGATTGGAACTCTTTACAGTATTGATAATTTTTGTTCCTTCTTTCTGGAAAAATCAATAGTTATTTTTATTCCAGAATTAGAATAATAACTTTAGTAGCTAACTTAACATCTAAAGCCAGTGATAAAGCCTAAAATTATTCTTAATATTCTTGGGAAATTATTGATGGGGGAGAGCTTCTTCCTTTTTATTGCTCTTTTTGTTGCATTATTTTATCATGAATCAGACTCCATTGCCTTTTTAGAAGCAGGAACAATCACTTTTTTGGTTGGTGGTTTAAGCTATTATTTTTCCAAAGGAGCTCAAAATAATCTGGGAAAAAGAGAAGGCTATATCATTGTGAGCCTGGTGTGGGTTGTGTTTTCTGTTTTTGGCTGTTTACCCTATTTGTTGAGCGATGCTATTCCAAATGTTGCGGATGCTTTCTTTGAGACCATGTCGGGTTTTACAACAACCGGTTCATCTATACTAAACGATATTGAATCCTTATCACACGGTATTCTTTTTTGGCGATCTCTTACCCAATGGATGGGAGGGATGGGAATAATCGTGATGTTCTTGGCTATTCTGCCTACTCTGGGAATTGGTGGCAGAGAATTATTTATTGCCGAGGTTCCTGGTCCAACCCCCGATAAACTAACACCTCGTATCAAAGAAACTGCCCGTAATCTTTGGGGATTGTACATCTTGTTTACTGGCTTGGAAACTCTCTTGCTATTTGCAGGAGGAATGTCTTTTTTCGATGCAGTTAATCATTCTTTCACAACAATGGCAACTGGTGGTTATTCCACAAAGCAGGCTAGTGTCGGGTTTTTTACTTCCCCATATTTGCAATATGTGATTATCTTTTTCATGTTCATTGCAGGTACTAATTTCACCTTATCCTATGCTTTTGTAACTGGCAAAATGACTAAAATCTTTAAGGATGAGGAATTTCGTTTTTACTGCTTGGTGATACTTGGTTTTAGCCTTATTATAAGTTTGGGTTTGTTTGCTTCCATTGATTCGGAATACGAACATGCATTTAGAGATGCCTTATTTACTGTAGTATCCATAATAACAACCACAGGGTACGTAACAGCAGATTATTTGCTCTGGGCTCCATTTCTGGGAATGTTGGTTTTTACCTTGTTTTTTGTGGGTGGATCTGCAGGATCAACAGGTGGGGGTATCAAAGTGGTGCGCGTTCTACTCCTGTTTAAAAATAGTTTGTATGAGTTAAAACGACTGATACATCCCAATGCGATCATTCCAGTACGATACAATAAACATGTTGTTGATCAAAAAATAGTTACCAATATCCTGGCATTTTTTGTCTTTTACGTTATTTTATTTTTGATATCTTCCATCCTTATGTCCCTGTGGAGTGATGATATTTATTCCGCATTTAGCGTGGTTGCTACTACCATGGGGAATATCGGACCTGGATTTGGGAAAGTTGGGCCGATGGAAAATTTTCATCATTTGCCCGGTTTGGCAAAATGGTTTCTTTCTTTTTTAATGATGATTGGTAGATTGGAACTATTTACAGTACTGGTTCTTTTTTCGCCCTCATTCTGGAAACATTAAGTCATTGATTAAATAGGTATTTGTGGTTAATTTCCCAATTAAAGTGATGTACGCTTGCAAAACTCAAGCTAAAAAGATTACATTTGTACACTCAAAAAAAAACGATTACCATGGAAGGTGTCCCGAGAAATAGGAAAATAGTAGTAAAAATCATTCTGTAAGGGACCGCTTATGTCTCCATACAGATTAAATGGAGGCGTAATATGATTAAAATCTTTCAAAGTTTTGGTGGCTACATCGAAATTGAAAAAGCTCAAAAAGGTTGTTGGATTAATGCAACTGCACCTAGCAGTGAGGAAATAGCCCGATTAACCAACGAATTTAAATTACCAGCCGATGCAATTACCGATATTTTAGATGCCGACGAGCGTCCGCGTGTAGAATTTGATGATGGTTGGTCTTTAATCATTATGCGAATACCAATTGAGACTCCTGAGAATGGTGTTCCTTATCAAACTATTCCATTGGGAATTTATCTTACTGAGAATTTTACCTTAACACTTTCTTTAAAAAATAATCAGGTGTTGCCTATGCAACAACCTTCGGTTTATAAAGAACAGATTCATTCCGTTAGAGATCCTAATAACTTTATTTTGCAATTGTTTCTTCGCAATGGTACTTTGTATTTGAAGTATCTGAAACAAATCAATCAATTGACAAATTCCATTGAGCAGGATCTGGAGAAATCAATTAAAAACAGGGAGCTGAATCAATTGCTGAAGATGGAAAAGTGTATGGTTTTCTTCATCACATCTATCAAGGCAAACGAAATTGTGTTGGCTAAACTTCGAAGCTCTAAGCATATTAAAAGTGAGATTAACGAGGATTTGCTCGAGGATGCAATCATTGAAAATAAGCAGGCTTTGGAAATGGCAAAAATATACTCCGATATCCAAAGTGGCATGATGGATGCTTTTGCTTCCGTAATTTCTAATAATCTAAATGTGGTGATGAAACAATTGACTTTGATTTCTATCATTTTGATGATCCCCACATTGATTGCAAGTGTTTTTGGAATGAATGTGCCTAATATGCTCGAAGATTCTCTTTGGGCCATGCCTCTTATCATCACAGCTTCCCTGATACTTTCGATTATGGGTGTATTGCTTTTTCGCAAACGTCAGTGGTTTTAGCCATTCAGTTTCTAGATTCAAGAGCAATATTTTCGATATTAATTTACAATATTTAGGCAACAATTTCCTTATAGTATTATTGGTTACTGGCAATATATAATGGTTAAGTAAAATCAATATATATTGCCAGTTTTTTTGTCGGAATTATGTAATTGGATTATTCTAAATTTCGTTTTAAAATTATATTACTGATTTGGAGATTCTTCTCCTTGCAAAACCAATAAACAGGTCTTTTTCTCTCCTTACATTGTTAAACATTGGAAATAGCTGAAATCGTCTCATTCTTTAAATCTGATTTAGAATCTATACAATATTATTATCTACCATTTGCTGGAAAAAATCGGTGATAGATTTTTCTATAGGAAGATATTTCATTCCAAGTTCTTTTTTGCTTTTGGTATTGTCAACCAACCAGGAGTAACCCAAGTTTTTTCGAACCATTTTTCGTTTTAATCCAACCGTAGGAGCGAGCAACCACACCAAAAATTTAGGTAATTCTTTTTTTGGGAAAGGATATTTACCTCCAAATTCATTCTGCAGAATGCAAGACAACTGTAAGAAGCTTTTGTTTTCTGCAGAAATGATATAACGACCTTTCGCTTCCGGAGTAAATCCTGCTTTAAAATGAGCTAATGCAACATCACGAACATCTACCATGCCAATTTCGAATTTTGGAGCACCCATTTTCATGGTTCCGTCGCCCATTTGTTTGACAATTCGAAAACTTTCCGATGTACTGATTGGATGGACACCTGGCCCCAATATCAAAGATGGATTGATTACCACCAAGTCCCATTGGTTTTGTGCTTTGTTTATTTTCCATGCCTCTTTTTCGGCAAGTGTTTTTGAATAGCTATATGATTGATGATGCAGATTTGAGCTTGTATTCCAATTCGCTTCGGTAGCGATTCCATTTGGGAGATTCAATAAGTCCTTGGCATCGCCCAATATGGCAACACAACTACTGGTTAATACAACACGCCGTACCGATGCTGTTCTATTAGCTGTTTCCAACACATTCCGAGTACCAATCAGGGCAGGATCAACTAAATTTTTTTGTGGATCTTTCACTACATTAATAAAAGGAGATGCTGTATGAAATACCAATTCACAATCATACATTGCCTCTTCAAAAGATCCCTGTTCCAATAAATCAGACTTAAAGTATTTTAGCTCACCTTTTGATTCTTCAGCTAATTCATTTAAATATTTCAATTTGTCATGGTTTTGAGGATCCCTAATTGTTGCATGTACCGTTAATCCTTCTGCCAGCAGTTTTTTAATCAGGTTTCCAGCAACATAACCAGTTGCTCCGCTTACCATTACCGGTTTTGTTTTATCAATTTGTCTCATTTTTTTATTTTTTTAATCAAAAGCAGCCGCTGTAAGTCTCTCCTTTGTCTTTAAAAATCAATCGACCTTGTTCAAATTTAAGATGGGATAAGATAGTTCAATAGTTTATATGTGACAATATTACTGGTCTGATTATTCGGCTTAATCTTTGTAAATACTCGTTTTGTAAAATAAATATTAAAAAAAATGATACTTCTGTAAAAGTCCTATTTGAAGTGTAATTTATTAATAATAATAGCCTTATATACGATATGATGAATATGGATGTTTTTCATTCATCTAAAAAACTCATTAATTCATCAGGAAAGAATAACATTTTAGTTAGTTCTTCGTACACCATTTTGTTAGAATTTTTCTAACATTGCAGTCTATTACATTTTAAACAACCTTTACATTATCACATGAAGAACATCTCAGAATATAACCATCTGATCGAAAAAGAGATGGAAAAATACCGGAAAGACTCTGGTAAGATTTTACAGAAATTTGAAGAAAAATTTAATAAAGGAAGTATTGTAGCTACTCATCATTTTAGTAATGCGAGCCCAGAATTAATTGGCATAGTGAAGTCGCAGTTGGAGCAGGCTGGATTTAGACCCGAATTAATAGGAAATAAGCCTGACGGACATATTACTTTAAGAGTTAGTCTTTTAAAATCAGCAGGAATAGTAGCATAGCTTTAATTTACATACAAGGAAAGCCATCATTGAGCATGATGGCTTTTTTTATTGAATTGTAGTACTCGATTTTATAGAATTAATTCTCCTATACCTGGTCTGATTATTTCAAAATCACCTTCAGAGCAATCAACTACGGTAGAGGCTGTATTGTTACCAAACCCTCCATCAATAACTAAATCCACATCTTTGCTGTATTTTTCATGAATCAATTCCGGATCGGTTGTATATTCCACCACTTCATCCATATCTCTAATGGAGGTTGTCATGATTGGGTTTCCTAATTCCTCCACTATTCCCAAAGGGATATAATGATTAGGGATACGAATACCAACGGTTTTTTTCTTGCTTTTAAATAATTTGGGGACATTATTACTTGCCTGTAGAATGAAAGTAAAGGCACCGGGTAAATTTTTCTTCATCACCTTGAAGGTGGAATTATCTACCTTAGCATATTCCGCTAGATTGCTCAGACTATTGCAGATTAATGAAAAATTACCTTTCTCTGCAGAAACTCCTTTTAAACGAGCGATTCGCTGTATCGCTTTGTTATTGGTAATATCACAGCCCATGGCATAAACTGTATCTGTAGGATAGATGATGATACCTCCATTCTTTAAAGTATCTGCAATTTTCTGAAATTCCCGGTGGTTGGGATTATCAGGATATAACTTAACAAGCATTTTGTAGTGGTTTAGGGTTCTTCTGGGAAATAAAGATAGAAGTTTCTACTGTATGGAAATGATTTACAGGCTTATTTATTTTTAATCCAAAATAAGAGAAGGACATTTCTCCCATAAAAAAAGGAGAACCGAAGCTCTCCTTTTTTAATTGGCAATATAAATTAACCATTTAATTTATTGTAGTCAGCTAAAAACTGCTCTAATCCTTTGTCAGTTAAAGGGTGCTTTAATAATCCGGTAATTGCACTAAGCGGACAAGTTGCTACATCAGCTCCGGCTTCAACACATTGAATAATATGCATTGTATGACGGATAGAGGCAGCCAATACTTGTGTTTCAAAAGAATAAAAATTAAACATATCTGCAATTTGTGCAATTAATTCTATTCCATCGGTGCAAATATCATCTAATCTTCCAACAAATGGGGACACATAAGTTGCTCCCGCTTTTGCAGCCAATAAGGCCTGTCCGACAGAAAATATCAGGGTGCAATTGACTCTAATTCCTTTCGAACTTAGATATTTAACTGCTTTAATACCATCTTTGATGCAAGGAATTTTCACCACTATTTGTGGGTGAAGTGCAGCTAATGCTTCCCCTTCCGAAATCATTCCTTCAAAATCTGTGGCAATTACTTCGGCACTTACATCACCATCAACAATTTTGCAAATATCAATATAATGTTGTTTGATATTTGCTTCCCCTTTTATTCCCTCCTTAGCCATAAGAGACGGATTGGTGGTTACGCCGTCAAGAACTCCAAGATCTTGAGCTTCTTTAATCTGGTCCAGATTAGCTGTGTCTACAAAAAATTTCATTTTATTATTTTTAGTTTGTTATTAAGTCGAAAAACGAAAATACACTAAATTATTCTGATGAACAAAGAGTTATTATCGTTTTCATTAGATGAAATACATTTAAGACACTTGTGAAAAGCATCGCATTATAAAGAGTGGATAAATGAGGTTGAAAGGAGTAAAAAAAAGAGCCGATAGAGGGACTCGAACCCACGACCTGCTGATTACAAATCAGCTGCTCTAGCCAGCTGAGCTACATCGGCTTTTAGTATTCTGCCAAAATTATTGATGAAAATGGCAAAATATAGAGCCATTGATGAGATTTGAACTCATGACCTCTTCCTTACCAAGGAAGCGCTCTACCCCTGAGCTACAACGGCATAAGAGACAAAACTCCGATATAAGAGCCGATAGAGGGATTCGAACCCACGACCTGCTGATTACGATTCAGCTGCTCTAGCCAGCTGAGCTATATCGGCGATTTATTACTCGTATTTAGATCTTACAAAGAACGAAAGAAAGCGATTAAACTTTCTTTTAAATTATTGAGCCGATAGAGGGACTCGAACCCACGACCTGCTGATTACAAATCAGCTGCTCTAGCCAGCTGAGCTACATCGGCGTTTTTTCACTTTAAATCATCTTGTAAAGAACAAAAGAAAATGGCTAGACTTTCTTTTAAATTATTGAGCCGATAGAGGGACTCGAACCCACGACCTGCTGATTACAAATCAGCTGCTCTAGCCAGCTGAGCTACATCGGCATTTTATACTTTAAAGAGCATAAAAAAGTGGGTAAGCGAACTACGTCGCACCGCTTCGACCACCTACCCTTGCTGCCTTCCGACCCTGGGGGGATTCAGTAGGAGCTGATCGCATAGTGCTTACCCGACGACAAAAGTAGAAAAATCTTGTTTCCCCGCAAACAAAATCTAAAACTTCTTAGTCCTTTTGTGGGGTTCTATATCCCAAGCAATTTATATTCAGTGAAATAATTTCTAATAAAAATGATATCTTTTTTAATTACACTCCATTTTTTAATAGAGAAAAGCGAATATGCTTCTTTTGGGGACTACAATTACAAGCCTGTATTCCTATTTTATCCTTCGTATGTAGCACATCAGATTTTATCTGATGGGTAGGGGCTTTCTGCAAACTACTCACAAATAATTAAGTATTTTTAAAGAAGGCATTCGATTAAAAACGGGTATATTTGTCCTCGGTCTAATAGGAATGGAACAAATCTACCCATTGGATTAATTAATTTGTGATAATTTAAAATTGATTTTGGAATGTTTAAAAATCCTTTAGTACGACATACTTTTCTGTTTGGAAGCCTGGTTGGAGGTGTTTTAATATTGGCAGCTCTTGTTTTCTACTTTAAAGATTTGTCTGTGAATTACAACCCAAACCTTACTTTAATCAATCAATTCTTGATGATTTCAGGTATTTTTCTTGGCGTAAAAAAATATCGCGATGAAATTTTATTTGGGGTAATTAATTACAAGAGAGCTTTTACTGCCGGGATATTGATTATTGGTTTTGCGGCCTGTTATTATGCAATGTTTATATATGTTCTAACCAAGTTTTTTGATGCTTCCATCATTCAGGAGGCTATTAATTTTGCACAAAAAGGTTTGGTTCAATCCGGATATGAGCAAAAAGATGTGGATTTGATTATGAGTATTTATAAGCATATTACACCTGGAATTTTTGCCTTTAGCATGTGGCTTAGTAAGTTGTTTGGTGGTGTTCTGTTCTCCTTAGTTGTGGCTTTCTTCTTTCGCCAAAAGAGAAATTTGTTTAATAAGCAGTCTGTTGATAAATTTAACGAATCGAATAATCAGTAATCTTACTTTATGGATATCTCTGTTGTAGTTCCTTTGTATAATGAGGAAGAGTCTATTCCCGAATTAGTCGCCTGGATTGATCGGGTGATGAGTGAGCATCAATTTAGTCATGAAATCATTATGGTGGATGATGGAAGTAATGATACATCATGGCAGGTAATAGAGGATTTGAAAAAAAAATATGCAAGCGTTAGAGGGATAAAATTCCGTAGAAATTACGGTAAATCTGCTGCTCTTTTTAGTGGTTTCGAAGCCGCAAAAGGAGAAGTAGTAATCACTATGGATGCCGATCTTCAGGATTCTCCTGATGAAATTCCTGAATTATACCGGATGATTAAAGAAGAGGGATTTGACTTAGTTTCGGGATGGAAAAGGAAACGCTACGATCCCATATCCAAAACTATTCCCAGTAAATTTTTCAACAGAACGGCAAGAGCCATGTCAGGAATTAAATTGCACGATTTTAATTGCGGATTGAAGGCTTACAGAGGCAAAGTGGTGAAAAGTATAGAAGTTTATGGAGAAATGCATCGCTATATTCCTATTCTTGCAAAGCAAGCCGGATTCCCGAAAATTACCGAGAAAGTGGTGCAGCATCAGGAGCGGAAGTACGGTGTTACTAAATTTGGCTTGAGTCGATTTATTAATGGATTTCTTGATTTACTATCCATCACCTTTATTAGTAAGTTTGGAAAAAAACCAATGCATTTCTTTGGTTTATTAGGTACTTTCATGTTTCTGATTGGTTTCTTTGCTTCGGCATGGATTGGCCTGCAGAAAATTTACAGTATGAGTCAGGGAGAAATGCCTCCTTTGGTAACTGATAGCCCTTACTTCTATATCGCTTTGGCAACCATGATTATTGGTACTCAGTTGTTCTTAACGGGATTTGTTGCTGAATTGGTGAGTCGAAGTTCAACCGAACGCAATACTTATCAAATCGAAAAAGAAATATAGCAGAATTCATTCTTAACTGTTCACTGAACATTGTTCACTGCTAACCAACAATTGTTATTTCATGATCCAAGGTATAATCAGATTTTTATTGCAAATATTTCCTCGTCCTTTCTTGATCAGGATGAGTTTATTAATGAATCGTTTTGTAGCCATATTTTTAATTGGGAATAAAGTGGAATGTCCGGTTTGCGGTGGACATTTTCGCAAATTTTTGCCTTACGGATATACCAAACAAACCGGAAGAGAAAACGCTCTTTGTCCCAAGTGCCTTTCTTTGGAACGCCATCGCTTAATGTGGTTGTTTTTGAAGGCTAAGACTGATTTTTTTAATCAGAAATTGAAAGTTCTGCATATTGCTCCGGAACAGTGTTTCTACAAGCGCTTCAGAAAATTGCCAAACCTCGATTATACTACGGCGGATTTGGAATCTCCAATTGCTGACGTCCATTTCGATGTTCAGGAAATTCCTTTCGAAAAAGAATCCTACGATGTAGTCATCTGCAATCATGTGTTGGAACATGTGGCAGATGATAAAAAAGCGATGAGTGAGATTTATCGGGTATTGAAACCAAGTGGATTTGCAATTTTACAAGTTCCGATGGATACCGATAATCCGAATACGATGGAAGATCCATCGGTAACAGATCCTAAGGAAAGGGAAAGACTATACCGCCAAAAAGATCATGTGCGTTTGTATGGTTTGGATTATGCCGATAAATTGAAAGCTGTTGGCTTTACGGTGAATGCCAGCGCATATGCCGAGGAATTAAATGCTGATTTGGCAAATAAGTATCGTTTACCAATGAAGGAAATTTTCTATTACAATCAAAAATTATAAGATGACCGAAGAATTAAAGTTTTCGATTATCATTCCGGTTTATAATCGTCCGGATGAAATGAAGGAGTTGTTGGACAGCTTGGCTGCTCAAACCAATAAAGACTTTGAGTTGGTTGTGGTGGAAGATGGTTCTGCAATTAGAAGTGAGGAGCTTTGTAAATCCTACGAGGATCGTATAAATATCTCCTATTATTATAAAGAAAATGAAGGCCCCAGTATTGGTAGAAATTATGGTTTGGCCAGAGCAAAAGGGAATTTTTACCTGTTTTTCGATTCCGATTGCATTTTACCACCACACTATATGGAAACTATTCATAAGGAACTTTCCGAGAATTTTGTGGATTGTTACGGCGGTCCGGATGGTGCCATGGATGATTTTTCGGATTTTCAGAAAGCTGTTTCCTATGCCATGACATCTTTTTTTACCACCGGAGGAATCCGGGGAGGGAAGAAGCAGGTGCATCAGTTTCATCCCAGAAGTTTCAATTTGGGTTTTTCTAAAAAGGTTTATGAAGATACGGGTGGATTTCCTGTTACCAGAATGCACCCGGGCGAAGATATGGTTTTTGCTATCGAGGTAATTAAACGTGGATTTGAGACTCGTTTGGTGCGGGATGCATACGTATTTCACAAACGGAGAATATCCTTCAAAAAATTCTACAAACAGGTGTTTGGCTTTGGCAAAACCAGATACATCATATCAAAACATTACCCGGAGACATTTAAGATCTTCTTCTTGTTTCCATCCATATTTGCAATAGGAACAATAGGAGCATTAATCTTGGGTGTTGCTATACGATCCTTATTTGCCTATCCTGTTTTTCTCTTTGCATTTTTGGTATTCGCCGATGCACTAACAAAGTACAAATCGCTTAAAGTTGCGTTCCTTGCTTTACTGTCTAGTTTTGTTCAGTTATTTGGCTATGGAATTGGTTTTATAGATGCTGTGTGGAAGCATAAAGTGTTAGGCAAAGATGAGTTTGGTGTTTTTGGCAAAGGATTTTACGAATAGCGTTATGGAATGGGGTATATTACCCTAAATTTGAGGTTCCGAACCTAAAATTTTACGTCCCCTAAGGCTTCCGTTGAGGTTCGGAACCCCAAATTATCGGTTGCCGACCCTTCTGTTTAGGTTCGTTATATTTCCGTTTCCGTTCCCGAACCTTTCGTTGTAGTTTGCTAGTCTAATTTTGAGGTTGGGAACCTGAAATTTTACATGCCCAAAGCATTCTGTTGGGGAGAAAGACCGCATAACTTCGCTTCCTAAGTCCAAAATTTCGGTTAGCTAAGCCAAATGCTTTGGTAAATAAGCGAAGCATTTCGATACAGAACCATACGGTTTCTATTACAAAGCCAATACCTGCAAAAATAGAGCTCTAATTGCTAACAATAAAATACAAGCTGACAGATACTGTGATTAAATCCTAATAGATTTTAATATTCTTCTTCAAATTCGAGAATAATCAACCTATTGAATTAAAAACAAAATATTCAGAATGTTACCTCACTTATAACACCTTATTGACTATCTATTCTACCACCTATATTCCTAAAATTCAATTTAATTTCTTTTTTTTGATCGTTTGACTATAAACGATTTAATTCACTCTCGCTAGCTGATTTCTTTCGAATTTTTCCTTTAAAATCATTAAAATTGTATTTGATTGAAATTCTTACCCAAGAGCTGTCAAAGTCGTAAATTGCTCCTGACATAATATTACCGTAAATGTCTTTATATGCACTATCCGATGAATTTAGAATGTCATTTGCCAATAGTCCTACATTCAGTTTTTTATCAAAGAATGAAGTATTCATTCCTACTGATAGTTTGTATACATTATCCCAATCTGTCATTAAATCTTTCTTGCTACTCATATACCAAAAATTCATAAAAACAGTTGTTCTGTTAGTAATAGAATAATCATTGTTAGCTTGGAAATACCAAGATGCTTTTCTGATTTTTCTGATCTCTCCCAAGTAAGGAATATCAATAAAGGGTTTTTCTCCTCCCAAACTAAGGGTGCTGTTAAACTTTTTTCCGGAATAACTGTAATCAATATTTGCAGAAAGATATTCCGCTTTATCAATGTTTACAGGTGTGTATTTCACGATATCCGGGTTACCTTTATCATTAATAGCACCCATGATGCGAGCATTTTTTTCATTCGAGTAAGTTAGGTTTACTGATAATCGACGAAACAAGTTTAACGAAAGGTCCAGGTTATGGCTAATTGTTGGTTTTAGGCTTGGATTCCCAACACTATAGGACAGAGAATCTAAATAGGTGACATCTGTACTCAACTCACTAAACCTGGGACGATCAATTTTTTTAGAGTAGCTGAGTGTAAGATCCAATTGATCCGAGAATTTTTTATTGATTAAAAAAGAAGGAAACCAATTGCCATAAGTGGAATCTAAAACGCTTGTTCCACTAGAACTTATGTCTGTGTTGGTGTATTCGTAGCGAAGTCCTCCTTTTAGGTTTGCCCGTTTAAATTTTCGGTTTAATGTAAAATAAGCTGCTGTTATTCGGTCATTAATTTTATCTTCGGTATTGTAATTTTCCGAATTTGAATCTTTATCTGTTGAAATGGATTTTCCATTATTTTTTACTTTTGATAGTTTTATTCCTGATTGTAAATTCACAAATTTGAAAATAGGTGTTTGGTAATCTACTTTTCCGCTATAGATATCGTAATCATTCCTGTTGTTGAGTAATGTTTTTAAATCAGAATTGGTTGTGAGATTTTTTTCGTTAATGTCTTCCCTTGATTTATCCTTATTTTTGGAATAATCTGCTACAAGCGATAGGGAACGAAGACTGTCAATTTTGAACTCATAATTCAGATTGTAGGTTTCTAAATCATTATTTTCAAGGGTGCTTGCAAGTATGTTACGCAAGCGTTCCTCTTCGTCTGTTTTAGTAATGCTCTGATCAGCGTCAGAATCTAAATTATCTTCCTTCGAAAAGTAGGAATACTGAAAGCCAAGGTTGTGTTTGGCACCAATCTCCTGGTTGATACTTGCAAACAGGTTATGACTTAAAGAGTGGGCTTGTATTATTGAGTGTTTTCTGTTTTCGATGATATAGTTTTCCTGAGTATTGATTTCGTATGCATCCTTGTAGCTTTTATATTTGTAATCGGTATAAGAATAATTGATGAAACTTGTTGTTTTGCCTATTTTATTCCCCAATTGAATTCCATTGGAAGTACTATACTTTCTGGCAAGATAAGAACGATGGTACAGTTGGAGATTAATTTTATCTTTTGTGATTTTCTTTGTTTTGATCCGCACTACTGCTTTCCCCGATGCACTATACTCTGCCGAAGGATTGCGATCAATTTCTATGCTGGCAATATCATCAGACTGAAGACTTTCAATTTCTGCTTTGTTTTTAACTTCTCGATTGTTTATAAATACAATGGGAGTGCCTTTCCCTAGCACAGAAATGTTATTATTATTATCCACAATTAATCCCGGAGATCTTTTCAGAGCATCAAAAAGGTCGCCGGCCTGACTGAGCGAAGTACCTTTTACATTTATGACTAAGAGTCCTTCAACCTGTCTAAAGGTCGGGCGTTTTGCTCTTACAATTACTTCTTTCAATTCCAGGTTTTTCATTTGAATTGTGCCAATATCAATTGAAGAGTTTTGCCTGAAATCAATTGGTTTCGTTATAGTCTGATAACCCACGCAGGAGATTTGCAATAAACATTTATCCACTTTAAGATTGGGAAATTCAAAATAACCATCCATAAAAGCTCCGCCGGTTAGGATACTGGAATCTTGCGATGAAAGAATGGCTGCGGTGAAGTATTCGAGAGCTTGGTTGTGGTTTTGTATTTTGCCTTTTAAACTTGCTGCATTTACAACAATGCTTAAAATTATTATTAGAAGGCTAAGTGTCGTTTTTTTTATCATATTACTGAGTTTAATAATACTATGACGGTAGAGAAGCTTTATTGTTACAACCTGATCTTTAGAGTTAATACCCTTGCAGTTATTGTTATTATTTTGAGGTGTACCAAACAGCACAATAAAACTTTACTTTTTAGAAATTTAATTCCGCCTTAAAACTAAAATATGAAACCCATAAAAACGATTAGTTTTCTAATTGCTTCTGATTAGAAATCTAATCAAATGGCAAGCTGTTTTCTAATCGATAATGAATGAACCATTCCTTTCAAGGGAAAATATATTCTGATAATAAAACCAAAGAGATGATCTACAAAGAGTGTTTTAATTTAAGACTTTTGGAGGTCGAAAAATCTTTTCAAGACACTGATATATCAATAAGTAGAGGTTTGAGATACCTCACTTTGTTCTGGATTTACAGCAATTGGAAATAGACATGTTTAAGGAATCTTCATTATTCTAATTACGTGATTAGATTTCTACTGCAATCTGATTAGAAAAATGGAACTATTTTGATTAGAAAGGAAAGGACTTTTTATAAAAAAAAATACAATTTAGAATTGTTCTAATAAAAAAGCATTATTCTTTTATGAAATTAAGTTTTGATGTTTTTAGCCGATGACCAAATTGTGTGTGATGTTAATTTAAAATTAGTCTAATTTATTTATGTCTAATTTTCTTATTCTAGTATGATGGAAGTTATAGGTAGTTTTAAATTTCTGATGGGTATAATTTTATCTGTTGCATTCAACAGACAGCTACCCTATATATTTCTTTTAAAATAATAGAACAAAAAAAGAGGCTTAAGCCTCCTTTTTGATTCTGTTCTCCAGATATTCCAATATCTCCTTTTCTTGTTTGGGATGAAACCATGTAATTTCGTCGTCCCTGCGAAACCAGGAAAGCTGACGTTTGGCGTATCTTCGGGAGTTGCGTTTAATTAATTCAATTGCTTTTTCCAGATCAATATTTCCATCGAAGTATTCAAATAATTCTTTATAGCCAACGGTGTTGAGTGAGTTGTAATGGCGATATTGGTACACAGCCCTGGCTTCATCAACCAAACCTTCTGCTATCATTTGGTCCACACGTAAATTGATTCGATCGTATAATTCTTGTCGATCGCGATTCAGACCGATTTTTATAATCTTAAAATCGCGTTGCTTACGAGAGTTAGTTCTCAACTCGGAATAAGGTTTTCCGGCCATCAAACAGATTTCAACGGCATGAATCACTCGCTTGTCATTTTTTAAATCAACCTGATCGTAAAACACAGGGTCGAGTTGCTTTAATTGCATGCGGATTGATTCTATTCCTTCCGTTTCGTAGCGTGCAAAAATGTCCTTTCTCAGGTCAGGATCTATGGTTGGGATTTCGTCAATACCATTGCAAACAGCATCGATATACATCATGCTGCCGCCAACAAGTAATACCTGATCTTTATCCTGAAAAAGATCGGATAATAAGCTAAGCGTTTGTTTCTCGCATTCCCAGCAACTAAAGTAGTCGTGAATGGAATGCGTATGGATAAAATGATGTTTTACTGCTTCTAATTGTTCCTTATCGGGAACAGCGGTTCCGATTCTTATTTCCCGATATACTTGCCGACTATCAGAAGAACTTATTACGGTTTGGAAATGTTTGGCAATATTAATGCTTAGATCTGTTTTGCCAACACCGGTAGGGCCTAATAGAACAATCAGGGTTTTAGACATGCTATAATTTGGGATATACTTTAATTCAAAAAAACCGATTTAGATCAGATCTTCGTAATCGTCGAGATTTTCAAACTCTGGCCCATTATCAAATTCATCATCGAAATCTGCCAGATAATCATCGGCTGTTTTTTCTTTTTTTGTTTCCAAACCTTCTAACTCCAAACCTTCAAAGTTCTCTGCATCCAGTTGAATTTGAATTGGAGCATCGCCTTTGGAAAGTGTACAAATTGGATATTTAGTGTTCGATTTAACAATTCCTTTTTCTACCAGTTGAATATCGAAGAAGCGATTAGAGAAAAAATCGAATACATAAACAAGATGAGCTTGTTTTTTTGATGCAAATTCCCGAATCATGGCAACATCCATTGCATAAACATTCATGTTGTCATCTTCTTCTGTGTTCATCTCGAATAAGGCTATTTCCAGTCCTCGTTGGCCATCTTTGGTAATTTGGTAAAAAGATGCCATTTGCGAATTATCGTAATTAATGGATTTCTGTAAAGTATTGTGGAAATCCAAATATGTTTGTTCGTGACCTATCTCAATCTCTCTCACAAAACCATCTACCTCTGAGGAGGTAACTTTAAACTTATAAATCATCTTATTAATTAGAATTTAATTGTGTTAAAAAAAGCATGCTATCAACATTATCCGCATAATCCCATAATTCGGGTTCCTGAGCTTTACCGAAAGGAACAGAATTTATAAGGGTAGAACCAACAATGCATTGAATTTGTTCTGATTGAAGGCTCAATTTTTCTTCTAACGCCCTAATTTCGGAATAATATTCATAGTAAACAACACCAATCGGAGAGGCGATTTCATCCAGTTGTCGGAGTAGTAAAAAGCCATTGTCAAGGTGTTTAATTTGGTTCATTAGTAGCAAGGAACGTTGATAATCGTAATTGTTAGCATACTTGCTGTGATTGTTTACGTAGGAATAAGCGTTCCACGTATCAAGCATTTTGGTAAAATCATATCCTTCGGGCACATAGATTTTAGAAACATTTCGACATCCTAAACCAAAATAAAGGAATACATCTTTTCCAAGTGCTTTTGATTCAGCATCGGTTTCCGTACCGTTTAGCACTGCTATGGAATTACGATTCTTGCGAATGATATGGGGATATTTTTGAAAGTAGGTTTCGAAATATCTTGCTGAATTATTACTGCCGGTTGCAATGATAGCATCGAATTGGCTTTTGCCAGTTAAGCGTTCTGTTTCAAAGTGAATGAGTTGTTTAAACTCCGGATGGATAGCAATTAACAGGTCTGCCACAAAATTGAGCAGTTGATTATCCTTAGAAGATAATTTTCCAATAAAGTGATGACCAGCCATCAGTACGCAAAGCATATCGTGGAATCCTACCATTGGGATATTTCCAGCCATGATTACAGCTACTTTCAGGTTGGTGTTTTTATTAGCAATGGAATATTTGTTGATCCATTGATGAATTTTATCTTCTTGCAGAAATTCAATAATTCCTTTTATTGAAAATTGAACATTTTCTGTCGTGAACCAAAGGTTCTCCGTAGAAATGTTTTTTAATAAGCTTTTAAAATTTTCGTAAAAAGAAGCATTTAAAGTATGCTCTTTTCGAGTAGCTTCAGCAGTTGAAAATTGTTGTAAAAAGCTTCCTAATTTTACAAATGCATGGATTCTTTCATTCAGTTTCATGTGTTATAATTTTCTTGTTAAGGCTACATGTAAGCCGTAAGTAAATTTAAACCTTTCACCAGGTGTAATTTTAGCTATTAAATTTACATGCTCGTTTCATGTTTTTTATTTTATCAGAGCTACATACACGATTCGTTTGTTCCTATTAAATGCAATTTCCAGAAAGTTTTGATCCCTGGAAATTCGATGAGGTTTTGTGTTAAATAAATTCCGACAAAGATATAAATAAGAACAAAATATAAGAATTAGACCGTAGGAAAAGAGGATGTGTTGATTATATGGAGCAGGTAAGGTGTGATGAGACTGGCAAACGATAGTATTAGTAATAGTTTCAGTGCTTTACTTCCCCATGTGAAATGGTATTTCAGATCCAGAAAGAATAACAAAACAAGCAACAATATTGGTATTAACGCGGGAAAGGTTTGAATTGATTCCCAAATTTTTCCTTGTAGTAAATATACTATTGCTCGTTGAAAACCACAGCCCGGACACGAAAATCCAAAATGCTTTTGAAAAGTACATGTTAAACTGTTTTGTTCTAGCCATTGTAAAAATCTATGCCACATGATCGGAATTTTCCCAAATAGATGTTTGTGAGACAATATTGTCGAATTAAATTGGCGCTTCGCCCAAACCCGACTTCATTTTTTTGTTTGATCCCAAAAACAGAAGCAAAAAAGATAAAGGCTGCTTTTCAAATACCTTTCTTCAAGCTGCTCAAAAATAAGCCTTTTATAGTGTTATTAGCTATAAACATCTTGTTTGCAAGAAAAAATACAAATAAACAGAAACATTTAGGACGATATTAACTTCTCAACAAAGAAAAATGCATCATTCTATCAGGAAATTAAAACAAAGGATAAACTTTAAATACAAAGGGGAGAGAAATCGTAAGGTCCGGATTGGGATAAGAATCAATACTGCTCTGTTATAGCTCCTCGTTGCTCTGTTATAGATTTTTCTTACTCTGTCATACAATTTTTCCTGTCTGTTATAGAACTTTTCCTATCTGTTATTAATATTTTTTTATCTGTCGTTATTTTATTATTTCCTGTTATTCCACTTTTTTATTCTGTTATTAGTATTAGATACTCTGTTGTTGTACTTTTTATGTCTGTTACAGATTCTTCTCTATTAGGAGCTTATTCCACATGTAAACCATACTATTACCGATGCAATGTTCTCTATTTCAACTTTATTGGGAATTAAAACAGATGAGTAAATACATCTTTTCAAAAAAAGAAAGCCACGCAAGTGCATGGCTTCCTCTTATTTCCGGAATGTAACTTAAGCTTCCTATATCAATCCTGTCCCAAACGTTTTTCCACCAATATTGTCGAATTAAATTGGCGCTTCGCCCAAACCCGACTTCATTTTTTGGCTCTTAAGAAACATTGCTCATAGAAATGTTTCTTAAGATGCAAAAACCAACAAAAGTAGCATGTCCATTGCATTCCACTCTCTGAACATATTTCCTATTCCGTCGCGAATATTCCTACTACCTCTAATCAAGAGAAGTGCGCGCGACGGTAGGAGATATATTCCGTATCCCGGGTTATGAATATTAGAGCCTTTCAGGCTCTCCTAACTTGAATCTAATTTTTCTTTTTTTGACTTGGCAGTATTCGAACAGATTGCCGCGTCTCCGTGCCTCCGCCTCGCAATGACAGCAATTTATTGGGCTTAATGCATACTTTTGGGTTTGGAATTGCAACAAAATATGGTGCAAAAAATTGATGCGAGTCCCTGCCAATAGAGCGTGCAACGTGCTACTGAAGTTGATTTGGAAAGCCAAACAGCTTTCTATTGGCTTGATTCTTTTGCTTTTCTCATTTAAGGAGAAAAGTAAGAGCTAGTCCGGCTTGAGGACAAATAAATCAAAAGCAGTTCAAGCTAGATTATGGAAAATGATTTATAAGTTTTAATGCAGTATTGTCGAATTAAATTGGCGCTTTGCCCAAACCCGATTTCATTTTTTGGTTTGATCCCAAAAACAGAAGCAAAAAAGATCAAGGCTGCTTTTTAAATACCTTTCTTCAAGCTGCTCAAAAATAAGCCCTTTATAGCATTATTAGCCATAAACATCCTGTTTGCAATAAAAAATACAAATAAACAGAAACCTTTAGGATGATATTGTTCGTGAGATTATAACTTGGAAATTGAATTGTAATATTGAAAAATCTTAATCAGGTCTTTTTCTCGTTTAAGCTTTAATTTATTCTTCTTTAGATACTTTTCAATTGTTGTTTTATTGTCTTTAAATAGGTTTTGAATTTTATTTTTGCCCGAAGGTAAAAGTATTGCAGTTTGCTTGAGATATTGATAGTAATATTTGCTTCGAATAGTGTATCGATCAGGTTTTGGAGTAACGTATCCACTCACATTTTTCTTATTTCCTTCAATAAAGAGAGAATAGTATTTTTTCAATAACTTGATTTTTCCTGTAGTAAGTTCCTCGAAATAAGCATCCTTTATTTGATTGTTGCTTTGATAGGGAGCGTAAATGAATTTTTGATCGTTGATAAAAATGGAATCTATCAGTTTGCCAGGTTTTAATGCAAGCGTATCTTTATTTGGAATTAAAATTTGCATCTCGTCGGCAAATACAAAATATCTAAGCTTTACCTTTTTGCCGGTGACATTAATATTTTTTAAATATAAATCTCCGGGAGTCCACTTCTTATCCAAAAAATAATCTCCTTTCACTTGGAATGAATTTTGCGAAACAGATTGATTCATGGATGTTGTAATATCATACAACTGGTTGGAGAGAGAATGAGTTTGTGTGTTTCCTTGTAATGAAAGAAACAGGAATACAAAAAGAAAGATACTAGATATTTTCATTTTAAGATTTAGTTTTCATCACCGTGGAAGTTATGAAAATTGTATCATAAAAAAAACCGATACTTTCACATCGGTTTTAGTTGATTTTCTTTTTTTAAAGATCCCTGCGTTGGTAAAGCGCATCCTCCATATTCAATTCATCGAATTGCATATACTGATAGATTTCATCCTTGTGATCATCAATTTTTTCCTGATACAAGTTCATATATTCTTCTTTTGTTGGAAGTTTTCCTAAAACTGAAACCATAGCTCCTAATTCTGCAGATCCGAGATAAACCTGTGCTCCGGTTCCCATACGATTGTTGAAATTTCGGGTAGAAGTAGAAAATACCGTAGATTTATCCGGAACTCTTAATTGATTTCCCATACAAAGAGAGCAGCCTGGAGTTTCTATTCGTGCTCCAATCTGACTAAAAGTGGAGAAGGTAGCCTCATTTTTCAGAATTGCCTGATCCATACGGGTAGGAGGTGCAATATAGATTCTTACCTTATCGCTTGGAGTACTTCCTTTCCATATTTTTTCGGCAGCTCTGAAATGACCAATATTCGTCATACACGAGCCAATAAAAACATCTTGAATAGGAGTGTTTGCAACTTCAGAGAGAAGTTTAACATCATCAGGATCATTAGGACAGCAGAGAATAGGTTCTGTAATTTCACTTAAATCTATCTCCAGCGTAGCAGCATATTCTGCATTCTCATCTCGCCCAAGTAATTTTGGATTTGCAAGCCATTCCCTACATGCATCAATTCTATTCTGAATGGTGACTTTATCCTGATATCCCATTTCGATCATTGATTCCATTAAGGCAATATTTGAACGAACAAATTCAATAACTCTTTTTTCGGATAGTTTGATACATCCGGCTGCAGCTGATCTTTCTGCCGTAGCATCCGTTAATTCGAAAGCTTGTTCTACAGTAATATCATCCAGACCTTCCATCTCGATAATTTTGCCATTGAAAATGTTGATTTTATTCTTTTTGGGTACAGTGAGCATTCCCTGTTGAATTGCAAAATAAGGAATGGCATTTACTACATCGCGTAAGGTGATTCCAGGATTTAATTTTCCTTTGAATTTTACCAAAACAGATTCTGGCATATCTAGAGGCATAAAACCAAGTGCACCTGCAAATGCTACCAAACCAGATCCTGCAGGGAACGAAATTCCCATTGGGAAACGAGTATGTGAATCTCCACCTGTTCCAACTGTATCCGGTAATAACAATCGATTCAACCAGGAATGAACTACTCCATCTCCCTGTTTTAAAGGTACTCCTTTTCTATCCGCTATAAATTGAGGCAAGGTACGATGCATGTTTACATCGGATGGTTTTGGATAGGCGGCAGTATGACAAAAAGATTGCATAAACATTGGAGCCTCAAATTTTAAGCATGCCAATTCCTTAATTTCATCTGCTGTCATTGGGCCGGTAGTATCTTGTGATCCTACGGTAGTCATTTTTGGTGCACAGGCAGTTCCGGGTAATACTCCTTCCAATCCGCAAGCTTTACCTACAATTTTTTGCGCCATAGTATAGGCCTGATTGGCTTTTGGCATAGGATTATTTGCTTCTGTAAAAATGCTAATTGTCCCTAATCCTAATGCTTTTCTAGCTTTTTCGGTAAGTGCTTTCCCTATGATCAAAGGAATACGACCTCCGGCACGAAATTCATCGGGTACTGTATTTGGTTTGATTTCGAAGGTGGTTATGAGTTTTCCATCTTTACTGATTTCTCCTTTTGTGGTATTGATTTTTATTTCATCACCCATTTTTAAGTTGGAAACATCAGCGATAATTGGTAGTCCTCCGGAATCTTGTGTTGTGTTGTAAAAAATAGGAGCGATAGATTCACCAATAACAATACCTGCAGTACGTTTGTTGGGGACAGCTGGAATATCATCACCAATATGCCACATCATGGAATTACATGCTGATTTACGGGAAGAGCCTGTACCGACAACATCACCAACAAAGGCAACCTTATGTCCTTCTTTTCTCCATTTCGCAATTGTTTCAATACCACCATCAAAACGACCACGTCCCATAGACAAGGCATGCAAAGGAATATCAGGACGAGTAAATGCTTCAGATGCAGGTGAGAAATCATCTGTATTAATCTCCCCTTCGACTTTGAATACTTTTACTTTTATCAGTTCAGGCAATTTTTGTTTTTGAGTAAACCAGTCTGCACTTGCCCAGGATTCAATTACTTTTTGCGCAGCCTTATTTGTTTTGGATAACTCCATTACTGTTTCAAAAGCTTCATATATTAGAATTGTATGAGACAACTCTTTTATGGCGGCATCTGAGAGATCCGGATTTTTTAATGTTTCGATTAAAACGGGAACATTATATCCCCCCATCATGCTTCCCAGAATTTTAACAGCTTCTTTTTTGTTGATAATAGGCGAGCTTACTTCTTCTTTTATAATTTGTTTGAGAAAGGCTGCTTTTATCTTGCTTGAATCATCAACACCAGGTGCGATTCTTTCTGTAAAGAGGTCAAAGATAAGATTTTCCTGACTTGCAATTGGGTTTGTAAGTAGTTGGCAAAGCTCAGAAGTTTGTTGTGAATTTAAAGCCATGGCTGGAATACCTTTGGTATTTCGAGCCTTTTCGTGCATTAAGTATTTTTCTAACATTTTAAGTAGAAATTGTTGTTTTTTCTTAATTGTTAATAGAGAATAATTTCCCTATTTCTTAAGCAAACATATGGTTTTTCTGATTACAATTTTATACAATGAATGTGTTATAAATCATATATTAGGATAAAAAAAAAGCTCCCTTTTTGAGGGAGCTTTTGTACTTTATTGAAGTTAGGATTATTTTACGGAATCCATATATTCGATCAATTCACAAACTTTTGTAGAATATCCCATTTCATTATCATACCATGATACAACTTTTACGAAAGTTGGGGATAATTGGATACCAGCACCTGCGTCAAAAATAGAAGTTCTGGTTTCACCAGTAAAATCATTCGATACAACAGGTTCATCTGTGTATCCAAGAATACCTGCTAAATCTCCTTCAGAAGCTTCTTTCATTTTTGCACAAATAGCTTCGTAAGAAGTTTCTTTAGCTAAACGAACAGTTAAGTCAACAACAGATACGTCAGGAGTAGGAACTCTAAATGACATACCAGTTAATTTACCATTCAAAGCAGGAATTACTTTACCAACAGCTTTTGCAGCACCAGTAGAAGAAGGAATAATGTTTTGACCAGCACCACGTCCACCTCTCCAGTCTTTCATAGAAGGACCGTCAACAGTTTTTTGAGTTGCAGTAGTTGCGTGTACAGTAGTCATTAAACCTTCGATGATACCGAAGTTGTCATTTAATACTTTTGCAATAGGAGCTAAACAGTTAGTAGTACAAGAAGCATTAGAAACGAAGTTTAGATCGTTGGTGTATTCTTTATTATTCACACCCATAACGAACATTGGAGTATCGTCTTTTGAAGGTGCAGACATTACAACTTTCTTAGCACCTGCGTCGATGTGTCCTTGAGCTCTTTCTTTAGTCAAGAAAAGACCAGTAGACTCAACAACATACTCAGCACCAATAGCACCCCAGTTAATGTCAGCTGGATTTCTTTCAGCGGTAACGCGGATTTCGCTTCCGTTAACAATTAACTTACCATCTTTAACTTCAACTTCACCATTAAATCTTCCGTGAGTTGAGTCATACTTTAACATGTAAGCCATGTAGTCTACATCAATTAAGTCGTTGATTCCAACTACTTCAATTGTTCCTTTAGCAACAGCCTGACGGAAAACAAATCTTCCGATACGGCCAAATCCGTTAATACCAATTTTAATCTTTGACATTGTGTATAAATTTTAATTTATAAACCCTTTGTTTCTCAACGGCAAAAATATGTAATTTAAAAATATTTTGTACAGAAAAAAGGAATTATTTTATTTGCCTGTTTTTTACTGGCATCAATGTAATTATCAGTAAATTAGGCTTATGTGGTCAATTAAAACGATTGCAATTGATTGTTTATAAATAAAAAAAAATTTCAAGTTTTGAGATTTTTTATTTTATTTAAACAGTTTTACTTGTTTTAACGGTATCTGTTTTCGTATATGCCGGACATCTTTTGTCAACAGCACAGGAACTGAATATTATTCCGAATAGAAAAATTAAAGTCAGAGCGTAAAGTGTTTTTTTCATGAGTTAAATAAATTAAGGATCAAGAATTAATTTTTGCAAAAGATATAAAAAAAAACTTGGATTAGATTGGTTGCAATCAATAAGTAATGTTACTTTTTAACGTTGCTAATTGCTTTTTGTTACGGTGTATTATATTTAAGCCGTATTGATATTATATGAAATGAAGAAAATTTTTATTTGTCTTTTACTGTTCATTGCTATTTGTTTCAGCGGATTGTCTCAGAAAAAAAGTGTGATAATGAAATTGATTTTTTCTGAGCAAACCTTTGATTTAAGTAAATTCTTTCATCACGATACAGAACGATTCACAAATGAAGAGACAGCTTTAAAAAGATTAGAAAATAGAATTTCGCGATTAAAGGAAAGTGCATATATAGAAGCAAATGTGGATTCTTTGTATAGGAAAAAGGATAGTATTTTTGCTTTAATTCATATTGGTCCAAAGTATAAGTGGGGGTCATACAGCTACTTTAATATGGACCAAGTTTCAGGATTATTAAATCAGAGGAATACATTTTCTTCGATGAAAAATGGGTTTAAGATGGTTGACGTAAATCCTAATCATCGTGCAATAATCCAAAAACTTTCTGAGAAAGGATATCCTTTTGCTCGTATTGAAGTTCAGCAATTTAATATCGAGGATAAAGTATTTAATGCAACTTGGAAGATAATACCATCAAGATATATTGTGTGGGATAGTGTTGTGGTGAAAGGAGATAATAGAATTACAAAAAAATATCTGCAAAAATATCTGGGGATTAATCCTGGTAAAGCTTTTAGTGAACAAGACCTTCGTCGTGTTTCCGGTAAAATAAATGCCCTAAGTTTTGTGCAGTCTTTAAAAGCGCCAGAAATAGAATTTGATAAAGGCAAAGCCAGACTCTATACTTATCTGGATAAAAGACCCGCGAATCAGTTCGATGGAATTATGGGTATTCAATCTAATCCGGAGAAGAACGGAAAAATAGCTTTGACAGGAGAAATAAATTTGTTGTTAGTGAATTCTTTTTCGGCTGGCGAAAGTATTCATTTAAATTGGCAGAAGTTTGAAACCGAAAGCCAAAATCTTGCTCTGGGCTTATCCTATCCATTTTTAATAGCTAATAGTGTTGGGATAGATGTGGATTTTAGCCTGCAAAAGCAAGATACCACGTATATAACCACAAAGTTAAATTTCGGAATGCGTCTGTTTCAAAGCGGTAGGAATCACTTAAAATTATTTTGGACTTCAAAAGCCTCTCATTTGGTAGCAACTAATCATTTTATAAATGCGAGCCAATTGCCTGATTTCGCAGATGTGAATACCAATTTATTGGGTGTAGCTTATCACTTCGAAAATCTTGATTATAACTTTAATCCAAGAAAAGGGTGGAATGTAAATTTTAATATTGCAATAGGAAAGCATAAAATTAAAAGAAATAATAATTTACCACAGCATTTTTATGAGGGAATTCCTTTTAAGCAATCCATGTTGAATGCAGGTTGGAAATGGGAATATAACATCCCTCTATTTTCAAAATTTAGTTATCGTATAAAGAATCAGGGAGGAATATTATCTGCCTCTGATTTGTTCTTGAATGACTTATTTAAGTTAGGCGGAATTTCTAATTTAAGAGGATTTAATGAGGATTCCTTTCGTGCTTCGAAATATACAGTATTAACTAGTGAAATTAGATTTATTCCGGAGAAAAATACTAGTTTATATCTTTTTTGGGATGGGGCATATTATAAAAATGAATTGAATACTGACAGGTCTGTTGATTATCCATGGGGAATAGGATTTGGAATTAACTTTGGAACCAAATCCGGAATATTTTCACTGAACTATGCTTTGGGAAGCCAGAATGGTCAAAATTTGGATTTTCAAAATGCGAAGATTCATTTTGGGATGATTAGCCGGTTCTAAAAAAAAGACTGCACAGCCTTTTGTACAGTCCTTTAAACATCAAACTTCAAATTATTAGTCGCGATTCTTATCAGTACTTTGATTTCGTAATCGATAGTTCAAAACTATTTATAATATTTTAAATAATTCCTTAAATCGGATAAGTTCTACAACATAGCGCAAACGTTTGAAAAATATTTTATTTGTGCTATGATTACGCAAGTTTTGACTTGTAGGATTAGCGTTTAACTAATTGGTTTATTGTTTTGTGTCGGGATAATTGCTTTTGTTATTTTTAAGTTTTATCCATAAAAAATAGGTAAGTAGGATAGTGGTTGCACAAATAATGCTAGCTATCCAAATGGGGAGACTATCTTTCATCAATGTATTAATCAGAAACAGTAGGAGAATCGAAATTAAAACTCCCGCAGGAAGTGATTTCAGCATATATTGATAATTGGAATTGGAGGATTGTAGCGCGAGTTCTTCCACCTGATCAACATTAACATCAAATTCCTGAATTGCTTTTGAGAAAGCATTCGTTTCGGCATTAAAATATTCGTTTTCTTCTCGAAGCAAAAATGGATCTAATGTGCTGAAATTGTAAGTCGCGAAAATATCGTAATCCATTCGTTCCTTTTTAATAATTTCTATATTTACTTTCGTATTCCATTTTATTGGATTTAAATAGAAAAAATTTCCCAGAACAGTACCTCTCCTAAAAACCATACCAATTGCATTCGCATCAGTTAATTCATAACCCCGAACCTCGAAGAATTTTATGATATCGGCAACCAATAATTTCTTGTTTCGCTTGATATTAAATCCAATTAATTTTTGCATAAAATACAGATTAACTTCATCAAATATATTAAAAAAACATGCGCAGCGCAATATTATTAATAGAACTCCCTATTCATTAGGTTAATAGTTAAATTACTTGGTTTAGGGGAAGGTGAATTTCATCTCTAAAATCTTATGGTAAGGATGTTTTCTGACAATTAGTCATAATTAAAAAGTATTAGAATTCAGGAGCTAAAAATTGTTAAAAAATAAGAACTAAATCTCAATTTTAGAGTATAAAACAAGGTATTGCCAATTATTATACCAAAAGTAATCTCTATGATTTCAAACCTACGATCTAAAGCCTCTAATAATGATATTTCTATTAATGATTCTAAGGATATTGGAATTCCTGAAAACTTAGAGTCAATTCTTAACGACTTCTCCTACTTTAGTGGTTGCCCTTGCTTATTTATCGATTTTCAAAACAACTATGTGAATAGTGACGATTGCATGGCAAATTCCTTTTTCAGTAGTAGAATATGGAGGAGTGAAGAGAATAGGTTTGCAGATATTTCTCAAATGAAATCGGAGCGAAAAGATGAATGTGTTGAGCTAATATATGGGGAATACGCAAGAGCTATTTTTGTGCCGGTAAAAGTTAAAGGATTACTATTTGGATATTTTGTGTACGGACAATTTATTTTAGATACCGATTTAAATTCAGATCACAAGCACTGTAGCACGGGGTGTAATGTAAATTATAAGGATGAAATAGATCTTTGTAAAATATTGCCCAGAGAAGAGATTGAAGAGAATATTAATAAATCAATAAGATTTGCACGGGGAATTTCTTCTCAACTCGAAATGAGTTTTGACTTAAAGACGGAAATTAATAAAAATAAGGTCGTTGCTAATGAGTTGCTTTTGCAAAAAACATTTTTCGAGAATCTATTTAATGACTCTCCGGAAGCCATCGTCATTCTCGATAATAAAGATAGGGTAATTAAGGTAAATAGTGAATTTGAGAGTTTATTTGAATATACCCAGCAGGAGGCAGAAAACCAACTGATCAATGATTTAATTGTTCCGGAGAATTTTAAAAATGAAGGTAAGAATGCTACAGATAATGTATCTGGAGGAAGTTTGGTAGATTTAACCACATTGAGGCAAACAAAATCGGGTAAACAAGTTCATGTACAGGTGATTGGTAAGCCAATAACATTAGGCGATAATCAGGTTGCCGTTTATGCTATTTATAGAAACCTGACAGCTCAGGTTTGGAATCAAAAAAGTCAACAAATTATTCATCGTATTTCAGAGTTGTTGAATTCCTCCACGGATACCATATTAATGATACAACATATTGCAGAAGAAATTGAGCAAGTCATTGGTGTGGGTGAGTTGTTTATGGAACTAGTGAGATCTAACCAGAAGAGTTTGAGAGTATTCCATGGGAAAGCAGCATCTTTTGAGGAAGTAAATTTTACACAGTCCTTAAGTTCCATAGTTCTTCGTGAGAAAAAAATGCTTTACCTGGATAAGCAACAAGTGGCAGAACGAGTTCAATCTAATTGTCTGCAAATTGAAAAAAAACCATTATTCTGGTTAGGAATTCCATTAATAGCAGAGGGAAAGGTTTTAGGTACATTTGGAGTTGCTTCCTATTCCGGATCGGGAGAACTAAATTTGGAGAGTATTAAATTATTGGAAGTGATTGCTTCCCAAATAGCTGCAGGAATTATCAAAAAATTGAAATCCGAAGAAATAAGAATGCTTCACCTTTCGATGGAACAAAGTCCAGCTTCCGTTATTATTACAGATCTGGACGGAAATATTGAATATGTAAATCCAAAATTTTGTGAGTTAACTGGTTATACGGCAGAAGAGGTAAATGGGGAAAATCCTAGAATTTTAAAATCAGGATTCACACCAAAGGAAACCTATGAGGAACTTTGGGCTTCGATAACTGCCGGAAAAGAATGGAAAGGTGAATTCTTAAATGTGAAAAAGAATAAAGATTTATATTGGGAAAGAGCAAATTTCTCTTCTATTATGAATGCAGAGGGAGAGATTGTGCATTTTCTGGCGATTAAAGAGGATATAACCAAGTATAAGCAGTTCGAAAAGGAATTACTCGATGCAAAGGATAAAGCAGAGCAATCTGATCGTTTGAAATCTGCTTTTTTAGCAAATATGTCTCATGAATTACGAACCCCATTAAATGCTATTATTGGGTTTTCAAATCTCTGTGATGATTCGATGACTATGCCGGAAATATTGGAATTTGTTAGCTTAATCAATAAAAGTGGGAATCAGTTACTCGGAATTGTGGAGGATATCCTCAGCTTTACAGCAATGGAATCAGGTGGAGTGAAAATAAATAAGGAAGAGTTTTTGATGGCGAATTTTATGTCTGAAATTCAAAAACTTGCCGAGGAAAAGCAAATTCTACAAAGTAAGGAGCGATTGGATTTAGAATTTAATCCAGACACTAATTACAAAAGAATATTAGTAAAAACTGATTTTCAAAGATTACTTCAATCTGTTGGAAATCTTTTGAAGAACGCATTAAAATTCACGAATGACGGATTTGTGGAATTTGGCTATAAGATAATTGGTGAGGAATTACATTTATATGTGAAGGATAGTGGCGTTGGAATAGAGGATGGCAAAAAGAATTTGATATTTGATCGGTTTCGTCAGGTGGACGATTCAATTACCAGAACATTTGGAGGCACAGGTTTAGGATTAGCAATAGTGAAGAAAAATATTGATTTGCTAGGCGGCAGTGTAGAAGTGGAATCTCGACCTAATGAAGGCTCAACTTTCACGATAAGATTAAATTGCCTCCTTTCCGCTGAGAAAATAAAACAATCCCCAACGCATAATGTGCCTGAAAAAATGGAGAATGGCAGTCCTTTGATTTTAGTCGCAGAAGACGAGTTGTCCAATTATCGATTAATTCAGGCGATCCTGAAAAGAAGTAATTACGATATAATCCGTGCAAATACGGGTGAGGAAGCCATACAAATATGCAAAGAGAATAAAAATGTGAAATTGGTACTCATGGATATTCGGATGCCAGGAATGGGGGGATTACTTGCGACTAGCGAAATTAAAAACATTATACCTGATTTACCTATTATCGCACAAACAGCATATGCAATGAACGAAGATAAGGAAACAGCCTTGGCACAAGGATGTGATGATTATATCACGAAGCCGATTAATCGAATGGATCTTATAAAGAAGTTGGAGACTTTTCTTAGATAAAATGATTGTTAACTCCATCAATTATAATCTCCAGATTTGGATTTCAAACCTTCACTAAGCAAATTATTGCTTTAATTGGTTTTTGATTCTTCAAATCGCTTCAATTAAGCATTTAATCAGGGGATGGAGCCTCCAATCGCTCTTTTACCCCTCCAATCGGGTAAGGTATCAACAATCGCAAGGCTTATAGCCGTTTTTATGTAAAAATTGTTTCGATTTTTCAAAAAATGAAGTGTTGCTTATTTTTCAAAAAATCACAAATTTATAGTGGTAGGATTATATGGTTTTCAAGGAGTTTTATTAATTTTCTTCATAGAGCCGTATTGGCAAAATTCAATAACCCATTTAAATTGTATTAAATACAATCTACATGTCTGATTTTTTCGTATAAGTTTTTGATGAGTACTGATAATAAATACAAAATATGAAAGCACTGGTAAGTGGAGCCTCCGGGTTTACAGGTTTAAAATTGGTGAAAAGACTGCTTGAGGATGCGGATTATACCAAAGTGTATATTTTGGTCAGGAAAAAAATAAAACTTACACATCCAAGATTAATTCAAATTAAGGTTGATTTTGAAAAATTATGTTCAGAGGATATTCCGGATTGTCTGGATGTTGCTTTTTGTTGTCTGGGCACTACAATTCGAAAGGCTCAAACCAAACAAAATTTTCGTAAAGTAGATTTTGAATATATCACTCGATTTGCAAAAGTATGCGAAATGTGCTGTGTGAAAGATTTTCATCTGATCAGTGCAATTTGGGCAAGTCCTCAATCCTATTTTTTTTATCAACGGGTAAAGGGGGAGGCGGAGTCCTTTATTACTTCCCTCGATTTTGAATCGGTTGTTATCTATCGGCCGTCTGTAATTTATGGTAGGCGAAAAGAATTTCGGCTATTCGAAAGCTTTGCTGCCTGGATTAGCCGAAATCTTAGATTTTTATTTATAGGTAAGTTAAATAGAATAATTGCAGTAGAAGGAGATCAGCTTGCGGAAAAAATTCACTTTCAATCCAAGCACTTTAAGCCGGGAAGATGGATATTTGAATCCGAAGAAATTTCTTGTTCTCCTTAAATTAAGGCTGCAATTCTACTTTTTATTAACATCTCGTGCCGATGCTTGTGCTGTTGGCATTATCAGCATATCATTAATATTTACATGATCTGGTCGAGTTGCAATAAATTCCACCGCATCAGCGATATCCTCTGCGTAAAGAGGGGTAAATCCTTTATAAACCTGATCGGCCTTTTCCTTATCTCCCTTAAATCGAACAATCGAAAATTCTGTTTCTACCATTCCCGGAGCAATAGAACTCACCTTAATATTGTGTTCCAGCATATCGATTCTCATTCCTTTGGTTAAAGCGTCAACAGCATGTTTGGTTGCACAATAAACATTACCTCCGGGATAAACTTCTTTTCCAGCAATGGAAGTAATATTAATAATGTGGCCGTGTTTTCTTTTAATCATCATAGGGCTTAATGCACGTGTGATATAAAGTAGACCTTTAATGTTCGTATCAATCATCCTTTCCCAATCATCTATCACTCCATCCTGCAATGAAGAAACACCGACAGCCAAACCAGCATTGTTCAAAAGTAAATCAATTTGCTTCCATTCTATGGGTAGCTTGTTAATGGTTTCATTTACATCAGATTGGTTTCTCACATCTAAAACAAGGCTAAGAACTTTTTGATGATATTTCGATTGAATTTCTGTTTTTAGCAAATTTAATTGATCTTCCCTGCGGCCAGAAAGGATTACATCGTAACCTGTTTTAGCTAATTTGATAGCGCAGGCTTTACCAATGCCTGCGGTAGCACCAGTTATAAAAGCAATTTTTGTCATAACAATAGATTTATATTAGTATGTGTTTTTTTAATATCTATTTCTGATCAAGAAAAGATTATTTTATAATTCAAGTCCATTATTGGGATTTTTTATATTAATCTATTTTTTATAGTTAAGGGCTGAGTCCTAATAAATAAGGGAATAAAGATAAGGTAAAAAGCATCTTGATAATTCGTGTTCCTATCTTATTTTTTATAAATTTAAAATATTCAACCTCAAAAAGTACGAAACATGGAAAATCAGGATATAATGATAGAACAGGCAGAAGATTTAGGTATTAATCGGGCGGCCTTTGAAAGGATAAGCAAAAATCTTGGTCGTGATCCCAATTTATTGGAATTGCAAATTTATGCTGTAATGTGGTCGGAAACCGTTTCGTATAAGAGTTCTTACAATTGGATAAATGCTTTGCCTAATAAGGGAAAATATATTATTTCTGGCGCAACTGAATCTAATGCAGGCGTGGTGGATATAGGGGATGGGGAGTATTGTGTATTTAAGATGGGAACGCATAATCATCCATCCGGAATTGATCCTTATCAAGGAGCTGCAACTTGTGTCGGTGATGTCTGTAGAGATGTGGCAAGCTTGGGTGCACAACCAAAGATGTTGTTAAATTCGTTACGTTTTGGAGATTCTGCTCTGGACAGAACAAAATGGTTGTTAGCAGAAGTAGTTAAAGGTGTTCAAAATTATTGTAATGTTTTGATCATGGAAAATATTGGTAGTGAAATATGTTATAATTCTTCCTATGACACTAACCCATTAGTAAATGTGATGGTTGCCGGTCTGATTAAGAAAGATAAGCTGATATATAATCGTGAATTATCCGTTGGCCAAGCTATTTTTATTGTTGGTAATTCAACTGGATCGGAAGGAGTTTTTGGACAGAATGAAGATTTTTCAATTCCAAAGGGAGATCCGGTTCTTGGAAACGCTTTGATTCAAGCCATTCAACAATTAAATAAGGACGATATTTTAGTGAGAATTGAAAATATGGACATGGCCGGGATCATTAATTCGTGTGCTGCAATAAGTGTTCATGCAAAAACAGGAATTGATATCGACCTAAATAAGATACCCCTGCAGCAGGGAGGTATGACTATTGAGCAGGTTCTATTATCTCGAACACAAGAACGAATGATGTTTGTAGTGAATGGTGATAAAAAAGAGCAATTAAGAAGTGTCTGTGAAGAATGGGGAATTCCATGTGAGGAAATTGGTCGGATTACTAATAATAAAACCATACGTTTTTTCGAACATGCTGCAATTGTAGCCGAACTAGTAGCCAATGATTTGGTCATGGGATATGGTGCTCCAAAATTGGATTTAAAGTACCATAATTCCTCCAAAAGTGATGGTGCCGATTATTTTGACATGATACCAGAGCCAGATAATTATTGGAAGGTGATTAATAAAATGGTGAATAATCCTAATCTGGTAATAAAAGAGTATTTAAAAATTCATCTGGAGGAGAATAGAAATAGTTCTCCTTCCGATGCGCAAGTTTTTGCTTTGGACGCAAATCAGAAAAAACTTTGTTTTACGATTTCCGGAAATTCCGTTTATGTATTTAATAATCCTCTTATTGGTGCTCAGATTAATGTTGCCAGAGCAGTTCGAAGGATTTATTGCTCGGGAGGAAAACCATTGGCATTGAACGATTGTTTGAATTTTGGCAGTCCATTGGAAGAGGAGGTTTATTATCAGTTTGTGGAGACTATCAAGGGAATAGCTGAAGCTAGCAAATTTTTTAATACTCCTGTTGCTGGTGGTAATGTGAGCTTTTATAACGAAAGTTCTGTACAAGGCAAACGAAAAGCTATAAACCCAACACCGGTAATTGCAATGTTAGGAGTTATTCCTAAAAAGGAAAATCATATGTCGTATATCTATAGGAATAAAGGCGAAATGATTTTTTTAATTGGGGAATCACGAAACGATATTTCCGGATCTGAATATTTGTGTTCTGTCTATAATAAGTGTAATGTAGGAACTCCATATTTTAATATGGAGGAAGAAAAAGTACTTAATAGTATTATCGAGAATTTGATCGAGAAGAAATTAATTTGTTCTGCTCATAGTGTTGAAAGAGGAGGACTATTTTTTAATTTGCTTGAATCATCAATGCCTTTATCCTTAGGGTTTGATATTACATCTCCGGCAGAAATAAGACAAGATGCTTTTTTATTTGGGGAATCACAAGGTCGTGTAGTAGTGACTGTATCTATGGAAAATGAAGATGCCTTTGTTGATGTAATGATGGAAAGTGGTGTTCCTTTTTCTGCTTTAGGGCATGTTACAAAAGGGGAGCTTAGAATTGATGATATATCCTATGGTTTTATTGACGAGTATAAAGAACTTTATCAAAAAAAGACAGTCAACTAAATTTCATAGGTTTATTTTGCATTAATACTTGGCAGCCAATTAAAAAATGTGGTTGCCAATTTGTTTTATAGACTTGAATTAATGCCTAATATAGTTCTTCGAAATCCAAACACAGGATAGTAATGGTTCTTTATTTTTCATTCATTATCTTTGAGCGTTCAAAAGACAATTGTCTTACGAATAATTTAAGAACAATAACTATTCATTTATATCTTCAAATTCGTGGTAAATCCCTATAAAGATTTAGATAAAGATAAGAAGGCTCAGGTGGCTCTGATGTTTAATAATATTGCAAGGAAATATGATTTTTTAAATCATTTTCTTTCGATGGGGATTGATAAATTATGGCGGAAAAAGGCTGTAAATTTGCTTAAACCATTGCAACCTAAAATAGTTTTGGATATTGCTACAGGAACTGGCGATTTCGCTTTGGCAAATCTGAAATTAAATCCTGATAAAGTTATCGGGATTGATATTTCTACGGAAATGTTAGCCGTAGGTAGAGAAAAAATTGCAAAGAAAAATTTGCAGGATAAAATTGAATTGTTTGAAGGAGATTCAGAGAATATTCAGTTTGAAACGAATTCATTTGATGCGATTACTGTAGCATTCGGTGTACGTAATTTCGAAAATCTGGAAAAAGGACTGAAAGAAATGAATAGGGTGGTTCGTCCTGGAGGAAAAGTGGTTGTGCTTGAATTTTCCAAACCAAGAAAGTTTCCTGTAAAGCAGTTCTATAATTTTTATTTCTTTCGAATATTACCACTTTGGGGAAGAATGGTATCCAAAGATGCTTCAGCCTATACTTATTTACCCGAATCGGTAAATGCTTTTCCTGATGGAGAAGATTTTTTGAAGATTTATGAGGAATGTGGGTTTACCGATACAAAGCAAATTAAGCTGAGCTTTGGCATCGCTTCTATTTATATGGGAACAAAGTCCAAGCAATAAATTTTTGATTTAAAAGTTTATACTAAAAATATAAATCTCCCAATTTGAGAAAATTATTCTTAATACTAATCTTATTTTCTTGTTTTTCAACTTCCTATGCTCAGGGTAGATACAAACCAGAAAGTATGTTGAATTACCAAGAGGTAGATCAGAAATTGCTTCATTTTGGGTTTACCCTCGGTATCAATTCAATGGACTTTGCAATTTACAACTCTGGGAATGGAGATGTAAGAGCGGAACAGGTTAGTTTTACTCCTGGATTTTCGGTGGGAATTGTTTCTGATCTGCGTTTGCATGAAGATTGGTCTTTACGTTTTCTTCCCGGATTGGAATTTGGGGAGCGAACTATCCGTTATTCTAATCTACCTTTAGAGACTGTGAATGTTGAATCGGTATTGGTAAATTTGCCGCTTCTTTTAAAATACCGTGCCAGACGTTTGAACAACTATCGGCCATATCTTATTGGAGGTGCTAGTTATAAAATAGATGTTCAGTCACAAAAGTCATTAAATCCGGATAAGGATATGTTGATAAGATTAAAATCAACAGATGTTTATTTGGAATTAGGTGCAGGAATCGATTTTTATTTACCCTATTTTAAATTAGCTACTGAACTAAAATTTGCTGTTGGTCTGAGAGATATTCTTAATCATCAATATGATTTTGATAATCCTGGCTATGAAGCATACACTGATGCAATGCGAAAAGTGAATTCAAAGATTATTACACTTTCTTTTCATTTCGAATAATTTTTTTTACACCCAATACTTCTGGAAATGATTACTGAAATAGATATGGTTCTAAGTCCTAAAGAGGCTTCAGATGAAAAATATTATAAGCCAATTTTAGCGCAAAAACTGAAAATGAATCCTGATAAAATAACAGGTATTCAAATTCTTAGGAAGTCAATAGATGCTAGAAGAAGGAATGTGAAAATAAATTTGCGTTTTCGTATTGCTGTAAATGAACCATTGCAAAAAGAGGATAAACAAGAATTTAATTATTCGGATGTATCTGCACAAAAAAGAGTGATTGTTATTGGGGCTGGACCTGCGGGTTTGTTTGCTGCGCTTCGTTTGATCGAATTAGGATATAAGCCTATTGTTTTGGAGCGAGGAAAGTGTGTTGAGGATAGGAAAAAGGATCTTGGAATTCTATATAAAACCAGAAAGGTAAATGTGGATTCGAATTTCGCTTTTGGAGAAGGTGGAGCCGGTACATTTTCTGATGGTAAATTGTACACAAGGTCAAAGAAAAGAGGAAATCTAAAACGTATACTTCAAATACTACATCATCACGGGGCACAGAATGAAATTCTCTACGATGCACATCCACATATTGGTACTGATGTTTTACCAAAAGTAATTATGCAAATTAGAAAAACGATTTTGCAATCTGGAGGCGAAGTTCATTTTTCTGCGAAAGTGAAGGATTTAATAATAAAGAATAATAGGGTTGTAGGCGTATGTATGCAAGACGGATTGGAACGTCACGGAGAGGCTGTGATCTTGGCGACGGGGCATTCTGCCAGAGATGTTTATCGGAATTTGAATAATAGTGGAGTGGAACTGGAAGCCAAATCATTTGCCATGGGAGTGAGAATAGAACATCCACAAAAGTTAATTGATCAGATTCAGTATCATAATCCACAGGGGAGAGGTTCATATTTACCCGCAGCCAGTTATAGCTTTGTTCAGCAAGTGGAAGGACGTGGAGTTTACTCCTTCTGCATGTGTCCTGGTGGTGTAATTGTTCCTGCGGCGACCAATGATAATCAACAGGTCGTAAATGGAATGTCTGCTTCGAATAGAAATACAGCTTTTGCAAATTCAGGCATGGCTGTGGAAATCAGAGTTGAAGATTTGAAAGCTTATGCGGGATATGGTGTATTTGCCGGACTAAAATTTCAGGAGGAGTTGGAGGAAATTGCCTTTAATGAAGGAGGGAGAAATTTAACAGCTCCAGCACAACGAATGTTGGATTTTGTGAAGGAACAAAAAAGTGAATCTTTACCAAAAACATCTTACCGACCTGGAGTGATAAGTTCTCCGATGCATCAATGGCTTCCGGAATTAATCCGGTTTCGCTTACAGGAAGGATTCAGAATTTTCGGACAAAAATCAAAAGGATTCCTAACTAATGATGCACTTATTCTTGGCATTGAGTCTCGTACATCTTCTCCCGTGAGGATTCCACGAGATCCAGATACTTTGCAACATATTCGAATCGAAGGGTTATTTCCTTGTGGTGAAGGAGCAGGATATGCTGGTGGAATTGTTTCTGCAGCAATGGATGGAGAACTGTCCGCTGAAGCCGTTAACAGATATAAGAATCAATTTGGAATGAAATAAGATCAAAGAAAATAATCTTTTGGAAGTATTTGTGAACTTTTAGGAGATTACTCTCTTTAATTCGTTCGTTAATTTATCTTCGCCTAAATTCTGAGCAAATAATGGAACAGGCGACGGAGACATTTAGCGATTCAGATGTAGCTTGGTTTGCAGGATAATTTGGGATAAATAATTTTTTGGATACTAATTGCTGTAATTCTGGGGAAATCCCTTTCCCTTCATTTCCCATGATGATAAATCCTTTGTTGCGCAAGTCACTTTTGTAGATGATTTCTCCTTCTAAAAAAGTTCCATATATCGGAAAGTTTTCTTTTTGATGCTTCTTAATTAAATCGCCAAGTGGAGTGTAACTAATTTTTATTCTCGAAATAGCTCCCATTGTCGCCTGAATTACCTTAGGATTAAAAAGGTCAACCGTATTAGGGGAACAAAAAACATTTTGTATTCCAAACCAATCGGCAATTCTAATAATCGTTCCTAAATTTCCTGGATCTTGTATGTCATCGATTAATAGCGATAAGGAATTTTGAATTATATCATCTTGTATTTTAAATTTTGGTATGTGAAAAACACCTAATATCGGAGATGGATTTTTCAAATTGCTTATTTTTTTAAGTTGATTGGATTCTACCTCAATTCGTTTTTCAATTTTGTATTTTTTTAAAGGATTTGATAGATTCCTCCAATCCTTTGTGTAAATTAGATAGGCAGCTTCGGTTTTTGCATGAAGCAGATCCATTACTAACTTGTCACCCTCAGCAATAAATAATTGATGTTGATCCCTATATTTTTTCTTTTGTAAACTGCTGATTAGCTTGATCTGTTTGTTGGAAAGCACGTTCATTAATTTTGAGAAATAATTCTTGAAAAGGCTTCTGATGCCAGAAAAATATCACTGAAGTTAAGTATCTTTGTCGTAATTTTTAACTGAAAAACATTCTTTTTATCCTTGAAATCATACGTGAAATACAAAAGTACTGATAATTTCCCGATTTTTATTTTTTTGCTAAGTCTGCTATTGGGTACAGCTTCGTGTTCAACTACAAAATATGTTGGGGAAAAGGAGTATTTGCTCAATAAAATGGTGCTTAAAGTTGATGATAAATCAATAAATACCGGCGAATTAAAGAAGAATATTAAACAAAAGCCGAATCTTAAGATATTGGGAGTATGGAGATTTCATTTGGGATTATATAATTTATCTGGAAGAAATGAGAATAAAGGTTTTAATAAGTGGCTAAGGCGAATAGGGGAAGAACCAGTTGTCTATGAAGAATTTCAAGCAAAACGTTCCCTAAAACAAATAGAAATTTATCTTCGAAAGAAAGGTTATTATAATTCAGTAGTTAGGGATTCTGTTCTTTATAAACATAAAAAAGCGAAAATATATTATTACGTGACGGCAAATCAGCCATATCGCTATCGAAATATTTATCACAAAGTAGATGAATTGCCTTATCACTTCTTGTCTGAATCTCAAAATAAGCAGGAGTTGTCTGATACTTCCAATCTTAGAAAATATGTTGCAGCGGATAGTCTGTCTTCGAATATTAAATCAGGTTTAAAAGTTGATTCAGATATATTGAATGAGGAAAGAATTCGGATTTCTAAATTGTTAAAAAATCAAGCTTATTTTAACTTTTCCAGAGAGTATATTCATTTTATGATGGATAGTACCAATAAAGATCATCAAATGGATGTTTTTGTTGGTATGAAAAAGCCGGCATTATCAAAAGCTACCCTTAAATATCGTATTAATAAGCTTGAAATTTTCACGGAATATGATTCCAAATTGGTCTTGATGAATGATTTGGTTTATTTGTCAGAATTGGATACAATGGAGTATGAAAATGCTGAATTTGTATTTCGTAAGAGGATGAAAATTAAACCGGATGTGATTTTATCCTCCATACTAATTAAAAAAGGAGATTTATATAATTTGAACACTGTTGAGCAAACCTATAGTCGTTTGCAATCTTTGAATCAGTATAAATTTGTTAATGTGAAGTTTGAAGAGGTTCATAACACAAAATCAGATTCAATTGGTTTGCTCGATTGTATTATTCAGCTTACACCTTTTAATCGGCAATCTTATTCTGTAGAATTGGAGGGCACTAACTCCTCTGGGAATATTGGTTTCGCTGGTAATTTCAACTACCAGCACAAGAATATCTTTGGAGGAGCAGAGATTTTTGATGTTCAGCTTTCTAATGCACGAGAAACCGTTAAATCTAGTCAGCAGACAGATTTTAACTCATCGGAATATGGTATTGAGACGAAAATGAGTATTCCTAAATTTTTATTACCATTTTTTAATGCTGAAAAATTTAGAAAATCATACAATCCCAAAACTTCTTTTTCCTTGTCCTATAATTATCAGCAACGACCAGATTATACAAGGACCATTGCTGATGCTAGCTTTGGATATTTCTGGAAATCATCGAAATATCTGAGACATACTTTTAACTTGGTTGAGTTGAATTTTGTTGATGTGAAGAATTTGAGTGATAACTTTTTAGGATCTATTAATAATCTATATATTCAGAATTCGTTTGCCGATCACGTTATTGCCACTTCGCGTTATTCTTTAACCTATAATGATCAGAATATAAATTTACCAGGCAATTATAATTACTTGCGATTTAATCTTGAGGTGGCAGGTAATACTCTGGGTGCAATTGATAAAGTCTTTGGGAATTCCAAGACTATTGATTATGATGATAATGGAAATATCGAAGGTTCCTATTATGATTTTTTTGGTATTAGATATGCTCAGTATATCAAAAGTGATATAGAATATCGATTCAATCATCGAATCAACAAGGCAAACACAATGGTTTATCGTTTGTTTTTTGGTTTGGGTTATCCATACGGTAATTTAAAAGTATTGCCGTTTGAGAAAAGCTATTTCTCAGGAGGTGCGAATGGACTTCGAGCATGGCAAGTTAGATCTTTAGGACCCGGTTCTTATGTTTCTGAAGACGCAATATATCCTAATAATACTGCAGATTTAAAATTAGAAGCTAATATGGAGTATCGGTTTAAATTGGTTTGGGTTTTAGAAGGAGCCTTATTTTTGGATGCTGGAAATATTTGGGCTATTTCCAAAAAAGATGATCGTAAGGGGGCCGATTTCCAATTAAATCGTTTTTATAAAGAAATTGCACTTGGAACAGGATTTGGTACTCGTATTGATTTAAAATTTATACTTTTTAGAATTGACTTAGGTTTAAAACTCAGAGATCCATCTCTAGAGGAATCTAAGCGATGGATTATCGCTCATCGTCCATTTAGGATGAACCAACTAACCTTTAATATTGGAATTGGATACCCTTTCTAAATTGCATTCGTTTGCGTAATTTTCTTATTCCCAAAACAGTGCAAAATTTATTATTTCTTTTTAACTTCGTAGTGAAAATATACTTTCCATTTCATTAATTGAAAGAACAATCCAATAAATTATATTATTATGAAACGAGTATTAGATGTTGTGAAGCCAGGTGTGGTAACTGGTGACGATGTGCAAAAGTTATTTCAGGTTGCTAAAGAAGAAGGCTTTGCAATTCCTGCCGTAAATGTTGTAGGATCAAATTCAATTAATGCTGCTCTTGAAGCTGCCAAAGAAGTGAATTCTCCAATCATTATTCAGTTCTCCAATGGAGGAGCTTCATTTTTTGCTGGTAAGGGAATTAAAGCCGAAGGCCAGGGGGCTGCAATTATTGGAGCTGTAGCAGGAGCTAAATATGCACATTTAGTTGCAGAACACTATGGAATCCCAGTAATTTTGCATACCGATCATGCTGCTAAAAAATTACTTCCCTGGATAGATGGTCTTTTAACTGCAGGAGAAGAATACTTTGCAAAATATGGTAAACCATTGTTTAGTTCTCATATGTTAGATCTTTCTGAAGAGCCTCTTGATGAAAATATTGAGATTTGTGCAAACTATTTAGAGAGAATGAGCAAAATGGGTATGACTTTGGAAATTGAATTGGGTTGTACTGGTGGAGAAGAAGATGGTGTTGATAATTCCGACATGGATAATTCTTTACTTTACACACAACCCGAAGATGTTGCAAAAGCATATGAGACGTTGAAAAAAGTGTCGGATAGATTTACAATTGCAGCTTCTTTTGGTAACGTTCATGGTGTTTATAAGCCAGGAAATGTTGTTTTAACTCCAAAAATTTTAGATAATTCTCAAAAATATATCTCAGAAAAATATAAACTTGCTGCTAATACAGTAGATTTTGTATTTCATGGAGGTTCTGGTTCTGGCTTAAACGAAATTAGAGAAGCAATTTCTTACGGAGTTGTGAAAATGAATATTGATACTGATACCCAGTGGGCATTTTGGAATGGTATTCGTGGTTTCGAAGCTGCCAATCATGATTATTTACAAGGACAAATTGGAAATCCAAAAGGTGAAGACCAGCCAAATAAGAAGTTTTATGATCCAAGAAAATGGTTGCGTGAAGCTGAAGTTTCAATGAGAGACAGACTGAAACAAGCCTTTGAAGATTTGAATGCGATCGATCGTAATTAAAAACTTAATTATACTGCAGAGCCCGGACATTGTTCGGGCTTTTTTTTTATAAAAATCGGTAGCCTTTTTTGATTTCGATCTTTAATTTTGCAAATTTGAACTTGCCCTTTTGAATAATAAAATCTTAAAATTTAATTTATGGATCTAAACACCAAATCTGGTCGTGATTCCTTTTCTAGTAAATTTGGCGTAATTGCCGCAGCTGCCGGTTCTGCAGTTGGTTTGGGGAATATTTGGAAATTCCCTTACATCACCGGAGTGTACGGTGGAGCTGCTTTTTTATTTGTATATCTTGGTTTTATTATTTTGATAGGATTACCAATTATGCTATCAGAATTCATGATTGGTCGTAAATCCAAACGTAATCCATTTGGAGCTTTTAAAAATCTGGCTCCAGGATCATCATGGAAATTTGTAGGATTATTAGGGGTATTGGCAGCTGCTATGATATTGGCATTTTATGGAGTTGTGGCTGGTTGGAGTATCGATTATGTAATTAGAGCACTTACAAATAGTTTCGCAGCAAAGTCACCAGGAGAGCTTGAGTCAAGCTTTACAGAATTTATTCAGTCTCCAATAACGCCTGTTATTTATCAACTTCTGTTTATGTTGATGACTATGGGGATCGTAATTGTAGGTATCAAAAAAGGTATCGAAAAATATTCTAAGATTTTAATGCCATTATTGGTAGTGATAATTATTGTACTTGATATTAGATCCTTAACACTTAAAGGTGCATATGAAGGTTTAAGTTTTCTATTTTACCCCGATTTTTCTAAGCTCACTGCTGACGGAATATTAAGTGCCTTGGGACATGCTTTTTTCTCTCTTAGTTTAGGAATGGGTACACTTATTACATATGGATCTTATATTGGTGCTAAAAATAATCTGACAAAAATAGCACTTCAGGTTACTGTTGCCGATACTCTCATCGCAATCCTTGCCGGAGTTGCAATATTTCCAGCTGTTTTCGCTTTTGGAATTGAGCCAAGTAGTGGCCCTGGACTTGTATTTATCACTTTACCCAATGTGTTTCAGCAGATGCCAGGTGGTTTTTTCTTTGCTCCTCTATTTTTCATACTCCTAACTGTCGCTGCATTAACTTCTTCGATTTCTATTCTCGAAGTGGTAGTTGCGTATTTTACCGAAGAATTAAATTTAAAAAGGAAGTCAGCAACCGTTTTGGCTACTGTTTTAATTTCTATAGTGGGTGTTGTTTGTTCCTTATCTATGGGAATTCTTAAAGATTACACTTTATTCAATTTTAATTTCTTTGATTTATTGGATTGGATCTCCGCAAATATGCTACTTCCTCTGGGAGGATTATTTATTTCTTTATTTGTTGGCTGGTATTTAGGTCGAGAGAAGGTTGTTGAAGAATTGTCTCAAGGATCATCTATAGTGGAATGGTTGGTCCGGATCTTTATTTTTCTGGTGAAGTTTATTGCGCCAGGAGCTATAGCAATAGTATTTCTAAATGGATTAGGATTCTTCTCATTTGGGTGATTCTCTTCAAATTTATTCCTGATATTAAGTGATGAGGCTGAAGCAAATTATTAAAGAATATTTCAATTATTCTAAATCAGAACAAAATGGATTGATTATTTTGCTTGTTCTGTTATTTTCGATATTAATAATTTCAGAAATTTTGGATTCTAAAGAAGATGACCAAGCATTTTTTGAGAGAAAAGAACAGAGCTATCTGGATAGTTTAATGCAATCAATCGAAACTAAAAGTGTAACGAAAAATCGAGATTCCTTATTCTTTTTCAACCCTAATATTGCAAATAAATTAACTCTCTCGAAACTTGGATTTAATGATTTTCAAATTAATAATATCCTTAAATATCGATTGAAAGGCGGATGGTTTTATCGAAAATCAGATCTAATGAAAATTTACGGAATTCATAAATCTGAATATAATAGAGTTCTTGCCTATATTAAAATAGATTCTAAAAAAACAATAATAAAAGAGAATTTCAATAAAATTGAAGTCGTCGATAAGTACTTTTATTTCGACCCAAATACCATATCTCCTTTAATTTGGGATAGTTTTGGAGTAAGTAGAAAGATTAGCTATAGAATTCAAAAATATTTGGCAACTGGAGCAAGGTTTCAAACACCTTCTGATTTGAGAAAAATTTATGGATTTGATTCCTTAAAATTGAATAGATTAATACCATTCGTTTCAATTAAAGCTTCCGTGCAGAATAAGGATTCACTTCAAAGCGTTCCTTTATTAGATTTAAATCTTGCCGATACTAATCAGTTAAAACGACTTCCTGGAATTGGCTCTGTTTTATCCTCCAGAATAGTGAAATACAAAAAAGTATTGGGAGGCTATATTGAAAAAAGACAATTGTTGGAAGTTTATGGTATTTCTAAAAGTGAATATGAACGTATAAAAAACTTCATTACAATTGATATTCATGATATTTCATATCTTAATTTGAATTCGATTCACTTAGACCAGTTAAAAAAACACCCATATATTAGTAATAGACTTGCATTGGATATTATACGATACAGAGATAGAAATGGAAAATATAAGAGAAAGGAAGAACTTTTAAGCAAAAGAATCGTGGATGATTCCATCTATAAAAAAATAGTTCCTTACTTGAGATTAAATTAGAAAAGAATCAATTTGAGAAGAATCCGCTTATTTGTTACCTTTGTTCATTCTAAATGAAGACTAATTTGTTAATTTGAAGAGAAGTTCATTACTTTTTTCCAAATATATTTGAATTATACTAATTGAATTGATAAATTTGCGGCTCACTTAGAAAAATATAAAATTAAAAGAAGAGAATTATGATCGTTATTCCTATGAAAGAGGGCGAAAACATTGAAAGAGCCTTGAAAAAATTTAAAAGAAAATTCGAAAAGACTGGAGTAATTAAAGAATTAAGAGGAAGACAGGTTTATAAAAAACCATCTATCAAGAGAAGAGAAGAGAAAATGCACGCAATTTACGTACAAAAATTGCAGCAAGCAGAAGATTGATTTTCTTGAATTTAGTTCCTTGATATCTTTATTTTTTGTATCTTGGTTGATCCTGAGGGATTAATATCCTGGATGTATGAGTTATAAGGAATCTTTTCTATCTTATTTACAATACGAAAAACGATATTCGGTACATACCATTTTATCTTACGATTGTGATTTGAAACAGTTTTTCGATTTTATATCGAGAGACAAAGAGTTAGTTGCAATCGAAGATATTGGGTTTAGGGATGTGCGGAAGTGGATCGTTTTTTTAATGAATGAAGGTAAGACTTCACGGACTGTAAATAGGAAATTATCTTCTTTGAAATCTTTTTTTAAATACTTGTTGCGAAATTCAGTAATTAGCCTTAATCCAATGGATAGGGTGGTGGGACCAAAGCAAGCTAAAAAGCTACCTGGTTTTGTTGCTGAACACGCAATGCAAGTGCTTAGAGAGATTGATTTTGGAGAAGGTTTTGAGGGAGCTCGAGATCAATTGATTGTTGAAATGTTCTACCAGACTGGTATGCGCTTGTCTGAGTTGATGAATCTGACAGATCATAGTTTTGATAGAGGTGCATCTTTAGTTAAGGTTTTGGGTAAAAGAAATAAGGAAAGAATCATTCCGGTAAACAAAAGCCTTGAAAAGCTTCTTGATGATTATCTTGAGCTTAGAAATAATACTTTTGGAAAAGGGGATGGTTTTCTTTTTGTTACAAATAAAGGGATTCCGGCTTACGAGAAGTTATTGTATCGAATTGTGACAAAACATTTGTCCAAAATCACCACTTTATCTAAACGTAGTCCTCACGTGTTGAGACATACTTTTGCTACACATTTATTAAATAATGGAGCTGAGCTTAATGCTGTGAAGGAATTATTGGGACATTCTAGTCTTGCTGCTACTCAAATTTATACTCATACCACTTTCGAGCGTTTAAATACCATTTATAAACAAGCTCATCCAAGAGCATAAAATTTTGGAGGAACAAGTATGAATATAGATATTCAGTCGATTGGATTTGTTGCTGATGTTAGTTTGGAGAATTTTATTGAAAGTAAACTAGGTAAATTAGCAAAGCTTAATGAAGATATTGTTAGTGCCAAAGTGTTTCTTCGATTAGAGAAATCAGCTACTACTGAAAATAAGGTTGTGGAAATTAATTTGGATGTGAAAGGGGTGGATTTATTTGCAAAGAAGCAAAGTAAGTCGTTTGAAGAATCAGCTGATTTGGCTGTGGAAGCGTTGAGAAAACAAGTTGTTAGGCACAAAGAGAAGCTTCGGGCAAAATAATTACAAAAAACAGGTTATTATTTTGTGATAAATTTAAAATATTTTTACATTTGCAAACCAATTTTCAGGTAATTTATGCCTGTTAAATAGATGGTTTGTAATTGCCGATGTAGCTCAGTTGGCTAGAGCAGCTGATTTGTAATCAGCAGGTCGTGGGTTCGAGTCCCTCCATCGGCTCAGCTTTATTGTAAAATGGGGAGATACCAAAGTGGCCAACTGGGGCGGACTGTAACTCCGCTGACTTCGTCTTCGTAGGTTCGAATCCTGCTCTCCCCACTTTGATTTTGATTGAAAACGTTCAATCAATAAAAATATTACCATGCGGGAATAGCTCAGTTGATTCAGCCTTCCAAGCTGAGGGTCGCGGGTTTGAGTCCCGTTTCCCGCTC
>NZ_RJJX01000132.1 GCF_003996985.1 Ancylomarina longa
TCTTTATCATTTTCGGTTGCTTTCAATTTATACCAATTGAATAATGATTGTAATGTGATAATTTTCAATGTTACATCATGACAATAAACTAGATGGTCTTGTTCATGTTGTTTAGTTCAATTGATTTCATTTCATTGATATCATTGTTGTTGCTGATGTTGATGTTGTGTTTTTCTCTAATAGATTTGCTATTTGTATCTCGTTGAGACAAGCATTAGAACGGTGATGGTGCTGCTCGTCCCACAACGACAGTCGGTGTTCAAATAATTCTGTATTGGATGTGGAAAATGAAGAACCGCGGCAGAGTGGATTGGAGAATTCTGGTCGGTCACCTATGCTCGATTGGCAGTGAAAGCCACAAGTACGTAAATGAGTAAGCAATTTGGTAAGTTAGTAATTRAGTCAGTAGTATTATTATTATCTCTTACCTATTGCACTTTACTATTATCTACATATAACCACTCATTTCCATGAAGTGTAGATAGCTGAAGATCAACAACAGAAATGAGAAGGGAAAGAAGAAAAACAGAAAACAGCAGAAGAAGGCAATCATTCATTCATCCATCCATCCATCCATCCATCCATCCATCTATAAAATAATCAAGTGAGTCTTGCATCTCACTTTAGCTTCTTCTCTAAATCTTTATCATTTTCGGTT
>NZ_RJJX01000133.1 GCF_003996985.1 Ancylomarina longa
TGAGTTAAAGATGAGTTAAAGATCTATATAATCTGAATCTGCTCTACTATTTTTGTGAATTTCTATTTAGATTTAGATAGGGATTCGATTAGAAGTTCTTCCTTTTTATCTGTGAATTGGATAAAAAAATGATAAAAAAAGAACGAAGAATTCAAAGAATGGTTCATAAAAAAAATGGCATAAAAAAGTCGTATATATATTATGGATTTTTAAAAATCCCGCGGATAGGAACTACTATCAAAGTAATTCTTATGATTCAATAATTTTATTATATTATTTCATATTTCAATTAAAGTTTTTGGTTTTTTTGGCTGGATTAATCTTAGCGATTACTTAATTAGAATTACGTCCTAAGTCATTGGATGATTGTATCATTAACTATTTCTTTATTTTGGTGTGAGGAACTTATCATGAATCCACTGGTTTCTGCTGCTTCGGTTATTGCTGCTGGRTTGGCYGTWGGGCTTGCTTCTATTGGACCTGGAGTYGGTCAAGGTACWGCTGCGGGYCAAGCTGTMGAAGGTATYGCGAGACARCCTGAGGCRGAAGGAAAAATACGCGGTACTTTATTACTTAGTCTAGCTTTTATCAAAGCTTTAACAATTTATGGACTGGTTGTAGCATTAGCGCTTTTATTTGCAAATCCTTTTGTTTA
>NZ_RJJX01000134.1 GCF_003996985.1 Ancylomarina longa
AGCTATTCGTTGAAATCCCGTCCACTAATGCGGCATCCTTATGAACTGCAAATCTACTTAAATAAAAGTAGAGTCTAGACACTGAAGTCAGTACATCATCTAGAAATTAATTACACAGGAAGCCTAAACTTCGAAGAACATGCCTCCTCTATTATTTTTAAATCTAGACGGTTAACTGGTTTCGTAACGAATACTTTCTTCACAACAGAGGCTATGCTTACCCTCTATAAAATGTGTGTACGACCTTCCCTTAAATACTGCTCTTTTATCTTCTCCAACACGGAGAACACAGACAAGATAAGAGTAGAAGGTGTTCAAAGACGCATCATATGCCAACTGCTAGGAAGTGACTCCACTCTCCATTACACAGATAGATGTAAACACCTCTCTTAAGAAGCTTTGTGGCACCGTAGGTTAAGCAACGATCTAATATTTCTTTACAAAGCAATAAATTGACTCTCATTTCTAACCTCCTGCCCAACTATGATCCATGAACTAGCCTATAGACTAAGAAACAACACATATATACACCACATACCGTAAAATATCAAARAACAAATGCGTTGTAAGTTTTTTACAGTGTGGTATAGTTTATTGTAGAACAGGTTGCCAATACCTATYCGTAACTGTGACAGTTTTACCAAATTCAAAAG
>NZ_RJJX01000135.1 GCF_003996985.1 Ancylomarina longa
TGGGCGAGAGTAGTACTAGGATGGGTGACCTCCTGGGAAGTCCTCGTGTTGCACCCCTCTTTTTGCGCGAGTTCCTACCGCGCTTACTTAAGTGACCGTTTATTGAGATTTTTTCSCTCCCCCYGCCYCGCATTGCGGCGYARTRAAAGRGCGGGCGGCATTCATTTTTTTTTTTTTGGAGAGAYTATTTAGTTATTTTACTRTTCTSCCAGCGGGGCCCACATTGCGGCGAMACAAAAAGAGCGGGWGGASCTATTTTATTTTATTTTATTTTTCTGCGGAAATTATTTCWTRTRCCCGCCACCGGTCCCACGTTGCAGTGCATGCGGAAGAKGGACCGGSCMKATTYTTTTYGGCCTAGTGGCGGAATCGGTKGGGAGTGGATATATAGATATAGCTCGCATGAGATGACGGGTGCGATCATACCAGCACTAATGCACCAGATCCCATCAAAACTCCGCAGTTAAGCGTGCTTGGGCGAGAGTAGTACTAGGATGGGTGACCTCCCGGGAAGTCCTCGTGTTGCATCCCTCTTTTATGTTTAACCTTTTTTTTTTTGGTTAAAAATGTATGACTCTAGAACTTTTAGCCCGTGAGGCTAAACTTGGCATGTGATACCTTTTCGGAAAGCCCAAAGAGAGCTCTCCGATG
>NZ_RJJX01000136.1 GCF_003996985.1 Ancylomarina longa
CTGGTGTCTGTGGGATATGCTGACCCATCCGCGCTACGGCATGGGGAAACGTCTTGGTGCGGCGGATGTGGATAAATGGGCGCTGTATGTCATCGGCCAGTACTGCGACCAGTCAGTGCCGGACGGCTTTGGCGGCACGGAGCCGCGCATCACCTGTAATGCGTACCTGACCACACAGCGTAAGGCGTGGGATGTGCTCAGCGATTTCTGCTCGGCGATGCGCTGTATGCCGGTATGGAACGGGCAGACGCTGACGTTCGTGCAGGACCGACCGTCGGATAAGACGTGGACCTATAACCGCAGTAATGTGGTGATGCCGGATGATGGCGCGCCGTTCCGCTACAGCTTCAGCGCCCTGAAGGACCGCCATAATGCCGTTGAGGTGAACTGGATTGACCCGAACAACGGCTGGGAGACGGCGACAGAGCTTGTTGAAGATACGCAGGCCATTGCCCGTTACGGTCGTAATGTTACGAAGATGGATGCCTTTGGCTGTACCAGCCGGGGGCAGGCACACCGCGCCGGGCTGTGGCTGATTAAAACAGAACTGCTGGAAACGCAGACCGTGGATTTCAGCGTCGGCGCAGAAGGGCTTCGCCATGTACCGGGCGATGTTATTGAAATCTGCGATGATGACTATGCCGGTATC
>NZ_RJJX01000137.1 GCF_003996985.1 Ancylomarina longa
TGAAAAGTCAGGGTATTAAAAGCATAGTTAATAAGAAATACAGAGTACAAACTACTGACTCGAATCATTCTAATAGAATATCTAAAAACCTTTTAAAGAGGAACTTTTATCCACAATCATCATCTCAAGCTTGGGTGTCCGACATTACRTATGTGCATACAGAACAAGGTTGGCTGTATCTCACTACAATTATTGACTTGTTTGATCGTAARGTAATTGGATGGTCATTATCGGATAATATGACTACGAACGATACCATAATCAAGGCTTGGAACATGGCAATTACAAATAGAGATACTAAACCAGGATTGATATTCCATTCAGATCAGGGCGTTCAATATACAGCTACTAAATTTAGAGGCTTACTTAAAAAGAAAGTTATCACACAAAGCATGAGTCGAAAAGGGAATTGCTGGGAYAATGCTGTAGCTGAATGTTTCTTTAAAATAATTAAATCTGAAATGATAGATCACAGATACTACTATTCTCATTTTCAAGCTAAAATTGAAATAGTACACTTTATTGAAGTATGGTATAATAAACAAAGAATACATTCTGTTTTGGGCTATTTAACCCCAGATCAATATGGAAAATCTAAATATATAATCGCGGCTTAATATAAAGTCCAGTTTTTTGTTGCATATCCA
>NZ_RJJX01000138.1 GCF_003996985.1 Ancylomarina longa
GGCAATGCGGGAGCAACATATTTATGGAGTACCGGAGAAACTACGCAAACAATTAGYACATCAAYYAGTGGTAACTATTCCGTTGTTGTAACCAATACCAATGGCTGTTCCGCCAGCGATGATGTGAATGTTACTGTTCATGCCAATCCAATCGTAGATTTGGGAGCCGATCAGCAGATCTGTGCAGGCAGCAGCATTACTTTAGATGCCGGCAATGCGGGAGCAACATATTTATGGAGTACCGGAGAAACTACGCAAACAATTAGCACATCAATTAGTGGCAACTATTCCGTTGTTGTAACCAATACCAATGGCTGTTCCGCCAGTGATGATGTAAATGTCACTGTTCATGTCAATCCAATCGTAGATTTGGGAGCGGATCAGCAGACCTGTGCAGGCAGCAGCATCACATTGGATGCTGGCAATGCGGGAGCAACATATTTATGGAGTACCGGAGAAACCTCACAGACTATCAATGTATCAACATTAGGAAATTATTCTGTAACAGTAACCAATGGAAATGGCTGTTCCGCCAGCGATGATGTGAATGTTACTGTTCATGCCAATTCAATCGTAGATTTGGGAGCGGATCAGCAGACCTGTGCAGGCAGCAGCATCACATTGGATGCYGGCAATGCGGGAG
>NZ_RJJX01000140.1 GCF_003996985.1 Ancylomarina longa
AARAGCGAAGGMGGTTGGTCTTTGGAGCGAATTGATCCGATGAACACATGCAGTACTTTTGGGAACTGGAYGAGYTCCMTWTCAACAACAGGTGGAACACCAGGACTTAAGAACTCTGTTAATGCAGAAAATCCGGATACCAGGAGTGCTGTAATAAGTAGYATACAAATTAGTTCCGATCATGAGCTGGTTCTGAATTTTAGTGAGTATATGGATAGTTTGAGTATCAAAACACTTTCGAATTATACTCTGGAAGCAAATGCGATAAGTCAAGTTGATCTAAAAACACCACAATCAATAGCTCTAATCTTTCAACAACCTTTTAAAGATGGTATCCCCGAAAGGTTGCAAATAAAATATTTGGAAGATGAGTGTGGAAATGTATTGGATAGTCTAATAGAATTCACCTATCATGAAATTCACGCTCATGATTTGGTAATCAATGAAATTATGGCAGATCCCTCACCTAGTGYTGGATTACCGGATTAYGAATATCTTGAACTTTACAATACTAAAGATTATCCTATAGTCATTACAAATTGGAGGTTGAAATTTGCAGATAAGGAATGCCTGTTGGGCGTGGATACAATTCCTTCTCARGGATATATCCTATTGTGCTCAACTG